>NZ_QKTX01000013.1:0-72879 GCF_003253485.1 Algoriphagus aquaeductus | reverse complement strand
ACCGGAGTGGCGGTGAAGGTGACGCTGGTTCCGGTACAAATCTGGTTACCCGGATTGGCTGCGATACTGACGGATGGAACCAAAGTGCTGGTCACGGTCATGGTTACTGTGTTCGAAGTGGCCGAGGTCGGACTTGCACAAGCTGCAGAGGAAGTCATCACCACAGACACCTGATCGCCATTGGCCAAGGCCGCATTGGTATAGGTAGGAGCGTTGGTACCCACATTGTTTCCGTTCAATTTCCACTGGTAAACTGGCGCATCTCCTCCGTTGACCGGAGTGGCGGTGAAGGTGACGCTGGTTCCTTCACAGACTTCGTTACCTGGATTTGCAGCAATGCTGACTTCGGGTACGCAAACACCTGTCAGTTCAAATTCATCCGCTCCAATGTCTGGAGTCGTGGCATTTCTTGCTTCACCTTGGAAGTCATTTGTAACCGTAGGAATAGCTATTCCTTTATCAGAAATTCTGGAGGCTTCTCCTATGTTTTCTACTTTGATTAAGAGGTCAGCGACTGATTTATCGGTGAAGAGATTTTCAGAAATCGTGGTAATACCACTTTCTGCCTCTCTACTGTCCGAATCTTGTGAGGTGGAGGATCTCCAGGAAGTCAAGGTTTGTGCTGCTCCGCCTATTTCTGCCAAAGAAGCAGCTGCTGGGCTGACCAAGTAGTTGTTATTTCCGGTGTAGCCTGTGGTGTTGGTTTCAAGACCTAAGCTGTAAGCGGTGCCACTCCCTTGGAAGGCATTGTAAAGGATCGTGTTTTTCAGATCCACTTTAGCGGTCGCACTTTTGAACAATCCATAGCTAGAGGTCGGAGAATTGCCTTCCAACAAAATAGAGTTGTGGTACACCTGTGTATTGATTAACCCATCTGCCAGTTGAATTCCCATGGTTCGCACGGAGGTAGTTGGGCTGAGTGCAACCATATTATTTTGAACCCTGCCCGTACCAGCATCATTAGATCTGCTTCGGATAAAAATTCCCACAATTCTCCCGCTTGCTGAAGTGGCTGCATTAGTCAATTGGAACACTTTGTTTCTCTCCACCAGAATATTATTTCCAAACAAAGAAATTCCGAAGGCAGTCAGGTCAAGATTGGCCGTTGAGGTTGTGGAAATTTCTCTAACTGTATTATCTCTTAGGATGGCAAAACCATTTGTACCTGAATTAAGGGTGCCATAGGAGAGCCCCATACTTGTTCCTGAGTTGGTGGTTGTAACAAACTCCGTAGCGGAAGAAATCTTTTCAATAAGGTTTTCAGCAATCACTAAGCTATCGCCAAGGGAGATATCATGAATGATCGAAATACCTCTGCTTAATCCGGTTGAACCTCCCGAGAAGTTGTTCAGGGTGCTCACCGTATTGCCTTTGACACTTCCTTTTATTCGGTTGACATCGGTAGATAAGTTTTGTACTTGGATACCCGAGAGAATTAGACCAGTTCCAGAAACCCCTTCCAAATCACTGAGCTGATTACCGCTGATTTGTAAAGTCTGACTTAGGTTAGTTATAGATCCATTAGAATTAAAGAAAATTCCAGACAGTCCTCCACCAGTACCGGAAACTCTGATTTTCTGAATCTTATTGTTTGTGATGGAGACGTTGGGAGAAGCGGAGGAGGTGTTGTTAGTATAAGAGATTGCCGACAAATCCATCCGGTTTGTAGTTTGGATATTTTGAATGGTATTTTGGTCCAAAACCGATGTTGGATTTATGTTGCTGCTTTGTGTAAATAATCCCCTGAATATGAAGCTTCCTGCTGTATTAGAAACGACAGTGATGCTTCCTTCTAAATCCGAACCGATCTTATTTTTTCTAAGCGTAAACGTCGGATGGTTACCATTAATGCTGAAAGAGTAGAAACCTGGTGCCACGGTACTGCCAGCGATTGGATGAGTGATAATGGTGAGTCCTCCCGTAAAATTATTTGCTATTTCCGTAGCCACAGGAACCTGAATTACATGTCCGAAGCTTGAGATTGTTCCAGTGGAAGCTGGTCTCATCGTCAATAGAATCGAATTATTGACTAATGAATCCCCTACAGAATTATGATGGTATTCTTGAATAATTCCTGTTAAGGTTCTTATTCCAATAAAGGGGCTAATTTGACTGGAAGAAGGATTTGCAATATCCAAATCTATATTTTTAACCACGTTTCCGGTTACTTTATTGGGGGCGTTGGTATTATCATTTATTAATATTCCTGAAAAATTGAGACTGTTTGCCGAAGAAGAAATCACCATTTTACCTCCTTTGGCTTCAGGTTCAGTACCTCCAATAAAATTATCGCTTACGATAGAACCTGACCCAGTTCCACCGGAACTGTTGGTGATTCTAATGCCGTAATAGAAGGAATTATTTCGGGTATTGGAGAAGGTTGCTGTGTTGTAAACAGAGTTTCCCTGGATAGTAATATTATCCACGTTAAAACCTGCTACGATCCCATGGTTGACGTCGTTGACGTTGTTGATGAAAACATTTTCAATTCGATTATTGGTAATTCTCGCATTGACAATTTTCCCGGTGTTGGTCGAATTCAATGTGCTGACCATAATTCCATTGCTTGCCCCACTGCTACTTGCAGGTCGGATCAAGTTGTTGTCAATCGTATTGTTCTCTGAAAAGTCGGCATTGCTGCTACTCAAGGCTATGATTCCTGTAAAGAAGTTGATGCCTACTCCGCTACCTTCCAGCGTACATCTTTTGACCGTGTTGTTGTTGGCAGAACCAAAAATCCGTACGGCATTTGCATCTGCGTTGGTATTGGTGTTCCTGATCGTCAGGCGGTTGTTTCCATCAAAACTCAATCCGTCGATCGTCACATTATCCGCTCCGTTTAGTAACACAAGTGGGGTGCTTAGATTGCCGGAGACGGTTCTGTTTCCTTCAGGTACTACGGTAACCGTGTAGTTGGTTTGAAGTAAGACCGCTTGCGAGGTTTCAGTGGTATTGGCACGAATGGTTACGGTCACATCACCGCTTCCGCTGTTGGAGTTGATCGCTTGAAAAGCAGCCGCCAAGGTGGTGAAATTGCCCGATAGCGCTCCTGACAAAGTCACATTGACCACAGGCTGAGCTTTTCGAATTACCACAGAGTTGGAATTATAAACTACTGTATAATTAGCAGGGAGATTGGTGGTGGTAAAGGTTCCCGTAATACTTCCGGTTGTGGTTAGAATAATGGTGTAATCACCATCAGGCACGGAACCTGTTTCAGCCACAGTCAAAGTTCCTGCTAATGTGAGATTGCCTGCACGCTGAACTTGGTCGTGGCCATTAGCTAGACCAGCACCGGCGTTTCCTTCGATTTCAATCTCAAGTGTGCTTGATGCTGAAAGAGGTTGTGTTCCATTCAAGACCAAAATTCCGGGCGATAGTCCGGGATTAATCTTACCGGTATTGGTGAAAGTGGTATTGAGCTGCAAAGTCCCAATTCCTTTTATGAGACCACTATTGGAGCTAAGCACTCCTATAGTAAAGCTGCCTTCGTTGGACTTGGTTACTACGCCGGTACTATTGTTGATAAAGCCCGGACCAGAGCCCTGAAATCCAAAATCAGTAGCAGTATTGGTAATGTTGAATGCCCCATTGTTGGAAAATCCTCCGTTTGTTCCAAATCCCAATACCCCGCTTGTAAGATTAGCTGTACCATTATTGGTAAGTGAAGAACCCAGCACCGCATAAGAGCCACCAATGTTGAGTGTTCCGGTATTGGAAATCGTAGTTGGGATCAAGAAGCTATGCGAACCAAACCCTGAATTCCAATTCATGACCCCGTTGACGGTTAGTGACCCGGAGCCATTCATAGCTCCTGTTAAAAATTCCAAAGCAAGGGTTGAGGGAAAACTAACTACTGTGTTGAAGCTAGAACTACCTCCTTGTTGGCGATAGATTCCTGTCCCGCTGAACGACGTGCCGGAATTGAGCTGGACCGAACCACCTGAATTGTGAAATAAAGAATTATTGCTAAGGGTAATACTTCCCGTATTTTCGAAAGTTACTCCACTGTTTATAAGCCATGTACCTGCATTGATGTTTAGCGTTCCAGAATTGTTAAAACTGTTGGTTCCAACGGTAAAATTTCCGCTGCTGGATTTGGTGATGACTCCAGTAGTGCTGTTGAAAAAGCCTGGAGCTGTACCCTGAAATCCAAAATCTGTGGCAGTATGGGTGATGTTAAAAGTCCCATGATTGGTAAAAGCTCCGTTTGGCCTGAATCCTAGTGCACCATTACTCAAATTAAATGTTCCGTTGTTGGTCATCGGGCCATTCAGAATTACATAGCTTCCCCCGGTGTTTACTACCCCAGTTGACGAAATAATCGTGGGTGCTGAAATATCATTTCCCACCGCATTGAATGCCGTGTTCCAAGACATAGTGCCTTTTACCAGCAAGGTGCCTGCCCCGCTGAGAGTGCCTGAAGTAATGACGAGGTTCCCTTCTATGACCATATCATGCTCCGCAACACCATTATTAATAATAAATCCTTGGCCGTTGGCGCTGCTGTTGGTGATAGTGGCACCGGATTCTACGAGCACCTCATCAACTGAAATGCTCGAGAAAGCAACGGCAAGTGTCACGTTATGCGGGCTTCTGATCGTAATTTGACCATCTTCGCTGGTAGGTGACACCGTGGCCGGCACCCAGTTAGTTCCATTAAATCTCTCCCAGGTAGAAGGTGTTGTCCAATCTCCTGATAGGATTGACCGGTATTGGCTTGGCTGCTGAACTGCTTTTCTGAGCACTACATTCGTGCTGTTATATACGACCGTATAGCTTGCAGGGAGGTTGGTAGTTGAAAATGTTCCCGTGATGTTTCCGCTGGTTAATGAAACGATCACATAATCCCCATCAGGTACAGCACCTGTTTCAGCCACAGTCAAAGTTCCTGCTAATGTGAGATTGCCTGCACGCTGAACTTGGTCGTGGCCATTTGCTACCCCTGCACCTGCATTTCCTTCGATTTCTATCTGCAGGGTGCTATTGGCGCCAAAAGGCTGTTGGGTATTCAACGTAAGAATTCCCGGCGAAAGGCCGGGAGCGATGATTCCGGTATTGTTAGTCGGGATATTTAAGTTGAAAGTGCCTAGCCCTTTAATCGTTCCGCTATTGGCAAAACTTCCCCCAGATGAGAAAGTAGTGGTCCCTGTGCTTGTTTTGGTAATCGTTCCGGAATTGGTCAGGTTAAAGGTGCCGCTGTTGGTGCTCATCTGATTATTTCCGCTGATGTTCATGATGTTGTTGTTGACCAACGGAGAAGAAGAATTGAAAGCGATATTCCCGCCCTGCCAGTTGAGGGTGCCGTTATTGGTCAGAGATCCTCCGGCTCCTAAAAACAAAGATTGAGATCCTCCATTAATGGTGAGGGTTCTGTTTGCCTGATTGGTGAAGACCCTTCCCATAGACCCTGAAGTCCAAGAAGTGTTTGCATTGATGGTCAAGGTTCCTGACCCCGTAATTGTTCCTCTGATCTCGAAATCGTTGTTGATCGTCAAATTGCCTGTACCACTAATGGTTGGGTTTATCGAAGTGGCAGGGCCATCTGCAAAAATTAGCGTAGAAGGAAATACTTGGTCAATGTTCAATCTTAAATCTCCTCCGGTATTGGTGAAGTTGCCAGTACCCGAAATAACAGATCCGGAATTATGGCTAAAAGATCCCCCGAGTAGCTCAAAACTTCCTCCGGTAAAGGTGAGATTCCCAGTTTGGGTAACGGTTAAATTTTGGCTTCGCAAAAGTCCATTGTTGAGGTTGATGGTTCCGCTGTTACTAAAACTGCCCCCCGAATTGAATAAGGTAGTCCCAGTGCTAGTTTTGGTGATCGTTCCGGTATTGGTCAGGTTAAAAGTGCCGCTGTTGGAGCTCATCTGATTATTTCCGCTGATGTTCAGCGTCCCGTTGTTGACCAGTGGAGAAGAAGAGTTGAAAGCGATATTCCCGCTTTGCCAGTTGAGGGTGCCGTTATTGGTCAGCGAACCACCTGCCCCCAGAAATAAAGACTGGGAATCTCCGACAATGGTAAGGGTTCTGCTTGCCTGATTGGTGAAGACCCTTCCCATAGATCCTGAAGTCCAGGTTGTATTTGCATTGATGCTCAAAGACCCTGCCCCGGAGATTGTCCCTAGGATGGTGAAATCATTATTGATAGTCAAATTTCCTGCACCACTTATCCTTGGGTTCCCCGTAATGCCCAGTTGGTGGCTATAAATAAGTGTCGAAGGGAATACCAAATCACTGGTCAAAATCAAATCACCTCCTGCATTGGTGAAGTTGCCCGTACCCGAAATAACAGATCCGGTATTATGGCTAAAAGATCCTCCGAGTAGCTCAAAATTTCCTCCGGAAAGGGTCAGATTCCCGGTATTGGTGAAGGCAAAACTTTGGCTTCGCAAAAGCCCATTGTTGAGGTTAATGGTGCCGCTGTTATTAAAACTGCCCCCCGAATTGAATATGGTAGTCCCAGCGCTGGTTTTGGTGATCGTTCCGGTATTGGTCAGGTTAAAAGTGCCGCTGTTGGAGCTCATCTGATTATTTCCACTGATATTCAGTATGCTATTATTGACCAGCGGGGAGGATGTATTGTAACTCACATTACCGTCTTGCCACTCAATGGTTCCATTGTTGGTGATGGAGGCTCCTACAAATTTTGAAGATGTGGAAGTAAAAGTCAGTGTTCCTCCACTTGCTATCTCCAAAACTCCAGGCCCTCCAAGCGTTCCCGAACTCCAATTCATGTTACCTTGAACCAAAAGGTCAATGCCAGCACCATCATTTAGGTTCAGAGTACTGTTTAAAATGAGAGTTCCCCCTGATTCCACCACTACTTGGTCTGCCGTGACAATAGCCGCTACGGTGACTGTGAAAGTGGATCGGATCGTAATGACCCCGTCTCCACTGCCAGGCGGCACAGCTGCTGCGACCCAATTGGTGCCGTCAAATCGCTCCCATGTGGAGGCGTTGGCCCAGTTGGTTGAGGCGATAGATCGGTAGTCGTTTAGTCCCTGGGCCAGAAGCTCTGAACCCATCAGGGTTAAAATGAAAAATATCAGTCCGGCGAATGTTTGCTTGCCCATGCTTGTAAGGTTTTGAGGAGTTGAAATCACCCCTAAAACTAAAGGACAGGCCAGCCCTTGACAATCCCTTAATCCAGTGGTTGTCAGGGATAAAAAATACCTGAATTCAGGTAGTGGAGTTCAGGATTAATTTGATTTTCTTGGTAGAACAGTTAGCCTGAACAGTCTGGTTTTTTATACCAAAATCACTGCCTCAGGGACCCATTGCTTAGGATAACTTTTACCTTAATTAAACTTTTAACCCTGTCAAACGAATGAGACAAAAGATCGGCTTTTTGGTGTTATTGATTAGTTTTCTTTCGGTTTTTCAGGTGTATGGGCAGCGATTCAAAGAGGACAGTGTCCGTAAGGTCATAGACACTGCCAAGGAAGATACACTCAGGGTAGCTGCCATGCTGGATTATGCCAATTACCTGATCCGGCATAAAAATGAAGTGCCAGAGGGATTGGAAGTTTTGCAACAAGCCTATGACCTGGCAAAGTCCAAACGTCTACTGAAAGAACTTACCCGCTATCATTTGATCCTGAGCAATCACCTGTATCTACAAAACGACTGGGCAGGTGCCATTGAAAATCTCAATCGCATGCAAGTGGTGGCTCAGGAAATCCTCGATCTGGACGCCAGAGGAGATGCGATCATGAGATCGACCAATAATCTGGCAGGGATACACTATTTCAACGGGGACTTTTTGGGCGCTTTGGAATATTACCTGAAAGGCCTTGAACTGGTCGAGGAGCTTCCGCACAACGCAAATAGCAAATCCACGCTGTATGTCAACATCGCGAGTGTCTATCGGCAGCTTAAGCTCCATGACAAAGCTTATGAATACATCCAACGAATTACTCCCATGTTGAGTGAGATGAGCGATGTGCTTAAAGTGCCGTATTACTACGAATTGTTTCAAAGCCAACTGAACACAGGAAGAGGAGAAGAGGCTCGTCAAACCTTGGAGGTGGTTGAAAATGGCTTTCAAACCTTCAACCTCAACGAAGGGCAGATGCAGGATTTACGCATACAGTTTCACGAGCAATCCGGTTTGTACGAAATGACGGTGACTCAGGATTACCGAAAGGCCTTGGCTCAATTTCAGTTGCATTTGAAGTCCTCTCTTGACGCCGAGTCGGATTATTCTGTGGTGGAGGCAAAATATAATATCGGAACTGCCTTGGATTCCCTTCACCTTTACGACCAAGCCATTCCTGTTTTGAAACAGGCTTTTGAACAGGGAAGGGCCTTGGATATGGAAGAATTTTCCCTGAAGTCGGCCAAGCTGTTGGTAAAAATTTATGCCAAGAGTAAGCTTGAAAAAGAGGGGCTTTATTTCGCTCAAGTGGCCATTCATCTCAGTGACAGCATTTTGTCTGCCGAAAAATTGAAAGAGCTAAACTTCCTGGAAGCCAAGTACCAGACCCAAAAGAAAGAAGAGGAAATCTCCAAATTGAATGAATTGAATGCAGCAAGAGAGTTAGAAGTCCAACAACGCAATAGAGTGTTACTGGGGCTGAGCATAGGTGGCACTTTGCTTTTGTTGGTGTTGGGTCTTCTTTACCGCAACGCCAAGCAGCGACAAATCATCGCCGAAAAAGACCAGAAGCTTCAAGTGGAGCAAATCAAATTTTTAGAGCATCAACAGCAAGTCGTCTCCCTTCAATCCATGGTCAATGGACAGGAAACCGAACGCACCCGCATCGCCAAGGACCTTCACGATGGGTTGGGAGGTCTTTTTTCCACGATCAAAATGCACTTCAGTACCCTGCAGCATGAGCAGCCTAGCCTTAAAACAGAGCCTTTATTCGCCAAAAGTTATGAAATGGTCAATACTGCCTCTGAGGAGGTCCGACGTATTGCCCATAACATGATGCCGGAAGTACTGATCAAACTGGGCTTGGTGCAGGCCACCCAAGATCTCTGCCACAGCATTAGCGCGGGCAAGCTCCTTCAGGTCTCCCTACAGGCCTATGGGATGGATGCCCGTCTGAGTTCATCCACGGAAGTGATGCTCTTCCGGATCATTCAGGAATTGCTGAATAACATTATCAAGCACTCCGGAGCCACGCAGGCCATCATCCAATTCAATCGGGAAGGCAACCGTCTATCGGTCACCGTGGAGGACAACGGCAAGGGATTCAATACCGCCGAATCGGACGGTAAAATCCACTCCGGTCTGAGTTCGGTCGAGAACCGGGTGAGTTATCTCAACGGGAAAATGTCCATCGACTCCCAAAAAGAAGTGGGAACCACCGTGATGATGGATTTTCTGATTACTGATTAGTAATTATAATGCTTGAAGAATATTTCTATCTCTCTTTAATTTTAAAATGGTAGCACTCGAAGGTATCTATAAACGAATTGGTCATTTTGGCTTGATCTTACTCCTTGTTTTTTGCAGCCGCACGGTTTTGGCGCAAAGTCCCGAACAGCTTGCTGATAGCCTTTTGAATGAGTTGTCCAGACAAAAGGGAGATGCTGCCAAGGTCGATTTGTTAATTGAGATCTGTAATAATGTGAGTTACTATGACCTCGATCGAGCGATCACATACGGGTTGGAAGGTTTGGCGCTAAGCAAAAAGATCGGATACACCTCAGGTACTTCCAAAATAGCTTACATCTTGGGTTTTGTATACCTAGACCACGGAAATTACAAAGAAGCAGCGGAAAGATTCAAAGAGGCAGAACAGATCGCAGAGCGAGAAAAGAATTATGAATTACTAGGTAAGATCAGTAATGGCTGGGGTAGTTGGCATTACATGCAGAGTGATATGTTTAAAGCTTCACACTATTTTTCCAAAGCCTGTGAATATTTTCGATTGACTAATGACCTGAAAAGGGAAATTCAAGCCTATCAAAACCTAATCGCTACTTTGGGTGAGATAGAAAGTTATGATAGGAGTATCAAACTTAGTCTTGAAATTTTGGAAAAAATAAAGCCTCTCAACGACAGTCTACAAATAGCCTTTGCCTACAATCATTTGATTATTGCTTATCTCGGAATTGATCAGTCGACCGAGGCAGCTCAATACATTCCATTCTTAAAATCTTTTTTGGAAACCACCACCAATGTTGCTTTTGCGGCTGATGGCTATTACACCTTGGGGTATTACTATGAAAAAACAGAAGATTATGATGAAGCTATTTCCAATTATGAAACAGGAATAAAGATTTCCCTAAAGAAGAATTTTCAACCGGCCTATATCAGTCTTTCATTGGGTAGAGCATATCTCAAAAAACGTGACTTGAAAAAAGCTTTTCAATATCTCAATGAAGCGATGATTCTTGCGAAAGAATCCAATACCATGGATGTGTACTACAGGGCTTGTTTGCCTATGAGTCTTTATTATTCAGAAATGAAGGATTTCGAAAAGGCATTTGAGTATAGCAATGAATACGCAAAGCTCAACGACAGTATTCTGGTTTCCAAAACCAGGCAATACGCCTCTTTCCTCGAGGCCTCATTTGAAAACAATAAAAAGGAAAAGCAGATCTCAGAACTTGAATTGTCCAATACTCAAAATGAACTTACTGTTGTACGAAGAAATAGGGCTTTGATCATCACTGGATTGCTCGCAGTTATTTTGGTGTCAATTTTTGGATTCCTTTACAGAGTTAGCAGGCAAAAGCACATCATCTCAGAGAAAGATAAATCCTTGCAGCAAAAGCAAATCCGCTTTCTCGAACAGCAGCAGCAAGTTGTCTCCCTCCAATCCATGGTCAATGGACAGGAAACGGAACGTACTCGCATCGCCAAAGACTTACACGATGGACTGGGTGGACTTTTTTCCACGATCAAAATGCACTTCAGTACACTTCAGCATGAGCAGCCTGTATTGAAACAGGATCCGCTCTTCGCTAAAAGTTATGAAATGGTCAATACTGCCTCTGAGGAGGTCAGACGTATTGCCCATAACATGATGCCGGAAGTACTGATCAAGTTGGGCTTGGTGCAGGCCATTCAAGATCTCTGTCACAGCATCAGTGCTGGTAAGCTTCTGCAAGTTTCCTTGCAGGCTTACGGGATGGACACCCGTCTGAGTTCATCTACCGAAGTGATGCTGTTCCGGATCATTCAGGAATTGCTGAATAACATCATCAAGCACTCCGGAGCTACACAGGCCATCATCCAATTCAACCGGGATGGCAACCGACTTTCCGTCACCGTGGAGGACAACGGCAAGGGATTCAATACCGCCGAATCGGATGGTAAAATCCACTCCGGCCTAAGTTCGGTCGAGAACCGGGTCAACTACCTCAACGGGAAACTGTCCATCGATTCCCAAAAAGAGGTGGGGACTACCGTGATGATGGATTTTCTGATTCAGGAATAATGGGGAGTATTTTGTATGTTCAGGGTTAAGGTTAACTGGTTATGCGATCAATTCTTGTTATTGATGATCATCCACTCGTAGGAGATGGTATTTCCATGATGGTAAAAGATATGGAGGACGTAAGTCTTGCCGCGGTATGCAAAAGCGGAAAGGAAGCTCTTGCCTACCTGGAGACCCATTCTCCGGACTTCATTTTGCTTGATATCAACCTGCCTGATATTGACGGACTGGAGCTCTGCGTGCAGATCCGAAAGAATCACAAGCAGGTGAAAATTATTGGACTCACCTCAACCAACGAAGCGGGTATCATCACCCAACTCCTCAGCAATGGTGCAAATGGCTACCTACTGAAAAATATGGAGCGGGAGGAATTGATTCAGGCGCTGAATGAAGTGAAGCAGGGGAAGATTTTTTTGAGCAAGGCGGCCAACCAAAAAATCCTCGAACAATTCCAATCTGTGCGGGAGGCGATGCAAAAATTTCCCATGCTCACCCGTAGGGAAAAAGAAATCCTCGTGCTGCTGTATGAAGGTCACTCGGGCCCGGCCATTGCAGATAAGTTGTGTTTAAGTCCTTTTACCATCGAAACGCACCGAAAAAACCTAATGCAAAAGCTGGAGGTCAACACCACCCAACAACTCCTCAAAGTGGCTAGGGAGTATAAGTTGGTGTAAAGGGAAGGCTTTTTCGATGCCAAACTTTGGAAAAATTGATATTGGCTGTGGCCTCCGTGTCTCTGCTGTCACTTTAAAATTATATGCTCTCCTGCCTTCTCCATGCAGGTTTGAGGTGAAGTAGCAGCCTTAAGACAGTATACAGAAAAGCACAAGTCGAAAGATTGGAGCTATCAGATTCAAAGTAAAGAGTGGGGGTCAGTCCTCTTTCGGCCGGTATTTCATCTGCAAACCCATCAGGAAATTGCGAAGTACCTGGTCTTTGCATTCCCGGTATTGGGGTTGGTTTGGGTTCCTGAAAAAGGCGCTGAGCTCGTGCTTACTGATTCGGAATCCACGCAGCGCAAAAATAGAAAGCATGTCCTCGTCCTTGTAGTTGAGTGCGATGCGGAGTTTGCGTAGGATCAGGTTGTTGTTGAGCGTCTTTTCGGGCACAGGTACTTCTTCACCTTTCAGACCGCGATTCAGGATAATGAATCCGTTGAGAAAAGCCGCAAGATCCTTGTCGTAGAGCTTTTTGAAGTCGGGATCGTCTTCTTTCTTGAGCCAAAGGGCGACTTCCTCCGCGAAGAGATTCACCCCGCCAAACCCGAAAATCTCGGACATTTTGTGGTCGTGAAAGTGAAAGGTATATCTCAGGGTCCGGAGGATGTCATTATTGCTCATGCCTACAAATATCGCTTTTAAGAATAAAGAATTGGGCCACTAAGGCGATAAGACACAAATGATTTTTTTATTCTCTCTCAGATGACACAGATGATTATAGTTGGTCATGAATTTTCTGTGTACACCTGAGCTATCAGTGAGCATTAAACTTCAGGTAAATTTTTTTTTGGGCCTTGGTGTCTTCGTGGCAATTTATCAATCTTTCGACATTCTTTACGACCTTTGAAGCGTCTAACCTTCGATCCCTTGTCTACCAAAGTCCTTCTCATCACCCCGCCATTTACCCAACTCAACACGCCCTATCCGGCGACGGCTTATCTCAAGGGTTTTTTGAATACCCTGAGCGCACCTTCCCGACAGGCCGATTTGGGCATTGAGGTGATCCTGAAGCTTTTCTCCAAAAAGGGACTCACACAAGTTTTTGACATCGCTTCGCAAAAGGCCGAGGAACTCTCGGACAACTCTGCCCGCATTCTCCGGATGAAGGCGAGCTACCTGCAGACCATCGGTCCGGTGATTGACTTTCTGCAGGATAAAAATCCAACTCTGGCTTACCATATTTCCGAAGGCAATTTTCTACCCGAAGCCAGCCGCTTTGAGCAATTGGATGATCTGGAGTGGGCTTTTGGCACTTTGGGCGTGCGGGACAAGGCGCGTTATTTTGCCACGCTTTACCTGGAAGATATCGGTGATCTGATCATGGAGGCCGTGGATCCACATTTTGGCTTTAGCCGTTATGCGGAGCGCTTGGGCATGTCGGCCAAGTCTTTTGACGAAATGGAGGAGGCACTAAAGCAGCCGCTAAGCCTGATCGACGGGTTTCTTTTGGAACTCCTCGAAGAAAAAATCCAAGCCTACCAACCCGAGTCTGTCGCTTTTTCAGTTCCTTTTCCCGGCAACCTCTACGGCGCACTCAAATGCGGACAATACCTGAAAAAGCATCATCCCCACATCCAGGTTTGGATGGGAGGAGGCTTCCCCAATACCGAACTCCGCTCCCTGAAAGAGCCTCGGGTATTTGACTACGTGGATTTTATCACGCTGGACGACGGAGAGGCTCCGATTCAGTTGTTGCTGGATTACTTGGAGGGAAAAAGGCCCATTACCGAACTGAAGCGAACCTTTGTCCGCATCGACGGGCAGGTGAAGTTTATGAATAATTCGGCGGTGAAAGATCTGCCGCAACGGGAAGTGGGCACGCCCCACTACAGCGATCTGCCGCTGAGGGATTACCTCTCGGTGATCGAAGTGGCCAATCCCATGCACCGACTTTGGAGTGACGGGCGCTGGAACAAGTTGACGCTGGCACACGGCTGCTACTGGGGGAAGTGTACCTTTTGCGATATTTCTTTGGATTACATCGGTCGCTACGAACCCATCAATGCATCCATCCTTTGTGACCGGATCGAAGAAATCATGGAGCAGACGGGCACCAATGGATTTCACTTTGTGGATGAAGCCGCACCCCCCGCTTTGATGCGGGACTTGGCGATTGAGATTCTGCGAAGGGGCTTGGTGGTCGTGTGGTGGACCAATATCCGCTTCGAAAGCAGCTTCACCGCAGACCTTTGTCGATTGCTTCGGGCTTCGGGTTGCATTGCGGTATCCGGTGGTTTGGAAGTGGCTTCGGACCGACTGTTGGCCTTGATCAAAAAAGGGGTTACCGTAGCTCAAGTGGCACAGGTGACAAATCATTTTACCGCCGCAGGCATTATGGTCCATGCTTACTTGATGTATGGCTATCCGACCCAGACGGCGCAAGAGACCATCGATTCTATGGAGATGGTAAGGCAATTGTTTGAGATCGGGGTCTTGCAGTCGGGTTTTTGGCATCGGTTTGCGATGACCGAGCACAGTCCGGTTGGGCTGGATCCGAGGGCTTTCGGCGTGAAGCGAACCGATCTCACCTTGGGTTCCTTTGCCAACAACGAGGTGGATTTTGTCGATCCGATCGGGGTCGATCATGGACTTTTTTCCGAAGGACTTCGCAAGTCGCTCTTCAACTACATGCACGGCGTGGGCTTCGATATCCCCTTGAAAAACTGGTTTGACTTCAAGGTGCCTGTCACTGGCATTCCCAAAAAATACATCCAACAGCAAATCGAAAATGCTGCTCCTCAGACTTACAAAGATCAAAGCCGCATTCTTTGGATCGGGTCTCAGCCTGAATTGATGGAAGTGGAGGAAGGATTTTGCGAGTTGATATTCTCGGGGAAAAAGGAGGATTTTGCCCTTGAGCTTCCCCTCGAACTCGGGGAGTGGGTGTGTTGGCTGCTGGCCAAGGTGAGCTACACAGAGGAGCTGAATACCCTCAAATCAATTCGTGAGAATTATGAGAAGGAGCTGGGAGACTTTGAGGAATTGGTAGAATCAGAGGTATGGGAAATCCTCCGCGAACACGGGTTGCTGGTGTTTTGATGCGTTTTAAACCATTAAGAACATTGAAGGAACAAGGGGTTTTTAGAGGATAGCGTGGCTTAGAAACAACTGGTGAAATCAAAGGAGCGTATTTTTACCACTAGCGTAAATAGTCTTGGGTTTACAGACTAAGTGATTTCTTCTAGCTACCAGTCATTTGATGCTAAAAAAACCAATGTCTCTAATCTCTTGCGCCAAACGTCTAACCTCTCGATTCTCACCTATTGCTCTCACTGATCCAGTGAAATTGCCGTTCTGTAATTTGGAAGTGGCGGTTTAGTTTTTTTAGAACTAAATATAGGGAGTCAACTCCCTTTTGTCCATTAAGAATAATCCGGTCATCCTCGGGTATCTGCATGGCAAATGAAACCAAGGATTCCCTGTCAAAAGCTGATATTTTCCAATCCAATTTGCTTCCCAAGCTGTCTGGCTGATAGCTGAAATACGCCCTGCCATAGCGCATGCGAAAGCTGGAATCCTGTGCGGAGAAACTTCCCTGTCCATTGTAATCAAAAATCACATCCCTCCATCTAAGTGAATCCGCGAGGCTTTCAGGAATGGTGTCCCCATTTTTTACGAACAGCTCCACATGGTACATCCCGGGCCGAATTGGTTCAAGAACCTTGGTGTTTTGCTGTTTGGTATCTTGATAATAAGAAAAGGTGTCAGCTAGGGTAAATCCAAAGGTAAAGAGGAAGAAAGCAGTCTTCACGATTCGAGTTGCTTTTTGCCATTTGATGGAATAGGCTTTTTCAAAAAGCAAAGAGGGGACGGTCGGAGAGTTTTGGATGAAAAAAGAAATGAGCCGATTTCTCTCCTGCCATACCAAAAAGATACTGGCAATCAATAGATTGCTGGAATAGATTTTTACCGGGATGTCATAGCTGTAGTTGAGCATGACAACATTTGCGAAAACACCCACAGCCAATAATGCCCCGAGAAGTGCGGTTTTTCTCCAAAAAAGCAACAATCCCACAGCCACTTCAGCCAATCCGGAGAAAATCTGATAGGGTGCGCTGTAGCCGATAAACATCCAAGAAAACCGCATGGGAAGGTAGTCTCCCAAGGGAGTTGCCATTTGACTCATGTTGGGGAAATGCATCTGCATGGCAAAGACTTTGAGTATACCGTAAGAAAAAGATACACCGGCCAGCGTAAACCTGACCAGGATACAAAGCCAGTAATGAAGTTTGGGATAGGACTTGCTTTTGGGATCAGCTATTGTCCAAACCAAGGCTCCAAGCCCACTCAAAATCAAAAATGTAAACTGCTGCGCCCAGCCAAAACTAGTGTCTCCACTACCTCCGCCAAACTGGTTGAGAACAGGCTTGATATGAAAAAGTCGGTCATTGAGAAAAAAAGTCAGTGCATCAAAAGGTAACCTGACTAGTTGGGGAAGCCATTCTAGGACCGGAATCCCTGAGAAATAGCCCAAGGGATTGAAGAATAAAATAAAGTAGAGGAAGGCAAATCGGAAAGTAATTATTCCCGAAAAGGAAGTTGAACTGGGGTTTGAATTCATAAAAGTGACATTAGCTGTCTAAAGTATTGAAAATCATTCATTCCAATCGATAAGAGGGTCATCGTTTTAATTATAATGGTCTTTTTTTTAAGTTGATTAATAAAAAATTTGGCTTCATTGAAATTCAGCTTTTTGGATATTGATGGTAGAAGTTCGATAATTCTGTAATTTCCCATGATTAAAACCCAGCCCATGGAAGAACCAGTAATAGAAACCAAGAAGGAAAAAGACAAAACCGAACGGGAAAGGCAGACCTTTTATCGGGTTGCTTTCCAAAATTATAGCAACCTTTTGCAAATCGCCGACAACAAGGCCAACATTATCATCAGCATCAATGCCTTGGTGATCTCTTCGCTGATTGCCTTGGTGAGTTATGGTTCAATTTCCAATCAATTGGAAATGCATCAGCCGGTGGTATTTCTGCCGATTCTGATCTTTTTGGGTTTGATTATGACCTCAACCCTTTTGGCTGTGCAAGTAGCCAAGCCAAAAATCATGGGTAAATCCAAGGACAAAGCTGAAAAGACTCAGTTTAGCATGCTTTTTTTTGGTGCCACGGACTTCTATAGTTATGAAGAATACCTGGTAGAAACTCATCGTGTACTCCACTCCAGGAAAGAAATTCAGGACCAAATGACTATGTCCCTGTACTATCAGGGAAAAGTTTTGAGCAGAAAATACAAGGTTCTTCGCCAGGCTTACACCGTTTTTACCCTAGCCTTGGCCTTTGGGGTGGTGGTGCTGTTGGGCAATATGATCTTGTAAAAAGATGAAATCGAGCCTGCCTGAGGCAGACAGGCATGACTAAAAAGTTACACAATGGAATGATTGTAAGATTTGCGAGATTCCATGTGGCAAATGAAAATCAAATTATAATCACATGAAATGCCCATGAGTAAATGCTTCTCACACAGGGGAATGATTATCCGGGGCATTCCATCTGGCCATTAAAAATCAAATTATAAACAGATGAAAGACCTGCCAGTTTTCAATTCCTGACAGGTCTTTTATTTAGATTAATAGGATTGTCCGCAATTACACCACCAGCCAAATACTCCTCGATTATTGGGTCGGAAGACCGAAGCATTCCAGATTTCAACCTTTTCTAGAAAACTTTTAAGCTCGCTTAACTTTCTGGTAAGAAAGCGGATATGCAGCTTAATTAAACTGATTATACGCTATTCTGCCAGTTGACGAATATTCCACTGATTTTGGGCTGGAAGACCGATGACCGATGACCGAAGATTTCCAAAAATATGGCGTTAACTTGGTCTTCTGACCTTTAGAAATGCTACTGGTAAGATTCTGTATATTCATTTTAATTAATTACCCTTTTTTCAACTGAACTTCTCTACTCTTTGCTGAAATGTTGTACAACACAAAATTCCCCTTTTCATCCGATTGAATCTGTGGGCTGATTTGCGCAGAACCTTGCGTGATTTGGACTGCTTTCCAGTCTTTAGGTAGGTAGGTTTTTAAAGTTAAAGGAACTGTATACACTTCTGGGTCCAAATCGCTGCTTAGCGTGAGCCTGATTTCACCACTTTTCACAGTAGACTGGATTTGAGTGGCTTTTCGCTCCCTGAGGTATTTGGTGACATCCCGAAAAGTGGCAATCCAAAGATCCTTTTCATTGGTTTTCATATAGGAGAAGTATTCCACCAATTCACCTCTGGTTTTGGGTTCCCACCCCAGATTTTCGATGCCGTGAAAAACCAACACCAACCAATTATTGTCGTGGTGCAACACAGTATCTACCCAAGCCTTCATTTGGGTAATATCGATTCGGGTCAATGGACCACGCTGCCATTGTACATATTCTTTGCTGGATTGCCCGGGAGTCATTTTGCTGCCTCGGTTAATTTCTTCCAGCCATTCTTCAGGCATTCGGTTTCTAAGGGCCGGGTATACCTGATGGGCGATTTCCATTACCCTTTCATTTTCGGTGCCATAAGGCCCTTCTGCCGAAAAGATAGATTCGGGGCCTATAAATTGGAGTAAGTCCGCCTTGCTTTGCTCCAACTCGTAGCGCATGTTGACTTCGTCCAAAACTGCCAATCGAGGGTGAGTCACCGTATGTGAAGCAATTTCATGGCCTTGGGCTGCATAAGACTTGTATTGTTCCCATGTAGTAGTGTCTTCTCGGTTATTGTGAAAAACCACGTCATTGGTATTTTTCATTTTCCCTGCACGGATTTTTGCATAGCCTTCGTCTGTCAGGGCATAGGCTTCCTGCTTTTTTCCTTGTTCAAAAAGACTTCCTATCCTCGCATGGTAGTCTTCAGCCTCGGTTGTTCCGGTAAATGCAATTAAAGATGCCCGCTCAAACAAATTACTCGAGTCAGTTTTGATCCGGGCAGTTTCAGCGATGATTTCCTTAGGATCTCGGCCAATAAATTTTCCTTTTCCTGATCCTTCGACCTTGCCGGTAATGATGTAAAACGTGGCCGGTAAGCCAAGGCTATCCATGATCGGCTTGGCAATGGTGAATTGATTGACGATGCCGTCATCATAGGTGACAGAGATAGCACCTTTTTTAGAATCGGGCCATTTGGTGATTTCAGTCTGACCAATCAGCAGGTCTTTTTCAGTACAGGAGAAAAGAAGTCCAAGTCCAATAGATACTAAACAGGGGGTGATTTTCATGATTTAAGGAATTTTGACTTGAAATTTCCTGAATTCCAGCATGAAAGCCGAAACCGCTGATCAAAAAAAAGACCTGGCAGGATTTAGAAACCTGCCAAGTCTGATATTTTAGAATCTACCGGGAAAGCTAAGCTTCCTCAATAGGTATACTTCACATACACCCTTTTGGTCAAAGTCTGATCCTCTGTCTGAATCAGCATATCGGCAGATTCAGACATGTCCATTTTGGCATTCATCATATAGACCGGTTGTGGGCGGAAGTTTTGTTCCATAGTGACATGGAAAACCCGAAGATTGCGAATGCTCAACGTATTGCCAATCAAAAGCGCCTTGGCTTCGGCATCTTTGAGGGCTTCGGTAAGGAGGGTGTTTTCCAGTGATTTTCTGGTGGACTCCGAAATTCCAAAATTCAGGCTGTAGCTCATGTCTCCTGCTCTTTGGATCGCATCGACGATTTTTTGAAGGTCTTCGTTAGTCGCTGTAGTAATGATTCGGAGATTTTGACGGGCGACATACCCACTGTCTTTTGCAGATCCGCTGTGGTAGATTCGATTTACATCCACTGCGTAGTTGTCTGCCACAAGTTTGTAATCACGGATTTTCTCCTTTTTGAGCAAGTCAGCGAGTGCTTGGGTCTTCTTATTCAGGGTAGAGACGGCCTCGTTGACCTTCAGCTTTTTTTCTTCCAGAGAAATGGAAAAAACAGCTTCATCTGGGGTGATTTTTCGCTCCGAGTATCCTTCGACTTCGATCAAAGGGACTTGCTGGATTTGTTGAGCAAAAAGAGGAATGGCTAAAAATAGAGCCAGCGTCATTGCAAGGATGTTTTTCATAAGTAAGTTGGTTTAACAGTTATGCCAGTTCAAAACCTGCACCATTTTTTTGGAAATAAGAAGAGAGGGATTTGATTCTGGTCATTTTAGGATAAATTAAGAAAGGGATTTGTTTTTTTGTTTGGGTTTCAAATACCGGCTTCTGACCCATTTTTCAATTTCAACTGCATGGAAAACCAATAAGGCCATTCCACAGCAAAAGCCCATTTCTTGCAGATTAAGGGGTTCTGTACGAAACAGGTCATTGAAAAACGGGAGGTAGATTACGCCTAGTTGGAGAAAGAAGGTGAGCCCCACAGACATCAAAAGTGGTTTGTTGGTCAGTAGGCCTTGTCTATAGAGAAAGGTATGGTCACTTCTTATGGCCATCACATGCCCTAATTGTGAAAAGGCAAGCACCGAAAACACCATCGTCTGCCAATGCCAGCCCTGACGGATAGCCCAATATTGGGTAAACAGGGCTACCGCTGCCATGAGCATGCCTACCCAAATAATGTGATAACCAACCCCATTGGCAAATAAACTCTGCTTTGGTGGGCGGGGAGGCCTTTTCATGATGTCATGTTCAGGGCGTTCACTCGCCAGGGTGAGGGCGGGAAGTCCATCCGTTACCAGATTGATCCAAAGGATATGGATGGGAAGTAGGGGGTTGGGAAATCCCAAAAATGGAGCTAAGCCTATTGTCCAGATTTCTGCCCCATTGCAGGTCATGATGTATTTGATAAACTTAACGATGTTGTCATAGATTCGACGTCCTTCCTTAACCGCTCTGACTATGGTAGAGAAGTTGTCGTCCAGTAGGATCAAATGAGCGGCTTCTTTGCTCACATCCGTTCCGGCAATTCCCATTGCCACACCGATATTAGCCGCCTTAAGGGAGGGCGCATCATTGACACCATCTCCGGTCATGGCCGCGAAATGCCCTTTTTGTTGAAGAGCTTGAACAATCAATAGCTTTTGCTCAGGCGCCACCCGGGCATAGACGCTGATGTTTTCAACCTGTTTTGCAAATTCCTCTTGGGACAACGCTGCCAATTGGGCGCCAGTCAATACTCCGTCTCCTGGTTTCCAAATTCCGACGGATTCTGCGATGGCCTTTGCCGTAGCCGGATGGTCTCCCGTGATCATGACCGGCCTGATTCCAGCGGTTCTGCACTCCGAAATGGAAGTTTTTACTTCTTCCCTTGGGGGATCGATCATGCCTACTTTTCCATAGTATTCCAGGTGATTTTCCAGGGTAATCCAATCATTTTCCTCTGGAAGTTGATTTACCAGTTTCCCGGCAAAGGCCAATACCCGCTCGCCACGCTTTGCCCATTCCTCCGAGCCTTCCCTAAGTTGCTTGGCTAGCAATGGGTCAGAAAGTTGGGATGCAATCGACTCAGGGGCACCTTTGCAGAGCATCAATATACCTTGATCCGTTTGATGAAAGGTACTCATCCGCTTTCTGCTGGAATCAAATGGAATTTCACCAACCCTGGGAAATTTATTTCTCAATTCCTCGTATTGGCTAGCTGTCAATTCCTGAAGAATCCGCTCCACCAGAGCTACTTCGGTCGATTCGCCCTCAGGGTTTCCTTTCTTATCCAGATGTACATCGTGACAGAGTCCCAGTCCCAATTGGAGATTGGAATAATCGGCAGTTACAGGGCTGAGATGAAAAGCCTCTGCTTCCGTCACGGTCATTTTATTCTGAGTAAGGGTTCCTGTTTTGTCTGTGCAGATATAGGTCACAGAGCCCAGACTTTCCACGGCTGGAAGTTTTCTTACAAGTGCCTTTTTCTTGGCCAACCGCCCCGCACCAAGGGAAAGGGCTATGGTGATCAAGGCGGGTAATGCTTCTGGAATCGCGGCTACAGCCAGGCTCACTGACAGCAGCAAAACTGAAAAAATCTCTTCCCCACGGGCCACACCTGCCGCAAACAATACCGCACAAATGCCCAAAATAAGGTATGAAATAACCTTACCGAATCGATGCATCCGTTGCTGAAGCGGGGTCAGGGGAGTTTTTTCCTGAAGTAGGCTGGCAATTTTCCCGATCTCTGTAGTCATGCCGGTTGCCACTACCAATCCTAAAGCCCGGCCATTGGTGATCAAGGTCCCCTTAAAAGCCATGTTCAGTTGGTCACCTGGATTGAGCTTTTCCCCTTCCGGAATTTTAGTTTGTTTGTCGATGGGAACCGACTCTCCGGTAAGGGAGGATTCATCAATTTTAAGCGAAAAAGTTTCAATCAGCCTCAGATCCGCAGGTACCATATTTCCTGCTTCCACAGCGATGATATCTCCCGGGACCAATTCGTAGGAAAGTAACGAACGGAGCTGTCCGTCCCGCTTTGCCTTGCTTTGGGTTTCGGTCATTTTTTTCAGGGATTCCATCGCCTTTTCGGCACGGTATTCCTGAACAAACCCCAGGATGGCGTTGAGGACAAGGATTACCAAAATGATAATGCTGTCGGTCAAATCCCCGACTATGCCGGAGATGAGAGCCGCGGCAGCCAAAATGAGTATCATGAAATCTTTGAACTGACCCAGAAATAAGAGCCAAGCGGGCTTCTTCTTTTTCTCCTGAAGAGAATTGGAACCATATTTTTCCAAGCGCAGCTCCGCTTCTTTTTGGCTTAGTCCTTGGGGACTGGACTCAAATTTGGTAAATAGCTCCTCTGGGGTTTGCCGGTAAAAATCCATAGTGTCAGGATCATAGACTTCCCTAAAAATACAAGTTGTCGGGATGGAAACCCCAAATCACTGAAGAAAAAGCTGGTAATTGTCCAGAGATTATTTTTTGGCTTGGCGGATCAATTCCTAGTTTCGGGAAATGAGATCTTGCTGGTAGGCAAGGTTGAGGAAACTTAATACCTCCCCAAAAGATTCAGCTGATTTAAGCTGCTCCTCGCTTACTTTTTTGCCTAGCAATCGGCAAAGGAGTAGTCCATAGACCCCATTGAGGCAGATTTGGATTTCATTACCGGGATTTTCACTTTTGGCTGCAAGGATGGATTCAAGGATATGGGGCTTTGCCTTGTGAAAGGTTTCGAAGTAGGATTTATCTGTTTTCAGCAATTGATAGTGTAATTGCAGCAGTTGGTTTACAATTGTGTTTAGTTCTTGGAGATGGCCTTTTTCTAGAATTTCCTCCCTTTTCATCCGATCCAAGAGCCCCTCAAACCATGCAGTAATCTGAACTTTTTCTGAATCCGAAACCGGATAATGAGAGATGACATACTGCCTGATTTCCTCCATATTTCCCTGAAAGGATCGAATCAAGTCCTCCATCTGGTACATATAGATGAGGTATTCTCCGATGTTTTGGGATTTTTTATTTTCAGCAACAGATTGCATGGGAAATGGGTTGATTGGAGGGTAAAGTTAAGGAAGAGTTGAAAAACGATGGAAATACAATTGAAATACTGTGGAAATAAACCTCGCTGCGCGAGGTGAAATAAGCTTCGCAACCCATCAATGTGAATTTGATGGGTACCCATATTTCGCCGTAGGCGTTTTTTATTTTGCGAAGCAAAAGGTATTTCAATCGTATTTCCATCTTATTACAAAAAGTGTAAACCCGATTAGGTCCTATTTCAAAATCCCTGTCAATCAAAGCTTCTTTTTTCCTACTTTTGCGCCACGAAGAGCTTATGAAAAACATTAGAAATTTCTGTATCATCGCCCATATCGATCATGGGAAGAGTACATTGGCGGATAGGTTGTTGCAGTTTACCAACACGATCTCTGATCGCGAAATGCAAAACCAGGTGTTGGACGATATGGATCTGGAACGTGAGCGGGGCATCACCATCAAGTCTCACGCCATACAGATGAAGTATACCTATAAAGGGGAGGAATACACCCTTAATCTGATCGATACCCCGGGACACGTGGACTTTTCGTATGAAGTTTCCCGCTCCATCGCGGCCTGCGAGGGTGCCCTTCTGATCGTGGATGCTTCGCAAGGAATTGAAGCTCAGACCATCTCCAACCTCTATCTTGCATTGGGTCAGGATCTGGAGATTATTCCGGTGTTGAACAAAATCGATCTTCCGGGTGCGGATCCCGAAGGACGTGCCGATGAGGTAATTGACCTGATCGGTTGCGATCGGGAAGATATTATTTTGGCTTCCGGCAAAGAAGGCATCGGTATCGAAGATATTCTGAATGCCGTTGTGGAGCGAATTCCGGCTCCCAAAGGAGATGTGGATGCACCGCTTCAAGCGATGATTTTTGACTCGCAATTCAATTCATTCCGAGGCGTGGAGGTAATCTTCAGAATCTTCAACGGAACAATCAATAAGGGTGACAAAATCAAATTTGTCAACACCGGCAAAGAATACTATGCCGACGAAATCGGCATTTTGGGAATCAATCAGATTCCTCAGCAGACCATGAGCGCGGGTAATGTGGGTTATTTGATTTCAGGTATCAAAGTAGCCAAAGAAGTAGCGGTAGGGGATACGATCACCCATGTGAAAAACCCTTGCAAGGAAGCGATCAAAGGTTTCGAAAACGTGAAACCAATGGTATTTGCCGGGATTTATCCGGTAGATACCACTGAATTTGAGGAGCTCCGCGCTTCCATGGAAAAGCTTCAGCTCAACGATGCCTCTCTGGTGTGGGAACCTGAAACTTCAGCTGCCTTAGGCTTCGGATTCCGATGCGGATTCTTGGGCATGCTTCATATGGAGATCGTGCAGGAGCGCTTGGAGCGTGAGTTTGACATGACCGTGATCACTACAGTGCCTTCAGTACAGTTCAGAGCAATCATGACCAATGGCTCCGTGCAGCTGATCAATGCGCCAAGTGATATGCCTGACCCGACCAAAATGGATTATATCGAGGAGCCGTTTGTGAAAGCTTCGATTATCACTGCGGCCGAATATGTCGGTCCTGTCATTCAGCTATGCATGGAGAAGCGTGGTCAGATCAAAAATCAGGTTTATTTGACTGCTGACCGGGTTGAGTTGCAGTTTGACATGCCATTGGCGGAGATTGTATTTGATTTCTTTGACAAGCTTAAGACCATCTCCAGAGGATATGCTTCTTTGGATTACGAGCTGAAAGGCTTCCAACAGTCGCACATGGTCAGATTGGATATCATGCTCAATGGGGAACCTGTCGATGCCCTTTCTGCAGTAGTTCATCGAGATAAAGCCTACGAGTGGGGTAAGAGACTCTGTGAAAAGTTGAGGGAATTAGTACCTAGACAAATGTTTGAGATTGCGATTCAGGCGGCAATTGGGCAGAAAATCATCGCCCGTGAGACGATCAAGGCGCTTCGCAAAAACGTCTTGGCCAAGTGTTACGGGGGTGATATTTCCCGTAAGCGGAAGCTCCTCGAAAAGCAGAAAAAAGGTAAGAAGCGAATGAGACAAGTCGGCAATGTCGAGGTGCCACAGGAGGCGTTTATGGCGGTGTTGAAGTTGGATTAAACTTCAATATTCAAAATTCGACGTTCTTCATTCATTGGTTGAATTTACGATTTACGGTTTACGAATGACGACGTCGAATTAGCCTTCAATCATTTTTGCAGGTTCCATCCTTTTGTTGTAGACCTGTGAAGGTGAATGAAGTGTAGAGGTTTTTAGGTTGTGTGGTGCATGGATTTTAATGATATTAAAGTTTTTGAAAAACCAAATATTATTAATGCTATGGACAAATTTCAAATGCAACGAAGGACCAAGCAGTTTGCAATTGATGTTTGGAAATTGTGTCAAAAACTTCCTCATTCCCGGGAATTTAATAGTATAGCTGTCCAATTGATTCGATCTTCAACTTCTGTCGCAGCCAATTATCGTGCTTCCTGTCGGGCAAAATCAAGGGCAGACTTTATCAACAAATTGAAAATTGTGGAGGAAGAAGCAGACGAAAGTCAGTTCTTCCTCGAATTTATACTAGAAGTTCAATTTGATGACTGTTTGGTTTCAGAATTAAAAAGACTTATCCAAGAAGCAGATGAAATGCCCATGAGAAAATGCTTCTCACACAGGGAAATGATTATCCAGGGCATTCTCCCGATGAAAGATCGGGACAGGCTATGTGGCAAATGAAAATCAAATTATAAACAGATGAAATACTATCTATAGTTGTAGCTAGTATCAAAACATCAAGAGGATATTGAAAAGTAGAAATAATATTTTGTTACTAAGCAAACAGGATTAAAGGTTGCTTTCATGAGTCTTTATCAATTCAGCCTAAAATCTCAAAAACTTCTAAAAAGCATTGAACTACCATTGATGTCGTAAATCGTACATCGTAAATCGTAATTTCCAACTTATCCCTCATTTCAAGTAATGATCCTCATCGACGGCAAAAAAACCTCCTCCGAAATAAAATCTGAAATCGCTGACAGAGTAGCGGAAATCAAAGCCGAAGGAGGGAAAACGCCCCACTTGGCAGCTGTACTTGTAGGCAACGACGGCGCTAGTCAGACCTATGTCGGTGCCAAAGTGAAAGCCTGCGAAGAGGTGGGTTTTCAGTCTACACTGGTTCGTCTGGAATCGGATATTTCAGAGGCTGAACTGCTCAAAGTGGTAGAAGACATCAATGAAAATCCGGACATCGACGGATTGATTGTTCAACTCCCTCTTCCAAAGCATATCTCCGTGGATAAGGTGACCAACAAAATCAAGCCTGAAAAAGACGTGGATGGATTCACTCCAGCCAATGTGGGACGAATGACGCTCAATTGGCCAGCTTATGTAGCTGCAACACCCTACGGCATTGTGGAATTGTTGAAGCGATACAACATTGAGACCTCGGGCAAACATTGCGTGGTGATTGGTCGAAGCCATATCGTAGGCAGTCCCATGAGTATTCTGATGGCTAGAAATGGCTATCCGGGAAATGCTACGGTCACCTTGACTCACAGCAAAACTCAAAATCTGGCAGAAATCTGCCGCACAGCAGATATTCTGATCGTAGCGATCGGCAAACCTGAGTTTGTGACTGCAGATATGGTGAAGCCGGGTGCAGTGGTGATCGATGTGGGAATTCACCGAATCGAAGATCCAAGCAAGAAGTCAGGTTTCAGATTGATTGGTGATGTGAAGTTTGATGAAGTGGCAGAAAAAGCGGCTGCGATCACTCCTGTGCCTGGTGGAGTAGGTCCGATGACGATAGCAGCTTTGCTCTACAATACCCTTCAGTCCGCTGAAAAGAAGGTTTTCGGATAATTTGTAAAAAAAGTCAAGAAATCCTCGAATCAGGTTTGCATCGATTGCCTTGGATTTCTACTTTTGCAGACCCTAATACGCGCATGTGGTGAAACTGGTAGACACGCCACTTTGAGGGGGTGGTGCCCGTTCGGGTGTGGAAGTTCGAATCTTCTCATGCGCACAAGCTCAGTCAATTTTGGCTGAGCTTTTTCTTTTTTGGTTATAGATGCGGTAGGATTTTTCTTACTTTTCGACAAATATCATTTCCATGAACTTCAGGACCTTCTTCCTTGCCTTGTTGCTTTGCTTTTTCTCAGGCTTTTTAGCCAATGCCCAGACTCCTCAATTTCCCATTGTGAAAGGCTTTGGTGGCATCTATGAAATACCGGATGCCACGGAGCGACCGGATGGTACATTGGAATATAAAATATTGGTTGACCTGACTTCGCCTTCTGAGGATAATAAGCAGATTTCACGTTTTGTGGACAATGTGGCCAGAATGATGAATTTGCATGGTTTGGCGGGCGTGAGTAGAGACCGTTTAAAAGTAAAGGTGATTCTACATGGTGGAGGTATTTTTGCACTATTGAATGATGAGAATTACAAAAAGCGCTTTGAGGTTGACAATCCAAACTTGAAAGTGTTCGAGGCTTTGGAAGAAGCAGGGGCTGAGATTATGGTCTGTGGGCAATCCCTCATAGCCAGAAACCTGAAAACTTCCGATCTATGGCCAGGAGTAACCATTGCACATTCTGCTTTGACTACTATTACCACTTACGTGCCTCAAGGGTATATTTTATTGAAGTTTTGACCAGCTTGGAATAAAAATTGGGCGGTCAGATTCAAACCTAACTATAAGACATTGACCACCATCACATCTACCGGCCGAAAGGTCGTTCTCGGTTTTTTTGTCGCTACTATCTTTTTGATTGCGGTAGCGGGGCTTACTTATATCTCGCTCAATCGATTGGTGGAGTCGATTGATCAGATGGCTCAGCCCAACCAAAAGCTGGATTTGCTCAATTCACTGCAGGAGGAGGTATTTAAAATCACCCAAATCGGTTCGGAGAGCTCCATCACGGATGTGCGGATCAAGGACTCGACGGTTTTGTTTTTGGAGGCCAAACTAAACCTGTTAGACAGTCTCACCTCCGATTCTTTGGAGACAAAGTCGATCCAGTCTATTCGGGAAAATCTTGCCCTCTTGATCAATGGATATCTCGATTTGTATGAGGTAAAAAAGAATCTGGCCAACCGGAATTTCTCGCAGGAAGCCCTTAGAAGACTGGAAATCAGCATCCGGAGAAGGGCTCTCGCGATGGAAACCCAACCGCTTAGGGACCTCAATCCCCGACGTCTGATGAATAGTGAGCTGCAGCAGCAGGCTCAAGCCAATCTGGAGCGGCAGTCTTCCATGCTCAGTACCGATGAGGATCGTATTATTCGATATCTCCAACAATTTCAAAAACAAAACTCAGGGGCGTCCCAACAAACTCGCACCGCCAACCTAGACAGTGTGCTCTTTTCCCTGAGTAGGGTAATGGGTAGGATTTATCGGGAGGAGTCCTCCCAAAGGCAAACTTTGGCCCGATTGGAAAGCGATATTTTTCAAAAACAAGCTTCTCTTACTTCTACAATCCAGACTTTGATCGGGGAGTTGCAAGGACAGACGATCAAGACCTCCAATGAGCAAAGTCAACAAGCAGGCAGTTTGGTGGCCGATGTGACTTTTTTTCTGGTCATGGTTGTGGTTTTGGCAGTATTGGCCACTTTGGTTTTGGTGTTTTCCATTCTCCGGGAGATCAAAACCAACAGAAGATACCAGGAAGACTTGGAGATTTCCAGACAGAAATCAGAAGAATTGGCAAGATCCAAACAGGAGTTTTTGGCCAATATGAGCCACGAAATCAGAAATCCGCTTCATCTCATCCAAGGTTATCGAAATGTGCTTAAAAATACCGCGCTTACAGCTGACCAACTTTCCCATCTTCAGATGATAGAATTTGCTTCGGATACTTTGAAGGAAATCGTAGATGATATTTTGGATTTTTCCAAACTGGAAGCCGGTAAACTCAAATTGGAAAACTATCCCTTTGACCCCATTTCTCTTTTCGAAAATATCCAGAATTTTTTTGAGCTCAGTGCCAAGGAAAAGAAGTTGAGTTTTGACTGGAATATTGATTTACCTGAAGAACAATGGCTGGTAGGAGATGAGCTTCGACTCAAACAGATCCTCAATAACCTGCTCAGCAATGCATTCAAATTTACTAAGGAGGGGGGGATCGGTGTATCAGTCAAATGGATGTCGGGTTGGCTTCATTTAGATGTGCAGGATTCCGGAATCGGAATGAAGCCGAAGGAATTGGAAAAAGTCTTCAAAGAATTTGATCAAGCGGATACCTCGGTTTCCAGAAAGTTTGGTGGAACAGGCCTCGGCTTGGCTATTGTCAAGCGTTTGGTGGATTTGATGAAAGGGACTTTGGAGGTGGAAAGCCAAGTAGGGAAGGGTACCTTGATGCGCGTTAGGATCCCAATGGAAACCAGTCCCGTGCCAGAATGGACAGGTGCCAAATCCAGTGCAGAGACAATCGACCTACAAGGGGTACGGGTGCTGTTGGTGGATGACGATGCCGTAGGCTTGAGGTACCTTCAATTGGTTTTGGAATACTTTGGCGCTCAGGTAGAAAGTTATCAGGGTGGGGCGGCGTTTCGGGACACCTTTTCCGTTTCCCAATTTGATTTTGCCTTGATCGATATTCAAATGCCCGAGGTATCCGGGTATGAAGTGGTGAAATCCTTAAAATCCATGGATTTTTATGGAGGCCTTCCGGTGTTGGCCATGACTGCAAATGTATTTGTGGAAGAGCGTGAAAAACTGCAGGAACATGGATTCTGGGATGTGATCATTAAGCCATTTCAGGAAACTGATTTGATTGAAAAACTGGGGACCATTTTCCCGGAAAGAACAAAGGCCAAAGAAATCAAAGAAACAGTGGCAGTGGAGGATTTGTCACAGCCCTTCCACTTGGGAGACTTGGAGAAATTTTGCATGGGAGATGAGGATCTACTCTTGGATATTGTCAGAGATTTGATCCGCACGACGGAATCTGACCTGGAGCGACTTAGTAAGGCTAGACTGAATGATCGCTGGGATGAGGTGTTGGAAATATGCCATCAGCTGGGAAGCAGACTGGGGCAAATCAAGAGTCCGGCCAGTCCCTATGCCCGAAAGGTGGAAAACAGCTTAAAGATCAATACCAAAACCGGGATCAATGAGGCCCTGAATTCCCTAGATCAATTGACCAGGGAAACCCTGAATGCACTCAAGGAAAAAATTAACCAAACGGCCTGATCAATCCAGGCCGTATTTTTCCATTTTGCTGTAGAGAGTTTTACGGTCCATTTTTAAGATTTTGGCCGTCTTGGACTTATTGTAGCGGGTATCCTGTAGGACTTTGAGGATCAATTCTTTTTCCTGTTCCTGAAAGTGGGTCTTGTAATCCCCGGTGGGAATGGGGCGGGCTGAAGGAATTGCCGGAGTAAAGGCAGGGGCAGAATTTTCAGAAGCCATGCGCTTTTCATAGTACTGGGTTTCCAGCAGTTCGGTGGGAAGAGCCTCGCGCTCAATTCGATCGCCTTGGCTCAGCAATACGGCCCGTTTGATCATATTGCGGAGTTCCCGAAGGTTTCCCGGCCAATCGTAGGAATAAAAGGTTTCCCAAACTTCAGGGGCCAAACTTTTGATGGATTTATTAAGTCTTTCGTTGCTTTCTTGAATGAAATTCTGGACAAAATGTTCCAAGTCTGCCATTCGGTTTCGCAGGGGAATGGCATGAAGGGTAAATTCATTGAGACGGTGATACAGGTCCTCTCTGAACAATCCTTCGCCCGACTGAGAGAGAAGGTTTTCATTGGTGGCGGCAATGATTCGCACATCGATCTCGATTTCTTTGTTGCCTCCTATTTTCCTGATTTTTCGTTCTTGGATTGCCCTTAATAGCTGGATTTGTACTTCATAACTGAGGTTCCCGATTTCATCTAAAAATATGGTGCCACCGTTAGCCATTTCAAAGTGTCCTGTTTTGTTGTCCAAAGCTCCGGTAAAGGCACCTTTCACATGTCCGAACAGCTCAGAACCTGCAAGGTCTTTGGGTAAAGCCCCGCAGTCAATAGCAATAAATGGCCCATTCTTTCGGGCAGAAAATTCATGAATACGTTTGGATATCAGTTCTTTTCCTGTGCCCGTTTCCCCCAAGACCAGCACGCTGAGATCCGTAGGTGCCACCAGTTGGATGTGTTTTTCAAGCTTTTCGGCTTCCTGTGAACTACCAACGACATAAGCCGACCGGAGGACGGATGTGTTTTTGGAATGGGGAGAGGAGCGTTCCTCCGGAATTTCAATCTGGATAGAGGGACTTGCTTTTTGGGCCAGCGATTCCCTGACCGTAGCCAGTAATTCATCCGGATTAATGGGTTTGGTGATGTATTCAAAGGCTCCCAACTTCATGGCTTTGATCGCGATCCGGATATCTGAATAGTGTGTGATCAGGATCACCTGCATTTGAGGGAAGTTCTCTTTCGCCCAGTGCAACAGCTCCATGCCGGTGCCGTCAGGCAATCTGAAATCGGCGATAGTCAGATCAATTTTTTCGTTACCCAGCAAGTTCTGCGCATCTTTTACCTTAATGCAGGTACTCACCTGGAAACCGTTCTTTTCCAAAAAATTTTTGACAATCCTTGCGTAGGTCAAATCGTCTTCAACTAATAAGATATGGGCCATGATCAATGCTTTTTTGTGAAAATGCTTACAAAAAAAGCACCAGACAACAGTCCGGCGCTTTTTTAATTAGAGGGATCTAGCAACTTACTCTTTTATTTCATTCCCGTCAGGGTCATAAGTCTTTGTTGTTTTTTCCCCTTCTGCCGAAGTGAAGATTACCTGAAAGTGCACAGAATCATCTTCTTTGGTGATTTTCCAAGCCTCAAAGACAGCTGCACCTTGCAGAGACTCATCGGCTGCGATAGTCGCTTTTACAGCGTCGGGAAGATCGTTGGGGTTAATTTGCACTTTCTCTTCCTGCATGGAAATTTCAATCACATCAGAAGAGATGGCAGCTACAGAAGGCTGAACAAAGGCAGCACCTGCTAGCAATAGGGCGGACATTAAAATGGTCTTTTTCATGTTTTTTGTGGTTTTGTTTTTGATTGCCCGTGGATTTTTGAATTCCAATTTAATTACCTGATGCAGGTTTAAATTTTCTTTCAACACTAGGGCCATCGTAATTTGGTTTAGTACTGATCAGAGTCCGGATTCTGATTTCGGAAACTTGTTTTCCGATTGTGCTAGGATAAGTGCCAAGCCCGTGCCAATTGCGATTCAGGGCTGTTTTAGAGGTTTTTGCTAAAAAAATAAGGGGAAATGTGTAGATGACCTCCCCATTGTGAACTGTTCTTTTCCTATATCAGGAGAATAGGTGTCGATCTGCTTCATTGGATCGTTGCCGTAGATAATTCTTCCAAGCAGAACTTTTTATCCGGAATAAATCTTTTGAAATCACTTACCTTTGAAGTCTCAAAAGAACCTTCGTCCTTCTCCATGAGTGATGCTATCAAACATGAGTGCGGTATAGCCATGATTCGGCTGCGTAAACCCACTCAATATTACATCGACAAATACGGATCCGCCTCCTTTGCAGCCAATCGGCTCTACGTCCTAATGCAAAAGCAGATCAATAGGGGTCAGGATGGAGCCGGAGTGGCCAACATCAAAATTGACACCAAACCGGGTACCCGATACATCAGCCGATACCGCTCAGTCGAACCCTCCGCAGTCAACTTCATCTTCGACAAAATCAATAAAAAGTACAAAAAGGCCAAGAAACTCGGAGGTCACGATGCGCTCAGCGACGGGGAATGGCTCAAAGAAAACATTGCCTTCTCCGGAGAAGTTTGGCTCGGACACCTTCGATACGGAACCCACGGAGAAAACAGCATCGAGACCTGCCACCCTTTCCTCAAACAGAATAACTGGAGAAGCCGAAACCTGGTCATGGCCGGCAACTTCAACATGACCAACAACGAGGAACTTTTTGGAAAACTCGTCCAGCTCGGGCAGCACCCTAAGGAAAAAACCGATACCGTCACCGTGATGGAAAAAGTAGGACACTTTTTGGATGAAGAAAATCAGCGGATTTTTGACAAATACAAGCACAACCATACCAACGAACAGCTGACCCACATCATCGAAAACGAACTTGATGTGGCCCGAATCCTCAGGAGATCCTGCCGAGATTTTGACGGAGGGTATGCCATGGCGGGGATGATCGGTAACGGGTCTGCTTTTGTGGTGAGAGACCCTTCCGGAATCAGGCCAGCTTTTTATTATGCAGATGAGGAGGTCATTGTAATAGCTTCTGAGAAACCGGCGATCAAGTCAGCTTTCAATATTGATTTCAATGCCATCAAGGAGATTAAGCCCGGTCATGCCATTGTGATCAATAAGGACGGTTCCTACTCTGAGGATGAGATTTTGCCTGCCAGAGAAAAGAAGTCCTGCTCTTTTGAGCGGATCTATTTCTCGAGAGGAACAGATCCGGGAATCTACCAGGAAAGAAAAAATCTTGGCAAAGCCTTGATCCCTCAGATTCTGAAAGCGATTGACTTTGACCTGAAAAACACCGTGTTTTCCTACATTCCCAATACTGCCGAAACGGCCTTTTTGGGCTTGATCGAGGGATTGGATGAATACTTGGTGGCCAAAAGAAAGGAAGTCCTGCTGGATGGGAAACCTCATGTCGGCGATCTGGATGAACTCCTGAGTTTCCGCCCACGGGTGGAGAAATTGGTCAGCAAAGATGTGAAGCTGCGAACTTTTATCACGAGTGACGAAGACCGAGACTCGATGGTAGCGAGTGTTTACGATACTACTTACGAAGTGATCCGTCCCGGAATAGACACCGTAGTGGTGATCGATGACAGTATTGTGAGAGGAACGACCTTGGAGAAAAGCATCCTGACAACACTCGATAAGCTTAATCCAAAACGGATTGTGATCGTATCTTCTGCTCCCCAGATCCGATATCCGGATTGCTATGGCATCGACATGTCCCGAATGAAGGAATTTATCGCCTTCCGTGCAGCCATCGCTCTGATCAAGGAGCGTAAAATGGAAAATCTATTGGAGCAAGTGTATGAGTCTTGTATATCACAACCTCATAATTCCGAGAATTTTGTGAAGCAGGTGTATGCGCCGTTTACGGATGAGGAAATTTCAGACAAAGTCGCCGAAATTGTAACTACTTCTGAGATTCATGCTGAGGTGAAAGTGATTTTTCAGACTGTTGACAACCTGCACAAATGCATTCCGGATCACTCAGGCGACTGGTATTTTACCGGCGACTATCCGACCACCGGAGGTACCCGCGTCGTCAACCGCGCCTTTGCCAACTATATGGAGGGGAAGGTGGTCAGAGCTTATTGATTGGAGATTAAAAATTTGAGATTTGATTATACAAGGCCTTTGGATCTTCGGGTTCAGAGGTTTTTTTATGGATTTGGTATGCCCTAGTTTAGTTGCATCTGAAGCAGCGGTTTGGTCACGAGATTGAGTGTTTGGGTGCCGGTGGTGGGGAAAGGGAATAGTTCCAGCAACGGTTAAAATTCACTTAATTCAACCCCATTCGGGGTTAAGAGGATCGTTAACCCTTTTTCTTTTTCCTTCCGGATTGGCATTTGGGGCCAATAACCCAAGGGTATTCAATCCCTTCGGGATTTCAATTTGAGCCTGCATGTTTCGGTTATTCAGTAAATCAAGACCATCAACATCTCATCAATGAAAGACAACACAGAACTGAAGATTTGTCTTTTTATTTGATTGGTCGGTGGCAATCTGACCATTTGACTTAATTTCAGGTTCGAAGATCTGATCAAACTATATGGAAATAAACGTCCCCCTTCTCAAGCAAATCTGTGAAATCGCCGGTGCTCCGGGCTTCGAAAAGCGTGTCCGAGACTTGGTCATCGACCTGGTCAAGCCGTATGCCGATGAGGTCAGCACAGACAATCTCGGCAATGTCATTGCGATCAAGCGAGGAAATAGAAATCCTGACGGCAAGCGTGTCATGGTCGCTGCCCACTTGGACGAAATCGGCTTTATCGTGACCCATATCGACGAACAGGGATTTTTGAGATTTCATACGCTCGGGGGATTTGATCCCAAGACCCTCACCGCACAGCGCGTGATTGTGCATGGTAAAAAGGACTTGATCGGAGTAATGGGAAGCAAACCCATCCATGTAATGACCCAGGAGGAGCGGGCAAAGCTTCCAAAGACCACTGATTTTTTTATCGATTTGGGGATGACCAAAGAGGAGGTGGAAAAATACATCACCATCGGTGATTCTATCACTCGAGACCGGGAACTCATCGAAATGGGTGACTGCGTCAACTGCAAGTCTATTGACAATCGCGTGGCGGTGTTTATCCTGATTGAAGCCTTGAAAAAGCTCCAAAATCCAGCTTACGATGTCTACGCCACTTTTACCGTTCAAGAAGAGGTCGGTATTCGAGGCGCCAATGTCGCCGCGCACAGCATCAATCCGGACTTTGGTATTGCACTCGATACGACGATTGCCTTCGATGTGCCTGGAGCGGCGGCACATGAAAAAGTAACCGAACTCGGCAAAGGAACAGCCATCAAAATCATGGATGCGATGACGATCTGCGATTACCGCATGGTGGAATTTATGAAGCAGACAGCCACTAAGGAAGCTATTTCCTGGCAGCCCGAAATCCTGACTGCCGGAGGAACCGATACCGCAGGCGTACAGCGCATGGGCAAGCAGGGCTCGATCGCAGGTGCGATTTCCATCCCAACCCGCCACTTGCATCAAGTCATTGAGATGGCACATAAAAAGGATATTTCAGACTCTATTTCACTCCTCGTTGCCTGTCTAGAGCAGATCGATGGGTATGATTGGAAGCATTGAGCATTAATCCAACCCTCCAAGGGTTTCAAACCCTTGGAGGGTTAACTGCCTTCACTTTTGCTTTGGTCTGTTTCCGAACAGACCACTTACATGTTTGAAATCATACCCCTAAATCTATGAAATCCATCCCCGTCCTTTTTTCCATTCTAATTCTTTTTTCCTGCCAAAAAGCTGAAAAAGAACAACTAGCGACTGAACCAATAGAAACAGAATGGCAAGTCCTTTTTAACGGAAAAGACCTATCCGGCTGGACGCCCAAGATTCATCATCACGAGGTGGGAGACAATTATGCAAATACTTATCGGGTGGAGGATGGAGCAATCGTGGTGAATTACGATGGGTATGAAAAATTTGAGGATCGATTTGGACACCTGTTTTATGAGAAGCCTTTTTCCAGCTATCATCTGAGTTGGGAGTATCGATTTACAGATCAGTTTATGGAGGATGCACCGAGTTATACCTATCGCAACTCGGGGGTGATGTTTCACTCGCAGGCTCCGGTGACGATTTTGAAAGAACAGGATTGGCCGATCTCGGTAGAGTATCAGATGTATGCAGAGGAAAAGGAGGGCGAACCACGGCCAACCGGAAACATGTGCAGTCCGGGAACTGATGTGGTGTTTGAAGGAAAAATCGATGAACGCCACTGCATCAATTCTTCAGGACCAACCTTTCAATGGGATCAGTGGGTAAAAGCCGAATTGATCGTCTATGGTGACTCCATCGTGCATCATTTGGTCAATGGAGATACCGTTTTGACCTACAGCAATCCTCAAATTGGCGGAGGCGTAGCTAATCGTTTTGACCCTGCCATCAAAGTGGACGGCACCCCGCTCAAGTCAGGCTATATCGGTCTGCAAAGCGAGGGGCAGGGAGTGATGTTTAGGGAGATAAAAATCAGGGAGTTATAAACTATGGAAGATGTTATTAAATTTTTAAACACTCTTTTTCCAGAATTTCAAGATGAATACAGAGGTAAATTAACAATTAATCAGGCAGCTGAAGGAATTCAAAAGGTAATTGAGAATGCTGAGGATTTACTAGATGATTCATTAATACTATTTAAAGCAAGTAAATTTCCTAGAGCTATTTCACTTGCAATAATGGCTGTAGAAGAAGTTTCAAAGATTGAAATCATTAAAAAAATCCTCTTAGCAAATGGAATAGAAGGAAGAATTTGGAAAGAATTTAAAAATCATAAAACTAAAAACCATACATGGTATTTTCCAGTCCTGAAAAAATTTTCAGTCCCAAATAATGACGTCAAACATTTTATAGGAGCCAAATCTGATTGGGTTAAGAGAATAGATGATTTAAAAAATCAAACTCTTTACCTAAATGCGAACCGAAAAAATGATGGGTTGGATTTTGAATGGAATTTGCCAAAGAACCTAGTTCAAAAGGAATTTTGTGGGATGTTTCTTGTCGCTGCAATAGAAGTTGTAAAGGATGATAGGATTATATGGGATTCGGATTCATTGGAGATTTTCACTAGACATTGGAAGTTGATTGATGATGAAATTAGATGCGAAAAGCCTGTACTTTTTTATAAAGAACTTCGTGATTTGGGAATGATTTCTGAGGAAAGGTTTATGAAAATAGTCTCAAACTACAATAAATGAAAAATCCAGAGCATCTCAACTCTGGATTTTATTTTATCCGCGGAATTCTGCGGCTTTTTCTGCGATGATCAGCGGGAAACAATTGTTCTAGGAAACCTTCGAGTCCGCCGCGGCGGACTCAAAGGTTATTAGCCCAACTTCGCCAAGCTTTCTTCCAAGGCCTTGATCTTGGCCTCGGCATCTGCCTGCTTTTTTCGCTCCATTTCGATGACGTTGGCAGGAGCTCCGGCTACAAATCGCTCGTTGCTGAGCTTTTTCATGACTGAAGCCAAGAAGCCTTGAGCATATTCCAGTTCCTTTTTCAGATTGGCTTTTTCCTCTTCGATATTGATCGAGTCGCCCATCGGGATAAAGCACTCGTCAGCTTTGACCACAAAACTCATCGCATTGTCTACTTTTTCGGAGAAGTTGAGCGAAGACAGATTTGCCAGCTTGGTCAAGACCGCAGCAAATCGGCTATAGAGTTCAGGTTTCTTGGTGTTGATATGGAGATCAAGAGCCTCTTTCGGAGACATTCCTTTCGAAGCCCGTAGATTTCTCACTTGAGACACCACTTCAAAAACCTGTGCTGCTTCTTCGATGATTTTTGGATCAAATGGTTTTGCCTCAGGCCAAGCCGCCAAAATCAGGGATTCTTTTACCGATCTCTCGGAGATTTGATGCCAAAGTTCTTCAGTAATGAATGGCATAAACGGATGGAGGATTTTCAGAATTCCTTCGAAAAGCTCAATCGTTTTGTCATAAGTCGCCTGATCGATCGGATGCTGATAAGCGGGTTTGATCATCTCAAGGTACCATGAACAGAAGTCGTCCCACACCAATTTATAAGTAGCCATCAAGGCATCGGAAATTCTAAACTTCTCGAAATGCTCGTTGATCTCCGTCAAGGCTTGATTGTATCGGCTTTCAAACCAGGCGATACTTGATGCATTGGCCGATCCGTCCAAATTTGGATCGATCTCCCAACCCTTCACCAATCGGAAAGCATTCCAGATTTTATTGGCGAAGTTTCGGCCTTGCTCGACCAGCTTGTCATCGTAAGGCAGGTCATTTCCGGCAGGAGAGGAGAAAAGCATTCCGGTTCGCACCCCATCCGCACCATACTGAGCAATCAATTCCAGTGGATCGGGAGAGTTGCCAAGAGACTTGGACATTTTTCGGCCCAGCTTGTCCCGCACAATACCGGTGAGATACACGTTTTTGAAAGGCTTTTCTCCGGTATATTCATAGCCGGCAATGATCATTCGAGCCACCCAGAAGAATAAGATCTCCGGCGCAGTCACCAAGTCATTGGTTGGATAATAATACTTCAGTTCCTCGTTTGGTTTGCCTGTAGAAAATACTTCCGTGTCAAACACAGAAATCGGCCACAGCCAAGAGCTAAACCAAGTGTCCAATACGTCTTCGTCCTGCTTCAGATCTGCCAAAGTCCAGCTTTTTCCAAATTGAGCATTCGCCTGGGCCAAGGCTTCCTCAGCGGTTTTGGCTACCACAAATTCCCCGTTGGGAAGGTAGAATGCCGGAATCCGGTGTCCCCACCAAAGTTGACGGGAGATGCACCAGTCGCGGACATTTTCCATCCACACCCGGTACATGTTTTTGAACTTGGGCGGGTGGAGCTGGATCACGTCCTCCATTACTGAGGTGAAGGCAGGCTTGGTGATTTCGTCCATTTTGAGGAACCACTGCAAAGAAAGCTTCGGCTCAATCACCGCATCCGTACGCTCGGAATGGCCAACATTGGACTTGTAGTCTTCGATCTTTTCAAGTTGACCTACTTCTTCCAGAAGCTTTCCGATTTTCTTTCTGGCGATGAATCGGTCTTCGCCTACAAGGATTTGAGCTTTTTCATTCAATGTGCCATTGTCATTCAGGATGTCGATGACTTCCAGTTTATGCTTAATCCCCAGTTCGTAGTCATTGATGTCGTGGGCAGGGGTTACTTTAAGGCAACCTGTACCAAATTCCATATCTACATACTCATCTTCTATGATTGGTATGGCTCGGTTGATAAGTGGTATGATCGCTTTTTTACCCTTCAGGGGTGTGAATCGAGGGTCATTCGGATTGATGCAGATCGCCACGTCGGCCATGATGGTCTCTGGACGTGTAGTAGCAATGGTCAGGAATTGACCTTCACTTCCCTCGATTTGGTATTTGATGTAATAGAGCTTGGAGGAAATCTCCTTCATAATTACCTCGTCATCCGAGAGGGCAGTTTGGCCTTTTGGATCCCAGTTGACCATGCGGATGCCTCGGTAGATTTTTCCTTTTTTGTACAAATCCACAAACACCGAAATCACCGCATCGCTGAGTCCCGGATCCATGGTAAATGCCGTGCGGTCCCAGTCGCAGGAAGCACCGAGCTTTTTAAGCTGCTCGAGGATGATGCCTCCATATTTTTCTTTCCATTCCCAGGCATGGGTTAGGAATTCTTCTCGGGAAATGTCTTTTTTCTCTATCCCTTTTTCTTTGAGGAGTTGGACTACTTTCGTCTCCGTAGCGATGGAAGCGTGGTCGGTTCCGGGTACCCAGCAGGCGTTTTTGCCTTGCATGCGGGCTCGTCGGATAAGTACGTCTTGGATGGTATTGTTCAGCATATGGCCCATGTGGAGCACACCGGTGACGTTAGGCGGAGGAATGACGATGGTGTACGGTTCCTTGCTGTGGTCGATTTGGGAGGAAAAGAGCTTGTGCTCCATCCAGTAGGCGTACCATTTGGCCTCGGCGGCTGCCGGTTCGTATTTGCTGGCAATAGACATACGTTTGTGTTTTTTCGAAGGGGCAAAAATAGGTGAAAAAGCCCAAAAGGCCTTGGATGAAAAAGAAAGGGAAGGAGAAAAAGGGTTTTAAACCATTGGGGGCGTTGAGGAAATTAAGGGATTGCGCAATGCTGCTTTTCCGAGGATCACTTCGCTATTCTTTATTCATTATTCGGGGTTCTGAATTTTTGCCAACAAGCATGTTTATCAAATTTGAAAATTCGAATGTCCAGCTTCTGGAGAAGCAGGACAACAATTCCATTTTTTTCGGAGAAGTGTGAGAGGTGCGAAGGAGATTAAAATCTTTGCGACTTAGCGTCTTTGTGCGAAATAGTTTTCGCGGAATGTGCCTTTAAATTTCTTAGTTTCTGTAAAATTTGAATCGAATTCCAGATTTACATAAAAAAAGACCGACATCGCTGCCGGTCTTTTTATTTTTTTGATCTGAGGATTAATTTCCTTTATACTCATCCCAGCTCAACTCAGCCTGTGGATGAGGAAATTGCGTGAAGATCGTGCCGCCGTCAAAGCTGGTAGGGATCTGATTCAGACGCTCGTAGCGACGTGCATCGATCCAGCGGTGACCCCAGGGCTCAGCCCAAAGCGAATATCTCCTTTGGAACAGAATCTCATCGATCAGGGCCGCTTGGGTAGTCGCTCCGGTGTAAGAACCGATTCCTGCCGCATTTCGGATGATATTGATCGCCTCTACTGCCTGGGTAGCCTGATTCAGGTTAGCATGAGCTTCAGCTTTCAGCAGGATCAATTCTTCATTTCTGATGAAAGGAATTGAGGCTGTATTCGCCGGCCAACGTGCATCCTGATGAGTGCCCACCAATGCCCCTGCGTCCGTTGTAACTGTCACAGCGGTAGTCCTGCGGAAGAATTTGGTTCGAACGCGACGGTCACCCGGAATCGTATCTCTCAATACAGAAGGGTGCACCACAATGATGGTGTTTACTGCTGCGTTAGGCACATAAAACAGCGGATTGAACACATCAGGAGAAGCACCATAAGGGTGGGAAGGTCCTGCATTCAAATCGCCCGTCAGATTCATAAATGAAGCATCCAACGCAGTCAATACTCCTTGCCAGTCTTTTCTATAGGCATTCAAGCGGGCAGTTATCGCGCGATTGACTTGTCTCATTCCCGCAATGGTGTTGTATCCATTAAATCCTCTTGTCAGGATAAAGGGAAAGTTTCCTGATCCGGCTGCCTGAAGGTCTGCATCTCCTTCATCCAAAATGGTCTTGATTGCATCCAATGCCTGGGCATAAGGAACAAAGGGTCCTGGATTCTGCGGGTCTTTGACATCGATTCTGATTCCGTTTTGGTATACAAAATTAGCGGGAATCATAAACTGAAAGCCTTGGATGGTTTTGGCAAATCCTCTAACTGCACTTTTTGAAGTTTCAGGAATCAAGTTGGTATTTGCAGCAGAGGTGATCAACACATCTGCCTGCTTGATCGCCTGATAAGGAGCAGCCCAAGAACCTCCACCGGTGGTCCCGAATCCGAAGTATGCACGGTCAGGTACCCGACCGTTTTGACCAAGCCAATCCGTTTGAAACCGGGGATCTGAAGCGTTTAGATACCAAATCTCACGGCCGAAGGTATTCCAGGCCTGAGAAATATTGGTCACATATCCTCTGTGACGAGACTCCAAGCCCGTCACCAAAAACTGGATTTGTTGAGGTGTGGCGTTGTTGGATACCGAACCGACCGACGGGTTGTTGGGATCTTGCACCTCGTCGAGTTGCAAGGGATTACAGCTGGATAAAACCGCGGCGGAAATCAAAGCTGAAGCGAAATAATTTCTTAAGTTTTTCATGATTTAGCCGGTTTAGAAATCAATGGTTAAATGGAAGAATACTCGACGTGGAGTCGGGTATGGCGCAATGTCCACGTTGTTGGCGATTGCAGTCGCACCAAAGGTGGATGTCTCAGGGTCATAACCTTCGTACTTGGTAAACAAGAAGGCATTGTTAACTGAAGTTCCGACTTTGATTCCCTGTACCGTGCTGCCAAACATGTTGGTGATACTGGCCTTGGAGAACGTGTAGTAGAGGCCGATTTCTCTGATTTTCACAAAGGAAGCGTCTTGTACCCATCTGCCTGCATTGTTGTAGGGTTCTGGAGCACGCTGACGTCCATTGGGAATTCCATCACCGTTATCATCGTCAAACCAACCGTTGGTGGTACCTCCGCCGTCATTCAAGAAAGACGTCAGGTTGATGTTGTCCCCACCTTTTTTCCAATCTACCAAAACCGAAAGGTCCAGGCCTTTTACAATATTGAAGCTATTGAAGAACGACATGTTGAACTTAGGTTGAGCATTGCCCCATACCGTAAACCCTCCGGGTACTTCTGCCGTAGCAGGGGTTCCCACAATCGTGGTAGGAGAGTAGCCTTGCGCATAAAGGAAAGTGCCCAAACCTGAACCGAAAGCTCCAGCAATGTAGGTGGGAATTCCAAGCCTTGTCATGTTCAGTCTGTTTTGCCAGAACATCACCCGGGTAAACCATCTGAAATTTGCCTTCTCGATCGGAGTACCTGACAAACTCAATTCAATTCCTTTGTTTTGCAATTCGGCCTCATTGGATGGCGTAGAAGTCACCCCGGTAGAAGGAGCGAGATTGAGGTTTTGAATGTTGTTTTGCGTGTTTTTGATGTAGTAAGTCGCTTCGATCGCCATTCGGTTGTTGAAGAAACCGGCATCCACACCAAATTCCAATTCTGTCGCAGTCTCAGGTCTGATCAGGGTATTTCCGATTTGGGTACCTACTACAGAGCCCAGTAATCCGCCAATGTTGGTTCCTCCAAGTGGAGTAAAGGTGGCACCAAAGTTTACAGGACCTGCAGTCTCCCCATAGGCAATTCTTGGCTTCAGCTGATTGATAAAGGAGCTGTTCCAGAACCCGAAGTTGCCCAGGTTGAATGCAACTGAAGCTCTTGGAAATGCATAATACTCGTTAGGATTTCCATTAAGGGTAGATTTATCCCATCTGACACCTACAGTACCGATGATTTTGTCTTCAAAGTTAGCTTCCTGTTGTAGGAAAATACCCGCATCTGATACAGTGGAGCGAAAGTCCTGATTGATCTCTTGGATAGCAGCTTGGTTGAGGTTTCTCATGCCAGGAACAAGACCACGTCCACGGTTAAACAGTGCATTGTCTCTAAAATCCAATCTTACCAAACCAGCCTGAGAGTTCATGTTGACTCTACCCAAGTTCCAATTGTACACCAAGGCTGCCTGGAAATTGGTGTTGAAGCTTTCCTGACGACCGACGAAAAGGTCTCCCGGATTGGCTTGGGCTCTTTGGAACTGAAGAAATTCCGGCAGGTATACCAAAGTGGAGTTTTGCAGGAAGTCCAGCCCTCCTGCAACGGTGGCTTTCAAGAAGCTGTTTTGAGTCTTCAAGAGATCAATATCCAAAGTGAAAGCCTGAATGAATCGGTTTACCTTAGAATTGTTGATACCATTATCGGTCACAGCAACGGGGTTTTCTGAGAAATACGGATTAACAGGATAACTGCCGTCCGCATTTCTTCTCAAATCAAAATAATTGGGAACGTAGGCAATGCTGTAGCCGATCGAAGCTCCGGAGTTGTTCTGGTTTCCGGTGAATCCTCGGTCCGTGTTGGATTGAATGTAATTGGTGGAAACTCCCAGTCGGATGCCATTGGTGATTTTGTGATCCACGTTGGCTCTTACGGAGTATCTCTGAAAACCTGTCCTTCTTACAGTTCCTTCTTCATCTGTAATGTTACCGGATACGAAAAACTTGGTTTTTTCATTTCCACCTGACACGTTTACTCTTGTGTTGAGGAGTGTCGCCTGGTTGTTGTAGAAGTAGTCTTCATAGTCAATAAAAGTACCGCTGCTTTGAGCTGCTCGGAATCTTTCCAGTTCGATCGGTCTTCTGGCAACAGGGAAGAAGAAATTGATTTTGTCTTCGCTCCAATCATCCACGCCGAGCAGTCTAAGTGGCTTGGCAAATCCGATATCCTGAGAAAGCGAAACGTTGGTTCTTCCTTCGGCACCTCTTTTAGTGGTGATGATAATAACCCCGGCATTTGCACGTGTTCCGTAAATGGCCGCTGCAGATGGACCTTTTAGGATTTCGATGTTTTCGATATCAGCTGGGTTTAAATCTGCCAAACGGTTGGAGCTGTCATCTTGGTTACTTGCACCTGCTCCGGATACTGTTGCACGACCGGAACGCTGGGAGGCATTGTTGATGTAGACCCCGTCTACGATGATCAGCGGCTGTGAAGCCCCCGTCAAGGAAGAAATACCCCGAAGTTGGATCGAAATACCCCCTCCAGGTGCACCACCGTTGGATCGGATGGTGGCTCCGGCCACTTTGCCATAGAGTGCTCCGTCTGTGGTCTGAATAGTAGTGGTCCCCAAAAGATCTCTGGCTGAAACCGAGGAAACGGCGTTGGCCAGATTACTTCTTTTGACAGATGATGCCAAACCTGTCACGACCACTTCCTCCAAGTTGGTCGCATCCTGCTTGAGTCGGATGGATAGAATGCTCACACCCGGAGCGACTTCTACAGTTTGGCTGAGATAGCCGATGGAGGAGAAAATCAAACTGGCCCCGGCATTGGTAGGTACAGTGATTGAAAATCCACCGTCCAGGTCTGTAATGGTACCTGAGGTAGTCCCTTTGATTAAAATACTGGCACCGATCATGGGTTCACCAGTTCGCTCATCTGACACTTTTCCGGAAACGGTGTATTGAGCGTAAGCCCAACCTACCGAACCCCATAAAAACGCCAGGGAAAGGAGTGTTTTGTAAAATTTGAACATAGGATAAAGAATATTTTGTTTTATCCTATTTAGCGAAAAAATATGGATTGCTTTTCGTTTTTGGGCAAAAGAGATTAGAAAAAGTTATGGGCGGATTTTAATCCTGACGAAATGATTTATAGTTTTTATACTTTCGTTCTTTATAATACAAAAAAAAGCAGGACTTTTGTCCTGCTTTTTTTTGTATTTGTTGAAAGGCTTATTTTTTGATCATCGGAAGCACTATTCTGCTTTGGAATTTGCCTCCGTGGTGTATGGAATTCGTGGCAATTTTTCCTTCTGTTTCATCGTAGTTATTTCCTCCGGTGTTCATGTTGCGATCAAATCGGGGGAAGTTGGAAGAACTGACCTCAATCCGGATTCGATGACCCTTTTCGAAGTAGTTGGAAGTACTCATTGGAGTCATTTTGATTTCGTAAACTTTTCCGTTTTCCATCATGACTTCTTTGTCATAGCCTTCTCTGTATCGCACACGCTGGATGGTTTCGTCCAAGTTGTATGCTTTTCCGTCGGGATAAACATCGATCAACTTGATGGTCACGTCCGTGTCTTTCACATCTGAAGAGAGGTAGAGGTAGCTTTCAATAAAACCGGAAACTTCCACCCCTTCTGCCAAAGGTTCAGTAGTGTAGACCAGAATATCATCTCTCAATTCCATTTCGCTTTGATCCATAGCTCCGCCTTGGACAGCATTGCCTGTACAGCAGACGTTTCCACCATAGGAATTGACAGGATTCATCGGGTCGTATTTAAACGTGTCTTTGGCCTCGGCTTTTGGGGCTTTTGACACCAGTTTGCCATCACCGTTTCGGGTATTTGCTTTTCCCTGAGAATCCAAAAAGTAAGAAGTCATCACCGCCTCTTTTGGAGGCCATACGTCTGAGGATTGCCATTTATTCATTCCCATGGTGTAGTAAGTCACTTTTGGAAGCTTGGCAATGGTGCCACTTTCGTCTTTTCCTTTTAGCCAAAGGTCAAACCATGCGGTAATCACCTCATCATAATTCCATCTTGCGTCACCTACGCTTCGCTCTCCCACCATGGTGTTTTCGGTAGCCCGGGTGAAAGAGCAATGCAAAACCGGAGCGATGATCAGGTATTGGTTATCACGTGACATTTGGCTGATGGCATTTTTACGGGCGTGGTTGTAAAGGGCGATGTTTGGCGATGAGGAGACATCATACCAAGACACAAACCACATGCTCGGCTTGTCAAAAGGCATATTGTCATGAAAAAGCCCTCCCTGATACCAACGAGGATCGTTTGGTTTGCGGGTGATCATTTCTTCATAGATCCCCATGGGGCCACCGACATTTTTGATGATGTCCTTGACTGGCAGGTGTGCCAAACCTTCTTTCCAATCCACTCGCGGGTATTCTGGGGCCATATCGTAGAACCGTTGAAGCCTCAACAGGTCTTTTTGTTCGATTCCCGGCTGCAATCTTGGCGCCATCGGATCGTGTTGGGTACCATAAAGCCAAGCCGTAAAGAGCATCTGTCCGGCACCTCCTCGGTACCAGTTGCCTTGCTCATAAAAGTCTCCAATCCGACCTACGCCTGCACCATAACCCTGAGGGACCAACGCACCCAAAGCCGGGTGATTGAGGGAAGCAGCGGCCATTTGCCATTCCGCGGTGGAGGAGCAGCCCAAAAGACCGATTTTGCCATTGCTCCAATCCTGTTTGGACATCCAATCAAAGGCATCATAGCTGTCGGTCAGAGGTGTGCCAAGAATATCCCAGTTTCCCTCAGAAAAGAATCTTCCGCGCTCGTTTTGAACCACATAGGCGTATCCTTTTTTGACCCATTCCAGCGCTGACTGAAGGGTTCTGGTATTCATTTCCCCGTTTGCATAGGTATTGAAATTGTACGGTGTCCTCGAGAAAACCACCGGGACTTTCTGATCTCCCTTAGGGCGATAGATGTCAGTAGCGAGTCTTGTCCCATCCCGCATGGGCATCATCACTTTTTGATCAATGATGGCGATTTCGTCCAGTTGAACCAAAATTGGCTTTTCTTGGGCGAAGACCTGGGGAGTCATCCCTAGGAAAAGTAAAAAAGAGAGAATTTTGAATATGGATCTCATAGAACAAAGGGTTTACTCAGGTAAATTACAACACGAAATTTAATTCGGTTTTGAATTTTGATAAATGGTTTTGATTTGCTGAATTGTTACAGAATTAAGGTGCGACACTGTGGCACGGATTTTTGAATTACAGGGATAAGCCTAACTTTGCCCCTCCAACAATTTTTGATCATGGTTGACAGTTCGATTCCCACTTTGAATACTTGGGTAGAAGTTCCAAAAAATTCAGATTTCACAATTTATAATTTGCCATTTGGTGTCTTTAAGAATAAAAAACTTAGCCCCAGAATTGGTATTGCGATAGGTGACAAGATCGTCGATTTAAGTATTCTGGATCAAGAAGGGTTTTTCTCTTCTTTCTTTTTGCCGGAAGGCGTATTCTTGAAAGATTCGCTCAACGATTTTATTGCATTGGGTAAGCCCCAGACCCGCAAAATTCGCGAGCGGGTGCAGCAACTGCTCCTCGAGGACAATGAAGAGCTAAAAAATCATTCCGCCAGAGGCAAGGTCATGGTCAATCGGAAAGAAGCAGAGATGCTTTTGCCTGTGAAAATCGGAGATTACACAGACTTCTACTCCAGCATCGAGCATGCTACCAATGTGGGGAAAATGTTTCGTGACCCAGAAAACGCCCTTTTGCCGAATTGGAGGCATTTACCGGTGGGATATCATGGGAGGGCTTCGTCCATTGTTGTTTCCGGAACATCTATTTTCCGTCCAAAAGGGCAATTTAAAGACCCTGATATGGAAAAACCGGCTTTTGGTCCCAGTAGGAGACTTGACTTTGAACTCGAGTTGGCCTTCATCACCGGCAAGCCAACCAAACTCGGTGACTCGGTCGATGTCAATGAAGCAGAAGACCATATTTTCGGTTTTGTACTGTTCAATGATTGGTCAGCTCGGGATATCCAGGCTTGGGAGTATGTTCCCTTGGGACCATTTCTGGGGAAAAACTTTGGATCATCCATTTCACCTTGGGTGGTGACTTTGGAAGCCTTGGATCCATTCCGGGTTTCAGGCCCTGTTCAAGAGCCGGAAGTGTTGGATTATCTCAAGAGCAAAGGAGATCACAGCTTTGATATCAATCTGGAGGTTTACATTCAGCCGGATGGCAGCAAAGCATCGAAAGTTTGCACCTCCAATTTTAAAAATATGTATTGGAATGTCGCCCAGCAGCTTGCCCACCACACCGTCAATGGATGCAATATCAATGTGGGCGATATGATGGCATCAGGCACGATTTCCGGACCCACAGAGGATTCTTTTGGGTCCATGCTCGAACTCAGCTGGAAAGGAACCAAACCCGTGAAATTGGAGGATGGACTGGAGCGTCGATTTATAGAGGATGGGGATACCGTGATCATGAAAGGATTTGCCGAAAAAGATGGCATCCGGGTAGGTTTTGGGGAAGTAAGTTCCCAGATTTTGCCGGCCAAGTCCTGATGATGAATCCAATTCCAATTTCTTTAAGCTGGTCGGGAGGTAAAGACAGTGCATTTGCCTTGTATTTGTTGAAAAACAATCCTTCCTATCAGGTCGTCCGGTTACATACCACTTTTAGCGAGACGACGTCAAGAGTGGGAATGCATGGAATTCGAGAAGAGTTGATTCAGGCCCAGGCGGATGAGTTGGGGATTCCTTTGGACAAACTATATTATCCGGCCAGTGGAGATAATCAAGCTTACGAAAATGCCATTAATCAGTATCTGGAAAGATTAAGTTTAGAAGGGATTCACCAATTGGGATATGGGGATATTTTTTTGGAAGACCTTCGGAAATACAGAGAATCTCAGTTGGCTCAAAAGGGATTTCAGGCGGTTTTTCCGCTATGGAAAAGGTCAACTCCTCAATTGGCAAGGGAATTTATCGAAGAGGGGTTCAAAACCTTAATTTGTGCGATCGACCCAGAATTAGTTCCCAAATCTTTTTTGGGAGAAGTATTTGATTTCCAATTTCTGAAAGCCATAGATGGGAAGGCAGATCCATGTGGAGAAAATGGGGAGTTTCATACCTTTTGCTTTGAGGGCCCGATTTTTAAAAACCCCCTGCCGGTCCACGTTGAGGGTCGTGTGGAGCAACTGTATAAGATTCCATTAGAAAATGGGGAAGTAGCGCAAAAAGCCTTTTCTTTTGCGGAAATCAGCCTTGCCTGATTTCGATTATGGATGGATGCGTGGATCTAAGTGTTTAGGTTTGTCCCTTTGGCTTTATTCTTAAAAAATTGCTAAAGAAGCATTACGGAAGGAAGAAGTTGATTTCCCACCGGATCGGATTAAAGTGGCCGGTTTTGGAGTTTCTTCCTTGATTCCCATCTTTTTGATTCCCAAAGTGCAGATGGTTTATATAATGCGACAACATGGAGATTGGGTTAACTTCTTGTGGCTATTTTTGAGCCATAGTTGTTTTAAACCAAGAATATCATGGACTTTTGGAATCGATATCGAGCTTTTATCTGGGAAAACATTCCCTTGGAAAGTCCCATGAACTCGCTCGACTATTGGAGAGATTACCTTTTTAGAGTGATGATGCTCTATCTGATTCCTCTTTCGATTGTAGCGCTTATACCGAGCTTTTTTGTTAGCTATTTGGGTGGACATCTTACCCTGATTTTATTTGATTTCTTTGCCATTGCCTGTATTGGTGTGATTGGATTTACCAAATTCCTTTCCATTTCAGCCAAGAAAGTCCTGTTGATTTTGATTACCAATGCACTTGCATTGGTGCTAATGCTGGAACTGGGATCCTTCGGGCCCGGGCTGATGTATTTGGTGGCCTCAGGGGTTTTTATTTCCCTTCTTTTTTCTTCCAAAAGGAGTTGGCTGGGAGTTTTCTCCGGAGTCTTGGTGTGTATTTTGGTGGGCTTGGAGCTAAACTATAGTTTTCTCTATCCCGAAAACGGTGAAAAAATCGAATGGGTTGGCTGGTTGGCCATTTCGATTAATGTTTTGTTTATCAATGGAGTGATAGCCTTGGTAGTTCCTATTTTGTTTGAGAAAATGCAACAGAGCATTTTGGCAAGGCAAAAAATCGAGGAACTATTACTCGGAAAACAAGATGATCTCAACACCCTGATTCAGGAACTTGAAATTAAGAATTCCAATTTGAGCCAATTAATCAAAGGGGTTTCAGAAGATCTTCAGGAACCCTTACGAAACATTCTGAGCTTTCTGGGACAGCTCAAAAGGAGGTTTGGTCAAGACATGGATCCCAAAGCGCAACTGTACATCGATTTCGCCATGGATGGAGGGAGAAAAATGAGGGAGATAATTTTAGGTTTGTTGGATTTGGCTCAAATTGGTAGAAATCCCGAGGAATATGAAAGTTTTGAACTTTCCGAAGTTGTGGAGAAAGTAATGTTTCTTCAGAAGAAGAAAATACAGATTTCTAATGCCCGGATTGAAGTTGATTCCCCGCTGCCTAAGATCAAAACATCCAAGACTTATCTCATTCAAGCCTTGAATGAGTTGGTTTCCAATGCACTTAAATTTCAAAACCCGGAAGTTTCGCCTAAAATCTGGATCTCATGCGAAGATATTGGGTGTAGTTGGAAGTTTTCGGTTTCCGACAACGGACTCGGTTTTGACTGCAAAGCTTCCTTGGATCCTTTTGTGGTATTCAGCAGACTCCATCCCGAGCGGGAGACCGAAGGGTTTGGAATTGGTTTGGCTCTGGTCAAGAAGATCTCTGAAAATCTAAGAGGAAGCGTGTGGGCGGAATCCGTCCCCGGAGAGGGCTCAGTCTTTTTCCTGAAAATTCCGAAGGCAGCCTAAGCCAGTTTTTCTTTGAGGTCTTATTTCCGCCTATTTTTTTGAGATCAATTCAAACAACTTCTCCGGCTCATCGGTGGTGATAAAATCTACCTTCAGATCTAATAGCCACTTCATGTCCTCTTCCAGATTTACAGTCCAGGCATTGGTTGTCAAACCCAGTTGCTGGGCTTCCGCAATCCACTCGGGCTTGTTCTTTAATACCCGGATATTGTAATCAAAGCCAAAAAAACCGTCTTCTTTGAGTTGAGCAGGGGTTTTGTCCCCGCTGAGGTAAGCCACATTGGCCTTGGGGTCGGTAGCTATGGCTTTTTTTCCACCCTCGTAGCTGAAGGTGATGTAATCCACCCACTGCTCAGCGCCAAGTTTCTGCACGGTTTTTACCGACAATTCACCCACCCGCTCACTTCGTGCTACGCTGATCCGCGAGGGCTTAAATTCGAGGATCAATTTGGTTGTCGTTTGCTTCATTCCCTCCTTGAGGTATTCCTCCAAGGTTGGGATTTTTTCTCCGTTGGGAAGCTTTTTGGTCAAAAGTTGTTCGTAGGTGGAAGTTTCGATGTCAATTCCCTGAAAATCGTGGTCATGATTGACTACCAATACTTCATCCGCTGTCATCCATACATCAAACTCAGAGCCTTCGCAGCCCAAGCGGATCGCTTCATTTAAGGAAGCAAGAGAGTTTTGAGGCAAGCCTTGAGCCTTCCAAGCTCCACGATGGGCAATCACTTTGTTGACCTGAAAAGTAGCTTGGGCGAAGGAAAATGTAGAAAAAAGCATCAGGAAAAGGAATGAGAATACCGCTTTGTTCATTGCTGAATAGTCTTTGTGAAATTGAAAACGTGGCCAAAATAGAAAATATTGGCCACGCCCGTGTCAAAGGAAGATAAGTTTACAAAAACTTCACAAAGGAGGGGAGGCTTAGTCCTGTTTTTTCTCTGAAGGATTTGCTCCAAGAATTTTATAAATCAACCAACCTATCCCGGCCAAAAAATGGATGGCCAATAGGGAGACGATGATGATCACAGTAATATTGTCTTTCATGGGGGGAGGGATGGAATGCTTGAATTGTCTTTGCTTTTATTTTCCGCTATCTATTGAGTTCCCATTCGCTCCGATGGTACCTTACTCACCTTAACCTTCCACTCCAGAAAAAGAGCCTCCATAACTCTTGTTATTTCAGGGAATTGGGCAGTTAGATTTTTGGTTTCGTATGGATCATTTTTCAGATCATAAAGCTCCCAAGGGCTGGTTTTTCCATGAGCTACTAGTTTCCAGTCACCTTTTCTGACCGCTTTGCCTATGGACCACTCCCAAAAAATGGGTGTTTCGCGCTGTATTTTACCTTTCCTGATCGCGGGAAGAAGACTTTCTCCTTCCCATGGAAGGATCAGTTTTCCTAGGAAGGAGGTTGGATAATCAGCATTTGCCAGTTCTGCCATGGTGGGCATAATGTCTATGAGGTGGGAAGGAAAAGAATTGATTTCATTTTGGTGTCCCAATCCTGTGGGCCAGGATATGATCAATGGAGTTTTGATGCCACCTTCGAAGGAGTAGTTTTTGAAGAACCGAAGCGGGGTGTTTCCTACGTTTGCCCAATCCTCACCCAGAGAAGTCCATTGTCCCACACCTCCGATTTTTCCGTCTCCTGGAAGTTTGACGACTTCACCCGAAGCCCCATTGTCGGAGAGGAAAATAAACACGGTGTTTTCCAGTTTTCCCGAGTCGCGCAGTTTTTGAATAATCTCACCGATTTTTTGATCCATTCGATCAATCATCGCTGCATAGACTTCCATTTTTTGTTCTTCAATCCGGCGGAGTGAATCAGACAAGGATGACCAAGGTACATGAGTCGAATTGGTTAAGGTGTGATCGGTATGGATGATTCCTAATGCCTTTTGCTTTTCGAAACGTCTTTGACGGATGATCTCATAGCCTTCGGAATAGGTTCCGCGGTATTTTGCAATATCTTCAGGCCATGCCATCAAAGGGTCATGGGGAGCGGTATAGGACAAGTAAAGAAAAAAGGGCTTTTGCTCCGCTTGATATTCCTCCAGCCAATCGATGGCATACTTGGTGAAGTAGTCCGTGGAATAATAATCATTTGGTACAGGATAGGGTTGATGCAGTATCCTGTCAATATAAAAAGGTCGATCAGGTCTTTTTTGCGCAGGTTGGGACTCGCCTTCCCGTTGCGGTCCCGGATTGAAGTGGTTGGAAGCACCTTCCATCAAGCCATAATAGCGGTCAAACCCTCGGTCCAAAGGATGATCTCCTCCATGATGTTTTCCGGCCCATAATGTACGGTAACCTGCAGATTTCAAAAGCTCTCCCAGCGTGATTCCATTTATGAGTGGTTGTTGCTAATTGGCTTCGTACCCAACCTGCTGTGCATAAAGCCCAGTCAACAAAGCTGCCCGGGAGGGGTTGCATTTTGAGGTATTGTACATTTGCGTGAAGCGTATCCCATTTGCAGCAAGCCAATCCAGGTTCGGCGTTTTTACTTCGCTTCCATAGCAGCCGATGTCGGACCATCCCAAATCATCAGCCAAAATCAGAATGATGTTGGGTTTTGAGAGAGGTTCCTTTAGGTGAGAAAGAGCATGACTTCCTAAAAAAATCAACCATAAAAAAACAGGGATTAGCGGCATTCGGCTTTGGATTGGATATAAAAACTTGAGTTCGATTAATAAAGGAGAGAATTTCGAGAGAGTTTTTCTTGAAAAAAGTAGATAAAGCCATCAGATTTCGGTATATTTAATCATCTGAAAATCAAATATTTAACCGATAAAAGATGACTCTATCTACCGATAAAATTACTGATATTTTCTATTTAATCGATGAATTCTGCCTCGAATTTGAGCGCACTATCAGCCCCTACACCTTGGGAAATGCGCCCAAGAGAACCCCTAAAATGAGTACCAGTGAGGTCATTACCCTGATGGTGCTATTTCATCAGGGTGGTTTCAGGAATATGAAACACTTTTATTTGGCTTATGTGGGCAAGCATTTAACGGATTTATTTCCTGATTTAGTCTCTTATAACCGCTTTGTGGAACTGATGCAACAGGCCGTCTTACCCATGACTTTATTCCTCAAATCGCAGTGTATGGGTGAGCCCACCGGAATCGCATTCATTGATTCTACCCCTATTCGGGTCTGTAACAACAAGCGGATTAAGCGAAACAAAGTATTCAAAGGAATAGCCTCCACCGGCAAGTCCACGATGGGCTACTTTCATGGATTCAAGCTGCATCTGGTTGTCAATGACAAAGGAGAGTTATTAAGTCTAATGATTACTCAAGCTCATGTTGATGATCGAGAACCACTTAAAAACCAAGGGTTTATTAAAACACTTAAAGGAAAACTATATGGCGATAAAGGGTACATCTCCCAGGCCTTAACCCAAGTACTCTTCCTGGACGGACTTCATCTAATCACTAGCCTGAGAAACAACATGAAGAATGTGCTAATGGAACTTAAAGATAAAATCCTCCTTAGAAAGCGATCCGTCATCGAAACCATAAATGATGAACTTAAAAACATCTGTCAGGTAGAGCATTCCAGACATCGGTCTTTTCAAAACTTCCTCACAAACTTGATCGCAGGACTTATTGCTTATTCCTTCTTTGATAAAAAACCCGCAATCAAATATCAACCCGTCAATTCAAACCAATTAGCCGTTTTTTAAATCGAACTCAGGTTAAAAGGTAAAAAATTGGCAGATATTCTCAATCTAAATTTTTTGCCTAAAAAAATAACTTGTCTTTTTTTGTTTAGCTCATATTCCCATTCATCCTATGTAATCGATTTGGTTTCAGGCTAGAAACCTCTTTTTATTGTTTTGAAAGGAAAGAGATTTACAGTTTTTTAAAAGAGGTGAGGGTGAATTTTCAAAAGAAGTTTTTTTGCAACATTGTTTCACTACCTCTTTTTAATTAATCTTGCAACAGGATTGCATTAATGTGGTTCCCGAAAAGTTTTGGGGGAAAGAAATATCACCAATCAAACTTCCTGAAGCATACAAGCACAACAAATTCCACACCCATCACACTCATATTATTCCAAGCACTTATGAAGACAGTTTCACAGTCCATTGGCAGTTTGATTCAAAAATGGCGATTACTTCTCTTATTGATCTTCTGGTTTCCCGGGATTGTTTTGGGGCAAAATCAAATTTCAGGCTATATCAAGGACGCTAAAGGTATTCCAGTGATCAATATGAATGTAAGGTTGATTTCTGATAGCGAAACTAAAATAGAAATCACAGATTTGGACGGTAAATTTCTTTTTGGGGGCCTTCTTGGGGCGAAGTACAAATTGTTGATTTCTTCCATGAGTTACCAGACCTATGAGCAAGAGATAGAGATGGCTAATGTCCAAAATCCACTTGAAATCCGATTGATTACCAGTGGTTTGAATCTTCAGGAAGTGGAAGTAGTCGGTCGTGCCAGACAGGATTATACCAGTGAGTACAGTTTTTCGGCAACGAAAATTGCCATCCCAAATAAAGAACTCCCTCAATCCATGGGGACCGTGACCAAAGAATTGATTCGAGATCGGCAGGCCTTTCAGTTAGCGGATGCAGTAAAAAATGTCAGTGGGGTGATTCCATCCAGTTTTTATAATCAATATTCGATACGGGGCATCAGTCAAAATGAGGAAGGTCAAATAATCAATGGGTTGAGAACCCGGCAATTTTACTTTTTGCAACCTTTAACTTCACATATCGAGCGGGTGGAAGTATTGAAAGGCCCTGCCTCTGTGGCCTTTGCCAGTACAGATCCGGGAGGAAGTATCAACATGGTGACAAAAAAGCCGCTTTCAGAGGATCGGCGAGAGTTTAGTTTGAGTTCGGGTAGTTTTCGGACCATGAGAGGAACTTTGGATTTCACAGGTCCACTCAATACTTCCAAGACACTCCTTTACCGATTAAATGCGGCCTACCAAGAAGCAGGATCATTTCGTGATTATGTGAAAAACAACTCAGTTTTGATTTCACCCTCCATCACTTACCTCCCTACCGATCAGACCTCGATCAATACGGAGGTGATTTTCAGCTCGATGAACGGCAACCTGGACAGAGGTCAACCGATATTCGGCGCTGTCCCAGGTCAGACTACCCTGAACAGCACTCCAATCTCATTAAATCTCGGAGCTCCCAATGATTTCTTCAAATCCAATGAACTGGTCTGGACCGCTAATCTCTCTCATAAATTTTCTCAGAATATCAGCTTCAACGCGGTCTACATGAAGCAAACCTGGCAAGAAGATCTTCAAGAACATCGTACCACCAATGCCTTTGCACGGGATATAACAGGTCAACCTGTAAACAGCCTGGTCATGATGCAATTTGTTCAAAGGCAGCAACTTTGGAATATTGATAACCTCAATGCCTTTTTCAACTTTAATTTTGACTTGGGAGAGACTTCTCACAAACTGGTGGTCGGCTATGACTTGCACTCTTGGAACAAGCTGAAGGGTGGAGGGCAAAATGCCGCCAGAGGTTTTCTCCTGCGGGATGGAAGCGTGTCCAATACCTTCAATCCAGCCAACGCGGCTAATTTTCAGACCATCACCATCGATGGTAAAGTACTCCCTCGGCCAAATGTCAATTACTTCAATCTGACGAATCCAAGCACTACTTTGCCTACCATCCAGGATTACCGATTCAACTCTAGAGTTGCTGTTCCCTCGGCTTTGACCACTTCTTCCGCGATTTACCTTCAGGAGCAGCTTAAGTGGGGAAAGTTTTCTGCCTTGGTCAGCTTAAGAAACGAATGGTTTGAGGATATCACCAACTATGATACGCCAAATGAGAAATCATTTACCAATGTGGTCCTTCTGCCGAGACTGGGTCTGACGTATGAAGTCAGCAAATCTGTAAATGTCTATGCCACTTATCTTGAGGGGATGCAGCCTCAGTCCAATACCGTCACGCTGATGCCAAATACCGGAAATTTCTTCTGGGCTTCTGAATCTGCTGCCAGGTTTAAACCTTTGATCAGTGATTTGAAAGAATTTGGAGCAAAGGCAGAATTGTTTGATGGGAAAATATTGGTCAATTCAGCTGTTTATGAAATCAATCAGAAGAACATTCTGATGAATGCCAACCTACCTGCTTTTCCCGATTCCTTGGTTCAAAGGGGTGCTGACAGGAGTAGGGGATTTGAATTGGATATGACTGGGTATCTCTTGCCCAACTGGCAGATTACTGCTTCCTATAGTTTTATTAATGCTGAGATTCTGTCAGATTCCAATGAAGACTTGATCGGGCTGCGGAAGGAAAATACTCCGAGAAACAGTGGGAACGTATGGTCGAGGTACAATTTTGGAGACGAGACCAGATTGAAAAATCTCGGAGTGGGCTTGGGAGTGCAAGCTCAGAGTAAAAGAATTCCTTGGTTTACCCGTGATTTTGATGTTCCTGGATTTGTCTTGTTCGATGCAGCTTTCTATTATTCACCCACGAAAAGCAATCTTCAGCTGGCACTCAATGCAAATAATCTGATGAATAATACGTATTGGCTTGGTGCTCAGAATTTCACCCGACTTTTCCCCGGTGCACCCAGAAATTTCATGTTGACAGCTACTTACAAATTCTGACTTATTGAATGAACAGTTTCCGTAAAATCAATCTGCTTGCTGGTCAGGTTTGGAAGAATACCCTAGCTCAGACCAGTGCAAAACTTCTTATAGCATCGACGAATATTCTATTGATAGTCTTTCTTACTATAGGGTTTTTGAACTTGCAGAAACATCAATCTCAGATCCACGGGTTTGGAGAGGAGGTAAGAGAGCAGTGGGAAAATAGTCCTGATAAGCATCCTCACCGGATGGCTCACTATGGGTACTTGGTGTTTAGAGAAAAGTTTCCGCTGTCATTTTTTGACTATGGAATGGACAGCTATCTGGGGAATGTCATTTTTTTGGAGGCACATAAACAGAATACGGTAAACTTCTCCGAAGCCAATCTCTCAAACGGATTGCTGAGGTTTGGAGAACTTTCGGCAGGAATGATTTTGCAGGTTCTGATTCCCCTGCTCATATTTTTTTGGGGGTATGATTTGATTTCCAGAGATAGGGAGCAAGGGACTCTGAAGATTCTTTTTTCTCAGGGAGTAAGTGGTTCAGAACTTCTATGGGGAAGAGTTTGGGGATTATTTTGGGTAAACCTATCGGTGGTAGTTCCTCCCTTTCTACTTGGGTTTTCTTTCCTGTTTTTCCACCGGGAGCCGGATTTGTTAGGTCAGTCACTGATTCATTACCTTTTTCTTGCCCTTGGCTATGGGGTCTATTTTTTTATTCTGTGTATGATGGCGGTTTCTGTATCGGCCAAAAGTTCTTCTTCCAAATCAGCACTTATTGGCTTGATAGGGTTTTGGTTACTTTTCACTCTGATTGTCCCCAAAGTAGGTCAAGTCCTCGGACAATCTGCTTTTCCTTCCCCTTCCAAGATCGAATTTGATATGGCTGTAGAGGAGGAATTGATCCGGCAGGGGGACAGTCACAATCCAAATGATCCGCATTATGCTGCACTTAAGGATTCTTTGCTTCAAGCCTATGGGGTGGATTCAACGCAGCAGTTGCCTTTCAACTACAGTGGTTTCATTATGAGAGAAGGGGAAAGGCTGAGTACGCAGACTTTTCTCTCCCATCAGCAGCGTTTGGTGGATCAGTTTATCAAGCAGCAAGATGTGCTTCACAAAGCCGCCTGGCTAGACCCTTTTTTGGCAATTAAAAAACTGTCGATGGGGTTTGCCGGGACAGATTATTCCATGTACCTGAGTTTTCAGGATCAGGCAGAAACCTATCGCTACCAATTGGCCCAGACGATGAATGAGCTCCAAATCGACTTGATCGGCAATCGGATCAAAAACTCCTCCGACCCGGCGGCGAGGCTCAGCAGTGACTATTGGGAGCAGTTCCCTGATTTTCACCATACCTTTCTTTCTTCCGAAGAAGTTTTAAAGCAGCAGAAAGGGACCTTATTGGTATTGCTTTGTTGGCTGGCTGGATCAGTAGCAGTAGGAACTCTTATTTCTAACCGAATAAAGGTATTTTGATATGATCTATTACCTCCTTAAAAACTTCTTTAGATCCAGAGTTTATCCCATAGGTCTGATTTTGCTTCTGGTTTCCGGTTTGATCAGCTTGGAAATCGGTGCAAGGTTTTTGGATAAAGTATCCGGAGTTTCTGAAAAAACAGCCATCCATCAACAAGAAAGCATCCAACGGAATGTTTCTTATTTCAATAAGGAAATGGGGACGTTGATGTATTACCTCAGATTTGGATTGGAAAATGAAACTTCAAGGCTTGCAGGTCTATCCATCGGACAGCGGGATGTTTATCCTTCTATTCAAAGTCTGACGATCCGAAATCTGGAAGAGCAACGGTACTCCACCGACCTGACTAACCCGCTCTTTCAGCTGCTGGGCAATATGGATTTCAGTTTTGTGTTGATTTATTTGTTTCCCTTGGTCATCATCGCTTTCGGATTCAATCTGATGTCTGAGGAAAAGGAAGGAGGTACTTGGAGTTTGGTGCGAAGCCAAACTTGCTCTCCGATTACTTTTTTGAGGTATAAAATGGGAGTTAGATTAGGCAGTGTCCTGCTGGTATTGCTGATCCTTTTGACGGTCGCCAAGTTTTACCTGGACATTCCTCTAGATTTGGGATTCATCATTTTTGGAATGATCTCCGTGATGTATGTGCTTTTTTGGTTTGGTCTCAGTTGGTGGGTAGTGAGTTTGGAGAAAAACTCCAGTCACAATGCCCAACTGCTTTTGAGCTTTTGGGTAGTACTCAATCTTTTGCTTCCTGCCGGGATCAATGTTCTTCAGCGCTGGTTGTTTCCTATCCCTGAGGCCATGTCTGCGGTAATACAAAACAGAGAGGGTTATCATTCCCAATGGGATAAGCCAAAGGAGCCGACATTGGAAAAGTTTTACGTCAAGTATCCGGAGTATACCGAATTTATTCATCCCCAAGAGGCTGATTTTAGCTGGCTTTGGTATTTTGCCATGCAGCAGGCAGGTGATGATGAAGCAGGGGCTCAAGTGGAAGGACTGAAGGCTAAGTTGGCACAGCGGCAGGGACTTGCCAAAACGTTGAGCTGGATGATGCCTTCCGTCCATACTCAACTCTCTTTGAATGCGTTGAGCCTATCAGATATGGGGAATTATCTGAATTATTTGACTGCCTTGGAGGAATTTCACGAAGGGAAAAAAGCCTATTTTTTCCCGAAGATTTTTGGCAACCAACCGGTACTTGAGGAGGATTGGTCCAAGTTTGAGCTGGAGAAATTTAAAGATCACCCCTTGCCAAATTGGATGGGAATAGTTGCTCCCTTTGTTCTTATTTATCTGGTTTTATGGCTTTGGGCAAGTCGCAATTTTAAAAAATCAGGAATTCAAATGTTTAAAAAGAATCGTACATGATAGAAGCAAAACAACTCTCCAAGAGCTATGGTGATCATCTGGCACTGAGGAATTTGGATATTTATATCGGTCCGGGTGAAATTTTTGCCCTGCTTGGCCAAAACGGAGCCGGAAAAACTACCACGATCAATTGTTTCCTGGGATTTGTGTCCCCTTCTTCAGGAGATGCTTTGATTGCCGGTGCATCAGTCAAGGATAACCCCCAAGAATCCAAAAAAATGCTTGCTTATATTCCGGAGACTGTAATGCTTTATCCAAATCTCACCGGAATCGAGAATCTGGCTTTCTTTTCTTCTTTGGCAGGATTTACTTATTCTGAAGATCAATTGAAGTCATTCCTTTCCAAGGCGGGACTTCAAACTTTAGCCCATACCCAGCGGGTAGGAGGTTTTTCCAAAGGGATGCGTCAAAAAGTAGGGATCGCAATAGCCTTGGCAAAAAAAGCCAAAGCCTTGTTTTTAGATGAACCTACCAGTGGGTTGGACCCAAAAGCATCCAATGAATTTTCGGAGATCTTGACAGAATTGTCTGCAGAAGGTACGGCCATTTTGATGGCAACCCATGATATCTTCAGGGCTAAAGAGGTAGCACATCGGGTCGGGATCATGAAAGAAGGGCAATTGGTGAGTCAGTTGTCAGCGAATGATCTTTCGGCTAATGAACTTGAAAAACTGTACCTCCAAACCATATGATTAGATTCATTGCCTTTGGCTTGATTCTTTTTTCAATGGGGAGAATTCTAGCGCAATCCTCCAATCCTTATGGCTTGCCATTGTTGTCGAATTTGGAAGACTACCGCCAATCGGTTGCCTTGGACAGCAACAAAAGAATGGTTGAGATTTCGGATTTTGTCCCGAATGCAGTTTTGGATATCAAATACTCAAGTACAGAGAATGTTTTCTACACTCAGCTTTACCCAAAAGCAATCGCGCTGACAAGGTTGCCTGTGGCTAAGGCGCTTGCAGAGGCTCAAAAAGAATTCAATAGGCATGGCGTTGGACTTAAAATCTACGATGGATATCGGCCCTATGCAGTTACAGTTCAAATGTTTGACATTCTACCTGACACGGTTTATATGGGGCTACCATGGCAAGGAAGTAAGCATAATCGAGGGATTGCCATAGATCTCACTTTGATCGATTTGAATACTGGGAAAGAACTCAAAATGCCAACGCCATTTGATGCGCTGGTTTATGCCTCACATCCAGAATTCAAAAAACTACCCGAGGATGTGCTCCAAAACAGAGAACTCCTCAAATCAGTGATGAAAAAACACGGGTTTGCTGTGGATCCGGTGGAGTGGTGGCATTACAACTATTTGGACGCCAGTCGGACTTTTGAACTGATGGATATTCCGATAGATGAGATGGAACGAGAAGTATTGACCTTCAAGTCGCAAAATAAGTAGTGGGACAAAAACGATTTTAACTTCCCATTGGAATTGAATCGAAAAATCACTCAAAAAAGAAAGCCGGCAATCTTGATTGTCGGCTTTTGTAGTCAATAGGTAGTTGTGATTTTATTCAAATCCGATTTTCTTCAATCCTTCATGACTGATTTTGATTGCCTCGAGCGGGTCCAATTCAAAGGTGTTGTCCTGCTCCACAAAGTACACTTCCATGCCGGATTGGCCTTTTTTATCCAAGATTCGCTTGAAGTCTATCGTGCCAGTGCTGACCGGTGCAAAGTTTCCTTCTGCGTTCATGTCTTTGACATGCCAAGCTTTGAATCGGCCCGGATATTTTTCGAAGTAAGTCAATGGATCTACTTCAGCTTTGGTCACCCAAAACAGGTCCATTTGGAAGTTGACAAACCTGGGATCACACTTTTCCAGCAGGATGTCTTCGATCACTGTACCATCAGCCATGGGCTTGAATTCGAAGTCATGGTTGTGGTAAAGGAGCTTTAAGCCTGCGTTGTAGCATTTTTCTCCCAAAATATTCATTACTGATACCAAGTCATCTGCGGTACCTTTCATTCCCATACTTCGCGTGGCCGGGTCAAAGGTAAACATGCCCATAGGAGGAACGGGAATTACGAAATATTCAATTCCGGCTTCCTTGACATCTGCAATCAGTTGATCGGCATTTTCCATGTTGACCATGCCCATGTGAGCAGAAACTGCCTTTAAGCCCAAGGATTCGAGGTATGATTTGAATTCAGTGGGAGTCATGCCATAAAATTTGCCCTCGGCATAGTTGGCTGCTTCCACATAGGCATAGCCGGCATCTGCTACTTTTTGAAGCGTGGCTTTGGGATTGGCAGCCATGGAGTCACGTACCGTGTAGAGTGCGAGTCCTCCAAAATTGGAAGGCTGCTCCACTACGGTTTCCACCGTTTCTTCTGTTTTTGTGCCACAGGAGGTAAATCCCAAGGTCAAAGCTAAGAGCAGGGCGAGGCTGAGATTGGTTTTTTGTTTCATAGGGTAAAGGTTTTGAATTGGAAATATACCCATTTTTCTTTCGCTGAATGTCGGGATTCAGGGTTTATTGTCTCTTTTAGGAGAAAATAGGATTTGGGGTCTACCCCTATTCAAAACTGAAAATCAAAGGAAACAGGAAAATCACAAGTGCTGTCCAAATCAGATAAACCGGCAAATATCGAACTACTTCCAAGCCTACATCCTCCATGGAAAGGTCTTTCTTTAACGATAAAGTCAACTGTTGAAATACCCTGATCAAGTGGATCAGCATCAGTACGTTGACTCCCAGTACAGCCAGTCGATTTGGAGTAAAACCCCATTCGGAAATCCGAAATCCGATGGCTGAAAGAGCCACCAAATTGACAATAATGGTGGTCAAGGAAAGAAGCGTTAGTATCCATTTTGCTGACTTGGAGGCTTTTGCATCGGAAGATTCTGCTACGGAAAAGAATATCAAGCCCATCACCCCGATTAGGAGCATATTGAATAACAACAGGAACTCCCGGTCGTTGTAAGGATCTTTTCCTGCGTAAACAATAGCGCCCAAATAGATGACCAACATGATCAAAACCAATGGACTGAAGATTTTTGCCACGATCGGTGGCACCTTGTTTACCAACTGGGGGTTGGTCTGGGTGAGATGGGTGGCAATCAGCGGGGCAGCCACCAATCCAAACACACCGATATACTCGAAATAGAATTTTTCGATTTGCAGTCCAATCAGGCTAAAAAGCCCGACCGTGATACCGGACAGAAGCAATCCGGATAGACCCAAAACCGCACCCATGATGACTGCATCCCCATTAAAATTCAGGTATTCCAGTCTTTTGGGAAGATTTTTTCCATCAGTGCCGGAAAAAATATAGCCCAACATGCCCCAAAGAAACAAGGGTAAATGGATACAAGCCAGAGCAAGTGTGTCGCTGTTTTTTTGGTCGGGTAGAAGATTGATATAAGCAATCGCGATGACCAGGATGATGATCGGGGTCAGCAAGGATTTGAATGGGATTTTTTTCCTCCAAGCAAAGTAGGCGGAGACAAAGGGGAAGATCACAAACCCCAGATTTCTGGGATAAAAAAACTCCTCGTCCCAGTTGAAAAATGCCGGCAGCTTAGCCAAAAACCAAGCGACAACTGCTGCTCCAATAATAAATTGCCATTCATGGGCCTTTCCCCAACTGACTGTGTCAGTGGTATAGTTGAGTCGGGAGTTCCAAAATTCCGCGGCTTCTTGACCCTTGATTTCGGGATAGAGCGATTGGAAAGCCGCTTTGAATTCCGATTTGTTTTTTCGGTAGAGTTGTTCCAATTCCGCGGGTTGGCGAAGGTGGGTGAGAATAAGTTCTTTCATAGTGAGTAGAGGATTTAAGTTACTTTTTTTCAGAGGATTGTTTCAGAAAAGTAGGGCAGTATTTATGCTTGTAATCAAAGCGATTAAGTAGAGGAATCTGGATTTGAACGGATGAGTTTTTTGCTTAATTCAAAATTTTCAAGGCACTGATCCAAGGGCTTGCCGATTCGGTGAACACATTCACAAAACTCTTTTCCGATTTGCCCGAGCTCACTTTCATCAAACTGTGTCAGACATTCGGAATGGGAGTTTTTGGGCATGACTTCATAGGCAAACTGGAAGACTACGATGACTGAAATGATACAGCCCGTCACAAACCCAAGGAACCCAAGAGGGAATTTTGAGTTTTTAGCGCTAACCTCCAAAACAGAAAAATTACCGCTTTTTTTTCCTGCGAGGATTATTTTCCATCGGTCATAATTATAGGCGAGGAGGTAGAGATTAGCCAGGACCATGAGGGTGGAGGAGACATATGACCCATCAAACCGTACTGCAATCGAAAGCATCCAAATATTGAGAATAATCGGGAAATAAATTATCGCTCCCAAAAGTGTGGTTCGGTGAAGAAGCAACAAAACGGCTGCAATCACTTGTGCGACTCCAATCATCGGATAGTAGAATCCCGTGTGGTAAAGTGCCACGAGATAGGTGCCCATGGGGTGGATTTCGGATAATCCACTGGCAAATCTTTCTCCGAGGATCTTGACCATTCCTGCGATCACAAATCCCAAAGCCAGCGAGAGCCTACAGAATAGATAAAAGTAGGAATGCCATCGGTTGGATCGGATGCTTAGGTGAAATTGATCCAGTTTTTGAAGTAGAGGCATAGGAGTGTTTTTTTAAATTTTTTCAATCCCAATGCCCGGTAATGGCAAAAGCCAATACGGCACTGATCCATAGCCCCACGAAATAGAAAATCGTACTGAAAATGATGGCAATCAATTTTTGGTTTCCCTTGGGAAACCAATGGAACCCCATCAAGAAAAAGAAGGCACCGCCTACTGCTCCTCCAAGGGGGATTATCGTGAGGGGATAAAACATCCAAGTTTCAAAAAGATCCTCTTTAGTCAAGATGACAAACAGGAGCAAGGCCAAAGGCAAGCTTGCACCGAGACTGGAAGGTAAAATCAAGTCTTTCCAGTGGAATGGCAGGAAAGTAGACGGTGAGTTTTTCATAATTCAGTGTGTTTTAGTGATAGGCTTGTTCTTTTGAAAGTGCTTTGAAATTCAAAGTGAATAGATAAATTTTTTTAGGTCTTATTGGCGTTGATCAAATTTTCGAGGAAATCGAGGTGTGCTTGAAATGCTTTTTTACCTGCTTTTGTTGCCAAATAATTGGTTAGCGGTTTTCTTCCTGAGAAAGTTTTTTCCACCGTGATATAGGCTGCATTTTCCAGATTTCGAAGATGAGAGGCCAGGTTGCCGTCCGTCACATCAAGAATTTCTTTGAAAGAATTGAAGTCATATCGCTCATTGACCATCAGGATGGACATGATGCGCAGTCGGATGACGTTTTCAAATGCCTTGTCGTAATTCCCCTTCACCTTATCGGTCGTATTTGTAATACATCATGGATCCATAGATCACATGTAAAACCCCAAAACCCAAGGCCCAGCACACCAAGCCAAATTCAGGAAAGAAAGCTCCGGCCAAGCCCAAAATCAGCTGTCCAATTCCCAGATTTCTGATTTCTCCAAGTGTGAAATGAGATGCATTGATCAAACCTAATCCATAGAAAATCAAGGTGGCAGGAGCGATCAATTGGTAAGAACTCTCATGGATTAGCGCAAAAGAAAACAGTCCTCCAGCTAGTACCGGGATAAATAAAGCGAGAAGGAAGCGTTTACTTGCCGGAGTCCAAAATTTGTCGGAGTTTTTCTTACTTTTTTGCTGACTCAGCAAGTAGGCTGTTCCGATTGCTAAGAGTAATACGATGATGGCAAGAACCAATAAATTAGTCTGAAGGTCAGCATGTGTGATCACTTCGGATCCGGCGCCGTATTCGGTCAGAGGAAAGTAGATCCAAAACCAGGCTATCCCAGCGCCTGCAAAGGCATAAATTCCAGCCAGTATTCCAGCCAAGCCGCTCAAAGAAAGGAATCGGGTGCTCCGTTCCATCATGGACTTGATTTCGGCTAATTCTTGTTCCGGTTTTCGCATAGTTAAAAGTACTTTGTTTTGCAAAGTAAATGAAGATTTCGGATTTGCCAATGAGTGTGGCTATTTTTTTTAGGGCATATGCCGTATAGTTCCAAAATTCCATATCACGGATTTTTGGCTTGTATCAAAAATTACTTAGCTATGAAAAAGTTACTGTTTCAATGGAAGTGGCTCGTGATTGTTGCGGGCGTTTCGATGTCTTGCACCGAAGGAGGGGAGATGGATCCGGATGATCCTCAGCAAGCTTCAAATGATTTGAATTTTCCCTACACCTTGACCACAGAGGAAAATGTCTATAAGATGGAGATTGATGGAGTGGAAGTGACCAACACGGCAGAGATCGCGAATACCCTCAATGTGGACAAAACCATCACGATTGGTTTCTGGGGTCCTGCAAACGACTTTGCATTTGGAGGAATTTATTGGATCCCTTTGGGAGTTGGGACTTACGAAACCGGACGAAATCTAGGACCCGGTAACGGTACCAATGGAAACAACCTCTTTATGACGGCTTTTGTCAAAAAAAACAATGTGAAGCATTTTGCTTACTCAGCGCATGAGTACGGATTTTTGGAATCAGAAAAAATCCCGGGTTCTTCCTGCACCGTGAAAATCAACAAATTCGAAGGAAAACAAACGAGCTTCAGTTTTATGAATGGCACTTACAGCTTGTTTATAGGGACTGTTGAGGGACAGTTTGCAGGAACCTTCAAAACCAAGGACGGGCAAGAACTTAAAGTCACGAAGGGGCAGTTTAGAATTGTGCAAAAACTTCCTCCCGGAGCAACGGTAAACAATTAATCCATAGGGCTTCTCTGATTTTCAGGGAAGCTTTATTTTTTGCCGATTTCACCCAGGTGAGTGAATTTGAAGCCTTTTTCATATTTCAACCCATAGCCCAGTGCCCGATCAAAGGCAATGTGACTGAACAGGATGATTCCGGCGACTTCAAGTCCTTGATTTTCGGTCCAAAATCCCAAACCAAAAATGATCAAAGCAATGGTCCGATGGTGAAAAAGGTTGTACAACCAAGCGCCTACCTTTTCTCCTGCCAAATAACCTGCCATTCCCAGGTCAGGGAGTAAAAACAACCCTGCAAACCACCACCAGGAAAGACCGGTCAGGTAAAAGGCCCAAGTGCCCAAAAACAAAAGTGCTAATTCTTCAAGTTTCAGTAGGATATTCATAAAATGCCCGTTGATTTTTTCCAAAATAGAATTTTTGAAAGGAAACAAAAAACGCAGCCCAAATTGGACTGCGCTATCACACTACTCGGTTATTGGTATTTGAAGCCACTGTGAATGTCTTCACTCACGGCCAAACTTTTAAAACAACATCGGAGCAAACATCGACAGATAAGTTCTCCAGTTGGCCCAGGTGTGGCCTCCCTCGTTTTCGAAGTATTCGTGTTCGAATCCGGTTTTTTCCAGCACACTCAACAATCGCTTGTTGGAGTCCATCACAAAGTCCTCTTTGCCGCAGGCTACCCAGTATTTGTGGACGCCGGTGGCCTTCAAAGCAGTGAATTTTTTCTCCATCTCCCCCATATCTGCATTGGCATCAAAGATCCCACTGCTGAATACACCGATGTAGCCAAAGGTGCCCGGATAGGTGATAGAGGCGGTAATCGTATGACCGCCACCCATAGATAATCCAGCCAAAGCCCGATGATCTTTGTCCGCAATTACCCGGAAGTTTTTCTCGATGTATGGCACTACATCTTCCACCAAACTCTTTTCAAACTTGCCCTGAAACTGCCCAAAAGTCTCTCGGGTTGGGGTAGGAAGACCTGGGATCTGACGAAGGGTAGAAGTCTGCCAAGCATTTCCATTGGTCATGACTACAATCATAGGCTTTGCTTTGCCAGAAGCAATCAGATTATCTAAAATCAAATTGGCGCGACCCAGAGAAGACCAAGCATCCTCATCGCCTCCGGCACCGTGAAGGAGGTACAGCACCGGATAGGAATCTCTGCCCGAATCATATCCCGGAGGCGTGTACACGTACATTCTTCGGTCAGTACCAAGTGTAGGCGATGGGTACCATACTTGCGAGATATTACCATGCGGTGTATCGTTAAGTTGGAAGACGGAGGAACCCTCTCCAGGTACCATCAGCAAACTGGCATAGCGGGTACCGTCTCTCAAGGCATGCGGATTGGTGACATCGATGGCTGCCACGCCGTCGATGAAGAAATTGTAATGGTACATGGAGGAAGGCAGTGGCTTGATGCTTACTGACCAAACTCCGTTATCGGCCTTGGTGAGCGGCAATGTTTCTCGAAATCCCATCCAGCTGCCATTGAGTGCGACCTCGTTGGCTTTGGGGGAAAATACGCGGAAAGTCACACTTCCATCAGACGCTACTTCCGGAGATACGACCTGTGGGGCCTGCATCGCACTGATTTCCTGGGCTTGGACTTTGGTAGCTATTCCCAAAAGGAGGAACAGAGCCAGGCTTTTGATTACATAGTTAAACTTCATAGGGTAATAAGTTTATCGATTATTGAAAAAGACGGGGAGCAAATTGGGTCAGGTACACTCTCCAGTTTCTCCAAGTGTGTCCGCCTTCGCTTTCTACATATTCATGCGGCATGTTCATGCCTTTGAGCTTCTCGAGGTATTCCTGATTCGCTTTGTAAAGGAAATCGGTTTTCCCGATAGCGATCCAGTAGAGCTTATATCCATTGTCCATTTGGGCCTTTAGGGTCTCATCAAAATTGCTGTACACTTTTCCAGTGGCATCTTCTCTTGGCATGATGGCCGCTGAGAAAAGTCCCATGTAATCAAAGGTGTTTGGATGATATCTGGAAATGTGCAAGGTGTGGTATCCGCCCATGGAAAGGCCTGCAATCGCGCGATTGGCTTTGTCAGCTTTCACCCGGTAGTTGCTTTCGACAAACTTGATGATGTCGCTGAATGCCCCTTCGTAGGTTCCGTCCATGGTCTTTGGGATCATAAACTGAGGCTTGTAAAAGTTTTTGCTGCCTTCGCCCGGCGCTCCATCCTGGATGACATTCCCGTTTGGCATCACCACGATCATTGGCTTGGCTTTGCCTTGGGCGATCAGATTATCCATGATTTGGGCAGTCCGTCCAAGGTTGATCCAAGCTTCTTCGTCTCCGCCTGCACCGTGAAGGAGGTAAAGGACAGGGTAGGTTTCAGTTGATTTTTCATATCCCGGAGGAGTATAAATGGTGATTCTGCGATCCATGCCCAATCCTGGAGAGTCATACCATCTGCGGGTCACCGAACCGTGAGCGATGTCATTGGTCTTAAATAAGTCTGCATGTCCCCCTCCGATGATGAAAATATTGGTAGCAGAAGCTACATCACGAATCAGGAAAGGATTACTGGGATCAGTCGTGTTAAATCCATCGATAATAAATGAATAATTGTAGAGCTCAGGTCCCAAAGTGTGGGTTTTCAAGGACCAAACGCCGTTTTCATCTTTGGTAAGTTCAGCTTTTCCGGGTCCGTCCATTTGCCCCATGGGAGTATCCATTTTCACAGTCGGGAGAAAATCCCCTGTCACCTGAACGGACTTGGCATTGGGAGCAAAGAGTCGGAAAGTCACCGAATTGTCTTCGTGAATCTCTGGAGAGATGATGTTTTGTGCGCGGAAAAGAGCTTCCTGGGCATGGGCCGAAACCGCCAGCAGAAAAGCTGAGAGAATAAGCAGAATTTGTTTGTTCATAGGTTTTTGGTTCTATTGTCTCAAAGTGTGAAAATAGGAAAAGGGATTGGAAAAGCAAAAGCAATTCCCACAAAGGGATACAATAGGATGCTGATTTCAAATCTGAATTTTCATCATAGAGCCCCAGAAAAACTTTATGAGTTCAAATCCTAGAATGGTTCAAGTCTTCAGACTGCTTAAAAAAGGAAGAACTGCTCATCAAAATCCAAAGTCTCCATCTTTGGTGGTAATAAGGAAGATTTTATGGGAAAGGTTTTGAGCCACATAGACACATAGAAAACATAGTGATTGATTTACCTGCTATGCACCTCTATGTGCCTATGTGGTTTTTAATGATTTAGAATAAACAACTCTATAATGGTTGCATGGCCGATTGGTTCAAGTCTTTTGACCTGCCTTCCGGTAGACAGGCTTGGACCTTTTTGTATGCAGTTTCCAGACTGCTCAGATCAAAAATTGTCCCTCAAAATCCAAAGGCTCTTTTGGACTGTTGGAAAAAGAGGAATGAAACTCCAAATACAAATGCCCACCAAGGTAAACTGAAAATGATGGCTAGAAACAACCCGAAGAACATTGTCAAGGCAAGATTGGGGAAGCTCGAACTTTCCTTTTTTCTATAAACCAACAATTGCAAAGCGGAGATAAAAGCTACCAGCAAAATTGCCAACACTAAGTTTTCAGGATATGTCGATAGTATTCCTTTCCAGCCTAAAAAAAATAATTCAGGAATAATCAACAGTATCAGGCTACCCATTTGATAGCCCAGTTTGTTTTTCCAGGATAGTGGCAAGGCCAATATCCAACTTTGTTCTGTAATTTCTTTTTCCGTTTTCTCAAAAATCAAGGGAAGTTGGACATATGCCAAACACAAAATACCAAACTGAAGCCACCGCCAGTCATAGCTTCCTGATTGGAAAGAATAGAAAAATCCGTTGAGCAATAAGAGCCCGCAAGCCTTGGTCAGCAAAACCAAAATCGGTCTGTGTTGTCTAAGTGAAAGCAAGATCCAGGTAGATCTCGGAAAAGCCCATCGGACTGCCGGCCTTGTGACGAAAGCTTCTTTCAAGGGACGGTGAAGTGTTTGTCTGATCTTTCCATAGGTAAAACCCAGTAAAATCAAGGTACTCATCCACAAAGTAATTCCGAGATCAAACGCCTTTTTTTCCCAGATAAAATAACTCAGGAATAAAAAGTAGGTGAGGATAGGGCTAAAATTTGCCAGAATGATTCGGCTCCAAAATAACCTAAGTTCTTTTTCGGCATAAAGACCGAGGTGATGAAAAACCAGGTAGTTATTTCCCCTCAAAAGCTCCTGTTGAATTCGCAGATGGATTAAACTATAGAAAAATAGTAAAACCGGGATAAAACAGAAGGCTACAGGATTTTTAATCAGAAATCGGCTAAGGAGTACGTGCTGCTTTTCATCCATCAGTACTCCTCCGATGAGAAGGATTGCTGACCAAAAGCCAAGCGTCCTTTGATAAAAAGGGCGAACAAATGCCAGGATGGCCACTTTATTCATGGGTGGCTAGTTTTCCCGAACGCATGTGCAGCACGCTCATCACTGGTAATAGTTCGATGGGACCGGATTGGTGGGATGTAATCAGAAAGCCAGTTCCCTCCTTGGCTCGTTGGCAGATCAGCCGGACGAGTTGCCCTTGGGTTTGGGCATCGATGGTGGTAAATGGTTCATCCAAAATGATCAGCTCGGGCTTACCCAAAAACGCCAGCATCAATGCGGATTTTTTCAGCATACCTGAAGAATAACCTCCAATCGGATAGGTCATAAATTCCCCTACCTCGAGAATCGTCGTTAACTCGGCGATTTCAGCGTGAGTCGATTGCTTCGCTTTAGCTACTACAGTGATCAAGTCCGTAAGGTTGAGATACTCGGGGAAAGTCGGTTCCGCTGCCGAAAAACCGATCTTTCGTCGGTAGTGGATCGGCTGAGAGGAGAGCGAGGTGCCATTCAAAAGGACTTCTCCATTTGCAGGATGGATTCCTGCTAATGCTTTTAGTAAAGTGGATTTACCCGAACCATTTCCTCCCAAAATCAGGTGAATCCCTTCTGGCAAATCAAGCTGCGGTATGACTACTTCGAAACCTGAAGGGTATTTTTTTTCAAAACCGGAAAGGGAAAGCATTTGATGGCTTGGGTTCTTTTGATTTGAAAAATAACAGGTTTCTGGTTTTGACCTTCCATAGTAGAATGGGCTTTATCTTTTTTTAACCAAATCAAGTTTTTAGCTCACTTAGAAGGATGGGTTCACCTTTCGCAATGATGGGAAAAAAAAATACCTGTCAGATTTTCGAAACCTGACAGGTGGGGTGTCAAATTTGTGCCATTTTTGGTTTTTTATTTGCATCCCACTTTAAGGTTTTTAATCTCTTGGAAAGAGTGGTTTGCCCGATGTTTTTTTCAGACCAATTTTTCACATTTTCTACTCGTGTTGACTG
>NZ_QKTX01000012.1 GCF_003253485.1 Algoriphagus aquaeductus | reverse complement strand
AGTTTAGAGGAGTTTCAAATATTGAATTCTTCCTTTTTAGACTCTCAAATATCTATGGCTAAAATTTTAACCTCCCCAGATAGTAAGACTGATCCCTAAAAACTTCGTGAAAAAGGTGATTGCCAAAAAAATAAAAAAAGCACTTAGAAAATCTAAGTGCTTTCAAACAGAGCCCCTTGCCGGGATCGAACCAGCGACCTACTGATTACAAGTCAGTTGCTCTACCAGCTGAGCTAAAGAGGCGTTTCCCGTTTAGGTGGTGCAAATATAGCCTTACTCTCTTTTACTCCAAACCCCAAACCTGATTAATTTCGCAAAAAACGCTATCTCTCAGATTTTGAGAAGGAAAAATTTAAAATTCTTTCAGAATCGTAAGCTTCTTCTTCAACTTATCAATCTCCTCTTCGGCTTTTTGGATCTTAATATCAAATTGATCTTTCAATTTGTCGGCCGTCTTTGAGGCAGCAAAGAATTCCAGGTTGTTTCTCCACAGGGTAATGCTGTTTTCCAAATCAGAAATCTGCTTACGGATACCGTGCTCTTTTTTGTTGAGCGTCTTAATGGCATTTGGATCCGATTGGATACGGTTCAGATTCAGTCTGAAGAGGAAGTCTTCCCTGCCCGTTCCACTTGGATCAAGCTTTCCGAGGTATAGATCGACCGCCTCTTTAAAATGATTCTGGACCTCCTTGATATTCTTTCGAGGCACAAAGCCGATTTCATTGAACTCCGCGACAAATCCACTCAATTCCTCTTCGCTTAGATCGTCGCCTGAAGCTGATTGCTTGATTTTTTGGATCAGTTCCTGCTTTAGTTTGAGATTTTGATCAAATTCCGTATTGGCTTGCTTATTAGAATTTCTTCTGTTTTCGAAGAAGGAATCACAAGCTGCTTTGAACCTTTTGTATAAAGCATCTCTGTTTTTCTCCGGGGTTGGTCCCAGCTTTTTCCATTCTTGCTGCAGCTTTACCAACTGATTGGCAGTACTTTGCCAATCGGTATTTTCCATTAATGCTTCCGCTTGGGAAATTAGCTCTTCAGCCTTCTTTTGGTTGGCAGCCCGTATTTCATCCAGTTCTTTGAAGAACATGTTCTTGTGATGAAAAAACTGCTTGAAAGCAGCCCAAAAAGCCTTATTGATTTCTTTTCCAGCTTCTTTTGGAACAGGTCCTGTTCTTTCCCAAGCCTTTTGAATTTCTAAAATTTCCTTGGTTTTGATATTCCAGTCTTTGATCCGATCAGCTTTGAAATCTCCAAATGGAGTCAACATAGCAATAAGCGCTTCCTTATCTGTCTGATTCTTCTTGAATACTTCCTTTTGACTTTCGAAAAACTCTTTTCTCCTATCATAGACAGCATCTGAGGCAGCTTTGAAACGCTGCCAAAGGGATTCCTGCTCATCTCTCGGCACGGGCCCTATATGCTTAAACTCTTCATGAAGTTCGTTGAGTTGGCGAATGGCCTCTTTCAGATCTTTGACGTCTTTGAGGCTCTCAGCTTTTTCACAAAGCTCTACCTTGCTTTCGAGATTCTTCTTCCGGTCAAGCTCCTTTAGCTCAAAATAGATGCTCCTATTGTCATAAAAGCGATCCATCAGCGCATTAAAACTCGCCCATAGATTTCTATTCTGGGATGCTGGTACCGGACCAATGGATTTCCATTCTTCTTGAATAGCTTTGATGGCCCCCATACTGAGGGTCGTCTCTTCCCCGTCTACCAATTCCCGAAGCTTATTTAAAAGCTCGTTTTTCACAAAAAGATTCTTTTCCTTTTGTCTTTCTGCTTCCTTACGAAGCGTATTGAGTTGATATCTAAAATCGTTGAAGACCTTATTGAATTCTTTTTCTTCTTCATGAAGGCGGTATTCAAAATCATCCTCAGCCCCCCCTTCCGCTTTGAATTTTTCAAGCGCTAATTCGGTATCCTTGGCCACCAAATCATCAAAAGCGGCCTTAATTTCATGAGCAAGTTTGTCCAGCTTGAGGACAGCTCCGTGGTGAATTTTATCCTTGAGAAGTTTTAGAAGCTGAACCTTGGTCAAACCACTGAGGTCAGAATGTTCTTCCGAATGATCTTCCTCATCTTCAGAAGGATGGTCTTCACCTTCTTCTGTTTCAGAAGACGTTGGCGGACTTGCTGATTCTGGAGATTCAGAAATTGACTCAGAACTAACTTCTTCCAAGGAAACTACCTCAAGAGATGAATCATCAGAAGATGCTGGATTTTCTATGTTTTTAGTGTCTGGCTCAGCAGAAGATGCTTGAGGTTCTGCTGCACTTTCATTACCTTTTACTTCCTCTCCAGAAGCTTGGGTCACCTTGTCTTGTTCAGACAATTCGTTACTTTTCTCGGTCATAAAATCGATACTATTTCAAAGCAATATGGGCAAAAGTAGGCATTTTGCCTAATTTAATCTCGGGTCCAGGGGATAATTTGCAATTACCTTAAACTCCCCTCCCATGTTTTTCAAAAGAACTTTCCAGAGCTCTTCCGGACTATTGTCCAAGATTTCTTCATCTATTTTTTCCTCACAAATTATCCATGTTTTGTCCGAAAGCTCATCCGAAAGCTGACCGGGACCCCAGCCGCTATATCCCAGAAAAAACCGAACGGACTCAGCCGACAAGGTTCCTTTTTTGAGGTTTTCAACTAAGGCCTCAAAATCGCCTCCCCACCAAAGTTTATCCCCAATCATGATGCTATCTTCCAGAACTTTTTCTCCAAAATAGATGAAATGAAGCGTATTCTGCTCCACAGGACCTCCTACAAACACCTCAGCCTCCAAGAATGCCAATTCTTCTACCAATTCATTCAAATGTAAAATGGAAGGTTTATTCAAAACCAAACCAAAACTACCTTCTGAATTGTGTTCACAAAGAAGCACTACAGACCTAACAAAATTTTCATCCTGTAAAAATGGCTCCGAAATAAGAAGGTTTCCCGGGATAGGAATTTTGTTGGGATCGGTATTCATAGTTTGTCTTGAAAATTCTCGAAAAAGATAAGTTTAAATTTCAAAAATGCAATGTCAATCGTAGTTTAGTATCCATTAAAAATCCAACAGGAAAACTTATGAAACTTTTCGAGATCAGAAAAGAATACACACTTAAATCATTGGATATCAATGATGTAAGCACAGACCCATTAAGACAGTTTAAATCTTGGTTTGAAGAAGCCGTAGACGCTGAGGCCTTGGAGGTAAACGCGATGTGTCTTTCAACTCTTGGAAAAGATGGTTTTCCCAACGGCAGAATCGTACTCCTAAAAGAACTTGATTCTGGTTTTGTGTTTTTTACCAACTATGAGAGTGATAAAGGAAAAGAGCTTGATGCAAATCCAAAAGCTTCATTAACGTTTTTCTGGCCAGAAATAGAGCGTCAGATAAGGATACAGGGGGAAGTCTCCAAAGTAAGCGAAGCTGAATCGGATGAGTATTTTTTTTCAAGACCCTACGGCTCTCAAATCGGAGCATGGATTTCAGCTCAAAGTCGAGAAATCTCCGGAAGGCAAGAGCTTGAAGAAAGACAAAAAGAAACTGAAAATCGCTTCCAAAAAGTCCCAATGGAGCGTCCTGGACATTGGGGAGGGTATCGATTGCAGGCCCGCCGCATTGAATTTTGGCAGGGTCGCCCAAGCCGACTTCATGACAGAATCTGCTATGAAATTCAGGATTCGGGAGAATGGCGGATCTCCAGGCTATCGCCTTGATTATCTGAGATCAAATAAATCATCCACTCCAATATAGCGCTCCACCGTAAATCCCTCTCCATACTTGGTCATAATTCGATGACCAAGTTCTCTGGCACGTGATTCAATAAAAGGCAAAAACTCAGGAGAAGAAATAAAGCTTGCAGGCTCTTCACTTTCAGGATCAAAAAACTGAGACTTAAAGGCTAAAATACTGGCTACTTTTGTGTCCCAATAAGAGGAAATATCCACAATAAAGTCTGGCTCGATGTAATTATTTTGAATGTAATGGTAGACAAATTTTGGTCTCCAAGCTTCCTGCTCCATTCCATTTACTTCCGTTTCAATTTTTCGCAAACCACTCATAAAGCAGGCATTGGAAGCCAATGAGGCACCTTTTCCATGATCCGGATGGCGATCAGTAATTGCATTTGCCAATACGATTTCAGGCTGGTACTTCCGGATGATTTTGATCAATTCGAGTTGGTGGGCGTCATCGTCCTTAAAAAAAATATCCTTGAAGCCCATATTTTCCCGAGCAGACAAGCCTAAGATTTGGGCTGCTTCGTCAGATTCTCTAAGGCGAATTTCCGGAGTACCCCGGGTGCCCATTTCTCCATGCGTCAAGTCTACGATTCCTACCTTGTATCCTTTGGCAACGTGAGCCGCAATTGTACCCGAACAGCCCAATTCCGCATCATCCGGATGGGCAGCAATTACCAGAATATCCAATTTTGTCATACGAATTTGAATTATTTCACACGGAGATTTTGACCAATTCTCAAAGTAGTTCTTGTAGAGATTCCATTCAGTCTAGTAATCTGTGAAATGGGAACTCCATATCTTTTGGCAATCGCTCCCAAGGTATCCCCTCTTTTCACTCGGTGATAAGCTGCAGCTCTGGCTTTGGCAATATGACCGAAAAGATCCTTTGAAACAAGTAGTTCCTGTTTAGACAATTCCCCTTTTTCAAAGTCATAGACAGTCTCTGGATCAAAGGCTAGTCCTTTGTATCTCAATTCATAATGTAAATGTGGACCGGTACTCCTTCCTGTCGAACCACCCTTCCCTAAAAAATCGCCGGCTTTTACCTCTTGTCCGACTTCTGCAACATGTTTGGAAAGGTGACCATATAAAGTTTCTAACCCGTTTTTATGTCTAACCACATAATAATACCCATAGCCGTATCGGTCATAAGCCCTAACTCTAACGATCCCGTCAAAAGCTGAATAAACAGGATCACCGGTATTCAAGTCCAGGTCAGTTCCGGAGTGCATTCTACCCCATCTAGGACCAAACCTGGAGTTGACCAATAAGTAATCAAGGGGCATCTTCCAATTCTGGCCATATTTTAAGTCATATAGCTTAAGGACTAGACTGTCTTGAAAATTTCTGATATCCAGATTATAGATATCCACTTTTTTGCTATCCCAACTAGAAAAATATTCAAATGCCGTGACCCAAATACTATCGATTTGAATTTGCTCTGAAATCTGAATAAGCTGATTGGTGGGAGCCCAACTCATGGCAAATGGGTCTTCACTAATGATGGATCTTATTCGGGAAAGATTCACATTGTTCTGAAAAAGCAAAGAATCCGTCTGAGTGGATAACGTCTTGAGGTAACTTTCCTGATCAAATTCTCGAAGCTCAATATTTCTCCTCTCCTGGGTTGGGCCAGATGTGTTCGGGTTTTTTTTGATAATCTTAGGAAAAACTTGAGCATTGGCCTCAAAAAGACCAATGCTCAAGATAGAACCCAAAATAAACTTAAGAATATAACTCCTCATTAATCGGATTTAGTGAATTTCGTGTGCTGCCAGGAAGCGTTCTGCGTCCAAAGCTGCCATACACCCTGTTCCGGCGGCTGTTACAGCCTGACGGTAAACATTATCTTGGGCATCGCCACAAGCGAAAACCCCTTCTACATTAGTTTTGGTAGTGCCGGGAATAGTTTTGATATATCCAGCCGAATCCATATCGATGAATTCCCTGAATATTTCTGTGTTTGGCTGATGACCAATAGCAACAAAGAAGCCAGAAATTGAAATTTCCCGGATTTCACCTGTTTTATTGTTCAAAATTTTCACACCGTTCACTTCCTCTTCCCCTAAGATTTCCTCCGTTTCGGAATTCCAGAGAATTTCAATTTTCGGATTATTCTTTACCCGATTCTGCATGATTTGGGAAGCTCTCATTTCATCTCTTCTTACGATCATGTAAACCTTGGAGCAAATATTTGCCAAATATGAAGCTTCTTCACAGGCAGTGTCTCCCGCACCTACGATGGCAACCTCCTGTCCTCGGAAAAAGAACCCATCGCAAACGGCACAAGCTGATACTCCCTTACCGTTCAAACGATTCTCACTTTCCAATCCCAACCATTTTGCTGAGGCTCCAGTACTGATGATGACTGTATCGGCATGCATAATCTTCTGATCATCCACGGTGATCACATGAGGTCTGGAGGAAAAGTCCACTTTGGTCACCATTCCATAACGGACGTCGGTGCCAAATCTTTCAGCTTGCTTTCTAAAATCTTCCATCATTTCGGGTCCCATAATTCCATCAGGATACCCCGGATAATTTTCTACATCTGTAGTGATGGTAAGCTGCCCTCCAGGCTGTGCTCCGGTGTAAAGGACAGGTTTCATTCCAGCTCTTGCGGCGTAAATCGCTGCGGTGTACCCCGCTGGACCCGATCCAATGATCAATACTTTGACCTTTTCAATTTCTTGGTTCATTAATAGCTTGTATTAATCGGTTAAATTTTGTGATTTCTTAAGTTGTAACAAAACTGGGAAAAGTTAAAATTCCCAAAAGTGAGGATTGTTACTAATTGTCAACGAAATAAAATCCACTACCCCTGGGAAATAAAAAAGGGGGCCTAAAGCCCCCTAGATTCTTTTTTATCCCAAGTAAGGTTTGAGGGTCTTGCTTCGGGAAGTATGCCTCAATCTTCTGATTGCTTTTTCTTTGATCTGCCTAACGCGCTCTCGAGTCAGGTTAAACTTCTCTCCGATTTCTTCCAAAGTCATGGCATGCTCTCCATTCAGCCCAAAGTACAAGGTGATGACATCGGCTTCTCTCTGAGTCAAGGTAGAAAGCGCTCGCTGTACCTCTTTTCTCAATGAATCATTCATCAAACCGTCATCGGGTTTTTCATCCCCGTCATTTTCCAATACGTCCAATAGACTATTTTCTTCACCCTGAACGAAGGGAGCATCCATGGAGACGTGACGGCCTGAAATCTTCATCGTATCCACTACCTCGGAAGCAGTCACTTCAAGAACTTCCGCCAATTCCTCCGGGGATGGCTCTCTCTCAAATTTCTGCTCCAATTCACTGAATGTTTTGGAGATTTTATTCAAAGAACCCACTCTGTTTAGAGGAAGACGAACAATTCTTGATTGCTCTGCCAAGGCCTGTAGAATGGATTGTCTAATCCACCATACGGCATAGGAAATAAACTTGAAACCTCTGGTTTCATCAAACCGTTGGGCAGCTTTGATCAAGCCCAAGTTGCCTTCATTGATCAAATCACCCAAAGAAAGTCCTTGGTTTTGGTATTGTTTAGCTACTGAAACCACAAATCGAAGATTGGCTTTGGTCAGTTTTTCCAGAGCAAGCTGATCACCTTCCCGGATTCTTTTGGCCAATACTACCTCTTCATCAGCTGTCAACAGATCTACTTTTCCAATCTCCTGAAGGTACTTGTCCAGTGACTGTGATTCTCTGTTGGTAATCTGTTTGCTAATTTTTAGCTGCCTCATTCAGGGTTAATATTTGAGAAATGGATGTTTTATTCAATAAGTTAGTCAATCGATCAATCAAGCTTAGCTTTTTACCTCGGGTTTTTCAGGCTTTGGCAGAAGGATTTTTCTGGACAACTTGAATTTGCCGGTTTTTTTGTCGACATCAATCAATTTAACCATAATTTCTTCTCCCGGTTCAAGAACACCGTCCATGCTTTCCAGACGCTCCCACTTAATCTCGGATATATGGAGTAAACCATCCTTACCGGGCATAAATTCCACGAAAGCACCAAATGGTTGAATATTTTTTACTTTTCCTGTATACACCTCTCCTATTTCAGGTTGAGCCACGATAGCTTTGATACGACGAATGGCTGCATCCATATTGGTTTGGTTTGCAGAAAACACATTGATCTTACCTTGATTGTCAACCTCTTCGATCACAATGGTAGTGGAGGTATCTTTTTGGATTTCCTGAATCACCTTCCCTCCCGGGCCAATCACTGCTCCAATCAATTCCTTAGGAATCCACATCATGAATGATCTAGGAGTATGAGGCTTAAGGTCTGGCTTAGGAGCAGCAAGGGTTTTGGTGATTTCTCTAAGAATATGAAGCCTGCCTTCTTTGGCCTGGTAAAGTGCTTCTTTCAAAACAGAGTAATCAAGTCCCTCTACTTTAAGATCCATTTGGCAGGCAGTGATACCTTTTTCAGTTCCCGTTACTTTAAAGTCCATATCGCCTAAGTGATCTTCATCCCCAAGGATATCTGAAAGAATGGCATATTTACCAGTCTTGGAATCAGAAATCATACCCATGGCAATACCGGTCACAGGAGCTTTGATCTGTACACCTGCATCCATCAAAGCCAAAGAACCGGCACATACTGTCGCCATTGAAGATGATCCGTTAGATTCCAAAATGTCGGAAACAATACGGATGGTGTATGGATTTTCAATTTCAGGAGGCAAAACCTTCTTTAATGCTCTCATGGCCAAGTTACCATGACCTACTTCTCTTCTTCCAGGTCCACGGTTTGGCTTTACCTCCCCTGTGGAGAATCCGGGGAAATTGTAGTGCAGATAGAACTTATTGTAACCAGAAATCACGGCACCGTCTATCATTTGCTCGTCCATCTTGGTACCCAAGGTACAGGTAGTCACGGACTGTGTTTCACCTCTTGTAAAGACAGCAGAACCATGTGCGGAAGGTAAATAATCCACCACAGACCAGATAGGTCTTATTTCATCCAGATTTCTTCCATCCAATCTCTTTTTGGTCTCTAGAGTAAGATTTCTAGCGGCCTCTTTATGAATTTTATGGAAATAAGGACCAATCAAACTTGTCTCAAATCCATGTTCTTCTCCAAGACTTGCTACAAAAGAATCTTTAATTTCTTTGACAAGAGCTGATCTCTCTGATTTATTGGCAATCTGACGGCTTACGGCTTCAAAAAGTCGATCATAAAGCTCGGCTCTCATTTTATCGTAAAGAGCCGGATCGGATTTTTCATGGCAGTATTCTCTTTTCTGCTCTTTACCTACCAATTTGGTAAGTTCGATTTGAGCTTGACAGTGACGCTTGATTTCCTCATGCGCAAACTGAAGCGCTTCTACCATTTCATCTTCCTGGATTTCTGAAGCTTCACCCTCTACCATCAAGATATACTCGAGTGATCCTGCTACGATAAACTCAAGAGAAGCCTTGGAAAGAGCCGCTGGAGTGGGGTTAATCACAAGCTGCCCGTCAATTTTAGCTACTCTCACTTCTGAGATTGGGCCGTTGAACGGGATATCAGAAACAGCCAAGGCAGCCGATGCCGCAAGACCTGCAAGTGCATCTGGCAATACCTCCTCATCATAGGACATCAACGTGATGGCCACTTGGGTATCGGCATGGTAATCATCAGGAAAAATCGGTCTGATCGCCCGGTCTACGATCCGGCTAATCAACACTTCGTAGTCAGAAAGTTTACCTTCTCTTTTCAAAAATCCACCGGGAATCTTACCTGAAGCGGCAAATTTTTCCTGATAATCTACTGATAAAGGTAAAAAGTCCACACCTTCCAAGGCGTCTTTTTTGGCAACTACTGTAGCCAACAGCATTGCTTTTCCCATTCGCACAACTACTGAACCGTCTGCCTGTTTGGCTAAAGCTCCGGTCTCAATGATAATTTCTCTACCATCCTGTAGGGTGATGGATTTGGTGATCAAATTTGGTAACATAAATACGTGTTAGAATTAAAGCGTCTTATTGATAAAAAGTCTGGTTCATCGGTTAAAAAGAAAAAAGTAAGGTTCTCAACCAAGAGAACCTTACTGAAAGGATTATTTTCTGATTCCGAGCTCGGCAATGATTGCTCTGTAGCGCTCGATTTCTCTTTTATGGAGGTAGTCTAGTAGACTTCTTCTTTTACCTACCAGTTTCATCAACCCCAATCTGGAGGAGTGATCTTTCTTATTTGACTTCAGGTGCTGAGTCAAATGTTGGATTCTGTGTGTAAAGAGGGCAATCTGTGATTCAGGAGATCCTGTATCAGTAGCAGATTTTAACCGTCCATGATTTTTAAACAACTCTTGTTTTTTCTCTGATGTTAAATACATGTTTAGCTAAATTTTAATTAAAACAGCTACAAAGGTATGGTTTTATATTCAAATATAAAATACCGACCTCAAAATGAAGCTGAAGTCAAAATAGATTTACTTAAGCAATTTGATCCATTTCGTATACTTCCAAAAGTATCCTTGTTACTATCGACTTTTCGCTCAAGTAAAATATTGGCTTAGTCCTTTTGATCATATAGGCTCATCTGGAATTTCTGATTGGCCTGATTAGATATTTCTTCAATTTTTAAGGATTCTGTTTTTGAACCAAACTGGCACCAAGTCCATCCTGAATTAACACTTATTGCAACTATTGATCCGATGATAAATTTGGAAGATGCTGTCTTTGTACCCGACACCGGTCCTTTATTAGGTAAAGGCCCATTCTAGGAGGCCCGTAATCCTTTCCATCGGTTAACTCCACCCGAGAAAATCTCTGGAATTTAAAATCAAGATATCTTTAGGGATGAATGTTATGAACGCCTCACTTTTTTTTGCCCATAATTTTCTCCAAAATGGATGAGTAAAAATCAGCCTCAAACAATCTGGCATCCTTTCTGGCTTGCCGTAAAAAAAACAATCCGAAAGGAAGTAGGCATAAGTTGGAAAAAATCGTCCCAAAGAAGGAATCTGTCACCCCTTCTTTTGCCCACTTCTCCCCTGTAATGGTCAGCATATAAAAAAGAATAAAAAAGATAATGGAAATCAAAACAGGCATCCCCAATCCTCCTTTTTTGATGATCGACCCCAATGGTGCACCGATCAAAAACATCAAAAAACAGGCAATGGCTTGGCTGTACTTTTGATACCAAGCGATCTCGTACCTCCTGTATTCTCTCATGTGTCCATCTACCTGACTCATTTTGATGTTGAAGGAATTCTTCAGGTTTCTGGAATTGTTGAGGGCCATGGTAATCGCATTGGTGATATAGCCACGCTTGTATAATAGAGAGTCCAAAACCTGCTTTTCCTCTTCTGTGAGCCGATCTGTTCTGACCGTTTTGATTTTTGGAGGCGCAATTCCAGATGTATCTACTGTCGTTATGATTTCCGACGGACTAGCAGATGAATCATTTATTACTTCTCTCCTGGCGCTTAATTTTTTCAAAAAAATAGAATCAGATTTAGGTGTCTCCGCAACTGTTTCCAAAGAAATCGAAGTCTCCTGAATCTGCGTTGAATCCGGTGATATTCTTTGCCCGTTGAGGGAAGATCTTGCTAATTGGATAGAGTCATTCAGGGAACGCTCCTTCTCAATTTTGATCTTCCTCAAGGTATCATACTTGGCTTTTTGAACCGTAATCTCCTCGGAAGGAAGCAATTTTCTGTTCCTGGTGAAAAAAGGATAAATGCTGGTGGCAGTGGTATAGTTTTGATATTTCAGATCATTGACCATATAATTTATGGAATCCAACCCATGCCTTATTTCTTTGATGTTTTTAATTGCTCTATTGGTAGACCATTGGTCTTCCGGAGTCCTGCTCAATTTGAAAGCAGCCAAGTCAAACACCATTACATTTTCAAGGAATTTAGTTCTTGAAAACTCCACAGGAGGTTCGCTTATACCTCTGGTAGACCTTGACTCTTTATAATTATGCCCATTGTAAAGAGTCAGTTTCATATAGGTATCATTATAAAAAGTCTCCATCCGGCCTGAATCCGCCAAGGTCACACTCAAGTTTCCCTGTCCATCGGCATGATTATAAATGATAATATCCTGAAGCCGAACGTCGTCTAGTTTTCGATTGACTTTGATACTGTAATTTGGAATACCTGCATAAAAAACACCCTCTTTGATATCCAATGAAGGGGATTTCATCCTAATATCATAGAGTAAACTGAAGGTCTTTAGATTTACTTTGGGAACAAGATAGTTGTTGGATAAATAAGCCAAAATGGTCAGTCCAACTGCAAAAATTCCAATAGGTCTCAATGCCCTGGTCAGGGAAATTCCACTGCTTTTGATTGCTGTCAATTCAAAATGTTCTCCCAAGTTTCCAAAAGTCATCAAACTGGAAAGCAACACAGCAAGTGGCAAAGCCATGGGTGAAATACTAATGACGAAATACCCGATCAGTTCTAAATAAATCCAAAACCCAAGCCCTTTACCAAAGATCTCATCAAAGTATTTGAGCATGTTGACAATCAATAAGATAAAGTCAACCACGAGAAAGGTTAAAATAAAAGGCCCTATAAAAGAGCCAAGAATAAGCTTATCCAGTTTTTTCATTAGAGCAATCTTCCCCGACAAAGAAAACGAATTTCTAGGTGACGAGTTTAATTTGGCCGTGTAGGTAATTTACCCACCGATAATTTCCTTTAGCTTACCGACCATACCTTCCCAGATCGCTTCCAATTCATCTTCCTGGTAGTCATTTGAATAATCGATAATTTTCAAAAATAAGGATTGGGTAAGTTCATTTTCCTCCAGTTTGAATTCGATATAAGAATGATCAGAACTATCCGGGTTTTTTGGATCAAAAAAATCAAATTTCACATGTGCATTTGATCTTAGAGCGACAAGCTTGGCATAGTGGTCTTCATTGTCAAAATTAAAGATGTAATTCTTATCCTCATCGATCCGTACCTCATCTGCAAACCACTCCTCTAATCCACTAGCCGTACTTAAATAATGAAAAACAATCTTCTTGGAAGCATTTATTTGATAATCAGCGACAAATTTACTTTTAACCATGACTGGACATTTTGGGGGTGAAAATTTCACACTTTTTGTTTGAACCGAACTTGCATTTCAGAGTGCAAGACCTCATATTTGCATTCCCTTTCGGAAAGGGCAAAAGTCGTAAAATTTCACAAGGAAATCCGACTTATTTTGAGATTTGATGGTGGTTTAAGTTAACCAATAATTTCAAAAACCCACATGTCAGCGGATTTATTTAAAATAATTTGGCGAGGTATCCCGATTGTTATCGGGAGTAGGATTCATATCCGCCTCGGCGGACACGGGTTCAACTCTCGGTCCAATTTGAAATAATGAAATTTATGGCGAGGTATCCCGATAGTTATCGGGAGCAGGATTCATATCCGCCTCGGCGGACACAGGTTCAACTCTCGGTCCAATTTGAAGTAATGAAATTTATGGCGAGGTATCCCGACAGTTATCGGGAGCAGGATTCATATCCGCCTCGGCGGACACAGGTTCAACTCTCGGTCCAATTTGAAGTAATGAAATTTATGGCGAGGTATCCCGACAGTTATCGGGAGCAGGATTCATATCCGCCTCGGCGGACACAGGTTCAACTCTCGGTCCAATTTGAAGTAATGAAATTTATGGCGAGGTATCCCGATTGTTATCGGGAGTAGGATTCATATCCGCCTCGGCGGACACAGGTTCAACTCTCGGTCCAATTTGAAGTAATGAAATTTATGGCGAGGTAGCTCAGTTGGTTAGAGCGCAGGATTCATAACCCTGAGGTCACGGGTTCAACTCCCGTCCTCGCTACAAAGGCTTCCTTAATCGGAAGCCTTTTTCTTTTTCAGCCTATGGATTCGTTTGTCGTTTACATTCTTTTTTCTCCTAGTTCTGGAAAGACCTACACCGGAATGACCTCTGACCTGATCACTAGATTCCATTTCCATAACTTCAAATCTACTAAAGGATTCACGATTAGGTACAGACCTTGGATAGTTGCTCATGTTGAATTTTTTGAGTCAATAATAGAAGCCATGCTACGGGAGAAAGAATTAAAAACAGGAACAGGGCGGGATTGGGTAAAAAGGACCATTCTTCCAAAATTTAACTCAGTTGGTTAGTTCGCAGGATTCATATCCGCTACGCCACGGCGCACAGGCGCGGCGGACACGGGTTCAACTCCTCCCGAAAATTTTCGGGACTACAAGGCTTCCAGAAATGGAAGCCTTTTTCTTTTTGATTCTCTATCAATTTTTTAAAAGTGTCTCTTCTTGCTATTTTTCTAAATGACATTACCAAGCCAACCCGAATCTTATCTCTACCCTCCTGAAAATTTTCTGGCACGATTGAGATTTCTGGGCCCAGGACTCATTCTTTCTGCATCGATTGTTGGTTCGGGAGAGTTGATCGCTACCACTCTACTGGGTGCAAAAGGCGGCTTCATTGCCTTATGGGTAATTTTGGTGAGCTGCCTGATCAAAGTCGCGATTCAGGTGGAATTCGGTAAAAATGCCATTCTTTCAGAGCGGAGTCTAATGGGGGACTTGAATTCATGGTCACATGCTCCATCTGGGCACTGGTCGATTTGGGCAATTGGTATACTGACCCTATTTAAGATTCTTCAACTCGGGGGGATGATTGGAGGAGCGGCCCTAGCGCTTTCTTTGATTTTCCCAGTTTTACCCATTGGGCTATCTCTTGCGATTTTAGGTTTAATTCTGCCTTTCTTTTTTGTCAAAAACTATTATCCATTGATCGAAAAAACCGCATCATTCATGGTTTTTGGATTTACAATTTTTACAATAATTTCCTTTATCGCTGTATTTTTCACTCCATATGCAATTACTTGGGAGGAAGTATCCTCTGGTTTGAAATTTCAACTTCCTCAAGAGTTACTATTTGTTGCCATAGGTGCTTTTGGAATCACTGGTGTGGCGAGTGATGAGATCATCGCATATGCCTATTGGTGCAAAGAAAAAGGATATGCCCGATATGCAGGACCTAATGATGGCAGCGCAGAATGGATTATCAGAGCCCAAGGCTGGATTTCTATCATGAAGTTGGATGCCTTAGTAGCAATGATGATTTACACCTTGGTTACAGCTGCATTTTATCTATTGGGCGCTTCAATTCTATATGGAAAAGAAAGCCTTCCAGAAGGGACTGATTTGATTGTTTCCTTATCGGGTATTTATACTGAGTCTCTGGGAGACGGAGCCAAGTTCATTTATCTTATTGGTGGATTCTTTGCGTTGTATTCCAGTGTTTTTGCCACGTTAGCTTACTGGACTAGGCTTTTTCCGGATATTCTGATTCATCTCAGGTGGATAAAAGAGGGGAATTCAAATCTTTTTGTTCGGGTATTGGCCTTTGGATTTCCTTTGGCTTGGATGGTGGTTTTTTGGATGGTCCAACAGCCTGGAGCATTAGTCCTCATCGGGGGTTTAATCGGTTCCGTACTACTCTTGATAACGGTCTACATTGGAATCAATTTCAGAAGAAAAAATACCGCTTTGGGATTTGGAAACAGCCTTTTGTCCCAGCTGTTTTTCTGGCTGAGCGTGGCTTCCATTCTGGGTGTTTCGATTTATGGAATCATACAGGCAATAATATAAAAAAAGCCTTCCCGCTTGGGAAGGCTTCCATAAAACAAGGTAGTGCCGACCTTATTTTACTCTTTCAACTACAGCTTTGAATGCCTCTGGGTGATTCATTGCCAAGTCAGCCAAAACCTTTCTGTTCAGTTCGATTTCTGCTTTCTTTAACAATCCCATCAATTGAGAATAGGAAACACCGTGCTCTCTCGCACCGGCGTTGATACGCTGAATCCACAAAGCTCTGAATTCTCTTTTCTTTGCTTTACGGTCTCTGTAAGCGTACTGAAGACCTTTCTCGTACTTGTTTTTGGCTACAGTCCACACGTTTTTACCTCTTCCGAAGTATCCTCTTGTGGCCTTTAGCACTTTTTTTCTTCTTGCTCTTGACGCTACCGCGTTTACGGATCTAGGCATAATTTTTTGTTTTTTGACACTTGGTGTCCCATTTAGGGATCTTTTTTACCAAAGCATCTGGTGAATAAATAAACCTTAATTTTTAAAGAACTAAGCTGAAAATCAGATTCTCAACATATCTCTAACTCTACCTTCATCGGAAACATGTACCAAACCGGTTTTGGTAAGGTTATGCTTTCGCTTGGTAGATTTTTTCGTCAGGATGTGGCTTTTGAAAGCGTGTTTCCTTTTGATTTTACCGGTACCTGTGAGGGTAAACCGCTTCTTTGCACTGGATTTGGTTTTTACTTTTGGCATTTTGCTGTATTTAGTTGGTTGAAATTATTTCTTATGAGGCTTCGGAGCGATGAAAATATTCATCCGCTTTCCTTCCAACTTCGGCATCTGCTCCACCATACCTACATCTTCCAAAGCTTGTGCAAATTTCAAAAGCAACATTTCACCCCGTTCTTTGAAGACGATCGTTCGTCCGACAAAATGAACATATGCTTTAACTTTTGCACCTTCTTTAAGAAAGTTGATGGCATGTTTCAACTTGAAGTTGAAATCGTGGTCATCCGTGTTAGGTCCGAAACGAATTTCTTTTAAAACAACTTTTGCGGCATTCGCCTTGATTTCCTTCTGCTTTTTCTTCTGCTCATACTTAAACTTCGCATAGTCGATGATTTTACAAACAGGAGGTTCGGCATTAGGGGAAATCTCAACAAGGTCTAACTCATTGTCTTGAGCTAGTTTGATGGCTTTTTCTGTTGGAAGTACGGCATTGCCCCCTTCTACAAAATCACCTACTACCCTTACTTCACGTACTCTAATCTTATGATTGATTCGATAGGGTTCTTCTTGTCTTCCTCTTGGCTGCTGTGGTCTTTGATTCAAGTTAGCTATGGTTGTTTTAAATGAAATTGCCTGCAAATATCGGAATTATTTCCAATTCAAAAAACGGAATAAAATTCTAAACTTTTACTCCTTGCTTAATGATTGAGAAATAATCCCTTGAAAATACTCAATAAATTCCTCTAGTGAAAGGCTCCCTAAGTCCCCCTGACCATGTTTACGGACAGCGACTTTCCTTTCCTCCTGCTCCTTTTCGCCTACTATGAGCATGAAAGGAACCTTTTTCACTTCAGAGTCCCTGATCTTTCTACCGATCTTCTCATCTCTGTTGTCAATATTTCCGGTAATTCCCGCATCTTCCAAAATACCTTTCAGCTCTTCGGCATAACTGATGTATTTTTCAGAGATCGGAAGAATATTGATTTGCTCAGGAGCCAGCCAAAGTGGGAAATCTCCGGCACAATGCTCAATCAACACTGCTACAAATCGCTCTAATGAACCAAAAGGTGCGCGGTGAATCATTACCGGGCGGTGTTTTTGATTGTCCGAACCGATATACTCCAGTTGGAAGCGGTCTGGGAGCTGATAATCCACCTGGATCGTGCCCAACTGCCACTTTCTTCCCAAAGCGTCCTTCACCATAAAGTCCAATTTGGGGCCATAAAATGCGGCTTCGCCTAATTCAGTAACAGTCTCAAGGCCTTTTTCAGCAGCTGCTTCGATGATGGCAGATTCTGCCTTTTCCCAAGCCTCGTCAGTTCCGATGTATTTCTCCCGCTTCTCCGGATCTCTCAACGAAATCTGAGCGGTATAATCCTGAAATCCTAGGGCCTTGAATACATAGAGCACCAAGTCAATCACTTTGATAAACTCCTCTTTCACCTGATCGGGACGGCAGAAAATATGTGCATCATCCTGAGTAAACCCTCGAACCCGGGTCAATCCGTGCAATTCTCCGCTCTGCTCGTAGCGATAGACCGTTCCAAACTCAGCATAGCGGATCGGAAGATCTTTGTACGATCTTGGCTTGTGCTTATAGATCTCGCAGTGATGAGGGCAGTTCATCGGCTTCAATAGAAAAGCCTCCCCTTCATTTGGAGTCATGATTGGCTGGAAGGAATCCTTGCCATATTTCTCATAGTGACCGGAAGTCTCGTACAGCACTTTATGCCCGATATGAGGCGTAGTTACCTGCTGATAGCCAGACTTATCCTGTGCTCTTTTCATAAAAGCCACCAATCGCTCTCTCAGTAAAGTACCCTTGGGAAGCCAAAGGGGAAGTCCCATGCCTACTTTTTCTGAGAAGGTGAAAAGTTCCAATTCCCGACCGATCTTTCGGTGATCTCGCTTTTTGGCTTCCTCCAACAGGGTCAAGTAATCTTTCAATTCTTGAGCCTTTGGAAAAGTAACTCCGTAAATACGGGTAAGCATCTTACGCTTCTCGTCTCCTCTCCAGTATGCTCCTGCGATATTGGTCAGCTTGACGGCCTTAACAAAACCTGTATTCGGGATATGTGGTCCACGGCAAAGATCAGTGAAGTTTCCTTGCTCATAAAAGGTAATCGTACCGTCTTCCAGCCCTTCCAAAAGATCTAATTTGTATTCATCGCCCTTTTCTTGGAAATAGGCGATGGCATCCTGTTTGGATACCTCTTTGCGGATGAACTCACTTTTTTGCTTGGCCAGTTCGATCATTTTGGCCTCAATCTTCTCTAGCTCCTCTCCTTCCAGTTTGTGGTCCCCAAAGTCCACATCGTAATAGAATCCTGTTTCGATGGGCGGACCGATTCCGAATTTGATGCCAGGATAAAGAGCTTCCAAGGCTTCGGCCATCAAGTGGGCAGAAGAATGCCAGAACGTGTTTTTCCCTTCCAGGTCATTCCAGGTGAGCAACTGAAGGGTGGAATCCTGTTCAATGGCTCGGGTAGCATCCCAAACCTGACTGTTGACTTTGGCGGCTAGAACATTCCGGGCCAAACCCTCGCTGATACTGGCAGCAATCTGTAGTCCGGTAGTTCCTTTTTCATACTCCCTTACCGAGCCATCGGGAAGGGTGATTTTGATAAGTTGTGACATGTAATTTTCGTTTTCTGCCCATACAAACAGGCAGGTGGTTTAAGCTGCAAATATGCATAACCATCCTTCAAAGGAAAAATTTAGGGGAAAGGAATGTAGGAAGGAATCTCTATTTCTTTACAGAATAAATGACCAAAACCGGGTTTTCCGATTCCCTTGCATCTTCCGCCACTTGGACCCAATCCCTTCCCAGGCTTTTTCGATAGGATTCAAAAGTCTCCTGACCGAGCTCTGATTCCTTTTTTTGAAGCACTTTGAAAAGGTCTCTGCCTGGAACATTAAAACCGACAATTCCTTCTTCAAACTGATAAAGGATAGAATAAGGATCGAAACCTCCATCCAGATCATTTTGTAAACGGCCTTTAATTACATGAGATTCTTTGCTTTTTCTGTCATAAAACACATTGAAAAAACTTTCTTCGTATTTGAATCCGGAATAAAAAAATGTCTCGGTCAAATACCATTGGTGTGGGATGAAATAGAGCTTAGCTTTTTTGTTGATAAAATCAAGTTCCTGAATAGGGTCCAAATCACTGAGCCTTTTCATTTCTCCCATACTTTGGGCATACTTTCCGAAATCAAAAAACAGTTTGGGTACAAACTTTCCCCCTTTCACCTGCCAAATCGTATCCTGAAATGCCATTCCCAAGAAAATATCCCCTTCCAGTTTAAGGAAATTATATCTGCTTGGATAATTCCCAAAGTACCCTTCCTCCTGAAACGGGAAAAACGCAGTGGAATCCTTAAAACTTTCATTCACACTCCTCACAAAAAAATCACCTGGTTCACGGGTATTGGAATAGAAATAGTATCGCTCCGTCTTCTCAGAGTAAATGCCAGAACTTACGCGTTTTTCCAGTTTTTCCTCTCGAAGAAATTTTCCATCCAAGGAAAACCACATCAATTTCGGAGGATAAACGCCCAACAATAAGAGCTCATCCTCGACTATAATCGCGTCATCAAAGTCAAGGTACTTTTCAGGTCCCTCTCCATAGGCTCGGATTTTCGACAGAAGGTTTCCGGATCGATCAAAAATTTGGATACATCTGCAACCAAAAATGTCCAACGTAATAATTTTATCCTCATGAAAAAAAATCTTTTGCAAGCCTGCATTCAATTGTGCATCGGCTGAATCATCCTTAAGCCAGATGTATTCGACTTCCGGCTCGAAAAATTCAGATAGCTTCCCCTCTCTCGCTTTGGAAAGGTCAATTTCTATTTTCTCTACATCCTGAGTATGTTTAGATACCCCCTTAGGATCTGAAGTGCAGAAAGTAAGTGTGAATAAAAAATAGATTCCAACTCTTAGGTTCCTTCTTATCATATTCCTAATCTAGGAAAAATTCATAAATAACCTAAAAAATAATTTACACAAATACCTTCACACGAAAACGCTTCCCACCCGGCATATCAAAGCAGGTCCCTCAATAGAAAAAGACCATTCAGAAAAACTTCAAGATATTTTTACTCATTTCTCAAATCCCAGTTAGGCAGAACAAAATCCAATCAGCTAACTCTAAAAACTCTTTCCAAAACTCAATCCTGCAAAATTTGGCGTAAAAATCCAATCCTCTCTCCCTCCTACAGGAACTTTGAAAATGGGGTATAGCCAACTCTAAAAAAAAATCCACCTTCGGGTTTTTGGTATCTATAACCGATTCTTAATGGAATTAGAGAACTAAACACCAACTTATCTTCTAATTCTGAGGTTTCAGCATTAAAATTTAAGCTTGTAGCAATATGAGGGGTTCCGCCTATACCTAATTTAAAGTGATGCTTGCCTCTTCCTAAAAGTCCAGAAACTTCTATAAGAATCGCAGGATTTAAGAACCGTCGAGCCATTAACACGGTCTGCCCAAAGTGAAAAACCAATACTACCCATCCCTTTGATGGCACCATTCTGATGAATAAGCCTTCCCTAGGTGAAGGCATACTGACCAGCGTTACCACCAAGATCTAGATAAACCGCATGTTTTGCTGTGAATGTTTCAGGTTCGGATTGAGCAAAAACAGAGAAATAGCTGGAAAAAATGAAGATAAATAGGCCAATACCGAACTTTTCAAATGATTTTTACAAAATAATCTGCGCACTGACTTTTACATGGAAAGGTTTGGCCTCAGGTTGATCCATGTAGGTCATCCGATGGAAGAAATCCACCCGGAAAAACTTGAAAATATTCTCTATTCCATACCCAAGTTCCACATAGGGTTTGCTAGGGTCCAGTCTTCCAAATGACCGTAAAGGAACACCCAAAGGATCAAATACGGGTACATTGGCTACATTTTCATCACGCACGGACCCCATCAGTACATTGGCACTTCCGACCATTCTCCATTTCAGCTTTTTGATCAAGGGAAGGGAATTCAAAAGAAAGCCCTCAAAAGATTGTCTATACCGTAAACTGATAAACTGATCTGAAGCAAATTCATTGAAATTCATGGTATTGAAAGCTGCCGTGGTATAGAAAAAGGTCTCATTTCCCAAATGGTTTTTCAACACAGGATAAGGCACTTCTCCCCAGATTTTGCCCGCATCCAACTCATAGCGACCTACTCCAAAAATCCCCATGGTCAGTCGTTGGTAGAGGTAAAAGTTCAACTTGGTGTAGCGGATATCTCCACCCAGAAAATCCATCCCCTGGGCATAGTTCAACTCCACGATGGGCCAGCGATTGGAGCCAAGGGAAGCCCTTACGTTGTCATTGATGATGATGACTTCATCCCGACCGTAGCGGATTCCTGCCCGAAATTCAGTGGTTTCAAAGCGGTTTTTGAATTCCCTTGTGTCCTTTTCGAGGTAATAGAAATTAAACAGTGGATCAAATTCAGCCAGATTAAATCCGGTGGTCAACAAAAACCCTTTGAAAAACTCCCGTTGAAAAGTCAAGCGGTGATTGGTAGAGACAAAAGGCCGACGCAAGGTCCCAAAACGGCTGGCAGCCAAGAACACACTGTTTCCTTCCAAGTTTTCCATTTCCAATCCCACCTGATCGAGCTCTCGGGAAGTTCTGAGCTGAAGGGTAGTCCAGCGGGTCCGATCCAAAATCCGGGTTAATGCAGCTTTGTATTTCCACCGCTGATCGACCAATCCATAGGCGCCATAGCCTTCCAAAAGCCATTTATTGGAAAATTTGAAATTTGACCGCAAGCCAAACCCGAGTCGAAGACCTTCTACATTGTTATAGTTCCCAAACTCAGTCCATGGTCCCAAATCCACTTTACGCACAGGGAGGTACCCAGTCGCAAAGAATTTCAGCCCTTCTGAATAGAAGCGGATGATGGGGATTTTCTTCAGGGTATCCACCATCTGCAAGACCGCCAATTCTTCTTCTGTCAAGGGGTCAGGTCGAGTGCTCCTCCAAAAGTCTGCTGTATACTGATTGAAATCCGGCTTGAGCTCCACGGCCTGATTGAAAAATGAAGTCGGCATGGGTTCATTTACCCGAATCACATCTGAGGTAGTATAAAACTTGGCCAAAAGACCTGCTGTCTTTTCAGTGACTTGTCCGATTTTCACCAAAACCCGGGTCTTTGCGGGCAGTAATGGACCTGCATCAGTGGCAATCAACTCTTGCTGGATTTTGATCCTTTCCACAAAATTCAGATTGGCTGCTTTTGGAATCGTCAAGTCCACCTGCTTGAGTGAGTAATCCTCCTTTTTGATCCAGATCGTCCCGGTAAATGCTAAATCCTGCTCTCTTCTTGGATAGACTTGGAGTCGATAGCAGCTGTCCTGACCTACCAAAACAGAATCCATCAGGTCATAATCATAATAGGTCTTCCACCCATCCGCAATGGGCGAAACAAAGTCCTTTTCGAGGATTCTGAGCCAGTTTTTATAAAAATTATATTCTTGGAATACCGAACCCGTAATCTGTGAGGTAGTAGAGCCGTCAGTAATTCCCACTCCGGTCACTTTTGTTTTTTCAATGATCTCTTTTTTCAGATCAGGACTGTTTCTAAAATAAAAAGTGGACAGTGTCTCCGAAAAAAATACAGGAAGGATTTTCTCTCCTTCGTCATTTGTCAATTGGCGGATACTGTCCAAGACAGCCGTCACGGCTTTTACTGACTTGCGCTGTCTGAAATCCTCTGAAAGATTGTCAACATCCAGCTCTATTTTGGTGTAATTTCTGGTTTCGTATGCCTCTAGGCTTCGTTTGTCAAATTCTTTCCTTTTGGAAGAAGCACGACGGATAATTTCGAAGGCAGGATTTTCCCCGGCTTCGAAAACAAAAGTCCCCAACTCAAAGGAAGTGGGCCAAAGCTGGAAGTTGACCGTCTGCTCTTCCTGCTTTCCCAAAGGTTTAGATTGAGCAAGATAACCTAGGTAACTCACCTTCAAGCTATCTCCCAGGCTTTTGCTTTCGATCAAATAATTTCCTTCAAAATCCGTGGTCATCCCGATCGTGGTTCCCTGGATCAACACATTGGCAAAGGCGATGGGGTCTCCCGTCTCTGCATCGGTGACTTTTCCTTTGATTATAAACTGGGCTTGAGCGGAAAGAGAAAAAAGGAGAATTACTCCTAAAAGAAATGATCGAAGCATTGATCGATAGGTCGGCACTTGAAATGAAAACAACCGCAAGTTAGCTTCATTTTTTCTGTCAACTTGCTAGTTTTTAAAAATCTCCATACGGGGAAAGCCCGAGGATTGTTTTTGAACTCAAATATTGAAGTTCGCTCTGCTATATTTGGGACAAAATAAGTGGAGTAATGGTATACGATGCAGTAATTGTCGGTGGAGGGATAGTCGGATTGGCCACAGGTTTGAAAATCCTGAAATCCCGCCCGGATCTTAAAATCGCTATTTTAGAAAAAGAGGCACAGCTTGCCCAGCACCAAACCGCAAACAATTCAGGAGTAATCCATTCAGGATTATACTACAAGCCCGGTTCCCTGAAAGCAACCAATTGCATCAACGGGTATCATGAATTGGTAAATTTTTGCCAAGAAGAGAAAATCCCATTTGAAATCACCGGAAAGGTAGTGGTAGCCACCCGGGAGGAACAAAAACCACTGTTGGAGACTCTTCTAAACAGAGGATTACAAAACGGGCTGACCGGCACCCGGAAGATCACCTTGGAAGAACTCAAAGAATATGAGCCGTATTGTACCGGCGTGGCCGCTATCCATGTTCCCCAAACAGGAATTGTGGATTATTTTCAAGTTGCCTTGGCTTACGGTCGCAAAATTATTCAGCAAGGCGGAGCGATTTTTTTGGAACATAAAGCACTGGGAATAAGTCAGAAAGACGGCATCAGCCATATTGAAACATCAAAAGGATCATTCCAGGCAAAATTGGTCATCAACTGTGCAGGTCTTTATTCAGACAAAGTCGCCAGAATGAATGATGCGGGTGTCAATGATGTGAAAATCATTCCCTTCAGAGGTGAATATTACAAACTCAAAAAAGAACGGGAATACCTGGTCAAAAATCTCATCTACCCTGTTCCCGATCCCAATTTCCCTTTTCTAGGGGTGCATTTTACACGAATGAAAAAGGGAGGTGTGGAAGCCGGTCCCAATGCGGTTTTGGCTTTTCGAAGAGAGGGCTATAAAAAATCTCAGATCAATCTGGGTGAATTGGCAGAAACCTTGGCTTGGCCTGGATTTCAAAAAGTTGCAGGCAAATACTGGAAAACCGGTTTTGGGGAGCTATATCGCTCTTTTTCAAAGACCGCCTTTACCAAGGCACTTCAGGAATTAATTCCCGAAATTCAGGAATCAGATCTGGTGGATGGTGGCGCCGGAGTTAGGGCTCAGGCCTGTGACCGCACCGGAGGACTGCTGGATGACTTTGCCATCAGAGAGTCTCAATATGCCATCAATGTATTGAACGCGCCCAGTCCGGCAGCAACCAGCTCCTTATCGATCGGAGGTACCGTAGCGGAAATGGCCTTAAAGAGATTTTGACAGCTAAGCGGTAAAAGGAGGTGAAAGCCTCCTTTTTTATGAATTCAAAAAATCCAAAAACCGCAATTCCGTCCAGGTAAACTCTTGATTTTGAAGAGTAAAACCCGTATGTCCTCCCCTTTTGGGCATTTCCAAAAGAATTTCTGACTTGGATTCAGCAAGTTTTACCGGATAGCAGGCTTTCCCCAAAAGCGGATCATTGAGGGCATTGATGATCAAAGTTGGAATGGCAATCCGGTGCATCCAGTTATCTGCGCTAACGCTTTGATAAAAATCTCTGGCATCTTTGAAGCCGTGAAGCCTAGCGGTGAAATAGGTATCAAAATCATCAAAATTGTCCACCTTGTGCAGAAATTCCAGATCTATCAAATCGGGAAACTGTTGGGCTTTGAGCGCTATTTTCATTTTGAGTTTTCCCAAAAATCGATTCTTGTAAAATGTGTTTGACTTCCACTTAAGCGTCTCGGCACTGGAAGGAAGATTGCACGGAGTCGAATAGACGGCTGCTTTGGTAATTTGACTTGGCAGGTCTGCTCCTTTTTCTCCCAAATACTTCAAAGTCTGAGCTCCTCCCATGCTGATTCCTGAGAGGAAAATTTCATCATATGCATGAGTTTTGAGTACATGCTGAATCACTGTGTCGAGGTCATAACTCGCCCCATGGTGGTAAAGTATCGGTCGGAGGTTCATTTCTCCTCCGCAAGTACGGTTGTTCCAGACGAGTACATCGATTCCATGTTGGTTAAAAAGCTTCACCAAACCCATAGCATAATGTCGCCTTGAATCACCTTCCAGTCCATGAGAAATGACCAAAAGCTGATTGCCTCCCATTGATGACCAGTCCAGATTCAAAAAGTCACCGTCTGGCGTTTCAATTTTTTCCCTTTCATAGGCTACTCCCTCAATCTTCCGATAAACACTGGGGATAATGGTCTCCAAATGACCGTTGAAAAGATAAAAAGGTGGTTTGTGATAGGAAGGTATTAAAATGGGCATAATAAAAAGGAGAAAGCTTCACTTCTACTTTATATTGGCATAAATCCAAGCCAACAAGGATCGTTTACTTTTGCAAAGAAACATTTCTCACAGGGTATTAAAAAACCGGAGCGATGGGTATCGTTCCGTTTTATTTTGTAAGTTTTTCGACCTCCTGAATAGCGAGGTCTACTTTTTCCAGAAAATCTTCGAAATGCAGGGCAAACTTTCCATCAAACCCTTGGGTTTCGAGAAGTTCTTTTCCTTCCTGTAAAGTTTCAGTCAATAAATCAAACTCAAACATCGAAAGTGTAGGCTTCAGTTTATGCCGGATTTGCTGAATTTTGACCAAGTCCTTTTCAACTGTTCCTTCTGCATAGACTTTCTTGAGTTCGACTAATCCATTGTAAATCGCTTGAGTGAGTTCTTCACGAAACTCCTCATCGCCATCCGACATATCAAGAATTCGTTGATTCAACTCAGGATAATAATTGGACATATACTTTACAATTTTGCTGAAACTCCGGCGATATAACCTGTGGTCCAAGCGGCTTGAAAATTAAAGCCTCCTGTGATTCCATCCAGATTTAATACCTCTCCCGCAAAGTAAAGATTGGGGTGATAAATACTTTGCATGGTGTCCGGGTTGACCTCCTCCAGAGAAATTCCTCCGGCGGTGACAAACTCTTCCTTGAAGGTAGTCTTCCCTTTGACTTCCAAAATATAGCAAAAAAGGTTTTGTACTAAGCGGTTTAGGCTCTTTTTTGGAAGATTTCCGAAGAGCTGCCCCTCTTCAATCCCGGATTTTCCGCAAAAATGCTCCCACAATCTTGACGGAACTTCAAAAAGTGGATGATTGTATATTTTTCGATTTGGATGGGATTGGGAATAATTCAGGATTTGATTCAGGTAATTACCCTCTCCCAATTCGGCATTCCAATTGATTTGCGCTTTGGCCTGGTACTGATGATCAAAAAGCCATTGAGCACCGAAAGCAGACAATTTTAAAACGGCGGGACCACTGATTCCCCAATGGGTAATCAATACTGGTCCTTGATAGGTCAGTTTGGTCCCTTCAATTTTTACCTGAGCATTGGGCATCGAAATCCCCATCAGTTCACGGATTGATTCATTTGGAGCATTGAAAGTAAAAAGCGAAGGAATAGGCTTTACTATTTTATGATTCAGGGACTTGAGAAATCCGTAAGAATCCAAATTGGGATGACCTCCTGCCGCTACGATTACCTTGTCAAAGAAAAAATGACCCTTTTCACTGATCAAGTCAAATCCATCTCCATGTTGCTTGATATCTTTAATTCCTGTAGAACGGATCTGCTTTACATCTAGCTTATCCGCTTCACTTACAAGCGCATGGATGATGGTTTGGGAGTCATCGGTAATCGGAAAAACCCTTCCATCTGATTCGATTTTTAAGGATACGCCCCGGGATTCAAACCATTTGAAAGTATCCGAAATGGAAAAATGACGGAAAGCTTTTTTAAGGAACTTTTCTCCTCGGGGATAATTTTTTATCAACTTGGAAATTTCCATTGGCTGATGCGTGACATTGCATCTCCCCCCACCTGAAATTCGGACTTTTGAAAGGATTTTGGGTGACTTTTCAAAAATCGTTACTTCATTGCCCGGACCACTGGCATGGATTGCGGCAAAAAAGCCTGCCGCTCCCCCACCTATTATTGCGATTTTCAAAGACGTATTTTCAATTGGTTTAATACAAGCTACGATTACCTTTTTCTACCTGAAAAAGATCCCAAAATTCCTCTTGCCAACTCTCGGAACAAAGTCCTGCCCAATTGACGGACCATGGTATTTTTGCTCAATTCCTCAATCAATGATTCATCCTGTTTGGTACGGGTTGTCGTTTTTGGAGGAGAGCTTGGAGTTGGGGTATTTTCCTGTTGCCGTTGGATATCCATCATTTTTCGCTCCAGGATTTCAAATGCGCTATCGTGATCTAAATCCATATTATACTTTTTGGCCAGATCAGAGGTGGCAACCAAACGGTCGATTTCTCCCTCTGTAAGAATATCCATGCGGGTAATCGGAGCTCTCACCAAGGTATGGGCAAGAGGAGTAGGAATCCCCTTTTCATTCAAGGCAGTGACTAAAGCCTCTCCAATCCCCATGGAAGTTAGGACTTCTGATGTTTTGTAAAAAGGCGAATCCGGATAGTTTTCCGCGGTTTTGGTGATTGCTTTTCGGTCTTTGGCTGTAAAAGCTCTTAGTGCATGCTGGACTTTCAGACCAAGCTGACCAAGAACACTGTCCGGGACATCCGTCGGTGTCTGGGTACAGAAATATACGCCAACCCCTTTGGACCTAATGAGTTTGATAATCGCCTCAATCTTTTCCAGAAGGTCTTTGGAAGCATTGGAGAAGACCAAATGTGCCTCATCAATAAACAAGCAGAGTTTGGGCTGATCTGCATCTCCCTGCTCAGGAAAAGTTTCATAAATCTCTGATAGCAAACTTAACATAAACGTGGAAAACATCTTGGGCTTGCTTTGAATGTCGGTAAGCCGAATCACCGAGATCACCCCTTTGCCTTCCTTGGTCCGGACGAAATCATCCACATCAAACGATAACTCTCCAAAAAAACGATCTGCCCCCTGTTGTTCCAATTCAATGATTTTACGCATGATTGTATTGACAGAAGCCGAAGAGACTTGGCCAAATTCTTTTTCAATAGCAGATTTGCCTTCATTGGTAATGTATTGAAGGACCCGTTTGAAATCTTTCAAATCAATCAGTGGCAAGTGATGCAAATCACAATACCTAAAAATCAATGCCACAACCCCTCTTTGGGTATCATTCAACTCCAAAATCTGAGAAATCAACACCGGGCCAAATTCAGAAACGGTCGCCTTTAGCCTAACTCCTTTTTCGTTGGAAATGGACATCAACTCTACCGGAAGCCCCTGAGGATTGAAATCAACCCCAATAGTTGCTGATCTTTTGAGTATAAAGTCTGAAGCTTCGCCTGACATCGCCAATCCAGAAAGATCTCCCTTCAGATCCATCAATACGGAAGGGATTCCCTTCAAAGAAAGCTGTTCGGCAATCACCTGTAAAGTTTTGGTTTTTCCGGTTCCGGTAGCACCGGCTATCAAGCCATGCCGATTTAGGGTTTTCAGGGGAATTTTGATCTGAGCGCCTTCTAAGGGTGCTCCGTCCAAAATTCCGGTTCCCAAGATGATGTAGTCTTTTTTAAACTGTTGGCCTAGAGCCAAATGGTTTTTGAAATCTTCGATTTTGTTCATTTTGAAAAAGCTTTGAGGCTCAAACTACAAAAAAACCTTGAGTTGCCTCAAGGTTTATAAATTTTAGCAATAGCCTGAAATCAATACGTTACCATGGGTTCCAGAGCCTTTGCTTGGGCAATAAAGTCTTCCACTTTGGACAGGGGGGGCACCACTCGGGTCAGTCCTTTTTCTTCTTGGGTTTTGGTCAGAGCAGCATGAAGGTTTTCTGGATTTCTGGTTCTCAATTCCTTGACTGTATCTACTCCAGCGGCCTTGAGTAACTCGGCAAACTGGCTGGCTACTCCGTTAATTCTGAACAAATCAGCCATATTGACCCAATCTAAAATTCGACCTTCATCGATACCTGATGCCTCAGCGATTGCTTTTCGACCCGAACGGGTCGCACCCTTTTCCAATAGCCCTTCTACGGTGCTGATACCGGCATTTGCAAGTTTACCTTGATACACTTCACCGATTCCTTCGATCATTGTGATTGATTTTCCCATAATTCGTTTTTTAAGTTAAGTTGTTTAGTGTGAGTAAAAATCGAGATAGGTTAATTTTTGAAAGCGGTATAAATTTACTGAAAAGGAAGGAAATAAATGGGTGCGTTTTCATTTTTTTGAATCCGCATACAATATTTAACTTGAAGGAATCAAAACTTGTAAGTTAATTGCTGAACAAAAGTGTTTTCCAGTGCACGCACATTTCTTAGCCAAACCCACCTTCGCCCTTCTCTTTCTTCTCTTTTCATTCCAAGCCTTCTCACAGGTAAACTTGGGTCAAACCGACCGTTGGATGAAAGGTGCTCTTGCTGCCATGGAGCGAAAAGATTACCAGACTGCAAATTCGATTTTTCGTAACCTGATAGATTCTGGTCTTCCGCTTCCGGATGAAATGCCTTATTACTTTTCAGAAACCCTGTTTGAGCTTGGGCAATTTGACAATAGCAATAATTTCCTCAACAAATACCTGGAGCTGACCGGCTTTAATGGACAGAATTATCAGGGAGCTTCACAACTCAAAGAGAAACTCAAAGAACCACTTGCAAAGATTCAATCTTGTCAACTTTGCGACAGAAGAGGCTACAGATTTCATTCCTGCTTTACATGTGAAGGGAAAAAGCAAATCGAACAAACCTGCTCGTATTGCAAATCTAAAGGAATCGTAGGATGCAGTAGATGTGGTGCCACCGGAATGATAAAAAAAGTCAATGTCTTCAACATTGTGGAATTTTTCGAATGTGAGCGATGTGCTGGAAAGGGAAGACTAACCTGCCCGGAATGCGAAGGAAGCGGAAAGGAAATCAGCGAATGTAAAACGTGCAATGGTTCGGGAAAGCTCCCCTCTGATGCTCTCTGTGATCACCTTCCTCACGAACATGATTCAAATCCCAAAAATTAAAACCATCCCTTACCAATAAAAACTGCCTCAACACAGAAGTAATTTTCTGAATTGAGGCAGATTTTATTTTCAGATTCAGGAAGCGTAGATCCCTACACTTTGAATTATCATTTACAATATTTTGCCAAGGACTCAGCCGCTCCAGGATAGTCAAGTACCGAAGCAAGCTTGAAATCTTCGCAAGCCTGTTTCTTTCTTTCCAATGCCACTTTTAGCATTCCCCTGTTGTAATAAGCCTGTCCGAAATCTTTATCAATCTGTATGGCGCGTCCATAAGCCTTGAGCGCATCCTCAGGCATACCCAACTGATGCAGCGCTCTTCCTTTCAAAAAGGACGCCATAGCGGGAGCCCCTGAAATTTCCTCAGCTTTGGTGGCATAGAGCAAGGCACTCGCATAATTTTTCTGCTCCAGTTGAATCGCCGATAAACTCAACAATACCTGAAAGTTGTTTGGATCTTGAGAAAGTGCAGCTTCAAAGTCCGATTGAGCTTCAGCCAACATCCCAAGCTCCTGATATGATCTGCCCCTGCCAAAAAGCAGCTTGACATCTGAGGGTTTATTTTTCAGGTTATCAGAATACTTCTGGGCAGCCAATTCGTATTGGCCCTTCTCAAAATATCGATCGGCTGGATTTGACTTCTGTTCAGAACAGGCGAATAAAGTACCTGCGATAACAGGTACTAGAATCACTTTACTTAAGATTTTCATTGTTTAATTGTTTTACAACAGTCACCTGAAATCTTGATCGATTCTGAAGTTTTCATTTTCCAGCGATTCGAAAGCTTTTGGTGAGCTGAATTAGACTGCTACATTGTTTTCTCTGAGCGCGTCATTGAGGGATGTTTTAAGATCCGTGGAAGCCTTTCGCTGACCGATGATCAAGGCACAGGGAACTTGGAAAGTCCCTGAAGGAAAGTTTTTGGAAATGGACCCTGGTATGACCACGGAGCGAGGTGGCACGTATCCTTTATATTCTACAGGTTCAGAACCTGTCACGTCGATAATTTTTGAACTCGCAGTGAGCGTAACTCCCGCTCCGATTACGGCTTCCTTTCCTATTCTAACTCCCTCTACGATGATGGCGCGGCTGCCGATAAAGGCTCCGTCTTCTACAATCACCGGGGCAGCCTGAACAGGTTCCAATACTCCTCCTATTCCTACACCTCCACTCAAATGAACGTTTTTGCCGATCTGCGCACAAGATCCGACGGTAGCCCAGGTATCAACCATCGTGCCACTGTCCACATAGGCTCCGATATTAACATAACTTGGCATCATCACCACTCCGCTTGCCAGATAGGCTCCATAGCGGGCCACTGCATGAGGAACTACTCTCACGCCTTGCTTGGCATAGTTGGTTTTCAGAGCCATCTTATCGTGAAATTCAAACGGTCCAACTTCTATGGTCTGCATCTTCTGGATGGGGAAATAAAGGATCACCGCCTTCTTCACCCAATCGTTGACTTTCCAATTTCCATCTTCGGTAGGTTCAGCCACTCTCAACCGACCGGCATCCAAATCTGCGATAATGGTCTTGATGGCGATTTCGGTTTCTTTTTCTTTGAGCAATTCCCTGTTTTCCCAGGCGTTCTCAATGATCGTTTTGAGTTCCATTAGATTTATTTAGTTTCGTTTATGAGTCTTGATGGGGCCAATTTGATTCCTGTGGTAATCGCTTCAACGTTGAAGCCCATTAAGGATGTTCGTGTCTTTCAAAAGCTGGCCCTTTCGCTGGGCGAAACAAATAAATACAGCCTAAACATCATAGGTTTTTCTTCGGAAAAGCCCGAATTCGACTCCAAAATCCGATTCTTTTCTTCTATGAGCCATTTCAGAGCCAAGTGGGACCGGATATGGGCCCAGTTTAGGTTTGTCTGGAGATTGATTCAAATCAAGCCCAAACTTTTGATATGCTGCACCTATGAATACCTTCCCCTAGCCTCCCTCTTAAAGCCCTTAATTGGTTACAGGTTCGTGTTTGATGTCCAGGAAAATTATCAGCGAAACCTGGATTTAAACCCGAGTCTTTCGGTTAGAAAAAAAAAGCTGATCGGTTGGCTAATCCGAAAAGCTGAACAGGTTCCGGGCATTGATTTATTCCTTCTTGCGGAAAAGTGCTACCAAACCGAAATGCCGATGAAACGTCCCTTTCTGATATTGGAAAACAAGTATCAAGGGAATATTCGAGCGGTCAGGAATATTAGACTTGACCCAAGTTTACCGATTCATTTCTGCATTACAGGCACTCTTTCCCCTTCCTTTGGCACATGGGAAGGTTTGACTTGGTTTCAAAAACTTCTCGAAGCCTATCCTCATTTCCAGCTGACCATAATCGGGCATTGTCCCATCCCAGCTTATCAAAGGCAACTCCATCAGGAAGCCGCTAAATATGACCAAATCCATTTGGTGATTTCGGATCTGCCGATCCCGCACGATCAAATCCAAGAAGTCTTGAGAAGCGCTCAAGCGGCAATCCTACCCTATCAAATCCAGCCCGCAATCCGGGAAAAAATGCCCACCAAGCTCTTTGAATGTGCCGCTTTGGGCATTCCTGTGCTGATGACTCCCAACCCGAAATGGGAAAAATTTTACCATAATTTCACCGGAGGCTTCTCGGTCGATTTCCAGCAGACTGATCAAGCTTTAGCCACTTTTCAACAGTTTTTGAGCCTAACCTACTTTTCCACACCGGTACCTGAATCGGTATTGTGGAAAACTGAAAAGCTTCATTTTCAAGAAGCTATCCAAAATCTCCTGTCTTAAAACCTTTTGATTTTTCCTTCCCAAGTGGAAAAGTGTGAAAACTTATCCACCACTCCCCTATTTTTTACACTCAAATCCGGAAAATGGAAACTCGGGTTTCTCATCTCTTGGTGATCATTTTAACCAAAGATCAATTTTATATTCTACTGAAATAGTGATAGTTAATCCATTTTATGATGTAGTCTAAATTTATTTTTAGCCAAACCTAAATTTGAAAACACAGTTATTTTTGGGTTTTCCACAGGTGATTTAGCTTTTATGAAATTTATTTTTAGATATATCTAATTTAATTTTTATATTTGACTCATAATTTTGAGCTAGCTATGGATTTGACAGTTGCAGAAGAGAATTACCTGAAAGCGATCTATCACCTCTCCGATGGAGGAAAAAAAAGTGTATCCACCAATGACATCGCGGCGGAGATCAACACCAAGCCTGCTTCGGTAAGTGACATGCTCCGAAAACTGGGAGAAAAAGAAGTGATCGAATACCGAAAATATTATGGTCTCCAAATCACAGAAACGGGAAAGCGCTATGCCTTACAGACGATCCGAAAGCACCGACTATGGGAAGTCTTTTTGGTGGAAAAACTCAACTTTGCCTGGGACGAAGTACACGAAGTAGCGGAGCAGCTCGAGCACATCCAATCTCCTTTATTAATCCAGCGTCTGGATGCCTATCTCAACTTTCCGAAGTTTGATCCCCACGGCGATCCCATTCCCGATGAATTTGGGGATGTAAGGTCTAGACCCAGGGTCCAGCTCAATGAAATGGATGTGGACCAAACTGGGCAAATTGTAGCGGTTAAGGACAGTTCTGCTGCTTTTCTCCGCTATTTGGATAAAGTGGGTGCCTACATCGGTGCTCGGATCAAAGTGTTGGACAAAGTCGAATTTGACGGTTCACTGGAAATCCTGGTCGATCAGAAAAAGACACTTTTCATGTCCAAAGATGTAGCAAGCAATATTCTGGTACTCCAGTCATGAGCAGAGCATTGACATTTTTTCTATTCGTTTTACTTCTCTTCGGAGCCTGTAAACCTGCATCGGATACCCAGAGAGAAAAACCCCTAATCGTCGCCACTACCAGTATTTTGGCTGATGGCATCCAAAATCTGGTGGGTGAAAAAGCAGAAGTCATCGCGCTGATGCCCGCAGGAGTTGACCCACATTTATACAAGGCTTCCGTCCGGGATCTTGATCTTTTGACCAGTGCGGACTTGGTGGTTTACCACGGATTGTACCTCGAAGGCAAGATGACGGAGATTTTTGAAAAGTTGACTCTCAGACAAAATCTGATCGATGCCTCCGATGGAATTCCCCAAACTGACCTGATTCGATCAGGACCCGAAGCTCATAGTGTGGATCCCCACATCTGGTTTGATATTAACCTTTGGTCAAAAGCCTTAACCCATGCGAGCAAAGAACTTATCCAATGGAAACCTGAATGGAAGTCAATCATTGAATCCAATTCAGAAGTGTACTTTCAGAAATTGAAAAACCTTGAACAAGAGACCAGAACCAAAGTCAATGAATTGAAGTCAAAAAATCAGGTGTTGGTTACCGCACACGATGCCTTCGCTTATTTTGGAAAAGCTTATGGTCTAGAAGTGTACTCACTTCAGGGACTCTCCACCTTGAGCGAACCCGGACTTCGGGATTTGACCGAGTTGATCCAGATTATCCAGGAGCATCAGGTTAAGGCCATTTTCGCCGAACAGACCATTTCTCCCAAGGCACTCAAGGCTGTGGCTAACGGAGCTGCTGAAAAAAATCAACTTGTTCAGTTGGCCGGTCCGCTCTACACCGACAGCCTTGATGCCCCCGACACTCCTGCGGGAACCTACCTGGGGATGTTTTCTACCAACCTCAATATCATATACCAAAACCTATTGCCATGATCACCCAAGTAGAAAATCCAGTGTTGGAAATCCATGACCTTACGGTCAGCTATGATCAAAATCCGGTACTTTGGAATGTGGACTTGAGCCTTCCCTCCGGAAAGCTTGTGGGAATCCTTGGTCCCAACGGCGCTGGAAAATCCACCCTGATCAAATCCATCATGGGGCTGATTCCTCCCACTTCGGGTTATGTAAGGATTTTTGATAAACCTCTGAATGATGTCCGGGCACGAATCAGCTACGTGCCACAGCGGGAGTCGGTAGACTGGAATTTTCCCGCTTCGGTGCTGGATGTGGTCATGATGGGGACCTATGGGAAATTGGGTCTTTTTCGCAGACCCGGAAAAAAGGAAAAAGACCTCGCCATGCAATGCCTGGAACAAGTGGGAATGACCGGATTTCTAAAAAGGCAGATTTCCGAACTGTCCGGTGGTCAGCAACAGCGGGTATTTATAGCCAGGGCATTGGCCCAGCAAGCAGACTTATACCTCATGGACGAACCCTTTGCGGGAGTAGACATGGCCACCGAAACGGCCATTTTCCAATTGCTAAAGGAAATGGCTGATTCCGGCAAAACGGTCTTGGTCGTACATCATGACATTCACTCTGCGATGAACTTCTTCGATTGGGTGATCATGCTCAACCTGCACCTCGTGGCTTCGGGTCCAAAGGAATTGGTGATTACGGAGGATTTGCTCCGTAAGACTTATGGCGGAAAATTGAACCTGCTTACCAAAGTCACTGATCTGATCAGAAACAAAGACTTTAACCCGCTCAAAAGCTAGTATGGAGGACTTTCTCTACTTCTTCACTTTTCAGGATCCTTCCATCACCTGGGTGGTATTGGGCATTACCCTCTTGGGAATCGGTTCGGCTTATGTCGGCACCTTTTCTTTTCTGGATAAAAAAGCGCTTTTGGGTGATGCCATTTCCCACGCGGTATTACCGGGAATCTGTTTGGGGTTCATTTTGGCGGGAGAAAAGAACCCCGTCTACATTGTTACAGGCGCATTCCTTTCTGGAGCATTAGCCACGTTTCTGAGTTCTTGGCTAAGGAAAAACACCAAGTTGAGCGAGGACACCATCATTGCCACCATCCTTTCGGTGTTTTTCGGTGTTGGAATCGTGATGCTGACAGGTCTACAGAAGTCCGGCAATCCTGAGATCGCCGGCCTGAACTCCTTTATTTTTGGAAACGCCATCGGCATTTCCGAATCTGACCTGATGATCTACGGAGGATTATCCCTGACCATAATTATGGTATTGACACTTTTTCTGAAGGAATTTCGGCTGATGGTCTTTGATCCGGAATATGGGAAAGCAATTGGTTTTCCGATGGAGGCGATTCGCTTTCTATTCAATGTCCTGATGATTCTTGCGGTGGTCATAGGGATACAGGCGATAGGCGTGGTCTTGATGGCCGCTTTGCTGATTACTCCAGGTGCTGCGGCGAGATTCTGGACCGACCGACTCCATCCGCTTTTGATTTTGGCGGCATCCTTTTCGATTGTCTCGGGAATATTGGGCACCTATATTTCCTTCGTGATTCCTCAGATGCCCACCGGTCCCTGGGTGGTGGTATTTCTTTCCCTGATAGCCTTGCTTTCCTTTATGTTTTCTCCGAAAAGTGGAATCATTTTCCGATACTTTTCCAGAAAAAACTACCTGAGAAAAACGCATAAAGACCACTTGATGAAAGCGCTCTACAAAGCCAGGGAAGAAAACAAAGAAGGACTGTCCATAGAGGAAATCTATGAGCTCTACCCCTATCAAAAAGTGCAAATAAACCAATCAATCAAAGATTTACTTAAAGAAGGCTTTATCATTAAAAATCAATTATTTATAAGTCTTACATCCAAAGGAACTTCGGATGCCATGCGTATCGTCCGTCTGCATCGATTGTGGGAACTCTACCTCAATGAGTCCATGAATATCGCTCCTGATCACGTCCATGAATCAGCCGAACAAATGGAGCATTTGCTTACTCCGGAACTGGAGGCTATGCTCGAGAAGCGGCTCAACTTTCCTACACTCGATCCCCATCAGGAAACTATCCCCCGAGAAAAACCATGACCTTTGACAGCAACGCTTTTCTGATCATTTTCACCGGCGCCCTCATCGCAATTTCCTGTGGATTTTTGGGGGTCTTTATGATGCTTCGAAAAATGTCCATGACCGGAGATGCTATTTCACATGCCGTTCTGCCGGGAATCGTGATTGGCTTCTTTGTATCCGGAAGTCAGCGGAGCCTTGAAGTAATTATGGGAGCGGGATTGCTCGGGATTTTGGCAACCTTGATGATTGAGGGCTTGCGCAAAAAAGCCAAAGTTCAGCTCGATGCCTCTATCGGGATCACTTTTACCCTGCTTTTTGCCATCGGAATTATTCTGATCAATCTGTTTGCTTATAAGGTAGATTTGGATCAGGAATGTGTGCTCTATGGAGAGATTGCCTACCTGCCGATTGACCTTTGGGTTACAAAAAGTGGGCTGAATTTAGGACCCAGAATTACCTGGTTGGCAGGATTGAATTTCTTCTTTGTAATAGGATTTATCTACCTGTTATTTAAAGAGTTGATCCTGACTAGCTTCGATGAAAGCTTTAGCTCTGTGATTGGGATCAATGCCAAGGGAGTCAATCTCGCTTTGATGAGTATGGTTTCCTACACTACGGTCAGCAGCTTCGAGTCCGTGGGGGCGATTTTGGTGGTGGCACTCTTGGTGGTTCCGCCGGCGACTGCTTTCCTATGGACCAAAAGTCTGATGCCCTTACTTCAACTTACCGCCGCACTTGGCATTTTAATTGCGATTTTAGGTTATTATCTTGCCTACTGGATCGACAGTTCGATAGCAGGAATGATGGTTACTGTTGCCGGAATCTTCTTTCTGTTGAGCGCCATCATAAAAGGCAAAAAACCAAGTTGGCTGCAAGGAACTTACAAGGCTGCCAAGCCGTTAGGAATTTGATTAATGATAAAAATGAAATACCTCCTACTTCTAGTTTTCAGCTTCTTTTTGAGTCTTTCCTTAAAAGCTCAAGATGAGATTCAATGGATGAAGTTTGAAGAGGCCATTGCAGCCAATACCAAACAGCCAAAAATGATTTTGGTCGATGTCTACACGGATTGGTGTGGTTGGTGTAAGAAAATGGACAAAGAGACTTTCACCGACCCTAAAGTGGTCGCCCATCTCAAGCAAAACTTTTACACGGTCAAACTGAACGCTGAAAACACGCAGCGAAAATTTGAATTCATGGGAAAAACCTACACTGAAGCCGAAATGGCGGCAGCCATGCGGGTTCGGTCTTATCCCAATTTTGTGGTGATCGAACCTGGACTTCAAAACATCGCTCAACTCCCCGGCTATCGCCCCGCGGACGCATTTTTGGCAGGATTGAACGAATTGGTCGAAAAAGCTTTCCGAGTCAAACCATGAGTTTTAATCTCGCAGAACGCGAAGATACCATCATCGCTCTAGCTACTCCACAGGGAGTCGGCGCTATTGCCGTCATTCGTCTTTCCGGAAAAAATGCCATCAAAGCCACAAATGAGGTCTTTTTTGGAAAAAACTTGGAAGAAGTTCCTACCCATACCATTCATTTTGGTACTATCCGGGATGGAGAAAAAATCATCGATGAAGTTTTAGTCTCCGTTTTTAAAGCTCCGAAATCCTTTACCAAAGAAAATGTAGTGGAAATTTCGACGCACGGTTCCTCCTACATCATCAATCAGGTGCTCAAGCTCTTTGTACGCAAAGGTATCCGCCTAGCCAAGCCCGGAGAATTTACCCAACGTGCCTTCTTAAATGGACAATTTGATCTCGCCCAAGCAGAGGCCGTGGCCGATTTAATCCATGCAGACTCCGAAACCAGCCACCAAGCCGCACTGAATCAGATGCGTGGCGGTTTTTCCTCTGAGATCCAAGAACTGAGAAATCAACTGATCCACTTTGCCTCCATGATTGAGTTGGAACTCGACTTTGTGGAGGAAGATGTAGAGTTTGCCAGTCGGGATGATTTGAGAACATTGGTAGAGCGGATTCTGAGAATCGTCGAGGAACTCATCTTGAGTTTCGACTTGGGCAACGTGATTAAAAACGGGGTTCCCACGGTCATCGCCGGCAAGCCAAATGCCGGAAAATCCACGCTTCTCAATGCCCTACTCAATGAGGAAAAAGCGATCGTTTCGGATATCGCAGGTACCACCCGCGATTTTATCGAAGATGAGATCAGCATCGGCGGAGTCATCTTCCGATTTATCGATACGGCCGGTTTGCGGGAAACCACTGATACCATCGAGGCCATAGGCGTAAGTCGGACTCAAGAGAAAATGAAGACCGCTTCCCTGATTCTGTACCTCTTTGACCTGAGTGATACCGACCTGGTAGAGATCAATCGGGACATCAACAAACTGGAAAACTTGGGCGTGCCTTTTCTGAAAGTAGCGAATAAGACGGATAAGGCTAAGGAGAATATTATCAGTGAGTTAAAGGAAAAACATCCGGATACCATTTTTATCTCGGCAGGCAAAAAAGAGAATCTGGAAGGGCTCAAAGCCCGCATTCTTGAACTCGTCAACCTGGATAAATTCCGGACCGGAAACACCATTGTGACCAACGTGCGCCACTATGATAGCCTGACCAAAACCAGAGAATCTTTGCTGGATGTCCTATCCGGTTTGGATCAGGAAGTGACTAATGATTTTCTGGCGATGGATATCCGAAGATCTCTGCACTATCTCGGAGAGATTACCGGGCAAGTGACCACCGATGATTTGCTGGCGAATATTTTTAGTAAGTTTTGTATCGGGAAATAGCTTCTTAAATTGACAATATGAAGAGTCCAAAAAGAACTAAAAAATCGAAGGCACGAAAAACTACTGCTTATTTGACCAAGCGGGATTTAGTCCGTGTAGCTTCCGCTGCGGTAAAAAAAGCTTCAGATGCCTCGATGGAAATCGCTGGATATGTGGTCAAAGCGGAAAATGGGTGGATTGTACGTGAGAATTCAGATGGTTCGGTAATTCAGCTTGAGAAATTGAAAGACTATTCAAAATCCAGAAAACTTGTCCTCGACTAAATCAAATCTTAGACTTAGAGTCTTTGCAGGGCCAAATGGATCTGGAAAAAGCACAATCATCAATGCTGTTCGAGATCACAAGGTTCGCAAGACACAGGTACAAAATTTAACCTAACCAATCAGATTATTCTTTTTCTCTTTTTAAAAACCAAGACAAATACCGTCTTAATTTTTCAATCACCGCTAAAAATCGATTGCCTTTTTAGTCAAAAAAATTGCATCTTGTTGAAAGATTTTTTCCAGCAAGCTGATTTCTAATGACCGAAAAGTACCTTAAACCCAAACAAGCATTAAATCCAGCATTCCGAAAAGTAAAGCCCAACCGGATTGCTATTGAGAGTTTTAAATCGAACCTGGTTCAACTACTCGATCGGATCAATGATTCCGAACCCGAGGAGTTTCACAAAAATCTGGTTATCGACTTTTTAAAGAAAACTTATTACGAGCCAAGCCACTTCATCAACATCAAGGGAAAAAATGATTTGGTAATTCATTTGGGAGATAGTGCCAAATCCAATGTCGGAGTGATCATTGAAGCTAAAAAGCCTACCAATAAGGGTGAGATGATCTCTATTTCAAATCTAAATTATAAAGCACTTCAAGAGCTTATTCTTTATTATTTACGTGAGCGAATCACACATAAAAATCTGGAAATAAAGCACTTGGTTGTAACCAATATTCATGAGTGGTTTATTTTTGAAGCCCAAATTTTCGACCGTCTTTTTGCTCAAAACAAAGCATTGGTAAAGCAATTTGAAGACTTCGAAGCAAAAAGATTGTCAGAAATAAAGACTGACTTTTTCTACAAAAACATCGCTGAACCTGCCATCGAAAAGGTAAAAGACCAGATACCGTTCACCTACTTTGATTTCCGGGACTATGAAAAACCACTGCGAAATACAGACAAAAGCGATGATATCAAGCTGATTGCCCTTTTCAAGCTTCTCTCACCAGAGCATTTGCTGAAGCTTCCCTTTGCCAACGACAGCAATAGCCTGGACAGACGGTTTTACAGCGAACTGCTGCACATCATAGGACTTGACGAAACGAACGATGGCGGAAAAAAAGTCATCGGAAGAAGTAAGGTTGGGGCGCGGAATGTGGGTTCCATTTTGGAAAGTACGATTACCGAGCTGGACAGCTTGGACAAAATCAGCAGACTGAAAAAGCCAAGCCAGTTTGGCACCAGCCATGAAGAGCGGCTTTTCAATGTTGGCTTGGAGCTTTCGATTACTTGGATCAATAGAATCCTGTTTCTCAAGCTTTTGGAAGCCCAATTGATCAATTATCATAAGGGAGACCGCTCCTATTCATTTCTGAATCGGGATAAAATCAAAAATTATGACGACCTCAATAGCCTATTTTTTAAAGTCTTAGCCAGAAAGTACCAAGACCGATCAGAAGAAATCAACCAGATTTTTGGAAATGTTCCTTACCTGAACAGTTCGCTTTTTGAGCCAACGGATATGGAACACGACACTTTGTTCATCTCCAATCTCCAAGATGAAAAATCCATCCCGATTATCGGAAGCACGGTTTTGAAGAATGATCAGGGGAAAAAGCGGACCGGAAGTCTTCCCGCTCTGGAATACCTCTTGGAGTTTCTGAATGCCTACGATTTCAGTTCGGAAGGTTCAGAGGACATTCAAGAGGAAAATAAGACCTTGATCAATGCTTCCGTGCTTGGTCTCATCTTTGAGAAAATCAATGGCTACAAAGATGGATCCGTGTTCACGCCCGGATTTATCACCATGTATATGTCTGCAAAGACGATTCGGAAAACAATCGTCCAAAAATTCAATCAGGCCAAAGGGTGGAACTGCCAAACTTTTGAAGAACTGAAGGAAGACCTACAGGAGGAAATCAGATCCGGAAATAGAAAAGAAGTCAGAAGAATAGCCAATGAGATCATCAATAGCCTGAAAATCGTGGATCCCGCGGTCGGGTCCGGACATTTTCTGGTTTCGGTATTGAATGAATTGATTGCCATCAAGAGTGAGCTTAAAATTTTGGTGGATTCCAATTATGACCCGATCAGTAGCCATGTCGTCGAAGTGATCAATGATGAATTGATCATTGCTGACTTGGAAGGTAATCTGTTTGAATACAATTACTTAAGCAAAGAAAGCCAACGCATCCAGGAAACGCTTTTTCACGAAAAGCAGACCATCATCGAGAACTGTCTTTTCGGGGTAGATATCAATCCCAACTCCGTCAAAATCTGTCGGTTGAGGCTTTGGATTGAGCTTTTGAAATCGGCGTATTATAGAATAGCAACCCTCCAAGGGTTCGAAACCCTTGGAGGGTTTCAAGGTCGAGAGCTGGAAACCTTGCCCAATATCGACATCAACATCAAAGTCGGCAATTCCCTAGTTTCCCGCTTTGCATTGGATTCCGACCTCAAGTCTGCGCTTAAAGGCTCATGGAAGATTGAAGACTACAAAACGGCAGTTTCCACCTACCGCAATGCAAAGAGCAAGGACGAAAAACGGGCGATGGAAGCCCTGATCGCACAGATCAAAACCAACTTCCGATCCGAGATCTCCAAAAACGATCCCAAGATTCTCCGGAGGGCAAAACTCGGAGGGGAACTTTACAACTTGACGAGTCAGACTGGACTTTTCGAGGAATCGGCAAAAGAGAAGAAAATCCGCCTGGCCAAAGTGGAAAAAGTCACTGCGGAACTCAACATGCTGGATACCCAAATCGAGGAAATTAGATCTAATCAGATCTATGAAAATGCCTTTGAATGGAGGTTTGAATTTCCAGAAGTGCTCAATGATGAAGGCGATTTTGTAGGATTTGATGTGGTGATCGGCAATCCTCCTTATATCAGAATTCAAGAGCTTCAAAAAAATTCCCCTGAATTTGTGGAGCATTTAAACAAATCTTACGAGTCAACTGGAAAAGGAAATTATGATATCTATATACCATTTATAGAACTTGGATATAAAATTCTTTCAAAAAAAGGTTCGTTAGCATATATTAATCCTCATAAATTTCTGAATGCAAACTATGGGGCTGAAATAAGAGGATTTTTAAAGAGTACTCAATTCCTTGAAAAGATTATTCATTTTGGTTCAAATCAGGTTTTTGAAGACGCTACAACATATACCGGGATATTTTTTATGTTGAAAGAACCTAACGAAAAAATCTCATTTTATGAATGTGAGGTTCCATCCTCAATTTTGGAAATAAATGAAATGAAATTTAGTGAAGTAGATATTTCATCTCTTAGTAAGGAAAATTGGGTTTTCTTAAAGAATGAGGAAAGTCTTCTACTACAAAGAATAAAACAATCTGAAAATACACTAGAAACACTAACCGAAAGGATTTTCCAAGGGTTAAAGACTAGTGCAGATAAAGTATTTATAGTCAAAAAAATAAGTGAATTAGAGAAAACTTTTATCGTTTTTTCAGAACAGTTAGATAAAGAAATTGAGCTTGAAAAAGCACTTCTATTTCCACTAATCAAAGGAGGAAACAGCAGAGCATATACCCTTTCCGAACCTGAATTATTGATTTTGTTTCCTTACGAGAATGGAAATTTGATTCCGTTTGAGTTGCTTAAGAAAGAAGCCCCCCTTACAGCCCAATATCTAAACACAAATAAAAGTATTTTGGAAGAAAGGGAAAGTGGAAAATTTAAAGTTGAAAAATGGTTTCAATTTGGGAGGAATCAAGCCATTGAGATAATTCAAACCAGAAAAATTTTCACACCTGATATTGCACCTGCCTCTCGTTTTGCACTAGACCAGACAGGAAAATACATGTTTACAGGTGGTGCTAGTGGAGGATATGGAATTATTCCAAAACCCGAGATTTCATTCTATTTCCTTCTAGGAATTTTAAATTCGAAAATAGCCAACTGGTACATCAAACTGACATCTACTCAAATGAGAGGAGGATGGTATAGTTTTGAATCAAGATATATCAAAAGTATCCCATTCCCTTCTATTTTGTCAAGTAATGAACTTGAAAAAGCGGTTGAAGAACTTATCTTTCAAAATGGAGAAAATGAAGAATTAAAAGAGCTAATTGACCGATTGGTATACAATTTATATGGCTTAAGTGAGGAAGAGATTGGGATAGTGGAAGAGGGTGATAAATGAGTGCAGAGAAAATAAAAATCCTCCAAGCTATAAACAAAAATGTCCACAGTAAAAAGTGGAATTGTATGTCCATTGGCTGTAATAATGACGCAATAAAATCTCATCTATTACAAAAAAATGGAACACTAAGTTTAATTTCTTTAAACTCACATGTGGTTGAACTTGTCGAAAACGACTACTTTAAAATATACAATGGAGAAAGAACTCTTGTTTTCAAAAAAAATAGTCTTAACAAAGTAATGTGTCATCCTTTGTTTTGTAACAGACATGACACTTCGATTTTCAGAACTATTGAAGTTGGGGAAATAGATTTTCACAATCATGAAACACAAAGGCTTTTTTTATATAGGTCGCTTTGTGGTGAATTATGGAAAAAGAAAAGAAATTTAGAATTCTATCAGAGAATGGAAAAATCAAATCGACTGAGAATTCTACTTTCAAGTCAAGAAAAGGAAATGCTTCAGCAAAACATAGAATCTCATGCTTTGGGGATTTCAGATTTAATTTATTATAAAGAAAAAATTGAAAACGCCGAGTTATCATCAAATTCTTTTACTTTTAAAACATTTGAAGTCCCTTTTTTGGAAGTTTGTGGGGCTGGCGTATTTTCTCCCATTTCAAGTACAGAATCCTATGATCAAGCAGAACCATTCCCTATTGTTTTAATTAGTTTAATTCCATACAAAAAATCATTGTTTATCATATTAGGTAAATCCAATGAATACACTAATAATTGGATTGAAAGTTATTTTAAAAGTTGGAATGAAAGTTACCCACAAAAATATCAACAACTAATATCAGATTTAATTGCAACCAGAATCGAATCTTGGGCTATATCACTAAACTTATTCGAAAGTTGGAAACCAGAAAAGCTAGGAGAAATTGAAGGATATTGGAACATTAATAGGTACAACTTATATACATCTCAAAAATTTTATGTAAACATGTTTGATTAAAATGCCCCGCATGCTCCCCATCTCCTTAATCATCCTCGGCGGAATTTTATTGGTTTCCGGAATTGTACTTTTGGTTAAATCCAAGTCAATTAGGAACGAATCCTTGACTCAAGCCATTGCAGCGGTAAAAGCCGATGGTGTGTTGACTCCAAAAGAAGAAAAGCTAATCCGCGAAATTGCCATCAGTGAAGGAAAAGATGCCGAACTCGCCATCCGTCAGATCAAAAGTGAACTGGAAGAATCGGAAGAAGACTCTGAGACGGAATTGATCGATGTAAACCAAAAAGCAGGATTGGATTTCGAAAAGTTTGTGGTGCAGAAGTTTGACAAGAAATTTTTCAAAATACGGAATTGGGCAGGCGACAAGTTTGTAGATGGTCGATATGCCGATACCACTACACAGCCGGATATTCAGCTATCGCTGATTCTTCGAGGTCAGTCCTACCCTCTTGCTGTAGAATGCAAGTGGAGATCTGAATCCAAAGGTGACTATATCCGCTTCGCCAATGAGGGACAATTGGAGCGATACAAGGCCTTTGCTGCAAAAGAGAATCAACCGGTTTTCATTGTCTTGGGTATTGGAGGGAAAGCTTCAGATCCGGCCGCATTGTACATTTTGCCAGTTCAGGAATTGACCAAACCTTACATTTCTAAAGATCGAATTGGCAAATACAAAAAGAAAATCGATGCCGATTTCTTTTTTGACCAAGAGACGAATAGATTAAGGTAGGCAAAAGAGGAAATGAACAACCAGATTGAGATATAGCTAATGGTAAGTCGGAAATTCCGACATACCATTCCCAAGAAATAGGAATTAACCACTAGGAGATTAGGTCATTAAAAAAGTCTAGCCAATTCAATCAATATTATTCCATTTTTTGTAATTTTGTTTCATATTTCAAAATATTTTAATGGAGTGAGAATCGTTACTTTCAAACGGATACAGGAGTTTTCTGAAAAGCATGCGGACGCTGAAACTCCGCTTCGCTTCTGGTATTCGGTAACTAGCAAAAAAGACTGGGAATCTCTAAATGATATCAAAAAAGACTTTAATTCAGTCGATTACGTAGGAAATCATCGATTTGTCTTCAATATAAAGGGAAACTCCTATCGGCTGGTTGCGATCATTTCATTTAATGCAAAGAAGGTTTATATCCGATTTATTGGCACCCATTCCGAATACGACAAAATAAAAGACATTCAAACTATCTGAGTATGATCAAATCTGAAAAAGAATACAAAGCTATTCTGGAAAGAATAGAAGAATTGCTTGCAGATTCAGAGAACATCGAGAATTCTGAATCAAAAGGTTTTGTGGAACTTAACCTGCTCTCAGATCTCGTTGCAGATTATGAAGAAAGCCATTTCCCAATTTCTCCTCCAACCCTATCCGAAGCGATAAAATTGAGAATGAATGAGCGTGGATTGACGCAAAAAGCACTTTCCGAGTTTTTGGGAGTCAGCACTTCTCGAATCAGCGAATACCTGAATGGCAAAAGTGAACCCACTTTGAAAATCGCTCGGGAAATCAGCCGGAAACTGGATATTGAAGCATCAATTGTACTCGGAGTATAGGATTTAAAAAAAGAGGATAGCTTTTAACTCATTCCAACTATCAAGGAATCCTTGGAGGTTGAATAGAAATTGTAAAATGAACAACAATCAAATCGAAATATCAAGGAAGGGACGGTCAGACTCAAATCGAGGTCAAGTTTGAAAAAGATACTGTTTGGCTAAATAGAAATCAAATTGCCTCCCTCTTTGGAAGAGATGTCAAAACTATCGGCAAACACATCAACAATGTTTTTAATGAAGGAGAATTGGTGAAGGAAATGGTTGTCGCAAAATTTGCGACAACCACTTTGGTTCATAGAGATCATGAAACCCTATATTTTGACCTTTATTCAAACAATAAATCCTCAATGTGAAATTTCCACCATTGGGAGATAGTATCGCGTATGCCTAAGTTTACCAGTCTTTTTTAGAGCTCCAAGGGCTACCATTTCCGCCAGATCTCTGGTGGCAGTAGCGGGAGAAGTTTTACTGATACGAATGTAATTCTCGGCACTCAGTCCACCTTTGAAACCTTCTGGTCCTTCACGAAACAACCGCAGCGCGACTTTGGACTGACGCTCATTCAGCTTAGTCCGGAATTCTTCAAAGTAGCGAGCCTTTTCCACAATAAATAGAATCAATTTCTGCACATTGATTTGGGCTTTCAACACCTCTTCAGAAAAATAAACCAACCAATCTGTCACCTCCAACGAGCTATTGGCACGCTCTAAAGCATGATAATATGCCTTTTTATTTCGCTCTATGGTACTGGAAAGTGAGGTAATCAAGGGGTGTTTGGCTCCCATAGCCAAGGCTTTTTCTGCAATGGCTCGTCCGATTCGACCATTTCCATCTTCAAAAGGGTGAATTAATTCAAAATACAGGTGCGCCAATCCGGCATGAACCAATGTGGGCATTCCTTCGCTAAAAGCTCGATTGAACCAAATAAGACAATTTTCCATCTCTTTTGGCACCCTATGAGAAGGCGGAGCCTCATAGAAAACTTGAGTCGAATCTAACCTCCCCGATACAATCTGCATCGGATCTACATGAACTCGATACCCTCCGACAATTACCAAATCAATCCTTCCGTTCATCATCATTTGATGCCAGGAGAATAGGCGCTCTTGGTCAAGAGGCTCACGGTAACTCTTGTAGAGATCCACCATCATTCGGGAAACACCCGTTTCTTTGGGACCAGGCCTTCTTCCATCAGTCTGCAATCCCAGCTGACCACGAATAGATGATTGAACAGAATCTCTATCTAATATCTCCCCTTCAATTTTCGAGGTATCCAACGCTTCGCTGCTCAAAATACTAACCTTTAGTTCATCCGCATCCTCAGACGACACCGAACTAAGCGAACCTAAAATCAAACCCGTATTTCGATGAAATTCGCGTTCTAAATGAACGAATGCCGCAGGGTCAAATGTGAAGTTTGGCCAATCCGCTCTCTCCCAAATCCATTGCATGAGCTATTGAGATTATTCCTATAGATCAATAATACGAAATAAATGAGTTATAGAATGGCCTTCTATCCCTCACTGTAAAAGATTTGGCTAAAAATTATATCCAAAAGCATATAAAGATCAATAAAACCTAATCTTTATACGCAAAAGCATATAAACCAACTCTTTTTTCTACATTTATATGTAAATACATATAGAATGAATCAACTAGCCGAATTTGTAAAAACCAGAAGGAAGCAAATAGGACTGACTCAGGAAGAATTTGCCGACAAAGCCGGGGTCGCACTTACCGTAATCCGGAAAATCGAACAGGGAAAGGAAAATCTTAACCTATCCAAGGTAAATCATGTATTGAGCATGTTTGGTCATGTATTGGCACCCATTGATGCAAAAGATCCGAATAGGTACAGTAAAATACTCCTATGAATTGGCAAATTCTTGTTGTAAAATGACCAGAATTAGTCCAAACACCAAGTATTTGAAATGACAAAAAAAAAATCGATTTTTTATTGCGAAAAAAAAGTCCATCTTAGATATGTACCGTATTTGTACCGATTTTTTCCATAAACCTTATTAACAATAGGTTACACTTTCTGTATCGGGAAGTAAAAGTAAAACACTAATCTATTCTTAGTACCCTGAATTTCTGAAATAAGGATTGTTGCAAAATTTGCAAAAGTCAAAAAGCCAAAAGATTTGGAGGACGAAAATCGATACTGATCTCTGGATTTGACCAAGAGTCGAATACGCTAAGGTAATCGAACTAGGAAATGAACAACCAAATCTAGATTTATCTAAGAAAGGACGGGAAGACTCCAATCGAAGTAAAGTTTGAGCAGGAACCGGTTTGACTTTCGCAAGATCAAATGGTGTGCCTATCCCAGCAAAAACCTCAGCTTGTATATCAACAACTGCTTTCAAGAATGATAATTAGACAAAGTGGCAACGGTCAAGGATTCCTTGACAGTTAAGCAGGATGAACAACTAAAGGCTTGATAAGAAAAACCAATCTCCACTCACCATGGATTTGACAGGATAAAGCCCTGACTTTCAAAAATTACTCACACTACACATCATTAAACTTTTTCCTGCCTTCATTTCACACTCAATAATTTGGCTTTTCTATCATAAAATTTGAATAATGTGTTGTAATTGTAATTTTTTCAAAATATTATTTTGATTTTAGCTTTCATTATCCTAGTTTTCAGTGGTTTATGTGGAGCACCTTCAAGTTTTACTGGTTCTCTGCCAAGTTTTAGACAATCGCTAAACTGATCTATGAAAATCGGACTTCTAGGCGGCACCTCGCTGGCCAAAACCTTGGGTAAAAAATATATCGATGCAGGGATCGATGTAGTATTTGGAGTCAGACATGATTTTGACACCGAACAAACCGAATGGAAAATGCTCAATCGGCTCCATCATCGGATTTGTCCGTTTGAATCGGCCATCATCCAATCTGAAATTATTCTGATCTGCGCCGATACCTCCGCTTTACCGGAAATCTGCCTGGCACTGAAAAATGCAGAAACCGAAGGTAAATTGATCATTGACTGTACCAATGCACAATACGATAAAAAATTAGCCATTTCGAATACCAAACTGATCAAAAAAAATGCCCCAAAAGCCCATCTTTTTAAAGCTTTCAACAACCTGGGGATAGACTATCCTCATTCGGACAGTTTTGGAATCATCAAGGAAACCTACTATTGCGGGGATAATATCCCTGAAAAAATCCGAGTCAAGCGACTGATCGAGTTGATCGGCTTCAAAGCTGTGGATGCAGGTTTAATAGAAAACGCACCACTTTTGGAAGCATTTTACCATCTCAGCAAAGAAATTTCCTGGAACAGAAAAGATCAATCCAACTTTCATTTCAAGTTGGTTGCCAGTTAAATCCGGTATTTTTTGAGTCATCCGAAAGGTGGGGGAATCCCACCTTTTTTATTTTTTGGGAAAAATGTCAACCATTTCAACGAATCAGACCTTTTTTTCACCCCTCTTATTTTTCACTTTATTTACCTCATTTTCAAACCAATAAAACCTTGATCGATCGGATGTCCTACTTTTTTTTTCTGTATATGGGCGAAGTATGTACTATCTTTAAGGGCTTTAAAAGCTCAACCCCAAATCATCAATTACTTCCGGCAGGTTTTGAAAACCGCCTTATCCAAACCGAAACACAAGAATGAATGTACTGGTCATTGACATAGGAGGATCCAATATCAAACTATTAGCCACAGGTCAACCTGAACGAATCAAGATACCTTCAGGAAGTGACTTTAGACCTGAAGAGTTGGTTCCTTTGGTCAAAGAGGCAGCAAGGGAATGGAAGTATGACGTCATATCCATTGGATTTCCCGGAGTGGTAAAGCATGGCAAAATTGCCGCCGACCCTGTCAATATGGGAAATGGATGGAAAGGGTTTGATTTCGACAAGGCATTTGGATGTCCTGTAAGAATTATCAATGATGCAGTCATGCAGGCATTGGGAAGCTATGAGGGCGGTAAATTGCTCTTCATGGGTTTTGGTACAGGACTGGGTACCGCCATGGTCTTTGAAGATCTTCTACTTCCCCTTGAAGGAGGTCACTTGCCTTTTAAAATGGGCACATTTGAAACCCATGTCGGAAATGCAGCTCTGAAAAAACTCGGAAAAAAGAAATGGATGGAACATGTCTATCAGACTATCGCACATTTTAGACACTGCTTTCAGCCCGATGAGATTGTTTTAGGAGGGGGCAATTCCAAGCTTTTGGAAGATATCCCGGCGGACTGCCGACTAGGCTCCAACAAAAATGCCTTTACCGGAGGATTTAGACTTTGGGACAAATCCTACAAAATTTAATTCCTGCTATTCCATAAACCTAATCGACTGTCAATTTCCAAACTTGACAGGACTCAACCAATTCTCAAAGCTTTATGGCTCAAGTAAAATCAGATGCCTTGGTGTTTTATGGTGCAACCGGGGATCTAGCCTATAAAAAAATATTCCCCGCCCTTCATATGATGGTCAAGCGGGGAAATCTCAATTCTCCCATCATTGGAGTGGCAAGGGGAGATTATGATTTGGAAAAACTTCGTGCACGGGCCAAAGAAAGCGTTCAAAAGTATGGTAAGTATGATGAAGAGTCCTTTGCTAAATTCTGTGAGCTTTTGAAGTTTGTCGGTGGAGACTACACCGATACCCAGACCTTCCAACGAATCAGGGAGGCCTTGGGATCAGCTAAAAACCCAACGCACTACTTAGCTATCCCTCCTGTCCTTTTCCCCAAAATTGTCGAGCAATTGGATCTTTCGGGCTGTGCCAAAGGGGCGAGGGTAATTGTCGAAAAACCGTTCGGAACCGATTTTGAATCTGCCAGAGCACTGAACAAAGTGCTCCTTTCCAAATTTTCAGAAAGTGCCATCTATCGAATCGACCACTATCTGGGCAAAAGACCGGTCAACAATCTGGTCTTCTTTCGTTTTGTCAACTCTTTGCTCGAACCCGTTTGGAACAAAGATCATATCGAATCCATGCAAATCACCATGGCGGAGGATTTTGGGATCCAAAGCAGAGGGGCATTTTACGATGTGACCGGAGCTATCCGTGATGTGATTCAAAACCACCTGTTCCAAATCCTTTGCAACCTGACCATGGAGCCGCCCAAAGCCCTCGACAGTGAATCGATCCGGGATGAAAAAGTACGGGTGCTCAAAGCCATAACTCCGCTCAGAGGTCAAGACGTAGTAAAAGGCCAATACGCCGGTTACCTGAATGAAAAAGCCGTTAAGCCGGATTCCAAAACAGAAACTTTTTCGGCGATGAGGCTCCATATTGACTCTCCGAGATGGGAAGGTGTTCCTTTCTTTATCAGGGCAGGTAAAAACCTCCCGGTCACATGCACGGAAATCTTGGTTCGATTCAAGCACCTTCCTTCGGCCTATTCATCCATTGCTACCCAGCCCAATCATATCCGATTCAGAATTAGCCCAGACGTCACTGTTGCCTTTGGCATGCTGATTATGGCACAAGGAGAAGATATGGCTTCTGTTCTTTCCGAAGTTCAAGGCAATCCCACTCCTTTTCCAAACGAGAAAGATGCTTATGAGCGGGTACTCACCGATGCCATGGCCGGAGATCCCACTCATTTTGCCAGACAGGACTATGTAGAAGAAGCTTGGAAAATAGTCGACGATTACTTAAAATCGGATGTACCTGTCTACACCTATGAACCGGGTACATGGGGTCCTGAAAATGTAGACGAATTGATTCTTCCTCCCGGTGGTTGGAACAATCCGGTCGTGGTTAAAAAGTGAAAAATGAAAACAGAAATCTATTCAACTGCTGAGGAAGTCGCGGCTCAAGCGGCAAAATACATTGAAGAAAAAATCAGGGCTGGAATATTGGAGAAGGGGCAATTTTCCTTGGCTATCAGTGGGGGGCGTACCCCTTGGGAGATGATGAAAATCCTCGTGAAAGCCAAACTTAGATGGGAGAAGGTCAATATTTTTCAGGTAGATGAACGGGAAGCTCCTGATGGACATCCAGACCGTAACCTCACCCAGCTTTTCCAAAGCCTGGAAGGGTCGGGAATTCTTACGAGGGTAAATATCTTTCCCATGCATACGGTAGCAGATGACCTGTCTGCTGAAACAGAAGAATACTCCAAAATCATTCATCAAGTCACCGGAGAAGGAATTTTGGATTTGGTCCATCTGGGATTGGGATCTGACGGACATACCGCCTCATTAATTCCCGGAGATCCTGTTTGCGAGGTCACCGACCGGGATATCGCATTGACTGAGCAGCCCTATCAAGGACGAAAGCGAATAACGATGACCTATCCATTAATCAATCGGGCAAAGGAAATTGTATGGATCGTCACCGGGAAAGAAAAGGCCGAAATGCTGAAACGGCTTCAAAATCAGGATCCGGGCATTCCTGCCGGAAGAATCAACCCTGCCAATTCCCTGATTCTTGCAGATGAAGCTGCAAGTCAATCCAATTGAAGAAATTTAAGCCTGATTCTGTCAGGCTTTTTTTGGGTATTCTACCCCATTCCAATCCCTTTTTTTAATCTGGATTATGCATTAGAATTCGTAGCGAGAGCTCAAAATGCAAGAAAATCAGTCACTTTGGAGATCGAGGCGTAGCACCGCTACGGTGAGAGCGAAAAGTGAAGTGAAACGACTGATTTTAACGTATTTTGAGGTCGTAGTAGATTTTCTAATGCATATTTCAGGTTTAACTTCCAAAAATTTGTACCCCATGCTCCGCCTATTCACCCAAGCTCATCAAAATCCTTCAAAAACAGCAATAATTGACTCCTATGGGACCTATTCCTATCAGGATCTATCCTTCAAAAGTGATCAGGTTGCCTTTCATCTATTGTCAGGAAAAACTGATCTTCTCCAAACCCGGGTCGCCTTCATGGTTTCTCCGGGAATTGACTATGCAGCCATCCAATGGGGAATATGGAAAGCCGGAGGTATCGCGGTTCCGCTTTGCATCACCTATCCCCTTCCTTCGCTCAGCTACGTGATAGAAGATACTCAGGCCGAATTCGTCATCGCAGGCCCCGAATATGAAGCCATTCTTCGTGATTATGCCATCGGAAAAAATCTCCGGTGGTTGACTTTGGCAGAGTTGAAGCAACCTATAAGTGAGAAGCTTCTTCCTGATTTTTCCACAGACAGGGGAGCTATGATTCTATATACTTCGGGCACGACCAGTCTTCCCAAGGGAGTTCTTACCACCCATGCCAATATTGAATCCCAAGTCAGCACGTTAATCGATGCATGGGAATGGTCGGCTGAGGATTATACGCTTTGTCTACTCCCTTTGCATCATGTACATGGCATCATAAATGTCCTGTCCTGTGCACTTTGGGCCGGAGCCACGGTCCATTTTCTGCATCCATTTGATGCCAGGCAGGTTTTCGAGATTTTCCTTCAGGGAAAAGTCAATGTATTTATGGCCGTACCCACCATTTACTTTAAGCTGATATCCGAATTTGAATCCCGTTCAGAACTCGAAAAAGTTCAACTTCATGAATCCATGAAACGCTTTCGGTTGATGGTTTCGGGTTCAGCAGCATTGCCCGTTTCGGTCATGGAATCCTGGCAAAAGATTTCCGGACATTACCTGCTCGAGCGCTATGGCATGACCGAAATCGGCATGGCCATCAGCAATCCCTATGATGGACAACGCAGGGCAGGATATATCGGGAAACCTCTTCCTGGAGTGTCGGCAAGATTGGTCGATGAACAAAATCAGGAAGTAGCCGCAGGTCAGCCCGGAGAAATTCAGATCAAAGGCGCCTCGGTATTCAAAGAGTATTGGGGAAAACCGGAAGCGACGGCAAAGACCTTTACAGAAGACGGTTGGTTTAAAACTGGCGACATAGCGGTGATTGAGGACAGTTACTTCCGAATTTTGGGAAGAGACTCGGTCGATATCATCAAATCCGGTGGTTATAAGATTTCTGCCTTGGAGATTGAAGAAATACTCAGAAAGCATCCCATGATCAAAGATTGCGCTGTCGTGGGAATGCCTGAAGAGGAATGGGGAGAATTGGTAGTGGCAGGGATCATTCCTTTTGGAGAAATCGATACCAAAGCACTCAATCATTGGATGAGAGAACAAATGCCAGCCTACAAAACCCCTAGAAAGTACCTCATTTTAGAGGAACTTCCCCGAAATGCCATGGGCAAAGTCGTGAAAAACGACCTCAAAAAACTCTTTGCTTAACTCCCTGTCGACCCTTAAACCCAACTCAAACCATGATCAAAGGCCTTGCTTTATTGTCTTTCGCCTTCCTCTTGGGGATGTGGACAGGCGAACTTTTAGGTTCTTTTTTGGGTATCGAAGCCAATGTGGGAGGAGTTGGTTTTGCGATGATCTTTTTGATTTTTCTGAAGGAGGGATTTGTGCAAAAAGGATGGTGGAAACCGGAATTGGAATTTGGAATCGAATTTTGGAACAGACTTTACATCCCTGTAGTCATTGCGATGGCCGCCAGTCTTAATGTAAAATCTGCCCTTTCTTCGGGAATTTTAGCCATTTTAGCCGGTACTATCCCGGTATTTTTAGCTTTTTGGGTATTTAAGATCCTGGTCAAATCCGTAAAGCCCAGCTAAGATGGAAGCGCTTCTCAAGCTGATCGATAAAAACGGATTGATCGTCGCTTTTCTCCTGGTCGGTCTTCTGACTTGGGCAACCGATGTTTTTTCCAAAAGAGTGCTTTCTTCCAAAATCCCGGGGTCAGCGATCGCTATTTTCATGGCTTTGGTGTTCGGGTACTTGGGCGGATGGATCGCTGAAGGTGAAAAAGGACTGGCCGATTTGAAGCTTTTCCAAGGACTTTCGTTGTTGGGGGGATCCATGTTTCGGGATTTTGCCATCGTATCCACAGCCATAGGCGCTAACTTTTTCCTGATTCGAAAAAGTGGGCTTTTGGGGCTGATTTCCCTGGTATTGGGCATCAGTGTCTTTTTTATAGGTGGGGTGGTATTGGCTTGGTTGATGGGTTTTAGGGATGCTGTGAGCCTGTGTACCATCGGAGCAGGGGCTTGTACCTATATTGTAGGTCCTGTCACAGGGGGAGCCCTGGGCGCCAGTTCGGAAGTGATCGCCCTGAGTATAGGCGCCGGAGTGGTCAAGACCATCGCGGTGACCATCTTCACTCCCATCCTGGCCAAAAAAATCGGCTTGGATTCGCCGGGAGCAGCCATGGCTTTCGGAGGAATCATGGGAACCTCCAGCGGGGTAGCAGCAGGACTCGCTGCCACCGATCCTAAACTGGTCCCTTATGGCGCGGTTACCGCAACCTTTTACACAGGTTTGGGTTGTTTGGTGTGTCCTTCTCTGTTTTATTTGATACTCAACTGGCTGGTAGCTTAAGCTAATACCATCCAAACCCTCAAACTCATCATGCAAAAACTTCTTTATTCAGGACTTCTCGCTTTGATTTTCTCGTGTTCTGCGCCTCAGGAGCATGCCAAAGAAAAGTCTGTACCCGTGGCACCCAGAATTGAAATAGCAGAAATTGAAGCCGGAATCAAGTCTTTTATTGACCAAACCACTGCTGAAAACGGTGGCTTTTTCCCGGTTAAAGATGAAAATCATGACCTCAAAATGAAGCTGGTAAGGGTTCATACCGAATATCTTTCCAACCTGGGGCCCGACAGCCACTTTGCCTGTGTGGATCTGGTAGATGAAAAAGGAGATGTCTATGATGTGGATTTTTTCATGGAAGGAAAACCGGGGGCTATGACCGTCACACAGACTACCGTGCACAAACTCAACGGAAAGCCCTTTTACAGTTGGAAACAAAAAGCAGACAAAACCTGGTACAGAATGCCACTCGAACAATCAGACAATAACCTTCTCGGCGTCATTGAAGGAAAAGACAAGTTTGAATTCTATTACACAGTGACAATTCCTGAGTTGAAGGAAAAAGCTAAAATCTGGATTCCCATCGCACTTTCTGATGATTTCCAGGAAGTGCAGGTCTTAGACATGAAAGTGCCCGGCAAATCCAGCCAGCTCTTGGACCAAGTCAATCGGAACAAAGTACTTTATCTCGAACTTAATCCGGAAGACAGCGGAAAGTCCATCGAGATTTCCTATGCTGTAAAACGAAGAGAAAAAACTCCTTATGAAGCCCCAACCCCTGATCCCAAAGTCGATTTGGTCTCCAACAAGCTGATGCCAATCGGGGGACGTTTTGAGCAAATTGCCAAAGAAACCTTAGGTCTAAAAATCAATGATTCTCACTTGGTTCAAGCCAGAGCCTTGTACGATTACATCATCGACAACATGCGCTACATGAAGTTCGGGGATTTTGGCCGGGGAGACTCCAACTATGCCTGTGATTCCAAGACTGGGAATTGCTCTGAATTCCACTCCTTCTTTATATCACTTGCAAGGTCGGTGGGTATTCCTGCTCGGTTTGCGATTGGTGCATCGATACCATCCGATCGAAATGAGGGAGGAATCGACGGTTACCACTGCTGGGCGGAATTTTATGCCGATGGAAAATGGTGGCCTGTGGATATCAGCGAGGCGAATAAATACACGGCCCTGGCTACTTATTACTTTGGCCGACATCCAGCCAACCGAATCGAATTTACCAGAGGCAGGGACTTGGCGCTTAGTCCAGGTCCATCCGATGGGCCGATCAATTTCTTGGCCTATCCTTATCTGGAAATTAATGGCAAAGAAGTTAAGGCTCCTACCACCTTTACTTTCCAAAGGAAATCCTAAAAAATTGAGCAAAAAAAGAGGCCCGATCAAACAGATCGGGCCTCTTTTTTATTCCTTACTTACTGTGCAGCTGTGGTGTCACCTGCTGTGCTGTCAGCCGCGGGATGCTCACCCCCACTTGGGTGTTCGCCTTCAGTTGGATGCTCTGCTTGCTCAGTGGTCTCTTCAGCAGCTTCTTCTTTTTTACCTCCGCAAGACGTAAATAGGGTTGCAGAAAGAAATCCTACAATCATCAGGCTGGCAATAGTGAATCGTAATTTTTTCATAATTGGATAAGGTTGTAAGGTTAACAATTCGAAATTTAAGTCTTTTAGAACAAATCAAGCCATGATTTAACCGGTAATTTTCTATTGAGACATTCTGAGCTTAATGATAAGCGAAGAAATCAACGTGAGTCCGCCGATTGAAACCACCGCATAATCCACCCCAAACCTGTCTGCAATTACTCCGGATAATACCGCGCCGACGGCATAGCCCATATCCCGCCAAAAGCGGAATGTCCCTAAACTTTCGGCACGCTGTACTGGGTGACTGGAGGCGGCAATTGCTGCCATAAAAGTGGGGTAAACTACGGCCGTGCCAAGTCCCAACAGCACGGACAAACCCACAAAAGATTCAAAGGAGTGGACCCAAATCAATCCCATAATCGCAAGCCCCTGAATCAGCATTCCCCAAAAAAGCATTCCCTTGTGAGAAAGATGATCCGCCATTTTACCAGTAAAAAGCTGTCCCATCCCCCATAGAATGGGATAAACCGAGGCGATTTTCCCTATTTCTTCCAAACCAAATCCTCTGGAAATCAAAAGTACCGGCAACAACCCCCAGATCATCCCATCATTGAGATTATTGACCAATCCAGCCTGGGTCACCGAACTGAGGGATTTATCGACCCAAGTGGTATTCCAAAATACACCTCTGATCTCAACTATATCCCTTTCCTCTGCTTCTTGTTTGACAAAGGCATGTGTATCCCTGACCAAAAAGGAAAAAAGAAGTCCCAAAATTCCCATTCCTCCCATCACCCAAAAGGGTACGGGACGAATACCAAATCGGGCGGTGAGATAAGCACTGCCCACTGCTGCCAATCCTACTGCTAAATACCCTGCAAATTCATTTAGGCCCATGGCCAATCCACGGTTTTTATCCCCCACCAGGTCGATTTTCATCACCACGGTACTGCTCCAAGTCAACCCTTGACTGATTCCAAGTAGGATGTTGGCAAAAATGATCCAAGACCAGACCTCAGCATAATTCAAAATCACCGGAACAGGCAGCACCAGTATCCATCCCAAAATCAATAGATTTCGCCGACCAAATCGGTTGGCAAATCTGCCTGTGAAATAATTGGTAAAAGCTTTGCTGACTCCAAAGGCAGCGATAAACCCCAACATGGCTGCATGGGACTCCAAGCCAAATACTTCAGTGGCAAAATCCGGAAAAATTGATCGCTCCATTCCGATCATCCCGCCAACAAAGGCATTGATGAAGACTAAAAGTGAAAATTGCTTCCAGTTTTGCCTGAGTCCAAGTTGAGCGTCCATAAATGACCGATTTATCTCTCAAAGGTCCGGTGCTCAGACTCGGAAAGCTTTTACAAATGTTAAAAAAGGAATTCACCGCGCAGAGTTTAAATGGAGTAATCAGTGGTCAGTGTTCAGTGATCATAAACAGGAAACTGTGACTGAATACTGCGAGTACCGACTTATCACTTGTTCTCTGTCCCTTCGCGGTGAATCAAAAAAGCGTTAGCTTTTCCTTTGCGCACTTGAAAAAGGTCTGTAGAAACCTAAAAAGCTTAAGTTCTCAAAAATGCCTTATCCTAGTTCCCTTTTTCCTTTGTGATCTCCGTGGTAAAAAATTCCTTCGCGCCCACTACGCCGCGGTGAAAAATCACTTCTTCTGTCCTCGGATTCGACTCAAACTCACCTGCGTAATTCCCAAAAACGAAGCCACATGCTTCAACGAAATCTTATGAATCAGTTCGGGTTTTTCCTCAATCAGCTTTTCATACCGCTCCTGAGCCGTTAAAAACTGTATATTTTCCAATCGCTTAAGCGTCTCTACATAAGCCTGTTGAATCAATTTTCGGAAAAGACGCTCTAACTCATGGTGCTGTTCAAAGAGTCGGAAAAGAGGTTCGGCAGGAATACTCACCACCAGAGAATCTTCCAATACCTGTATGGCCTTTTTGCTCGGACTTTGGGTAAAAAGACTTTCTGCACGGATAATCAGTTCATTAGGGAAGGCAAAATACTCCGTCACTTCTACCCCATCTTTGAGGTAATAAATCCTTCCCACTCCCGAAATCATAAAATAAATGGTCTTGCAGGTCGCACCGATGGCTTGGATTTCTTGATTTTTTTCAAATTTCCTGATCGAACACAGTCCTTCCAAAGCCTGAACCGAATCCTCGCTCAATTTTTGAATTTGATCAAAATAAGTGATCAGGGTCTTCAGTTCAGGATTGGAATTCATGATGAATGACTTTTTCTAAATCTCAATTATTCAACTTTACCGGCAAAAGAGTACCTGCTTTAATCTCATCCGAAGACCTGGTCAAAAGCGTGTCTCCTTCCTGAAGTTCTCCGAAAATCTCCTTCCCATCCTTCATCTGGATTCCTTCCCGTACATCCACCCATTCGGTTTGTCCATTTCGGATTCGGATTACAAACTTCCCTTCCAAAGTGGTTGTCACTGCGGAATTTGGCACTTTGAAGGTGCTTTCTGCCCGGCCCAGATTCAGATTGGCAGTGGCGTACATGCCGGATTTAATGGCTCCCGAGCGGTTGTCAAACTCGTATTCCCAAAGTTCGGTGCGGGTGGTTCGGTCGATCGCACCTGATTTGCGGCTGAGTTTGGCCGAAAAGGTTTGATTCACCAACGCATCTGTACTGAAATTCAGGGAATCTCCGCCGGGAAGACTGGAAACATAGGCTTCAGGGATGTGAATCCGCACCCGGATTTTGTCAGGATTTTCAACCGTCAGGATACCTTCTGGATTTCCAGCTTGCACATAGTCACCCACATCGACTTTTCTTTTGGTTACAATCCCGTCAAATGGAGCCCGGATTCCCAGATAGGATTGGTATTGTCCCGAAGCCTGAGAATTGGCCTTGGCTGCCAACCAGGCCGAGCTGTCGGCCAAAAACTGATTTTTGGCACTGATCAATTCCGATTCGGCAACGGCCCCTTGCTCCTGAGCCGCTATTTTGATTCGCTGATACCGATCCCGACTGGATTCGTAGCGAGCCGCCACTTCCTGGAATCCAGCGCCAGCCTGAGCTGCACGGGCATTCACTTCAGGAGCTTCGAGTTGGACTAGGAGTTGTCCCTTTTTCACCTGATCTCCGATATCCACCAACACGCGCTGCACATAGCCTTCCACTTTGGGATGGATTTCGGCAGATTCATAGGGCAACAGCTCAACCGGAAGCTGGAGTGTATTGGATACGGCTTGTTTCTTTAGGATAAAAGCCGATTTGGTGTCCGAAACGGCTTGGCCTTCTGTCGCTTTTTCCCCACAGGAAAAAAGGCCAAATGCCAAAAGAAGAGCCGGGATGGTTTGATATATTTTCATGGATGTTCTGATTTTTAGTTTTGGATAAAATAGGTAGAGTCCTGGTCTTCAGGATTGAGGGATACGCTTTGGTAAGCGGTTTTTCCAACCAAAGCCCGATAAATTAATGGAAGGAAAACCAGGGTGCTGACCATGGAAAGGATCAAGCCTCCGATCACCGCCACGCCCAAAGGCGCCACCTGATCACCTCCCTCACCAAATCCCAAGGCCATTGGGGTCATCCCCGCAATCATGGCAAAACTGGTCATCAGAATCGGTCGGAGACGATTTCCTGCAGCGGAGAAATAGGCTTTGGAATCCCCCCTTTTCCGCAAATCCTCTGCATTGGTCACATAGAGAATCGCGTTGGCAACGGCCACTCCGACCGCCATAATCGTCCCCATGTAGGATTGGATATTCAATGTATGCCCGGTCAAAAGCAAGAATCCAACAGAACCAGCCAACACCGCAGGAAGAATGGAAACCGTGGCCAAAGAAATCTTAAACGATTGGAAACTCGCCGCCAGCATCAAAAAAATCACCAGCACGGCGATCCCCAAGCCCAACTGCAATTCGCCCAAGGTCTGCTCCAGCAGTTCACTTTGCCCGCGCTTCAAGATCCGAACTCCAGCCGGAAGTTCGCCCAAGTCTGCAATGGCTTCATCAAGACCTTTGACCGCAGCTCCCAAATCCTGATCGTGGATATTGGCCGTAAGCGTGATAAATCGTTCCTGATTCAATCGGTCATATTGGGCCGGAGATTTGGTTCGCTCCCAGGTGGCCACATCCCTGAGGAAGACTTTTCGCTCAGGACTGTTAAACACCGGAACCAGGGCAATTTCATTCGGAGAATTCACCCGATATTGTGGGTATTCGACCTGTACCTGATAAGCCACACCTGAAGCCGGATCCCTCCAATAGTTAGGTTGGGTAAATCGGCTAGAAGAAGTTGCTGTCACCAAAGAATTGGAAATCTGCTGCACCGTCAATCCCAACTGCCCGGCTTTCACCCGGTCAATATCCACTTTCAATCCCGGATAATCCAAGGGCGTGGCAATGGTCACATCCCGGAAATATGGTTTTTGATTTAGGTTGGCTTTGAGTTTTTCGGCGATTTCGGAGGAAAGCTTAAAATCCTTGCTCAACACCGCCACCTCGATGGGATTGGTTGAGCCTAAGTTCATCACCTGATCGACCAAGTCACCCGGTTCAAAGGAAAGTGTCGCTTCCGGAAATTCAGATTGAAAGCGCTCCCGGAGCTTTTCCTTGAAATCTTCTATGCCCATTCCGGCATCTTTGGCCAAGTTGATCCGAGTCAGAGATTCATGAGGTCCCGAGGTCCAGAGATGAATCAAGTTGACCGGAAAACTGGAAGGTTGTGTTCCGACAAAGGCAGAGGAAATCTCGATGTTTCCTTTGCCGACGATTTCTTCAGTGAGCTTGAGCATGGCTTGAGTAGCTTCTTCCGTTCGCTCGACACGGGTTCCGGTCGGAAGTCGTAATCTAACCGCCGCCTGTCCAGCATCGACTTTGGGAAAAATATCCAGTCCGATGGTTGAGAAGCCCAATCCCAAAATCAGCAATGCACCGGCGAAATAGCCCAGCAAAGCCAGTTTGGAATTGCTGTCTACCTTTTTCAGAGAGGAATCATACCGCTTTTTGAAACGGGAAAACCGACCTTCCTCTTTCTCAGGATCCAAATGCTTCATCATCCAAACGGCCATTACCGGCACGAATGTCATCGAAAGCAAAAACGAAGCGATCATCGCAAATCCCACAGCCAATGACATCGGTAGGAACATTCCTTTGGGAACACCTGTCATAAACAAGGCCGGGGCAAAAACGGCCAGAATACTAAAGAGGATCAATAATTTCGGATTCACGATTTCTTTACAGCCATCCAAGATTGCCAAGGCTTTCGGCTTGCCCATTTCCAGATGGCGGTGGATATTTTCAATCGTCACCGTGGCCTCATCCACCAAAATCCCAACGGCCAGGGCCAATCCACCTAATGTCATAATGTTTATAGTCTGACCGATCAGATTCAGTACAATCACACTGCTCAGCAAGGCAATCGGAATGGTCATCACCACAATCAAGGCCCCTCTTCGATCTCCCAAAAAGGCCAAGACCATCAATCCGGTCAGGATTGCTCCCAGGCCGCCTTCGAAAAGCACATTCTTCAGGGAGTTGATCACATAGCCGCTTTGGTCAAATTCATAGGATACCTTAATGTCTTCAGGTACCGAGGCTTGCATATCGGGAAGTGCTTTTTTGACGTTTTGCACCACTTCCCAAGTGGAAGCATCGGCACGTTTGGTCACCGGAATGTATACCGATCGGGCTCCGTTGACTAGGGCATACCCTGTGGTCACATCCGAACCGATCTCCACATTGGCGATGTCACGGAGATAAACTGCAGCCCCTTGTCCCAACTGGAGCGGAATCTCTCCAAACTCCTGCACGTCTTCGATGACCGTATTTTGTGGAGTGATCAAGGTCTCGTCTCCCACTCGGATATTTCCCGCCGGGGAAATCAAATTGGAAGAAGCCAAAGCTTGGACGATCTCATCCGGGGAAGAATTATAGCGCTGAACCCGCTCAGGATCGATCTTGATGATGACCGTTTTGGCACTTCCTCCAAAAGGCGGAGGCGCAGAAACACCCGGTAGGGTGGAAAACATCGGACGAACTTTAAACAGGGCCAAGTCAGAGATTTCTCCAAGCGTTCGGCTTTCGGAGGAAAAAACCAACTGCCCGACCGGTACCGAACCTGCATCAAATCGGGTGATAAATGGAGGTACTGTTCCCGGAGGCATAAAGGCCCGGCTTCGGTTCACATAGCCCACCACTTCCGCTGCGGCCTGACTCATGTCTGTACCTTCGTGAAAAATGATCTTGATCAGGGCATTGCCCTGCACCGACTTGGATTCTACGGATTTGACACCGGTCACATAGAGAAAGTGATACTCGTAGTAGTTGGTCACAAAGGACTCCATCTGCTCTGGAGAAAGTCCTCCATACGGCTGAGCCACATAGATCGTGGGCAAACCGAAGGTGGGGAAAATGTCCACCTTCATGCTTCGGATCGCCAAAAACGAGAAGAAAACGATGGCTAAGACCGCCACCATGACGGTAATGGGTTTGGAAAGTGCTCCTTCGATTAGCTTCATTTTATTGGTCGATTTGGGTTAAAAAAAGATCCATATTTCCCAGAGTTGCGGCTTGAAGCAAAAGGGACTTCCAGGTATTCAGATAGGCTGATTTGAGCTTGGCTTCTGCAAAAAACAGCTCGTTTTGCGTTTGGATCAGTTCTGAATAATCCACCAAACCGGCATTGTAGCGGGTCTGAATGGCTTTGAAGGCAGCTTCAGATGCTTCCAGTTCCAAAGGCACTTCTTTGGCCAATTCGAGATTGGCTAGAAACTCATTTTGTGCCCGGGCTTCTCGAGACTGAAGCGAAATTTGGGTTTGACGAAGCTGGCTTTCGGCAGCTTTTACCACAGCTTCCTGCTGGGTTTTGAGGATTTTCTGACGGCTTAGATCCAGAATTGGAAATACTAGTTGCGCCCCAAAACCATAATTGTAGCGGCTGAAACTCCAGCCATCGGCTTTATTGACGACACCATTGAAGTCAATTCCCGAACCCCTGGCATAGGTCGTTCCCCAAAATTCCAGTTTGGGAGTCCAGGCTCGTTTGAGTTGAGACAAAGTTGATTGGGAGGAACTTAGCTCCGATTGAGCCATTTTCAGCAAAGGGTTGGAGGAGCTGGAAAAGTCCATTTGGGGAGCTGGAAGCTTTTTACTGAAAACCGAATTCTCCGGGACTTGGATTTCTTCGGAACTGACCAAGAGTTCGGCCAGTTGGATTTTTTGGGATTCAAAAAGACTTTGAAGCTGAATCAGTTCACTTTTGGCGCGGGAAAGCTCTCCCCGAAAACGCACCGAATCCACTCCGGGACGGATTCCTGAGATCACCAGGCTTCTTACCTGACGTAAATTGAACTCCGTTCGCTCAATGTTTTTTTGGTAGGCTTGAACCAGTTCCTGAGTAGCCAAAAGGTCCAAATAGGTCTTTCCCACTTCGTATTGAACTTTCAGAATTTCATTTTCTACCCCCGCCAGTTCCTTTTCCAAAAGGGCAGATTTGGAATCCGTAGCAGCATCGCGCTGACCAAAGGTGAAAGGAGTCCAGCGAATCAGCAAACTTGCCGCAGTTCCGGGAACCATCACATTGAAATTTTCCATCGAAGGTGGTCCCGAAATGGGTATCAACTGCCCGGGTAGGTTCATCCCGGTGATGTTGTTGTAGGTGGCGAGATTGGCCTGATAGGCTGCATCGAGGGATGGCAACAGCGTGTTTTTCTCGAGTGCCAATTGGGCTTCGGCTTGGGAGGCTTTTGCCTTTTGAAGCAGAATAGCCGGGTAGTTAGCCTCGGCCTGCCGCATCAGTTCGGGAAGACTCTGCCCTCGAGCCAAGCCAGATCCGAGGAGCAAGCATCCCAGAATCAAGGAGAAGATCGGTTTAAATAGGATTTTGATTATCATTTGGTTTGGTTAATTAAGGTTTAAATCCAGCCAGCTCCCAAGGCAATGGCAATGAGAAACAGAAGGATGGCAATAAAGCGTTGCAAAAAGGTAAGCGTCACTTTTTTGAGAAGTTTATTTCCAAGATAGGCACCAAGAATGGCTGATCCAGTGGCAATTAGGACAAGAGGTATATTTTCCACCAATCCGGCATCCAAAAACCGGCTGGCATAGACCGTCAATCTGGAAAAATCGATCAAGGCTCCGAGCACCACCGAAGTTCCGATGAAGGCTTCTTTGCTGAGACCGGCTTTGATTAAAAAGGCCGATCGAAGGGCTCCTTGATGTCCGGAAAGCCCACCAAAAAATCCACTTAAAACTCCCCCAAAAGGCAAATATTTTTGATCAATCCTGATTCGCTCCAAATAGGGTATCAAGTCCATCAGGGCAAATACCATCAACAAAACAGCGATGGTCAGTTTAACAGGTGTGATCTGGAAAACACTTTCTCCCAGGCTGTACTCCAAAAGAGGCCTCGAATCAGAAATTTGAAGCAACAACCAAGCACCCAAGGCAGCCGCAACGATAGCCGGCAGCCCGAATCGGAGCAACACGGTTCGGTCTGCGTCTTTTCCGACCAGAAACAGCTTGAAGATATTATTGAAAAAGTGAACCACGCCAGTCAATGCAATCGCCAGGTCCACCGGGAAAAACAGAATGAAAACCGGAGCCAAAATCGTCCCCAGTCCAAACCCCGAAAAGAAGGTCAGGATAGCCGTGAGAAAAGCCGCTAGGGAGATGATCAGGATTTCCATTTAGCCGGAGTTTTTGCTTAGGTTTTGATCTACGGACCAATAGCCTCCGCCTTTGATTAAAAGAAAAATACTTCCTAAAAGCATGGACCAGTCAGTTCTGCTTCCATGCATCATTTCCCAAAAACCCTGATTGGCTAGAACCTCGGATTTGGTGGTAGCAATTGCCACCAGCATGATGATAATCAGCGGGATGCTTGCCAATCGGGTGTACAATCCCAACAGAATCAGGGCTCCGCAGAGAATTTCAAAAGCACCAACGAAGCTTCCCAAAAATTCCGGCGAAGGTAAACCTATCTTATCAAATCTACCCGCACCTCGGATCGCTGGAAAAAGAAACTTCTGAACCCCTTCCGATAAAAATACAGCACCCACAATCAGGCGAATAAGAATAGTCGTTTTCGATGGGTCAGTTTGAGTGATTTTTTTAATCATAATTCAATTAGTTGTAATCAATATGATGCCCCTGGTTGGTTTTTCTCCTTCAAATGGAATTGAAAATATTGACATGACATGAGTACATAATCGAAGCATGCCAGCCTTCGAAAAAGGGTTGGAATACTTGAGATAGATCGCAATAATAGAAGTCAACTTATTTCCAATGAGAATGAAAAAGCTTTACTTTAGCAATTTAAAGCATCAAAAAGCCATGCTTCTGGTAGAAAAAAATAGAAAAATGGTACTATTGAAAATATTGACTACGAAACTGAAGCGGAGTTAGTCCATTATGTTTTTTGAAAAATTTCGTGAAATACGAGGCATCGTTGAAGGCCAGACGATCCGCAATTTCATTCATGCTGAGATCTGTGTGAAGGATGTACCGCTTGGCCTCCAGACTGAGCTGATTGGCCAGATGTTCCCCTGCACTTTTGTTGGAATATTTTCGGCAGACAGCATTCAGATTTTGAGGAGTGGTATTCAATAAGGACGCAAAATCAGCGACCAAGTGGTATTCGGGGCATTTTTCTCCCAGCAACTTTTGAAACTTTCTAAAAAGCGAATCTTCTTGCTTCGGCCCTTCTTCATTAAGTTGGGAAAGTTGTAAGATTCGGGCAAAAACCGATCTCAAGTAGCCGGAAATCACATCTTTTGACAAGGCTCCTGGGTTTTCATTTTCCTTTCTCATTTCCTCAAAAAGAGTCACCAAGGTCAAATGATCGGCCAGGGAAATGCGGGTGATGGTATCCAGGTTCCGGATCAGATTCAAAATCGGTGCTTCCAATACCGGATCAAAAAACTCTTCCTTAAACAGCAATACGTAACCTTTGGGTATAGCCGTAAACTGCCAGCAATGGACCTGATTGGGTTTCAAAAAGTACAGTTCAGGTGCCTGAATTGGAAACGTATCCATTTCCACCTGATGAAATCCCTCTCCTTCGGCAATGCAAATCAGTTCGAAATAGCCGTCGTGCTTATGAGGCTTGGTCCGTTTGATGATTTCCTTGAAGCGCGAGACTTTAAAAGTAAATTCCGAACCGAGTTTGTCTTTGATCGCAATACTCATGATTGATTAGTTTTCGAATCCGAAGCTGAGAATTTCCTTCAGTTTCTTGTTGTAAATTTATTCAGGTGGCATTTATTTGACCCGGATTTTGCATTAGGGTCCGAATTGATGGAAAAAAATGCAAGCAACCGCTCATTTGAGGGTTGATTCAAGGCACCGCTCTGGTGAATGAGTTAAATGCAGCGAAGCGATTGATTTCATCGCCGCGGCGGATTGTCCCGTAATTAGGAATTCTAAGCCTTATTCCGGGTTTAAAAAAATCCTCAACCATAAATTCTTATTTTCGCTTCAAACTGGTTGATTTCCATCTTTACTATTCATCGAAATGATTCTCGTTGCAGACCTCAATTTCAATCTTCCATGGCAAAATCCGGTGCTGATTTTTTCTTCCATCCTGTTCATTATTCTCTTTGCTCCGATTCTCCTGAATAAGCTCAAGATTCCTCAAATCATCGGTTTGATTATCGCCGGCGCGGTAATCGGTCCCTATGGAATCAATCTGTTGCAGCGGGACAGCAGTGTGGTGCTTTTTGGTACGGTGGGCCTTTTGTATATTATGTTTTTGGCTGGATTGGAGATAGACCTAGCTGACTTTAAGAAAAACAGTAAAAAAAGCCTGATTTTCGGGATGTACACCTTTTTGATTCCGATGACCTTGGGCACCTTAGCGGGTCTCTATGTACTTGAGTTTTCTCTCAATACCTCCATACTCCTGGCATCCATGTTTGCCTCCCACACACTCATAGCTTACCCAATTATCAGTAAAATGGGGGTGACCAAAAATAAGGCGGTCAATATAACTGTTGGTGGAACCATGATCACAGACACCCTCGCCCTGTTGGTTTTGGCAGTGATCGTCGGTATGAGCAAGGGAGAAATCAACTCACAGTTTTGGATTCGATTGGTTATTTCCTTTTCGATTTTTGCATCATTGGTTTGGTTTGTTTTTCCCGTGTTGGGAAGGTGGTTTTTTACCAAGTTTGAGGACAATATATCCCAATACATTTTTGTGTTGGGCATGGTCTTTCTAGCGGCATTTTTGGCCGAAGCTGCGGGCATAGAAGCTATCATTGGAGCATTTTTGGCCGGTTTGGCACTCAATCGTCTGATTCCTCATACCTCGGCGCTGATGAACAGAATCGAGTTTGTGGGCAATGCCTTGTTCATTCCTTTTTTTCTGATCGGTGTGGGGATGCTGATCAATTTTCGGGTATTTTTTGAAGGATGGGAAACTATCCTCGTAGCCATAGTCATGACCGCAGTGGCGACACTTTCCAAATTTCTTGCTGCTTGGCTTTCTCAGAGGACATTCAATTTTTCCAGTGCACAACGGGATATAATTTTTGGTCTGAGCAATGCCCAGGCAGCAGCGACCTTGGCTGCGGTATTGGTAGGCTACAACATCATTTTGGGAACAGATGAGACCGGAGAACCTATCCGCTTACTCAGCGAGAGTGTCTTGAACGGTACCATATTGATGATTCTGGTCACTTGTACTCACGCTTCATTTGTGGCACAAAAAGGAGCCTCAGTTTTGGCATTGGAGGAAAATACTGAGGATGAGGGGACCGAGGAAACTAAAACAGAAAAAATCCTGATTCCGATCAACTATCCGGAGAACATCGAAGAATTGATCAATTTGGGGACCACCATCAAAGCCAAAAAGTCCAAAAACTCCCTCTTGGCGCTGAATATCGTGCCTTCTGACTCGCAGGATGCCACCAAGGAAAAGGCCGCGAGAAAGCTCCTGGAGAAAGCTTCCGTCATTGCAGCGGGATCCGACAATCACCTGACCGAACTGATCCGATATGATTCGGACATCGTCAATGGAATCACCAATGTAGTCAAGGAAAACAAGGCTACGGATTTGGTCATGGGACTACACAAACAGCATGGCATATCGGATTCTTTTCTGGGAAAGCTTACAGAGGGAATCCTGAAAAACTGCAACATCACTACATTTATTTACAAGAATGTACAGCCTATCAATACCATCAGCCAATATTTGATTGTCATTCCTGAAAATGCGGAAAAAGAAATCGGCTTTGCATTCTGGTTGTTGAGAATCTGGAATATAGGGGTGAATACCGGGGCAAAATTGGTTTTCTACGGAACCAATGATACCCTTGACTATATCCGTCAGGTCCAAAAAATGCAGGAAATCTCGGTAAGCTATGTACCATTTGCTGATTGGGATGATTTTTTGATTATTTCCCGAGATCTTAAAAGCAATGATGCCTTGGTCGTGGTTCTAAGCCGGAAAAATGGAAAATCCTTTGATCCAATCATGAAAAAACTGCCAAAGTATCTCAACAATTATTTTCAATCCAACAATTACCTGCTCATCTATCCCATGCAGGAGGGCTTTGACCATCCTGAAAATTCAGATCCGCTGGATTCTACCTCACTCAACCCCACTGATCAGTTTATTTCTTTCAAAACAACTATTTCCAGATTATTCGGTAAAAAGTAAAAGATCATGGAAAAATCCGTTTTGTATATCAAAAATATGGTTTGTCCCCGGTGCATTGAAGCGGTGAACAAAACCTTTGCTGAGTTGGGAATACCGACTCTGGCAGTAGAACTGGGAAAAGTGACTCCTCAAAATCCAGTCTCGGAAGAGGAAAAAAAGTTGCTGGAACGAAGCCTTTCCATCCAAGGATTTGAGCTGCTGGAGGATTCTAAATCTGCTTTGATTTCACGAATCAAAACCTTGCTGATAGACCGAATTCACTACCAACAAGATCCACCAAATTTGAATGTTTCTGATTTTTTGACTGCCCAAATTCATTATGACTACTCTTACTTGAGCCGACTTTTTTCTTCGGTAGAAAGCATGACAATCGAACGCTTTTACACACTCCAGAAAATAGAAAAAGTAAAAGAATTGCTTTTCTATGGGGAAATGAGCCTTTCAGAAATTGCCTTTCGCATGGGGTATAGCAGTGTCGCTTATCTAAGTGCACAATTCAAAAAAGAAACCGGACTGACCCCAAGAGAATTCAAAAGCTCGGGAAAATCCAAAAGGAAAAGTTTGGATGAAATTTAAATCCCAGCTTTTTTAGAAACAGTTTTTTTTTGAAAACCTTCAATCAACCACTTTTTGAATTAAATCATAAAGGTTTTAATCCTTCGCTCATCAGGCTTCCGACCCAATAGTCGATGAATTTTTGAATGATAGTTCAATTGCCGACAATCATAAACCGATTTCTTCCTTATCTTAATCACCGGATAAAATCAAAAATGGAGTATGAAAACTTTTACGCTAGCTTTTTTCCTTGTTGTTTTTGCTTTGGGAATAAACCATCCTTCGGTTTCTCAGCAAAAGACCATCTTAATCAACAATGTGGAGATTTTCAACGGCAAAGATCCGAACACCATCAAGGGTAATGTCCTGATCGAAGGAAATACGATCAAAAAAATCTCCTCCTCTCCCATTCCTACCAACAAGAGCGCCAATGTGCAAATCATCGATGGAAAAGGGAAATTCCTGATGCCGGGCCTGATCGATGCCCACTACCATGCGATGTTTTCCAATCTTTCGCAAATCGCGCTATTGACCGGAAATATCGGCTTTGTCAATCTGGTAGCCGGTAAGAATGCCGAAGCACTTTTGATGAAGGGATTCACGAGTATCCGGGATTTGGGAGGGCCTGTTTTCGGATTGAAACAAGCCATCGATGCAGGGGTGGTCTCCGGTCCAAGAATCTGGCCTTCAGGTGCATTTATATCGCAGACTGGAGGTCATGGGGATTTTCGGCTTCCCAATGATGTACCTTCAGATGCTTCCAATGGACTCAGCTATGCCGAGCGGATCAACGCTGCTGCTATTGCAGACAGTCCCGATGCCGTCCGGCTCAAAGCCCGCGAGCAACTCATGCTAGGTGCAAGCCAAATCAAATTGATGGCCGGTGGAGGTGTGTCTTCCATCTATGATCCGCTGGATGTAACCCAGTACACCGAAGCGGAAATCCGTGCCGCGGTAGAAGCTGCAGAAAACTGGGGGACCTATGTCACTGTTCACGCATACACTCCAAGAGCGATCCAACAGGCAATTCGAGCCGGGGTCAAATGCATTGATCACGGACAGCTGATAGACGAGGAGACTGTAAAAATGATGGTGGATAATAACGTGTATTGGAGTTTGCAGCCTTTTATTGATGAAGGAGACAAGGGCGTATTAAGCCCGGAAAGTAGAGCCAAGCAACTTGAAATGTATCAGGGTACAGACCTTGCATTTGAATTGGCAAAAAAATATAAAATTAAAATTGCCTATGGAACAGACGTGCTTTTTGATGCTCAAAAAGCCGCTCAACCTGGAGTACAATTGCTGAAAATGAAGCGCTGGTTTTCGAATGTCGAAATCCTTCAAATGGCAACCGGAAACAATGGGGAACTCTTGGCATTGTCAGGAAAAAGAAGTCCTTACACGGGTAAATTGGGAGTGATTGAAGAAGGAGCTTTGGCAGATATCCTATTGATCGATGGCAACCTGATCCAAAATTTAGAATTAATCAATGAACCCGAGAAAAACATCCTGATGGTGATGAAGGATGGGAAAATCTTTAAAAACATTTCTCCATAACATCCACCATCATTTTATTTCATATCAACTAAATTGGATTCTAAATGTGGTTCCTACGTGAGGTTTGCTTTGGACAGTAATCTTCCCTCCCATGGATTCAATTTGCGTTTTTACGATATATAAACCGACTCCTTTGGCCTCTGGATGATCATGAAACACTTTATTCATTCCAAAAATCTTATCGCCATTTCTTTCGAGGTCGATTCCAAGGCCATTATCACTGATTTCCAAAAAGGCATTTCCATCTTCAAACCCTGATTTTAGGTTAATATGTGGTCTTCTTTCAGGGTCTCTATACTTGATTGCATTGGATAGAAGATTGAGAAAAACACTTTCCATATAAGATTTGGAAAACTGAATGGATTGTAGATTTGAAAAGTCCTCTATCAATTCCGCATCTGATTCGAGAATTTTCCCTGTTAGTGCCAATTTTGTTTTTTCAAAAATCTCCTCAAAAAATACCTCTTCTAAATTCTGCCCTTGGTCTTCTTGGACTCTCAAGACCTCCAAAGCCTCCTCCATACTTTGGGAGAGTGACTGAACTACCCCTAAGATCAAGGACCAATACTCATTTCTTTGCTCGGGATTGGACTCCTCTTGATAATATCCCAACAGCGTCTCAATAGAGTACACCGGCGTACGAAGATTATGAGATACAACATGAGCGAAATTCAGCAACTGATGATTTCTTCCTTCCAGCTTTTTAAGTAGCTCGCGGAGCTTCAATCTTGAATCAGCCAATTGAGAAATATCTGTGGCAATCCCTATGAATCCCAGATTTTTACCTTCGGGTGAAGTGATGGGTGAAATATTTAGCTGAACTGGAATCCTCTTTCCGGATTTAGTAAGGTAGGTCCATTCATCGGAGTAGACTTTTCCAAGGATAGGGAGCGAAGTGAATAGCTCTTTACCTGTTATTGTCTTCCCTAGCTCCTCCGACATCTTTTTCATGCGCGTCTCCACCTCTATATTATCATGAAAAATCAGCGGCTTTGCTTTCTCAATAAGCTCTTCAGGGGTGTATCCCAACATTCTTTCGGCTCCTTTGGAAAAATGCCTGATTAACCCATTTTTATCGGTAGAGACTATACAGGCTTCAGCAGTATCTAAAATAGCGTGAAGCTCCTGATTCCTTATCAAAACCAACTTTTCCAAATTCTGATTATTCAGCTTCAAATCTTCTTCAGCCTTTCGACGCTTTATATCAGAATAGTTGAGCCAAGAAGCGGCATCCCAAACCACCCAAAGACCTAAAAGCAAGAAGGAAAGGGCAAATAATACAATTCCAAATTCTACCTGTATGAGATCGTACCGATGAAGCTCAATCCGCAACCCCGCAAGAATCACGAGGACAAGAACTAACCTTGGGGTAAATCTTCTGGCCATTTTACTCCCAATCTGACTTCCGGTCAGAAGCCCAGTGATTCCGAGGTTTGGATTTTGGAGCGAGATTATTTGAGAATACAAAAACCAACTAAATGCTGTAATTGGTGAAATCCCTGTCAGAAAAGATAACCTGTAAAAATCAGGTACACGCAACATATACCCTAAAAGGGCAATGAAACACAAGAGCGTGATGCCATGAATTAAAATCTGACCCCATTCTTTTCTTGAGGATTTGGATTGCAAAATGAAATAACCCACTGAAAAAAAGACAAATATCAGCGAAGTCATACCCGGCATTCGGCCAGGAAATGGAACCTGATTCTGTCTGCCAAGTACATCTTGGAATAAGAGCTCGTCAATTCCAAATGAAAACCCTGTGACATCTTGAATAAGAGAAAGAAATGAAACACCGAAAATCAGCGAAACCAATCCGAAGCGCAGACCCTGTTGAGCCTCTCGGATCCAAAAATGACAGATAATAGCAGCCAATACTAACAGGACAACGGAATTAAATTTTAAGCCCGGGACATCTTGAAAAATTTGATTCAAATACGGGAATTCAAAAAGTCGGGTCGCAAATAAAAGAAGACTCAAACCGAGAAAGATGAATGTACTAAGGATTAAAATTTTTTGGTAAGGCTTGGTTTCTTTAATATCCATGAAAAATCAGGGAGTAATGGGTTGAATAAAGGGTTAAAAGGATTGCCAAAAGACCAGTTTCACAAGAATATTGTGATGAAACATGGGGTTTGGGTAGAATTAAGCTTGATTTCTTTTTTAAGCTTCTCTAGGTCATTTTAGCTTCAATTTGTTAGGAGACACTCAATGTTTGATATACCATAAACCGATCCAACGGTCAAAGCGTAGAATGAACTATATAATTAAACGGAATAAACAGAAATCGGCTGATTTGGACAAAATCAGTCGCCAAGGTCAAGGAAAGATTACTTCTTTTTAAACTAATAAAGCAAAGGGGACAATCCTGTAAGATTCAAATGAGGGTCATCAAGTGATTTAAAAATGGCTCTTTTTTAAAAGAAATCCAAATAAGCATGAGAAATAGCCTGTAGATGGATGATCGTTAATTAGGGAAAGGTGATGTTTACCTTAAATTTCGATTTTATCTCGATTGGTTATGATTTGTCTGAAGAAGGACTAAACCAAAATCTTATAATTTTTTCGCAAAATCCTGTAAAACTTTCCGGCAAAGGACCTCTCATCTTTGTAGCGTAATCATTTCACAAAATGGAAAGCGCTACGACAACACCACAAAAAATACATAAACAGACTTTTCCCGTCACGGGCATGACCTGTGCCGCCTGCGCTTCGAGTGTGGAGACCATTCTCCAATACACCGATGGGGTCCATGCTGCCTCGGTCAACTTTGCGACCAATACCGTCCAAGTCGAATGGGATGATCGCCTAACTCCCGAAGGCATCAATGCTGCCCTTCAGGATGTGGGATATGGAATCATCATCAGCGAAAAAGCGGTTATCGAAACTGTTCAGGAAGAACAAGCCAAGAAATACCAGGAGGTAAAAGCCCGGACCATCGGAGCCGGATTATTGACCTTACCCGTATTTGTTTTGGGGATGTTTTTTATGGATTGGGAAGCAGGCCGATGGATCAGCATGGCGCTGAGTATTCCGGTGCTGTTTTACTTTGGTCGTCATTTCTATGTCAATGCCTGGAAACAAGCCCGTCACCGCAAAGCCAATATGGACACCTTGGTGGCCTTGAGTACGGGTATCGCCTTTCTCTTTTCTGCATTCAACACCTTCTTTCCGGAATTTTGGCATGCCCAGGGAATCCACCCGCATGTCTACTATGAAGCAGCCACGGTGATCGTGGTGTTTATTTCCTTTGGAAAAATGCTCGAAGAACGGGCCAAATCCCAAACCGGAACTGCCCTCAAAAAACTGATCGGCCTTCAGCCCAAAACCTTGACCCTCATCCAAAACGGTCAAACCCAGGAAATCAAAATCGAAGAGGTCCAGCTTGGAGACCGCATCCTGATCAAACCCGGAGAAAAAATCCCGGTAGACGGAATAGTGGAAGCTGGCTCCAGCTACATTGATGAAAGTATGATCAGCGGGGAACCCGTGCCAGTGGAGAAAAAAGCCGGCGATAAGGTCTTTGCCGGAACAATCAATCAAAAAGGAAGCTTGGAGATCCTGGCTGAAAAAGTGGGAGCTGCTACCCTGCTTTCCCAAATCATACAGCGTGTCCAAGAAGCTCAGGGAAGCAAAGCGCCAGTACAGAAACTCGTGGATAAGATTGCCGGGATTTTTGTTCCTGTAGTTATCGGGATAGCGTTGGTTACCTTTTCGGTTTGGATGCTTTTAGGAGGAGAAAATGCCTTTTCGCATGCCTTATTGGCAGCAGTTTCAGTCTTGGTGATTGCCTGTCCATGTGCCTTGGGGTTGGCTACTCCTACAGCGATTATGGTGGGTGTAGGCAAAGGCGCCGAAAACCAAATTTTGATTCGTGATGCTGAAAGCCTTGAACTCGGTCACAAGGTCAATGCGATTATCCTGGATAAAACGGGGACGATTACAGCGGGGAAACCGACTGTGGTTAGTTTGCAGTGGTCAGTGGACAGTGAGCAGTCGTCATTGCGCCTGCCCGCAGCGGCGGGAGCGTCTCTTGAACGAAGCAATCTCTCAATTGAAAACACATCTCCCCCTTCAGGGGGCTGGGGGGTAGAAATACTCCTTTCTCTAGAATCCAAATCCGAGCATCCCCTAGCTGAGGCGGTGGTCAAATTCTTGAAGGAAAAAGGGATTCAATCGGTCGAATTAGAAAGCTTCGAGAGCATCACTGCCAGAGGAGTAAAAGGTAAATTTGAAGGCAAAACCTACTTTGTGGGCAATGTAAAACTGCTGAGCGAAAACGGGATTTCTATTCCTACCGAACTTGAATCAGAAGCTAAATCATGGAGCGAAAAAGCACAAACGGTGATTTGGTTTGCGGATGAAGAAAATGCGCTGGCTATTTTGGGTATTCAAGATCAGATTAAACCAAGTTCAAAATTAGCCATTGCCAAGCTCCAGAATTCAGGGGTGGAAGTCTATATGCTAACCGGAGACAATCCCCAAACCGCCAAAGCTGTAGCTGAGGAAGTAGGGATTGACCACTTCAAAGCCGAGGTGATACCTTCCGACAAATCAGACTTTGTCAAATCCCTTCAGGAAAAAGGCAAAGTGGTTGCCATGGTAGGCGACGGCATCAATGACTCAGAAGCCTTGGCCCAAGCCGATGTCAGCATTGCCATGGGACATGGTTCGGATATCGCGATGGACGTAGCCAAAATCACCCTGATTACGTCAGATCTGGAAAAAATCCCCCAGGCATTCCGCTTGTCTCACTTGACCGTCAATGGAGTGAAACAAAACCTCTTTTGGGCATTTATCTATAATGTGATCGGAATTCCGATTGCTGCGGGAGTGCTTTATCCGATCAATGGCTTTCTCCTCGATCCCATGATCGCCGGTGCCGCGATGGCCTTTAGCTCGGTTTCTGTAGTGATGAATAGCCTGAGATTGAAAAATTTGAAGATTTGAAGATTTAAAAATTATGGCACAAGAATTCGGAATTCTGTTCTTAGGTCTTGTGTCTTGCGTCTAATATCTAACTTTCTATAACATGAAAACTCTAAAATTCAAAACCAACATCCAGTGTTCCAACTGTCTCGCCAAAGTCACTCCCAAGCTCAATGAGCAAAGCGGAATCGATTCTTGGAACGTAGATCTTGCAGATCCTGATCGAACCCTTACCGTAGAAACAGAAAATCTGGAACCCGAAGACATCAAAAAGGCGGTGTTGAAAGCTGGATTTATTGCGAATCCATTATAAATCTGTCATGCCTACGGCATTTTACGGATCCCAATCCCCATTTTTCTACCAAGCTTTAGTGCCTAACGGCACAAATCCCGTTTGAAAATTTGGTGGATGAGATTTAAAAAATTGGATGTAATTTCTTCCAGCTCGGGTCCCGCAAGGGACCATAGCTCGGTAGCAAAATGAATTCAATTGATGATTTGCTAGTCCCGTAGGGACGATACCTATTCAGGTTCTTTGAAGATATATACCGGATTATATTCGATTTCGAGTTTATCGAGTATTTTCTTATACTCTTCAAGAAAGTTCGATTTCCTGTGATGTTCCTTCTGTTGCAGGATATAATTTACCACTTTGGGCACATCAGATTTGGTATAGGAAAAGGCTCCGTATCCCTCCTGCCAAGCAAACTTGGATTTAGTGAGCTTTTCTTCATTAATCCATTTCGAAGTAGATGCTTTCAGCAATTGCATTAATTCACTTAAGGATTGATTAGGGCGAAATCCAAACAAAATATGAACATGATCAGGCATACCATTTATAGCTAAAACTTTATGACCATGATTTTGAATAATCGCGATCATGTAATCAAATAACCTAGATTCCCAATCTGGAGATATCAACCCCATTCTGAATTTAACAGCAATGACAACTTGGAGGTGGATTTGAGTAAAAGTATTTGCCATAAGTCTAAAAATTTGAATCCCAACAATGAAATGAAATTAAACAAGAAAGCCTATCAAATCAACTATTGAACTTCCCAAACAAAATTCCGTACTTTTGACTCAATGAAAACATTGATTTCCATATCGCTTGCCTTTTTCGTGCTCTTCTCTACCATCGGGATGGCGAAGACCACGCATTTTTGCATGGGCCATGCGATGAAGTCGGAAATTGGTTTTGGTGAAAAGCATCTCGACTGCGGTATGGCCATGGATATGGACCACAGCGAAAATGAGGAAGACAATCAAAAAGACCCCAAATCCTGCTGCGAAAACATCACCGAACACCTTCAGGTCGATGAGGATGTTCAGCTAAAGAAATTTGAAATCAAGCTTGACCTCAACTTTGCCCTAGCACTGGTTCAGGTTTTTATTTTTGGAATTGATTCTTCCCTTCAGGAAAATCCGGAACTTCCCAACTACTCCTCTCCCCCGCCAACTGAGGACCTTCAAGTCCTTTACGAAACCTATTTAATCTAAACCCAAGGTTTGGGCAAATCGCTTTTGCCCGCAGTAAACCCTTTTGCCAAAAGGCAAAGGGATACATATTCTGTATTAAAACCTTGGAATTATGATTAACCGAATCCTCAAGTATTTTCTTGAAAACAAACTGGTTACGGTACTTTTCCTCCTGCTGATTATCGGTTGGGGCATCGTCACCGCACCGTTCAACTGGAATGTGGGATTTCTCCCCCGAGATCCCGTGCCTGTTGACGCCATCCCCGATATCGGGGAAAATCAACAAATCGTCTTTACCGAATGGATGGGCCGGTCTCCTCAGGATGTGGAGGACCAAATCACCTATCCCCTCACCACCTCCCTGCTCGGACTTCCTGGAGTAAAAAGTGTTCGTTCCAGTTCTGCGTTCGGCTTTTCCAGTATTTATATCATTTTCGAAGAGGACATCGAGTTTTACTGGAGCCGTTCCCGTGTTCTGGAAAAACTCAATTCCCTTCCAGCCGGACTTTTGCCGGAAGGCGTCCAACCCAAACTCGGCCCGGATGCCACGGCCTTGGGACAAGTCTATTGGTACACCTTGGAAGGTCGGGATGAAAACGGAAATCCAACCGGTGGCTGGGATCTGCACGAACTCCGAACTATCCAGGATTACTACGTCCGCTATGCCTTGACCGCAGTGGAAGGCGTGGCTGAAGTGGCTTCTGTAGGCGGTTATGTGAAGGAATACCAAGTCGATGTGGATCCTGCAGCGCTCAAAGCGCATGGTGTTACGCTGATGGATGTGATGGAGGCCGTTCGAAAATCCAACTTGGACGTGTCTGCCAATACCATCGAGGTTAATCGAGTGGATTACTTTATCCGAGGCTTGGGATATGTGGAGGAACTTTCTGACCTGGACAAAGCCGTAGTCAAAGTCACCAATAATGTTCCCATCCGCATTCAGGATATAGGCAAGGTCAATATTGGTCCCCAAACCCGAAACATGTCCGGCATCCTCGACAAGAGCGGGGCTGAGGCCGTTGGCGGAGTGGTCATTGCCCGCTATGGAGATAATCCCCTGAAAGTAATCGAAGGAGTAAAAGCGGAGATCGAAAAACTTTCTCAGGGTCTTCCCGCCAAAACCCTGGGCGACGGAACAGTTTCGAAAGTCACTTTGGTCCCATTCTATGACCGAACAGGCCTAATCTATGAAACCTTAGGCACGCTTTACGAAGCGATCAACCTTCAAATTTTAGTCACCATCCTGGTAATCATCGTGATGGTGTACAATCTCAGGGCTTCCCTCCTGATTTCGGCTTTGCTTCCGATGGCGGTGCTGATGTGTTTTATTTTCATGAAGTACTTTGGAGTAGACGCCAATATCGTGGCATTATCCGGGATTGCAATTGCGATCGGAACTATGGTGGATTTAGGTATTATTCTCAATGAAAATGTCCTCCGACATCTGGAAATGGCACCCAAAGGCCAATCCAACCTCAAGACCGTTTACTTGGCTTCGGCTGAGGTTTCGGGAGCCATATTGACGGCTGTCAGCACCACGATTATCAGCTTTTTACCAGTCTTTACCCTACAAGCAGCCGAAGGAAAGCTCTTTGGTCCACTAGCCTACACCAAGACTTTTGCGCTGATATCAGCGGTAATTTTCACCTTGTTGATTATGCCCGCGTTTTCCCATTGGGTATTCAGCATGAAATCAGCCAAGGGAAAAATCGGTCGATTCCTGAATTATGGATTGGTGATTTTGGGTCCGATCGTAGCCTTCACGCTTTGGTCTTGGGCGGGTTGGTTACTGTTTAGCTATGGCTTAGTTCACACGCTTGCTTTCCATTTTCCTGAGAAAGTTGAAAAGCGTAAAAGCTTACTCATCATTGCCGTCACATTGGTTTTTGTGGCCTGGCTACTGACTCAGCAATGGATGCCTTTGGGTGTTTCGGTCAGTATCCTAACCAACTTTATCTTCATAGCCTTGCTTTTGGGGCTGGTTTTGGGAGGATTTGCCGGATTTATCAAAGTCTATCCCCGCATCCTGAATTGGTGTTTGGCGAATAAGGGCACTTTCCTGCTCTTTCCACTGGTTGTCATTCTACTTGGCGCTAGTGTTTGGTTAGGTTTCGGTCGAGTCTTCGGAATAATCCCCAAAGCCTTCGACGCCGTGGGCGTAAACATCCGTACCACCGGTGTATGGTCTGGATTGACACATACTTTTCCGGGTTTGGGAAAGGAATTTATGCCATCGCTCAATGAGGGTTCTTTCCTGTTGATGCCGACGACCATGCCGCATTCGGGGATGCAGGAAAACAAAGAAGTCCTTCAAAAGCTCGATATGCTGGTGACTGCGATTCCTGAAGTCGATATGGTGGTAGGAAAAGCGGGACGGGCAGAAACCGCAATCGACCCTGCCCCGATTTCCATGTTTGAAAATACGATCAACTACAAGTCGGAATACGCCACAGATATCAATGGCAACCGACTTCGCTTCAAGGTTTCGGATGGAAAGTATGAGTTAAAGGATGGTTCCTTTTACGATCCTGCGACCATGACTCCCAATCAGATCAAGGTTTCCGACTTGATCGAAGATGAGGACGGGGAATATTTCCGTCAGTGGAGAGCTCATATCCGCACCCCGGATGATATCTGGAATGAGATCCTCAGTGTGATCAATCTCCCCGGAGTGACTTCATCACCCAAACTTCAGCCTATCGAAACGCGCCTTGTGATGCTACAGACCGGCATGCGGGCCCCAATGGGCATCAAAGTATATGGTCCAGATTTACAGACTATTGAATCCTTTGGCTTAGCGTTGGAAAAGTACCTGAAAGAGGTGCCATCTGTGAAAAAAGAAGCGGTCTTTGCCGATCGGATTGTAGGTAAACCTTATCTCGAACTCGATATCGACCGGGAGCAAATCTCCCGCTATGGCATGAATGTGGTCGACGTGCAGGACTTCATCGAGACAGCGATTGGTGGGATGAAACTCAGTACGACCGTGGAGGGCCGGGAGCGTTTTCCAATTCGGGTACGCTATGCACGGGAATTCCGAGACGATCCGGATGCGATCAAAAACCTTCAAATCCCAACTCCCATGGGTAATTACATTCCCTTGGGTCAGGTGGCCAACATCACCTACCGTCCCGGACCAGATATGATTCGAGGCGAAAACAGCTTCTTGGTGGGTTATGTGTTGCTGGACAAAATGCCGGGATTTGCTGAAGTAACGGTGGTCGAAGATGCCAAGCGTTACCTGCAGGAAAAGATGGATTCGGGAGAATTGAAGGTCCCTAATGGCGTTCGATTTGAGTTTTCGGGATCTTATGAAAACCAAATCCGAGCTGAGCAACGCCTAGCCATCGTGGTTCCCTTGTGTTTGATTCTGATCTTCCTGATTCTCTATTTCCAGTTCAAAGCTGTCTCCACTACCCTGTTTGTCTTTACAGGGATAGCCATGGCTTTCTCGGGCGGATTCCTGATGATTTGGTTTTATGGACAAGACTGGTTTATGGACTTCAGTCTCTTTGGAACCAATTTCCGCGACTTGTTCCAGATGAAAGTGTATAACCTCAGTGTGGCAGTTTGGGTGGGCTTTATTGCCTTGTTCGGCATAGCCACGGATGACGGAGTGGTGGTTGCTTCCTATTTAGACCAAAGCTTCAAGGAAAACAAGCCATCGACCGTACAGGAAATTCGAGCTGCGGTGTTGGAAGCCGGAAAACGCAGAGTCTTGCCTTGTATGATGACAACCGCAACCACCCTGTTGGCCTTGCTGCCAATATTCACATCCACTGGTCGGGGTTCGGATATCATGATTCCGATGGCGATTCCTTCTTTGGGCGGAATGATCCTGGAAGTAACGACGGTATTTATTGTGCCTACCCTGTATTGCTGGTGGGCCGAACGAAAATTGAAACACAATTCGGAGGTTTTCGCCGATGAATCAAACGCATAAGGTCATGGAAAACAAGACACTAGTTAATTTGAGATTTCAGATTTCGGATTTCGGATTTCGGGGTTCCTTATTCGATATTCGAAATTTGGAGTTCAAGGTTCGGACGGTTATCCTACTACTTACCACTCACCTTTTACTGCTTACAAATGAGGCCAAAGCCCAATCCCTCGACGACTACCTCATCCAAGCTGCTGAAAACAACCCCGGACTGAAGGCTTCCTATGCGCGCTACCAAGCCATGGCGGAGCGGGTGAATCAGCCGAGTTTGGCAGATCCGGAACTTCAGGTGGGTTTTTTTCTCGAACCCATGGAGCGATTTATGGGCAATCAGACGGCGGATTTCCGCTTGATGCAGATGTTCCCTTGGTTTGGAATGATCGGAACACAAAAGGAAGAAGCCAATCAGATGGCCAAAGCACAGTATCAGCTTTTCTTGGAGGAAAAAAATCAGTTGCTACTTCTGGTCAAATCCACTTGGTATGAGCAGATTCGTTTAAAGGAAGAAATCAAAATCGCTCAGGAAAACCTCGAATACCTCAAAAAATACGAGGAACTGGCGCTGATTCGCTTTCAAGCAGGTACCTCTGCACCAAGCTCAGCTCCTTCCCAATCTATGCCGCAGCCCACTGTGAATTCTACCTCGGCTGGAAGTTCAAGCGGAATGGGTGGCATGGGAGGAAATACCTCAAGCGCCATGAATAGCCCGAGTTCCATGAATTCTGAGATGAGTGCTGCTCCGATGGGAAGTTCCACTACAGGAATGAGTGCCGTGCTACAGATCCGAATGCAAATCCGGGAATTGGAGAACTCCATTGAGCAGCTTCAGGCCAATCAGGAACCACTTCAGATTAAATTTAATCAGCTGCTTAATCGGGAAATCCGGGCGGAAATCAATCTCCCGGAACAATTAGAAAAACCCGTGTTGAGCTTGGAAAAACAGGAAATTCTGGACAGCATCCGCCAAAACAACCCCATGCTCGCCATGTATCAGGCCGAAATCGGAGCCTACGAACAACAAGCCAAAATGGCCAAACTCGAAGGAAAACCCATGCTGGGTGCTGGAGTCAATTACATGACCTTTGCGCCAAGACCTGAAAACGGCATGCAGATGGGAGGAGAGAATATGGTCATGCCTATGGTCAGTTTGACCCTTCCGATCTACCGAAAGAAAATCAATTCCAAAATCAAGGAGACGGAATACCTCAAAGAATCAGCCCAATTGGATCGCCAAAAAACGGAAAATCTCCTCGCAATGGAATGGGCAAATGCCTTCAGGACTTGGGAGGAAAGCGAGCGAAATTTTCGACTTTACGAGGACCAAATCCAGCTGGTCAATCAGCAAATACGGCTTTTGGAGACTTCCTTTATCAGCAATGCCACCGGTCTCGAAGAGGTGCTTCGGGCTAATCAGCAGCTTTTGGACTATCAGCAAAAGCGTATCAACGCACTTAATCAACAGCAGCAAAGTCTTGCCCAACTGGAAGCTTTGGCAGCTACTTCACTCACCTTTCAACCGTGAATTGAAATGAAAAAAATACTTGAAAATAAATTAGCCCTGATCCTCGTGACCTTGGTCGTCGGAGGATTGATTGGATGGATACTCAAACCATCCTCCTCTGAATCCCATGAAGGACATGCCCATGAAAATGAATCCGGTGTTCCTACACTTTGGACCTGTTCCATGCACCCGCAGATTAAGTTGGGCGAACCGGGAGACTGTCCGATTTGCGGGATGGATTTGATTCCTGCCTCCCAAGCAAGTTCGGGAAGTGACAATCCAATGGTCTTTGAAATGACTCCTGAAGCAGTGGCTTTGGCACAAATCCATACCACCAAAATCGGAGGAACCAATGGATCCGGAGAACTTTTCCTTACCGGAAAAATTCAGGCTGACGAACGTGAAAATGCAGCCATAACGGCTAAATTTCCAGGTCGAATCGAAAAACTCTTCGTGACCTTCACTGGAGAGAAAGTCAAAGCAGGTCAGCGGCTTGCTACGATCTATTCCCCGGAATTGCTCACTGCACAGCGGGAATTGCTGGAAGCAGTAAAGTCCAAAGCCTCATTCCCTCAACTCTATGCTGCTGCCAAGGAAAAACTCAAACTCTGGAAATTGACCGATGGTCAGATCACGGAAATCGAGCAAAGCGGAACGGTTCGGGAACAATTTGACATCCTTGCCGATCAATCCGGTGTAGTGACTCAGCGAAATATCGCGGTGGGAGATTATGTGAGTACGGGTTCGGTCTTGTTTAATGTGGTCAATCTCAACAAGCTTTGGGTGCTCTTGGATGCCTATGAGTCAGATTTGCCGCTTCTTTCCACCGGAAATGAAATCAGTTTTACCGTGGCCGGAATGCCGGAGGAAAATTTCAAAGCAAAAATCTCCTTTATCGATCCGCTTCTGAATGCCAATACCCGTGCAGCCTCTGTGCGGGCGGAAATCACCAATTCGGGTGGAAAGCTAAAACCGGAAATGTTTGTCACCGCCAAAATCCAAACTGCAAAGAAACCAAGTTCGGCAGGTGTTACAATACCCCGAACAGCCGTTTTATGGTCAGGAAAGCGCTCCGTGGTGTATGTTAAAGTCCCCAATTCTGAAATGCCGGGATTTGAGATGCGCGAGGTGACCTTGGGTAACCGTATGGGAGACAATTACCTGATCGAATCCGGTCTTCAGGCGGGTGAAGAGATCGTGACCAACGGAGTTTTTGCCATCGATGCCGCTGCTCAGCTTTCAGGACAATACAGCATGATGAAGCGTCCGCAAACCAAATCCTTGGAGGTTTCGGAGGAATTCAGAAATCAAATCACGGCAGTGGCGGATGCCTATTTTCAGGTAAAAAATGGTTTGGTGAAAGATAAGCTAGATGAATCACAAAAGGCTCTTGCAGCAATCGAACAAAGCCTTTCCAAAGTAAATATGGGTTTGGTGAAAGACCAGGCCCATGATAAATGGATGGAGATCCTAAATGGAATGAAAGATGCCCGGGCAAAAATGGCTTCGGCAAAAGATATCGAAGAGGCCCGAAAGCATTTTTCCATGCTTTCCTTTCATGTCTTGGAAATGACTGAGACCTTTGGCATCAACAAGGATGTGGTGTATAAAGATTATTGCCCGATGGCTTTCGGAGATCAGGGTGCGTATTGGCTGAGCGAGCAAAAGGATATCACCAATCCTTATTTCGGAGCCTCCATGTTAGCCTGTGGAGAAGTGAAACAAACCTATCTGAAAGGCCAGCCGGTAATGGATCTTTCAGGCACTTCTTCAGCTCCTGCAACACATAAACATTGATTTACCTATCCAGACCTGTCAGATTTTCAAAAACGTGGCAGATCTGAATTTAAAAATGTCGCCCCTGTGAGTGCCTGCCTGTCCAGAAGGCAGGTCCCCACTCACAGGTTGAAAAAGAAAATTCAAAAAACAATATCTATAAACTCATGAAAAAGACCCTTTTATTTGCTTCTCTCATTTCTCTCGCCCTTTTCTCCTGCGGAGAAAAATCAACCAACTCAGAAACTCAAACCGAAACTCACGCATCTGGTGATGCCTCATCTGCCAGTTCGGTTTCGGTAAATAGCTCCAAATCTACCAGCGGAATTATCGATGCTTATTTGGCTGTGAAAGATGCCTTGGTCGCAGATGATGCTGCCACGGCAGCTGCAAAAAGTGCTGACTTGGTGTCAGCCCTGAAGACTTATGATATTGCCGGTTCCCAAGCCAATGATCCAGAGGAATTGGAAAGACTGCAAGTGGAAGCCACAGATTTTGCCGAAAAACTTGCCACAGCTGACATCGCAGCCCAGCGGGAAAGTTTCCAGGCCTTGAGTGTAGTAATGAAAGACATGCTGAAAATTGCAGGAACTGACCGCACGCTTTACCATCAATATTGCCCGATGTACAAAGGAAACACCGGTGGGATGTGGCTGAGCGCCAACGAGGAAATCAAAAACCCGCTGTTTGGCAGCTCCATGTTGACTTGTGGTCGAGTGGAAGAAACTTTGGCATTGAACTGATTTCATTTCAAAGGCGGGTACTAACTTGTACTCGCCTTTTGATTTATACACCAAATGAGAAAATACTTTCTATTCACCCTTAGCCTTCTTCTGCTTTTCTCCACGAATTCATTTTCCCAAGAAAAAGTATTGGAACCGCTCAAAGTATCCCAAATCCGTGGAATCAATGTGTTTGGAAAGCCGGTGGACAACCAAACCCGCTGCGTGCATTGGCATTCCGAATTGGATATCATTGCCATCAAATTCAAGTGTTGCGACAAGTATTATCCCTGTTTTTCCTGTCATGAGGAAGAAGCAGACCATAAGCATCAGGTTTGGCCTAAAGCCGAATTCGATCAAAAAGCCATACTGTGTGGGGTATGCGGCAACGAACTGAGCATCAAAGATTACATGGCCTCCAACAATACCTGTCCGCATTGCAAATCAGGTTTTAACCCCGGTTGCAGTAAGCACTATCATCTGTATTTTGAGACGGAGGAAAAAAAAGAATTCCCGAAATAACCCAAAACCTTATATCACCCAGAAATGAAAAAGTTTATCTACACCCTTTTGATCCCCATTTTCATCTCCAGCTGTACGGGGAAATCCGAAAATCAAACCTCAACTACCGAAGACCACAGTCAACATCAGCCTGCCGAAACTTCACCCGCAGCGTCAAAAAGCCCCCGAACTTCTGCCATGGCCCTAGTGGATGGGAACCACATTCATATTGATTACTCCTCTCCCAGCGTAAGAGGAAGGCAAATATTTGGAGGCTTGGTTGCTTTTGGAGAAGTATGGGTTACTGGCGCACACAAGGCTACCTCCATTCAGTTTGACAAGGCCGTGAAAATCGGTGAAAAAGAAATCCCTGCCGGGAAATATGGGCTGTTTACCATCCCCGGAGAAACGGAATGGACCTTGATTATCAACCAAGTTTGGGATATGCATTTGGCAGATGACTATGATGCGGGTAAAGATTTGGTCCGGATATCCCTGACTCCAGAAGCCTTGCAAGAAACGGTCGAATCACTTACCTACACGGTTGAAGAAACCTCAAAAGGAACTGCCCTAATCTCTATAGCTTGGGATAAAACCAAGATCAAATTTGAAGTGAAGAACCTCTAAGTCCCCCCACCCAGCCTTATGAGAAAAAACAATCAATATTACACCCGGAGAATCCATCGGTTTCTGGGTGTATTTATAGGAATCCAGTTTCTGTTTTGGACGGTTTCGGGCCTTTACTTTTCTTGGACCGATATCGATGAGATTCACGGAGATCATTTTCATCAGGATCACATGATGCACTTGACTGCCAACAATCTGGTGGATCCATCCAGCTTGGATTCGACCTTGGAAGTGGCCAACCTGGAACTTCGATTCGTCAACCATCAGCCCTATTATTGGATCAATCAGGAGAAACTATTCCATGCCCAAACCGGCGAAGCCCGGGGAGAAATCACCGAGGAAGAAGCTAAGCAAATTGCCATGATCTATATCAAAGGAGATTTTGGGATCGAGTCAGCGGAATACTTGACCGAAACAGGTTCGCACCATGAATATCGTGGACGTCCCCTACCTGCTTGGGCCATTCACTTTGACCATCCCGAAAAACTGACCGCCTACATCGATGCGAAAAGCGGGAATTTCGAGCGTGTTCGCCATCGCAACTGGCGCTGGTTTGACTTTCTCTGGATGTTTCACACCATGGACTATGCCGGCCGGGACAATTTCAACAATCTGCTGCTGAGAGCTTTTTCGCTCTTTGGCTTGGCTACGATCGTTTCTGGTTTTACGCTGTTTTTTATGACTACGAAAAAGTCCAAAAAATAATTTCAGATCTAAGCAGCTCCCCAATGTGGAAGCTGCTTAGATCTGATCTCACTTAGTATCTTGTGGAATACTTTAAATCATTGTATTTCAATGGATTGACCTGCATACAAAACTCCATTCTCTCCTTTAATTTGAAAGGTAACCCGGCTATTTTTCCAGTCAAACTTTGCTACTCCGTAATTAAGTTTAGCAATCAACTCATTAATTCTGAATCGGTTAGGCTCTTCTTGGATCGTTTTCCAAGTATGAGTCAATCCACTGGAGGTGATTTCATAAAGTCCATTGGGAAATCTTTCGTCCTCGAGTTTCATTATTTCGGCTATATGTCGATCCCCGCTAAGAAGAATCGGAGTTTTGGCACCCGAGATCGCAATCACATTCAGTAGTTTTTCCCGCTCTTTTGGAAAATTTGCCCACTTTTCATGAGGATGTTCAGTAGGGAGCATTTGAATACCGGATATAATCAAATTTACCTTTGCCGAACTTGAACGTAATTCATTTTCGAGCCAGGTCCATTGAGTTTCTCCTAAAATTACACCGGTTTCATTAGGCAGATAAACGCGATCGGCCCGAATCAAAGTATCCCTAAAGTACCGGGCATCTAACAAAATCACTTTGACCAAATTCTCCCCGCTCCCAAATATATGGGAAGAGTAAGCGCCTTCTCTTGCTCTCTCTTGTGCGCTATCGGGAACGCCTAAAAAGTCAAACATGAGGTCTCTGGAAGCTTTTTTCTGGGCATAATTTTTACCTCCGTCATTGATTCCATAATCATGGTCATCCCAAATCCCAATAATTGGAGTAGAAGCTTTAAGTTTTTGGTATCCTGGATTGGCATTTTGGCGGGCATATTTAGCGCTCAAGGTATCCATGACAGGAGAATCCCCATAAATATTGTCTCCCATCCAGATCCATAAGTCTGGGTTCTCGGAAACAATCGGATCCCAAAGCGGCTGAGGCAAATCTTGTCTGTTGCAGGAACCAAAGGCAATGACTTGAATGGAGTCAGAATCAATTGTTACTTCTTCTTTTTTGCAAGAAGCCAAAAGGACTAGCGATAGGAATGAAAAACTGAAAATGGTTTGAAATTTCATGTTCGATTTTTTTGCAACAAAAATGCAAAAGCAAGACAAATTGAAAACACCCACTGATCAAACTTATCAATTTCTTCATATTGGAAAGGAAATAGAGCGGGGATTAAAATCAAAACCAAAAAGTCAACTCTTTTGCCAGAACTTACCCTTTTTGAATTTCATCACCAAAAATTTCCTTGACCACCCAGCCTTTGCCCCATTCCTCCATCTCTTTTTCCGTCCAGAGTTCGGGGAAAAAGATCACTTTCTGAAAACGGGGAGGAAGGTATTTTTGCCAATTCGTGCCCCCTGTAGCAGCAATATCCACCGGATCTCTCTGAAGATAACGGACAGCAGATTTATAATGCGCCAATGGCCAAAACACATTGGCTTTCAAATCAAATAAGCGCATCAACTCCGTCATTTCCCCGGAAGGGTTTTCCAACTCCATGTACTTCTGCCAAAGATTTTTACGGCGGTAATCTTCGATCAATTCGATGAGTCTTTTTCCGTATTTGGCTTCGAAATTTTTCAGTGTCAAGGTTTTTTGACCTGTGGCAAGCTCGATGGCCCCCTGTTGCCAATACAAATGAGCGAAAAGATCATCAGCAGGACTGTGGTAATCGAATTCAGCTCTTTTGCTCAGTGTAATCAGGTGAAATGCATCAGTAGCCATCAATTCAATCTCTCTAAACTGAGCACTTTGAAACCCAGAGGATGGAAGAAGAGACATTCTAAATTTAAGAAACTGCTCTTTTTCCATTCCTTTCCACATCATGGCAAAAGAACTGATCAAATGATCAAAGTACATCAGAATCCGCTCCAACCGTGCACGGAAAAAATCCTCTGAAACGGGGTTCTGATCAGCGATCTGTTCCATCTCAGAGATAATCAGTTTGAAATACAACTCCGTGATCTGATGGTAGATGATAAAAATCTTTTCATCCTTGAAACTGGTTTTGGGCTGCTGTAAAGACAGCAGCGTATCCAGGTTGATGTATTCCCAATATGTAAGGTAGTCCGCATACAGCAGGCCTTCCAGGTAAGAAAGCATATCCTGACCAGAAGCTTTAAATTTTTCCTGAAGCTGATGGATTTTGTCTAATATCTTTGGATCAAATTGGGATTCGTGCATGGGAATTTTTAGTCAAAAAGGTAGTTTTTTCAGCGCCTTTCTCCTTAATTTCGGGCGGCTGTCGGCTTTTCTTCGCGGCAAAAATGACTGATTCCCAAAAATAAACCAAATATATCATGGAGGCTGTTGAAATTCAGAAATCCCTAAAACAGGATCTTTTTGAAGGAGTGGATTTTCTAGACTTGGACGATTTGCTTACCGAGGAGCAGAAACTGATCCGATCTTCAATCCGGGATTTTGTAAAAAAAGAAATCTCTCCCTACATCGAGGACTGGGCTCAAAAGGCGCATTTCCCTTATGAAATAGTCAAGAAATTCGGGGAAGTGGGTGCTTTTGGTCCTCAGCTTCCGGTAGAATACGGTTGTGGGGGATTGGATTACATCTCTTATGGATTGATCATGCAGGAGATTGAGCGGGGAGATTCAGGAATGAGATCTACGGCTTCTGTACAGGGATCCTTGGTGATGTATCCTATTTACAAGTTTGGAACCGAAGAGCAGCGCCTAAAGTACCTTCCCAGACTTGCCTCCGGTGAATTGCTCGGTTGCTTCGGGTTGACCGAGCCAGACCACGGTTCCAATCCCAGCGGGATGGTGACCAATTTTAAGGATATGGGCGATCACTACTTGCTCAATGGAGCCAAAATGTGGATTTCCAATTCTCCCAAAGCCGATATCGCTGTCGTGTGGGCAAAAAATGAAGAAGGAAGAATTCAGGGACTGATCGTGGAGCGGGGAATGGAAGGCTTCTCTACTCCTGAAACACACAACAAATGGTCGCTTAGGGCCTCTTGTACCGGCGAGCTGGTTTTTGACAATGTGAAAGTGCCGAAAGAAAACCTACTTCCGGGCAAAACCGGTTTGGGTGCTCCGATGATGTGTCTGGATTCAGCAAGATTCGGCATTGCTTGGGGAGCAATCGGTGCGGCTATGGATTGCTACGAATCGGCACGTCGCTATGCCGCTGAGCGTATCCAGTTTGGAAAACCAATTGGTGGCTTTCAGCTGACGCAAAAGAAACTAGCAGAAATGCTCACCGAAATCACCAAAGCCCAGCTTTTGGCTTGGAAAGTCGGTAAAATGATGAACGAGGGAAAAGCCAAAACAGTGCACATCTCCATGGCCAAGCGCAACAATGTGGAAATGGCGCTGAATATCGCCCGAGAAGCCAGACAAATTCACGGAGGAATGGGTATCACCGGCGAGTATCCTATTATGAGACACATGATGAACTTGGAGTCTGTGATCACCTACGAAGGTACTCACGACATTCACCTGTTGATTTTGGGTAATGAGATCACTGGCATCCAAGCGTTCAAATAAATAAAAAGTTAATCCCGGTTTAGGCCGGGATTTTTTTTGACTTGAGCTTCCGAGTTCAGCAGGGACTTTCACTCCAAAAAGTGGCCACTTTGGTTGGGACCGGAAAAGGGGCAAAAATTGCCTGGCAAATCGTGGCATACTGATTAGCTAGCTGTTCATCCCTCGTTGGATCAAATTCTCTGAGTTGGATAAAAGCCTTGCCAGAGCTTGAAATTGTAACTTCGGAATAAATTCTAATTACATTGGAATAAGTATTCCCGTCAAAATAGCGAATGGTATTTCCAATCATCTTCTTGCTTTTCACCGAGACGATGGTTCCCAAGGTACATTGCTCGGGACCTAGAATCTCTACTTCGAGGCATGAGGGTTCACTTTCGTTCTGGCAACTTACTAATGCCAAAACCACAAGAAGAAACACCAGATTTGCAGAAATTAAGTTTCTCATAACTGGGTAACGAAACCACCCTGTAACCCGCTACATAAAATTGGGGGGCTATTTGAACTTCCCGGGGTTTTCTAAAATTTCTCTGACATCCTCAGGACTCGTTTTTTGCTTTCCTGTAAGTAGGTAAATGATCATTCCTGCATCCGACGGGTCAAACTCCTCCCCTTTTTGGGCCGCTTCCAGTCTACTGTAAAGCCAATCCCAAGATCCTTTTTGGAAAGGTTTGGCATCTTTTCTAGGCGAAGTTTTGATCCAGTCATATTTGGATTTATCCGCTTTAAGTCCTTCATAATCTGTGCCCCCGTTTTGATCCAGGATATGGTCCATCTTGAGTCCTTTGGATTCAAAATTTTCTCTGATTTTTTCCCATGTCCAGCCCTGATGGGTTTCCCATTCGTAAGGCTTGTCGGCATGCTCGTCATTCCAGGTTGAATGCGAGATTAGTCTTACAAATTGCAATTTATCCGCCTTAGCTTCATTCAAAGCCGTCCCGATAATTTCCATGGGACCTGCCGCTATGATAGTCAAGGGATTTTTGGCAGAACTTTGATTGATCTGAAGGGTCAATTCGATGATGGCATAATTTGGCGCTGCTACCCCTTCAATAAATTTGGTCTTCTTGAAGCCAAACTGCTTTGCTCCAATGAAGGCACTTTCTCTCATTTGAGCATCAGCTCCCGGTTTCTCTTTGTTTGAGCCCCACGTGTGATCACTAAATACATACACCGCTACTTTATCCTGCAATCCATAGGACGAAAGCAATGCCAAGGAAAGTGGGGTTGCTGCCCAATCGTCCTCATCATGTTCATTACCGTCTGCACTGATGATGATTCGGCCGGTAGAAAAGGGAATAGTTTGCCCGAAGGTTGGCTCAAAAGAGAACAAGGCACCAATCAGAATCAGAGATAAATAAAATGGGGTAATCTTCATGGATAAAATTTATTTCACAATGACAAATTTTCCTAAATAGGAATTTTGAGAGTCTCCAATAATCCAAACTAAATAGGCGCCCGAAGCTAGGGAAGATATAGACAACTCGGCTTGGCGTTCGGAAACTTTAACCTTTGACACCAACTCAGAGACTTTTTTTCCTTCCATATTATAAATCTGAATTGCCGAAACATCAATATCCGTATCACCGGGAAGTTCGATATAAACTTTGGAAGAGGCCGGATTGGGGAAAATCTTCAGTTCTATCGGTTTTTTCACCCAACTGCTTCCTAGCCCAGAAATAGTCAGCGTAACGGGTGCTAACTTACTGGTACACCCAGCCTGAGAAGTCATTTCGACGGCATATTCCCCCATCAGGTCCACGGTCAACACCCGATTGGTCGCCCCATTGATTTTTTCTCCATTTCTGAACCATTGATAGGTAAAATCTCCCGCAGGAGCCCGAAGAATATTTCCATCCACTTCGATTTGTCCAGATGGAAGAGGATTGACTTTGACTTCAAACTCTACTGTCTCCGAGAGGCAAGCCCCTGGGTAACGAATAACCGCATGGTATTTTCCGGGTTCGGATACTTCGAGTGTTTTACCGGTCTGACCCGATACTTCTACCCCATTTCTTCTCCATCTGACCACTTCAAATGCTTGGGAAGAAGTTAAAGTCAATATTCCTTTTTGGCCTTGACAAAGTTGATCTGTCCCTGAAATCGTCACCTTTTGATTTTCTACCCGATTGACTGTAAGCTTGGAAGTTGCCTCAGAGACATTGCCTGAAGCATCCACAGCCCGGATGGCGATGGAAAACTCTTTCCCCAAGTCCTCACAGGAAATACTTGTCTTAGAGATGGTTAGCTCCTTTACGGAGCAATTATCACTGAAAGCAGTCAGAAAATCCTCCGGCTTGAGGGAAATGGAACCTTGAGTAATATCATAATTAACTTCCAGGTTTTTAGAGGTCAAAAGTGGGGCTGTATTATCCTGAATTTTAACAAAGGTTTTTTCTTCCCAAGTCTGTCCTGACTGATTTTTTATAGTCACGACCACTTGCTTTTCTCCCAAGTCCGAGCAGGCAAATTCCGACTGGCTCAATTTGATATCCAAATTGGGATCAGCAGGTGGCCAAGAGGAAAAGAGATCCTGAGGCTGAGTGGTAGCTTTTCCGGAAGTATTAAGGGAAACCTCAATACTTGATTTTAGAGGTGGAAAAGGTTTTTCAGAAAAAGTAACCGCTACTTTTTTCGTCTCCACCTCACATCCTCCATTGGGGACAACTTTAGCCCAATAAGTTCCTGATTGGGTTACTAAAATAGATTTCCCTTTTTGGTTTGCTATGGGCTGTCCATCCCGAATCCAGGAATCAACAGTGTAGGGAAACTCTTCCCCTAACTTTATCTCCAAAGATTCCCCTACCCTTCCCTGAAAAGATTCAGAAGGATAAATGGAGATTGTCTTGGACTCAATGGGATTGAGCGTGACCTTGCTGGATTTTGTACTTACATTTCCTGACCGATCGGTAACTGAAATTTTCACCTCTATAGGTTGATTTGTCAAATCGGCGCAAGTCAGCACCTTTTTATCCAATTCAATGGTAAATGCCCCGAAACCTTGACAATTATCGAGAATCGATTCCTGGCTAACTGAAAAAGTCTGTGGAGTCAATTCCAATTTTCCAGATACCTTATCAAAGGTCAACACCACGTCTTTGGGCTCAAAAACTGGAGGCCTTTTATCCAAAACCCTAACTATGACCACCTTTGTCCAGGAATTCCCCTTAGAGTCAGTTACTTTCAATTCGTTCTCAGTTCCATCCAAGTCGGCACAAGTGTATTCGTTGCTTCGAGAATAGTCTACCTTCCAATCTTGTTGCACCTCATTTTGCAGATAATCCTGGAGTTTTGTCAAAATTTTTCCTGTTTGATCAAGTTCGACAGCCAGTTCGCTTTTAAAAATAGGGGCTACAACCGCATCAGCCAGTTCGACCATGATCCTCAGCGGATCATTGTATACCCTTCTTTCCACTCGCTGTAACTGATATTGGGAATTCATCACCGGGAACGCGTAAACCGGCTCAAAATCAATCTGAGCAAAAGTTTTGTTTCCATCCTTGACTTTTTTCACATTGATTTCAAGGTGCCCATAATGCTTTCCTCCATCCAAAAGGACAGGATTCGAACCTGAATTATCCCAAACTTCTATGGAGTTTTGATCCGCTGTCCATTTGGAAAAAGAGTTATAATTCAGGGTTTGAAGGGGAGATGAAATCCAATTTCGCTTGACTCCTCTCATCCCATCTCCTGCCACCCCAACATCATAATAATGCACGCCTTTACCATCCCCATCCTCATCCACAAAACTCCGCTCAAACAACTCATCATGACCGGCAAATACTGCAATCACACCAAACTTCTCAAACAAAGGATTCAAAATCCGCATGGGAACCCCTCCTTGCCCTGTAGCCAATTCATGATTGATCGGAACACCATGCTCACCAGAACTGTAGGGAATGTGGTGGAATTGAACGAATACCAGTCTTCCTTGTGATTGAGCAAGCTCTAGATTTTTCTCAAGCCATTGGTATTGTGGACTTCCCGGTCCAAACCCCGATAGATCAGATCCGCCGGCCGAATTATACTCTGCTTGGGTATAATTTTCCTGAGTATCTGTTCCAATCTCTGTCATCTCTTTGTTTTTCACCTTCTGAGAATCAGAGAAATCCGAACGTTTTTGATCGGGAGTTCCATTAGAGGAGTCTAAAGTCAGAATAGTCACCGGACCGTAGTCTGTCCTATAATAGCTTTGCCGGTGTTTTTGGTCCTGATCTTCTGACGGAAATTCAAAAAAACGATGAAATCTCAATCTGCCCAAAACAGGATTGAATACTCCCCGCTCATTGAAACCATAGCTGCCATTTACTCCACCAAAGGCCTCCCAGTTTCCCAGAGCAGGTATAATAGGAAACCTATCGAAAATTTGATCCAATTGACCGGACGTATGTCTCCAAAATTCATCCCATCCCGGCATATAGGCACCACCCTGAACCAAATCCCCTGGCATCAATACAAAGTCAGGATTTCTGGACTTCAGGATTTTAAGATTCTCAGCAAATCCCTTTTCCTCTGAAAGCATGTAATTGGGAAGTTCAAATCCCTCTTCAACCGTAGTTCCAAATGCGGACTTCCAAGCAGAAGGAACCGGAAAAAGGCGAATCAGGGGGTTGCCTGGATACCAAGCTCGATTGGTCACACGACCTCGGGGCTCTGTCTCAGAATCCGAAAGCGCGATGAATCGAACTGATTCCCAATCAGATAGACTAGGAGCTGTTTTGAAACTTGATGAAAAATTCTGTCCGCCCAAGTTGACCGTATATTGGTAGGATTTGCCGGCTTGGAGAGAAATTACTTTTTCATACTTAAAATAGGTGTCTGCACCGATCCAACTTTGGTTGGCCAATCCTGAGATACCCTGGTTCTTTTCCGCTTGAGTATAATAAAACTCTGGCACCTCCACCGCCGAAATGGCACCCGAAAATACAACCGACCCGGAATTGTCCTTTATTTCCAAAGTGGAGGGTAGGTTTTCAGATCCAAACCATCGGATTTGGACCTTTTGCTGATTCACTTGTAGGTAAGGGAAAATCCTAAAACTAGATTGTGAAAACCCATTAATCTGACAGAAAAAAAACACAAAAATCATCAAAACCATCAGTCGACCAAAGATTTTCATAGTACTAGCCGTTTTATCCATTCATTAAAAAACCTATTTCAGTTACTCAATCCTACTTTTCATCACAATCAACTGAACTGGATTCAATGGATCATTGGTGAAAATATAAATATTTCGTTGATCAATTCCTTTTCTGCCAATCGGATCAAACACCAAGCGGAGGTCCATGCTTTCTCCAGGTTCCAACGTTGATTTTGAAGCTTCGATGGTCAGGCATTCGCAATTTCCTTGAATCTTTCTGATTTCAAGTGGCTTTTTTCCTCGATTTGAAATCGTCACAGTCCTTCTTACTATGGATTTAGCGCTAATTTCTCTCAAATCCACTTCTTTTTGTTGAATATACAATTGGGCTACTTCATTCAATTGATCTTTGGGTATGGGAGGAAAATAATTAAACAAGTCAGCCATTACTTCAAGGGTGATAGCCTTAGCAGCCGATTCTTCCCATCCGATCGTAACACTATCCTCAAAAAATCCCAGATCTTTTCTGGGTCTGGAGTCATAAATTAACTTCAAAAGCCCCCGCTCATTCGGACGGACAAACTCCTGCACTTGCTCAAGTTGAATAAAAGAAGGCGCATCTACTGAAAGCTTTCTTTTTTCAAGCAATTCGTCCCCAAAATTGAAAAACTCAATGAATTTGACTTTGGGCTCATTATCAAACACGTCTCCCATATTTACTTTTCTCATCCTAAAACCAAGGTTTCCTATTTTCACAGGATAGGCTCGGGGCAAGTTAGAGGGATAAGGAATTGCTGTTCCATCCAAAAACAAAGAGTCAAGAACACCTGGTCCCCGTACAACAATCAGTTTGGAGAAAAACCCTGCCGCAGAAGAGGGATCAAAGGAAATCTTTACTTGGCCACTTTCTCCCATTTTCAATGTATCCTTGGTATACTCAAAGGAAGTACATCCGCATTCGGGGATGATTTCTTGAATAAAAAATACTGAATCCTGATTATAGGTAAATTCAAAAGCCACAGTTTGGATGCCTTGCTCCTCCAATACAGTACCGATATCAATCCGGTTTATTTTCCAAACAATTTTAGGTACAGGAGTCTCCTGAGCCCGAGCGAAATAGCCCGATACGGTAAGAAAACAAAGGAAAGAAAGCATTTTATTCATACTTGCAATTAACACATAATTTAGCCACGATTATACCCTGTTTTAGTTAATTTGCGCCAAAATTGAGCAAATGGCAAGAGTATTAACAGGAATCCAAAGTTCCGGAAGACCCCACTTGGGAAACATTTTGGGCGCTATCGTGCCGGCAATCCAATTAATCGAACAAAACAGTCAGGAGGAGTCCTTTATTTTTATCGCAGACCTTCACTCCCTGACCACTCAAAAAGACGGAGAAATCAGAAAAGCCAACACCTTGGCAGTTGCCGCGGCATGGCTGGCGTTTGGATTGGATATCCAAAAAACGGTTTTCTACCGACAGTCTCGAATCCCGGAGGTAGCCGAGTTGACTTGGTATCTCAATTGCTTCACCCCATTTCCCATGCTGGCCAATGCACACAGCTTCAAGGATAAATCTTCCCGTCTGGCAGATGTCAATGCAGGCTTGTTCACTTATCCGGTCCTGATGGCCTCAGATATTTTGCTGTATTCTGCCGATTTGGTTCCGGTCGGAAAAGACCAACTCCAACATTTGGAAATGACCCGTGATATTGCCAGTACTTTTAACCGAGTGATGGAAGAAGAAATTTTGACAATTCCTGAAGCAAGAATCAGCGAAGAGGTAATGACTGTGCCCGGTACAGATGGACAAAAAATGAGCAAATCCTATCAAAACATCATTGATATCTTCCTATCAGACAAGGAATTGAAAAAGAATGTCAATGGGATCATCACGGATAGTACGCCTTTGGAAGAACCAAAAGATCCGGATACTTGCACGGTTTTCAAACTGTACAGCTTACTGGCATCTGAAGCCCAAACAAAAGAAATGAGAGCGAAATATCTTGGGGGAAATTATGGCTATGGCCACGCCAAAAAAGAATTGCTAGACCTGATTTTAACCAAATACAGCAAAGAAAGAGAGCTCTTCAATTTTTACATGACTCATCCGGAAGAAATAGAAAAAAGGTTGGTGGAAGGGGAAGAAAAAGCAAAAAAAGTCGCCTATCCCTTACTTCAAAAAGTACGGTCTAAGTTGGGGTTCAACTAAGCAAAATGGTGCGGTTTTCCCGGACCATTTTTTATTTCACTTCACGGAAATACTCCCGATCAAAAACCCTGGAATAAATCCAGGCTGGAACCTTATCATGAAAGGGCATCAAATCTTCCAAGACCTTTTGCTGGGTTTCATGTGCCTGCATGACTTGAAGGATCTGGGAGAAATAAGGTCGTGTGGGAATTGAAAAATCCGGTTCAGGCAAGCCCATTTCAGGATTTTCAGGATAGTTTCTCTGAAATCCCGAGGAAAGTTTCATGGCTACATCAACTTGTTTTTTACGCAGCGTAACTTGGTACAAACTTCTGGGTTGAAAACCTTCTTTTCCTTTATGGTGCAAAAAAACTTTTTCTACTGCTTTTCCTGTCAGGCGGTGATCGGGATGGCCATAAAGACCAACTTTGGAATCGTAAGAAATTAAAATATCAGGCTCAAGGGCAGTGATCAATTCCAAGACAACTTTCTTGAGACTATCCATCCCCAAATCCTCTATTCCACTGTCAGGTAAATCTGAAATAATCAATTGATCCACTCCGATCAAATCCGCACTCTTCTCCATTTCGGATGTTCTCAACCTAGCCAATTCTACCTCATCTTGAATCCCAGAAGATTTCCCTTTTTCTCCCCTGGTAAGGCAAGCCAGAGAGATCATATGACCTTGTTTTTTGAGTTTCATCAGGGTTCCGGCCACTGTGACCTCATCATCCGGATGGGGAAAGATCGCCAAAACCTTTTGCCCGGGAGAATCGGGAATCAATTGTTCCCTTTGGGGAATATCATGATCATGCAACTTATTTCTACCTACTAGGATTAAAACCCAAGGCAAAGCAAGTAGGATCACCACTATAATCCCCAAAGAAACAATCAGTAATTTTTTCATTCCCTCCTCCTCAATACAGATAAATAACTTACCAAATCACGTATCTCACGCTTAGTCAGAAGTGTACCCATCGGAGGCATACTGGAAGGAGCGATTTGAGATGTTTTAATGTCTTTTCTCGGGAAAATTTTCTCTTCTGCTCCCACTTTTACCTTAACCGATTCTTTACCATCATCCATTAAAGTCCCGGTGACCTTTTCACCCGAGTTAAGCTCGATCGAAATCGTCCCATATCCCGGAGCAAGTCGCTTGCTGGGTTCCACCAACGCAATCAAAAGTTCTTCTTTCGAAAGCGTATTTCCGATGCCATCAAGTGCCGGTCCGGCATTTCCTCCCATGTCGTCGTAGGCGTGACAGCGAATACACTGGGCTGTTTGGTTTTCAAAGAAAATCGTCCTTCCTCTTCGCACACTTCCATCAGCTAAAGCTCCGGCATATTTTCGCCATTCTTCTCCACCTGCTTTCTTAGCCAACAGATCAGCAAACTCGGCTTTTAATTCAGGAGAACCCGTGGCTTCTATCGCCTCTTCCAATTCGATCCAAGTCCCTTCAGGAAGTTTTCCTTTTTCAAATTCTCCCAGTACCATTTTCCAAACAGGAAGATCTTTGGATGCCTCCAAAGTCGCCAGGGTGGTAATGGCAGTTTGCTTTTCGGGTACGGTTCGTTTTTGAATAATCTCAGTCAATAGGGTCACTTTTTGGTCTTTGGGAAGATTGGTTTGGGCCAATAACCCCAGGCCTGCCACTCGCACGGATTGACTGTTGTCCCCCATGGCCTGAGTAATGGCCTCGCTCAGGTTTGCCGAATTCATGGCCACCAGGGAATTGAGAGCCTGGATTTTGACCGGATCCGCCGGATCAGACTTCAATTTGGCCAACAGCAAATCAGCAGCATCTTGGATCTCCAATTTGCCGATCGCTTTGATCGCTTCCGCTCGAATCTGCTCCCCGCGATCCGATACTGCTGCGATCAAAACAAGCTTGACTTTATCTCTGATCAAAGCCGCATCCCGCTGGACTTCTCCTCTGTATCGACCATCTACGCGGTCTACCAGGGAAGGCTTTGCCCAAGTCCCAATCGCACCCAAAGCTTCTTTTCGGAGAATTTCCGGCGTATTGGATTTGCCCAAATAGACCAAAAGATGATTGAGGTTTTCATCTTTTCCAACCCGCTGATTAGCACTGATGGCCCTACGGATCAAGGGTTCATTCTGAAAGGAAGTAGTTGCCAAAAGAGCTCCCAAAGCGGGCAAAGCTGCCTCAACCGAAAAATCATCATGAATAGCTCGGGCAACCTCAGTTACGATATATTCATCCGAATCTTGAAGAAATTTAGATAGTTCCGGGGATTCGAGCCTTCGAAGCGCCAATACGGCTCCTAAACGAACCGCATTTGATGGATGGCTCGACAAGGCGGCCAAAGGCTCTACTTGCCCGATCTGGGAAAGTGCATAAGTCACTCCATGCCGCAGGTAAGCGTCTTGATCATTATTTGCCTCCAAAAGAGCGATCAAGGGCTGAATCGCCTCTTTTGCTTTAGATCGACCCAGGGCTTCAGCACTGAAAAATTGCACCCGGGCATTAGAATGCTTGAGATTAGCAATCAAATCCGGATTTGCTTTCTCATAACGAATATCACCCAGCCACTTAGCGGCTTGCGCAACAATCTCGGGGTCTTGATCTTTCAAAAGAGGAACAATCGCATCGGCATAGGCTCTTTTTTCCATTCTTGCCAGCTGAGTCAGTCCCACAATGCCATGTACTCTGGCAACCGGATTGCTTTGATCCTGAATCACTTCCTCAAATACTGAAGCTCCCTTCTGCCCCCTTTTGGCCAATTCAAATTGAGCTTTTCTCCTAATCCGCATATCCTCAAAGTACAGCCTTGACTTTAGGTCAGATTCAGTGAGTTTTTTGTAGTCAGCTTTGATTTCCTCGGCAGTTTGCTTTTGCAAAGCCCATCCGGCAGCCGTTTCATCAGTCAATTTCCAGATACGGCCGTAATATTTATCTTCCCATCCATTCACCCAATCTGCTGCATATAACGCTCCATCCGGTCCAAAATCAATTCCTGTAGGCAGAAAGCTTCCAACAATCTTTTCGGTTTTGGTCATTTCGAACGAAGCTCCCTTGGGCTGCAACTGGAAAGCGTGAATTCCTGAGCTTGCTGCACTTCCAACAAACTCCACCACAAAAAAGTGATCTTTCCACCTTGGGCCTAGTCCTGCACCGGGGTTAAAAACCATTCCGGTCGGGCCACTGACATAATTCATCAACGGTGGAGTAATATAGGCGGCTTGACCTTCCCAACGAGGCAGATAAAGCTTTTCATCCATCCATACTTTATACGTGTTATTGTCCGGATCACGATACTTTCCAAACTGCCAATTGATCCTCCAGCCCGAATCAGAACCCCTGGTCAAGTAAACCAATCGTTCTTTTTCGCCGGCATGATCTCCGTCATTATCCACAGAAATCAGGTTGGTGAATTGATCAAAAACAAACTCATGGGTATTTCTGACTCCCATGGCAAAAATTTCAAAGTCACTTCCATCCGGATTTGACCGGGCGATTACACCCCGATTGGGGTACTTGTATTCGGTGCCGTCATCTCCTTTTCCATTGAATCCGATATCTCCGATACCCCAATAGATCCGTCCGTCTGGGCCCATTTCCACTCCCGACATCCCATGCCCACCAAAGCCAATATGGATTCCATATCCATGGGACAGGGATTGTTTTTCATCCATGATACCATCTCCGTTTTTATCCATCAATCGCCACATATCAGGACCTGCAGCAACATAAAGTGCGTCTTCGGTTTTCAACAATCCACCTGCCACATCGACCACTTCATCATAAAAGTCGTTGACTTGACGCTGGGCCCAATCAGCCAATCCGTCTCCATCCGTGTCTTTGATTTTGAAGATTTCATTCCGCTCTACGGTCATATCTCTCCAATCATGGGAACCATCACCATTGAGGTCAGCTAGCCAAGTATTTTCGGATGATCTCTCCGGAGAAAGCTCAGTACGAAGAAAATTCCGCTTGTCTTCAATGGTCTGAAGCGCAATGGAGCGAATTTCCCAAGACTGATGACCACGAATATCGAATTCGGAGTTGCTCCTACGGGGAGACCGGGTGTAGTAGATAGATCCGTCATCATAGACCTGGATGGCAATAGGATCTTTGACTAAAGAATCTACCGCCCAGAGATCCATTTTGAGCCCTTCGGCCATGACTGGATTGATGGAATTTCGGGCTGCCTCTGCCTGAGGAGCTATTTCTTCAGGAGTAAGGGTAATAATCTGAAGATCTACAGGTTCTGCTTTTTTACAGGAAAAAAACATTCCCAAGGAGAAAAAAGCAAGTGAACTAAGAAGGATAGGTTTGAAATTGGGTTTGAGCATTTTTTAAACAATTTGATCCCAGAAAATTAGAAAAAATGGTCTTGGGCTGCATACCGTTGATATAAAACTCCCAAAAACAAAAATCCCAGCCAGAAGCTGGGATTTTGTTCACTTTAACCACTAACAACCATAAAACAAAAATAAATTAAGACTTCTGAGATCGATAACTCTAAAGTCCTAGTAGTCCGTACGGGAATCGAACCCGTGTTTTATCCGTGAAAGGGATACGTCCTAACCCCTAGACGAACGGACCGGAAGGGGAATCAGTTAGTTATTGCAACAACTAACTGATTGACAAGATGTTAAGTAGTCCGTACGGGAATCGAACCCGTGTTTTATCCGTGAAAGGGATACGTCCTAACCCCTAGACGAACGGACCATTTTTTATTGAAAAACTTGCTTTTTCAAAAGGTTGTGCAAATATAGAGGGTTGAATTTACAAAGCAAAAAGCCCTTCCAAAATTTCTTTGGAATAAGCGTTAAAAAGCTGAATCAAAGGAATAAAATTTTCCCTACTGAAGGAATAATTCGAATTGGCTAACTTCGTCTCGAAAACCAACTCGAACTACCCGACTATCCCCATGACACGAATTGCAATCAATGGTTTTGGACGAATTGGCCGGTATACCGCCAAATTGATATTACAAGAACCCCACTTACAGCTTGCCGCAATCAATGATTTGGCGGACAATTCAGCCATTGCACATCTGCTGAAGTATGATTCCATTCATGGCAAGTTTGAAACTTCCGTCCATCTCCAGCAAGAAACCCTTTGGGTGAAAGATCAAAAAATCAGACTTTTTTCCAAGTCAAACCCTGAAGAGCTTCCTTGGGAGGAACTACAAATCGATGTGGTGATTGAATGCACCGGAAGGTTTACCAGTCGGGAAGGGGCTATGAAACACCTTCATGCCGGAGCGAAAAAAGTAATCATTTCTGCCCCTGTTCAGGATGCAAACATTCCTATGATTGTCTTAGGTGTAAATGACCAAATCCTCAAGGGACATGAACGCATCATTTCCAATGCCTCCTGTACGACCAATTGCCTAGCTCCCATGATAAAGGTACTCGATGATAATTTTGGAGTAATCAAAGGGTTTGCCTCTACCGTGCATTCGTATACCAATGATCAGAATCTTCACGACGCTCCCCATCGAGACCTAAGAAGGGCTCGAGCAGCAGCCTATTCTATCATCCCTACCACCACAAATGCCGGAAAAGCTCTGGACAGCGTGTTACCCGAATTGGCCGGAAAAATTGAAGCCTCAGCCATGAGAGTACCGGTACCGGATGGATCACTTACCGACTTGATCGTAGAATTGAACCAAGAAGTGACCGCACAGGAAGTCAATATAGCCTACCAACAAGCCAGCCAAAACGAATTGAAGGGCTTTTTGCAAGTGGAATCTGATCCGATTGTTTCAATGGATATCATCGGCAATCCCCATTCATGTATTATTGACGAGGCACTGACCTCGGCCAAAGGAAACCTTGTCAAGGTGGTTGGATGGTATGACAACGAATCCGGCTATGCCAATAGATTGGTTGACTTGGTAAAAAAACTCAATGGCAATTAATCCCTGACCCTGTTGAGGGCCAGCATTTTAACCATAAATCCCGGGAGATTTTTCCTGGGATTCCTTTTTCTTAGATCCAAAAACCAATTTAATTTTTCCAAAATAGGGACTTTGTGCGTTTCAACCATTTCAATCAAGGTCCCATCAGAGTCTTCCAGGTAACAAAACCTTCCAGCAGCTTTTCCCATATCAAAACTCTCCTGACTGTCTACAGTAAATGGATAACCTATGGACTGCGCCATAGCCTTCAATCCATCCATTCCATTGACATCCAAACAGCAATGGATAAATCCCAGGTCTCCCCAGTATCGATTTTCAAAAAGTCTTTTGGGTGTTTGGTCCACGACTTGGACCAGTTCGATTTGGGCTTGACAAAGCAATGCCCCAAAAGCTCCCGGGTTATTTCCTTTCATGGATAGCAGAACTCGCTTTACCGGAATTTTTTTACCCGACCAATCCTCAATTTCATTTGCTTCTTCAAATTTGACCTGATCAAACCCCAAAACTTCAGAATAAAGTTTTTTGGCCTTTTCCAAATCAGAAACTCCAATACATACCCCCAAAACACCTCCTAAAGGATGGTTATTCTCTGAAAACCAAGAATCACACTCCCGGACCTCAAACACATTTTGAAAAGGGTCTTCTACAAAAAAACGGGCTTTGCCGTCTGGCTGTAAACTAGGTGGAGTAAGTATTTGTGCTCCTTCGGCTTTCAACCAAGCTAAGGACTCTGAAATATTCCTTGTTCTGATTTTTGCTGCAAAAATTCCCAAATCCCCAAATCGGATTTGAGGTGGTTGTGATGAAGGTGTTCGGCTGGTAAACTGCCATATTTCAAATCCTCCCCCACCCTGCATATTCATGGCAAGGACGGCATGGCGGGAATGAACTCGGTCACCGGTATATTTTTTCATCAACACCGCTTCTGCCTTATCCTGAAATACCGGCACATCCATCCCAAAGGCTTTTCTATACCACTTCCAGGCCATCTCTAAATCACTGACTCCGATCCCGATTTGTTGAATCCCATTGAGTTGGAAGTGTGAATTAGTCATAGTGAAGGTGTTTTAAGTAAATAGATTTGAGCTCCTGTGGAGAGGTACCTAAATGAAACTTGAGAAAGACATAAAGATTAACCAACTGAACACGAAGCCAGGAGTTGTGTTCATATTTTCGGGCTGAGACCCGTATGGATTTTGGAATGATATAAAAAGAAGTTTTCTTTTTAATGCGCCTGACTAATTCAAAATCTTCCATCAGGCAGTAACTTGAATCAAAGCCACCAAGAGCGTCAAAGAATTTCTTGGAAATAAACAGCGTTTGATCCCCACCTCCTGAGAAAAGACCATTAAATCGGGTAGCCCAACCATTCAAGCGTAATAAAGGGTTACTGGATTCAAATTGATAGCGGTAACAGCCCGCCTTATATTTTCTTAACCTAGCAATCTGGATATCTTCAGCAAAGCTAGGAAGTGGCCGGGTATCTGCATGGACAAAAAAAAGTGTATTTCCGGTAGCCTTTGAGGCCCCAAGATTCATTTGCTTGGCTCTCGAACCTTCTTTTAGCTCGAATACTTGAGCTCCTAGTTGACTTGCTGTCTCTACACTCCCATCAGTACTTCCTCCGTCGACGACAATCAAATTCTCTAAAAAATCGCCTCCGTGTCTTTTAAGCAAGGGGAGAAGCTCCTTGAGGTTTTGACTTTCATTTAAAACAGGGATTATTACTGATAACCGTAAAATATCGTTCATTGCACACGTCTTACTTGATAGTTTTTGATTGGGTTCTCAAGTACGATTTTTTCAAGCCTACCGGATTTATAATAATATCGATTAGTATTTCCTTCCACATTAATTTCGTAGACACCGGCCTCAATTTGACGGATCTCCTGTGCAGTCCCATATACCTCAGAAAGAAAAACATCTCCAGCTTTGGGTTCTTGAAAAAACATTTTATTGCTGCACCAGCTTAACGGATTTTTGATCGGGATATCGTTTTTATATTTGTAGGTGGATGCATTTACCTGATAATGATCTCCTTTCCAGGCAATTTTGGACAGATAATCTCCACGATTCGTTTTGGATTCGGATTTAGTTTTTACAATTCTGTCTTTCAAAAATTTGGAAACTGTCAAAAACTTTAAATCCACATTTCCAAAAAACCAAAATTTAACCTGACTTTTCACTTCATAAAGAAGCGTATCTGATTTACCTGCATATTTTTCGGCAGTCATGTCTCCGATTTTTAATCCCAATACCACGATTTCATATCTCAAACTTTCTCGATCCCCCATAGATTGGGAAAAAATCGGGGTAAAGGAAAAGCAAAAAACGAAAAACATAAGAGCAAGAAGGGAGTTTCTCCACACCAATTTGGGCGTATTTTCACTTCTTTGTAACCTCAGATTCGGATAAATAAGCATATTCTGGATATTGGGAGACAAACTTATTAAGTTCATCAATGGTATCAATGTCGTAGAATTCTGGTAAAAAACTAACTGAAAGTTGATGTTTTTGAGCGACCTCTATAGTTTGTGCTAAAACCTGATCTGTGCTCCAAGCTATCTGATCAAAAAGCTCTGGACAAAATTTTCGCATTCCCAATAAATAATACCCCCCATCGATAGCCGGTCCAATCACCACATCCGAAGAATCCAACTTACGACTGGCCAAATCCAATACCTCAACAGTTACTTCTGGACAGTCCGTTCCAATTATCAGAACTTTTTCCATACCTGATCCAAATGTATCCTGAAAGGCACCCCTCATTCGTTCTCCCAAATCCTTCCCTTTTTGAATACGCTGAACCCAATAATCCTCCGCTTCCAAATCAGGAATAAAATCTGAATAATATACCAGAATCTGGGCATTAAAGGTTTTTGCATTGGCTTTGGTCAGATCAACTAAAGCTTGATAAACCGAAAGAGCTGCCTCATCACCGATGGTTTTGGCGAGTCGGGTTTTCACTTTTCCCAACACGGGATTTTTCTGAAAAATGATTAATCCTTTGGTATTCATTTATTATATCGCGGCTTGGTGAATTACTAACTTTTTTGAATCCGGGATAGTTTTCACCCAATCGAAAAGCAAAAAGGAGAAATCATATCTTGCCTGGAAGTTTTCAACCCTAGTTACGAATTAAGATTGAAAAAGGGATTAAGCTGAAAAGAGGAAATTCATCTAATTTACCGAAGATCTTTTCAATAATCTAAACTCTTTTTGACTTCAAATCGTTGAGGATTCATATTTACCTACTTATTCTATAGACTTTAAATATTTAACACTATGTCACTACGATTGGGAGATGTGGCGCCGGATTTCACGGCCCAAAGCACCGAAGGCACGATTAATTTCCATGAATTTCTCGGCGACAGCTGGGGAGTTCTTTTTTCTCACCCGGCTGATTACACGCCAGTTTGTACTACAGAGCTTGGGGCGGTAGCTAAGCTTCGGGAAGAATTTGCCAAGCGAAATGTGAAGGTCATCGCCCTGAGTGTAGACGGGCTCGAAAGCCACAAAGGCTGGATCGGGGACATCAACGAAACCCAAAACACCACCGTCAACTTTCCGATCATTGCCGATGAAGACAAAAAAGTATCAGCGCTCTATGATATGATTCATCCCAATGCCAATGAGAGTTTTACCGTTCGGTCAGTATTTGTGATTGGTCCAGACAAGAAGATCAAATTGACCATCACCTATCCGGCGAGTACAGGAAGAAATTTTGACGAATTGCTGAGGGTCATCGATTCACTCCAGCTGACAGCCAACTACTCTGTAGCCACTCCAGCCAACTGGAAAGAGGGCGAAGAGGTAGTGGTAGCCCCGGCTATAAAGACGGAAGATATTCCCGCCCGATTCCCCAAAGGTCATCGGGTCATCAAACCCTATCTACGAATGACCCCACAGCCAAATAAATAGGCAAAAAGCCCCAAATGGGGCTTTTTTCATTTTCACATTAAATCAAACAGCCTTGGTAAAAACAAGGTGATATCAGGGAATATCATAATCAGCGCTAAAGCAATAATCATTGCAATAAAGAATGGCAAAAGCGGTTTGATGACTTGAGTCAAGGAGATTTTCGCAATGGAAACCCCAACAAAAAGCAGTGATCCCACAGGAGGTGTACACAATCCAATGCAAAGATTGACCACCATCATGATCCCAAAATGAACCGGGTCTACTCCTACCCGAGTCACCACAGGAAGGAAAATCGGAGTGAAAATCAATACTGCAGGAGTAATGTCCATAAATATCCCCACGCCCAGCAAAATGAGATTGATCAGAATCAAAATCACCCACTTGTTATCACTCACATTGAGCATAAAGTCACTGATCATTTGAGGAATATCCTCTGCTGACATCACCCATGACATACTCATGGATGTACCAATGAGCAACAACACCACCGCGGTAGTTTCGGAGGCTCGGACCAATATTCCCGGCAATTCACTCAACTTCAATTCCCGATACGCAAACGAAAGCACCAACGTGTACACTACTGCAATAGCGGAAGCTTCGGTCGCAGTAAAAACTCCAGCTACAATTCCTCCAATCACCACGAAAAGCAAAAACAAACTGGGTATGGCTCTCCAAAACGATTTACCCAGAAAACTAAGGGTCACACGTTCACCGGCGGGAAGATTGTTTTTCTTGATAAAGATTGCCGCACAGGCCATCAGCACCAAGCCCAGCAACAGTCCCGGAAGATATCCAGCCACAAACAATGCTGCGATGGAAACTCCCCCACTTGCCAATGAGTAAATGATCAAAACATTGGAGGGAGGAATGATCAGGCCAGTAGTGGAAGAAGTGATGTTGACAGCCGCACCGAGGGTTTTCGGGTAGCCTTCTTCATCCATCCTTTTTCCCAGAATACTCCCCAAGGCAGATGCCGCCGCAGCAGCCGATCCTGCTATGGCCCCAAACAACATCGAGGCTATAACATTGACATACAAAAGGCCTCCGGGAAGTCTACCCGTTAATCCCTTTGCGAAATCAATAAGCCGATTGGCAATGCCTCCTTTGTTCATGATTTCCCCAGCCAATACAAAGAAGGGTATGGCCAAAAGTGCGAAACTATCCAGACCAGTGGCCATTCGCTGAGCAATCGTCGTGGCCGATGGCAAAGCAGCCACAGTGATAATCAAGGTGAAAAAGCTTGAAAGTCCCAAACTCCAAGCCACAGGCACCCCTAAAACCAAAAGGGTCACAAAGCTGAGTACCAAAATCAATATACTGATCCACTCCATGACTATTCTTGATTTTTAAAGAGTTGTACAATATGAAACACGTGGTAATAGACCACCAAAATCCCTGAAATAGGAACTATTCCGTAAATCCATGAAAGAGGGATTTGGAGTGTTGCGGATTTTTGCTGGAGAATTTGGGTGATATAAACCAAATTTCCTCCTCCCCACACCATAATGACCGCGCCGAAAAAGATCACCATGGAATGGATAAAAAGCTGAAGCAGAAGCAATTTTTTCCCCTTTAGTTTTTCCGGAAGAATATCGATTGCCAGGTGGCCATTTTTACCGGAAACATAGGCTGCCCCTGCCAAGCCCAACCAAATCATACTGTACCGGGAAAGTTCATCAGTAAAGGAACTTGGATCCCCCATGACATATCTGGAGAATACCTGCCAAGTCACATTGAGAACCATCATCCCCATCAACACTGCGATTAGCAGACTGATGGATTTGTCAAGTGTTTCCTTAAACTTCATTATCGGGTATTTTGGATTCTTTCGATTAAACCCGCGAGTTGGGGCTGTTCTTTTTTCACTTGGTCATAGACAGATTGGACCTGGTTCAAAAAAGGTTCCTTGGAGGGATAGCTGATCTGAACACCTGCCTTTTCGACTTCCCTCATCGATTCTTCAACCGATTCTTTCCAAAGTTTGGCTTGGTAAACAGCCGACTCATCAGCAGCTTCTTGTAGCCATTGCTGTTCTTCAGCAGTCAAATCATCCCAAACTACCGTACTGACCAAAACTACGTCAGGAATAGCCGTATGCTCATCAATTGAATAAAATTTGCATACTTCATAGTGGCGGGAATTATAAAAGCTTGGAGGATTATTTTCTGCTGCATCTACAATTCCCTGTTGAAGAGCAGTATAAAGTTCTCCATAGGCAACTGGTGTGGGCGACCCTCCCATTCCACGAATCATGTTGATGGCCATTTTGGATTCTTGAACTCGGATTTTCAATCCAGTAAGGTCTGCAGGGGTTTCTATGGGTTTGGTTTTGCTGTAAAAGCTTCTTTTTCCGGCATCGTAAAAACAAAGGCCTCTTAGCCAAAACTTTTCAGAGCTCAGCAGAAGTTCAGTACCAATTTCCCCATTGAGTACCCGGTCAATATGCTGGTCATCTCTAAAGAGAAAAGGTAAACCCAGAACACTGATTTCAGGAGAAAAAGCTTCCAAAGATGCTGCGGACACCTTGGTCATCCCCAGACTTCCGATTTGCAAAAGCTCCAAAAGCTCCCGCTCGGTACCCAGTTGCTGATTGGGATAAACTTTGACTTTGATCCGGCCTTTAGATTTTTCCTCAAGGCGCTCAGCCAGATATACCATCGCATTGTGTACCGGATGAGCGGTGACTTGAGCATGGCCCATCTTGATGACTTTGATTCGGGAATCGGATTGGCATCCTCCATAAAGGAGGACAATAACCAATCCAAGGAGGAGTTTGAAATGACGCATTTTCAGGGTTTATTGTCTCGAATGGAGGCGATGATTTGCATGGCATTTTTAACTGATTCCTGAATTTCCGTAAAAGCCCGTTTGGCGATCAGATCCTTTCGGAAAAGCTGAGAACCCATTCCCACACAAAGTACTCCGGCATCAAACCATGCCTTCATGCTATTTTCCGTAGGTTCGACTCCGCCGGTTGGGATGATTTCTATTTTGGGCATTACTGCATGGACAGCTGGTACAAATTCAGGTGTCAGAATGTTGGCAGGATAGATCTTTACCAGCTCAGAACCAAGTTCCTGGGCAAAAAAAACTTCGGAAACGGTTCCGCATCCAGGAATCCAGGGCACCTCTACTTTAGCGCAATACTCGCCCAATTTTGGGTTCATTACAGGTGCCACAATAAACTCTGCTCCCATGTCGATAAACTCCTCCGCTTCATGCGGATGGTAGATGGTCCCGGCGCCTAGGTACAAACCCGGCATCCGGTCGGCAGCTTCCCTGATTTTTGGAAATATAGATCTTGCTTCTTTTCCCCGATTCACCATTTCAATCACCCTAACCCCGCCCTCATAGGCGGAAAACAGGAGATCTAGACAGACTTGCTCATCCGGGTGAAAGAAAATCGGCATCATGCCTCCGGCATGCATCCGTTGAATAAAAGGACTAGGGTTTCTCATTATCGTTTGATTTTTCCACCGCCTTCTCCTGCGGCAAGTTCTTTCACTTCTTGAAGGGAGCATAATAAAATATCTCCAGGGACGCTGTGTTTGATTGCTCCTGCTGCCATGGCAAACTCGATGGCATCCTTTGGCTTCATATGCAGGAGACCGTAGATCAGCCCCCCTCCAAATGCATCCCCAGTGCCTACCCGATCCACTATATGCGTCAACTCGTACGATCGGGATGAAAAGGTTTTCTTTTTACCGAACAGTGTCGCTGAAATAGTATTGTTGGAGGAGCTATGTGATATCCTGTCCGTTTTCACTATGTAGTCCAATTGAGGAAATCGCTCAAAGGCCATGTTTCTCACCTCCGTAAAACTCTTGTAGTCTTCATTTAGACATTGCTTAAAATCCCGGGTGCCTGCAATTATCACATGGGTCAATTCCATAAGCTTTGGCATGATGTCGTGAGGAGCTTTTCCAAACTGCCAAAGGTTGCTTCGGTAATTGAGGTCTCCGCTGACTTTGACTCCCTTTTCTTTAGCTTTCTGCAAAGCGGTCAAAGTCAAGTCCGCGCAATTCTGAGATAAGGCCGGGGTGATTCCTGACCAATGCAACCAATCTGCACCCTCCAAAATAGCATCCCAATCCAATTTGGATGGTTCCAAATTGGCAAACGCAGAGCCTGCCCGATCATAGATCACCTGAGAACTCCGCTGCATGGCACCCTGCTCCAAGTAGTACACGCCCATTCTTCCAGAAACATGGGGAATAAAGCGAGTATCGATTCCGTTTTTGCGAAGTTGTCCTGCGGCAGCCCAGCCTATTTCATGATCCGGGAAAGCCGTGATATGTGCCACGTCCATTCCCCAATACGCTAGGGCTGCTCCCACATTAGCTTCTGAACCCCCGAATTCTACATCAAAGGAGTGAGTCTGGAAAAAACGTTGATTTCCGGGAGGAGAAAGTCTCAACATGACCTCTCCTAGGGTGACAATTTTCTTCATGGAAGAATATTTTTTTCTCTAATTTGACCAAAATAAGGAATAAAAACGATGAACAACACCTCGCTTCTTTTGGATTCTTCGGACAATGTGGGCGTAGCCCTTTCTGACCTTGTGTCCGGAGAAAAAGTCAAAATCAGCCAAGTAGATATTGATATTCAAGAATTTGTACCCGCAAAACATAAGTTTGCATTGCGCGATTTCATCCCGGGAGATGACATCATCATGTATGGTACGGTAGTAGGTGAAGCCACCCGGCCAATCCGCCAAGGACATGCCATCACCCTTCAAAATATCAAGCATAAAACCCGTTCCTACGAGCTGAAATCCGGTCAATATGTATGGAAAGCACCTGATATAGCCGCCTGGAAAAGCCGGACTTTTATGGGTTACAAAAGAGCTGATAATCAGGTTGGAACAGCCAATTATTGGCTGGTTTTGCCTATGGTTTTTTGTGAAAATACCAATGTAAAATTACTTCAGGAAGCCTTCGAAAATGCTTTGGGATTTTCTCAACCCAACCCTTACGAAGTCCAGATCAAAAACCTGATTTTAGGGCTTCAGGGAGAAAAATTTACGGAAACGGTTGCGCAAAAAGTGGCATCTGGAAGGTCTAAAATCTTCCCCAATCTCGATGGCATCCGATTTCTCACCCACTCTCTGGGATGTGGCGGAACCCGACAGGATGCGGATTCGCTTTGCGGATTATTGGCGGGATACATTCATCATCCCAATGTGGCCGGTGCCACAGTGCTCAGCCTGGGCTGTCAAAATGCAGAGGTGAGAATTTTAAAAGAAAAACTGGCCAAACTCAACTGCACCAAACCTTTGGTGGTCGTGGAGCAACAGCAGGAAGGAACCACCGATGCACTGATCACAAAGGCCATCCAAGAGACTTTTGAGGGCTTGGTCCTGGCAAGTCAAAGCCAACGAGAACCGGTATCGCTCGACAAGCTGGTTATCGGACTGGAATGTGGAGGTTCAGATGGTTTTTCGGGTATTTCTGCCAACCCTACGCTTGGACGAGTATCGGATTTGATAGTTGCCTTAGGAGGGATTACCATCCTGTCCGAATTTCCCGAACTCTGTGGGGCGGAGCAAAATCTCATCAACAGATGCGAGACGGCAGAATTGGCTAATAAATTTGTCCACCTGATGGAAACCTACAATGAAGCGGCCAAACGGGTCGGCAGCGGATTTGATATGAATCCCAGTCCGGGAAATATCAAAGATGGACTGTTGACCGATGCCATCAAATCCTGTGGGGCTGCAAAAAAAGGAGGAACTGCGCCGATTTCTGATGTATTGGACTATACCGAATATGCAAAAACTCCTGGACTCAATCTGCTCTGCACCCCTGGAAATGACGTAGAGAGCACGACCGGGCTCGCGGGCAGCGGTGCAAATATCATTCTCTTCACCACCGGATTGGGTACTCCGACCGGAAACCCGATCAGCCCGGTGATCAAAGTTTCCACCAATACCAAAATGGCAACCAAAATGCCTGATATCATTGATTTCAATACTGGTACCATAATCACCGGAGAGGACACTATCGAAACTTCCGGAGATAAACTTCTCGATTATATCATCGAAGTGGCAAGTGGTCGAGTGAAAACCAAGGCTGAAGAAAAACGGAACTTTGATTTTATCCCCTGGAAAAGAGGGGTATCCCTATAAAGGAAAAGAGCGGCCTTGGTGACAAGTGCCGCTCTTTCTACTTCAACTAAGGGTGATTAAAAGACAATGTTTGCTCTCAGGGTAGTTTCTCCTTTTCCATTTAACGGATTAAAGAATCCATTTACTTGGCCTTTTCCTTTGGCAGTTGCGAAGATTCCTGTTCCTCCGATGATTTCCACTTCCGCCACGAAATTGATTCGGGTATCCGAGACCGGAGAGGTCACATTCAAAATGTTTTTGAAATAAACCGTATTTCCTTTTCCATCTGTCGTGAGCGAACTTACTTCATCCGGAAGGTCTGTGATTCCCAACTCAGCCAATTCTTCGGAGAAAAACATCGAGACTGGAGCGCCAACAGTCACTGGACCGGTCTCCCCAATAAATGCACGTTGATTAATAAATGAATAAGCTTTACCGATGTAGGTAGCATTTCCTACCCCAGTACCAGGATAATAGGCAGGAAAAGGAATATCCTGTGTAAATCCACCTTCCAAATCAGGGACAAAACCGATTTGATTAGTAAACTTCTCCTGATAAGCCACCCCGTTGGGGTTCTTTCTCAGATTTTCTATGCTGATTTCTGAAGAAACAGTAGAATTAAGTTGCAAATTCTCTGCTATTGCAGGTGCTTCTGTCTCCTGCATGCAGGAACCTAGAAACAAAGCTCCAAGAATACTTAGGCTTGACCATTTTGAGTAAATCTTTTTCATTGAATTTTTTGGATTGGATGATTGATTTTTTTTGACAATTATTTCACAAAACAAAGAAGCTTTTACCGGGGTGATGATAAGCAACTTTTGCTCAGCTCTACATTTTTTTGTATTTCATACCAATAAAAATGCCAAAAACACTATCCTACCAGAAAAAAGTTTGCCGAAGAAGCATTTTCTCGAATTTTCTTAGCTTTTTGATAATTCTCAGAATTGTACCATTCCAAGGCTTTTTCTCTATTGGGAAATTCCAATAAGACCAATCGATCATGGTTCCATTTCCCTTCTAATGCCTCAACAGGCAGACCACGAATCACAAACTTCCCCCCGAATGGTTCAAGGCTGACAGGTGTCAATTTTTTGTATTCTTCATAAACTTCCATATTGTGGATATCAATTTCCACCAGGCAATAAGCGGGCATAGTTGTTAAAGATTAGTTTCTCCAATCTGAATAATAATTCTGAAATGAAAAAAAACGGTATTCAAATTCTTCAATTCGGTACAGGAAACTTCCTGCGGGCATTTATCGAACCGATGGTCCAAGACTTAAACCAACAAGATATCTCCCTGAATGTATGCATGATACAAAGCACAGGGGGATCAAATCTTGAACAATTGAAAAAACAAAATTATGAGTATCACGTGCTGGTGGCGGGGTTGGAAAATGGAAAAAAAGTCGAACAGCTCAGAAAAATCACCTGTATAAAAGACGGGTTGGATCTACCACTTGAGTCTGAAAGATTCTTACAGTTTGCCTCAGATCCAGAGGTAAAATGGATCATCTCCAATGTAACTGAGGCTGGAATGGTTTGGAAAGAAGAAGAGGATTTCAAAGAATTTGCGAAATCCTTTGCGGGAAGAATTACCCAATGGTTGTTTAGGAGATTTCAAACCTTGCCTCAAGCCGAAACAATACTTCTTCCCTGCGAACTGCTGCAGGAAAACGGAAAAACATTGAAAAATCTTGTGGAAACACATGCTAAAAGATGGAAATTACAAGAGGAGTTTTTCATCTGGATGGACTCATCTTGTAAATTTTTTAATTCCCTGGTAGACAGAATTGTACCTGGCTTTCCTTCACACCTGAGTTTACCTGAAAAAGAGAAGGACAAATTTTTGGTGCAGACCGAACCGTATTGTTTTTGGGCCATAGAAGGCAAGGGTTCGGACGAGGCTTACCTCCCCTTTTTAAACAGTTTCTCAGAAGTGATCCTACAAAATTCAATTCAAATTTATTCTCTTCGAAAAATCAGGATTCTCAATGGCTTGCACACCTTTATGACTGGAAAGGGGTTGCTTCAGGGATTTGAAACTGTGGGCCAATATGTAGACGACCCAAGAAATTTGGAAGAATTGGAAATGCTTCTGAAGCAGGAGATTTTCCCAACCCTTGACATCCCATCCCAAGAATTGGAAAAATATGCCCGGCAGGTAATGGACCGCTTTCGCAATCCCTTTGTTGCTCACAGACTTGCTGATATTTCGCTCAATGCCACAGCAAAGTTTAAAAGCCGGCTTTTTCCAATTTTTGAATGGCATCAACAAAATCACCATTCAGTTCCTCCTATCGCTGTCACGGGCTTAGTGGCACAGATCCTATTCAACCTCCGAAATCCTGAAAAAATAAAGGATACTTCAGAGGTAAAAAACGTTTATTCCACACTACCTCCGCTCTATTCGGAATTCGAACAGGTGATTTTTATTACAAAATCCTTGTTCGGGCTTGAAGACCACGAGGGAATCAAAAAAGCCTATGAAACTCTTCTTTCGAAATAGGCCCCATCAATCACCTTCAAACCCAAGGCCGGCAGCAAATCGTGTTTTCGCATAGGAAGTGCGGAGCTTGGAGGCAAGTTCATTGAGCGTCAACCTGGAATCAAACACCGCAACCTCCCGCGCATTCACAAGGAATAAGCTGCTTTCCCCAATTTCAAACCTTCTCATTTCCCCGGTCAAGAGAGCCTGAAGACTGGTTACATTCTGTGAAATTGTACTCACCTGTTGATTTAATACCGTCCAATTATTTAACTCAGCCTCAAGCTTATTGATCAACTGCAATTCTTTTAAATCCCGGGATGTTTGCTTCATTTCAATTTTAGCATTGGCCAAGCCCACGGCCCCTCTGGTTTTCCTCAGCAATAAGGGCGTATAAAATGTCACCCCCCATTTGTAATTATTCTCAAAAAATGGAGATGGGCTCATTCCTGAAACACTTTCGGAAAGAAAATTATATTTCAATTTAACCACCGGCAAAAGCTGCTGGGTTTTCAGTCTTCTTTCCACATCCAAACTGGCCAATTCATAATCTGTCAGTCGGAGTTCGGGATGCCTTAAGACCACCATTCGAAACTCTTCAAAATCTGGCGCCCAATTAAAATCCTCAAAGAGACCTTGGGGAATGACACCCTGGGTAAGTACCATCGGCTCTCCATTTTCATCCCAAAGAAACGTGTTAAGCTCCTGAGTAGCTTCAAAGAATGAATTTTCAGCGATCTGGAGCCGGTATTGTCTATTGAGCAGCTGAGTAAATGCCTCGACGGTATCAATTGCTGCCTGATCTCCTTGTTCAAAAAATCTTTTCACAGCAGCAAAGCGGAATTTGGCAAGTTCCACTCCTTCCTTGAGCACTTCCCTATTTTCATACGCCAATGACCACCTCCAATACATGTCTGCCGCTTGGAGATTCAGAGAGTTCAACAAATTGATACGCTCTACCTCCGTCGCCTCTTGGTAAATCTGAGCCTGTCTTAAAGCGGCCCTGCGGTCATCCAAGATCAGTCCTTGCCCTACATTGACAGAAGCACCTGCTGAAAGCAATCCTGCATTAGGCACCGTACTTTCGGCATTGAGATACCTGCCCGAATTCTGTTCGAAGGTCCCATTCAATTCTACACCCATCCAAGTCGGAACCACAATTCCAGCCTCTCGCTTATCATAATAGAGGGATTCCTTGTATTCCTTCTTATCCAGATTGCCATATACCAAGGGGTCAAAGCCACCCCTCGCCTGCCTCACCTCCATTTGTCCCATCCTCAAGTTGATTTCTGCCTGTATGGAGATGGGATGGTACAACCTAACCCACTCCATATACTGCTCAAAGTCCAACTTCAGGTTTTCTTGGGCTCGAAGAGACAAGGAAATCAGCCCAAGCCAAATGATTAAAATGCCTTTTTTCATTTTTTCGTGGAAGCTCCTTTGTCTTTTTCCTCTTGAGAATAATAATCGGCCGGGAATCCATTGAGCTGTCGCCAGATTTCATACCATACGGGTACATCGTTGAGCAAGGCAATCCCATCAGCTCCGGATCCGATTCGAAGCAATTCTGGCCAAGGTTCTTCTTCGGGATCCGCGGTCACCAATACCCGGTACTGATTATTGGGACCGGCAAACTGATCCATCGCCACCACTACTCCTCCAAAGGTCCCATTGGAAATCTGAGGCCATCCGGAGAAAACAATTGCCGGCCAACCGTCGAAAATAAAGCGAACCTTATTGCCAACCTTGATCAAAGGCAAATCCACTGGCTGTACATACATCTCCACGGCCAACTCGGCTTCAGCAGGGACAATATTGACAATTTCTGCTCCCTCCTTGATTGTCTCGCCAATACCCACCTGGATGGCTTTGGCGATATAGCCGTTTTGTGGAGCCAAAACGTATCGATAGCGGGTGCGCTGCTCATAATTGGAATATTGGTTTTCCAATTTGGTCACAGTCGCCTCTGCATCAAACTGGGAAGACATTGCAGTAAACATGTCAGACTGTGCTTTGGCTAGCTTATCCTTAAACTCATTGTCAATAGCATCCAAGTCGATTCGAGCAGTGATGAGCTCATTTTTACTGCTTAAGAGTTTATTTTCTGAGGAAATCAATTTGGCTTGGACCTCCTGAAATTTCAGTCTTCTTCCTTCCAAAACTGTCAGCGAGTTGAGCCCTTCTTTGAATAGCTGCTCTCCACGATCCAGCTGGTATTTGCCGATATCGTAATTGACTTTCGCTTGCTCAAACTCAATACTGTCAGATTGAACTTTCAGCTGGGCAATTCTGAGTTTATTATCTGCTTGTTGAAGTTTCAGGATATTATTTCTCCTCAAAGCAGCTATCTGATCTTGAAGAGCCAACACCTTGTCCCCATAGGACCTCGCGGATTGAGACTTTGCGTCTACCTGTTGCTGAGTTCTGGGCAAGAGTAGGGAATCAAAATATTCATCTTTGACTTCCGAAATCCTTAAAATCGTATCCCCTGCCGCAACGTAATCTCCCTCGGCCACATACCACTTCTCGATTCTACCCGCAATGATCGAATGAACAGTTTGAGGCCTTTGGTCAGGCCGTAAAGCAGTTACATACCCCTTGGACCTGATATTTTGAGTCCAGGGTAAAAAGAGCATAATAAAAAGGGTGATCAATACTCCTGTCAGAATTCTAAGTCTCTTCTGACTCTCCTTTCTCGGGAGCGTCATCACCAGGCTTTTGGCACCGCTGAACGGAATGGTGTCCTTGATCGAATTAGAAGATATATTCAACATCGCCTTTTAATTTTTAAATCTTTTATATTCTTCAAAACTACCCTGGAAGAGCAACCTACCTTTATCCAAAAGAATCACCTCGTCTGCCAATTGCTGGACCTCCTCTTCATCTGATACCATCACCAGGGTCCATTGTCCTTTCATGATGTAATCGATCACCTTCTCCTTGATCTGTGGGTCTACGTATTGAAATACATTTTCCATGATCAAGGCCTTCGGTTGACCCACAAACCCTCTTGCCAAAATAATCTGATGGGCCAAGGTCTTGGACAATCCCTTCCCTTCGGGTTGCAGCATGGTGTCCAATCCAGCAGGCTGCTGATACACATAATCATTGAGCCCTACCAAATTGAGAATATATTCTACTTGGCTTTGGTCATAATCTCTGCCCATCAGGATATTCTCTTTGATGGTACCATGGAATATTTGCTGCAATTCATGGAAATCACCGACCATGGCCCTGAATTTTTCCAGATTGATGTATTCCAAAGACAAATCATTCACCAATACTTTTCCTTCATATTCCTCATAAAGCCCCGAAAACAAAGCCATCATGGCACTTTTTCCGCTTCCGCTTTTCCCAGTCACCACCACTTTTTTCCCGGGATGGATAGACAAGGTAACCCCCTTCAACAACGGCTCAGGAGAGTCCAAAGGTTGAAAAACCACATTCTCAAGTCCAAACTTCAAGCCTTCCGGCTTAGATTGAATGATTTTCTCGTTAGGACCGTGATGTTCGAGTTCCAGATCCATCACATGGCCTAATTTTTCTACAGCCACTAAGGTATCATAAACCGTTTCCAACGAAAGAATCAACTTTTCTACGGAATTGACAACCAACACGATGATCACTTCAGCTGCCACAAACTGTCCAATTGAGATCTGATCATTGATCAACAGCAAACTACCCGCAAGCAGCAAACTAGTCACAATCAATACCTTAAACACGATCATGACCTTATATTGAAAAATCAAGACATTGAAGTGCTTTGCCCGAAATTCAACATATTTCTGAATCAACTTATCCGCCCGAAGGATTGGCAGCCTCGTGTTTCCCACCAACTTGAACGAGTTAAGTGTCCTTCCAACCTCTTCCAGCCAATAGGCAGTTTGGTACTTATACGAAGACTCTTTAAGCGCAGTCTCCATTCCACGAGGGGCAGTGAAGTAAAAAATCAGCGTCAGTATACCGATCAAAACCAATCCAAAAAGGATAAAACTAGGATGGTACACTGAAAGGAGCAAAAGGCCGAAAATCACCTGAAGCAAGGCCGCAGAAAAATCAATCAGAATCTTAGCCAATCCCTTTTGAAGATTGACTGTGTCAAAGAATCGATTGACGATTTCAGGCCCGTACTCTCCATGAAGGATTTCAGTTTTTACCTTGGGCAAGCGATAGGCTATGGAAAGTCCGGACTTTGAAAAAATCCGCTGTTGCAACTTTTCCATTATCTGCAATTGTGAAATCTGCAAGAATCCGCCAAAAATGACTCCAAGAGCCACGATTACTACTAATATTACCCAAGAAGTCGTAATCCTTCCCCCCAAAATAAAATTCAAAATGGCTTGAATTCCCAATGGTAGCGAAAGGGTAATCAACCCATTCAAAATGGCATAAAAGTAAATGGCATACACCTGATTTTTCTCTTCCTTCAGAAGTCCGAAAAACCTTTTGGCCGGAGTTAACCCTGATGTGCTTTGCATTATGTTATGGCTTTTGTCACAAGTTGATGAAAGAAGGTATATCGATCTCCTCCGGTAGGCTTGGCTTCCGTCATGCCTGGAAGATGCTGGGAATTGAATGATTGAAGTAAACTAGATTCCATTATCGTAGAAACCAATGTTTTTGGAAAAAGATAATTGGGATTGATTTCTTTAATGATGAACGCAATCCGTTCGCTGAATTTGTAAACCTGGGTAAAAATGCCAGATTCATGCTCATCATCGACCTCTTTGGTCAGATAGCCTTTCAAAGATTCATTGACGACGATATTTCGGAGCGACACGGGATCCAGAAAATCATTCTGCCTATAGATCGGTCCATCCACCATCAGTCGCAGGGCCACTGACAAGCGCTCTTCCGGATTGTTAAGGTTGGCCGTCGCAAATACCAGATTATGTTCCATCCATGCCCAATACCAAGCGTTTAGATATAGTAAAAGTTTGTGCTTGTTTTCAAAATAACGATAAATTGCCGCCTCTGTGCTCCCGATTTGGTTGGCGAGTTTTTTAAATGTAAAGTGCTCCATTCCGAGCTCCTGTATCATTTTCAAACCTTCGCGGACTATCGAAACCCCCAATTCTGAACTGAAGGGCTCCTTAATGTAGAGGTTGGAACTTACCTCTACCCTAATTTTCTTAAGTATGGATTCCATGGACCAGGATCTACAAAACAACCCATTAACGGCCTGAACTTTCAAAAAGTTTGCTAATCTTTCATTTTTGTTAGTAATAATAACAATAAGTTAATTTTAATCTCTGCTCTTCCACGCATAGCCGATCAGATCATAAATGGAAACATAAGCAAGTGTAGCTTCATGAGTGGCCTCAAGAACTACCGGAGGTGCGCATCCTGCCTCACAAGCTTCCATCCAGCGCAGCACGCAGAGACACCAACGGTCTCCAGGCTTCAATCCCGGGAATCCATAATGTGCTACAGGTGTCATCAAATCATTTCCTCGGGAAAAAGAAAAATTCAAAAACTCTTCGGTCATAATAGCACAAACTGTGTGAGTTCCCTGATCCTCGGGTCCGGTTTCACAGCATCCGGTCCGGAAAAATCCCGTTATGGGTTCTACACTGCATGGTATCAATTCCTCGCCAAAGACATTTTTATTCATGAGAGGCCTGTTTGTCTTGAAACCCAAAAAGCCCAGTAAATCAACATGGGATGAATGACCAGCAAGCGGATCCATCCAATGAACGCAGGAACACATAATCCGTCCTGAATACAGGAGCCTATCTGCAAAAAATACCAATGCGAGGGGATAAATGCCAGCAACATGAGTACTATGCCCCAGGCGGCAAATTTTCGAGTAGGGAAAAAGAAAACCCCAAGTCCAAGTAGTATTTCAAAAATTCCCGCAGTCACATTGATAAAATCCGGATTGGGAAAAACAGGGGGTATCAAAGGAATATAAAATGAAGGTGAAATAAAATGATTGATTCCGGCCAAAGTGTAAAATACACCTAAGCCTAGAATGACCGCCTTTTTTTGCCATGTTTTCATTTTTTCCCTCTTGCCTAAAGCCATCTATTCTTCCACATCTATTCTGTTCTCATTCTTTCAAGAAAAGAAATTGGCGCCCAATGCCCCCTTTACTTTTGGTTGTTTCTTCCTGAGAAGGCCAGGTCCGGTTTTTGATCTTGGCAAATCCTGGCAGCGTCTCAGGTAATGACTTGAAATACCTTGCGTACCATATAGATCCCAAAAAACCGACTATTGTTTTGAAATCCTGACAGCTGGTCTGTTTCCGGAATTTATTTCTCTTGATCATTGGTCCAAAAAGGGATGAAATAGCCAGAAAAAAATGAAACGTTTGGGGTTAACTATAGACTAACTCTATGGGAATCACGATTACCTATTTGTAAAGATTTCTTAAGACCCTTCGCGATTCGATTTTCAATTGATAGTTTTGAACGGTGAACCAATCTCGTCCATATCCTATCCTTCGATGGGTCAGGCATCAGTACCTGACTAAGGGATTACTTTGGCTGATCGTGTTCAATTTCATCAATCTTTCTGTCAACTTCCAAGAGTCCAATATAAACTTACACCAAGTAGTGGACATGGATGATCCGATAGATACTTTGGGCGAATTGGTCTACGAATGGGCATTGGATGGGGATTGTGATGTAATTCCCGACAACGGAACCGAGCAAGAGGATAAATCCTTAAAAAAAGGAAAGGTTTGGGGAATTGCCTTTGATATCCTTGCTCCCGTATTTTATAACCAGCTAAAAAGGGAAATGGCTTTTTCAGCTCCATTTATTTTACCTTCCCGAACCTTCTTTAAAGATAGCCCTCCTCCTGATCTAAGTTGATTTTTCCGGTTTACATCTTTTAAAAATCAACTACAACAATGAAAAAACTCTTGATTCTGACCCTTTTGGGGCTTCAGAGCTTAGGATTATTGGCTCAAGAAGCCATAGATACCCTCAAAATCCAGCGTACGATTCTGGACAGCTTATTTATCGATGAAATCGAAAATGTTCCGGGATCTATTCGGCCAAAAGTCCTACATGCCGAGCCATTATACATTGATCTAATTCGGGATTTGGGTGCCCGAAAAGGAGAAAAAGAATGGAATGTGGCCATGGGAATGCAGGACAAAAGGAGATACGACGAATTTCACGCCTTAATCGAATACGAATGGGCTCCTGTAGATCGATTGGGATTCGAGGTTGAGCTCCCAATGAGTATCTACTCCTTCCGCAACGGAGGCCGAGAAGGCACCATTCCCGCCAACCGACTGGAATCACTCAAGCTGGCCTCTCAGTACACCTTTTTGGTTTCTGAGAAAAGAAATGTCTCCATGGCCTTGGGATATATTCATGAATTTGAACTGGCGGATCTCAATCGTCTCGGAAAGGACCGGGCATGGAAGGGAAACATCTATAATCCATTCTTTGTCGCTGCCAAGCGATGGGGAACCAATTATCACACCCTTGTCTATACTGGACCTAGAATACTCAGAGAATTTGACAGAGGAACGGATTTCACCTATGAAATCAATCTTAATTTTCACTACATGGTCACAGGTACCCGTAATTTTATAGGGATGGAAGTCAACCAGGAAATCCATGCGGGAACCTTGACCACAACACTAAGGCCTCAAATGCGTCTGGGGCTTGCTGAGAATCTAATGGTCGGTATTGTCTCTGCCATACCTATCGGTCAACCCGATGCAGGTTTGGGTTCTTTCGTTCGAATCATTTATGAACCTGGTTTTCGGACATTTCATTAAAAAAGGGGCGAATCGCCCCTTTTTTAATTTGATTATTGTTTGATTTTCATTTGCCACATAGCCTGTCCCGATCTTTCATCGGGAGAATGCCCTGGATAATCATTTACCTCCCGATCCGCCGCGGCGGACGTGACAAGTTGAAGCCATTCTCATGGGAATTTCATCTAATCTCTTCCAGATCATAATCTTTTCCTTTTCCCCACTGAAGGAGTTCATAAAGCGTATAATGCTCTAAAGTATCCAAATCTTTTACTTTAAAATTTTCTCCGGAAATCCGGGACATGACTTCGATTTTTCGGACTTCGCCCTGATTGACCAATTTATACACTCGCCCCACTCTCAAGTTGTCCAATGCCAAAGCCATACATTATGCTTTAGATTTGATCACAACCCCGGTTGCCTCAAAGGTAATTTCCTTTTTGGGCTCTGTAATCGCATCAACCTCTTCCTTGGACTTACCTTGATCCTCTGCAAAGTGTCTCAGCGTCTCCACATCTGTTTCAGAAAGAGTGGCTACCCCCTGAAGGACAATAGGAAAACCCTGGGAATTGGTTGGTATAAAAAACCCGTAATCTTTGAAAGTTACCCTCATCGATTGTCCATTCGGAAGCTCCATAGCAAACCAACATCCTTTTTTGGTGCACACTTCTTTGATTTCTCCACTAATCTTACCGTCAAATGTACCTTCGGCTTCTACCTTGGAAACCATTTCAGAAAGATTGCTGACATTTTTTTCTTCTATGACATCACCATAATTGCCCGGAACTATCTCGGCCTCCCCTACTACTTCATAGGTTGTTTTGGGAGAGTCAGTTGCTTGATTTTTGCAGGAAAAAATACCCAGGGTCACAGTCAGGGCGATTGGAATCAGTGTCTTTTTCATAAATAGTAGCGTTTGAAAGTCAAAAATAAACCAATTCTCAAAGGGAAAAAATTATTCAAAGCCCAACCCTAGAATTTCGAAACCTTCGAATGAAAAGGGCATCGATTTTTATTTTTTTAACGAGAAAAAACTTTTCGATTAATTCTGTCAACAAAACTTCAGATTTTTTAACAATCCTGTAATTTTACAGACTCAACGACCTATTGACCCTGCACTTATGCCTTACACCAAAAAGTTCATTATTGATTTTGACAGTACCTTTACCCAAGTAGAAGCTTTGGATATTTTAGGAGAAATAAGCCTCAAAAACGATCCCGATCAGGATTCCAAGCTTCAAGCCATCAAAGAGATCACCGATAAAGGAATGGAGGGAACCATCACCTTCCGGGAAAGTCTAGAACAACGACTGGCGATCCTTCAAGCCAATAGATCACAGATTGCTGAACTGATCGAGCGGCTAAGGCTGAAAGTCTCCAAATCCTTTGAACGGAATAAAGAATGGCTGAAAGACAACGGAAAGGATGTTTTTATCATCTCGAATGGATTTAAAGATTTCATTATTCCGATAGTGAGCGAATATGGCATTCAACGAGAAAATGTATTTGCCAATGATTTTGTCTACGATGAGAACGGAAAAATCATTGATTTCAACCGGGATAATCCGCTTTCCAAAAACAACGGAAAGGCGGAAACCATCCGTAACGTAAATTTAGAAGGTGAAATTTACGTAATTGGTGACGGATACACCGATTATGAAATCAAAGCCTCAGGCCTTGCCAATAAGTTTTACGCGTTCACAGAAAACGTCCACAGACCCAGAGTTACCAGCCAGGCAGACCATATTGCACCCAGTTTTGACGAAATTTTATACATCAACAAATTGAATACTAAATTTTCTTATCCCAAAAGCCGGATTAAAGTCCTTTTACTCGAAAATGTCCATCCTATTGGTGTAGAATTACTCAAAGAGGAAGGCTATCAGGTAGAGGTGGCCACGGGCGCCATGAGCGAGGAGGAACTCTGTGAAAAAATTAAAAATGTTTCCATCTTGGGGATTCGGTCTAAGACCAATGTAACCAAAAAAGTCCTGGACAATGCCAACCGACTCCTGGCCGTCGGAGCCTTTTGTATCGGTACCAATCAGATCGATTTGGAAGAGTGCCAAAGAAAGGGAATTGCCGTCTTCAATGCCCCATACTCCAATACCCGATCCGTGGTAGAAATGGCGATCGCGGAAATTATCTTTCTGATGAGAAGATTCCAGGACAAATCTGTAGGGATGCACCAAGGCAAGTGGGACAAATCGGCTACCGGATCATTCGAAATTCGTGGTAAAAAACTGGGAATCGTGGGATATGGAAATATCGGTGCACAGCTTTCGGTATTGGCAGAAAACCTCGGTATGAATGTGTTTTATTACGATGTGATCGAAAAATTGGCCTTGGGGAATGCCACCAAACTCAGTACCCTAGATGAACTTTTGGAAACTTGTGATGTCATTTCCCTTCACGTAGATGGCAGAAAAGACAACAAATGCCTAATCGATCAGGAGAAAATCAAAAAAATGAAGCCCGGGGCAATTTTGGTCAATCTCAGCCGGGGACATGTGGTGGATATTCCAGCACTCAGGGACGCCATCCTATCCGGTCATTTGGCCGGCTGTGCGGTAGATGTGTTTCCAGAAGAGCCAAAAAACAATAAGGAACCGTTTGAATCAGAACTGAAAGGATTGCCTAATACGATTCTTACTCCTCATATCGGAGGAAGCACTTTGGAAGCCCAGGAAAACATCGCCCGATTTGTCCCAGGAAAAATTATGGAGTACATCAATACCGGAAACACCTACAATTCGGTCAACTTCCCAAACATCCAGCTTCCCTTCTTAAAAGATGCCCACCGCTTGATTCATATCCACCACAACGAACCCGGAGTATTGGCAAAAATCAACCAGGTTTTGGCAGGATATAATATCAACATTGTCGGGCAATACCTGAAAACCAACGAGAAAATCGGATATGTAATCACGGATATCGACAAGGTCTATGAAGCAGATGCCATTGAGGCCCTCAAAAATATTCCGGGGACCATCCGGTTCAGAACGCTTTATTAACTTATTAACCTCCTAAAATGAAAGCCCCGGGATGACTCTCGGGGCTTTTGATTTTCTATCTGCCTTCGTACAACTCTTTGTAATACTCCTGATAGGAACCACTGGTTACATGATCCAGCCAATCCTGATTGGCCAAGTACCAGTCGATAGTCAGGTCTATCCCTTCCTCGAATTGCAGGCTGGGCTCCCATCCCAATTCTTTTTGGATTTTGGTTGCATCTATCGCATAGCGATGGTCATGGCCGGCACGATCTTGAACGAAAGTGATCAGCTTTTCGGATGTTCCTTTCTCTCGTCCGAGTTTTTCATCCATCTTTTTACATAGGAGTCGGACGATATCGATATTTTTCCACTCGTTGAACCCTCCGATGTTATACGTTTCTCCCGGCTTTCCCTGATGAAATACAGTATCGATCGCTCTTGCGTGATCTTTGACAAATAGCCAATCACGGACATTTTCCCCTTTGCCATAGACAGGAAGTGGCTTCAAGTTTTTGATATTGTTGATACAAAGGGGAATCAGTTTTTCCGGAAAATGATTGGGGCCGTAGTTATTGGAGCAATTGGAAACTACAGTTTTCATTTTATAGGTATTGGCGTAGGCTCTGACAAAGTGATCCGAGGCCGCTTTGGAAGCTGAGTAAGGGGATTGCGGATCATATGGCGTAGTTTCCAGAAAAAACCCTCCATCGTGGAGCGAACCATACACTTCATCAGTGGACACATGATAAAACAAGTGTAAGCCCAATTCTCCTTCCCAAGCTTTCTTGGCAGCGTTGAGCAGATTGACCGTTCCAAAGACATTTGTTTTGACAAAAGCCAATGGATCGGAGATCGACCGATCTACGTGAGATTCCGCAGCAAGATGAATAACATCTGAGATTCCATGCCTGTCAAAAACCTCTTCCAGGGCATCGGAATCTTGGATATCTACTTTTTCAAAAAAGTAATTGGGCTCGTGCTGTACTTCCTTGAGGTTTTCCAAGTTGCCCGCATAGGTCAACGCATCGAGATTCACGATTTTATAGTGAGGATATTTCTCGACAAAAAGTTTGACCACATGACTGCCGATAAAACCGGCTCCGCCTGTAATTAAAATTGATTTAGACATTTGTTGTTTTGTAATAGCTTAAATACCAATCAGTGAACGCCTTCACTCCTTTTTCAATGGAAGTGGAAGGCTTATACCCCGTATCTCTTACCAGATCTTCTACATCTGCATGAGATGCAGGGACGTCACCGGGCTGAAGCGGAAGCAATTCCATTTTTGCTTCTTTATTCAGCCCTTTTTCGATCGCATGAATGTAATCCATCAATAATACCGGAGAAGAATTGCCAATATTGTAAATTTTGTAGGGAACCCTGGAGCTTCCTGGATCCGGATTTTGACCGTCAAAATCAGGATTGGGTCTGGCAGGTCGATCTGCGACCTTGACCACACCCTGAACAATGTCTTCGATATAGGTAAAATCCCGTTTCATCTTTCCATAGTTGAATACTTGTATCGGCTCACCTTTTAAAATTGCCTCCGTAAACAGAAAAAGGGCCATATCGGGTCTTCCCCAAGGGCCATATACAGTGAAAAACCGCAAGCCTGTAGTGGGAATTCCAAACAGATGGCTGTAAGTATGGGCCATCAGCTCGTTGGATTTTTTGGATGCAGCGTAAAGAGAAATGGGATGATCTACACTGTGAGAAGTGGAGAACGGCATTTTTTCATTGGCTCCATATACTGAGCTGGAACTTGCATAAACCAAATGCTTGACCGGATAGAATCGGCAACATTCCAGAATATTCAAAAAGGCCATGATATTGCTCTGAATATAGACCTCCGGATGAGTCAGGGAATACCTTACTCCGGCCTGGGCCGCGAGGTGGATGACCATATCAAATTTTTCTTCCTTAAACAGGTCCATTAAAGGTTCCTTTTCCACTAGATCCAATTGAATAAACCGGTACTTGGGATTGGTCTCTGATTGGACAAGTTTGCCTTTTTGGATTTTATCCTTTGAAATCCCCCGATACTCTAATCTGGAATACTTGAGGTTGATATCGTAATAATCATTGATCACATCCAGTCCAACTACTTCATCTCCCCGATCGATAAGAAATTGGGCCACATGGAACCCGATAAATCCGGCTGTGCCGGTTACGAGAAATTTCATAAAGAAAACTTCAACATTTGGTTTGAGGCCAAATATACGCTATTCCCCCATTTCGGCAGCTTTTAAAAGCCGCTGATAGTTGTTAAAAATTTCTTGATGGACGCGACTTCTTTCGAAGTTGGACAACACATAGTGGTAGAGGTTTTCCGCATATTGTGCCATTTTATCCCTTTTTACGAAAGCAAATTCCAAAGCTTCTCTTAAAACAGCTGCATCTTTCACCGGAAAAATCAGACCTGTTTTTTGTTGGGTAATGAGATCTGTGTTGCCGATAATGTCCGAGCAAATGACAGGAACTTGCATGGCCCCGGCCTCCAATAACACATTGGGAAATCCCTCTCGATGAGAGGCATGAACCAAGACATCTGCCAAAGCCAAATAATGTGGTACATGATCCGTCCAATCAATCTGGATGATTTTTGGATGTTCCCGAATGGTCTGAATAGTCTCTTGGGAAATCGGATTCAATTGCTGTTCAAATTCACCCAAGAGCACCAATTTTGACATTCCTACGATCTTTGAATTAGTAAATGCAGAGACCAGTTCTTCGATTCCTTTGTCCTTAACCAATCTCCCTACGGCTAAAATGATAAAATCATCCTCACCGGGCATAATCCTCATGGTAGCTGCTACCAAGTGGTTTTCTTTGAGCGAAGCACGGTTGAATTTGGTCAGATCAACACCGTTTGAGGAGCCTTGTCCGATCAATTTTAGTTTGAGTTCATTGGTCAAGCCCTGTTTCAATACAAATTTGAACAAGCCTTGGGAGTTGGGCCACACTTCGGTCGCATTGGCATAGGTCCACTTTTCGACGTTTTCTAACAGCCCTTTTTTACGCCCCTCGGCAGCCATTGCGGGAATTCCTGCCAAGGTATGCAGCCGAATTTTGACTCCAGCAAGATTTGCAGCAACCATCCCCAACAATCCTGCTTTGGGGGTGTGGGTGTGAACAATATCCGGTTTTTCGCTTCTGAAAAGTTGATAGAGCCTCCATAGGCATTTTAAGTCATTCCAGGGAGTAATCATCCTGGTGAAGGGTACCACTTCGTGCCTGACCCCCTCACTCTTGACTACTTGAGAAATCTCCCTTCCATCCGCACTTACCATGATCACTTCCCAACCTTGTGCTTTCATAAACTTCATCTGTCCTGTCAGTAGAAGTTTGAGGGAAAGGGGAACGGTGGTGATTCGAATCAGCTTGGGCATCTAACAAAAATTAGGATTGCAAATGTATGGCTTTTGAGGCAAAGCTAGCTTTCAATTTGCAATCCACAGGCCAAAACCTATTTTACGTTAGGAATTTGCCTTTTTAAAACTTAATCCCCTTCCTCCAATTCGAAAATATCCTCCAGCCTAGCCCCAAATTCCCGGGCAATTTTCAAGGCCAACACGGTCGAGGGCACATATTTCCCTGCCTCAATGGAATTAATGGTTTGTCGGCTGACTTGCACTTTTTCCGCCAAGTCCTGCTGGGTCATATCTTTCTTGGCCCGTTCTACTTTTATGGAATTTTTCATCGGTTAAGCCAATTTCAAGGATTTACGGTCCCGATTCAAAACCCAGCGAAACCGAGCAATAAAGATCAATTGAATGGTAAACATATTGTAACCCATGAATTCCAGATATCCAAACCCATAAAAAATCAAGGTTCCAATGATTAATATAAAAGTGTTGGCATAACAAGCGATCAAAAGAGAATCCAATCGGATTTTCTGGATGTATTCATCTTCTTCTTTTTCCCGGGAAAATGCAATCAAGAAAAGGGAAATAAATACTCCCATCAAAGCCAACTCATTGGTGAAATTTTCTTTGGAGTCCTCAAAAAGAGCCCCTTCCCGAAACTCCAATTCCAACCAGGCAAAATTGAAGTCAAAGTAATTGTTGGCGAAAAGCAAGGCAGCAAAAGGTAGAATAAAAATCCAACCCAATAGCTGATAGCGGTGCGGCAGTAGAATCTTGGTAAGCATGGCAGTTTAGGTTTAGTCTTCTTTGTTGGATAGGTATTTCTGATATTGAAATGCTCCATAGATATAGCAATTGAGCAGAAAAAGAATCAGGTAGGCAGTGAACATCTCTGAAGTGATCCGGTCAAACCTCAGGTAATTGATTATCATAAGTGCCCCAATACCCCAAATCAGCCAAAAAAAGCCTGTCTGAAATGCCTGAAGTCTGAAACTCCGGATCATCTCATCCTCCACTTTTTCTCTGGTAAGGTTCAATATTCCAAAACCAATCGCCCAGAACGCATAAATAACCTGTGCGGAATCATTGGGGTCAATAGTTGGATTGACAAAGGCCATCCCGATCACCATAAAGACCGGTAAGGGAAAAAACACATCGCCCAGCTTTTTCCATCCGGGAGAAAGCAGGGGAACATTTAAAATTGAATTCTTTTCCATAAGTAATGTTTGTTTTCCTAAATGTAAAACAAACTTTACTTTATGTCAAAATATTTTTGCAATTTTTTTCATTAATTACTCGGCCTATTCAGTGAATGAACAATTTGATGGCCTTTCAATCTGTCAAAAGGCTGTTGATTTGATTACCTTTAATCAATCAAACCTGTTTAAAATCGATTTTCATGATATCCAAAGTAAAAATTGCCATTATCGGATGCGGAAACCTAGGTGCTTCGATAGCCAATGGACTGCTGATGAGAGGTGACTTTGATCCAAAAAACCTCACCCTTACCAAGCGAAATACTTCAAGCCTTTCGGAATTTGAAGCAAAAGGAGTGCACGTCCATACCGATAATGTTGCTGCGGCAAAGTACTCCGACCTGATTTTGCTGGGTGTTAAACCCTTCAATGTGACTCACATTTTGAAGGAGATAAACCCCGTATTGAATCCTGATAAACAGGTGATCATCTCTCTTGCAACCGGAGTTTCTTTAAAAGAAATGTATGAAGTTCTGGACTCGAAAACGGTCGTTTTCCGAGCAATGCCAAACATTGCCGCAGATATTCAGGAATCCATCACCTGCATTTGCCACGAACAGGCGAATCCCTATCAAGTAGAAATGATCAAAGAATTGTTTGATTCCATCGGGTTTACCATTTCCATTGATGAAAACCTGATGGAGGCAGCGACCGTGTTGGGAGCCTGTGGCATAGCATATGTCCTAAGATTTATGCGTGCCATGATTCAGGGAGGTATTCAAATAGGATTTGATTCAGTTACGGCAAGTAAAATTGTGAATCAAACAGTCAAAGGAGCAGCCGAATTGATGATTCAAAAAAACATTCACCCAGAGGCCGCCATTGACAAGGTGACTACTCCAAAAGGATGTACCATCGTAGGATTAAATGAGATGGAACACCAGGGATTCAGCTCGGCTATGGTCCGAGGAGTAATCGCCAGTTATGAAAAAATTGGAAAATAACTACAAAATCACCCCTATTCAGATGCCTGCTCGAAATGAGCAGGCTTTTTTTTTATTTTTTTTTTCAGACCAAAAACCCGCATCCTGAAGCCTAAAAACGATTTCGAAAATAACCACATCAATAAAATCTATCTTTATATTAAAATATTACAATAAGATAAAAAAAGAATAAATTTAGAATTGTTTTTCTTTTGAATCTTTTCATTAGTTTTGTCTCGGGTGATAAACAACTTTTGCTAATTCTTTTTCAAAGAAGCGACTTTTAAAGGAAGGACTGTTTGGTAACTTTTTCTCCTTCCTTTTCTCTTGAATTAATTTTCTGCTCATAAAAAAAGCCTTCTGAAAAAATCAGAAGGCTTTTGATTGATCAGACCAAACGATTTCAATCAAACAGTTCTGCCAGTTTATTTTCCAGACTTGGACCTCTCAAATCCTTGGCAATAATTTTCCCATCAGGGTCAATCATGTAAGTGGCTGGAATGGCCTCAATTTTATAAAGCTCAGCCGCAGCAGAGTTGAAATACTTCAGATCCGAAACATGAGTCCAAGTCAGTTGATCATCAGCGATGGCTTTCACCCAATCCTCCTTGGTTCGGTCGAGAGACACCCCAAAGACCTCAAATCCTTTGCTTTTGTACTGATTGTACAATCTTACCACATTGGGATTTTCTTGACGACAAGGCTTACACCAAGCTGCCCAAAAATCAATCAGCACATATTTTCCTCTTAAATCCGATAGCTTAACCATATTTCCATTGGGATCGGGAAGCTCAATATCCGGGGCCACCTGACCCACAGAAAGAGCCCTCATTTCATCCAATTGCTGTTTCATCTGCATAATGGATGTGGTACCGGGATAATTTTCATTAAGTCTGGAAACCAATTCATCGATAAATGGAAAGTCATTTTTTGGATTGAGTAACCCGATAGCTGCCAGAGATGCAAAAGAATCTCCCATGCTGTTAATCATTTCTTTGACTTTTTCGGCTTGCTGAGATTCCAGAGTCATCGCCTCCATCTGTATCCGTTTGATTGATTCCGTATCGTTTTTGCTCATGGCTTCATAATACTGCTCATTTAACGCGTTCACGGTTAGCTGGTACTCTTCCATAAGTTTTTCGAGCTTCAGCATCTCTTTGGAATCTGAAGATCCTTCGATTTTCAAGCTGCCTGGGTCGGAGAAATTAAAATTCACCTCCACATTTTCCTTAAAAAGCGCCAACTTCACCGCACGCTGACCATAAAGATTCAACTCATAAAAGGTCGGTGTATTCACCTCCAAATCATAAGTAAACTCTCCTTTTCCATTAACCTCCAAGGTGTCTAATACCTTTGGCCTGCTGTCGGTATACTGAGTCAAAATGACCAATCCCTGAGGGGCATTTTCGATTTTTCCGGTGATCAGAACTTTGCCTTCTGTGGCAGTTTCACTTCCTCCACAGGAGAAAAAAGCCGTAACGGCCAAGACCCATACTCCTATCATAGATTTTTTCATAAGATTACTTTTCCAATAACTCGGTTAATATTTTCGTGGCCACTTTAGGGTCTGCTTTTCCATGAGATTTTTTCATCACTTCTCCCATAAACATTCCGATCAGGCCTTTCTTTCCTGATTTATATTCGGCAACCTTCTTGGTGTTTTCACTCAAAACCTGTTCAACGATTGGTTTGAGTGAATCCGCATCGCTTTCCTGAATCAAGTTGAGGCGTTTGGCAACCTCCAAGGGCGACTCTGAGGCGGATTTGACCAATTCGGGATAAATCTTTTGGGAAGCCGCAGTAAACGAAACCTTTCCTTCATCAATCAAGTCAATCAGGTCCGCCAAAGTTTGGGGTTTAATTGGGAAATCATTGATATGAAGCGCATATTCGTTCAGCAATGACTTGATGGGACCCATTACCCAGTTAGAAGCCGCTTTATAGTTAGTCGTTTTTAAACAAAGCTCTTCAAACCAAAGCGCAATTTCCTTCGCCTCAGTCAGAAAACTTGCATCATAAGAAGGCAGTCCATACACATCCATGAATTTATGATACAATTCCTTGGGAAGAGCAGGCATTTGACTTTTGATCGAATGGAGCCACTCTTCGGAAATTACCACCGGACTCAGATCTGGTTCCGGGAAGTATCGATAATCGTTCAGATCCTCTTTAGTTCGCATGCTCGTGGAAGTACCAGTCGTAGGATCATAGGTTCGGGTTTCAGAAACAATTGGCTCACCGGCCTCGATCAATTCCACTTGCCTCTCAAACTCATGATCGATCGCACGGGCCACATTTCGAAAGGAATTCATGTTTTTGATTTCCACTTTCTTTCCATATTCCGAAGCCCCCTTGAGCATGATGGATACGTTGGCATCGCATCGCAAAGACCCCTCTTCCATATTTCCGTCACAGATATCGAGGTACTTGACGAGTTTTTTGATCTCTGCCAAAAACGCATAGGCTTCCTCAGAAGTGCGAATATCAGGCTCCGTTACAATCTCAACCAACGGAGTACCTGCCCGGTTAAAATCGACCAAGGTATCCGTTTCTCCCGCGAGATGAATCGATTTCCCGGCATCTTCTTCCATGTGGACCCGATTGAGTCTGATTTCCTTTTCGGTCCCATCCGGCAAAATGATCGGAACCACACCTCCCACACAGATCGGACCCTTGTCTTGCGTGATCTGATAACCTTTGGGAAGATCGGGATAGAAGTAATTTTTTCGTGAAAAAATGTTGGTTCTGGTAATCTCCGAATTACAGGCCAAGCCCATTTTTACGGCATACTCAATGACCTTTTTGTTTAATTTGGGCAAGGTGCCGGGATGTCCCAATGTAATCACAGAAACCTGCCTATTGGGTAGATTCCCAAACTCTGTTGAGTCTGAGGCAAATATTTTACTCGCAGTCAATAGCTGGGCATGAACTTCCAGTCCGACTACCAACTGATATTTACTCTTGATTTCTTCGCTTAACATTGCATGGACTTTCAGCGATTATAAAAACATTTCTTTAGCCTTCAAGACCACTTTCTCCAAACCGGCCAAATCCTTTCCACCTGCGGTAGCAAAGAAAGCCTGACCTCCTCCTCCACCTTGGATTTCTTTGGCCAAATCCCTAACCAACTGACCTGCATTCCAACCTTTTGAAACGACCAGGCCGTCTTCCAAGATCACGGCAATCTGCGGTTTATCTTCAATCTTGGCGGCCAACACTACCAAAGCATTCGTCACTTCATTTTTTAACTCATAGGCCAATTTTTTCAAGGAATCGGCATTCGGAAGCTCCACCTGTGCAATCAGAATATTCACTCCCTCTTTTTCTACAAACTGATTCAATAATTGGTTTTTCACTCCAGAAGCCTTCTCCAAATGGAAGCTTTCGATTTCCTTTTTCAGTTCATTTCGCTCCAGAATCAGCGACTCCACCGCCTTTTTCAAGTCTCTTGGGTTTTTCAGCAATTCCTGAAGTTCCTTCAACAAGGCCTCTTGCTCACGCAAATACGTCTCGGCTGCTTTGGAAGTAATCGCCTCAATTCTTCTGACTCCTGATGAAATTGAGCCTTCGGATGTAATCTTGAAAAGTCCGATCTGACCCGTAGACGGCACATGGGTACCTCCACAAAGCTCAACGGAAAAATCTTTATCAAAGGTAATGACACGGACAAAGTCACCGTATTTTTCACCGAAAAGTGCGGTAGCACCCATTTTTTTGGCTTCTTCGATCGGCACATTCCGCTGCTCTACCAGCGAAATATTCTCTCGAATCTTCGCATTGACGATATCCTCCACCTTTGAGATTTCTTCGTCTGTCATTTTACCAAAGTGAGAAAAGTCGAATCGAAGCAGGTTTTCATTGACCAAAGAACCCCGCTGCTGGATATGATCGCCCAATACAGCTTTCAAAGCAGATTGCAGCAAGTGGGTAGCCGTGTGGTTATTCATGGTCAGCTGTCGCTTTTCCCGGTCAACTTCGGCAGAAAATCGTTTCTCCGGGTTTGAAGGAAGCTTTTCCACAAAATGAACAATCAAGTCATTTTCTTTTTTGGTATCCATTACCCGAATCTTTTCTGAATCAGAAATCAACCAACCGGTATCCCCTACCTGCCCGCCGCTTTCGGCATAGAAAGGCGTCTTGTCCAATACCAATTGGTATCGATCTCCTTTTTTATCGGTGATGGTTCGGTGCTTGACGATATGGGAGTAGGTCTCTGTAAAATCGTAACCGATAAACTCCACGCCTGTATCTTCACTGACAAATACCCAATCCCCTGTCTCCTGTTCGGAAGCAGCCCGCGAGCGGGTCTTTTGCTTTTCCATCTCCTCTCCAAAGCCCTTTTCATCTACTGAGAATCCATTTTCTCTGGCGATCAAGGAGGTCAGATCCAAGGGGAAACCGTAGGTATCATACAGTTCAAAGGCAGTTTTGCCGGCTATCACCTGGTCACCTTTGGCATGGAGTTCTGCTTTGATAGACTCCAGCATCTTGAGGCCATTATCCAATGTCCTCAAGAAAGAAGCCTCTTCCTCCTGAATCACCTTGGAGATAAATTCCTGCTGAGCCCTAACCTCAGGGAAGACCTCTCCGAAATATTGCGCAATCAAAGGCGTCAGTTCATACAAAAACGGCTGATGGAAGCCTAAAAAAGTATAGCCATAGCGAACCGCTCTTCTCAGGATTCTCCGGATGACGTACCCGGCTTTATTGTTGGAAGGAATCTGACCGTCAGCGATGGTAAACGAAATCGCGCGGATATGATCCACAATCACCCGGAATGCGATATCAGTCGGCTCGTCTTTTCCATAGGTTTTGCCTGACTTCACTTCCAAAGCCTTGATAAAAGGACCGAAAAGATCGGTATCGTAGTTGGAAGATTTCATCTGGATTGCACGGACCAAACGCTCAAAGCCCATTCCGGTATCCACATGCTTGGCAGGAAGTTCTTTCAGACTTCCGTCAGCCAAGCGGTTAAATTGCATGAACACCAAATTCCAGATTTCGATCACTTGAGGATGGTCATTGTTGACCAAATCCCGACCGGGGACAGCAGCTCGCTCGGCTTCCGATCTCAGGTCCACGTGGATTTCAGAGCAAGGACCACAGGGTCCGGTATCGCCCATTTCCCAGAAATTATCCTTCTTGGAACCCATGATGATTCGATCCTCGGCGACAATTCCTTTCCAAAGGTCAAAGGCCTCCTGATCTTTTTCGAGCTTATCCCCTTCATCTCCTTGAAATACAGAAACATACAAACGGTCTTTTGGAAGTTTGTAGACTTCGGTCAGGAGTTCCCAAGCCCATTCGATGGCTTCTTTTTTGAAATAATCTCCAAAGGACCAGTTGCCCAACATTTCAAACATGGTGTGGTGATAGGTATCCACGCCGACCTCTTCCAGGTCGTTGTGCTTACCGCTGACGCGAAGGCATTTTTGTGAATTGGCTACTCGGGAATATTTGGCGATCTCGTTGCCGAGAAAAGCGTCTTTGAATTGATTCATCCCCGCGTTTGTAAACATGAGCGTCGGGTCGTTTTTGACCACGATGGGGGAAGAAGGAACGTACTGATGCTGTTTGGATTGGAAAAACTCGATGAAGGTACTCCGGATTTTCTTGGCTTCCATGGAAGGTCTGAGGTGCAGTTTAGGTAAAATCTTATTCCAGCCCATGATTTGGGCATTTTTTATCGGGTGACAAAATTAACAGAATTGGCGGGCTTATGAGCAAATGAATCAGGAATTTGAAGTCCGAGTCCAAACAGCTCCTGATCAGGCAAAATGATCAACAAGGAAGATATTTTAGAGTTTGATCGGGTTATTTTTCCTTTTCCTGCTTTTTGAAATACTTCCTGAAGAGAAAATTGCGCTTCAAGGCTTCCATATTTTGATTGAAATTGTAGGTGCTGCTTTCGACATTCTGCATGGTCCGCTGCATTTGAGCTTTGAATACCGAATCAGATAAAATCATCCCAGCCGTGCCCTGCCCGGATTCTACTTGAGCAAGTACCTCCCGAACACTTTTCATCACCAAGGCCGCATCCGCTCCGGCCTGTTCCAACTGCCTCAATGAATTATCAAGTCGGGCAGCGCTGACGGTATCAGTAAAAAGTTTGTTTACCATACCGTCTCCTTCCCTCAGCGTGCGGATCATATCTCGGCCTTCTTTCGCCAACTGAGAGGCATTAGCACCCGCGTTCCGAAATTCGACCACAGAAGATTTGATTTCCGAAGAAAGGGTTGGATCGGAGAGAAGATTCCAAAATGCCTCACTCTGATTCAGCTTTTCAGTGATTTCAGCTAGGTTAGCCAACGTTTTTTCCAAGTATTCTCCTGAGGTCTCCAGCTTACCCATCAAGGCCTCTGCGTTCATTTGTGGCAAAGAATACAGGATATCTCCTTTTTCAATTGGAGAGGAAGTTCCTTCCTGAGGATGGATTTGAATGATTTTATTGCCCATTAAGCCATCTGAGTTGATTGTGGTCAAGGCGTTTTTTTGGATGTAGGGCACCATGGATTTGTGGATCAGCATCCGCACATGTATAGTGGAGTCATTCCACATTTCGATATCCTTGACCGTTCCAATATCCATTCCTTTGAATCGGACGTTATTCCCCGGCAAAAGTCCGTTTACTTCCGTTACCTCGGCGATCACGATAAGGGATGAACCAAAGATGTTCTGATTTTTCCCGATCATATAAAGGGAAAAAACCAGGAAAATCAGACCCGCCATGACCATGGCTCCAAGCTTGGTATTGGCTATTTTTTTATCATCCTTCATAATCCTTCGAAAAACTCGCTGACTTTGGGATCTTCGAGTCGGGTTAATTTTTCAAATGTGTCACAGGCATAATTTTTCCCATCGATCAGCATGATGATTCGATTGGCAGTGAGCTTGATGCAGTTCATATCATGGGAAATAATGATCGCAGAGGATTTATATTTTTTCTGAATTTTCAGTATCAATTCGCTGATTTCCCTTCCGGTTATCGGGTCCAGGCCAGTGGTGGGTTCATCATACAGGATCACCTTGGGCTTGAGAATCAGTGTCCGGGCAAGAGCAATCCGCTTTCTCATTCCTCCCGAAAGTTCGGCGGGCATCATGTCAATCGTATGAGCCAAACCCACATCTTCCAATGCCTCTTTCACAGCCTCCTCTGCCCGCTCTTTTCTTTCCTCTTCAGTCCAATGTCTTCGTAGCGGAAACTCCAGATTTTGACGCACCGTCATGGAATCATACAGGGCATTGCTTTGAAAAAGAAAGCCTACATCCTTTCTGAGCAGGTCCATTTCATCTTGGTCTAAATCAGAAATATCTTTTCCCAGAACCACAATTTTTCCCGCATCAGGTTCGATCAGTCGGATGATACATTTGATCAATACCGATTTTCCCGAACCGGACTTTCCGAGAATCACCAAATTCTCCTCTTCCCGTAGAGAAAGAGAGAAGTCATTCAACACATGGTTTTTACCAAATGATTGTATCCCTCCGACCAATCCCATATTGCAGAAAAAGTGATTTTTATTTGGGGCGGTATTTGGGCCAGTTGGATGGCAGGAGTTGGTAGAGGTTT
>NZ_QKTX01000011.1 GCF_003253485.1 Algoriphagus aquaeductus | reverse complement strand
AAAAACCTCTACCAACTCCTGCCATCCAACTGGCCCAAATACCGCCCTAAATAAAAATCACTTTTTCTGCAATATGGGGTTGGTCGGAGGGATACGTTTGCAGGATCACATCACGCCGCCGAAATGACCGCCGCCATGTACTCCTTCATGGCCAGTTGCAAAAGAAACCACATCAATGAGTTTGAATGGCTCAAAGATGTCTTTGAACGAATCCAAAGCATCAACCACAAAAACCTCTACCAACTCCTGCCATCCAACTGGCCCAAATACCGCCCCAAATAAAAATCACTTTTTCTGCAATATGGGATTGGTCGGAGGGATACAAAAAGAAAAACAGGTCGTTTTGACCGGTTTTTAGTAGCGGGATCAGGACTGTTTTATTTTATTGATTTATAGATTTTTATGAATCAAAGGGAACAGATTCTTTTTGAACCAAAAATTTCAAATTCATTTGAATTGATTTTAATTCAGTCTTGGATTTTAGCACAAAATCAAAGTTTATGAGCCGTATAAGGGGGTTGAATATTGAATGATATTTTTTTTGATGATTTGGCTTCAACCTCGTTTTGCCGACAAAACTAAGTTTCTATCAAATGCAATAATCAGCATGATTTAGAATAGAATCCGCCTCATTTCTATTGTTTTCAAATCTATTAGAAACAAGGTGTTGACTTGTTGAAATTGCCCCAGTATCAATTGTGTCAGGATATTACACATGTACAATCCCACAATTCCGGGTACATGACCCATCACACCGTTTTCGGAGCAACTTGGCACATCTTCAGCATTGGGAGGCTCGGGAAATAAATCCCGTAAGTGTTTGCTCCCCTTATAATTAAATACCGCTACTTGTCCCTGGTAACCTAAAATGCTGCCATACACCAATGGTTTGCCCATCTTCGTGCAAGTGTCGTTTACAATATATCGGGTCAAAAAATTGTCGCAGCCATCCACTATGAAGTCATAATCGGAAAAAATCTGCTCGGCGTTTTCTTCTGACAACAACACCGAATAAGTATATATGGACACATACGGGTTTTGTTTTAATAATTTTTCCTTGGTGACTTCAACTTTTAACCGTCCGGCATCTTCATGGGAAAATAAAATCTGACGGTGAAGATTCGATATTTCAATTACATCAAAATCAACAACTCCTATGGTTCCTATTCCAATTGAAGTTAAATACTGAAGAATTGGGGCACCCAATCCACCTGCACCGATTACCAGTACTTTTGCTTCCTTCAGGTTTATCTGCCCAAGTAAGCCCACATCCTCCAGCATCACTTGCTTTTGATAGCGGTTAAATTCTTCTCTGCTAAGCATAGGCTTCACTGAATTTCCTGTCCCAATCTTTATGAACTACCTCGTATCCTTTACTTTTGATCAATTCCGCAATTTCCTGAACCGAACGCTTATCGGAAATCTCAAACTGCTCCAGGGAATCAGGTTCTACCGAATAACCGCCAGGATTTGTTTTTGACCCGGCACTCATTGAGGTTACGCCAAGTGGAATTATGTTATTTCTAAAGTGCTCCGATTCTCTTGTAGAAATAGACAGTTCCACATCTTCATTGAACAGCCGGTAAGCTGTCAGCAATTGAACAAGATGTTTGTCTGTTACAATTACATTTGGTTCAATAATACCCTCAGCAGGGCGCATTCTCGGGAAGGAAATGGAGTATTTTGTTTTCCAGAATTTCTTCTCCAAGTAATCCAAATGTGCTGCGCAGAAAAAGGAATCAACACGCCAATCTTCTAATCCGAGTAAAACCCCCAATCCGATTTTGTGGATTTCTGCTTCGCCAATTCTATCAGGCGTATCCAATCGGTAATCGAAATTCGATTTTTTACCTTTTGTATGATAAGTCTTGTACACCTCTTTGTGGTATGTTTCCTGATAAACCAACACCGAATAAACGCCTGCATCATGTGCTTGGCGGTATTCTTCCACACTTAAGGGCTGAAATTCTATCGAAATATTGACAAAATAAGGCTTAATAATCTTTATCGCATTTAAGAAGTAGTGGATATTCACCGTATAGTTAGCTTCACCCGTCACCAATAAGATGTGATTAAATCCGTCTTTCTTAATGGCTTCAATTTCAGTGACGATTTCATCATCGGAAAGGGTCCTGCGCCTCACTTTGTTGGTCAGGCTAAAGCCACAATAAGTACAAATATTGTTGCACTCATTACTCAAATACATGGGTGCATACAGCTGTATAGTTTTTCCGTAACGTTTTTGAGTGAGTGCACTCGATTTTGCTGCCATCTGCTCCAGATAAGGTTCTGCAGCAGGCGAAACCAGTGCTTTAAAATCCTCCAAGGTCAATTTAGAAGAGGACAATGCGTGAAGGACGTCTTTCTCTGTTTTGGAATAGATTGATTCCCTGACCTCTTCCCATGAGAACCTGTTGAAAACATCTACAAAGCTACCCATTCAAAAAAGACGTTAACGGACTTGACGCAATCGCTGATGATTGAATCTTTCCTAATTTCGATACATACGCTAACCGACCCGCAATCACCGCCATTTTAAAAGCTGTGGCCATGTCTGCCGGATTCCCTGCTACTGCAATTGCCGTGTTTACAAGAACGGCATCCGCACCCAGTTCCATTGCTTTTGCTGCATCTGAGGGCGCTCCGATTCCTGCGTCCACAATCACGGGAACGCGGCTTTGTTCAATAATAATTTCCAAAAAGTCTATTGTTCTCAGTCCTTTGTTGGTACCGATCGGCGAACCTAAGGGCATTACTGCTGCGGTACCTGCATCTTCCAATAACTTGCACAGGACAGGATCTGCATGAATGTAGGGTAGTACAATGAAACCGAGCTTAGCCAATTCTTCCGTCGCTTTCAAGGTTTCTATCGGGTCGGGCAAAAGGTATTTTGGATCGGGGTGAATTTCAAGCTTTAACCAATTCGTCTCCAATGCTTCACGTGCCAATTGTGCCGCAAAAACAGCTTCTTTCGCATTTCTCGCCCCCGAGGTATTGGGCAATAAATTGACGGACTTGGGTAAATGAGCCAAAATCGAGTCGGTATCGGTTTCCAGATCAATTCTTCTCAACGCAACCGTTACCAATTCAGAACCAGAATTAATAATGGCATTTTGCATTTCAATTGGCGAACCGAACTTACCCGTCCCCAAAAACAGCCGTGAGTTTAATTCCTTATCTCCTATTTTAAGCGGGGTCATAAAGTATTGTATTTATGCGTTCAACAATTTCCTTTTTATTTTTTGAGTTGGTCAAAATGCCCGATAATGCAATACCGCAAATTCCAGTCTCTAAAATAGCGGAGATGTCTTCTACCTGAATTCCACCAATTGCCACGATAGGAGTCTTTCTATGCCCGTCATCCAATCTGTTGAGGATGGCTCTATATCCTTCCAATCCCAGTATCGGACTCAGTTTGTCTTTTGTCGATGTGAACCTGTAAGGACCTAAGCCGATGTAATCACAACGTTCTTCTATGCGTTGAACTACGTCTTCAACTGTATTGGCGGTCCCCCCAATGATTTTGTTCTGACCCAAGATCAAGCGTGCCTCTGTAATCGCTGTGTCTGTCAATCCCAGATGTACCCCATCGGCATTAATTTTTTTAGCCAAATTCACGTTGTCGTTCAAAATAAAGGTTGCTCCAGATTGGGTACAAAAGGACTGTACTTCCAGAGCAGTTTTTTCTACAATTTCATCCGGAAAATTCTTCATGCGCAACTGAATCCATTTAACTCCTGCTGTCAAAACCTTTTTGCAATTCGAAAGATGTTCTTCAGGTGTCTGACCTTGTGATATGTACTGAAATCTATACATGATGATATCCCAATAGAGTATGATTACTATCCAATACTTTTTCCAAATAGGCTTTTCCCCTCCGGCAAGATTCTGACAGCGAAAGCCCCAAAGCCAAATTGGAGGCTATAGCAGCAGACAAAACACAGCCTGTACCGTGCTTGCTGTTGGTACTCGCCTTGGTTGGCAAAAACTCTGTGATCCCTTTGCTTTCATACAAAAAATCCACGCCTTTTTTGCTTGTTCGATGACCTCCTTTGAGAAAAACATCGCAATGCTTTGCCAATTCGTTGGCAGCCTTTTCTTCTATTTCCTCTCCTGTTATCCATTTCACTTCTTCCAGATTTGGTGTAATCAGGTAACATTTCTCCAAACTTTTGTAAAAGCGTTCTCTCGATGAAAAATCAAACAACTCAAATCCTGCAGATGCTTTGAACACAGGGTCTACTACGATTTTTACCAAGGGGAAATTCAGATGTACATAGCCTACTATCTTTTCTAAGTAGTCTACATTGGGCAAAATCCCGGTTTTAATTACGGTAATTGGATACTTCTTCAATAAGACCTCCAGTGCTGTCAACACATCCTCCACCTTCTCCCAACGCACATCCAAAAATGAATCTTCCGTTTGCAAGGTAATCCCCGAGCAAATGGCCAGACCATACACTTGGTGCTGCTCAAACGTTTTGGTATCCGCCGTTAATCCGGCACCACCGCTTGGGTCGAAACCTGCAATTGTCAATATGTAAGGCCTGTCCTGCATACGGTGTTTAATTTTTCAAATACTTCTACTTTATTCCCGCTCTGCCAAATCGTGCCACAAACTGCCACGCCGTCAAATCCTTTATCGAAAACTGAAGACGCGTTTGCTTGCGTAATCCCTCCTATTCCAATCAACTTTGTTGACCTGTGTTTTCCAATGTTGGCTTTCGTCTCCTTTACAGGTTTATAACCGGGTTTTGAAATGCTTTCAAAAACAGGCCCGAAGAATGTATAGCTGAATACTCCATTCAAAGTCTGAAAAGCTTCTGAAGAATGTACTGAAGTGGAAAAAACCAACCTCGTATTTTCCATACTCAGATAATCGCTTTCGGTCAGTTTCATCCGTTCGGCTTCTTTATAATGGATCCTGTGAATTCCAAATTCTTTTGCCAACTGATGATGTTGATGAAGTACAACTCGCGGACGATATTCTTCCGAAATCGCTGTCAATAAATCGCTAAGCTCTTTTTCTCCAGCTTCGGGTTTTCGCAAGTGAAACAAGTTCAATCCTGCGGCAAATAATTGATTGATTACACCCGGTTCATTTTCTAGCATTTCGGGACTGGAAACTATTATCAGCATTAAGAATAAATTTGCCTTCCCTTTTCTTTAAATTCTTCCGATTTCTCAAACATTCCCGCTTCCGCGTCATTGCGGATTTCCTGGCTAATTTTCATCGAGCAGAATTTAGGTCCGCACATCGAACAGAAGTGAGCTACTTTTGCACCTTCTGCCGGAAGTGTTTCATCGTGAAACTCGCGCGCTGTGTCCGGATCCAAGGATAAGTTGAACTGATCTTCCCATCTGAATTCGAAGCGGGCTTTGCTCAACGCATTATCTCTGTATTGCGCTCCAGGGTGTCCTTTTGCCAAATCCGCAGCGTGTGCAGCCAGCTTATAGGTGATTACTCCTGTTTTCACATCTTCTTTGTTAGGCAAGCCTAAATGTTCTTTTGGAGTAACGTAACACAGCATGGCAGTACCAAACCAACCGATCATCGCAGCCCCGATTGCCGAGGTGATGTGGTCGTAACCCGGTGCAATATCCGTAGTCAAAGGTCCCAATGTATAGAAAGGTGCTTCGTGACATTCCCTCAACTGCTTGTCCATATTCTCTTTAATCATGTGCATCGGCACGTGACCTGGACCTTCAATCATCACTTGCACCTCGTGTTTCCATGCGATTTTTGTCAGTTCCCCCAATGTTTCCAACTCCGCAAATTGTGCCGCATCGTTTGCATCGGCAATTGAACCTGGACGTAGGCCATCTCCAAGAGAGAAAGCCACATCGTATGCTTTCATGATTTCACAAATTTCTTCGAAATGGGTGTAGAGGAAATTCTCTTTGTGGTGAGACAAACACCATTTTGCCATGATCGAGCCACCGCGGGAAACGATTCCTGTCATCCGCTTTGCGGTCAACGGAATGTAGCGCAAAAGTACACCTGCATGGATAGTAAAATACGAAACCCCTTGCTCAGCTTGTTCAATCAAAGTATCTCTGAAAATCTCCCATGTCAAATCTTCTGCTTTACCTTTCACTTTTTCAAGCGCCTGATAAATCGGAACGGTTCCTATCGGAACGGGTGAGTTGCGAATAATCCATTCTCTCGTTTCATGAATGTTATCTCCGGTTGACAGATCCATAATAGTATCTGCTCCCCAACGGCAAGCCCACACAGCTTTCTCCACTTCTTCTTCAATAGATGAAGTCACGGCACTGTTACCGATATTGGCATTTATTTTCACCAAAAAATTACGTCCGATAATCATCGGCTCGCTTTCAGGATGGTTGATGTTATTTGGGATAATGGCCCTACCCGCAGCTATTTCCTCGCATACAAATTCGGGCGTAATTAAATTTACGGGAGTGTTCGCACCGAAACTTTCGCCTATGTGCTGCGCACACATCGTGTCGTACCCGCCGTTCCATTGGGCTTTCAAGTCTTCAATCCGTTGATTTTCGCGAATGGCGACATACTCCATTTCAGGTGTGATGATTCCTTTTTTCGCATAGTGCAACTGGGACACATTTCTCCCTTTTTTTGCACGCAATGGTTTAGCAATATGTTCAAAGCGCAAATGATCCAGTGAACTGTCGTTCAATCTTTCCCGCCCGTAATCCGAAGTAGTCGACCCTAAACGCTCCACATCGTTGCGATTTAAAATCCATTGCTCGCGAATTCGTGGCAATCCTTTTTTGATGTCGATTTCTGCATTTTCATCTGTATAAGGCCCACTTGCGTCATACACTGTCACCGGTGGGTTCTCCAAAGTTCCTCCGCTGAATAACTTTGTGGGCGAAACTGCAATTTCACGCATCGCTACTTTGATATCATGAATTTTCCCCGGTACATATACCTTTCTAGAACCGCTAATCGGCCCTTTAGAAATACTGCCCTGCATGGGAGATTTATCTTTTTTGCTCATGATTTACCCTCCTTGAGTTGCCTTAATGATTAATAAATTGTCGTGTACTTTTAAGTAGGTCTTTGCCCACTCTGTTTTGGGCACAATTGTTTCATTGATTGCCACAGCAATACCATTTTGTTTTTCCCCTAAATGGAAAAAAACAAAGTCCGAAACCAAAGTTTCTTCCTGTACTTCCTGAGTTTGATTGTTGTATGTTATCTCCATCCTGTAAAAATTTATACTTCAGGGGAGACACCGTGAGTGTTTCACTTACTTTTTCCTTCGTCAGTATCAACTGCATCAGGTTCAAAGGGTATAATCTCAGTCCTTACGAATTTTGTACGGACACCCCTAAAGTTTTGCCAAGTTACTAAAATTTGTGAGAGGGGAAGGAAAGAATGGATGTTTAATAATTTTATAATTCAAAAGATTTGTTGGAAGGCCATTTTGTCTTCCTTGTTTGAGTTACACATTAATATTGTTTGTAACTGTTTGAAAATCCTATAAAGCACTGATCCTAAATGCTCTTCTTGGCCCCATGATTCATGGCATCAGAAACAATAGGATCTGAGAACCGGCTAATATCTATCCTGACATTTTTTCCGAGGTTCATCAAAATTCATGATGCAAAGCACTAAATAGCAAAAACAAGTGTGCCTGAATAATATAATTAATCGGGATTCAGGAAAATTTTCTTTCCAATCCTAAATAAGGTTTCAATTCATTCCTTCCATTAAATTGGCAAATTTCCAACCTCACATTTATACTCTGTTCTGTCTAATTTTTAGTTTATAATCCTTCCCCCAAATGCAATCTTGGAAGGAATCTGTTGGCTCAATGCTATTTTAGATTCAACCGAAGTATTCTTCCCCTGAAGAAAAGTGGGTTTCTTTCCTACAGCATACTTTCGAGAGTATCCGGTCATTTGAGCAAATCCGCTATTCACCCAAATAATAAATTGAGAAGGGTCAGTCAAAACAATCGCTTTATAACTTTTAGTATTGATAAGTTCTAAATCCAGTTTACACCTTCGGCTTTCTAAATTTTGGACAATTTTCTTGATGTCAATTTGCTTTTGGGCAGCAATTGATTCATTGACAGTTTGCATAGAAATCACATCCCAGCAAAAATTTGGATGACTGAATTTTTGGATTTTAGGTACTGGTTCGAACATTAAACTTGGTCAAAAAATTTAAAAACTGTGCATAGGCGATAAACCTATACACAGTTTAAATCATCCTATATTGGAAAGCTTTCAAGTGATTTTCTCATTTCCTTACTTGCTTCCACCATTTCAATCAATGCACGCTTAGTCTCCTCCCAATGTCTGGTTTTCAAGCCGCAATCGGGGTTAACCCAAAGTTGATCTGATGGAATTACAGCAAGTGCTTTTTCCAAAAGCCCAATCATTTCTGATTTTGAAGGAACTCTTGGTGAATGAATATCATACACACCTGGACCTATTTCATTGGGGTAGTTGAAGTCCGCAAAAGCGTCCAACAATTCCATCTGAGACCGTGAACATTCGATTGTGATCACATCTGCATCCATATTAGCAATATCCTGAATAATATCATTGAACTCAGAGTAGCACATGTGGGTATGAATTTGAGTTTCATCTTTAACCCCGCTTGAGGATATTTTAAATGCTCCAATTGCCCATTCCAGATAGTTTTTCCATTCACTTTTTCGAAGTGGCAAACCTTCCCGGATTGCCGGTTCATCGATTTGAATGATTTTGATTCCTGCTTTTTCCAAATCAGCCACTTCGTCCCGGATGGCCAAGGCTAGCTGGGTGCAGGTCTGGGATCTCGGCTGGTCGTTTCGCACAAAGGACCATTGCAGAATCGTGACTGGTCCGGTCAGCATGCCTTTGACTGGCTTATCAGTCATTGATTGGGCTAATGAGGACCAATAAACAGTCATAGGGTTAGGTCGGTGAACATCACCAATTATAATCGGCGGCTTAACGCACCGGCTTCCATAACTTTGGACCCAGCCATTTTGAGTAAAGGCAAATCCTTCCAGCTGCTCACCAAAATACTCTACCATGTCGTTCCTTTCGAATTCGCCGTGAACCAATACATCCAGCCCGATTTCTTCCTGCCAACGAATGGTTTTTTCGGTTTCATCCCTTAAGAGTCGCTCGTATTCCTGCTCAGAAATATCCCCTTTCTTGAATTTTGCCCTCCATGAACGCACTTCTGCGGTCTGAGGAAATGATCCGATAGTGGTGGTTGGAAAGTGCGGCAAGCCAAGTGACTGCTGCTGCTTGTATTTTCGGATCAGGAAAGGATTTTGCCTACTTGCATCCGACGCTGTCACTGCATTTACCCGCTGCTTTACCTTGACATTGTGGATCAAACTGGAGGTCTTTCTTGTGTTGTTTACCGCTTCATTTTCACGAAGGCTTTTTAATCCTTCAGGACTTGGGGTTGTAGCCAGCTGCTTCAAGGACACGACTTCGGCTATCTTCTGCTTCGCAAAAGCAAGCCACTGTTTGATTTCAGGATTCAGTTTTGATTCTAAATCCAAATCACATGGAACATGGAGTAAGGAACAGGAGGGTGCGATGAAAAGACGTTCGTTTCCAATTAGAAATTGGGCTTTTCTGATGAATTCAAGACTGGATTGAAAGTCATTTTTCCAGATATTCCTTCCATCAACCAATCCGAGTGAAAGACTGAGTTTTTCCGGCAAAAGGTTGATAACCTCCATCAGTTGTTCAGGATTTCTCACCAAATCGAGGTGCAAAGCGCAAACAGGGAGAGATACGGCGAATGAAAGATTGTCCTTTAGACCTTCAAAATAGCTTGCAAGCAATGTTTTCAGGGTCGGAAATTCCTTTCTGACCAGTTTGTAGAATTTTGAAATGGCCAGCTTCACCTTTTCATCAAGGTCGAGTGTCAAAAATGGTTCATCAAACTGTACCCATTCCACACCCCGAGTCTCCAGTTTTTTAAGAACATCCATATATACCGGAATCAGGTTGTCCAGCAGATCCAACCGGTCAAATCCCGATTCCTTTTCTTTACCCAAAAGCAAAAAGGAAACTGGCCCAATCAGGACGGGTTTGGTGAGAATTTCCTTGCTCTTTGCTTCATAGAATTCATCGACAATTTTCGTCGAAAAGAATTTGAACTGCTGATTTTTGTGAAATTCCGGAACGATGTAATGGTAATTCGTATCAAACCATTTTGTCATTTCCATGGCAGTGATGTCCAGGTCGTTTTTCTGATATCCCCTTGCCATGGCAAAATAGAGGTCCAGCTCGTTGTTGGATTTGTCAAGAATGACGTCATGATACCGCTCGGGAATAGCTCCCACCATCAGACACAGATCCAAAACCTGGTCATAGAGTGAAAAATCATTGGAAGGAATAAGGTCAATTCCTGCCTCTTTCTGTAATCGCCAGTTGAACAGCCGAATGCTTGCTGCTGTGTTTTGCAGCTCATTTGCGGATGTTTTGCCTGACCAATAGGACTCGCAGGCTTTTTTAAGTTCTCTGTTGCTACCAATTCGCGGATAGCCAAGATTGTGTGTTTTCACTTCTTTTAACTTTAAATTTTTTAAATAATTAGTTAAAAACCCTTTTGAAGAACCTCACAATACTGTCGAAGGAAGGGGAGAGACGAATAGATAGATGTGAATGCAATTGGATACACCAATTCCATGAAGGCTTTGTTGCCTTTTTTAAAAACATCTTGTCTGACATCTGACTCCAAACCGCGAGAGCATTGTCAAATCAAAATAGGCAGGTCTCCTGACTTGTAACAGCTTTACCGTCCTTCCCATCCCGAAAACGAGACAGTGGACCTTCTTGGTAAAACCTTTGGTATGTTACTTACAGTTGCGCGACAGTTCGTGATTTTCACACGATTCCCTATTAATCTACAGTTAAGTAAAACCTATTTCGTTTGATGAAGAAACTTAAAAAGAACTTATTGGATCAAAGATAGGAATATTTTTAAACGATAAATCTCCAATTAGGCATTCTTTAATCATAATGCAGTGATACAGGTATCACAAAAATGGCAGCCTCTGTCAGTTAGGTCTTGGTGAGGCTAACCGCAATCCAGAGCTTCTATTTTTCGTCCGCATGGTTAGTGAGCGTTATTTCACGAGCCATTAAACAATTACTCGATTTCTTTGCCAAAATGGGATTTCGATATAAAGAACTTACCTTAAAACAGGAAAGACAATCCCGTATCTACAGAAGGAGGATCCCATGCCCCTCGGTATTTGGTTCAAAATATAACTCCGTCCCCCCTCAAAGACAGAAAAAGTCTACTAATCGCTACCGACTATCCCTCTTTCAAGAGGAGGGAAAAACGCTTTAGCATTGGTTTCTCGTCCTGAAAACGAAAAAATACCGGACGGATATGGTCAAGTGGAATCAATTAAACTTCACAAACCGCATGAGAAAGGGTATAAACAAAAAAAGTTGACCATGACATGATCAACTTTTTATTTTGTAGCGGGAACAGGACTCGAACCTGTGACCTTCGGGTTATGAGCCCGACGAGCTACCAACTGCTCCATCCCGCGATATTGTGATGCAAAGGTAAGGGCAAACTCTCAAAAATCAAGTACCTTTGCAAAAAAATCTTTGAAAATGGCCCAAACTCCTCATAGAGCGGGATTTGTCAATATCGTCGGAAAACCAAACGTGGGTAAATCCACCTTGATGAATATCCTAGTGGGTGAGCGGCTATCCATAGTCTCTTCCAAAGCTCAAACCACCCGGCATCGAATTCTTGGTCTGATTAATACGGATGAGTATCAGATCGTCTTTTCTGACACACCCGGAATGCTCAAACCAAAATATGAGCTTCACAAAAGCATGATGGGATTTGTCAATCTTTCTCTCGAGGATGCAGATGTGATCGTATTTGTCACTGACCTCTATGAAAATGAAGAGGAAATCGAAGATGTAATCCGAAAAATCAACGAATCAGGCATCCCGATCCTTTTGGTGATCAACAAAATTGACCTTGCTAAAGAAGGCCAATTGGAGGAAGTCACTCAGTATTGGACTTCAAGAATCCAGGCGACCACGGTAATTCCTATATCTGCAAAAGAGCAGTTTAATACTGAACGGATTTTACAGGAAATTGTGGAAAGGCTACCAGTGCACCCCCCTTTTTACGACAAAGATGAACTAACTGACCGACCAGAACGGTTCTTTGCCTCTGAGATCATTCGGGAGAAGATCTTTACCAATTACAAAAAGGAAATCCCCTATAGCACCGAAGTGGGTATTGAGGATTTCCACGAAGAAGAAAATATCATTAGAATCCGAGCTACCATTTTTGTGGAGCGCGATAGTCAAAAAGGGATTATCATCGGAGATAAAGGCAAAATGCTCAAGAAAGTAGGAACAGAAGCACGAGCTGATCTGGAAAAGTTTTTCGGAAAGAAAATCTTTTTGGAAACATTCGTTAAAGTCGAATTAGACTGGCGAAAGAATAAATTGAAACTAAAAAAATTCGGGTACGACCCCTCTTAACTTATGGCAAATATAGTAGCAATCGTAGGCAGACCCAATGTGGGAAAATCTACTCTTTTTAACCGCTTGGTAGAAGAACGAAAGGCCATTGAGGACAACTTGAGTGGAGTGACCCGAGACCGGCACTACGGCCATGCGCAGTGGTCTGGCAAATTCTTCTCGGTGATCGATACAGGAGGATATGTAACTGGCTCTGAAGATATTTTTGAAGCAGAAATCAGAAAGCAAGTGAAGCTGGCCATTGAAGAGGCAGATGTAATCCTTTTTGTAGTGGACTGTAATGATGGCTTAACAGATTTGGACTCTGAATTTGCCAATGAACTCAGGGGAACTAAAAAACCTTTGTACATCGTCGCTAATAAAGCAGATAATCGGGAAAAGGCATTTATGGCCAATGAATTTTATCAGATGGGCTTGAGTGCCTTTGAAATATTTCCGATTGCAGCTGTAAGTGGAAGCGGAACCGGCGAGCTTTTGGATGCTGTCATTACTCATTTCAAGGATGAAGGAGAGGAAGATCCAGATGCAGGGGTACCGAAAATTTCCATTTTAGGAAGACCCAATGTAGGAAAATCTTCTTTTCTCAACGCGCTTCTCGGACAAGAGCGATCCATTGTGACGGATGAAGCCGGAACTACAAGAGATGCTATCCACACTCGATATAAGTTTTTTGGAAAAGACTTTATTATCACGGATACAGCCGGAATCCGCAAAAAGGGTAAAGTAAAAGAGGATATTGAGTTTTATTCTGTCATGCGTTCTTTGAGAACGCTGGAAGAATCCGATGTCGTCATAGTCATGGTCGATGCCACCAGAGGACTGGAAGCACAAGACATCAACCTGATTGGCCTGGCCATCAAAAACAACAAAGGCGTGATGATCATGGTCAATAAGTGGGATTTGATCGAAAAAGACCACAAAACCATGAATAAAATTAAAGAGGAGATGCTAGACAGACTTGGAGAGCACAAGTGGATCCCGATCATCTTCACCTCAGTGGTTGAAAAACAGCGAATTTTTCAGGCAATTGAGTTGGCTGTAAAAGTATTTGAAAACAAGACAAGAAGAATCCCAACCTCCAAACTGAATGATGTCCTCCTCCAGGAAATAGAAAAATATCCTCCTCCTGCCTGGAAAGGAAAATATATCAAAATCAAATACGTCACTCAACTTCCTACCAAAAATCCGGTTTTTGCATTTTTCTGCAACCTGCCTCAATATATTAAGGACCCTTACACAAGGTATCTTGAAAACCGACTGAGAGAAAACTTTGATTTCGAAGGAGTTCCTGTAAAAATTGTTTATAAAAACAAATAAAAAATATTTGGACGGCGCTTGCACAATTGAAAATATTACTAGTACCTTTGTGATGTAATTAAGAAAACCATAACAAATGAAAAAGGTATTTGCAATTTTCGCAATCGCTGGTTTGATCGCTACTACTTCTTGCGGTAACAAAACCACTGAAGAAACAGTAGAAGAAACAACTGTAGTTGAAGAAACTCCAGTTGTTGAAGAAGCTCCTGCTGTTGACACTGCTGCTGTAGCTGCTGACACTACTGCAACTGCTCAGTAATCCAATCCAGCCTTGGAAAAAAATTAAGAGTCCCTAAATCGGGACTCTTTTTTTATTTTTGACCTGATGAGTTTTCCCCCCGGGCTTCTCCATATAGCAAATACTCACCTCCCTGAAAAGGCGGTACCCTATTGCCTGAGGCTCTGGCAAGAAACCCCTTTTTCTTTGCATGTAAAAACACCCAGATCAACTAAGCTTGGAGATTTCAGGTATAGAAAGGACCGAAAATTCCAGACCATCACCCTTAATGCTGACCTAAACACTTACCAGTTTCTCCTCACTTACATCCATGAAGTGGCTCATTTAAGAGCTTTTGAAAAGTTCGGTATCCATCATGCCCCACACGGATATGAATGGAAAAAATTGTTTCAGGAATTGATGGAGCCATTGTTGTCGGAAATAATATTCCCTCGGGATCTATTGGTTCCCCTCAAATTGCATATGAGAAACCCTTCTGCCAGCTCTGCAAGGGATCTTTTTTTGATGAAAGAAATGAGCAAATACGATAAAAAAAGTGCGCATTCGACGGAAATTTTCTTAGCTGACCTCAAACCAGGTAACTCATTTATGCTCTCTGGAAGGAAATTTGTAAAGGGAGAAACAAGAAGAACCCGGATTATTTGTGAAGAAATCGGATCGGGTAAAAAATTTTTGGTGTCCCGGTTAGCTAAAGTACAGCCTATGGATTAATCCTTTTCTTCCCCGATTTGATTCTCTGGTTGAGAAAAATCCTTTGGCTGGGGCAGATCTTGGATAGAATTGATCCCAAAGTACTCCATAAATCTTGTAGAAGTACCGTAGATCAATGGTTTCCCCACACCATCGGACTTTCCTTTGATTTCGATCAGTTCTTTCTCCAAAAGCTTTTGGACGGAATAATCACTGTTGACACCTCGGATTTGCTCTACTTCACCTTTGGTTATTGGTTGCTTGTATGCAATGATAGAAAGTGTTTCCAATTGAGCAGCGGAAAGTCTCTTTTGGGACTGTTGTCTCAACAAAATACTAATGCTGGCCTGATAAGCCGGCTTTGTCAAAAACTGATACCCTCCACCCAGATGCTCCAAAGCAAATGAAAAATCATCTTGATTATACTTCTTTCTCAACTCATAAATAGCCTCCTCGACATGGTCTAGCGAAACCTCAGCCTCAAACATTTCACTGAGGCACTTGACTATTTCAGTGGTTGTAAGAGGCTCTGGTGCGCAGAATATCAACGCTTCTATATGACGATGAAGAAAATCCAAAATTACTTCTTTGCCAATTTTGCTTCGATCGAATGCATCGTATGAGGAACAGCCTTCAGTCTCTCTTTTGAAATTAGCTTGCCCGTATCCACACAAATGCCATAAGTTCCATTCTTAATCCGAATCAGGGCATTTTCTAAGTTGATGACAAATTTCTGCTGTCTGGCGGCCAACTGACTTAGATTTTCGCGTTCCAAGGTATCCGCTCCATCCTCCAACAGTTTTGAGGTCGAAGCAGTATAATCTGTCCCACTGTCATTTTTTTTGCTCAAGGTTTCCTTTAGAGAGTGGAGCTCTTCTTTGGCTACCGCCAGTTTTTGAAGAATGATTTCTTCAAATTCTTTGAGCTCCTCCTGAGAGTATGCGGTCTTTTCTTCCTGACTCATGTTGGTCTTTCTTTAAATGATCGTACGGGGACTTTTCGGGTTTGGTACCCTAAAATACTGTGGTCTTTGATAAATGCAAAAATTAAAAGTTTTAGAAAATCAGGAGAGCCAATCCTCCAATTCATCAAGGAGCTTTACTCCTTGGAATTCAGTGATTTACTGAAAATAATTTTCTAAGATATCCAAATTAAAATTTCTCTATATCCGATTTATTCCCTGTAGGCTTAGCTAGCTTACGAAATTTCTCAAAAAGGCAGAAATCGAGGATCCTTCGGTCATCGGTCTTCCGACCCATTAAACAAAGAGAATTTGGCTGGTGGTGCAATTGCGGATAATCATATAAAATTATATCAGAATCCGCAGTGAAAAATGGTTGATTCTCTTATCAAAAGTCATCAGACTTCGATTAAGATCAACTCCGCCATTTACCTATTTACACCTCACCATCAATTCAATTACAGCTTCCCACCTTTGAAAACCCTTATTCTTTAGGAAGATCGTCGATCTTTATTTCAGCAGCCTGGAAATTTGTAAAAAGTATGTCTTAATTAAAATTAACCATCAAAGCCTTGATCCTACGACTACCAGTTTTTTGATCACGGTGGTTTTTCCGGCAAGATCAAACAACTCTACTAAAAGAACATAATATCCCGGCCGGACTCTGGCACCACTCAAATCTGTTCCAGTCCAGGTATAAATTCCGGAAGTCCCCAAAACCTGATTTTGGGAAAGTGTCTGGACCAAATGTCCTGAGGCCGAAAAAATTGAAAAACTACCAACCCATCCAGGCTGATCCAACTCATACCTTATGGTGGTAAATGTCTGTCCAAAATTTCCTTCCGGATCAAAGACTTGGGGTTCAATCTGAATGAGAGTTGACTCAAACTCATCGCTCAAGGCCACAGAATTTTTTCTCCCAGGTGTAGCATAGTCTTCGCTGCCAGAAGCCGACTGCCAATTGGAGGCAACTTCTGCCGCTGTTTTTGAAGAAATTCTCTCCAAAGAGACCCCCTTGGTGTTTCGGATCAGCGGATGATGCATTTTAGGGTCATAGGAAAATTTTTCGACTGCCTCACCCTTATTGGAAATCAATACAACGGTACCTCCAGAAATAGGATAGCTTGGAAGGCTGGGAATCTGAAGCAAAGCCCCCTCTGCAGATTTAGGGTAGGCTAGCCTCAGGCGATTGGAATCTGTACTTATTGCCAAAAATTCTCCGGGCCCCAACATACTCCCTTTTGTACCAAACACCCTAATCTGATTGGGCAAGCCTGAGTCATTCAAATTGGCTAAAGCCCAAGATTCCAAAGAAAGATATTTATCTGTTGTATTGTAAATCTCAACAAATTTTGGATCCCCTACCCGAGCGTCAAACAATACTTCATTGATGATCAAATCCCCTTTATTGGCATTTTCAGCAAGCACCAAATTGGCAGAAAGCTCTCCATCTATAGGTATTCCAAAACAAGTAACCAAAAGAGAGATTCTCAACATATACTTCAGACTGGGGATTGCAGGCTGAACTAATCTGACCTGCAATCCTTTCCCCGCTGAGGAAACCCATATAGAATCCACCTCAAGATCGGGGGAGAGTGTCACTTGATCGGAATTCAGGATTGGAAAAAAAGGCTGATTAAAAACGACCTCAATCTGATCAGGATGAACAAAATAGGCAGATTCTATTTTTAGCTCCTCACCGATGACCTCAGCTGAAAAAAGTGAATTTTGCCTTCCCGGAGTCCCCCGTAGCTGATCCGTCGATGGTCTTAGTAATTCTGAATTATCACATAGCAAAAATGGATTAATGACTTCTAAACTGAATCCACCATTTGCAAATTCATTTCCTCTCCAAGAGGCAGTGGCGTAACTTAGCCGATCGACCACTCCCTCACTTGAGAATGCCAAGGTCATAACATCACCGGAATTTAACATGGTGGGCCAAGGATTTACTGACACAACCGACCCAAATTCCAGAAGCTGATTAGCTTGATTAGAAGGTGCAAGTAGTACAAATTCTCCCGGCTGAATCCAATATTCAGGAAGAATACTGCTACTTCTTGAATTGGAAAATACTAAACCCTGAAGTCGAAACTCCTTGTCTTTAGGATTAAAAAGCTCTACATATTCAACATTTGGAAGATCCTGATCCGGTCTTGGTGCAGGCATCAGCTCGTTGATAACCAAAGTTTTGAATTGAAAATCCGTAGGATCTGTAAACCGAAAAAACACTGTAGTGTCATTCAAAAAATTTCCCTCCAAATCCGGAACCTGCCTGATCGACAAACTATAATCTCTATCTTCCAACAAGTTATTCCCAAATCCGAGAATCACGGTGGAGTCATTAAGAGCACTTATTCTTACTGGCTCTGCGTCATCCAATCTGTAGGCCAACGGAAATAATGAAAATACTGGATCAATCGGTTCATTGAACGCTAAAAACAATTCGTTTTTAGTATATCCTTTTACAACCGATACCTGAGGTGGAGTTACATCCTGAATCAATTCCCCTAACTCAAAATCATCCAAAAACCACCTCGCCGCACTTCCGCTACCCTGACCATATAAAATCTCAAACTTAAAATAGACCTCATCAAGAGTCACCAACTCCGCAGGCACATCTAAGATAAACCTCCGATATTCCTGATTTTCATTCCCAAATTCGGTCTCAGATCCCAGTAAAGTCCTGCCTGAAAACACCCCTGTCAAACTTTCTCCCCAAGAAAAATACACCACCGCAGCACGGCTACCGGTGCCGTTTTGAAGGCTTCTTGCCCAAAAATATACTTTTGGATTTTCGAATTCGGAAGGCCTGAGTCTGACCCAAATTTCTCCATTGAAGGAACTGATAGGCTGAACTGCCAAGGCTCTAGAATCTGATCTTCCCAGAGTGGAGGTCTGAAAAATCCTCGAAACAGTATTTCTCACATCATTTCCATACCAACCCGGAAGAAATTCTTGAGGAAAAGAAGATATGGAAAAAGGAAGTTCAAAATCCTGCTTTTGTCCCAACCCTTCAAATGGAAAGAGGACCGAGGCACTAAAGCATACCCAAAAAACAATAGATGGAAAAACACCTTTCATAAGGGAAATGAGGAAAAAGGAGTAATTGAAAATACAAAAATTAGTTTTGGTTTTTTGATCTATCATAAAAAACCAAGGATTTTTCTCGCCATTATCCTGAAAATGAACTCATAGTCCTTACTTTTGCAGACCCAAAACCAATAAAAAACCTATTTAAACACATGAAACTGGCTGTAGTAGGCGCCACCGGCTTGGTGGGCTCCGAAATCCTCGAAGTGCTCGATGAGCACAACTTCCCTTATGACGAACTGCTATTGGTTGCTTCTGAGCGATCTGTGGGTAAACAGATCGAGTACAAGGGTAAAAAACACACGGTGATCGGCCTTGCTGATGCTGTGGCAGCCAAACCTGAAATCGCGATCTTCTCTGCAGGTGGAAGCACCTCGCTCGAGTGGGCTCCCAAATTTGCAGAAGTCGGCACCTTCGTCATCGACAACTCTTCCGCTTGGAGAATGGATCCTACCAAGAAATTGGTGGTGCCTGAGATCAATGCAAAAGAAATTTCTAAAGAAGATAAAATCATCGCCAACCCTAATTGCTCGACCATACAGATGGTCTTGGCTTTGGAGCCTTTGCGTCAGCGATATGGAATTAAGCGCATTGTGGTGTCCACCTATCAATCCGTAACCGGTACAGGTAAAGCAGCAGTGGATCAAATGATGGCTGAGCGATCCGGTGATGCCAATCCTCCGATGGTCTATCCGCACAAGATCGACATGAACGTCCTTCCTCATATCGACGTGTTCCAGCCAAACGGCTACACCAAGGAAGAGATGAAAATGATCAACGAGACTAAAAAAATCTTCAGTGACAATTCCATCCAGGTGACTTCTACTACTGTTCGTATCCCGACCATGGGTGGACACTCTGAGGCAGTCAACGTGGAGTTCAAGCAGGATTTTGATTTGGCGGAAGTGAGAAGCCTGTTGGAAAATGCCCCCGGGGTGATCGTACAAGACGACCCTACCAACTTCGTCTATCCTATGCCAATCACTTCACACAAGAAAGACGAGGTGTTTGTGGGCCGATTAAGAAGAGATGAGTCTCAACCAAATACACTCAACATGTGGATCGTAGCGGACAACCTAAGAAAAGGTGCTGCGACCAATGCCGTGCAGATTGCAGAATACCTTTTGGAAAATAAACTCGTCTGATGAACCTCAGCGAGCTCAATAGCGCTGAATTCAGACAATTTGTGCAGGATCATCTTACTGAAGATCCTGCACTTTTGCTTTTTAAATACCAGGGAAAAGTCACTTTTGACCTGAAAATGGCTGTGCAGCAGATTTCTGCCAGACAAAGAGCAGCTAAGAAGCTCCCGGCCTGGTCTGAAAATCCAAATTTACTTTTCCCTGCAAGCATTTCTTTGGAGCAAAGTTCCTCCGAGGAAACAGCCCGATTCAAAGGGGAAGGCATGACCGGAAAATCCATGATCGACCTTACCGGGGGCTTTGGAGTCGATTTTTTTTACTTGAGCCAGGAGTTTGAAAAAGGGATATACTGCGAAAGGCAGCCTGAGCTTTTTCAGATCACGAAGCATAATCTCGAGCAGTTGGGACCCTCCAAGGGTTCAGAACCCTTGGAGGGTTTAGATAGAAAGTTTGAGTTTTTTGAAGGAGATGGATTGGGTTTTTTGAAAAAAACCGAGTTACACTTTGACCTGATTTTTGCTGACCCGGCAAGAAGGGGTAACGGAAATCAGAAGCTTTACAAGCTCCAGGATTGCGAACCGGATGTGGTCAGCGCATGGTCTCTTTTGCGTAGCAAATCAGATAAAATCTTGATCAAAGCCTCACCCATGCTGGATATTTCACAAGCTTGGTCAGAGCTTCCGGAGATTCAAAAAATCACGGTGATTTCCGTCAAAAACGAAGTAAAGGAGCTTTTGCTTTCTTGGGAAAAAGGAAAAACCCAAGAATCCAGAGAGATCTCAGCCGTTGATTTGGGCAGTGAAAATCTGAAATTCTCTTTTGATCCAAAAGAAGAGGAGAACGCTGCTGCACAGCTCGGAGAAGCAGAAAAGTACTTAATCGAACCCCTAAGCGGAATCTTGAAAGCAGGTGCATTTACCCTTTTTGCAGCGCGATTTGGAATGAAAAAATTGGAGAAAAACAGCCATATCTACACCGGAAACCAATTTCCATCAGAAATTCCAGGGCGAATTTTTGAAGTGATCCAGGAGATTGCTCCTAAAAAGCAAGAAATCAAAAACCTCTTTCCTTCGGGAAAAGTCAATGTGATTTGCCGAAACTACAGCATCAAAGCCGAGGAACTTAAAAAGAAACTGGGGCTGAAAGATGGAGGTGAAGACTTCCTGATCGGAACCAAAACGGGAAGTGGATATAAGGTTTTTTGGTGCAAGCGAGTGAAATAGGAATTTAAAAGTGCGTCGAATAAATCAGAAGCAAGAGAAAAGACCTTAGACACAAGACCTTTCGGTATCCTGCAAAGCTTGGCTTACCTGTGATTTTTCACCAAATTTGAGGATGGGGCAAAGGAGACTTTTTATTATCGCAGGCTGTAATGGCGCTGGCAAAACCACTGCTTCCTTTCGGATGCTTCCTGAGCTTTTGGACTGCAAGGAATTTGTCAATGCTGATGAAATAGCAAGAGGACTTTCTCCTTTTCAGCCTGAGACTGTTGCGTTAGAGGCTGGTCGAATTATGCTTTCACGGATCCATGAGCTGATAGAGAAAGAAGAAGATTTTGCCTTTGAAACTACGTTGGCTACCAAGTCTTACTTGAGTTTTATCCGAAAAGCAAAACAGGCAGGCTATTTTGTCTCCTTGGTATTTTTCTGGCTGGAATCTCCTGAGTTGGCCATCGAGCGGGTCAAAAAGAGAGTTGCAGAGGGTGGTCATCACATTCCTGAAAGTGTGGTACGAAGAAGATACCAAAGAGGGATTGAAAACCTTTTCAAACTTTTTTTCAACGAAGTTGATTATTTAGCCATATTCGATAATTCAAAGACAGCCCCAGAACTTATCGCCGAGAAGAAATTTAGAGTAAAAGTCGCCAATTCAGAAAAGTTTAACTTTCTAAAGTCATTTGGAAAATGAGGGAAGAAGAAATTGATACACTTGCAGAGAAAATCAAAACTGCTGTTTTGAACTCGGAAGAAGACTTTCTGAAAATGAAAAAGCGACTCGGCCAGAAGATTGTAACCCAAATCAATGGGAAAATCGTAACCCGAACACCCGACTATTTTTTAAGAAAAATGAAGGAGAAAAAAGCCAATGGACAGTGAGCAGTTTACCCGTTCTAGTTTGCAGAAGTAGATATTCAGAAGGATAAAATTAAAAAGCTGAAAACCTTGATTCATAAAAAAAAGTCTGTGCGGACACAGACCTTTCCAATTTTATGGTTTTTAACAATTACTCCTTTACTTCTTCATAGTCCACGTACTCGCCGCCCTCAATATCTTTTTTTCGCTTTTCGAGCTCTTCCTTAGGAATATAATCTACAACGACCGAATCCTTTGGCCTAGAGGCATGTTGCTGAGCTCGCTGTTGTTCTCTAGCGGCTTCATTGACTTGCTTGGCCAATTGAGCAAGCTTGGATCGAAGAAAATAGCGGATGAGTTGGCCCAATAGCCAACCCACTCCGAGTAATATGATGAGAAATTTTACCAAAACAGATTATTTTTTAGACTGGATTATCTGCTCAGATAGATGTTTCTTTCTGAGTAGATTTTCAAGAAATAGTCATCCATCAGGTCATCGATAAAGTAAATCGCTTCACCGGTGGATTTCATTTCAGGCCCCAGTTCTTTGTTGACATTCGGGAATTTGTGGAAGGAGAACACAGGTTCCTTGATGGCATACCCCTTCTTCACCGGTTTGAATTCAAAGTCGGTGACTTTCTTCTCTCCCAACATCACCTTTACGGCATAATTCACATAAGGTTCCTGATAGGCCTTGCAGATAAACGGCACCGTACGGGAAGCTCTTGGATTCGCTTCGATCACATAGACTTTGTCATTTTTGATCGCAAACTGGATATTGATCAGCCCGACCGTTTTGAGTGCCAAAGCAATTCTGTGCGTATAGGTTTCAATCTGACGAATCACCAAATCTCCCAAGTTGTAAGGAGGAAGTACCGCATAGGAGTCTCCGGAGTGGATACCTGCCGGCTCGATGTGCTGCATGATACCGATGATGTAGACATTTTCCCCGTCACAAATCGCATCTGCTTCTGCTTCGATTGCGCCTTCCAAGAAGTGATCGAGAAGAATCTCATTATTAGGAATGTCACGAAGCACATTCACCACGTGCTCTTCGAGTTCCTTTTCGTTGATCACGATTTTCATGCCCTGACCACCCAAAACGTAGCTTGGACGAACAAGCAGTGGGAACCCAATGGTTTTGCAAAGCTCAAGGGCTTCGTCGGTATTGTGAATGGTGCCAAATTCTGGATAAGGCACGTTGTTTTCTTTCAAAAGTGTGGAGAACAAACCTCTGTCTTCGGCCAAATCAAGCGCTTCAAAGCTCGTTCCGATGATTTTGATGCCGTATTTGGAAAGTTTTTCAGCCAATTTCAAAGCCGTCTGACCTCCCAGCTGCACGATGACGCCAACCGGATTTTCGTGCAAAATGATCTCGTAAATGTGCTCCCAGAACACCGGCTCGAAGTAGAGCTTATCTGCCACATCCGGGTCTGTGGAAACCGTCTCCGGGTTACAGTTGATCATGATGGTCTCGTAGCCACACTCTTTCGCAGCCAAAACGCCATGTACACAGGAGTAGTCAAACTCGATCCCCTGCCCTACACGGTTTGGTCCTGAGCCCAAGACTACCACTTTCTTTTTCTCTGATCTGATGGACTCGTTTTCCTCACCAAAAGACGAGTAGTAATAGGGTGTTCTCGCTTCAAATTCCGCTGCACAGGTATCGACAAGTTTGTACACCCGCTTGATGCCCATTTCGTGGTAGCGCTTGTTGAATACATCGCTTTCCAAGCAATCCAACAAATGCGCGATCTGACGGTCAGCGTAGCCTTTTTTCTTCGCCAAATCCATCAATTCGAATGGAATGGTGTCAATTTTATATTTCTCAATCTCAGCTTCCAAGTGGATCAATTCCTCGATTTGCTTGAGGAACCATTTGTCGATTTTAGTGAGATCTTGGATCGTACGGAAGGAAATGCCGAGTTTGAAGGCATCATAGACGTGGAACAATCGGTTCCAGCTAGGATTAGCCAAGGAGTAAAGAATCTGCGCTTGATCTTTGAGTTCTTTTCCATCAGCGCCCAAGCCATTTCGCTTGATTTCGAGCGATTGACAGGCCTTTTGAAGGGCTTCCTGGAAATTGCGACCGATGCCCATTACTTCCCCTACCGCTTTCATGGATAGTCCCAATCGACGGTCCGAACCTTTGAACTTGTCAAAGTTCCAGCGAGGTATTTTTACGATTACGTAATCAATAGATGGCTCAAAGTAAGCCGAAGTAGTTCCGGTAATCGAGTTGGACAGTTCGTCCAAGTTATACCCTACCGCCAGCTTGGCAGCCACTTTGGCGATCGGATAGCCGGTTGCTTTGGAAGCCAATGCCGAAGATCGGGAAACGCGTGGGTTGATCTCGATGCCGATGATGGTCTGATTGTCCGGGCTGACGGCAAACTGTACGTTACAGCCCCCTGCGAAATTCCCGATGCTGTTCATCATCGTGATCGCATAGTTTCTCATGCGCTGATAGACCGTATCCGGTAGGGTCATGGCAGGTGCAACGGTGATCGAGTCGCCGGTATGCACGCCCATGGGGTCAAAATTTTCGATGGAGCAGATCACGATCATATTGCCGATGTTATCTCGCATCACCTCGAGCTCGTATTCTTTCCATCCGAGGATGCTTTGCTCGATCAGCACTTCGTGGACCGGAGAGGCTTGAAGTCCAGCAGAGAGGTATTTTTCGAAATCTTCGGCCTTTTCGACAAAGGCACCTCCTGCACCACCAAGAGTGTAGGATGCTCTGATAATCAAAGGGAATCCGATTTCCTGTGCGATTTCTTTTCCCTGCAACATGGAAGTAGCCGTGGCTCCTTTGCAGACGTCCACCCCGATTTCTTCCATCAAAGCCTTGAATTTCTCACGGTTTTCGGCAGTATCGATGGCGTCGATATCGACTCCGATCATGCGAACTCCGTAATTTTTCCAAATACCTGCTTTTTCGCAGTCAATGGCAAGGTTGAGGGCAGTCTGCCCTCCCATGGTAGGGAGTACAGCATCGATATCGGGATGCTCTGTCAGAATTTTACGGATGGATTTCTTTTCCAGTGGAAGCAGATACACGTGGTCAGCGGTTACCGGGTCAGTCATGATCGTGGCCGGATTGGAATTGATCAGGGTGACTTTGATCCCTTCTTCGCGGAGCGATCTGGAAGCCTGGGAGCCGGAATAGTCAAATTCGCAAGCTTGACCGATGACGATGGGACCTGAACCGATGAGGAGGACGTGCTTGATGCTACTGTCTTTAGGCATTAGAGAGGAGGGTTGAGGAAAATTTCACTTAAGTCCAAATTGGGGCAAAATTAGAAAAATTATCCGAAGGGGGAAGGGAAAAGGCGGGAAGTTTGGAGGATGGGGAGAAAGGAGGCCTGGAAATCAGGAAGTTTAGTCCGATGTCGGGTGACCGAAGAATGGTTGTCCGATGTCGGGTGTCCGATGACTGATGAGCGGGAATGGAAGATCTGTGAAAATCTGCGGGAAATAATTTAACTCAAGGAAATCGAAATCCCTATTTTCACCCAATGAATTGGAATACCTTGAATTTCGCACCGGTAATGGGCGAGAAATTAACCCTTGAAAATGCGCTTTCTCTTGACTTTACAGCTGCCAATAAAGCCTTGGATGCGGTCAATTTAAGCGATACCGAGGAGTTCGAACGATTTGTTTTTGCTCAGCTGAAAAACGCTGGCAAAAAATATGGTATCGGTGGCTATTTGGAAAGAAGAGCCATTTACCGCCGAAGTGAAGTTTTTGCCACGGCGTCAGCAGATTTTCGAAATATCCATTTGGGAATCGACATCTGGACAAATGCGGGAGCACCAATTTTTGCACCTTTGGCTGGAAAAGTCCACAGCTTTCAGGACAATGCCGGCTTTGGCAACTACGGTCCGACGATCATTTTGGAGCATGAACTAGAAGAGAAAACCCTCTTTTCTCTATACGGACATCTTTTCCGCAAGGACTTGGAAAAGCTACAAGTCGGACAGGAAATTCAGGCAGGAGATTTACTTTGCCATGTAGGTCCTTTCCCTGAAAACGGCGACTGGCCACCGCACCTCCACTTTCAGCTGATGTGGGATTTGGGCGGAAATTGGGGCGATTATCCCGGCGTGGCGGCAGAAAAGGATTTGGAGTTTTTTAAAGAGAATTGCCCGGATCCGAATTTGATTTTGGGTTGTGATATTATAAAACACATCTAAAACCCGAAAAAACATCACTTCCTCGGATGAAATTCCGACAACACCTGCCTGAGGTAATCCCGATCCAGATGAGTATAAATCTCCGTGGTCGTGATGCTCTCGTGACCGAGCATTTCCTGCACGGCACGCAAGTCTGCCCCACCTTCGATCAGGTGCGTGGCAAAGGAATGGCGGAAAGTATGCGGGCTGATGTTCTTTTTGATCCCCGCCTGCTCAGCGGTCTTTTTGATGATTAGAAAAATCATCACCCGGGTGAGTTTTTGACCCCGACGGTTGAGAAAGACATATTCTTCATGTCCTTTTGCCGGAGTCTGATGGACTCGAACCAGCTCTTGGTAGATTTTCAGGTAGCGCAAAGCATCCTTGCCGATTGGCACGAGACGTTCTTTATTTCCCTTTCCTACCACTTTCAGGAAGCCTATTTCCGTAAAAACCTGGCTTTTCTTCAGCTCAACCAGCTCACTCACACGTAAACCGGAACTGTACAGCATTTCCAGGATGGCTCGGTTGCGGTGACCTTCGGGTTCGCCCAGCGGAATGGCTTCCAGCAACTGCTCAATCTCGGGATAGCTCAATGTATCGGGGAGTTTTCGACCCAGTTTGGGTGCTTCTAAGAGCTGCGCAGGATCTTCCTTGATTCGGTCCTCATACATCAGAAAGCGGTAGAACGCTTTGATCCCGGAGATAATCCGTGCTTGGGTGTAAACCGAAATTTCCAAGGAAGCCAAGGTATTCACAAAGCGTCGGAGATGCTCCAGTTCGAGTTCGAGGAGGCTTTTTTGGGGAAACTCCTTTTCTGCAAAATCCGCCAACTTCTGCACATCGAGCGAGTAGGCTTCGATGGAATTTTCACTCAGCGAGCGCTCCAGCTTAAGGTAATGACGGAATTGTCGAATTAGCGTAGACCACATGGTTTTTTGTAAACAACCCTCCAAGGGTTCGAAACCCTTGGAGGGTTCTATGACTCGGATTTAAAGTGCCAAGGTTGTAAGATTACCCCATCTTTTCAACAATATTAAAAAGCTTAAGGGTTTAACGTAAATGAAAATTCACCTCATAGTCACATAGATTCTTCCTTGATGTTTCACCCTATGTTTTCTATGTGCCTATGTGGTTTTTATTCAACTGTTTGGTATAGCCGTCTTCATTCATGTGATTGGAAAAGTTGAGGCAATTTCACCACCTCATAATTTTTTAAAAAGGATTCACCACATAGGCACATAGGTTCACATAGTTATTTGGGTCTTTTTCTATGCCTTCTATGTGCCTATGTGGTTTTTGAAAGCGTAATTGACCTATCGATCAAAATCCTTGTCACGTGGGTTTTCTTCATTTTCAAAAATTTTCATTTCAGTTGTCATATAAATCCCGACGATTTCTGATTAAGTAGTGTACATGAACCGATCACAGCTCGAAACTTTTCTCCGTCAACATCACCGCGAGGCCTTTCTTTGGGCCAGACAGTGCTGCGGATTTGATGGAGAACTGTCCAAGGATGTGATCCAGCAAGTGTACTTGAAAGTCCTTGAAGGCCAAGCTAAAATGAAAACTGAGGCCCATCCCAAGACTTGGCTGTTTTCGGTCATTCGCTTTACCGCGATGGACGAACTCCGACGGATCGGCAAATGGATCACTGTGGAAATCGAGGAAGATTTGGTTTGGGATGCTGAGCCCTCTGAAACCGAAAGCCATGAAGACCTGATTCGCCGACTGCCCAAAATGCAACAGGAGGTTTTGCTGATGGTCTTTTACCACGACATGACGCTGGAAGAAGCCGCTAAAGTCCTCCAACTGCATATCGGCACCGTTCGGACCCACTATGATCGGGGAAAAAAGAAACTGAAAGAATGGATTGAACTCCGAAAAACCTTTGAGGTTTGAAAATCCTCGAAGGTTTGAAATTTGAAATCAGCAGAATGGGAGAAAAGGTCCAAAACCTCCCAATCCGAAAAAAATCTGTATAAATCTGTGGATTTTTCTGTGAAAATCTGCGGGAAACTAAAGAGAAAAATGAACATCGATAAAGACCCCGAACTACACGCCTTTTTCCAAGCCCTAAAGGAAAAAGATCTAGAAATCTCCACGCCGGAATTTCCAGAGGCGGTGCGTCAACGAAGTCTTTCCTGGTGGATACCGGTAGGGATTGCCGCTTCCTTGGCTTTGGGGTTTTTCCTTTGGACAAGTGAAGAAAAAGCCATCAAAGCTCCCAGTGAGGTAATCATTATTACCCTTCAGGAAAATGAAAATCAGGAGCAGCAAATCGTGATCGAGGAAAAATCCTATCTCGACACTTGGAAATCGCCTACGGAGTCTCTTTTGGCGGAATACTAGATTAGACTTTAGACTCAAGATATTAGACACAATACAACAAAAAATAACATGATCAAACGAAGCCTTTTCCTGCTCTTTTTCCTGACTTCCAGCCTGACTCAGGCTCAGGACATGTTTCAGGAACACCTATACTCCGCCGACTTGGTGATGAAAAATCGGGACAGAATCTCCCTGACAGATGCCCAGGCCGAAAAAATCAAGAAAATCCACAGTACCAATGCAGCTGACTTTAGCACGCTGAAATGGGACTTGGATGCCGCTACGGAAAAGCTCAAAAAACTCCTGGAGCAACCCAAACCTGATGCTGCTGCTGTTTCCCGACAGATGGATCAAGTACTTCAGCTTGAAAACCAGCTCAAGAAAAAACAGCTTTCTACTTTAGTAGCGATCAAAAATGAATTGACCGAAAATCAAATCAATGATTTAAACAAAACCAAGGTACTGGGAAGGGTAAACTCTTGGGGATATGCACCAAAAGGCACAGTCACAAGCCTTCCCCAGTCCACTCCCCAATACAGGATAGGCGTAGCATCGCCGAAATCTTCTTCATTAAATGAAACCCGCAGAGTATCCGGAACAGCCAATTCAAGGGTATATGTCCAAAGTTTGACTTCATCGGAAGCCAGCCCGGCTTTTTACATAAAAAAGGACAATCATTTCCTAAAAATCCCAAATGCCAGCGAAATAGACCCCGACGATATCGAAGCGATCGAAGTATTGAAAGATGATAAAGCCATTGAAAAATTTGGACAAAATGGCAAAAACGGAGCTATCATCATCACCTTGAAAGAGAAGAAAGAGGAAGCTCCCCTGGAAAATTAAGTACTTAATTGGTTACTTATTATAAGCAAAAAGGAAGGTCAAATGGCCTTCCTTTTTTTAATTCCTGCTTTTTCGAAACTCTTTCAACGTTTTCCAACTGTAGTAAAAAACCAGCCAGAAAACCCCTAAAACAAACGCCAACTGCACCCCAACGAAAAGTAAATAGCCAAAAGTTTTTAGATAGTCCATAGTCCCAAAGCTTTTTGGACAAGATAGAATTAATTCTTTAATCCAAAAGGAAGTTCCTTTGGCCTTGAACTTAATTGTATGTCGAGCGAGCTAGGGACAGTCCATCGGAAAATGAATTTTTCCATTCAAAAAAAAAAAATGCCCGAATATATAAGTTTGGTAACGAGGCCTCACGTATACCCGTGGATAATTCTTGAAAACTAATTTCACTACACCATAAAAAAACTATTTCTTCTAGTAGGTCTGTTGGGGACAATGGGCCTATCCCACGTAAGGGCTCAGGCATCAGTTGATCCGCCTCCCTGCACTCCTTCCTGTGAAAAGGCAAAGTATTATGCCATGTCTGAGTCCAGTTCGGGTGAGATGTGCTGTTCTTTAACTGACAACCCACTTAATTCTTGCACAGGTCAGGCTTGCTCTTAAAAATTCCATGAACCTGTTCCATATAGTATGGGACAGGTTCACCTCTTTAAACAAAAATCGTTACCTAATCTATTAGATATTTTGCAATCCAAACCCAAATGAAAACGATTTCAAACCTTTTGATAATCCTTGGTTTCCTCTTTTTTAGTAGTTGTAACTCTTCCCATGATGGGGATAAAAAACAATCAGTAGAAGTTTCCTTTGACTTAAAGAACGCAGAAAGTGACCAATTTGATTCTGTATTTCAAATAAAGGAGGTTTTTCCTCTCTTCGGTAGTGAAGACCTCCCAATTAAACGGGTCAAACGATTGATCAAGCAGGAAAAAAGCTATTGGCTTTTGGCTCCAGACCTTATTCTACTTACTGACCTGGAGGGAAGAGTAATCCGAACCATCAGTGACAAAGGAGAAGGTCCGGGAGAATTTCAATCTCTCGATGATATCCGTTGGAACGAATTTAGCCAATTGATGGAAGTCCTCGATCGCACCAGTGGAAAACTAATCAGCTACAATTTGGCGGGTGACTTTCAAAAGGAGTGGAAAAACAGATTTCTTTACACCTCTTTATCCTTTTTCCCGCTAGGAAAAGAATACCTTATTTATGGAGGAGCATTTTTTGATGGAGAAGGAGATCGGCTAATCTTGGTTTCTCCAGAATCAGGAGAAAAAACCAACGGGTTTTTGCCTATAGACAATGAAAGGAACTTCCTTAACGTGCTAAATCACGATGTCTTTTTTGGGAGTCAGTCAGGCGTAGAACTATTTTTTTCAGACAGAGACACTATCTATTCAATTGCTGCAAAACAAGTTTCTCCTTTTGTCACATTCAATGCTGGATCTAATAAGGTTCCTCGTGAAGTGTACCAAAGGAGCTTTACGAATATCATGGAATATCGTGAAGAGCTAAAGAAACAGAATTATATCACTCTGTTTACCATTCAGCCAACTAACAAACACTATTACCTCCGATTCAGACATCAGTCCGATTTTTACCCCGCAATCCTCGAAAAATCCTCAGGAAAACTCAAATTGATCAAAGCTTGGGATTCTGGTTTTGGAACTGAGTTTGAAGATTTGTCTTCCTATTTTACTTTAGCTCCTATAGGAAGTGAGGAAGACCATATTTACTTCTCTATTGACCCATATGAGGTCAAATCAGCCATCGAAAAATTAAAAGATCATCCCAACCTTTCTGCATTCCTTCAGGCAAATCCACGAATAAAGCAGATCTATGATCGGTTTAACGAGTACGAAAATCCTTACATTCTCAAACTCAGTATCCGGGAGTTTTAATCTTAATCTAAAAACCTCCAACTCGCCTTGTGATTCTTATCCAGTGGCTTACCAGTTACTTTTGCTCTCAGGATTTCAATCGGCATGGCGTTTTGGGTTAGGATCAAGTCGTGGAATTGCTTCTCAGGCATCTTGCCGGAGTCGACTAGTTCTTTTCTCATCGAATAGATTTCCAAAGCTCCGATCATATAGGCGATTTGGTAGAGCGGTCCATAGCTTCCTTCGAAGGAGCGTCTCACCTCCGCCTCTGCATTGGCACGCTCGTGACCGACTTTGTCCACAAGCAGGTCGATGCATTGCTGAGGTGTCATTTTCCCCAAGTGATAATTCAAGGAGAAAATAATCCGTGCACAGCGGTGCATTCTCCAGAAAAGCATGCCGACTTTGTCTTTGGCGTCCCTCGGGAAATTGCGGTCCCAAAGCACAAACTCCCAATACAAAGCCCAGCCCTCGGTCCAGAATGGCGTGCCGAAAGGCCGTCGATGCGTCATGTAGCGTTGATTCATAAACTGCTGCAGATGGTGGCCCGGGATGAGTTCATGCTGCACTGTCGCTCTGGAAAAATGGGGATTATTCCCCCGCATAGACATCATCTTTTCCTCGTGACTCATCTCAGAGGTGGGGTAGGAAATTTGAATTACTTCACCTCCTAGGAAAAAGGGACTCACTCGCTGTCTTTCCGCGGAGATCATGCTGGTTCGCCAGGTTTCGATTGCCAGGGGTGGCACAGTCAGCCAGTCATTTTTGACCATGATGTCGATTGCCTCTTCTCCAAGTTTAGCTACTTCTTCCGGCCACGCTCCGGCAGGCAGATAGGTTTCCTTCACCATTTCCAAGGCTGCTTTCCAGTCATTGCCAAATCCGAGTTCATTGGAGGCTTTCAGCATTTCCTTTTCACACCAGGCAAACTGCTTCTCTGCCTCGGCGATCAGCTCTTCGGGAGAATAGGCGATCATTTCGAAGGCCAGTTGCTTCTCCAACGCTTCCCTTCCAATCGGCTTACCGATGATTGCGCTTCCATCATCTTTGACCGAGTTGGTATAGTGCTCGCGAAGGGCTTTAGCATAGGCTTTCATATTTGCGTCGAGTTTTTTCCAAGGTTCAGGCATCCACCAAGTGAAAGCTGGATCATAATCGTAGTAGAAATCATAGGCCTCTTTAACCACCCGGCTGAGGCTTTCCACGGCTTGAGCGGCCAAGTCAGCTTGTTGCCATGAAGTGTATTTTGAGGCAGAGGCCAAGGATTTGTGTTGGGCTGCTACGGCTTTGGCCACGGCATCCCAAGACGCAGCCAAGGCCTGAGCGTCCGGTTGTTTTGCTCGGCGACGGGCCACGACAAAGTCTTCCAATGGCTTACCGAAAGCAACTACCGACTGAATTGCCATAAAATCCCGCTTTTCGAGGTCAAGCTCGGCGAGTTGCTTTTCGAGGAAATTGCGAAAGAGGACATAGTCGATTTTCCCGTCTTCGGAGAGTGCGTCATAGTTTTGGGATTGGAGTGTCTTGAGGTAGTCTTGATTGAAGGACTCCATTCGGGCAAAATACTCCGCTGATAACCGATTGGTGTACAGACGAGAAAGCGCCCCCCGATCGGCCTGATAGGTAGTGATCAGATTGACCAGCTCGGTGGCTTCAGCCCACAGGGAGCCAAAAACGAGAAATACGAAAAGCGCTATTTTTTTCATAAGTTTTATTTTTCAAGAAAGCAGTAGAAGGAATATAAACATAGAATATTCTGGCTCTTTAAAAAACCACAAAATCCTCAATGGCTAAATTGGATTTCAAAAAGAAGAATAACACCACATAGGCACATAGAGACACATAAGTTTTAGGAGGATTAGCCTATTTCTATGTTTTCTATATGTCTATGTGGTTAAATAATATCACCAAAGTGAGCTATAGTATTTACTCACAAAGGTTTTTTGTCCGTGTTGGAATAAATTGGTCACATTGAAATTCAACAGGATTCCCTTTGGGATTTTTAGCAGGTTCATATAATTGATCACTTGGGCTTCATGGATTGGCAAAAGTTCAGCCACCGTCTTCAGTTCTATCACAATTTGGCTTTCAACCAGGAAATCACATCTGAACAAACCTTGAACATGGTGCCCTTTGTACTCAATCGGTATTTCGAGTTCTTGTTGAAATGACAATCCCCGCGTTGTTAATTCTATCTCCAAACAGGTTTGATACACACTTTCCAGCATTCCCGGCCCGATATGCTTGTGAACCTCAATAGCTGCCCCGATGATTTGATAGGAAAGCTCATCAATTTGTTTTCTCGTATTTCTCATAAAAATTTATGGTAAAAATCCTTGACCTTGTTCTATTATAAAGTGTAAAAAACTGTTTTTCTATTGATTTACAATGAGTTGAAAGTATATTTTTTCGGTCCTAGAGGGGCTAGATGGCATTTCTCTTGAACAATTAAATAATTAAAAAAAGGATTACCACATAGACACATAGGTTCACATAGTTTTCCAGAAGGATGATTTATTTTCTATGTTTTCTATGTGCCTATGTGGTTATTATGAAAATCATACTTTCTGTACATCGGTTTTATTAGTTCCACTTATTCATTTAAGTCTACACAGTTCTAAAATATTGTACTCATTTTTCTATGCTTTCTATGTGTCTATGTGGTCAATAAAAAATCTAGTGTCTTGAAAGAAGGTCAAAACCTAAACTGATATCCACCGGCATCTTTGAAGGAATTGGCTTTTCGGGTGGAGTCGGGAGAATTTGTCTTTAGGTAGTTTTCCCAAGGGCCTGGGTTTTCGAGATCGATGCTTAATTCTACCAGTTTTTCAGGGGAAAAGGTATTCATGCCTCTCAGTCCATCGACCAAGCCGAGGTAACCATGTTGGGAAAATCGGTACACTTTAGCCCATCCTTGATCGGCACTTTTGGTAAGTCCCAGGCTTTCCTCCACAAAGAGTTCGGCAGGCAACATGTCCTTATAATACAACCAAACCACCGAGCCCTTAAACTGTAAATCCCCTTCAATTCTTGTTGATTTGGGCTGCAACTCGGCCAATTCGGGCATCAGGACTTCATTTTCCGGATGCTGAAAAAAGGTCTCAAACTCCAGGAGATACCCTTCCGGGTCCACCGCCACAAAGCCGTCGTGCGGACCTCCCGGATTTTGCTTGAGCGGATATTTGATCATGACTTTTTGCTCCTGCAGGTGAGCATACCACCCTTCCAATTGATCGGTGAGAAAAGCCAAAGCCACGGATTTGGGTTCGGCGCCGGTGTATCCTGAATCGGCAATGGACTGAAGCGTCAAAAAGGAATCTCCTGAGATCAGAAATTTGGCTGTGCTTTCACTTTCCTCCACCAGTTCCAGACCAAGCGTCGTTTGGTAAAAAGCTTTGGCTTTGACCAAATCTTTGTAAAACCACTTCACCTCCAGTCCTTGAATACCAAAATCCTCCAAGTCCCGAAAGGCAGAATTTTCAGCCAGCAAGTCATTGATTCGCTCCGTCGGATAGCCCAATAATCGACCGAATCTCCGACTTAGCTCTCTTTTTCTCATCGCACTGATATTTTCCTCGGCCAACTCCTGCTTCAGATCTTCATAAGCTTTGAGCGTGTTCCCTTTATAGAAAAGCACCACTTCCTTTCCCTCGACACTTGATACAGGAAACAAATCGGCCTGTACCAAGGTAGCTTCCCGATAGAAACTCAACCCGTATTTCTGACTGATGCGCTTCACCTCCGGCATAAAAAGATCCAACTCAGCAGAGGTCATCGGCGGGCCCAAGGCCAGGGGTTTGACTCCGGCTTTAACCATTTCTGCAAAGGATTCGATCTGTCCGGATTCCTTTTTGAAATCCCGCTTTTCACAAGAAAACAAGAGGGTAAGAAGGAAAAGAAAATAGAGGGATGACTTTTTCATGAATTGAAAACTTCTCATTGTAAGATATTGCGTGAAGTAGTAAAAAATTTCCCTTTCCGCACTGACCAATACCGGAAATTCTGCTCTAAATCCCTAATTTCTTCGATTAACCTATTGATAAAAAGAGGTTTACAAACATTTCCCTATATTGAATCCTAAGTAATCATTGATTTTCTCTTTTTTTTCAAAATCCCCCTTCCCAAGTAGAAACCTCTAACCCCAATCTTTTATGGAATTAGTAATAAAAAACCTCTCAAAAACCTACTCCAACGGAGTGAAAGCACTCAATGACATTTCCCTGACCATTCCACAGGGGATGTTTGGACTTTTAGGCCCAAACGGAGCCGGAAAATCCACCCTGATGCGAACCATCGCTACGCTTCAGGAGGCGGATTTTGGCAGCATTCACCTGGATGGAATTGATGTCTTGAAAGACAAACAGGCCGTACGGGAGCGACTGGGCTACTTGCCCCAAGACTTTGGCCTCTATCCCCGCATCAATGCAGAAACTATGCTCGATCACATTGCACAGATGAAAGGCATCGGCAACAAAAGCGAACGAAAAGAACTCGTTGCTTCCCTTTTGCAAAAAGTGAATCTTTTTAAAGACCGTAAAAAAGGCCTCGGCACCTACTCAGGGGGAATGCGGCAGCGATTCGGAATCGCCCAGGCATTGATCGGGAATCCATCCCTGATCATTGTAGACGAGCCTACTGCCGGACTGGACCCTTCGGAGCGCAACCGCTTTTATAACCTTCTCTCCGAAATCGGTGAAAACACCATCGTGATCCTTTCCACACACATTGTCGAGGACGTGAATACGCTCTGCTCCAACATGGCCATTATCTGCTTTGGAGAAGTGCTGATGCAGGGTACACCCAAAGAAGGTCTGGCGATGGTTCAGGGAAAAATCTTCGAGAAAACGATCCTAAAATCAGAATTGGACCAGTATAGAAAAGATTTTCATGTGATTTCTACCAAGCTCAAAGAAGGCAAATTGAGCCTGAGGATCGAAAGTGAAGAAGATCCGGGAAGTGGTTTTGGGTCGGTTCCAGCCGATTTGGAAGATGTGTATTTCAGCTTTATTTCCAGAAAAGTAGATCCGATCACCATCTAATCCCCTGGGCATGTTTAAGGATATCTTTCTCTTCGAACTGAAGTATCGCTTCAGCCGTCCGGCCACCTATATCTACTTTGCGTTGCTGGTGATTGTGCCTCTCATTCTTTTTGGAACAGGAAATACGCCTGCCTCTGAAAAAGTATTTCACAATTCCCCTGTGGTGGTTGCGGAATTTTTGCTTTTGTCTTCCATTTTCGGGATTTTGATTGCATCGGCCGTCATGGGCGTTCCGCTCTACCGGGACATCGAACACAAGACAGGAACTTTTCTTTTTAGCTATCCCATTTCCAAGTTTGGATACTTCATGGGAAGGTTCTGGGGTTCATTTGCCACCTTGTTATTTATTTCTTCCGGAGCTTTGCTGGGGATATTTCTGGGGAGTCTCATGGGCCCGCTTTTTGGGACCGATGCCGAGCGATTTGGCCCAAATGAGCTGATCAATTACCTGCAACCCTGGTTGACCTTAGTGATTCCCAATCTATGGCTTGCAGGTACTTTGTTTTTTGCGCTGATCATCTTTACCCGAAATATCCGATCGATTTATTCGGGAAGTATTATCATTTTCATCGGCTATTTGCTGGCTAATTTTTTGGCCAGAGATATCGAGAACAAAGATTTGGTTCAGCTGATCGATCCCTTTGGGCTCAATTCTTTTGACTTGCAGACCCGCTATTTGACCCCTTATGAGAAAAATTCGTTTTTGGTTTCCATCACGGACAACTTGCTCCTCAATCGGATCCTTTGGACACTGTTGGGTCTTCTATTTTTCATCGGAGCATACTTCAGATTCAACTTCACTTACTTTTTTCAAACTCCTCAGAAGAAAAGTAAGGCAAAAGCCGAAACACTTGAAGCTCCAGTAGGAGTCCTGAAGCAAGTCATTTCTGATTTTTCTACACAATACCAGTGGAAGAGTCTCTCCACCCTGACCAAAATAGAAGTTCAAAATGTACTCAAGGACATATATTTCCGATCTATTTTACTGGGAGGGATGATTTTTCTGGTGCTGGATTTCTGGATTGGAAATACCCTTTACAGCGTACCCAATCTTCCATCCACCTCCTTCCTGATGGAATACAAAGGTTATGACTACACGCTGTTTGTGTTTATCATTCTTGTGTTTTTCACAGGAGAGGCCCTTCACCGGGACAAGGCGACCGGATATTCGATTATCAGCGACACCTTCCCGGTAAAGGATGGAATCATCATTGCCTCCAAATTTTTGGGAATGGCTTTCATTTGTTTGCTATTGACCTCCCTGCCAATCGTGGTGGGCTTGATCGTTCAGATTCTCAAAGGTTATTATCTATTTGATCTCCACGTTTACCTGATCGACAGTTACCTGATCACGCTGCCTGATTACTTACAGATGGTGATGCTGGTATTTGCTGTGCATTTGGTGGTCAATAACAAATTTGCTGGTCATGCAGCAGCGATTGGTATTTGGGTGGTAATGATTATTCTGAGAAATTTTGCTGACTACAACTTTAACCTGTTTTTCTTCAGCTATAAGCCCAGTTACACCTGGAGCGATATGAATGGGTTGGGGCATTTTGCCGAATTCCTGATTTGGTTCAATATGTATTGGACAGCTTGGGGGGTGTTTTTGGTGCTTTTCTTCAGCATCTTTTTCAGCAGAGGATCAGAGGATTCTTGGAAAAGCCGTTGGCAAACAGCAAAATCCCGATTGAAAAGACCCGCGACCCTGCTTTCAGTCGCATTTCTTATAATGGCCTTGGCTGCGGGAGCTTACATTTTCATGTCAGTAGTCTATGAAAACAACTATCTGACCGTAGAAGAGGGTAAATTGAGGAGCGTGGCCTATGAGCAACAGCTTAAGAAATACGAACGGCTTCCCCAGCCAAAATATACCAAAGTCAATATCAAAGCAGATCTTTTCCCTCTGGAACGCGAAGCCTATTTTGAGGCAAAAGTCCAATTGGTCAATAAGACTGATGCAGTGATTGACTCCATCCACTTCAACAGTTCAGAACTGTCAGAATTTAAGGTAATCCTTCGTGGAGATACCCTTCCTTATCGGTTCCCCTTGGTATATCCATCTGCTAAATTTCAGATTTTTGGCAAAAAGGAACCCCAACACTGGTATCAAATCACCGCACTTCCCCAACCCATGCTACCTGGAGACACCTTGGACCTCGTCATCGTTTCCAACAAGAAATTCCAAGGTATTCCCAATTCAGGATATGGAAGAGAAATCGTTTACAACGGTACGTTTTTCTCAGGAGGCATTCCTAGGATAGGCTATGTTGCGAATAATGAACTCTCCAGCGATGAAGACCGGAAAAAGTACGGTCTGCCACCCAAGCCGGAAGATTTGCCAGAGCATCGGGATCCGTATGGAGAATCTACGCTCCTTTTCGTGGGCGAAGCAGACTTGATTTCCTTTGAGGCTACTGTAAGTACCATTCCTTCGCAAGTAGCGGTGGCGCCTGGATATTTGCAACGGGAATGGGAGGAAAACGGTCGGCGGTATTTCCACTACATTCAGGATACCCCGATTCAGGCTTTCTTCACCTTCGTGTCTGCGGAGTATGAGTTGCTAAAAGAGGAGGCCTTTCTTCCCGACGGGCAAAAAGTAAATATTGAGATCTTCCATCATCCTACCCACACCTATAATCTGGATCGGTTTCTTGCCGCCTATGTGGATGGACTGACCTACTTCTCAGAGACCTATGGCAATTTCCAATTCCGCCAAATGAGACTTTTGGAATTTCCAAGATATGCCGGCTTTGCGCAGTCCTTTCCCAATACCGTACCCTTTTCGGAGAGCTTTGGCTGGGTGGCTGATTTCAAAAAGCCGGATGATTTTGATTATGTCTATTACGTGACTGCACACGAACTTGCCCATCAGTGGTGGGGACATCAGATCACGCCAAACTACACCAGGGGTTCGAATCTTATATCGGAGGCCTTGGCAGAATTTTCTGCCCTGATTCTCACCGAAAGAAGGTATGGAAAAGACAACATGAAGCGATTCCTAAAAGAGGAACTGGACAATTACCTATCCGGTAGATCAAATGAAGGGAAAAAAGAAAACACCTTTATCAATTGCAATCGGGCCTATCAGTGGTATTATAAGGGAAGTCTGATCCTCTACGGGCTTCAGGATTTGATCGGACAAGAGGCCATGAATTCGGCACTTCGCAGCTTCAATCAGGAATTTGGTTTGAGAGAGACCCCTCCTTTTCCGGGAAGCTATGATCTCTATGACCACCTCTATGCAGTAACTCCTGACAGTGTAAAATACTACCTGGACGATACCTGGAACAAAATCACCCTCTATGACAACAAGGCGGAAAAAGTCACAGCAAAAAAACTGGCCGATGGTGAATATGAAGTCACACTGAATGTCCGATCCCAAAAGCTCTATGCGGATGAAACGGGAAAAGAATCCAATGCGGAATATGAAGCCGACTACATTGATGTGGGTATTTTTGCAGCCGAAGACAAAGACGAAAATGGCCGAACCCGAGTCAATCCGCTTTATATCCAAAAGCATAAGATCAAGCCCGGTCAATCCACAATCACGGTCAAAGTCAAAGGCGACCCTGTCAAAGCCGGCATCGATCCTTACAATAAGCTGATCGATCGACTGCCGGATGACAACACAGCCGGCATCGAAAAACTCTAATCCCCGAAGCCCCGGAGAAATTCGGGGTTTCTTATTTTAACCTTTAACTTTGATCAAAAGCAATCGAGATGGAGCAAAAGGAAAAACCTGTTTTCGACAAGCGTATCTTTTGGGATGTCAATTTTGAGAATTTGGATTATGACAAAAAATACAAGTTTGTCATCGAGCGCGTATTTGAGCGGGGTGACACCCCCGACATCCGCAATTGTCGAAGGTATTACGGAGATGAACTAGTCGCAGACGTGTTGCTCAATGCTAAATTTCTCCCGCACATGCGAATGTACCTCGCAGCAGCAGTAATTGATCGTCCAGTAGAAGATTTCAGATGCTACAAACTCAGACAGTCGAACCCGGAACTCTTTCCTTACTGAAAAAACTTTGTCAGCTCCCTTGTCTTCAGGGATTTGCATTGGTCGGAGGAACAGCACTTTCTTTAAAGCACGGACACCGTTTATCGGTCGATTTGGATCTTTTTTCAACTTCCAAATTCGAATATGAAGAAGTTATACAATGCCTACAAAATGAATTTGGTAATGACTTTCTAGTTGAAGACAAGCCGGCCAGATTTGGTATATTCTGTTATATAGAAAATGTAAAAGTAGACCTCGTGAGACACCCCCATCCACTTTTGGGCCAAGTGGAAACACTCGAGGACATTCGCTTTTTTTCAGATCGGGATATCATGGCCATGAAAATCCAGGCCATTTTGGGAAGGGGAAAAAAGAAGGACTTTTGGGATATTGCCGAACTATTGAAGCAGTATTCCGTGGCGGATTTTATCCAAAATCACAAAGAAAAATACAGCACCCAAAATCTCCTGATATCCATTCCCCAGGTGATGGTATATTTTGAAGATGCCGAAGAAGACGAAGATCCAGTCAGCTTAAAAGGCCAAACTTGGTCCAGTGTCAAGAAAGCCATCACCAAAAAAGTGGCAGCTCATCTACGATGACTTTTTAAATTCCCTTGGAGTCTTACCCGTGATGCTTTTGAAACTCCGGTTGAAATAAGACAAATTCTCAAATCCCACCCGATAGGCAATCTCCGAAATCCCCAACTCCGTCTCCTGAAGTAGTTTTTGCGCCTCGTTGATCCGAAGCTGCTGAAGATATTGGGTAAAAGTTTTTCGCGTGCGAAGCTTGAAAAACCTGCAAAATGCTTCTTTGGAGAGATTCGCTTTCTCTGCGACATCTTCCAGAGAAATGGGCTGAAATCGGTTTTCCAGCACATATTGCATCACCCGATCCATCCGGCTTCCATCTTTTTCCGAAAATGCACGCATCAGTCCCGACTCGTTTAACCGAACCAAATCCTCACCCGCCTGATCTACCAAAACCAGTAATTTAAAGGCCAGCTGAAAACGATGAAGCCCTTCACTTAAGCCTAAAGTATCAAAGAGCCCCTTGATTTGGCTAGCCGTGCTTCCCTGTATCTGGAAACAAAGACCTTGAAATCCTCCAAATTTCCTCAACGACTGAAGTTCATCCAATTCTCCCACAGCCTTTTCTAAAGCTTGAAAATCGAAGAAAATGGTATTTCCTGCTGATTTGAGTTGCGTATCTTTTTCAAAAAACTCAGGATCACTTCGAAAAACGTGTGGTGCATTTTCACCCAAAAAGTATACATCTCCTGGCTGAAATCTCCCGACATAATCCCCGCTCAGCAATTGCCCTTTCCCTTCCAAAATCACCGTAAGCTGCAACTGTGGATGCTGATGCAGCTTGTCATAAAAGTGCGGTCCACGATCCTCCTGATAGCGGACAAACTCCCGTTGGGACTTGGGGACTTGGAATGAAATGACTTTTGCCATCGTTCAAATAATATGAAATTGAGTAAAAATAGACGCAATAATTGATTAAATGATCAATATCGTATCAAAATGAACTAATCCTGTGAAAGAAAAGCCTGTCTTTGAAATTTATCTTTGAAATCATAATCAAGTATTCATCAACCTCAGTGTCCTCTGTGGTAAAATCAAATAAACTATGAACTGGAAAGGCGTATTCCCCGCGGTCACGACCAAATTTCACGCAGACGGAAGTCTGGATATGGACCTGTTTTTCAAAAACCTGGACTTCCAGCTCGAATGCGGAGTTCATGGAATCATCCTCGGCGGTACCTTGGGCGAAAGCTCTGTACTATCTCAAGAAGAAAAAATCACCCTGACCGGTGAAACGGTAAAATACATCAACGGAAGAGTTCCAGTGATCCTGAACATTGCCGAAGGCGCCACAAAAGATTCACTGTTCTGGGCTAAAAAGGCAGAAGAACTCGGGGCTTCCGGACTGATGATCTTGCCTCCGATGCGCTATGCAGCAGATGCTCGTGAAGTAGTGACTTACTTCAAAACGGTCGCCAACTCCACCAAACTACCAATGATGATCTACAACAATCCGGTGGACTACAAGACCCTGGTGACCATCGACATGTTTGCCGAGTTGGCAGAGTGCGAAAACATCCAAGCCATCAAAGAATCTACCCGCGACATCTCCAATGTGACCCGAATGATCAACCGATTCGGCAATCGATATCAATTGCTTTGTGGAGTAGATACCCTGGCTATGGAGGAGTTGCTGATGGGTGCAGTTGGTTGGGTTGCTGGCTTGGTGTGTGCTTTTCCAAAGGAGACAGTGGCTGTTTATAACCTTATTCAAGAAGGTAAAATCGAAGAAGCACGTGAAATTTACCGTTGGTTCCTGCCTTTGCTGGAGCTCGACATTCACCCAAAACTCGTGCAATACATCAAGCTTGCCGAGCAGCATTGTGGCATCGGTTCTGAGCACGTGCGCGCTCCTAGATTGACTTTGATCGGGGAAGAAAGAGCGAGAATTGAGAAGATTATTTTGGATGGAATAAAAAGTCGTCCGTTATTATCGTGATTTTGAAATACAGTAGAAACATCTTGAAATAGACCCCGCAAGCGGGGTGAAATACTTCCAGAAATTTATTTCACCGAGCAAAGCGAGGTATATTTCAATTGTATTTCCACGGTATATCCTCAATTACCAAAAATTAAAAATCATGAACCTCGACAACCTTTTCCGTGCCGCCCAAGAAGCCTTTCTTTTCTACAAGAATCTCCCTGGAAAAGAGAAAGGAGCCTTTTTAGATACTCTTGCAGACACCCTAGAAGCCAAGCGATCTGAAATTGTCCCCTTGGCGGTCAAAGAGTCTAACTTGCCCGAAGGCAGAATCAATGGCGAATTGGGCCGAACAACCGGTCAAATCCGTCTTTTCGCCAATCTCGTCAAAGAAGGCTCTTGGGTAGAAGCCACAATCGATCCGGCCATGCCCGACCGCACGCCCCTGCCGAGAGCCGATATACGCAGATTCTTGACACCGTTAGGACCGGTGGTGGTCTTTGGGGCAAGCAATTTTCCATTGGCCTTTTCGACTGCCGGAGGTGATACAATTTCGGCTTTGGCAGCAGGTTGTCCGGTGATTTACAAAGCGCACCCTGCTCACCCGGAGACTTCCAGAAAAGTCGCCGATTGCATCCATCAGGCCATTCTGAAATGCGGGCTTCCTTCCGCACTTTTCACTCATGTGGAAGGAGGAATTTCCGAAGGACAAGCTTTGGTCAAACATCCAATTGCCAAAGCAGTGGCCTTTACTGGCTCACACTTGGGAGGAATGGCTTTGTTTGATTTGGCCAATCAGCGGGAAGAACCCATTCCTGTTTTTGCCGAGATGGGCTCGGTCAATCCGATTTTTTGCTTTCCGCGTAAGCTGGAAAAAGAAAATGAGGATTTGGCAAAAGCATTCGTCGCCTCTCTCACCTTGGGAGTAGGTCAGTTTTGCACCAATCCTGGGTTGATCTTTGTGCCGGAAAAGCTGGCCAAAGCCTTTGAAAGCGCCATTGCTGCCGAATTGAAGGACATTGCTGCCGCACCCATGCTCCATCCAGGAATTGCTCAGGCCTATTACGATTCCATTCAGTTTTTGGAGTCCAGAGAAGAATTGCGTTGGGTAAAAGTGGCTGATCCCAAGCACTTGATCAATGGAAGTACAGCCCTTGCTGAAATCAAAGCAGTAGACTGGCTGAAAGACAAATTGTTCCAAAAAGAAGTCTTTGGAGCCTTTGCCATGATGGTCGTATACCAAAGCGAAGACGAACTCCTTGAAATCGCCAAGCACCTCCACGGTCAGTTGACAATCACCGTTTGGGCGGATGCCGAAGAACTCCAAAACCAGCTTTTCCTCCTCAATCTCCTGGAAGAAAAGTGTGGCCGACTACTCTTCAAAGGAGTGCCTACCGGAGTGGAAGTGGGCTATGCCATGCAGCACGGCGGACCATTCCCTTCGACCACCGCACCAAACAGTACCTCGGTCGGTGCTTATGCCATCAAGCGATTTGCCAGACCGATCGCCTTCCAGGATATGCCTCAAGAACTGCTTCCGGATGCCTTGAGAGATGACAATCCGCTGGGAATTTGGAGAATGGTGAATGGTTCTTACACTAAATAAAATTGAAATACCAGAGAAATACACTTCGCTTCGCTCAGTGAAATATTCTCTGCCCAGAATGGTGGTTCTAAAGTATTTCATCCCGCTTGCGGGACTTATTTCTGTAGTATTTCAACAGTATTTCTCACTATAGTTTCAAACTTCGAATTTCAAAATTCAATGCCTTCTCGCCATACCTTTTCTTGCATCGATGCTCACACCTGTGGTAATCCCGTTCGGGTGGTTTCCGGAGGTGTTCCTTTCCTGAAAGGAAATACCATGCTGGAAAAGCGCCAATACTTTATGGAAAACCTCGACTGGATCCGCACAGGTTTGATGTTTGAGCCACGAGGACACGACATGATGTCAGGATCGATGCTTTTTCCTCCGCACGATCCGGAAAATGACTTCGCCATTCTATTTATTGAAACTTCTGGCTGCCTGCCCATGTGCGGTCATGGCACCATCGGGACGATCACCATTGCCATTGAAGAAGGCTTGATCCATCCCAGGACTCCAGGATTTCTGAGAATGGAATCGCCTGCCGGGTTGGTCTTAGTCGAGTACAAGCAGGAAGGAAAAAAGGTGAAGTCTGTGAAGCTGACCAATGTCAAAAGCTACCTAGCGGCAGAAAACCTGGAAATCGAAATCGAGGAACTCGGAAAATTAACTGTAGATGTGGCTTATGGCGGCAACTTTTACTGCATCGTTGATCCTCAGGAAAATTTCCCCGGTCTGGAGCATTTCAAAGCTGAGCAATTGATTTCTATGGCACGAAATCTCCGTTCAAAGATGAACAAGCGATACGACTTCATCCATCCGGAACACGACAGAATCCGCGGACTTTCCCATGTAATGTGGACGGGCAAAACCCTGGATCAAAGCAGTACCGCACGCAATGCGGTGTTCTACGGAGACAAAGCCATCGACCGTTCCCCTTGCGGAACAGGCACCTCTGCCCGAATGGCGCAGTGGTTTGCCAAAGGCTGGCTAAAGCCCGGAGATGAATTTGTACACGAAAGCTTCATTGGTTCCAAATTCATCGGAAGGATCGAGGAAGTCACTGAGATCGCCGGTCAGCCGGGGATTGTTCCGAGCATTGAAGGCTGGGCCAAAGTCTATGGCTACAACACCATCATCCTGGACGATGATGATCCGTATGTACATGGATTTCAGGTGATTTAACTCAGGAATTACAAGTGAACCCAGAAAATGACTTCCCAAAAATGGAAGTCATTTTTGTTTAGCAGGATTTCGGAAAATTTTGGTTTGAAAGGTTGAATTATACCTAACTTAAAGGAGGACTTATCTCTGACTTTTATGCTGCGAATTTCTTTTATCGCAAAGGCTCTGACTTTTGCGTTGCTGATTGGTATATCCCTTCGGACCTCGGCTTTTCAGAAAGACGTTCTTTTTGCATCTGAAGCACCTTTGGACTTGGAAATAGTGACTAATTTCAAGCTGCTCAAGGGATCGAAATCAGATACGGTATTTTTCCCAACCTTTATCAAATTCAAAAACCAAGAGGGAAAGCCTGACTCTGTTCCTGTAAATCTCCGGGGAAGAGGGAACTCCAGAAGAGCGCAATGCTTTTTCCCACCGCTTTGGATAAAAATCCCCAAAGGATCCACTAAAAACACCCCTTTCGAGGGAAACAGAAGCCTAAAACTGGTGCTACCCTGTCAGGAAGGAGATTCTTTCAATCAACTTATTGTCAAAGAGTACATCGCCTACAAACTCTATGAACAGGTAAGTCCCTACTTTTTCCAAACCAGACTGATCAATTTGACTCTCACCGACCGGCAAAACAAAAAAGGGAAAACCTATGCCTTGACGGCTTTTGTTCTGGAAGATGTAGACAATGTTGCCGATAATTATAAGGCAAAAACAAAAGACTCGGGTTTGATTTTACCCCAGTTTGTTAATGATACCTTAGCCTTAAAGCAGGACTTTTTTGCCTTTATGATCGGAAACACCGACTGGTCCAATACCTCCCAACACAATGTGAAAATGTTGGATACCGGGAAGGGGAAATTTATTCCTGTTCCCTATGATTTTGATTACTCAGGGTTTGTGAATGCCCCGTATGCCGTGCCTTATGACTATTTGCCAATCACAAAGGTGACCGAGCGATTGTACAGAGGAATCTGCAGGAATGAGGTCCTTACCCAACTGGTTAAATCTGACTTTTTGCAAAGCGAGTCACAGATTTTAGCCACTCTGGAAAAATACAAGTCCCTGCTCCCAAGTTCCGAATTTGAATCATCACGAAACTATTTGATGGACTTTTTCTCCATACTCAAAAATGAAACTGCCTTTCAAACTCAACTTGCCAGTGCCTGCCAAAAATACAATCTAGTAGAAAATTGATGCTTTGATTGAGAAAATCAAAAAATATTGTCAATCCAGCATCATTTCTTGTCAATTCAGGCCAACACAATTCGAAATTTCCATTTTACCTTCGTCACTGTTTGACTTTATAAATACAGGTTGAATCCAGCATTCTTTCCTGATTTCTGAAAGAAAAGTAAAGAATCTGCTTATTGACTTCGCAGTTGAAATTATGAAACCAACCCTTATCATCGGCGGCGGAATCGTCGGAATGTTTTCGGCCTATTTTCTTCAAAAAGAAGGAATTGAAGTCACCGTCGTTGACCGAACAGACCTACTCGACAATTGCTCCACGGGAAATGCCGGGATGATCGTGCCGAGTCACATTATTCCTTTGGCAGCTCCCGGCATGGTGACTAAGGGAATTACCTGGATGTTTTCTTCCAAAAGCCCGTTTTACATCCATCCTCGCCTGGATTTCAAGCTGTTGCAATGGTGCATGCTTTTCTTTCGGTCGGCCAATGAAAATCAGGTTCAAAAGGCCATTCCTTTCCTGAAAAATCTAAGTCTGTTGTCCAAGGCGCTCTACTTGACCTTTAAAACAGATCATCCTGGGGCAGCTTTAGCACTTCAGGAGAAAGGCTTGATGATGGCCTATCAGACAGAATCCATGGAAAAGGAGGAAGTGGAATTTGCTCATCTCGCTCGAAAATATGGATTGGAAGCGGAAATTCTGACTCCTCAGGATATCCGAAACGTAGAACCCAATTTGGAATTGAAAGCCCGCGGGGCGGTACTTTTTCCAGGAGATGCACATTTGGACCCTGGAGCGCTCTATGGATTTTTGAAAAAATATCTTGAAGAAAAAGGCGTAAAATTCCTACCGAACACCCAGGTATTAGGATTTGAAAAATCCCGATCAAAAGTCGGGGCTGTCATCACCAATCAGGGAAAAATCGAGACTGAAAAAGTTCTGCTTTGCGGAGGATCTTGGTCAGGTGAATTGGCCCAAATGCTGGGATTTGGGCTTCCGATGATGGGTGGAAAGGGCTACTCATTTATCCAAAAAAATCAGCCTGAGATCAATCAAGCCACCATTCTCACCGAGCAGAAAGTAGCAGTCAGTCCCTACGGAGATACGGTACGTTTTGGAGGGACCTTAGAAATCGCCGGCACCAATCAAAAAGTGGACATGCGCCGCGTTCAGGGAATTTTTGAATCGATCAATCGCTACTATCCGGGTTTTGAAGCCAAATTCCCGGAGGAAAATCAAATCTGGAAAGGACTTCGACCTTGCTCCCCGGATGGTTTGCCATACATTGGTTTCGCTCCGGGCTATTCCAATGTGTTGGTTGGTAGCGGTCATTCCATGATGGGGATTTCGCTTGCTCCTGCCACCGGAAAACTTCTGGCGGAACTGCATCAGCAAAAAAATCCAACAATGGAAATCGGAGGATTTGAAGTGGGGAGGTTCAGCTAAACAGATGAGATAATTTTTCTATTCCTCCCAATTGGAATTTGGTGATTCTAATCCCAAAGTTTAACCAAGGGAGGTAGTGAACCAACCCGGTGAAAAACCAATCGATGAACGCCACCTATGATCAAATCGATAATGGGCCAAGGTTAAAGTTTCCTCATTCTAGCATCAATCCATTCAGAAAAGCTAATTTTAGACCATGAAGAGACTCTTGATGCTGGGATTGCTTTCCTTTGGTTTATTTTCCTGCGACAAAATCTGGCTGCCCAAACCTCCCGGCTACAATCGGATTGATCTACCAAGACATGATTATCAAAAGTTGGAGCAAGGCTTTCCCTATCAGCTTGATTTTTCAAAGTATAGCCTGGTAGAACCTGACTCTTTTAATCTAACAGAAAAAAACTGGATCAATCTCAATTACAGGGATTTCGGGGCAAAAGTCCATTTGACCTACAAAAAAATAGGCGGCAATACCGAGTTTAAAACCCTTTCAAACGATGCATTCAAACTCACGGCCAAACACCAAATCAAAGCATATGGTATCGAAGAGGCAGTTCTGATCACACCAAATGGCTATTCAGCCGTGGTGGCGGAATTAAGCGGTGAAGTACCTACTCAATTCCAGTTTTTCGTGACCGATTCTACCACGCATTTTCTGAGAGGAGCACTGTATTTTAATACAGCCATGAAAAATGATTCGCTCGCACCGGTGATCGAATACATCAAAATAGATATGACTCACCTGATCAATTCTGTAAAGTTTTTGGATTGAAAAAGTGAGAAAACCAAAAAATCCTGCCTGGAGTATATCAGGCAGGATTTTTTGGTTTTGGGGGTCCCTGAATTATTTAAGCTTTTTCCAAGAACTGATGATGATGATTCCTCCCACCAAAGCAATCGCTGCGGCCATGAATCCCGGCATCATTTTTCCATAGATGAAAAATCCGGTAGAAAATAAAGCCGAATACACCATAAAAGTCCCGGTGATCATGAGGCCGATTTCCTTGCCAAGAGTTCCTTTTTCTTCTTTTTCAGAAGGATAACGGTCAAGGACCTTTTTCCATCCCATTGAGGCCGGAGTGACTTTTCGGTAGAATGCTAAAAGCACCTCGTCTTTTTCCGGTTGAGTCAGAAAGGTGACGATCAGCCAGCCAATCGTGGTGATCGATACAGAGTAAATCAACTTCAAGTACGATTGATCCGCAGGAATGTCGATTAGGCCGATTTTGGGATTAATTACTTCAAAGAAAATGGCTACCACAAAGGAAATCGCCATCGCAGAGATCTCGGTGTAGGCATTGATTCTCCACCAAAACCAGCGAAGGATAAAGATCAAACCTGTACCCGCTCCGATTTGTAGCAGAATCTGAAAAGCATCCAATGCCGAAGAAAGCGCCAAAGCCAACAATGCGGAAAGTACCATCAGCAAAACGGTAGAAATACGGCCCACGGCAACCAACTCCTTGTCTGACGCTTCTGGTTTGATAAATCTGAGGTAGAAATCATTCACCACGTAGCTCGAGCCCCAATTGAGATGTGTGGATAGTGTGGACATCACCGCTGCGATCAAAGAAGCCAAAACAATCCCGATCAAGCCCGTGGGCAGATAGGTCAGCATGGCAGAATAGGCCAAATCATCGCCCAATTTATCCACAGGGATGTTAGGAAAAGCTTCTTGCAAATCGGAGATATTCGGGAAAATCACCAAGGAAGAAAGGGCAATGATAATCCACGGCCATGGTCTCAGGGCATAGTGTGCTATGTTGAAAAACAAAGTCGCTCCAATGGCATTTTTCTCATCCTTCGCAGATAGCATCCGCTGAGCGATGTATCCTCCACCTCCTGGCTCTGCACCGGGATACCAGGTTGCCCACCACTGAATGGCAATTGGCAGGATAAAAATAGGGATATACACATTGGGATCGGTAAAGTCAGGAATGAAGTCCAGCTTGGTTGCCACTACATCATGTGCCAAAAGATTGCTTAGAGAACCGATTTCCGGAAGGTCAAGGACGTAGTAAGCCGCTCCAAATGATCCCGCCATCGCGATGAAAAACTGGAAAAAATCGGTAAGCAAAACCCCTTTTAACCCCCCCAAGGAAGAGTAAACCACGGTAACAACAGAAGCGATAAGAAGCGTTTGAACCGGACTCAGGCCGAGCATCACCCCGCCGATTTTGATCGCAGCGAGTGATACCGTAGCCATAATGACCACATTAAAAAATACACCTAAGTAGATCGCACGGAAAGCCCTCAAAAAGGCAGCTCCTTTGCCGGAGTAGCGAAGTTCATAAAATTCCAGATCGGTCGTCACCTCCGATCTTCTCCACAGCTTGGCATACACAAAGACGGTCAGCATACCAGTGAGCAAAAACGCCCACCAAGCCCAGTTGCCTGCCACACCGTTTTTTCGGACGATATCGGTGACCAGATTTGGGGTATCGGCAGAGAAGGTCGTAGCGACCATGGATACGCCAAGTAGCCACCACGGCATATTTCTGCCGGAGAGAAAGAATTCTTTGGCCGAACTCCCTGCCGACTTGGCGGTGAACAATCCGATGAGAAGCGAAATAATAAAGAAGGCTGCGATAATGCCCCAATCCAAGGCGGTCACATTCATAAGGTCCTGGGTTTTATTTTGGCGATCAATTAACAAAAAAATTTTCTTAACTTTGAAAGTCTTTTTTAATATTTTTGAAAAATTGACGCTCTTTTTGCTCAATGGCCACCAGTTCCTTTAAGTGAAAATGAGGTCCGACGAATTTCTTTTCAAAATCCTTATGAAATGACCTCCGATCAGCTATCTAAACTTTATCCTGTTCTTGAAAATCAGCATATTAGCCTTTCCTCTTTTGGTGAGGGGCTGATTCATGAGACTTTTATGGTCGAATGCACTGATCACAAGTATATTCTTCAGGGCTTCAACGATGCTGTATTTCAGTTTCCTGATCGAATTGACCACAACCTAAGCCTTCTTTACACCCAGGTGGAGCAAAATCCCCTTCCATTTCAGCTTCCCCTTCCAATTTTGAATCGATGGGGAAGTGGGCTTTCGGACTGTGAGGGCAAAAAGTATCGGTTGTTTGAATTCGTTCAAGGGAAAACCTTGCAGCAAATTGATAGTTTGCATCAGGCTTTTTTAGCAGCTCAGGCCTATGGGGAATTTGCCGATTGGGCAAAAGTAATCGACGCGCATCAGATGCAGGAGACGATTCCGAATTTTCATCGCCTCGATCTGAGGTATGAAAAATTGGTCGAGGTGACAGATTCTTCGAAAAATTTGAATGAGGAAGAATCGGGAATTCTTGATTTTTATTTGAGCCAAAAGCCACTGACCGATTGGTATTTGACTCAATTGGAAAATCTTCCGCTCCGGGTGATGCACAACGATACCAAAATCAACAACCTGATTTTCTCAAAAAATCTGGAAAAAGTCGAAGCTTTAATCGACTTGGATACCTTGATGGGAGGGTATTTGATGTATGATTTCGGGGATTTGGTGAGGACAGTGGCCTGTAGTCTTCCGGAAACGGCTACACAGTGGGATTCGATTCAGCTTATTCCGGAAGTATTTAGTGAACTTCTGAAAGGATATTGGGACGGGATTAAAGGATTTTCAACTTTGGCAGAAAGCCGATCCATCCTTCTCGGTGGTGAAGTGATGACTTTGATGATGGGTTTGCGATTTTTTACGGACCATTTGCAGGGCAATATCTATTATCGTGTGAGTTATCCTGAGCAAAACTTCCACCGGGCCAAAAACCAGATGATTTTTCTCCAAAGTCAACAGGAACAAAGGGAAAGGCTAAATCAAATCTGGGAGAAGATTACCGGACTCGGTTAATTCCTGACTATTCCCTCCAATTCTTTTGGGAAAAGACTCACTTGAGGTTTATTTTGCTTTTCCCTAAAATCAGCTTCCTTGACTGGCATTTTTGATACCCGCATCGAGTACCTCAAAGGCGTCGGCCCGCAAAAGGCCGAACTCCTCAATAAGGAGCTGAATATTTTTACTTACGGGGATTTGCTGCAACATTATCCCTTTCGGTACGAGGACCGCACCAAGTTTTTCAAAATCCGAGACCTGAATGAAGAGCTCGAAAACGTGCAGGTCATGGCTCGGATCAAAAGTGTGGAACTGATCGGAACGGGTGGGAAAAAGAGACTGGTTGCTCTGGTTTTTGACGAAACCGGGGAGATGGAGATGACTTGGTTTAAAGGAATCCAATGGGTAGTGAAAAAGCTGCCTATCGGTGCGGTGTTCATCTTTTTTGGAAAACCTGCACTATATGGACGCAAATGGTCCATGGCTCATCCGGAAATGGAACCGATCACGGCAGCCAATGAAAAACGAAACACCTTTCAGCCGGTATATTCCACGACGGAAAAGTTGAGGGCAAAATTCCTGGATTCAAAAGGTATCTCGAGAATTCTCGAAGTGTTAGTGCCTTTGGTTTTTCCCCAAATTCCCGAGACGCTTTCTCCCGAAATTCTCCATCAGTATCAATTGATCGGAAAGCAAGAAGCCATTCGACAGATCCATTTTCCGACTTCGCCGGAGCTATTGCATCGAGCGAGGAAGCGTTTGAAATTTGAAGAGTTTTTCTACCTGCAGCTTAGACTGCTGATGCTCAAACTGACCCGAACCGAGAAGTTTCGGGGACAATCTCTCGGAAGCACCGATTTGCTGACCGATTTTTATAAAAACCACATTCCTTTTGAGCTCACCAATGCCCAAAAGCGGGTGATTCGGGAGATTTACGGGGATATGAAATCGGGAAAACAGATGAACCGACTGATTCAAGGCGATGTGGGAAGCGGAAAAACGATGGTGGCTTTTATTTCTATGTTGATTGCAATCAGTTCGGGTGCACAGGCTTGTTTGATGGCCCCTACAGAGATTTTGGCCAATCAGCATTATGAGGGGCTAAAAGGCTATGCCGAAATGATGGGTTTGAAAATCGCCCTTCTTACCGGCTCGACCAAAAAGTCCGCCCGTAAAGTCATCCATGAAGAGCTGCTTAGTGGAGACTTGAAAATCCTCATCGGTACCCATGCCTTGCTGGAAGATGTGGTCCAATTCCAAAATCTGGGCTTGGCGATCGTGGATGAGCAGCATCGCTTTGGTGTAGCTCAACGTGCCAAGCTTTGGGCAAAAAATGAGGAATTTATCCCGCATGTGCTAGTCATGACGGCTACGCCGATTCCAAGAACCTTGGCAATGACGCTTTATGGGGACTTGGATGTCTCGGTGATTGATGAATTGCCTGCGGGGAGAAAGCCTATTCAGACTGTGCACCGATATGATAAGGATCGTTTGAAAGTCTTCGGTTTTATCAATGAAGAAGTCAAAAAAGGTCGACAAGTGTACATCGTCTATCCCCTGATTGAGGAATCCGAAAAGATGGATCTGAAAAATCTGATGGATGGGTATGAAAGTATCGCTCGGGCTTTTCCCCAATACCACCTCAGCATCGTCAACGGCAATATGAAAGCCGAGGACAAAGACTACGAAATGCAGCGTTTTGTCAAAGGCGAAACCCAAATCATGGTAGCGACCACCGTGATCGAGGTGGGTGTCAATGTGCCCAATGCTTCAGTAATGATCATCGAGAACGCGGAGCGATTTGGACTTTCACAACTGCATCAGCTACGCGGCCGGGTCGGTCGAGGTGCTGACCAAAGCTATTGTATCCTGATGAGCAAGTACGAATTGAGCAAGGACTCCAGAATCCGACTGGAAACGATGGTCAGAACGAACGACGGATTTGAGATCGCCGATGTAGATCTAAGGCTGAGAGGACCGGGAGACCTGATGGGGACGCAGCAGAGCGGGATTACCGATTTAATGATCGCAGACTTGAGCAAAGATGCCGCCTTGTTGACTTTGGCCAGAGATGCCGCCCAGCAGTTGTTGGCCAATGATCCAGAACTTGGTCAACCGGAGAATGCTGCCATTTTAAGACAGGTCAGGCAGCAGAAAAAAACGGCAATGAATTGGAGCCGAATCAGTTGATTTCGGAGTTCAAATTTCGGACTTCGGATTTACTTTTTCCTGGTGAAAAGGCTTCCTATTCGTCGGAAAATCTGCTTTTCCTTTTCCCAGAAGAACTTAAACTGCCCAAAGATAAACCCATAGATCAGCAGGATGATTTGGTAAAGAGGTAGGACTAATAGCAGATACAATACTGTATTGAGAAACCCTTGACCTCCACCCCGCTCGATGCCAAAAAAATCCAGAATCGGATTTTTAATAAACAAAATAGTGAAGCCCGTGCAGGCAAATACCACCAATACCATCACTACTTGGAATAGACTTTCAAGTTTCCATTTAGTTTGAAGGCGGTGGAGAAATCCGGGTTTTTCTTTTTGCATGAGATGAAATTAGGAATAAAAGGTTAGCCACAGATACCACAGGTAAAATCTGAGCATCTGTGGCTTTGTATATTTTACCAGGTAAACACGCCCTCATTCAAGCTTTTCAAGGCTTGTGTCTTATACTGAGCATCTACTAGGATGGACACATTGTGCTTACTTCCACCAAAAGAAACCATGCGAACAGGAATATCAATCAAGGAATCCAGTACGGACTGGACAGCTCCTTTGGTCTCTGCTACTTTGTTGCCTACCACACAGATAATCGCCTGATTACGGTCGATCTCTACGGTGCCAAAGCTCTCCAATTCCGCTTGAATCTGCTCCAAATGACTCAGATCATCAATGGTCACCGAAACCGCTACTTCAGACGTGGTGATCATATCGATCGGTGTTTTGTACTTTTCAAACACTTCGAAAATCCTTCTCAAGAAACCATAGGCCAAAAGCATGCGGCTGGATTTGATCTTGATGGCGGTGATGCCATCCTTAGCTGCGATAGCTTTTACTCCCGTAGTTTCTACTGCAGCTTTGATCAGCGTTCCACCCGCATCCGGTTGCATGGTATTTAGCAATCTGACAGGAATATTGTGCAATTGAGCTGGCCAAATGGATGCCGGATGAAGAATTTTGGCACCAAAGTAGGCTAACTCAGCGGCCTCGTCGAAAGACATTTCAGCAATCGGACGGGTACGGTCCACGATTCTTGGATCATTATTGTGCATGCCATCGATGTCGGTCCAAATTTCACAGACTGAAGCGTTGATCGCAGCAGCTACCAATGATGCGGTGTAGTCACTTCCTCCACGCTTGAGGTTATCGACTTCGTTTCGGTGATTTTTGCAGATATAGCCTTGGGTGATAAAAAGTCTTTCATTAGGATACTGGGATAAAATCGCCTTCAGCTTTTCGGAGATTTTAGGAAGTTCCGGTTCAGAATTCTCATCAATACTCATGAAATCCAAGGCAGGAAGAAAAACTGCCGGAATCTGCAATTCTCCCAAAAGGGTGTAAAACAATTTAGTAGAAAGCATCTCGCCCTGAGCCAAGATATCCCGGTTGATCGCCTCATTGAAAGAGATCTTCAAGAGGATATTCAAAAACTCAAAGTGCTCCTTAATGATTTCTTCTGCTTTGGCTCTTGCCTCGGCTGTCTCAAGTAGAGCCGGATAAAAGGTCAGATAGTGAGCATGCAAGGCATCAATCCGGTCTTTAGCCAGGGATTTATCCGCTGCAGCTAATGCCTCTCCTATTCCTACCAAGGCATTGGTTGTACCAGACAAGGCAGAAAGCACCACGATGGTGGGTTCATCCCCACGGGTAATCAAGTCTTTGACTTGGTGCATGCGCTCCGGACGGCCCACAGAGGTGCCGCCAAACTTCATGATTTTCATAATTTAAACTAGCGTCAATATAGGTTTGAGATTAAAATCCGAGCATTTTGATGGCGGTGATAGCCGCTTCATCCCCTTTGTTTCCATGCTTTCCTCCGGCGCGATCGAGAGCCTGCTGCTGCGTATTTGGAGTCAAAACCCCAAAAATCACCGGCTTGTTGTATTTCAAGCTGACATTGGTAATGCCGTGGGCAACAGCATCACAGATAAAGTCAAAGTGACGGGTTTCACCCTGTATCACACAACCCAAGCAAATCACCGCGTCAATGTCTTCATCCTGAGCACACCACTGTGCGCCTAGGGATAACTCAAATGAGCCGGGAACATTTTTACGGATGATATTTTCTTTCTTTGCCCCATGCTGAAGCAATGTTTGATAGGCTCCGGAGTAGAGCGCCTCAGTTACTTCTTCATTCCACTCGGACACCACGATGGCAAACTTCTTTGCACTGATGTCCAGGATATTTTTTGAACTGTACTCGCTAAGGCTTTTAAGTGAGGTTGCCATAAATAGTTGATTTTGAAAGTGGGTAAAACAAAAAAGAGTAAGACCCCAAGGCCTTACTCTTCTAGTATGCATACATGAGAAGCATTACTTAGCGGCAAGGCCTTCTAAGCGAGCTTTATGTTTTCGAGCAGCAGCGTACTCAAATGATTCATAGTATTTCTCTTCAATCTCGGCGTAGGTTTTGATTGCGTCCTGTACCTTTCCTGCTTCTTCCTGAGCCACCGCAAGCTTCGCCAAATACTTCGGAGTCATGTATTTGTTCTCGTTGGTGCGAGCAGCTTTTGTATAGTTGGAGATAGCAATATCAACATTACCCAACTCGAGGTTGGCATCACCGATTAAGGAGTAGGCTTTGGCCTGTACCAAATAGTCGTCTGCAGAGAATTCTTCCAAATGCGTCAACGCTTCTTGGAATTTTTTCTGAGAAAGATAAATAGAACCGATGTAGAAGTTTGCCAGGTTGGCTGCATCAGTACGGGGATAATCCTCCACAATGGAAAGAAGTCCTTTGTTGATTCCGTCACCATTTAGGGCAAATTCCACACTGTCTTGCTCAAAGAAATACACCGCCTGAAACATTTCAGCCTGTGCTTTTTCATTTTGGTTCTGATTATTGATTTGAAAGAAAAGAATTCCCCCGATCAAAATCACCGCAGCGGCGATTACCCCTGCCAATACTTTGCTATTCTGTTTCAAAAAAGCCTCGCCTCTACCGATTCGCTCTGCGATCACTTCTGGGTTTTCAAGAAGTTCGTTTTGGTCTGCTTTTTTAGATTGCTTAGTTGCCATGTTACTCAAAATTTCGGTCGCAAATATACGGTTTTTATCAAATTCACAAAGGCCAACAAAAAAGCCATGAAGTGCGAAAGACTTCATGGCTTTCTGTGACTTAGGTGAGGTCATTATTCCATCACAAATGGATAATCTTCCTGAACGTATACGTCCTTGAAAGCATCCATTCCATCAGGCCAAGGGGACTCTTCGGCAAATTTCACAGCCTCGTCCACTTGCTTTTTTACTTTTTTCACCACAGCCTCGATTTCTTCCTCGGTCATGATCTTATTGTCCCGGATCGTCTTGAGCACTTGCTCGATCGGATCGCGTTGTTTGTATTCCTCGACTTCTTCCTTGGTTCTGTATTTTTGAGGATCTGACATGGAATGCCCCTTGTATCTATAGGTCCTAAATTCCAGCAATGTAGGTCCATCTCCTCGTCTGGCACGATCCGCAGCTTCAGCTACTGCCTCATGCACTGCTTCCACGTCCATTCCGTCCACAGGGAAGGAAGGCATGTCGTATGCCTCTCCAATTTTGTACAGTTCGGTCACATTGGAGGTACGGGCTACAGAAGTACCCATCGCATATCCGTTGTTTTCGATCACAAAAATCACCGGAGATTTGTAGAGCATAGCAAGGTTGAATGCTTCATGCACTGCTCCCTGACGAACTGCCCCATCTCCCATTTTGGTGATGCAAAGATTTTTGGTCCCGGCATATTTTTCGGCAAAGCCGATACCCAAGCCCATCGGTACCTGAGCACCTACAATCCCATGACCTCCCAAGAAATTTCTTTCTTTGTCAAAAATGTGCATGGAACCACCTTTGCCTTTGGTAGTACCGGTAGCCTTGCCAAACAGCTCAGCCATCACAGCTCCCGGATCTGTCCCCAACCCTAGCGGATGCGCATGGCAACGGTAAGCAGTGATCCACTTGTCATCTTTGGTCAAGGCGGTAATCGCACCTGAAGCACAAGCCTCCTGTCCGATATACAAGTGACAGAAACCTCTGATTTTTTGCTGGCCATAAAGCTGGCCCGCTTTCTCCTCAAACCTTCTCATTAAGAGCATGCTTTCATACCAGTAAGCATAGGTTTCTTTGGAATATTTCACTTTGGACTTAGCCGCTGCAGTTTTCTTCGCCATATCGTACTAATCAAAATATGCTATTTTAGGCCCCAAATATAGCAATCCCGACCTAAAAATCAGGCTGCCATTCAAATAATTCCCGCTTCCATGCTTTTGGAGTCCCTTGACCTCATCCAGTTTAAAAATCACCTTAAAACCAGCTTGGTCTTTAGCCCGCAGATCAACTGTCTTTTGGGATTGAATGGCAGCGGGAAAACCAATATTCTCGATGGCATTCACTACCTCTCCTTGACCAAAAGCGCGGTACAAAGCAGTGATAGCTTGAATATTTCGCATGGGCTGGACTTTTTTACCATCAAAGGGAAGCTTCAAATCGAAGGAAAACCACTGGAAGTTCGCTGCTCTTTTGAAGCAGGGAAAAAGAAACAGATCTTCCAAAACGGCAAAGCGCTGGACAAAACCAGCGAGCATGTGGGGCTCATTCCACTCGTCCTGATTGCTCCTGACGATACCGAACTCATCAAAGGAGGCAGCGAGGGTCGAAGGAAATTTTTTGATGGACTGATCTCCCAACTAGACCGAAGCTACCTCGATCAATTGATCCGCTACCACCATTACCTTAAACAGCGTAATGCCCTGCTTAAGCAATTTGCTGAGACAGGCAGGCGAGATCTCACCCTGCTCGGAAGCTATGATCAGGAGCTTATCCGACTCAGCTTGCTACTAGCCCGGCGACGGGCAGACTTGATGCAGGTAATGGGACCGGTCCTTCAGGAATATTACGAGGAGATTTCGCTTGGCAGGGAAAAAGTAGAGGTAATCTATGAAACGGAAGCCCTTAGAGCGGATTTTGAGGCCTACTATCTAAGCCTACGTCAAAAAGACCTTGCTACCAAAAACAGTAATGCCGGCATTCACAAGGACGACTTTGAGTTCCGCATCGGAACCCATCCGCTTCGCAAGATCGGGAGTCAGGGTCAGCAAAAGTCCTTTATCATCGCCTTAAAGCTGGCGCAGTTTCAGATCTTCGAACAAGCCAAAGGAGAAAAGCCTTTACTTCTGTTGGACGATATCTTTGACAAGCTCGACGACGACCGGATTGCCAAGTTGATGGAATTGGTATCCAAAGGAACATTCGGACAGATCTTCCTCACCGATGCCCGACCGGAGCGCTCTAGAGGGATTTTGGGAGCTTTGGATGTGGAGGTGTTCTTTTTTGAAGTGGAAAAAGGTGAGGTGAAAAAATAAAGGAAAGAGCCTTTGACCTCTTTCGGAATTAATACTCCCTGATCAACACCTCCGCAGGAATTTTCAGCTTCTCGTTGAGTTTTCGGATCATAGCAAGACTCAGTTTACGCTTCCCGGATAGAATTTCCGATTTTCTGGATCTTGCACCTAAAATTTCAGAGAGCCCCGACTCCGAAATGCCCATCTGATCCAATCGGAATTTTATCGCTTCAATAGGGTGAGGTTTTGGTATTGGGAAATGCTCGTTTTCATATTCTTTGATCAGAATAGAAAGGACCTCCAACTCATCGGAATCTTCTGACTCTGGGGCCAAATCCAGTTGCATCAATTCGTAAGCACGCTCCAAAGCAATTTCATACTCGTTGTTATTTTTTATTGGCTTTATCATAGCTGATGATTTTTGAGTCTGTTTGGTCGTATTGCTGATGAGTTCCAAACCATATAATGAAAACTATTTTTAGGCGGTATTCAATATCTACTATCAAACGAAAGGAATTACCGTGAATATTGAAAATCACTCTTTTGGAGGAGATAATTGAAGCATTTTGAAATTGAGATTTCAATTGATTCGGATTATTCCACTCTGCGGCAACAACCTCTTCATGCCATGCCAAAAGACTTTGTTTTGCCTTTGGATAGTTAACACACCATTCCTTTAGTGTCTTGACAGCTATAACCCGCATGTTCAAATATACAAAATTGTTACCGTTTTGGTTACAGTGGGTTAAAAATAAAAAAAGAGGCCGAAGCCTCTTTCCTTATTTCCACAAATCTGCCGGATATTCTCCTTCTTGATGCAGCTTCTGAAGTGCCTCGATGACCACGGGTCTGTCCTCTGTGTAGGTAACTCCAAACCAGGTTTTCCCTCCCGGCAGAATCTCAAATGCTGCCTTTCCTGCTTTGATAAGGTTATTGGCTACGGTTGGGATGTAGAACTCTGACTTCAGGTTTTCCCGATTGGCAGGAAGAAATTCATTCCACATCGCCTCGATATCTCCGAATACATCCGGATGAAATCCCCAAAAATTCATACTCACGGGTGTATTCTCAGCAATCTCCAAAACTTCACCTTCTCCTCGGCTAAGGATTTTGTCCCCTTCCCTTGCGATAGAAGTGCGCTCGGTCATCCCGATCAGCTGTCCTTTTTCATTGGTTTCGCAGACACCTCGGCTGACGGTTCCGTTTTCAGAAAGTACATTCTGAATCGCATAGCCCACCATGGCATGCAGGTCTGGGCGAACTTCCGTGGAGAGAAACTTGCCCAATACCTCAAAGGCCTCTTTTCCATAAAAATCATCCGCATTGATCACGGCGAAGGGCTCCTTCACTGCATCTTTGGCGCAGAGTACCGCATGGGCAGTGCCAAAAGGCTTCACTCGATCGGCTTGCTTCAGTTCGGCGGGTACAAAGCTATCCAGCGACTGTATCACCCAATCCACTTCGATTTTGCCTTCCAGCTTGGGAAGGAATTTTTCCTTAGCCACTTCCAGAATTTCCTGACGGACAATAAAGACCACCTTGCCAAATCCGGCACGAATGGCGTCAAAAATGGAGTATTCGAGGATGGTTTCGCCGTTGGGTCCGAAACCGTCAATCTGCTTATTCCCTCCATAGCGACTGCCCATTCCGGCAGCCAATACGAGGAGTGTTGGTTTGTTAGTCATTTTCAGTCCTTTAAAAAAACGCTGGCAAAATTAGTCCTTATTCCCAGCCCAACAAATTCAATATTCTCTGTATGCAGCTTAAAATTTAACCCTCTTAAATACAAATATTGACATCTGAATAGAATTACCGGATAATTATCTACCCTAAAACAAGAATAAGTACTGTTTATTCTGATAAACTGGTTAATTTTTAAACCTGTATTTTGATTTTCACATAATTTTTCTCTTACTTTCCTGCCAGATTCACAAAAAACCATTAAACCTGTTGATAAAATGAAAAAAATCGAGGCGATTATCCGCACATCGCGCTTTGATCAGATCCACACCTGTGTGTCCAAAATGGGGGTCAAATTCCTATCCTTTTACGAAGTCAAAGGGATGGGATTTGAGCATGCCAGGCAAGAAATGTATCGAGGAGTAGCTTATGAACCTGCCTACATTCCCCGCACCAAACTGGAGATTGTCGTTCCGGATGATTTGGCTGAAGGGGTGATCAACTGCATTCTTAAAGAAGGCAAGACCGGAGAAGTCGGAGACGGAAAAATCTTTGTGTATGATGTATTGGAGGCCTATCGAATCCGAAACACTGACACCGGCGAGGCGGCCCTTTAATTCCTGTTCTTTAAAAATTACCGAACCTATTTAGACCTATGCAAGAACCTGTTCAAGACCTATTCACGGTCAATAATCTTTGGATGATGATCTCGACCATTTTGGTCTTCATCATGCACCTTGGCTTTGCTACCCTCGAGGCCGGGCTTACCCGTGCCAAAAACACGGTCAACATCTTATTTAAAAACACCATCATCCCGGCCATAGGATTATTGACCTATGCCTTGGTTGGATTCAACCTGATGTATCCCGGCGCAGATTTTGCCGGATCCATTTTCGGTTTCGCGGGATTTGGACTTTCTCTTCCTGAAGGATGGGATACCAGCGCATACAATGAAGGGTATACCTTCTTTACTGATTTCATCTTCCAGGCTATGTTTGCGGCCACTGCTGCCACTATTGTATCCGGTGCTGTCGCAGAGCGGGTCAAATTAGGGCCCTTCATCACTTTCTCTCTTCTTTATGTGGGAATTTGCTACCCGATCGTGGGCATGTGGAAATGGGGAGGAGGATTTCTCCATGAACTTTCTACACCTTTTTATGACTTTGCGGGATCGACTATCGTCCATTCAGTCGGGGGTTGGGGTGCATTGGTCGGAGCATTTTTACTCGGACCCAGAATCGGGAAATACACCCCAACAGGCATGAAGGCTATTCCCGGGCATAATCTGCCAATGGCCACGATGGGCGTCTTTCTTCTCTGGTTTGGCTGGTTTGGATTCAATGGGGGCTCAGTACTAAGTGCCGATCCCGGAGCAGTTTCCAAAGTATTTGTAACTACCTCTCTGGCAGCTGCTGCCGGTGCAATCGGGGCACTGATCGCCTCCTATTTCAAGTTCAAAACCTATGATATTACGATGGTACTCAACGGGATATTGGCAGGCTTGGTAGGTATCACCGCCGGAGCGGATCAAATGGGCGTTACAGATTCGATCATCATTGGATTTATCGGAGGCGCACTGGTGGTATTTGCCGTAGTCCTATTTGACAAAATCAAAATCGATGATCCGGTAGGCGCCATCTCTGTGCACTTGGTGGGAGGCATCTGGGGCACGCTGGCAGTAGGGATTTTTGGAGATCTTGCAGGATGGGGACAGCTCTACGCCCAGCTTTTGGGGATTGCTTCCGTGGGTTTGTTTTGCTTTGCCACTTCCTGGTTAATATTCTTCTCTCTGAAACGCACGGTGGGAATCCGAGTAGATGAAAAAGAGGAAATCGAAGGTCTCGATATCAACGAGCACAGTATGAGGGCCTATCCCGATTTTGCTCCCAAAGATTAAACAACCAACTTTTATAAAAAAGCCCTGAGAATTGATTTTCCAGGGCTTTTTGGTTTACTGCAAAGTGGAATCGTTAATAAGTTGGTTTAAAATATCGATTTAGAATCGGTTGATAGGTAAGTCCAAACCTATCGTAACACCAATCCCGGAATTCATCAATTTCAGTCGGCATTAAATACCGAAGGCCTTTCTTCAATTCGCGCTCAAACAAGTATCTGTTGAAGCTTACTTTTTGCAAAATGGTCTTCACATATTCTAGCATAGCAGTACTGATTTGGGTTTATTAACTGATTTTAAGTGTTCCAACGGGGTCAATTCCGAAGATGTTACGTTATTTTGGAGGCTCTTAATCCGGAATTACCCTAATTTCGCAATCATGATCAAAACGACACTTCGACTGGCTTTCGTATGCATGGCCATGCTTCTTGTAAGTTTTTCTTTTGGACAGGAAGTACAAATCGAGCTTGGCCCTGATGAAATCGGGCTAAACGAAACGTTCACGATCAAAGTCACCCTGTCCAATGACAAGATCAAGTCCTACGATCAGTTTCCGGAGATCCAGGGATTCCAAAAGCAAGGCATCTCCCAATCCTCCTCGATGAATATCATCAATGGGCAGATGAGCAGCTCCAACAGTATCATCCAATACTATAAACCCTCCAGAAAAGGACAGTTTACTTTGGGGAATTTTTCGATTCAGATCAATGGAGAATCCTACTCGTCTCCCGGAAAAAGGATCACCGTCACCGATGCCACCTCCTCCCAAAATCCCGGAGGAAATGTGTTTGACCCATTCGCGGAATTTTTTGGAAGACCTGCCGAAGAGCCGGAATTTATAGAATTGGATGATGATGCTTTTTTCTCCGTGTCGGTGGATAAAGAGGAGGTTTTTGCAGGTGAGGGCTTTACCGTAAATATTGCTTTTTATATGTCTGAACAAAATCAGGCTCCTTTCACCTGGCATGAGCCCGGCAAACAACTGGACACTATTTTGAAAAAAATTAAACCCACGAATGCTTGGGAGGAAAATTTCAATATCACCAATATTGAACCCAGTGTAGTCGATATCAACGGCAAAAAATGGAATAAGTACAAGGTTTACGAGGCCACCTTTTTCCCTTTTTCGGAAGGAAATATAGAAATTCCGAGAGTTCCCTGGGAAATGATCAAATACCGGGTGGCCAAAAACCCGTCCTTTTTCGGCGCAAACAGGCAGGAGGATTTTAAAACCTTTTTCTCTACCTCAAAAACGATCAAAGTAAAACCACTCCCCCCGCATCCACTCAAAAATGAAGTAGCGGTGGGAATCTATCAACTACGGGAAAATATCAGTACGCTGGAAGCCGAAACCGGGGAGGGAGTCAACTATAACTTCGGGATTTCCGGAGTGGGAAATATTAACTCAATTGCCGCTCCAAAGCGCCTTCCCGGTGCGAATCTCAACACCTTTGACCCCAATGTCCGTCAGCAAATCAACCGGGGATATGGGCGGGTGTCCGGGATCAAAGAATTCAATTATTTCATTACACTCAATGAGGCTGGAGACTATCAGCTCAGGGACTATTTCTATTGGATCTACTTTGACCCCATCCGTGCCGTATATGACACCCTCCGTCCGGAGGCAAAAATCATAGTATCCGGAGAGTCAAAAATCAATCAGGCCCTATCCGGACAAAGACTGGGAGGAATCTACGATCGTATCGGCACAGAAAGTAACCAGTTTTCAAACGAGCAATATAAATACTATTTTACGGCCGCAATTAACCTGCTCTTACTTGGAGCAGTAGTCTTACTAGCGGTCCTGATAATCAGAAAAAAATAATGGGTAATTCATTTGGAAGGCTTTTCAGAATCACCACGTTTGGTGAATCACACGGAAAAGCTTTGGGGGCAATCATTGAGGGATGTCCGGCAGGATTGGAATTGGATGAGGAAAAAATCCGGCTCGAAATGCAACGCCGCAAACCCGGCCAATCCAAAATCACCACCCAGCGAAAAGAGGAAGACGAATTCGAGTTACTTTCCGGTGTATTTGAGGGAAAAACCACAGGCACACCCATCGGGATTGTCATTCAGAATTCGGATCAAAAAAGCAAAGACTACTCCCATATCTCAGACAAATTTCGACCAAGCCATGCGGATTACACCTATTTTGAAAAATACGGTATTCGGGACTATCGTGGCGGCGGCCGATCCAGCGCCAGAGAAACAGCAGCTCGGGTCGCCGGAGGAGCGATTGCCAAGCAATTTTTAGCCTCCAAGGGCATTCAGATTCAAGCGTATGTATCTCAGGTAGGCGAATTGGCACTTGAAAAAACCTATCAAGAACTCAACCTCGACCTCGCCGAGGAGAATATCGTCCGATGCCCGGATCCGGAATTGGCCGATCAGATGATCGCATTGATTGATACGGTCCGACTGGAAAGAGACACCATCGGAGGAGTTGTGTCTTGTGTGATCAAAAACTGTCCTCCCGGATTGGGAGAACCTGTTTTTGACCGGCTTCATGCCGAACTCGGCAAAGCAATGCTGAGCATCAATGCGGTCAAAGGATTTGAATATGGAAGTGGATTTGAAGGGGTCAAAATGAAAGGATCCCAACATAATGACAGTATTGTCAATGAGTCCGGAAAAATCCATACCACCACCAACCACTCCGGTGGAATCCAAGGCGGAATCAGCAACGGAGAAGACATTTATTTCCGGGTTGCATTCAAGCCGGTAGCCACGATCATGCAAGACCAAACTTCGATCAATGAGGCAGGAGAATCAGTCACTGTAAGCGGAAAAGGACGCCATGACCCTTGTGTGGTCCCCAGAGCAGTACCGATCGTGGAGGCTATGGCGGCCTTGGTAATTGCAGACTTCTTGCTTATTTCCAAAACGAATAAACTTGCAGAAATATAAACCCCATTCATTTTGAAAAAATTACCTCTACATACTCAAATCATTATCGGACTGGTGCTGGGATTGGCCTTTGGGCTGGTTGCTATCCAGTTTGGAATCCCAAAATGGGTTACACTTGACTACATCAAGCCCGTCGGTACAGTATTTATCAACGGTCTCAAAATGATCGCCATGCCACTCGTTTTGGCATCTCTGATTATCGGGGTTTCCAACCTTGGTGACATTTCCAAATTGAGTAGGATCGGGGGAAAAACACTGATGGCCTTCTTGATTACCACCATTATTGCCATCTGTACCGGTTTGGGTTTAGTCAATCTTTTCGAGCCGGGTGAAGGCTTGCCTGACTCTACCCGCGAAAGCTTAATGGCCATGTATGAAGGAGATGCCGGAAAAAGAGCCGAAGCTGCTGCAGAACTTCAGGATCAAAGTCCCTTACAACCGTTGGTCGATATGGTGCCTCAAAACCTATTTCAGGCAACCACTGATAATGCGGCTATGTTGCAGGTGGTATTCTTTGCCATCCTTGCGGGGATTGCTCTCCTCCAGATCCCAAAGTCAAAAGCGGAACCCGTTGTGGCATTTTTTGACGGCCTGAATGATGTGATTATCCAGATTGTCAATTACATCATGATCATAGCCCCCTATGGCGTATTTGCCTTGATGGCTTCTTTGATCGTGGAGATTGCAGGCGACAATCCCGAATCGGCAGTCACTTTGCTTTTGGCTTTACTTAAATACAGCCTTATTGTATTGGGAGGATTGTTCTTTATGATGCTGGTGATCTATCCACTTCTTCTAAAATCCTTCACCCGGGTAAAATATGCGGACTTTTTCAGGGCAATTCGACCCGCACAGCTTTTGGCTTTTTCCACCAGTTCAAGCTCGGCTACTTTACCGGTCACCATGAAGCTTTCAGAAGAAGAATTGGGCGTATCTGAAAACATTTCCAGCTTTGTTCTGCCTTTAGGCGCTACTATCAACATGAACGGAACCAGCTTATACCAAAGCGTCGCTGCGGTATTTATCGCTCAGGCTTTGGGAATGGACTTGACCTTCTCCCAGCAGGTGATGATCGTCCTGACCTCTACCTTGGCAGCAATTGGTTCCGCGGGAGTTCCTGGAGCAGGTTTGATTATGCTGATCGTAGTGTTGGAATCCATTGGGGTACCTGCAGCAGGGATTGCCCTGATCATGGCCCCAGATCGGATTCTGGATATGTTCCGGACTGTGGTCAATGTTACCGGAGACGTGGTGGTCACTACCGTAGTCGCCAGCACCGAAGGTGAACTGCCGGATGGATTAATCCGAAAGAGCAACCCTTTGACTCCGAACGAATCGGTTCAAGAAAATTCTTAACTATCAAAAGCCCGGTTGATTCCGGGCTTTTTTGTCAGTAGGCTATAAGAAACGATATCAAGCGGTCAAATTCCTCATCGGTAATTGCCGGGAAATTGGCGATTCGGAAACTGGTGGGCTTCAATGGCCCATAACCACTCCCCAACTGCATCCCTTCTTTTTCAGCAGCTTTTTTTACAGATGAAATCAATTCTTCTGAACCTGATACAGCCAAAACTGTGGTGCTTCGGGTAGCCTCATTGTCTACCAAAAGACGAAACTTTGGCGATTTTGCGATTGCAGTTTCCAGCTTTAACATACGCTTTCTGAGTCGGGTATCAACTTTCTGGATTTCCTCCAGATCTTTGAGCACACGATTCAATAAGTAAATCCCAAATACATTTGGCGTGTAATGCGTCTGGTAGCCTGCTGCATTTTCAAGTATAAAATTCAGGCTGTTGTAGCGACCTTTTTCGCCTTTGCGCTTTGCTTTTTCTATTGCTTTAGGCGAAACAATCAGAATCCCCAAGCCCGCTGGAAGTCCAAAGCATTTCTGCACAGAAGCATACCAGATATCTGCCAAGGAAAAATCCAATTCGATTCCACCCATCGACGAAGTGGTATCCACGGCAATCATTTTTTCGGGATACTTTTCTTCTAATTCCTTCAGAACAGACATAGGTACCTGACTAGCATTGGCTGTCTCATTCTGGGTAACCGCGATCAAGTCAAATGCTTCTCCTATAGCCAAATTGGGAACATCAATGGACTGATTGGCCTCGATTTTTAAGGCTTCAGTAGCAGGAATGATATGCTTGGCAAATTCAAGCCATTTTTTTCCAAAGGATCCAGAATAAATATGGAAGCTGGCCTTTTCCACGACAGACTGCGAGATGATCTCCCAGTTTTCGGTGGCAGAAGACGTGAAAAGCAATTTGTAGTCAGCAGGCATGTGCAGCTTTTCGCGCATCAGCTGCTCGGTCTCTTGGTAGAGATTCATAAATACACCGCTGCGATGATTGGCACTCAGAATGCCTTGCATGTATGCGTCCTGCATGTATCGGGGCAAGGCATCATATACCTTGGAAGGCCCGGGAGCAAATGTGATCATAGTTCAGGAGAATTGAGAAAATAGAGCACTCCAAGTTCGTATCCTTTGAGGCCTAGGCCGGAGATCATGCCCACACAGGATTTGGAAATGATGCTTTTGTGGCGAAATTCTTCCCTTTTGTAAATATTGGAAATGTGAACCTCCAAGGTCGGAGTGGTCACGCCTGCAATGGCATCAGAGATTGCCACGGAGGTGTGCGTGTATCCTCCGGCATTGAGTAGAATCGCATCAAAGGTGAATCCCACCTCATGGATTTTATTGATCAGTTCACCTTCTACATTGCTCTGGAAATAGTGAAGATGGACTTGCGGGAATCGTTTTTTGAGTTGCTCAAAGTAATCCTCAAAAGATTCACTGCCGTAGATTTCGGGCTCTCTTTTTCCCAAGAGGTTGAGATTGGGCCCGTTGATGATTTGAATATTCAAGGTAAAATAGGTTGATCTGTATGCTCAAAGTTAAAGACTCCTTTCAAGCTTCCAACGGGTTAGCAATTAATCCTTTCGCTCCTTGATTCTGAAAAGATAGGCCAAGGTAAATTCAAGATTGGTTGAACTCATGTCAAAAACGCGATCCTGTGATTCTGGATTGGTAAAATCGTAGGCAAATCTGGCTTCTGCAGAGAGGGTACTTTTGCCAAAAAGCTTGGAAATCCCCGCCCCAGCCGTGATTCCATACATCAATTTATTGGGATTATCCCCCGGCTGACCAAAGGTGGGCAGTTCCCTTGGCGTGGTTCCGGAATACGTTCTACTGATATCTTTTACGGAGCGAAGCATGCCCAAATGGGGACCAGCTTTGATTTGAAATCTTCCCGATCGACCAGCAAACACGCTAGCCAAGAGTGGGACTTTAAAGTAAGTGAATTCCGTTTGGTTTAACTCGCCTTCTTCATTCAGCTGTCTAAACCCAATGGTCAATTGCTGCACGTTGAGCTCTATCCCTGCATTTTTTGAATCGAAATATTCAAAAACAAAAGCAAATGTAGGAGCAGAAACTCCTTCCACAGACCGACTTCGTGTCCCGGCGGAAGCCTGGTAACTGTAAGAGGAGGTTGAATATCCTCCACGGATTCCTACACTGAGTTGAGCCCAAGCCAAACACGGGAAAAGACAAAAAGCGATCAGCAATGTTATTTTATTCATGACCAAAATTAAGGGAATTCCCTGCCTTTAGTTTTACTTCTTATTCAGGACAAAGGTTCCTTGAATGATTTCCCCCGCCACGGTAAGCCCCCGCACTTCCACCACCACAGGCCCGGTGGTATCATTGGAATAAAACGTAAAGATCAATTCTCCCTTTTCATCGGTGACCAAATAAGGATTCCAATACAACGTCTGTCGATCGTCTTTTTCTATTTGAGGGGATGAATTTTCATAGTCTACAGGTATAAAATTTCCAGGTGGCTGATACCCTTCGATCATAAACTCTACCATGCCCAGACCGGAGAGCTCATTATTTGGATTCAATTTATCCTTCAAATAAATAGCAATTACTCCATTTCTTCCCTGGTCACCCAGCATGGGTACCATCCGTGAGACTACTTCAACCCGATCTATGTCAAAAGGATTGATGGACCGGATATTATCTGACACTGAAGTGCCTCCTCCCGTCACCAGGACCACCCCGTCCAGCATCACCACAGGCTCCATGGAAATGCTTCCCGACATGGCCCCTCCCCGCAGGCGGATCATTTGCCTGCCGGTACCGGGGACCAAAGTAACCTGAGCTCCTGGAATATTTCCCACCAAGCTATTGACCAAATCAATCGAACTGCCTGTTTTGGTTAATTTTTCTCCCTCGATGATAAAATCAGGACTGCCATAAATGGCTTTCCGGCCTGCTTTTTCCGCAGGTTTAGTATCTTGCTCTGTGACTTCTTCCGGTATTTCCACTCCCCGGATAGGTGTAGCTAAGGTCGTCACTCGGGGAAAAATAAAATCCGTCGGCAAAGCCACAGGAGCCTTCAAAGGAGCATCCACTTTCACGACCAGAGGCTTTCCTTTCTTATCCGAAGCCGCAAATCCCAATCGCATAGGCCCATAAAATTCCATTTCATCCAAGTTGAAATTTCCCTCCGTATTAGACTGCAATTCGATCATCCCCTGGAAATCATTCACAAAAGCGGTCACATCAGCAGCCACTCCTTTGCCTTTTTCATCACTTACCTTACCGGAGAATCTCAGTTGCTTTTCCACCGGATAGGAAAAACGATCAAGCCCCAAGGTCTCTGATACACCCGAAAGGTTCAAACTTTGATTCATCTCCGGGTAGCGCTGAATGGATACCAATTGCTCTGCATCCCACACACCCACTGAGAGTGTAGAGGCAGCAGGACGGCCTTTGGGATCGGTCAGTTTGAGCGTAATGGTTACTTTCTCTCTTACTCCAAACACAATTTTATCGGACTGCAAGGACACTCCCTCGTTGGTCCAGGCAGAGACAGATTCCTCATTGATAATCCGCTTGTATGGATTTAGCACCGAAAGGGGCTGCATGAAATACTGATTTGGACCATAGTTTCGCATCCAATTGGTATAGGCGCGGAGGAAATAGGTCTCCCCGCTGAGTGTATCCGGCAAGTAAAAATCCCCGACCACAATCCCATCTCGAATCGGAAACTTTTTCTCGATCACCAAATCCCTATCGCCGCTGATTACCTCTACATGAAGCACCTTGCTCAATTCATCACGCAAATACGGATTGCCATAGGCAAAGTAGCCTTTGAAAAAAAGTTGATCACCCGCGTAATAATAGGGTTTGTCGGTATGGAGATAAATTTTTTCCTGATAGTTTTTGGCGGTTTTCGCCAAGTCCTGAAGCAGAATTGCTTTTTCGGCATTATAGTCCAGCGGAAGCAGGTTGGAAATCCGCTTTCGGTCCATATCTCCGGAGAAAACCACATCCTCGGGATTGAGCACCATGCCGTTTTCTTTCACTTTGACCTGACCTTTGGTTACTTCCAGCCATGAAATGGGATAGGGAGCATCCTTGTAAGTGTTGGCTTGGGCAAAGCCTTTTTGGTAATGGATCTCAATTCTCCCTTTCAGATTGAGTAGGTAGGTACCCGGCGGACTAGTGGGTGTGACCAAAGGATCTGCTTTGTAAGGCACCACAGATTTGCCGAGTTCATTGGCGAAAATATCTGAGCGCATATTCATGCTGGCAGAACCTCCAGCTTTGTCTCCATAGAGGTAAAAGCCCTCCCGCTCGTGAGCTCCTTTGAGCATGGCCCGAAACATGTTCATGGGAGATTTGCGGTACACATCGGCCCGGTTTTTCTCCCAAGTAGATTTTTGGATCTCAGACTCGGGCTTCATTTCTTCAAATCTTGCTGCCCCCACGATTCGGTAATTGGTCGGAGAATCAAAGAAATCTTTGAGGTTGAAGGTGATTTTATAGCCTAAAAAGACATTTTCGATCTCGATGGGCTGATCTGCTTTGGCGACAAAACCGCCTTTCTCAGCAGCTACCGGAAAGTCAATGACCCAAGGATTGAGGATGGTAGTTTTGGCGGCTGCCTCATCAATTCCGATAAAAAGGTTCTGGAATTTACGAAGATCACGTTCCCAATTTTTGTCCCGGGAGGCCTTGATTTCCACATCGGAAAGCTCCTGCGCGAATGGTTTCAAACTCAAATTGACGGTTAAAGTACCTCCGGCATTAAGCGTTAATTTTCTGGTCTCGGCCACATAGCCCATGAAGGAAAATCCCAATTCCAAAGGTCCAGCCTCCAAGCCGGAAAGCATGTATTTTCCTTCCATATCCGTGACTGTGGACAGGGTGGTATTGTTGACAAAGACACTACAGAAAGGCAAGGTTTCACCGGTTTCCGCATCTTTGATTTGACCGGTGATGGTGCCTGTTTGTGGAAAAGCAAATGCCAAACTGGAGATCAAGGCAAAAAGTGTGAGAAAAAACTGCTTCATTTCATCTGTTTATAATTTGATTTTTAATGGCCAGATAGCCTGTCCCGATCTCTCATCGGGAGAATGCCCCGGATAATCATTCCCCTGTGTGAGAAGCATTTACTCATGGGCATTTCAGCGAGTTGGGTTGTTGGAATTTGTCAGAGCAAAGTATAAAAAAAGCCCCAAAAGGGGCTGATAAGATTAGTTAATTATTCTGATTTAGAATCGTCCCGATCCTTGAGCTTTTTGTCCTCTACATTTTTGTTGAGAAACTCGTTGATTTTGTCGATGGAAAAGGAGGATGAAATCTCTCCGAAGGAGTTGATCTCCATCTTGAAGCCTTTGAGCTCTTCATGAACCTTAGGATCTTCTTCTTTTTTCTTTTTCTTGCTCATCTTAGCTTACGACTGTTAGTGTGGTTAATGCATATCGGATTCTTTTCGCTACCTCAGCAGACCCTAAAATAGCAAAAACCTGCATCAAATCGGGTCCTGCCCCCATGCCTGTGATAGCCAAACGAACGGCCTGCATCACTTTTCCAAGTTTAATCCCTTCGGATTCGGCTGTTTTTTCCAATAGCATCTTAGCGTCTCCGGCTTCAAATGGACCATGAAACGTATCCAAAGCTGCCGCATAGGCAGTCAGGAGTTTGCCTGCATCGGCATTCCATTTTTTGGAAGCCACCTCTTGGTCAAAGTCCTTGGGGGCCGTCATGATGAATTGACTGTCTCTCCAGAAATCAGAAGGGAAAGTCACCCGATCCTTAAGTAGACTGATGATAGCCAGGGCTTTTTCCTGAGGGATCGTGATGCCATCGGCTTTTGCATTGGCAATCAGGAATTGAGCCAACTCCTCGTTGGGTTTTGTACGAATGTATTGCTCATTGTACCACTTGGCTTTGGCGATGTCAAATTTGGTACCAGCCTTGCCAATCCGTTCAATACTGAAAGCCTCCACAAGTTCTTCCAGAGAGAAAATCTCTCGCTCGTCGCCGGGATTCCAACCCAAGAAGACTAGAAAATTCAAAAATGCATCCGGCAAATAGCCCTGCTCACGGAAGCCTGAGGCTTTCTCCTGAGTAAAAGGATCAGTCCAATTCAAAGGGAATACCGGAAAACCGAGCTTATCTCCGTCTCGCTTGGAAAGCTTGCCATTGCCATCAGGCTTGAGCAAGAGCGGTAAGTGGGCAAACTGCGGCATGGTATCCTCCCATCCGAAAAACTTATACAACAGCACGTGGAGTGGAGCGGAAGGCAACCATTCTTCCCCACGGATGACGTGAGTGATGCCCATCAAGTGATCGTCCACGATATTGGCCAGGTGATAGGTAGGCATGCCGTCCGACTTCATCAGCACTTTGTCGTCCAAGGTGCTCGAGTGCACCAATACCCATCCGCGGATCATGTCATTCAAACGTACATCCTCCTTTAGCGGGATTTTGATCCGAATCACGTAGGGATCACCCGAAGCGAGTCGGGTTGCTGCCTCATCCTTGGAGAGGGTGAGGGAATTTTTCATTTGCGTGCGGGTGATGCTATTGTACTGTGGCTGCACCACACGGGCAGCAGTGAGTCGCTCACGCATGGCTTCCAATTCCTCTGCGGTGTCAAATGCATAGTAGGCATGGCCTTTATTTACCAGATCCAAAGCATACTGCATGTACATTTCCTTGCGCTCCGATTGGCGGTAAGGAGCTACACTGCCGGGTTTCCAAGGGCTTTCGTCAGGAGTGATTCCCAACCAATCGAGTGACTCACGGATGTAGTCTTCTGCACCGGGCACAAAGCGGGTTTGGTCGGTGTCTTCGATGCGCAGGAGAAATTTTCCGCCCATTTTGCGGGCAAAAAGATAATTGTATAAGGCAGTGCGGACACCGCCGATATGCAGGGCGCCGGTAGGGGATGGAGCAAATCGTACGCGAACTTCTCTAGTCATGGGAGGTCAGTATCTGAGCTTGAAACCCCGAAAAACGGGTCTTGGTTTAGTCCAAATCAGGGCGCAAAGATAGGGAATAGTTGGGGAAAGGGGATTAATCCCGCAAAAAGTAAGGTTATCAGTTGAATGGCTTTATATTTTGAGTTTTTTAAAATTCTAGGTGGTCATACTTGACTTTTAAAGAAACAGGTTTGATCTTTTAGCTAGTTTTAAACTAAACAAAACATATCCTTTTTATGAAAAACAAATTTGCCCCCCTATTACAAAAACCTGAGTAGATTCGGTTTTTTAGCCTTTCTAGCCTTTTTCATGACCATGAATCTCCTCCTTACCTCCTGCGTGGATGAACCCGAGGCCCCCAAAATCGAGCTGGCAGATCGCACTCCCGTAGCCAAAGTCAAAGCTTGGTTTGAAGAAAACAAAACCAAACTCCGACTTCCCGAGCGGGGGTCCAACCTTCGAACCGAATCTCAGGAATTGATTCTCCCATTCTTCGAAAAAGAACCCGATTGGGATAAGTTTCATCACTATTACTTCCCGGATGGACGGGAGGTCTTTGAGATCAGTTTGGAAAACACTCAGAAATTTGTGCCAAGCACCTCTTCTGATCCAGATCAAGAAAGTCTGGCCAAGCGAATGATTCAAAACATTCTCTTTGTCAAACATCCAACCGAGAATCGATTTGATCCCCTGATTGTGCGCTATTACCCCGATGAGGAAACTTCCAAACGAGACTTCAAAGAGATCAATTACCAGATGATTGACGAAAAATGGAGCGGTTGGATCGATCTATTTTCTTATGACGAGCATTATCTGGTAGGATTCCAAATCGAAAAAGGCCAAATCACAAAAAGTAGAACTTTCAAAAAATCCTCACCCAGTGGGAAAGTAGGGATCGGCTTTGAAAACAAAGACGTGAGGTGCAAAATCATGGAAACGGTATGGATCAACGTAAGCGTAGCCGGCAGCACCATAACCATAACCAGCCTTGACACCACCTATTCCCAATCGTGTAGTATAGGTGGACTGGATTCCAGTACCTTAAACTCAGGCACAGCAAGTAACTACTACGGAGATGGGTATACTCCTTGGGGAGGTGGATCAACAGATTCATATTATGTGCCGGATGTACCCTTGCCAAAACTGACGATTTACATAGATATTTCCATCTCAAGCGATCCAAGGTTGAGCTGTATTGTGGATAAATTGTCTATGGCAGGATTTGTAAACAAAATCGCAGATTTCACTAAAACCAAGGATATATCACAGAATTCAATCATAAAACTTAATCCACTTACTCAAGGAGTTAATGGCCAAACAACAATTAAAAATGGAATTTATGAAATCACAATCAATTCAGAATTTTCCAGTTTAAATAGGCCTGATATTTTAATCGCCAGAACAATACTTCATGAACTTATGCACGCAGAAATCCTGTTGGCTTTAAAAAGAAACGGAGAAACTATAATTGATTCGGAATTTACATCAAACTTTGACAAATCGATAAATATCTTGTACGGAACATCTAACATGGCAAGTGACCAGCACCATAAATATATGGCGGAAAATTTGTTATTAACTATGGGTTCAACTTTAATGGAAATTCATAAAAATAGTTTCCCTGAAGATTACAACAAGTTAAATAACTATGTAAAAGCGCAAGGCTATTATCCAAAAGGAGTCTCTGTTGATTTTTATATTAACTTATTTTGGCAAGGATTAGAAGGAACCCTTGCTTTTAATCAGATGAAATCCATAACTACAAATCCTCCTATAATTTCCCTTTATGATAGATTCATTTTGGACGGAGAGATCGCAAAAACATTAACAAAGCCATGTGGAAACTAGTGATTTTATATATATTTCTAAATGTATTTAACACAGATTCTCCAATAATAATTATTATTGACGACTGTAAGAATTGGAGAGAAGTGAAACTAAACCCAAATTCAGAGAAATATGCAATTATCAAAGATATTCCTATATTCCATACGGTTAGCTTAAGCCATAATTGGTTAAACGATGAAAATCAACTGCTTCGGAAAACATTGAGCTTGGTTGAAATTAAAAAATTTTCCTCTTTTTACAGTTCAGAACTTGGACCCAACAATTGGAATAAACTTCTAGAATATTCCAAAACTAGAAAGATTTTTATTTTGAAACCTATTGATTTTTGTTCCCAAAAAAGATTCTTATTCAATACAAAATTTGAATTATTGGAAGTTAATATTCATTTGGGAGGAGATGAATAAGAGAAAATTAAAAATCCATAGCTCAAGTAAACTAACTTATCCTATCTTTTTAAATTAGAAAGATAAAGGTAATTATGATGCTGAAGGAAAGCCTTGTTAAAACCTTATTTCTTTTTTTGGGGATTTATTTGACTAATAATCAAACCAATTTAAAAGAAGAAGAATGTAAGGTCATTAATCTAATATGTAATGAGGAAAAGGTAGAGTATGTCTCTGATAAAAGGTTAGAATGGAATGACTTTGGATTCACTAACTATAAAAAGCTAAATCATGAAAACATTGTAAACTTTGAACGAAAAGATTTTGAATTAGATCTTTGGTTTGATGAAGCTCAAAAAGCAGAACTTTCGGAAAAAGTTCAATCCTATAAATCTACTAAAATTCAGAAAAATGATCTACCAAAAAACATTACCCTAATTTCAAAAGACTATGGCCAATTAAGAAGGACTGTTTATAGCTTTTCTCAACCCATTTTTCAACAAGGCAAAGATGGAAACCTGTATGCCTTTATTTTGGTAAGCCAAACCTTTGAGTCAGAAGGAACGACAAAATATTTCTTCTTGCAAAAAAATGACGGAAAGTGGAAAATTAGAGGTATGCGGATAATTGGTTTTTCTTAAGACAATCAATTGATTGAATTCAAATTTCTTTTCTAAAATCTTTGAATCAATAACTTGATTAGCCCACATCGATCGATTTGGGCTATTTTACTTGCTGGTAGAATATTTTATCCTTCTCTCCAGCCAAGCCAAAATCCCAAACCAAAACAGACACTTCAACCCAAGTCCTACAAAAAAATAACTGATCCAATCCTGAGGACTTAGGGAAGGGAACAACCAAAGTAAGTCTTCCTCCATTTCGATTTCCCAGTCTGAAAACAATCCCTCAGACCCCAAGTAGACCATATAACCGCTGGCTATGGCAAAGAGCACCAAAATCACCTGCCCGATTCGGAGAAATGCTCTTCCCAAGATGGCGCCAGGATCGGTATAAGTCATGGATGAGTTCATAGCAGTAAGATTTTCTACAAGTTAGCAGAAATGAAAAAAGGAACCCCTTTCGAAGTTCCTTTCTTTATCAGACAGGCAAATATTAATGTTTCGCTCTGATTTTTTCTTTGATACGTGCAGCTTTACCCTGACGTCCTCTAAGGTAAAACAAACGCGCTCTTCTTACTTTACCTTCTCTCACTAGGTCGATCTGCTCGATTGCTGGAGAGATGATTGGGAAGATACGCTCCACACCCACGCCGTTGGATACTTTACGTACAGTGAAAGTCTCACCGTTGGTGTTAGGGTTTTTGCGCTGGATCACAGTTCCCTGAAACTGCTGGATACGCTCCTTGTTACCTTCTTTGATACGTACGTGTACGTTGATGGTATCACCGGCTTTGAAAGAAGGGAACTTGGCTCTCGCCTCGCTGTATTCCGCTTCTACAATTTTCATTAGATCGCTCATAGCTTTATGTTTTTATGCTTTCGCAGTGCACCGCCGCAGCGGTATAAATGAATTACTTCTGTTAAAATCTTGTCTCGCCTATTCCCAACCTGTGCCCTTGAGCAGATCAGGCCGTTTTTCTTTGGTTCGGCGAACCGACGCTTCAAATCTCCAATCGCTTATCTTGGCTTCGTGCCCGGAGAGTAACACCTCGGGAACAGTCATTCCCTCATACTCTGCCGGCCGGGTATAGACCGGCGGGGCAAGTAAATTATCCTGAAAGGAGTCCGTCAATGCCGAGGTCTCGTCATTGAGTACCCCTGGAATCAATCGGATGATGGCATCTGCTACGACAGCAGCAGCCAATTCCCCACCGGAGAGCACAAAGTCTCCGATGCTGATTTCCTTGGTGATGAACTTATCTCTGACCCGTTGATCCACTCCTTTATAATGACCGCATAGGATCAATAGGTTTTGTTTCAGAGAAAGTGTGTTGGCCATAGGCTGATCAAAGGTCTCTCCATCGGGCGTCATGTAGATGATTTCATCGTAGGTTCGCTCCTGCTGAAGGGCCTCGATGCATCGGGCAATAGGCTCGATCATCATGACCATCCCGGCCCCACCACCAAATGCATAATCGTCCACCTGCTTTTGCTTGCCGGTAGCATAATCTCTCAAGTTGTGCACACGAACTGTGGCGAGGCCTTTTTCTTCAGCTCTTTTGAGAATCGAATGGGAAAAGGGCCCTTCCAGCAATCCCGGCACCACCGTGATGATATCGATATGCATGGGTTAGTCTTCCAGATAAATGTCAAGTAAGCCTTCGGGTAGCTGGCAGTAAACTTTTTTAGCTGCCTTGTCCACCTTGGTAATAATGCCATCCTGAATCGGAATCAGCACTTCTTTACCCTGATGGGTCACACCGAGGAGGTCCTGTGTCTCCAGATCGTAGATGATCTGAACAGGGCCGATCAATCCGAGCACCTCGTCGATGACTTCAAATCCGATCAGCTCGTGGTAGTAATATTGATCCTCTTCTAGCTCAGGAAGCTCAGTGAGGGGAAGATAAACTTCCGAACCCACAAGGGCTTCCACTTGCTCGATGCTATGGAGATCCTCAAACTTGGCCAGTGCTTTTCCTCCCGGCTGAAGCACAAAATGCTCCAAAAAGAAGGGAATGAGTCGGCCTTTTTGTTCAAGAAAAAGGTGCTCTAATCCGTCGTAATCCTCCGGATAGTCTACATCCAGCACCACATTTACTTCACCACGAAGTCCATGAACTTTGGCGATACGGCCTATTTGAAAGCACTGATCCTTGTTCATGGATGCTAATAAAATTAAGCTTCAGCTTCTCCGCCTTCGGCAGGAGCTTCGGTAGCAGCTTCTTCCACAGCAGGAGCCTCAGCAGCGGCTGCAGCAGCCTTAGCCTCTTCTTCTCTTGCCTTGATGGCATCCAGACGAGCTTGGTTTTTAGCCGCTTCAGCAGCAAGTGCCGCCTTACGCGCATCTGCCTTAGCAGTAGCCAACTGATCTTTTTTGCCTTCGATTTTGGAATCCTTTTCAGACAACCACGCAGTGAATTTTGCGTCAGCTTGTTCCTGAGTGATTGCGCCTTTCAACACACCGATTTGAAGGTGTTTTTTCAGCAGGACACCTCTGTAAGAAAGCATTGCTTTCACGGTATCGGTAGGCTGAGCTCCGTTCAACAACCAGGTAAGAGCGCGCTCGTTGTTGATGTTGATAGAAGCAGGGTTAGTGTTCGGATTGTAAGTTCCGAGTTTCTCGATGAAGCGTCCATCACGTGGAGCTCTTGCATCAGCTACAACGACGTCATAGATGGCTTGTTTTTTACGGCCCCGACGTGCTAATCTGATTTTTACAGACATAATTGTTTAGATTAAGTGAGTGGATGGAACCCGTCCATCCTAAATTTGGAGTGCAAAGATAGGTTAATTGATTGGAAAGCCACAAGTTGTGTCCGGAATATTTGCCAGAAAGTTGGGATTTGCTTTATCTTGCGAACTTTCTTTGGAATTACAGCTCCGCCTTTGGTATTTGGCTTATCGAAAAAGTATTTATCCAAAACACATGGCCTTGTAGTTCAACGGATAGAACAAGCGTTTCCTAAACGCTAGATCTAGGTTCGATTCCTAGCTAGGCTACCATAATTGCCCTATACGATTTGTATAGGGCTTTTTCGTTTTTCTGGGAAATCCGATCAGGGACATTTACCTGAAATGCCCATGAGAAAATGCTTCTCACACAACTTGTCCCGTCCGCCGCGGCGGATCGGGAGGGGAATGACTATCTAGGGCATTCTCCCGATGAGAGATCGGGACAGGCTATCTGACCATTAAAAATCAAATTATAAACAGATGAAATTTATTCCATTATCCTCTTAAAAATAGGCACCAACTCCCCCGCAATCATCCGATATCCTTTGTCTGAAGGATGGAGCCCGTCGTAAGTCACATCGATAGCTTCCACCGGATAGGGATACTCATCTTTCTCCGGATCAAAAGGAATATCGATAGAATCCGGATAATGGAAATTTTTGTATTCTCCGGTGCCAGAATCTTTCAGCCGCTTATACTTTACTAAGTCTGCGTGATCCATACCTTTTTGATGGTACAGGTCTGCCAGTTCCATTCCTTCCAGTTGGGAAATTGCCTTCAAAAGGTCAGCAAAAGATTCCAGACTTTGGCCGTTTTTATCCCGATAGGAGCCTAAGGCCTTGTTTTTAAAATCGTTGATGTACACAAAATCCACCCGCTTCATCGGAGTGATCAGGATGATTTTTGCCAGAGGATTAAGGTTTCGGATTTGATGGATGATTTCCCGAAATGAGCCGGCTACCGTACTTGGACCTGAAGCATTTTTGTAATCCTCGATCGTGCCCAAGGGATTGCCCCTCCACCAATCATTGGTTCCCAAGAAAATGCTATACACCTCTGCTTTGGGTATCTCCAGTTCGGCAAACTCCTCCGCAATTCGTACCGCTGTCCAGCCATTATAGCCTTTATTAACCACTTCTAGATTGGGAAATCTTTCCTTTACCAAACTCAAATAGCCTTTGGAGATCCGATTCCCGGTTTCCTCCGGATGATCATTGAGGTAAGTGATGGAGTCCCCAATAGCAACCCAAGTCATAGGTTTGGGTGAAAAACCCATGGAAAAAAGAACAAACACTAAAAGTAGAAATGCCTTCTTCATTATTGACAGAAATTTTGAGTTGGGTCAACCGGTAAAACCATCTAAACTACCTGTTTTCCATGGCCTGACAAGTGAGAAAAGCAAGAAATCCCTAACTTCAGGCAAACCCAAAAGCCATGAAGAAACCGCTTTTATTCTTTGCTTTTCTTTGCCCGCTGTTTATGGCAAAAGCTCAGGAAAAGCAAACTGTCTTGGAAGCCCATTCCTTTTCCCAAATCAAAATCACCGATTCTTTTTGGAAACCCAAGTTGGAAAAAGTGGCCAAATCAGCCCTTCCCGCATCTATTTACCAAACCGAGATCAATACAGGTCGCATCCGAAATTTCGAGAAGGCCGGCAGAAAACAAGGAGAAGCTCACGAAGGCATCTACTACGATGACAGTGATGTGTACAAAGCACTGGAGGCTATTGCCTATTCCCTCCAAAATATCCCCGATGCAGCCTTGGAGCAAAAGGCCGACGAATGGATCGCCAAAATCGCCTCAGCCCAAGAACCCGACGGCTATATCAACACCTTTTATTCTTTGACGGGTTTGGACAAACGCTGGCAGGATATGGAGAAGCATGAAGACTACTGTGCCGGACACTTGATGGAAGCCGGAGTGGCTTACTTCCAAGCTACCGGCAAGCACCAACTCCTGGACGTAGCTATCAAAATGGCAGACCATATCGATACGCAGTTTCGTCAAGCCAACAAACCGTGGGTGAGCGGTCATGAGGAAATCGAGTTGGCTTTGGTAAAACTTTATAAAGTCACCAAGGAGGATCGATACCTCCAATTAGCTGACTGGTTTCTCGATCAGCGGGGTCGCGGGTATGGCAAAGGGGCTATTTGGGATAAACCCGAATGGGGACCAAAGTATGCCCAAGATGATGTACCTGTAAAAGACCAAAAGGAAATCACCGGACATGCCGTGCGGGCCATGTACCTCTACACCGGGGCAGCTGATGTGGCTGCGACCAAAAATGACCCCGGCTACATGAAGGCCATGAAAACGGTTTGGGAAGATGTGGTGTATCGAAATATGTACGTGACCGGAGGAATCGGTTCCTCGGGAAGTAATGAGGGCTTTTCTGTCGACTATGACCTCCCCAATGAAAATGCCTACAGCGAAACCTGTGCCTCCGTTGGGATGGTATTTTGGAATCAGCGGATGAACCTACTCGAAGGCCAATCTCAGTACATCGATGTCTTGGAACGCAGTCTATACAATGCAGCTTTGGACGGCTTGAGCCTCACCGGAGACCGGTTTTTCTACGGAAATCCTCTGGCCTCCAGCGGGCAGCATTTCCGTAAGGAATGGTTTGGCACTGCCTGCTGTCCGTCCAATATTTCCAGACTCGTAGCCTCAGTCGGGGATTATATCTATGCTAAAAATGAAAGCGGAATTTGGGTAAATCTCTTCATTGCCAATCAGACCGAATTTGATCTTTCTGGGGAAAAAGTAAGAGTAGAAATGAAAACCAATTTCCCTTGGGATGGGAAAGTGGAACTTGAAGTCAATCCAACCACTGACAAACGCTTTACTGTCAATATTAGAATTCCGGGATGGATCGAGGAAAATCCCGTTCCGGGGAAACTCTACAATTTTCTCCAAAAGGAAGAGACCAATTTTACACTGCTGATCAATGGTGAAAAAGCCACTTTCCGGCAGGAAAACGGGTATGCCGTGTTGGATAGGGCCTGGAAAAAAGGGGATCGGATCACCTATGAGTTGCCGCTGGAAATCCGCCAGCTTCAGTCACGCCCCGAAGTACTGGCCAATTCGGATAGAATCGCTATTCAGAGAGGACCATTGGTGTATTGTGTAGAAGGAGCGGATAATGAGGGAAAAATCCTTCAGCTAGCGCTCGGTTCCAATCCAAATTTCACCACAAAGGATTATCGGATTCTTGATGAAAATGTGCAAGCCATCGAGTTTCAGGCAATCGATGGACAAACTCCCAAAACCGTCACAGCCATTCCTTACTACACGTGGGCCAATCGTGGGCAAAATGAAATGATGGTTTGGATTCCCAAAAAATAAACAATACCGTTCTTCTCGAAAACAAGAAAAGCTGACCATCAGGCCAGCTTTTCTCTTTGATCAAGATACCAAAAGAATTATTTCAAGCTTCCGATCATATCTTCCGGTCTCACCCACTCGTCAAACTGCTCGGAGGTCAGAAGACCCAAAGCAATGGCAGCTTCTCTTAGGCTTGTTCCTTCTTTATGCGCTTTCTTGGCGATGGCAGCGGCATTTTCATAGCCGATGTAGGGATTCAGGGCTGTCACGAGCATCAGGGAATTTTCCAGGTGACGCTGAATCATCGGGGTATTTGGCTCGATACCGATGGCGCAGTTGTCATTGAAAGACACACAGGCATCACCGATCAATCGGGCAGACTGTAGGAAATTGGCAGCAATCAATGGCTTGAACACGTTCAGTTCAAAGTGGCCATTGGAACCACCGATGGTGATGGCTACATCATTGCCCATCACTTGAGCGGCCACCATGGTCATGGCTTCCACTTGAGTTGGGTTTACTTTTCCAGGCATGATGGAGGATCCCGGTTCGTTTTCAGGAATCAGGATTTCACCGATACCGGAGCGAGGTCCTGAGGAAAGCATCCGGATGTCATTAGCGATTTTCATCAAGGCAACCGCTATTTGCTTCAATGCCCCATGCGCTTCTACCATCCCGTCGTGAGCTGCCAATGCTTCAAATTTGTTTGGAGCAGTGACAAAAGGATGACCGGAAAGTTGGGCGATCTTTTGAGCTACCAACTCGGAATACCCTTGAGGAGTATTCAAGCCTGTTCCTACGGCCGTACCGCCCAAGGCAAGTTCGGAAAGGTGAGCTAGGGTATTTTTTAGAGCTCTCAACCCATGGTCCAACTGAGCCACATATCCGCTAAATTCTTGGCCAAGTGTCAGCGGAGTCGCATCCATGAAGTGAGTGCGTCCGATTTTCACTACATTTTTAAAGGCTTCCGCTTTCTCAGCAAGGGTATTTCTCAATTTTTGAACACCCGGTATGGTTGTCTCCACTACCATTTGATAGGCCGCCACGTGCATGGCCGTAGGATAAGTATCGTTGGAGGACTGAGACTTGTTTACATCGTCATTGGGATGAATTTTCTTCTTGGCATCTTCCAATGATCCTCCCAAAAGCACATGAGCGCGGTAGGCAATCACTTCGTTGGCGTTCATATTGGACTGAGTCCCTGAACCCGTCTGCCAAATCACCAAAGGAAACTGATCATCATGCTGACCAGCGAGAATTTCATCACATACTTTTCCGATGATTTCCGCTTTGTCCTGAGCCAACACGCCCAACTCTGCATTGGTCAATGCAGCAGCTTTTTTCAAAATGGCAAAAGCGCGGATAATCTCGATCGGCATCCGGTTTTTCTCCCCGCCGATTTTGAAATTGTTGATGGATCGTTGGGTTTGAGCACCCCAGTATTTGTCTGCAGGCACCTCTACAGGGCCCATCGTGTCTTTTTCAATTCGGATTGACATGGTATTTGGGAATAGGTGTTTAATTTTTCGGTCGCAAAGTTAAGGGCTGTGATTTTTTCTGCCTAGGCAATAGCCCTTTAATCCTTGTCCTTCAGCTGGAAATTGATCAATTGATGAAAAACCTCCCGTGAAAGTCTGTATTGCCGGTTAAAAAACAACAATCCCAACCCATAATTTCCGATGGCCAACAAAAGGCAAATCAGGCTATAACTGAGATTGGGCAGAAAAAAAAGGTAGAAGGCAGAAAAGGCAAGCAAAACGATGCTCCAAAATATCAGGAAGAACAAGGCCGAAGGGAAAAGCCTGTATTCTAAAAAAATAATACTTCCCCTTGGGGTATTCTCCAGTTTCCCGATCAGCAAAGGAAGGAATGTTTCTCCTTTTTTGATGGCCCTCGAGATGCGAAATCCCTCTCTCCCCACCATTCCGTTAAACTTGATCTGATCATTTTGATAGGTTCGGGAGTCCAGAAAATTCACTTCCCGAGTCACCCGCATCAAATGCCCCAAAACCTCTTCTTTGGAGAGAGGACTGACCAAGGTTTCGGTATGGTGCGGAATGAGGTTCAAAGGAATTTATTTAACGGCGATGCAGGAAATCTCCACATTTACATTTTTGGGAAGCTTACTTACCTCAACTGTTTCACGGGCCGGAGGATTTGATTTAAAATACTGGCCATAGGCTTCATTGATCGTAGCAAACTGCCCCATATCACGGATAAAGATCGTACACTTAACCACATCCGAAAAGCCAAAGCCGGCAGCACGCAGGATGGCCTCCATGTTTTTCATGACTGCATGGGTTTCCTCCGTGATATTCTCATTGATCAGCTCACCGGTCTCTGGGTCCAAAGCAATCTGACCAGATACATAAAGTGTATTTCCAGCCAACACAGCCTGAGAATACGGTCCGATAGGTGCAGGCGCTTCAGCGGTGAGAATTAGTTGTTTGGACATAATGGGTAATTGAGTTATTGGGAGATTAGTTTATTGATTTATTGGTAAACAGATCGAAATCCGATATCAGAAATCCGAAATTTCAACCTTCTGACTTCATGCTTCTGAATTTTTAAGGACTTTCTACTGCTTCTTCGCTTCATTCCAGTACACATCCATTTCCGCAAGGGTCATGTCGCTGAGATTTTTACCTGCTTGGCGTGCTGCATTTTCCAGGTATTGAAATCGCTTGATGAATTTAAGATTCGTCCGCTCCAGGGCTTCTTCAGGATTGATGTCAATGAATCGGGCATAATTGATCAAAGAAAAAAGCAAATCTCCAAATTCGGCAGTTGCCTTTTCTTTATCGATTTCTTTTTCGTCTGCAGCATTGAATTCTTCCTTGAATTCCTGCATCTCCTCCTCCACTTTTTCCCAGACCTGATGTTTTTCTTCCCAGTCAAATCCTACGCCACGCGCTTTTTCCTGAATCCTCATCGCTTTGATCACGGCAGGAAGGGATTTGGGGACTCCACCAAGCACGGATACGTTACCTTTCTCCTGAAGCTTGATCTTTTCCCAATTTTGCTTGACGGTTTCTTCATCTTGAGCAATCGTATCTCCATAGATATGGGGATGGCGTCGGATGAGTTTTTCGCAAAGGGAGTGGGTCAAGGTAGCCATATCGAAATTGCCTTCTTCCGAACCGATCTTGGCATAAAAGACGATATGGAGCAAAATATCCCCGAGTTCTTTTTTAATTTCCTCCGGATCTCCCTCCAAAATAGCATCCGAAAGCTCAAAGGTTTCCTCAATGGTTAAGTGCCTCAGACTCTCGGTAGTTTGCTTTTTATCCCAAGGACATTGAGCCCGAAGCTCATCCATAATGGTTAACAATCGATCAAATGCAGCCAATTGCTCGGCCCTGGAACTCAAATTTGACATGTCTTGGGAAACTAAGCTGGAATAGTGAGCGTTTTCGAAGTAAAGCTTTAAATTTGCGCAAATTTATCCGTTATGGCAACTGTAGTAATTACCCTTGGCTTTGTGGCATTGTTCTTTATACTGATGTCCGTCAGGCTCATATTTCTCAAAAACGGTGAATTCAAAGGCACTTGTGCCTCCCAGAGTCCATTTCTGAACAAAGAAGGAACCACTTGCGGCTACTGTGGCAAAACTGTAGATGCCAACAGCAGCTGTGGTAATCCCGACAATGAAGTAGACAAGGTCTTGGCAAAATTCAAATAATAGACCTGACCAAAAGTTTTCATTTTTTCCAAATTTATTAAACCAACTGTACGTGTCGCTTATCAAATCTATTTCCGGAATTCGGGGAACCATCGGCGGTAAAGCCGGTGAAGGTCTTACCCCGATCGATGTGGTCAAATTTTCTTCTGCCTATGGCGCATGGGTCATTGAGAAAACCGGCAACCCCAAAGTAGTTATCGGAAGAGATGCCCGGCTTTCGGGAGATATGATTTCCCGATTGGTAGCTGCCACTTTGCAAGGGATGGGCATCCATGTGATCGATTTGGGCTTAAGTACCACACCAACTGTGGAGTTTGCTGTGCCATTAGAAAAGGCCGGAGGAGGAATCATTCTTACTGCGAGCCATAATCCGATTCAGTGGAATGCTCTCAAGCTGCTCAACTCCGTTGGTGAATTTATCTCCGATGAAGAAGGTAAATCTATTTTGGAAAAAGCCGAAAAAGAGGATTTCTCTTTTGCCGATGTGAAGAAACTTGGAAAATACACCCGCATAGATGATTACCTTGATCGTCATATCCAGCATGTCTTGGATTTGGAATTGGTCGATGTGGAAGCCATCAAAGCCAGGAATTTCAAAATCGTGGTTGACGCGGTCAATTCTACCGGAGGCATAGCGGTACCAAAACTTCTTCGAGCCTTGGGTGTGGAGCATATTGAAGAAATGTTTTGTACACCTGACGGTCATTTTCCCCATAATCCGGAACCACTTCCTGAAAACCTTCGCGAAATCTCCAAGAAGCTGGAGAAGGGAAATTACGACTTGGGAATCGTAGTCGATCCGGACGTAGATCGATTGGCCTTGGTCAATGAGGACGGGTCTATGTTCGGTGAAGAATATACCCTGGTATCCGTCGCAGACTATGTACTTTCAAAAACTCCGGGCAACACAGTATCCAACCTTTCCTCCACCCGTGCACTGAGAGATGTAACAGAAAAAAGAGGTGGAAAATACACGGCCGCGGCAGTAGGTGAAGTCAATGTGGTCAATCAGATGAAAGCCGTAAATGCAGTCATCGGTGGCGAAGGTAATGGAGGGATTATTTATCCAGCCTCCCACTATGGTCGAGACGCACTCGTGGGTATCGGCTTGTTCTTGACTCATTTGGCCAAGTTTGGAAAGTCCATTTCCATGTTGAGAGCAACTTATCCCAACTACTACATATCCAAAAACAAGATTGAGCTCACACCGGAAATCGATGTGGACAAAATTCTCCTGGAGATCAAAAACAAGTATAAAAAACACCCGATCAATGATATTGACGGTGTAAAAATCGAATTTGAGAAAGAATGGGTGCATTTGAGAAAATCAAATACTGAACCCATCATCAGAATCTATTCTGAGTCAGATTCAGAAGCTACGGCTGAGCATTTGGCTAAGAAAATCATGCAGGACATCAAGGAAGTTGTCAGTGCTTCCCTGATTTGATCTTGAACCTGACCCAGCACCCAAATATGACAAAAGTTTATTTTGACAATGCAGCAACTACAGCCATGGACGATCGTGTGATCGAAGCCATGCTGCCATTTATGAAGTCTCATTTTGGCAATCCCTCCTCGGTCCATAGCCACGGGCGAGAAGTGAGAACTGCCATTGAGAAATCAAGAAAGAAAGTGGCAGAGCTGCTCAGTGCCAGCCCTTCAGAAATCTTTTTTACTTCCGGAGGTACAGAAGCTGACAATACTGCTCTGGTGTGTGGGATCGAAAGTCATGGCATCTCCCATGTGATTTCTTCCCCGATTGAGCACCACGCGGTGCTTCATACCTTGGAGGTTTTGGCCAAGAAAGGGACTGTAAAACTCAGCCTTTTGAAGGTAAATGAGCAAGGAGAAATCGACTATGCCCAGCTCGAAGGCCTCCTTAAATCCAATCCCGGAAGCATGGTATCCCTGATGCATGCCAACAATGAGATCGGAAATCTGAATGATTTGGAGCGAATCGGGGGATTGGCAAAAGAATATGGTGCATTTTTTCATTCCGACACAGTACAGACCATGGGGCACTATATCCATGATCTCAAAAATCTTCCGGTAGACGCGATCGTAGCAGGAGGTCATAAATTTCATGGGCCAAAAGGTTCGGGATTTCTGTTTGTAAGAAAAGAGAAAAAAATACATCCCTTCATTCATGGAGGAGCTCAGGAGCGGAATATGAGAGGAGGAACTGAAAATGTGATCGGAATCATCGGAATCGCCAAGGCTTTGGAGTTGGCCTACGAGGATATGGCAGGGCATAAGGCACATATTGAAAAAGTCAAACAGCACTTTATTGAACTGCTCAAAGCAGAAATCCCGGGAGTTGAATTCAACGGCTTGTCTGCTGATCAGGAAAAGAGCCTTTACACCGTATTGAACGTGAGCCTGCCTCCTTCTGAGTCTAACCGTGGCATGTTACTGTTTAATCTGGATTTGGAGGGGATCTCTGCTTCAGGAGGATCTGCCTGCAGCTCGGGTGCCACCGTAGGATCTCATGTACTTAGAGCCCTGAACCACAATCCGGAACGGGATTCGGTTCGTTTTTCTTTTAGCCGATTCAACACCTTGTCCGAGGTCGATTACACGGTAAGTAAACTCAAAGAACTCTACGCAGTCGAAGCATAACATCAAAAAAGGAGTCAAATTGACTCCTTTTTTTGTTTCTGCCTTTTTCTATTGAATCACTTGACCGGCTTGTAGCCAATCGCATACGGCGTCCAAATTTCATAGATTGGCTGTCCCTGCGAACTGAGTCCACTGTGGTGCCACTCACCATCGATCACCTTGAAATCAAAACTAAGGCTAGCCCCAACTCTGGAATTGTCTCTGGAGAAAAAGGTAATCGTCTCTACGTATTTTCCATCCTTGGCAGTGTAGGTTCCGCCTCCGGTACCTGAAAATTCCTTTGTCTCAGAATTAAACGCCACCCATTGGAATCTTCCTCCGCTCAGGATTTTGATAGTTCTTCGGGCACCCGGTGTAGATCGGGATATCTGATCATTTTGCTTTCGACCGGTGATCACCCAGTTTCGGGTCAAGTCATCTTTTGAGTCTGAGATTTTCTCCCAAGTTTCCACCAACATCCCATCATTGGTATTGGCGGAGAGGGTGAGTTTATTCCCCTTTAGTTCAATTTTAAAAGGTGTGGTGGTGCCTACTTGTAGGGGGTTTAACGTGAAAAAATCCAAGGTTTCGGAATATTTTCCATCCTCAAATTTGAATGGCCCCCCACCCGCGCCAATAAATGCGTTATCAGAAACATTCTTTACTCCGAATGCAAAATAATCATCCTGATAAATCTTGATGTACTCTTGATCAGTCAACGCTTTCCCGTTTTGGCTGATCAGTTTCCATGCTCCGTCCAAGCTTTGTCCATTGGCCCAAAAGGCAAACAGGACAAAAGGCAACAAAAGGTATTTTTTCATAGAATTACGGATAAATTGTTTGGAATAGTTGAAATTGAGAAACATTCCATAAAAAACCAACCTTCAGATTTCCTGTTGGTTATTTGACTTGACAAATGGGAGATATCCATGAAATGCCCATGAGAAAATGCTTCTCACACAGGGGAATGATTATCCGGGGCATTCTCCCGATGAAAGATCGGGACAGGCTATCTGACCTTAAAAAATCAAATTATAAACAGATGAAAGAATACCGCTTGGGAAGCAGCAAACAAGAAATTTTTGAATTGCTGCCAGAACGAAAAGTAAAAAAGGTGATCCTGGGAGAAAAACCCATTGGTATTTTGAGAATGGGAGAACTGTTTTATGCTTTTGATTCCCAATGTCCCCATAGAGGAGCGGACCTTCTCCAAGCCAATATCAACGGATTGTCAGAGATCATCTGTCCCCTGCATCAATACCGGTTTGACTTGAAAACCGGGCAGGTCAGATCCGGATATTGCAGCGATCTGCCAGTATACCCAGTCCACCTGCATGAGGAAGGATTGACCATACAAATCCCTCAATGAAGCTTCTGCCCATTGGGAACTGGGCGCTCACTAGTCGCCAAAACAATCCCTCCGGTGTCAGAAGAAAATCCCGTAACCAAAATTTCAGACATAAAATCGGCAATTTGCCGAGGTTTGAAATTGCAAACGCAGATCACTTGTCTGCCAATCAGGTCTTCCAGAGAATAATGATCGGTGATCTGAGCAGAAGATTTTTTCACGCCCAAGACAGGGCCCAAATCAACCCAAACCTGATATGCCGGTTTCTTTGCCTTTGCGAATATTTCAGCCTTGATAACGGTACCTATCCTAAGATCAATTTTGTTGAAATCTTCTATGTCAATCGTTTGCATAGCCACAATTTTTACTATTTTTAGGAACATTTTGTAAAACCCTAAGTTAACAGAACAACTCCCTTCCACAAGTCATGGTGAAATTCTCAGGATTTCCGTTTAAAAAAACCTCTTTGCTCTGCGTAGCAATAGGAGGATTGACTCTTTTCTCAGCTGATGTTTTGGCGCAAGAAGAAAATAGCCCAAGAGTGACTGATAAACCGGTGATTGAAGACCAGCCCTCAGTCAATGAGGCGACTTCACCATTCTTGAATACTGCTGGAAAGACGACTAACGTAAAACCAACCAATGGAATCAATACGGTAAAAAGAGATCTTCCTGCCGGAGGAATGATGCAAGAAAAAGAACTTCGCAAAAACGAATCCCCTTCCACTTTGTCATTTAATATCTTTCTTTACATCGTGGATCGGTTTAAGCAAGACTGAGATGAAATTATCATAAATAGAAAAGGAGGCTGTAGCCTCCTTTTTTGCTTTTATGCATTATTGATAAACTTCTCGAGATCGTGAAGGCTGATTTTTCCTTCATAGTATGCTCTTCCAAAAACCGCTGCATGTAAACCCATTTCCCGAAGTCGTTTAAAATCATCGATCCCTCTGACACCTCCTGAAGCGGCCAAACTGATACTTGGGAATCGATCCCTGACTTCTTGATAAAGGGCAAAATTTGGACCTTCCATCACCCCATCCCGGGTGACATCCGAGCACTTAAGGTATTTTAGCCCTCTTTCATAAAAAAACTCAATATGGTCGAACAAATCAATTTCTGTTTTTTTGAGCCATCCCCTGATTTTAATCTTGTGATCTGAAGGATTAGTATCCGCAGCAAGATTGATCTTTTCCCTACCATAGGAAAGAATAAATTGAGCAAACCTCTCCGGGTAATTAGCGGCCGCTGAGGCAATCGTGACCGTCTTTGCTCCAAACTCGAAGCACTTGATCACGTCCCCATCGGTAGAGACTCCTCCTGTAAAATCCACTTTTAAATCTGTATAGCCCGATATGGCTTCTAAAATATGGTAATTTTTAGGCTCTCCCCTTCTGGCACCATCAAGGTCTACCAAGTGTAATCTCTTAATCCCTATACCTTCAAAAGCTTGCGCTATTTCCAAAGGATTGGAAGAAATTACCTCTTCGGTAGCAAAATCTCCACGCTTGAGACGGACGCACTTTCCGTTGATCAGCCAGATGGAAGGAATGATTTCAAACATAGCGACTTTTAGTTGGGATTGGGGTATTTCTAAGATATTCTGTTTCTAAATATACTACAGATGGGGTTTTAATAAAGCGAGTTGCCCGGAATCATTTCATTTTTTTTATAAAGGAGCTCAAAAAAATATCATGTAATCAAAAAACTGAGTCTAAAATTGCTCATTCCATCAATCGCCCGATTCTGCCCTGAGATCCTGAAGCCCAGAGACTTTTTTGATCCAAACCGCACTTCACAGCATGAAAACCTGCTTTTGAAAATTGATGCCAAGTCCGTCCCCCGTCCTTTGAAAAATCTGAACTCTCCGGTCCTACTGCGACCAAAAGATTTTGATCTTTCAGAAACGCCACCCCCGAACGATACCCATCTGTTGTCGCATCAGGCTTGGAAAATTGACCCTTTGAATACTTCAGCAGATTCCCCTCCGAAACCTTGGGGTTGAGATAGTCTCCACCTACCAAAACAAGTCCTTCCTTTGACTCAGTCAATGCAAAAATGCCTTGGGAAGGCTCGCCCTGTATCATGGATGTAGCCGGCACTTTTGCCCATTTTGCTTTTGAAAATGAGTAAAAGTGAAGGTTGGAAACACTGCCTCCAGTACCTAAAATCAACTCATCGCTCTTGGAAATCAGAGAGGAAGAGCCCGCAGCAAATGCGGCTTCTCCATCCACTGCCTCCGGCAGAAAAGCCAAAGACTTCCAGGATTTGCCTCCATCGAGAGTCTCCAAAATCATCCATTTTCCGTCCACCGGATCTCCCAATACATATCCTCTTTTCCGATCCACAAAGGCAATGGCATCAAAAAAAGCTTGTTTTCCTTCCTGATGCACCTTTTTCCAGGTAGTCCCTCCATTATCCGTCAGATAAATCACAGCCGGTTGGCCGGCTGATGCCGCCACGGCCACTTGGTCATCAAAGGCATGAATGGATCGAAAATCCACCGTATCCAATCCGTCAATAACTCCATGTGTCCAGGATTTGCCTCCATCGATCGTTTTGAGCCAAGTACCCTCACTTCCACTAGCCCAACACACTCGGTCTGAAACGGGTGAAAGCCCCCTTAAGGAGGCTTTCACAGGTGTTTGAATTTCTTGCCAGTCTGGATTTTGGGCAAAAGACGTCTGCATACCTAGCCAAAATCCGATCAGGAAAATCCAGTTTCTCATATAATATCCACTTTGCGGTAAGCTTCGATGAGGGCCAATTCACCTTCCTTTCCCGGAAGTGCATTGCCATGCTCCATCCCCATCACCCCGGTGAATCCCTTGTTATGGATGTATTTGAAGACATTGGAATAGTTTATCTCACCGGTTCCGGGTTCTTTTCGCCCGGGATTGTCTCCGATTTGGATATAGGCGATTTCGCTCCAAGTCTTCTCCATGGTGGCAATGAGATTGCCCTCATTTCGCTGCATGTGATAGATATCATAGAGAATCTTGCATGACGGACTTCCCACAGCTTTGCATATCATATAGGTCTGATCTGCGTGACGAAGGAAAAGATCCGGATTGTCACTCAATGGCTCTAATACCATCGTTAATCCATGCGGCTCAAAAATCTCTGCCCCGCGTTTCAGCGCCTCAATCACATTTCCAGTCTGCACTCCCATAGGTAAATTACGCTCAAAATAACCCGGTACCACAGTCATCCATTTAGCTCCAACTCGTTTGGCAACCTCTACTGATTCGCGGCAGGTTTTGAGAAATACATCAAGAAATTCTTGCTTTCCTGTGGTCAGTGATACTTTCCAGTTGTCTCCTCCATCGATCACAAAGACTCCCATCCGCATTCCTAGATCACTTAACGTCTTTCCGATCAATTCCTGATCGGCTACAGATCGTCTCAGCATACCATTGTCTTCCAATGAGCGGAATCCTTGGTCTGCCATAAACTTCAGTTCGTCTACCAATCCACCCGGAGCATGATTTTTAAACATCCCAAAGTGTGGAGCAAAGTCCATTTTGAATGGAGCGGCCTCCATCCCCTCGTTGGCAAAAGACGGTAGGGCCATACCTCCTGTGAATCCTGCCAGGGCACTGCCCAGGCCTATCCTCTTGATAAATCCTCTTCTTTCCATGGGTTAGATGACTTTGGTTTTGCCGGGAACTGCATGTGGGTAGAAGCCGTCAGCATTTGGAAGCAGTTTTGGCATCGCATCCCAAGCCAGTTTCTCAGGGAATAGATCTACCGTACCATTGAGCGCCTCCTCCCAAGTAACAATCTTTCCAGAATAGGTAGCATATCGTCCCATGATTGCAGTCAGGGTGGATTTGGCGGCATTTTCTGCATCGGCATATTTGTATTCACCCTTCACGATAGCTGCCCAAAGTTCATCGTGCTCGACTTGATAAGGATTCGGATTGTTCTCCCGATTGTGAGTATAGATTGAATTTCCTTTCCAGTCGGTCATCACACCGTGATTTCCTGCACTTAGAAATACTTTTCCTTTAGTCCCTTGGAAAGTCTCATCGACGCGGTTGGCTGCACCCGGAAAGTGGCGACATTCAGAGTGTATCACTGAACCATCCGCATAGGTAAGTGTCAGCACATGGTGATCAAAAATCTCACCGTGATCTTTTCCGGTACGAATCTGACGACCGCCAGTCCCTTCGGCTTTCACGGGATAGCCATTTTTTGCCCAGTTGGCAATGTCAATGTTATGAACGTGTTGCTCTACGATATGGTCTCCGCATAGCCAGTTGAAGTAATACCAGTTTCTCATTTGGTATTCCATCTCTGTCTGCTCAGGCTTTCGCTCGCGGACCCATACCCCGCCGTCATTCCAGTATACCTGACCGCCTACGATATCTCCCAGTGCTCCATCGTGAATTCGCTTCATGACTTCGCGGTAATTTTGCTGATAATGACGCTGAAGGCCCACTACCACATTTAGTTTTTTGGCTTTGGCAATTTCAGCAGCAGCCAATACCTTACGGATACCCGCCGCATCGGTTGCCATAGGCTTTTCTGCAAAAATCTGCTTCCCCTGATTCACCGCTTCCTCAAAATGAGAAGGACGGAAACCCGGAGGTGCTGCCAAGATGACAACATCTGCCTCGGCAATTGCTTTTTTATACCCGTCAAATCCTACAAAGCGCTTTTCAGCCGGCACATCGACTTTGTCTTTTCCATATTTATCAAAAATCGCTTTGTAGCTGGAGTCCAATCGATCCTGAAAAGCATCAGCCATCGCTACCAGCCTGATCGGATGTCCTGTCTCAAAAGCTTGGAAAACAGCTCCTGTTCCTCGGCCTCCGCAGCCGATGACGGCAAGTTTGATCTGATTGTCTGGAGCTGCGTGTGCACCAGGCACCAAAAAAGAGGGAGCCAGCATGCCGCCGGTCACCAAGGCAGAAGTCTTGAGGAAGTCTCTGCGTGAGTTTTGATTGCTCATAGTATGGTTATTTTGGTTTGTTAATAATCTGCAATGGGCTCCTGCGTGTAATAGGCCATAATCTGCTCAGGAGAAGGCGGATTGAGTGGTCTGACGAGGCGAAGGCCAATGAAAGGAGCTTCGGGAAACCACCACTGACTTTTGGGAATCTGTGGATCGATGCGCTTCCAAGAAGGATCGGATACCCCCCGAAAAGCTGATCCAATTTCGCTTTCAGGTGTTTTAAAACCTCCACCGCGAACAACATGAGGATAAAGTTTACCCGCCGGATTAAAAGGATTGTCCTTGTCTGACCTGCTGTAGAAATCCTTTTCATACAAATCAATCGTCCATTCCTGCACGTTGCCATAGATGTCATATAGACCCCAAGGATTCGGTTTCTTTTTGCCTACTTCATGGGTAGCCCCACCGCTGTTTGAAGCGGTCCAGGCGAAATCGGAAAGTTTCGAGGGGTCATTTCCGAAGAAAAAACGATCCAAAGACTCTGCACGTGCGGCATATTCCCATTCGGCTTCAGTAGGCAAGCGGTAGAATATCCCTGTTTTCAGATACAGCCAATAGCAATACTGAATCGCTCCATACTGAGTCATTCCGACAGCGGGTTTGCCGTCTTTCCCCATGCCGAAAGTCATATCCAAATAAGGCAAACTTGGACGGGTAAGGCCATCCACACGGTCTTCCACTCCGCCTTCAGTCATCGTCTGCTCGTAGTGCTTATCTAAAAAAAGTTCAAAAGCATCCCAAGTCACCTCATGCGTTCCCATCCAAAATCCATCTACTTTTACTTCATGAGCAGGGTTTTGGTCGGGGAAATCGGAATCATTGGAGCCCATCAGGAACGTCCCCGCGGGAATTGGCGTCATATCAAAAGACACGGGAGTTCCGGGAATTTTTTGGGTATAAGCCTCAAATACCGCTGTTTTGTTGAGCTGAAAACTCGTCATAATCAGACCGGAGGCGACTAGAAACTTCTTCATAGGTTTGCTGGGAGCATGAATATTTGAAAATAAGGCTTTTCTGTTTTTTTTGGCTTAGTCTTTTGATGAAAGGCTGCGATAAATGTGAATCCCCTTGCCTTTTTCCAAAACATAGAGGTATTCATTGGTGGATTGGATTCCACGTATCTCACCTGAAATAGAAATTCCAGTAAGCGCAGAAGTTTTGGATGTGAAATTCCCTTTTCCATCGCCAAGGAACACCTGAAGATGATTGGCGGCATATCTTCCGAATTTCAATTTGGTATCGTACAGGTTTCCACCAAAGGCAAGGTCGAGGTGACCATCACCATTGAAGTCCCCCTTTTCAGCTGCAAATACAGGCGAAAATTGCGCCTCAATAGGCAGGGGTTTGGAAATAAATTTTCCCTCCGAGTTTAATAAAAAATAGCTGGTTTCCAGACGGTTGATAAAAATAGAAGAAGCATCTTTACGCTCCTCCGGTGTAAAGAGCTGATCCATTTTTACCTCTGAAAAACCCTTAAAATCGAGATACCTTTTTTTCAAAAAATTCACCTGACCCAACACTTCGTCCCGACTGGGAGAAGGATACTTTTCTCCTTGGATGTAATAACTCAAAATGGCATCTACGGATCCATTGGAGTCAAAGTCTTTGAATAACAATTCCATGGGTTGATTATCATTGGCAAAAAGCTGCGAATTTCTCCCATGATTGCCTACAAAAAGCTCAGGCTTGCCATCTCCATCCCAGTCTCCAACTAGGAGTTCTGACCAAAGCCCAATCTGAGGAAGATTAAAATAGTCGGGAGTGACATTTTCCCAAATTTGGTTTTTTAAGGAAAGGACAGTGATCGGCATAGCATCTCCGACTAAGATAAGCTCATTTTTCCCGTCCCCATTCAAATCCACACTGGCTACTGCGGTCACCATGCCCAGCCGGGCCAGTGTAGGACCGAGTAATTGGGTTTGATCCGAAAATTTCCCTTTGCCATCCCCAATCCAAATTCTTGTACCTGGTGAAGTAGGATATTGACCTGGATGGACTCGAGCGGCTACGAGCAAATCCAGAATACCATCGCCATTAAGATCTTCGGCCAAAACTGCACCCGTAGGAAAGCTCTCTTGGGGTAAGAAACCTTCCATTTTTTGGAATTTCCCTTTGCCGTCATTGAGGTAAAGTCGGTCATTCAAAACTGCATCGCCGAGATTGAATTGATAAACTCCCCCACTTCCTACAAAAAGATCCAAATGACCATCTCCATTGGCATCAAAAGCCAGGGCCACGGCATCTTCGGATGACCGTTCTGCCACAAAGGCAGAGGAATCCATGCTACTCGGTTTGCCTTTTCCCAGACCATAAATCAACTTTCCACTTACGCCAGCACCACCTCCAACAAACAAATCTTGTATTCCATCTCCGTCAAAATCCTCCAGCACCATTGCTTTTCCATTTCCTGAAATGCCAAAGCTGAGCAAAGGTTGGCGCTTGAAGTCATTTACTTTTTGCCCTTTGGCCACAGGGATTATGGCGATCTGATCAAATAGCTTTGAACTGGGACTTCTTTTGCCAGTACTTTCTTTCTTCGCTTCTGCTTGAGAAATTTCCAAGGTCTGATTTGAGGCAACCTTCTCAAGCTGGGTCACTTTTCCTCCCGGCCAAGCGACTTTCAATGAATCAACCGTTGCCAAACTTCCCAGACCGAAGCTTAAATAAGGGGCAACAGAAGACTGATAACCTCTGAACGTAGTCAGTTCTTGAAATTGAATACCCTGGGCAGTGAAAAGTGTCACTTTTGCTCCAAGGCCGGCAGTATTCTGATTTTCACCTTTCAGCTTGAGGGTTAGATAATTACCTTTCTTCTGTTGAATGGCGAGATTTTCATAGACCATTGCCGGAGCATTGAGGTTATTGATAATCAGGTCCAGATCTCCGTCATTGTCCAGGTCGGCATAGGCTGCGCCATTACTATTTCCGTGTTGGGCCAATCCCCAGGAATCCGAGACATTTTCAAAAGTGAGATCCTGCCGGTTTCTGAAAGTGTAATTTTTCAGGTTAGAAGAAGTCATGGACTTGACCAATGCCAATAAATCTTCTCTTTTGAGTTGTCCTCCCTTGGTCTGGACATAATTGTCCATGTATTTCAGGAAATCCTGATTGTTGTAATCCCTCAGGTATCCATTGGTGATGAAAAGGTCCTTCCAGCCATCCAAATCCAAATCTGCAAACAAGGCCGCCCAACTCCAATCCGTATTTGAAATACCGGCAAGTTGACCTATCTCTTGAAATTTTCCTCCACCGGCATTGAGATGAAGCATATTCCGCATGTATTGGAAATAAAAGCCCCGGTCCACATTGAGCTGGAATACTTCAAAATTATCCGGAGAAAGAAGGAGTTTTTGACGTTGGTTGTCCTCAGGAAGCATGTCCAAGGTGAAAATGTCCACGAGTCCGTCGTTGTTGATATCAGCGATATCATTTCCCATGGAAAAATGGGAGACATAATCCAGCATTTCCTGGATTTGATCTTTAAAGGTACCGTCTTTCTGATTGATGTAGAGGTAATCTGGCATGGTGTAGTCATTGCCTATGTAGATATCCGGCCATCCGTCCTGATTGACATCGGAAACATTTACACCCAATCCATAGGAAAGGCTGGAGGAGGAAATCCCTGCCTTCTCAGTGACCTCCACAAACTTTCCATTTCGGTTTTCAAAAAGTTGGGAACCGGCTTCGTGCTTTTCTTTCAGCAGATTTTTGGTCAAGGTTACGTCCAAATTTTGGACGGACTTGGTATTATGGTTGAGAAGAAAAAGATCCAAGTCTCCATCCAGGTCGAAATCAAAAAATGCTGCAGAAGTAGATGTGTTTTCAGAATCAATTCCATATTCTTCTGCCATTTCTTTGAACTGGGGAATACCCTCGGCGTTGTTTCCCAGATTTACAAAAAGTTCATTTTTTCTTTTTTCAGGCATCAAAGCGCCTGATCGACATTGATAAATGTCCAAAAGTCCATCCCCGTTGATATCCACAAACACCACTCCGGTCTTCCATGGACCGGGGATACCACCGGCACCTGATTCCTCTGTAATATCTTTAAACTTCAGGTTACCCTGGTTAAGGTAAATTTGGTTTTGGCCCACATTGGAGGAAAAATACAGATCATCCAACCCGTCTTGGTTGAGATCTCCTACAGCTACTCCTCCACCATTGTAGAGGTACTCGTACATGAGGACATTCAGGTTTAGGTTTTCCTCCAGGGGATTCATGAAATTGATTCCCGTCTCTGAAGATGCATGGAGCCGGAATAGGGGAGGGGAAAGTTCTGAATTCGTATTTTCCAGGGCTGGCTTTTGCTCGCAAGAAAAAAAAATGGAAGTCAGAAGAAATAGGTAAATGGGAAATTGGCGGTAGTTCATAGTAATAAAATCTGAGCTATCCCAATCGGGATAGCTCAGACAAATTAATAAGGATTAATCGTATCCAGGATTCTGAATCAGTTTATCATTTCTATTGATTTCATCCCGATGGATTGGCAGATAGTACATTTTGTCCAACCATTGACGATTTTCTTTGCCTGGATCTATCTCGAATACTTTATATACATAATTGTACATTTCTGGATCGTATCGATAGATCGATACATTCTGACCTGGCTTGAGCGTACCGGTAATGTTAATTCCGTTGGCTTTCCTTCCTAAAGTGCTCGCAGCAATCATCCAGCGACGAGCATCATGATATCGTTGCTCTTCGTAGGCCATTTCGATTCTGCGTTCCTTCCTGTATCGCTGTCTGAGAGCGTCACCTGACTCAGTGATAGCTGGTTGTCCTACCCGGAATCGGATCTGATTAAGCCATTTTCTTGCTTCCTCATCTTGACCGAGTTCGATACTCGCTTCTACGTAATTTAGCACAGCCTCTGTGTATCTCAATACCGGCCAAGGAACTTCTTGCCAAGTATTTTGATCCACAATCGCAGGGTTTGCATCGATGAATTTACGGAAATAGTATCCTGTGTAAGACCCATTCCAGTCTTCGATCGGTGAGTTTCTGGTATCCAATCCAAAGTGGGTTATTTTTTGACCTGAAGAGTTTACGACCTCATATGTACCTGTCTGGATCTGGCCACGTGGGTCTCTGGCTTGGTTGGCAGAAGATCTTGGCTTCCACTGTGCTCCGTCATATAGGACAGAAGCATAAAAGCGTGACTCCCGATTTTTATATGGAGCTGAAGCATGGGCCGGATTATTCCAGTCAAACTTTGTTCCATCCATCATTTCATAGTCATCGACTAGGGTCTGAACTGGCGTATTTCCAGCCCAGTTATTGTATCCGTTTGGACCATTAAACAATCCCTGACGACCTCCATTTTCATTTTTAAGGTTGATGAAATAGCGACCAAGAATGATTTCTCTTTCGCCGCCATTTCTTGCCATGGAGTTATTGATGTAGTTTTGAACCCCTACTTCAAAAGGCACTGGTGCAGAAAGCCCCATTTGGTTACCAGTAGCTTTGTCCAACACAGCTTTGGCAGCAGCTTGGGCTTTTTGCCACCTCTCCGTACGGTTTCCAGAAGGGTAAGCCAAGATTTCCAAGTTTGCAAAAGAAGCATGGAGCGAAGATTTCGCTTTGGCTGTAGGACCATCATGAAGGTCACTTGCAGCATACAGCAACACTCGAGACTTTAATGCCAGGGAAGCAATTTCAGAAGCTCTACCTCTAATTACAGATTTCCCAGCCAACAAAGCAGCCGCCTGATCCAAATCGCCTACGATGAAGTTCACACATTCTTCGAAGGTATTTCTTGCGATAGAAAACGTCTCCGCATTCAAGGAATAAGGAGCATTAACGATTGGGAAGCCACCATAATATCTCAATAGTTGATGCGAATAATAAGCCCTTAAGAAATAGGCTTCTCCCAAAATCCGGTCTGCAGTAGCACCTTTGACAGGGTAATTGGGGTCGCTCAATTTACTGATTGCCAAGTTTGCAGCACGGGTTCTTGCATACATGTTGCTCCATGCGAGTGTTCCATTCACCCATCCTATGTCAGCAGGATTGGACCTGGCTTCAGTGATGGTAGTGATCCCTCTTCCAGGGTGGGTAAAGATGGCTTCATCTGTCAAGGAGGCAAGCATTTGCTCGTCAAAACCTCCATTTCCAAAACCCTGATACACCCCGACGACAAACGCTTCAGAAAGTGCTATATCAGTCCAAACCGCCGACTCTGAAACTTCACCCAAAGGTCGTGTGTCAAGAAAGTTGTCATTACAGCCCGTGAATGAAACTAAAGCAGCAAAAAGCAGTGCCAAATATTTTTTTGATGTTTTCATAAGTGACAATGATTAGAAGGTAACAGAAAGACCTGTGCTGATGATTCTAGCTTGAGGATAGTATTGACCGGTAGAGTTGTTGGACTCAGGATCATACACCTTAAGCTTATCCCATGTGAGCAAGTTGAGTCCGTTTGCAAACACGCGTAGATTACCTACTCCAATCTTCTCTGCAAGGTGGACGGGAAGGTTGTATCCGATTTCCATGTTTTTCAATCTCAAGTAATCAGAGCTTCTAAACCAGTAGGTATTTCCTCCTGAGAAATATTGATCACTTCGGTTTGCAATTCGAGGATGTACAGCGCTTGGATTATCGATTGTCCATCTGTTTTCATAAATGTCCAAAAGGAAGTTCCCGATGTTTCCAGATTCACCGGCACTCACATATACCCGAGCTCCGAGTGCACCTTGGAAGAGGACAGACATGTCAAAGTTTCTCCATTGCAAATTGATATTGGCACCCCCTTGGAAAAGTGGAATATCGTTGTTGTCCATTCTCACACGGTCATCAGGTGTGATTTTACCATCTCCATCATAATCCACATAGCGCATATCACCAGGTCTCAGGTTGTTGGTGATTCTGGAGTAATCAATAGTCTCAGAATTGATTTCTTCCTGATTCCTGAACACACCGTCATATTGGTACACCAAGAAAGTGTTCATTGGCTTTCCTGTAGAACGTTGCCACTCTGGAGCTCCAGGGGCTTCATCCCAGAAAAGAATTTCGTTTTTGGCATATCCACCATTTACACTGAATGAATAGGTCAATTCACCTTTGGTTCCTCTCAAACCTAAGTTCAGGTCAAATCCTTTGTTGGCCACCTCACCGATGTTCTCAGCTGGCAAGTTAATCCCTGTACTTTGAGGAATAGAAGCGTTACGCTGCCATAGGATGTTTGTACGCTTATTGTAGAAAAGGTCAAATTCAAAGAAAACCTTTCCTTCCAAAAACTGCCCTTCAAAACCCAAGTTAGAGTTATTGGCTACTTCCCAAGTTATTCCGGTGTTTGGAACTCGGGTTTCAAAAAGGGTTTTGGTTTCTACCCCATTGGTGATGTAGGAGCTAAATCCGTAGGTAGAAAGGAACTGATATTCTGCAATTCGATCGTTACCCATTTGACCCCAAGAACCTCTGATTTTGAAGAAATCGAACGCCTTTCCTAAAGAGTTTTGCCAGAAACTTTCGTCAGATACTACCCAACCCAACATGATCCCTGGGAAGAAACCGAATCGAGTATCTCTAGGGAAAATGTAAGAACCGTCATATCTCCAAAGGAATTCTGCCAGGTATTTTTCCTTGTAGTTATAAGCCACACGACCGAAATAGTTCATACGTGCCTGTTCAAATGCACCTCCGCCGTTGTTTCTTTCAAGATCACCACCGGCAAACATTTGATCGATAGCTGTAGAGATAAAGTATCTACGGAAAGCGCTGAAGTTGTTTCCTTCAACGGTCTCTTTATTAAGACCTGCAAGAATATTGAATCCGTGCTTATCTTGGAATTTCTTTTCGTATGTCACCACAGTACCCAAAAGGATATTGAGCTGATTAATATTTTGTTCTGTCAAACGTGGATCTGCCGGACCTCTTACTGTACCCACCAGTTTGGGAGTCACACCATCATCTTCGAATCCATTTCCTAGCTGATAGAGTGTCCAAGGAGTTTCCCATCGCTTCATGAATCGCATAGATTTATCCACGGCAGCAGTACCGGTGACTTTCAAGCCTTCCACACCTGGGATTTTGATCTCCAAAGTACCGTTAGTTTGGATGTAATCTCGTGTATCACGGTCATATCCGGTAGCATTGGTCGTGATGACCACCGGGTTTTCGCCGTTTTCGATATCTGGCCCCGGAAGCCCGTTTGGCCAATAAGCAGGCTGATTTGGCTTACCTCGCATCTGCATACGGAAAATCGCTCCAGCACCTCTAGTAGGGAAGAATCGATATTCCTCTCGACCTAAGATTCCCAAGCCAACTTTTACATATTTATTGATGTTGGCATCTAAGTTTACTCTAAAGTCATATTGCTTATAGCCAGTTGCAGCATTCTTGTAGTAAGCATCCTGATTTTGATACCCAATGGAGGTTAAATACCGAAGGTTTTCATTTCCACCCGTCATCTGAATATTGTACTGCTGCTGAGGTGACCAAGTTTTCAGGGTTTCTCTATACCAATCAGTGTTGGGATAAAACCATGGGTCAGAACCATCCCGATATTTTTGGATCTCTTCCGGACCGTAAGGCGCCGTTCTTACCTGCCCGTTTGGACGGGTGTATTCACCTGTTGACTTATATGCCTGATTTGCCGCAGCCCATTCACTGACGGGCAAGCCATAAATATCCAAATCGTTAAGCATTTCAGCGTATTGGGCCGCATTTGCAAGCTTAGGGATTACAGTGGGTTGAGAAAGACCAAAATTTGATTGGAAAGTCAATTCAGGTTTTCCGGTTTTGCCTCTTTTGGTTGTCACCAATATTACCCCGTTGGCGGCACGAGAACCATAAATTGCTGCAGCGGCATCCTTCAGAACCGAAATACTTTCGATATCATTTGGGTTGATCCGCTCCAAACCTCCAGCACGGGCAGGTATTCCGTCGATCACAATTAATGCCTCATTGTTTCCTAAAGTATTGGAGCCACGGATCCGAATACCAGAACCATCATAACCAGGTTCACCAGAACGGTTCACAGCAATCACACCCGGCATACGACCTGCAATGGAATTGGACAAGTTCATGGTAGGAGATTTGGCGAGCTCAGTTCCTTTAACAGAAGCTACAGAACCTGTGATGGTTTCTTTCTTTTGCTCACCATATCCCACCACGATTACTTCTTGCAGAGATTTGGTATCAGGGCTGAGCAATACAGAAAGCGTAGATTGTGAGCCTACTACTACTTCTTGGGAAACAAAACCAATAAAAGAGAACACTAAAACCGAGGATTCGGAAGGAACTGAAATCCTAAAATTACCATCCACATCGGTAACAGTTCCTGTAGTGGTGCCCTTCACTAAAATCGAAACACCGGGGAGAGGAAAATTATCTTCTCCTGAAACAACTACTCCAGACACCTCCCGGGTCTGGGCCATTACCGTACCTAAAAACATCAGGCACGACAAAAATGTCAGGGCAAAAACCCTGACAGGGGTATAAATCTTCATAGGCAGTTTGGGTTAATTGTAAACTAACCCTAAGGTCCGCTTATCTATGAAAAATCCACTAACTGTTTTTGACTAAAAATTGACTGTTTTATGCTGTTTATTTGAAATACAATGTAAAAAAACAGTTTTATAGAAGAATGTTTTGAGTCAAAAAGAATATTTAACATTAAAATAATTATAGTTTAATTACATAAGCAATACTAATTATAAGAATTATCATATTGAATACCTTAAATATTTCTTTTTATATTTTTCAGAATTAAAGTCTCTTAACAACTTCTTTTTTGGGCAACTTGACTGACCACATTCCCCTCAAGTCTCCCATGCGATGTCCAAGTGCCCTATCCGCCGGATATTTCTCCGATAACTTAGCCAATGTACCCTCAGACACTTCTTTACCTGGTTCCCCATGACAACTCAAGCACATCGAATTGGAGATAACTATGGGCTTGGTATAGAGGAGCACTTCTCCGTTTTGAATTTTTTGAATATTTGGATCGCTTTTGATTCCATTTTCAGCATTGTACTCATAAGCCTCTAATATGGGTTGTTCGACTGGCTCTGGCTGATCGGAAGGGTTTCGATACCTATTAGAGACCCGCTTGATCTGAACCGAATGGGACTCGCCAAGGGATCCAAGGATGGAAGTTGCATTGGCCTGACAGAATTCAATGGCCCCTGGGAAACCTTGATTTTCGATGGCTTGCTGAAGTTGGGTGATCAGTTGATTTTGGGCCTCTTTGGTGATCGAATCGCCCCAAATCATCGCTTCATTGATAATTTCTGCCTCAGTGAGTCTTTTGACCTCCATATTCCGATTGACTTCTTCAAAAGTTTCTTTCGAAACTCTTTCTTGAGGCCCGCAAGAAAGCAAGGCTGTAGCAGCTAGAAAGAAATAGAAGTTGTTTTTCATCTTTTTATAGTTGATTTTTTAAGGTCAGACCTGCCTACCGCAGGCTCGATTTCATAAGTCCTAAATTGGAAAGTTGAGTTCAAATGGAATCTGAATTTGCCGGGAAATTACTCCTAATGATCCAATCAGGTTTTTTTGCTTCAAATTCAAAGATCATTACTAGTGTGTGTGAACCAGATTACATGGTGAACAGGAGAGAACTCTTAATTTTGGTTTATTATTTTCAAGGGTTAAATTCTCTACTGACAAGACCTGATTCGGGCAACAAAGTTCTGTTAATTACCCATTTCTTGTTCTTAATTTACTTTTTTAATTCCAGTAACCTGATTTGGAGTTAACTTAAAAGACTTATTTTAAACGGAATGAAAAAACTTCTATCCATCACATTTTTTCTGTTTACACTTTGCCCTTATTCCTGGGCACAAACTTGGACCAGGATGCAAGGATGGGGACTTGATTTGGAGTCAACCCATTGGGTCAATGATCAATTGGTTTTTGCTGTGGGAGAAAATCTGATCATTTATTCAGAAAATGCCGGAACCACCTGGATGGAGGTCCTTCAAAAATTCGATACCAGATTTAATGATCTTGGCTTCAACGATGTATCCAATGGAATTGCAGTAGGGGAAAAAGGAGCTATATATACTACGCAAGACCGAGGTAAAACCTGGCAAAAAAGAGCATCCGGCACCACCAAAAACTTAAAAAGCATTACCAAAGCAGGGGATAATCAATGGGTAGCAGTAGGCGAGGATGGCACTGTATTGATATCCTACAATTCGGGAATAAACTGGATTGCAATCAATCCAAACTCCACCTTAGATTTCAACGAGGTTTTTTTCATCAATGAAAACACCGGATTCATCGCTGCTGAAAGCGGTACAGTCTTTCGAACTTTCAACAAAGGAATCGCTTGGGAAAAAATTCAACTTCCCACCGCCCAACAGCTCAATGGAATTCTTTTCACCAGTGAGTTGATCGGCTATGCAGTAGGAAATCAGGGTATATTCTTTCGAACAACCAATGGAGGAGATACTTGGACTCCTTCTCCCACTAATGTCACCACTCCGCTCAAAAAAGTAGCAGCGAGCCCTGTAGACCCAAGGATTCTGGTAGCAGTGGGAGAAACGGCGACCATGATCCGATCGATCAATTCGGGAGCAACATTTGGAACTGTAAACTTGGGAGCCGGGAATACAAGAAACCTATCCAATCTCAGTTTCAGGCCAAGCTCCAATATATTATTCGCCACCGGGCAAAATGGCTATATTCTTCTATCCTCCAATGCGGGAGCAAATTGGACTACCCGACAGGCTGGAATCCGAAATGACTTCTCTACGACTGACTTTAAATCCAATACCGTGGGATTTATTGCCGGAAAAAACGGTGAATTCTATGTGACTACCAATGCTGCCGCCTCCTTAATCAGCCGACCTCTTCCTGAAAAAATTGATGTGCATACCATCGATTTTTGGAATACTTCATTTGGATATGCCTCTTCTGTGGGAGGAAAAATATACCGTACCGGAAACTCAGGGGTAAATTGGGTCCCTGTCCCAACCAGCAATCCTAATAAAGTAACAGGGTTTTATCTTTTTGCTCCGTCGGTCTTGTATATCACCGGTACTAATGGCTACCTCTCCAGATCATTTGACTCAGGGGTGACTTGGGATCAGACCATCACTTCAAATACAACAAATGATTTTAGTGATCTAATTTATTTTGATTTTGGATTTGGCCTGGCCATCGGCAAAAACGGACAATTGAGCAGGACATTCGGTGGATCTGTATGGGAAAATCAACCAAAAATAACCCAAGAGAATCTCAATGGCATAGCCAAACTGGACACCACGACTGCCGTTGTGGTCGGAGATCGAGGTGTAGTCCTCAAAACAAAAGACAAGGCACTAACTTGGGAACTAATACCCTTTCCTGAACAGGTCAATTTACTCGCTGTGGATTTTTGGGATTTGGGATTAGGCATTGTAGCTGGAGAAAATGGGGTAACCTACCAAACCAAAGATGGAGGAGCGACTTGGTTTAAAATCCAAAGTGGAACAACCCGAGATTTGCTATCGGTCAACTACGGAGACCCAAATTCAGCCTTTGCTGTCGGAAAAGACGGAACCATTCTCAGTTATTCCTGCACTCCTCCGGGAAATGTAAGTTCCATCACCGGCAATTCATCCGAATGCCTGGGAATTAGCAGATACACGATTACCAGCCAACCTGAGCAAGGATCCGAAATCGTCTGGAGAGTGGATGGAGGTAATATCGTAAGCGGGCAAGGATCGTCTACCATCGAGATAGAATGGACTCAAGTAGGTCGAAATGCAGTTTTGGTGAGCAGATCAAATTTTTGCGGAAACGGGGAAACATCCGCTTTGGAAGTTTCCGTTACTCAGATTCCCACCATCTCCCAGCCAATTAGCGGCAACGGGTCAGTCTGTAAAGATTCCAACGAAACCTATTCCACACCAAACCTAAGTGGTGTGACTTTCACCTGGCAAGTAACAGGCGGAGATATTACTTCAGGTCAAGGCACCTCCTCAATCACCGTCAACTGGAAAAACACAGGCGACCATCAAATAGCGGTAACCCCAAGCAATGCCTGCGGCAAAGGTGAACCGATCACCAAAGCGATCCGCATCAATCAAGCTCCCGATCAACCGGCTGCGATTCAAGGAGAACCTCAAACAGCTTTGGGTGAGTATCGATATCAGACCGTTTCCATCCCTGGATTAAACTACCGTTGGAATGTATCAGGAGGGGGACGAATTCTAACCGGACAAGGCACGTCCAGCGTGACTGTCCTCTGGGAATCCGAAGGAAATTTCGAATTGTCGGTGGAAGGACAAAATGAATGCAACTTTGGACCCAAAAGAATTTTACCTGTCTACGTGAATATCATTACAGGTCTCGAACCTCATGTACAGATCACCGATCTTTCTATTTTCCCAAATCCCAGCTCAGGAAATATTACCATTTCTTCCGGGAGTCTGGACAGCTTCAATGATTTGGCCATTGTAAACTCCCTGGGTCAAGTCATTTTCAGCTCCCCTATTTTGCAAGGGGAGAAAAGAAAAGATGTTTATGCAATACCGTTAGGGATACATGTTGTCCAGCTGTCTGGTAGAAATGGATCCTTGACCCGAAAAATCATAGTTAAGTAATCGATTCCTTAAAAAATTAACTTCTTCCCCCGGATAAAATCCAAAAGGTAATCCAAATTTTATTTGGTAAATAAAGAATAAATTTTTGAAAAAATGCATACTATTCATTTTTTAAGCTGTAAATAAAAAATAATCAAAATATAATTAGGAAGCCAAGATTGTAAATCATGGGTATTTTTCTCTCCTTTGGGAAAATATAAACCCAAATGAACTCCCGTTATTTTCAACCCGAAAGCCTGATGATGTCCCATGGCTACAAGCCGGAATTGTCAGAGGGCGCTATCAAGTGCCCGATATTTCAGACCTCAACCTTTGTCTTCAAGACAGCCAAAGAAGGAAAGGAATTTTTTGAACTTGCCTATGGCAAACGGGAGAAATCTCCCGGAGAAGAACCCGGATTGATTTATTCCCGACTCAATAACCCTTACCTTCAAATTTTGGAAGAACGGCTGTGTCTTTGGGACCAAGCCGAGGAATGCACGGTGTTTGAAAGCGGAATGTCGGCCATTTCCACTGTTCTTTTGGAATTCCTCAGACCTGGAGACACGCTTTTGTACAGTAAGCCAGTATATGGAGGCACTGACCACTTTATCAATAAAGTGCTGCCCCAATATGGCATCAAGGGTATCGGATTCACTCCTGAGGACTCGTTGGATGATATTGTTAATAGGGTGGCAGGAACCCTGGTGAAATTGGTGTATGTAGAAACTCCTGCTAATCCAACCAATGCGCTTTTTGATCTGGAACTGTGCCGGAATGTCGCGGACCGTCTGAGTACAGACAGTTGCCCGGTCTATTTGGTCGTGGACAATACCTATATGGGGCCTCTTTGGCAGCATCCCCTCAAGCATGGAGCAGACTTGGTCATGTATTCTGCCACCAAGTATATCGGTGGCCATTCTGATTTGATCGCAGGGGCAGTGTTAGGAAAAAAAGAATTGATGAAGCGGGTCCGAACACTCCGGACTTTTCTGGGCAATATGGCCGGACCCTGGACAGGCTGGCTTCTCATGCGTAGCTTGGAGACACTCAAAGTCCGAATGACCCAACAGGCTGAGAATGCCGCAAAAGTAGCTGATTTTCTGGCGGCTCACCCCAAGGTCCAAAAAGTGTATTACCTCGGACATCTACCCGAAAACTCTGCCCAATATCGCATTTTTAAAAAGCAGCTGACCTGTGCAGGAGCCATGGTTTCTTTTGATATACAGGGAGGAGAAAAAGAGGCCTTCACGTTTTTGGATAACCTCAAGCTCTTTCACTTGGCTGTTTCGCTGGGTAGCACGGAGTCACTTGCCGAGCATCCTGCGACAATGACTCACAGTGATGTCAGTGACGAAGACAGAGCCCAACTTAGAATCTCCGATAAGCTAATCCGCCTTTCCATCGGAGTGGAGCACCACGAAGATCTTATTTGGGATATTCAGCAAGCACTGGAAAAAGTAGTCTAAAAGTAAAAAGGGATGAAGTCTATTCTTCATCCCTTATTCTTACATATTGGAAGATATCTCCTATCCTGCTCCTTTTGATAAATCCCTTTTTCAATATGGCTTCAGGAATATATCCGGCCTTTTCGAGCACATTCATGGATTCTCCATTGAAATCATATACCTGGGCAAAAATCCGCTGAATATCGAATTTTTGAAAAATGTAATCCGTGTAGAGTTTGACCGCTTCGGTGGCTATACCTTTTCCCCAAAAGGGCTCACCGATCCAAAAACCCAACTCCATGTTGGTGCGCAATTCATCTTTTCCACGCTCAGCGCCAATTGATCCCGCGAGCCTTCCTTCAAATTCAATCGCAAAATTTTGGGGCGGATTAAATTTCTGATTGTGTTCAATCCAATGTCTCGCATCATGAATCGTATAAGGCTGGGGGTAACTGTCCCGGAGATTCATGGCAATTTTGGGATTATTGGCCAAAGGATAGAGCTGATGAAAATGAGATTCGCTCCATGTCACCAGGTTGATCTCTCTTTCTCCTTCAATAATCATAATGTTGCCGGGTTTACTTTAGTGGGATTTTATTTAGTCAATATACTTGCTTAAATCATTCTTGCAAAGCCTATACCGATTACTCAATTCCTCCAGCCTGCATTTTTTCTAAATTTTCGGCAAGTCTCAAGGCTGAAATGAATTCTTCGATATGCCCGTCCATGACATCCGGCAGATTATACACGGTTTTGTTGATTCTATGGTCGGTGACCCGAGACTGTGGATAGTTGTATGTTCGGATTTTATCCGATCGATCCCCGCTGCCGACCATGGATTTTCGTTGTGCTCCAACGGCCTCATTGTGCTTGGCAAGCTCGATCTCATACAGTCTGGACCGAAGTACTTTCAATGCTTTTTCGAAGTTCTTAATCTGGGATTTTTCATCTTGACATGTGACCACCAATCCGGTCGGATTGTGCGTCAATCGGACTGCTGAATACGTTGTATTGACCGACTGACCTCCCGGACCAGACGAGCAATAGGTATCTTTTCGGATATCATTCATGTCCAGATGTACCTCGACTTCGTCCATTTCGGGGAGTACCGCCACAGAGGCTGCTGAGGTATGCACCCTTCCCTGTGATTCCGTAGCGGGTACACGTTGAACCCGATGCACCCCAGATTCATATTTCAGCATGCCATAGACATCTGCCCCGGATACTGTCGCGATGATTTCTTTATAGCCACCCGCAGATCCAAAAGTCAAGTCCAACACGGTGAGTTTCCAGCCCTGCATCTCACAAAATCGCTCATACATTCTGAAAAGATCTCCTGCAAAAATTGCGGCCTCATCACCTCCGGTACCTCCACGGATTTCCAAAATACAGTCCTTGGAGTCATTGGGATCCTTCGGAATCAGCAATTGCTTCAACTCTTCTTCCAAGGTAATCTTCCGCTCACGCAATTCATCCAACTCCGCCTTGGCCATTTCCCTGAATTCGGGATCCTTTTCCTTTTCCAGCATCTCTTTTGAGCTATCGATATTTTGAAGAATCAAGGAATATTCGTCGTAAGCGAACACAATTTTTTCCAGATCCTTGTATTCTTTGGTGAGCTTGGCATACTTGCTCATGTCAGACATGGAATCTGGTAAAATGATCAATTGACCTACTTCTTCAAATCTCTCCTTTAGGGCTTGTAATTTATCCAGCATGGGTTTTTCCTTGGCTGCGCAAAAGTACGGATTTTATCGGCTAGGCTATTGCCAATTCTTACCGGAAGGAACGCATTTGTAGCGGAAATGAGGATAATCTCGTCAAGATGGTATGAGAAAATTACCATCAATCCTGTTCTTTGCCTCCATTTTCATTTTTTCGCACTGTGAAAAAGAAGAACCTCTCTCCAATTGCATTGATCCGGAAAAAATCAGAAGTGGTCCATGCACTTTTGACTACACCCCCGTCTGTGGTTGTGATGGAAAGACCTACCCAAACGCGTGTACCGCAGATTTGGCAGGACTAAAATCTTGGACGGCAGGGGCTTGCAAGTAAAAAGCCCGAAAAAATCCGAGCTTTATTTTTGAACATTACTCTACCGTCACCGACTTAGCCAAATTTCTCGGCTGATCCACATTACATCCCCTCATCACAGCGATATGATAAGAAAGCAATTGGAGCGGGATCACAGAGAGCAATGGGGTAAAGGCTTCATTTGTTGGCGGAATTTCGATTACATGGTCTGCTAAAGCCTTGACTTGCTTATCCCCTTCAGTTACCACAGCGATTACTTTTCCTTTACGGGCTTTTACTTCCTGAATGTTGCTGACCACTTTTTCGTAAGAACTGTCCAGTGTAGCAATGAAAATGACCGGCATTTCCTCATCAATGAGGGCGATGGGACCATGTTTCATCTCTGCAGCCGGATATCCCTCGGCATGGATGTAAGAGATTTCTTTCAGCTTGAGTGCCCCTTCCAAGGCTACGGGGAAATTATATCCTCGCCCCAGATAGAGCATATTGCGGGCGTCTTTGTATTTCTCTGCGATTTTCTTGACCGCATCATTGGTCTGAAGGGCCTTTTCGACCTTGGCAGGGATGTCAGCCAATTCGTGGAGCATCAGAATGTATTTACTTTCAGGCAAAGTACCTCGCTGATAGCCAAGTTTTAAAGCCATCATAGTCAATACCGAAATCTGTGCAGTAAATGCTTTGGTGGAAGCAACTCCAATCTCCGGGCCGGCGTGAGTATAGCATCCGGCATGGGTGGTTCTTGGAATAGAAGATCCTACCACATTACAAACTCCGAAAATAGTCGCTCCTTTTGACTTCGCTAACTCAATAGCTGCCAACGTATCTGCTGTTTCTCCGGATTGAGAAATTGCTATGATAAAATCCTTATCTGTGATCACCGGATTTCGGTATCTGAACTCGGAAGCATATTCTACTTCGACAGGTACCCGGGCAAACTCTTCGAAAAGATATTCAGCGACCAATCCAGCATGCCATGAAGTGCCACAAGCCGTAATGATGATTCGTTCGGCATTGTTAAACTTATTCATATAATCTCTCAATCCCCCCAAAACCAATCGTCCTGATTTGGGATCGAGTCTTCCTCTGAGACAGTCTGCTATAGATTTGGGCTGCTCAAAGATCTCTTTGAGCATGAAGTGTTCATATCCGCCTTTTTCGATCGCTTCCAGTTCCAGTTCCAGCTGATTGATATACGGACTGGTCTCAATATTCTCAATAGTTTTCACCTGAAGCTTTCCGTCACGGATTACCGCGATTTCGTAATCATCAAGGTAGACGACCTTGTTGGTATATTCGATGATCGGAGTGGCATCTGAGGCTAGGAAAAACTCGTCTTCTCCTACCCCGATAACTAAAGGCGAACCTTTTCGGGCGGCAATCAACGTGTCTGGCTCCTCTAAATTGATCAAAACGATAGCATAAGCTCCGACTACTTTTTGAAGTGCCAGGCGCAAAGCTTCTTCCAATGTACAGTTATTGTGGGTATAGATGTCTTCTATAAACTTCACAAACACTTCGGTGTCGGTCTCACTCTGAAACTGATATCCCTTTTGCAGGAGGTCTTTTTTCAAAACCTCATAATTTTCAATAATCCCATTATGGATCATTGCAAATTTCTCTGAGGAAGAATAATGAGGGTGAGCATTTACATCATTGGGTTCACCATGGGTTGCCCAACGGGTATGACCGATTCCGATTCGGGATTTCAGGTTTCCATTCTCAGCAAGATGATTCTCCAGTTCGGAGACCTTCCCTTTTTTCTTGTAGATACTGAGACCTTTTTGGTCGATCAATGCAACGCCGGCAGAATCATATCCCCGGTATTCCAATCGCTTAAGGCCTTTAATGATAATGGGCAGCGCTTCTTGCTGCCCTACATACGCGACAATTCCACACATAAGTAAAAATTCTTAAAAGTTGGTAAGTACTTGCACAAAGAAACAGCATTCGTGCCAAAAAAAATAATCCACTTCTAGAAAAACTAAAAGTGGATCACAGTGACTTTTGCAAAATATCCGACTATCTGGTCTTAGAATAGATAGCGGTAACTTTGATGTTGTTTTTATTGACTTTGAACTGCCTTAAAGAGCGTTTGAAATCATCACTGCCATCCCGAGGGGTAAAAGCATATAGCAACCAATCTTGCCGTTGAAGCTGGCCCCGAAATACTGCATTAACGTGGGAAGAAATTCCCGACCTGTAAATTTTATTAGCAGAGGAGTATTCCACTAAAGCTGAAGAAAGAAAAGTATAATTGGGAATCAGATTGCCTTTGCCGTCATCCAGCACCTGAACTTGAGCATCGCCCTGAACATTGAGCTCTGCTCCATTGAATGAACTTAATAATACCCGATTTTGGGAATCGACTAGTTTCATTATCATGGTGGAAATAGGAACATTGTTGGCATCTTGGTCAACAATTGGACCTAAGGAAAAATTTACCTGATTGAAAATGACACCCTGAAGTGTGTCCAGAAATTCCCCAATTGGGCTGGTGTCAATTCTCAATGCAAGCCCTAGCCCAGATTTCATACCTACTATAGGTCCTGTATCATATGATTTTTGATATTCGGCTATGACCTCGGTAGGAGTCCCTGAGCGGTCTGAATCCACGGAATTAAAGCTCCTGGAAGAAAAAGTAGAAATCGAATACTTTTTCACGGCAGTGTCTCCTTGGTAATGATAATAAACAAAGATCCCTGTATTTCCACCCTGAGAAAAGCCAGCAGTGGTATTATCACCTTCTCTTCCTTTGATAACTACTCCGGGAAGAAATCTTCGGAAAGCAAATAGATTGTCAAATTCTTGCCCTCTCTTGAGCTTCGTAAAAAGCTCATTGGTGAAGTCCTCCACTAAAGGTAATTTGATCAGGGTATCTTTGGAGTCTTTGAAGACCATTTCTCCTTCTGCAATCGGATTTGCCTGAAAAGCAAGCTTACTAAAATTGTAATAGGATGTGTCTTGAATAGGCTCGGTCAGGAGATGGACCGAATATTTTTTGGGTTTGTCCAAATCAGAACCATTCACGCTGACTGTGGAAAGGGTAAAGAAGATGGAATCTAAAATAGCCTCAGTTCTGGGTCTCTCCGCTCCTTGTTCGATGTATAACCTGGTATATGCTTCGCTGGCGGTTTTTCCAAAGTAAGAATCCACTTCATTCCCCACCACCAAAACGCCTGCATTGGTAGTGTTAAATGAATCCAACAATACCACCTGAGCGTCAAGCGTAAATTCCTTATAAAATACTCCTATTTGATTATTCTGGGGAGCAAGCTCCAATCCCACTGTAGCGGGATCACTACAGGCGCCGAGAAAAAGGGTAGTAATAAGTAGGGCGGAAAAGGTAAACTTAGCCCGCAAGGCTGGTATAAATCCCGTAAAGTTCGTCGTGAGCTTGCTGCTCTTCTTCAATACTGATTTCAAACTTTTTGTCTTTTGAGAACTCCTCGATGAGTTGGTTTAATTCTGCCGGTACTTCAGAGCCTTTGACCACCCGATCGGCATATTCCATACCCATCTTGATGAAGCCTGCGAAGTCTTTGCTTTTCAAAGGTGCTAAAATAGTGTCATCGATGTCCACCATCTTAACCTTGTTTAACAAATCGTCGCCAAAGGTATGGGAAAATCCATTGTTATAGATGGCAAAAACAGTTTTCGTATCCTTGAAAAGCGGCTCATTTTTGTAAGTGGTCTTCAGATACATCGGAATCAGAGATGTCATCCAGTCATTGCAATGCACAATGTCAGGAGCCCAACCCAATTTCTTCACGGTTTCGATTACACCCTTGCAAAAGAAAATAGCGCGCTCGTCATTGTCTTCATAAAACCGCTGCTGCTTGTCATGAAAGACATGCTTGCGCTGGAAATAATCTTCATTGTCAATAAAGTAAACCTGAAGCTTTGCATTGGGAATCGAAGCCACTTTGATGATCAAAGGCTTTTCTTCTTCTCCAACTGCAATATTTATCCCGGAAAGTCTTACTACTTCATGGAGTCTGTTTTTGCGCTCGTTGATCAACCCAAACCTTGGTACCAAAATACGGATCTCCATACCGCGCTCCTGCATGGCTTGGGGGAGAGTTCGTAAGAAATTGGCTACTTCGGAAGTTTGTAAGAAAGGGTTGATTTCACTAGCAACGTAGAGGATACGTAGTTTGGACATGCTATAGGGATTTTAATGATCGTGATAAACAACGGGCACAAAGGTAAATAAAAAAAGCCTAAAAGCATTGTATTTCTGGATATTAATCTAGTTTTGCCCCAATTTAGCCGAAATACTGCCTCGCCGTGAAGCTAATCCGCACAAGAGCCGAATGGAACCCCCACTGGCTCAACCACCTTCAAAAAAATCAAAAAATAGGACTGGTCCCGACCATGGGCGCTCTTCACCAAGGACATTTGGACTTGGTGGAAAAAAGCAAATCCCAGATGGAGATTACTGTCGTTTCCATTTTTGTCAATCCTACCCAATTCAATAATCCGGAGGATTTTAAAAAGTATCCCATCACGCTTGAAAAGGACTTGGAAAAGCTCGAAAGCTATGGCGTGGATTATGTTTTTAATCCTACTGTAGAAACCATGTATCCTTCCAAACCGGGACTTACCCTAAACTTTGGCGAACTGGAAACAGTACTGGAAGGCAGATTTCGACCTGGACATTTCAATGGCGTAGGAACGGTAGTTGCTAAACTTTTCCACATCATCAAGCCGCAAACGGCTTATTTTGGGCAGAAGGACCTGCAGCAAGTAGCCGTCATCAAGCGACTAGTTCGTGATCTTTCATTTGATCTGGATCTGGAAGTAGTTCCGACTCGGAGAGAAGAGGATGGACTCGCCATGTCTTCCAGAAATCTGAGATTGAATTCGGAAGAGCGCAAGCAGGCGCTGGTTTTAGTTGAAGCCTTAAAGACAGCCCAATCCCAGCTTGAATCCGGAGAATCATGGCAAAAAGTAAAAGCCCAAATAGAAAGCAAATTTTTCAGGATGGATTCTGGCAACCTGGAATATTTTGAGTTGGTTGATCCCGATACCTTTGAATTAAAAGAGCATTTTGATCCGAATCAAAAATCCTCGATTTGTGTTGCAGCCTATATCGGTGAGGTGAGATTGATCGACAACCTGCCGATTATTCTCTAATTTCGCGACGGAAAAACTAAACCAATGCAGATTCAGGTATTAAAATCCAAAATTCACCGGGTGAAAATCACCCAAGCCGAGCTTCATTATGTAGGCTCTATCACGATTGATGAAGATCTGATGGACGCGGCCCATCTTATCGAAAATGAAAAAGTGCAAGTCGTCAATGTCAACAACGGAGAACGGCTCGAAACCTACGTCATAAAAGGGGAAAGGGGAAGTGGTCAGGTGTGCCTCAACGGACCGGCTGCACGAAAAGCAGCAGTTGGAGATATTGTCATCATAATTTCCTATGCAGGAATGGCGATCGAAGAAGCCAAGCAGTACAAGCCTGTTTTGATCTTTCCTGACGAAAGAAATAAACTGATCTAATGCTTCATCCAAAAGTAAAACAAACCATCCAGGTGTCCATTTCATTGGGAGTGGCCATCTGGATTTTTTGGTTTTTATACCGGGATATCGAATTAGCCAGCTTGATCTCACAGCTCCAATCGAGCAATTGGTTTTGGATTACTTTTTCTCTGGTAATCGCCTGGATTGGATTTTGGATCAGAGGTTGGAGATGGGCCTTACTTATTCGACATGAAGAAGGAAAATCACCCATTACCGCAAACCGCGCCTACCATGCGGTCATGGTGGGCTATTTAGCCAATCTTTTGGTGCCTAGAGCCGGAGAAGTAGCCCGCTGCGGGGTGTTATCCCGTACCAATGGGACTTCAATCGGGCACTTGATTGGAACGGTGATAATAGAAAGAAGCATTGATCTGCTTTTTCTAATTTCCACCATTCTCTTAGCCTTCCTTTTGGAAAATCAACTGTTCCTTTCACTTGCCGGTGAATTGGTAGATTTGGAAACAATTGGAGACAAAATCCTGAACTTTCTGCCAATTGTTATTGGAGGACTGCTGGTATTCGTTCTGTTTGTTTTTTTCCTAGTTAGACGATACCGTGGGAAAGGCTGGATCAGTAAGTTTCAGCAGTTTTTCAGACAATTATATTCAGGTCTTCAGTCCATCCAATCGGTCCAGCATCCTTTGGGTTTTTGGTTGAGTTCAGTATTGATTTGGGTCATCTATTTCCTGACCATGTATACAGTTTCCTTGGGCATTCATTCCACTGCCAATTTGTCGGCAACACAAGTCCTTTTGGTTATGGTGATGGGAAGTATTGGCATGGTTGCGCCAGTTCAGGGTGGGATTGGGACTTTTCATGCACTGGTGGCCTACATTTTGATCACCTTTGGAATATCGGAAACCGACGGAAAAATTTTCGCCGCCATCATTCACGGCTCGCAGGTGATCTTGGTCATGCTGGCAGGCTTGTGGAGCTGGATCATCATGGTGAAAACCCCCGCTTGGAATAAACCCGACATGCCTTAAATTCGTAACCACACCCAGTTAAACAACAATAACAATGATTATCCTTATCGTAGTCGTATTTGCAATTCTTGGATTTGTAGTCAGCAGTAGATTGAAGAGCAAATTCAAGCAATACTCTCAAACTGCCTTGCAGGCCAACTTATCCGGTGCCGAAATCGCCAAACTGATGCTGGCAGATCATAATACCCATGATGTACAAGTCATCTGTGTGGAAGGTCAGCTTACAGACCACTACAATCCCATGGATCGGACAGTCAACCTGTCTCCTGATGTATACTATGGAAGGAACGCCGCCGCTACAGCTGTCGCAGCACACGAATGCGGACACGCCGTGCAGCACGCTACTTCTTATGCCTGGCTTAATTTCCGTTCGGCCTTAGTACCTGTTCAGAATATTTCCGGGAAAATCCTCAACATCGTCTTGATTGCCTCCCTTTTTGGTGGCTTTGCTCTGGGACTTCCTGTTCCCATTATCGGTTACATTGTAGTGGGATCTTATTCCGTAATGACCCTGTTCACTTTGGTGACTTTGCCGGTAGAATTTGATGCTTCAAACAGAGCACTTGCTTGGGTTCAAAACAGAAATATCGTCACCAGACCTGAATATGAGATGTCCAAAGATGCGTTGAAATGGGCTGCTATGACCTATGTGGTGGCAGCATTGGCTTCTTTGGCAACCCTCGCCTATTATATCTTTGTGTTCTTCGGCAATAGAGATTGATCCAAATCAAAATAATATTCGGAAAGGGACAAGTTTTTGTCCCTTTTCTTTTTTTAGGCTATCTTTTCGGGCAGAATTTAAACCCAAAAATTTGACTACCCTTATGAACTTTCAATTGACTGAAGAGCATCTGGCCGTGCAGGAAGCAGCAAGGGAATTTGCTCAAAGCGAATTACTTCCCGGAGTTATTGATCGGGATTCAGAAGCAAAATTCCCTCATGAACAAATCAAAAAAATGGGGGATTTGGGCTTTCTGGGAATGATGGTCGACCCCAAATACAATGGAGGTGGAATGGACACCATTTCCTATGTTATTGCTATGGAAGAATTGTCCAAAATCGACGCCTCAGCCTCAGTCTCCATGTCTGTCAACAACTCCCTGGTATGCTGGGGATTGGAAAAATATGGATCAGAAGAACAGAAGCAAAAGTACCTGACCCGATTGGCAACAGGTGAAATTTTAGGAGCATTCTGCCTTTCCGAACCCGAGGCAGGATCAGATGCCACATCTCAGCGTACCTCCGCCGAATGGAATGGGGATCACTATGTACTCAATGGGACTAAAAACTGGATCACCAATGGCTCAACGGCGAGTGTTTACCTGGTAATTGCCCAAACTGACGCCAGTAAAGGTCACAAGGGGATTTCCGTATTCCTTGTAGAAAAAGGCTGGGAAGGATTTGTTATTGGTAAAAAAGAAGACAAACTCGGAATCAGGGGTTCAGATACCCATTCGTTGATGTTTACGGATGTCAAAGTTCCTGCGGAAAACCGCATTGGTGAAGAAGGATTTGGATTCACTTTTGCCATGGAAACTTTAAACGGCGGAAGGATCGGAATCGCAGCGCAGGCATTGGGGATTGCTTCCGGTGCTTATGAATTAGCGTTGGCCTACTCCAAAGAACGAAAAGCATTTGGCAAACCGATCAGTCAGCATCAGGCTATTCAGTTCAAATTGGCTGACATGGCCACTCAAATTGAGGCAGCACGATTACTTGTTTATAAGGCTGCATGGCTAAAAGATCAAGGCGAGGATTATGCACATGCCTCTGCCATGGCCAAGCTATATGCTTCTGAGGTAGCGATGAATGTCACTGTGGAGGCTGTGCAAGTTCATGGAGGATATGGCTATGTCAAAGAGTACCATGTCGAACGACTGATGCGAGATGCCAAGATCACCCAAATCTACGAAGGGACCTCAGAAATCCAGAGAATAGTTATTTCCAGAGGAATCTTGAAATAATCCATAAGACTAGCCATCAAAAAGGGTATAGATGCAAATTTTTATGCCCTTTTTTTTACTTTTTTCAGCTTATCTTCAAAATAGTTATGTTCTAACTAAGGAAAAGTCATATTTTTGAGCATACACTTTTCACACTAATTCATGGATTACTACAACAAAGTCATCGAGTCGGTACACGTACGATTTTTGAGGGGAAATAATTTTAAGGTTGAAAAGCCTATTTCTGTTTTCGACTATTTGGAATCCGAAAATACCCTCATTCTCCTCCACCATGGAACACTTAAGTTTGGGGAAGATCAAGAACTTGTCAATGAGGGCGAGGTTCTTTTCCTTCCTAAAGGTCAAAAGACAGCAATCACTTTTGGAGCCGGAAGCAAACGCCAAGAAATCAGCCTGGAGCAGTTTTCCGAATCCAAACGAAAATACCTTCAAAGCATCAGCTATAAGGAAATCAAGACTTCAGAGGAAGACTGTATATCGGTCTTGCATTTTGAATCCAAAGTGTTTGATGTAGTCAACTTCTTCAACTCTTTAGACATTCCTCCTTTTATCATTCGGTTCAACGATCGGATTGCCACACTATCGGAGGACATTATGAAAGAGCTCGAAACCACCAATGTGGGAAAAGAAAGAGCCCTAAAGGCACAAACGGAAGTGTTGGTCATTGAATTACTCAGGCATATCCTGAAAAACAGACTGTTCACAGAAGAACTGTCCACCAATTCCACCTATTTCAAAGATCCTCGGCTGATTGACCTGTTCAACTTTATCAAAACCAATATTGGTGGCGACCTATCCAACAAGGTTTTGGCCAAAGTGGCCAATGTGTCTGAAGATTATGTAGGTCAGTATTTCAAAATGCTGACCGGAATCAATCCCCAAGACTACATTGAATACCAGCGAATGGAAGCCGCGGTCGAGCTTTTGAGAACTACCAAAAAATCTATTCGGGATATCGGGAAAGAAGTGGGCTACAAAGACACCGCTTATTTCTGTCGCCGTTTTAAGATGATGTATGGTGTTCCCGCAGGTAAAATGCGACGAAGGGAATCCTTAATTAATGTTCAATAATTGGTTGTACCACATTTTGACCTTCAAGACCTCGGCCAAAAAACCGGGGTCTTTTTCTATGGTATTTCCCAAAACAATCAAATCTGCACCGGCATCAAAGGCCAGCTTTACTTTTTCTGTGGAGTCCAGCCCACCTCCCACGATCAAAGGTCTCTTGACTGATTTTTTGACAACCTGAATTGCCTCCGGTGAGACAGGTTTCTTTGCACCGCTTCCCGCTTCCAAATAAAAATAATCTAAGCCAAGATACTTTCCTGCCAAAGAAATCGCCTTCAATCGATCCAATTCCGCATTTAAAACAGGTAAAGTATTGCTGGCTTTGTGGACACTGAGAATCTCTCCGTTGTTCACCAAAAGGTATCCGGTGGGTAAAATCTCCAAAGAAAGGTTTTCCAAACGAGGAGCAGCTTCTGCCTGCTGCGAAATGAGATATTCCGGATTTTTGCCTGAAATAAGGCTTAAAAAAAGTATTCCATCAGCCAATCCGGAAATTTGAAGTCCGGAACCGGGGAAAATACAAATTGGTATGGATCCGGAAAATTGACGGATGGTGAAAATAGTCCTTTCCAACTCCTGCGAATTGCCACCACTACCCCCCACTAGTATTAGATCCAATCCTGAATTTCCAATCCACTCAAATCGGGCCGGATCCAGCTCTTTCTCAGGATCAACCAACCACGCGATGCCCTTTCTTCCGGATTTTGAGAGGATTTTAAGGAGTTTACTGATCTTTTTCAACTGCCCCTGATTCAGTATTATCTGAAAAAAGCTGCGCCAAAATCTTGTCTTTTGCCAAAGCAAATCCCAAGATTAGCAAGCGCTGAGTCAAACTAGGCCAAATGGAAGAACTTTTCGGTTTGGAGAGTCTTTTTTTAATCTCATCATCCAGCAGCCCCTCTTTTTCCAAAACTTCCATGGCTTTTTGGGTATTTTTCACCTTCTTTTTACGGGTGGCTTTTACCACACCATAGGTAAGCAAAGCACCTACAGCCAAAACAGCACCTACTTTCAGCCAATCTTCAGAATCTTTTTTCAACATTTCCAATTGCTTGGCTAAAGTCTGCTCCAACTCTTCTGATTTTTTTTCAAGATCCTGCTTCATCTTCTTCTTTTTGGCTGTTTGCTCGGAAAATAAAATTTTTCAAAGTGGAATTGATTTGTTCCTGCACCCCATGTGAATCCCTGGTCAGATACAAAATCAAGACAATCAAGAGATACATCAAGGCTACGATCAAGAATCCCAAGTAGGGACTTTGAGTCACCTGACTAATAAAAAACGCCAAAGAAAGGGACAAAAACAGGAAGACCAAGAGTACCAATGAACCAAGAATGACTAACAAAATCAATCTGGACAGGACGTTGACAAATTCATCCTGAATTTCATTTTTTATGATTCCTATCCTTGTCTCTACGATACTCTTTACCGTTTGGACAATCTCCCCAAGATTCAGCATGATGTGGATTTTTACGGGCTAATGACCTCTAAAGTGATAATCGAATATAGGCTAAAAACCTAAGATCAAAAAAATCATGCCTGAATTGAATCGTCGGCTTCCTGATAAAACTTGAATCTCAAAACCAGCTCCAAAGCCATCAAGATCGCCTGATTGACGGGATATTGATTGGCCAGCGATTCATCTATATCTTTCAGCCTGGTGTAAAAATATGGCGCCAAGGGCATTTCCAAATCTTCGTTGATCCGCTTGGTAGCAAGTTGAAAGAGTTCCGTTTTTTCTGACTTCAAGATTTTGCAGGTGATTAATTCCTTCTGGCCTGTTTTATTATTTCTCCTGGCTGAAGCTCCAAATAGTCTACAAATCATCCCTCTTTTTGCATAATTTCCACAAAAACCCTTCGTCGAATCCTCTGATTGGGGTCGGTAGACGACACAGATTCCGGGAGATTCTTGCATGGCCAGGTAATTTGCCATTTCATCGGCCAATCCTTTATCATAAAGGTCAAATGCCAAAGGTAAAAACTCCAATGGACTAGCCGGAACATCCGGATTGGCACAACAAAACCCGCATCCAGATATACAGCCCATACCTGCCTCTGCATGAAATTGCCTGGATTCCTCTTCTAACTCCTTAAATATTCCTTCTACTGCCCGAGACTTTTCTGCTAAATTCATTGAGGTAGGTTTACGCTACAAAAGTAGCCAGGCAAATCTGTAAATATTCGGCGAATCAAGGGATTTTTTATCTCTGATAATCAGTATTTTAATCAAAAAACAGACTGAATTCTCGCCATTCCTGCCTGAGAATCGTTTTCTTGAGGGTACAAATTGAGAGAATATGAGCCACATAGATGAAAAAAAATCGGAAGAACGAATCCGAAGAGCCTTTAAAGAGCGTGACTGGAGTGAAATCAAAAGTGCTGACTCTTGGGCTATTTTTAAGGTAATGTCTGAGTTTGTAGAAGGATTTGAAAAACTCGCCAAAATCGGTCCCTGCGTTTCTGTTTTCGGTTCGGCACGAACTCCAAGAGATCACCATTACTATAAAACCGCCGAAGAAATCGCTGCCAAATTGGTCCGCCATGGCTATGGAGTGATCACCGGGGGTGGTCCGGGTATCATGGAGGCGGGTAACAAAGGAGCTTACTCAGAAGGCGGAAAATCCGTCGGGTTAAATATTCACCTGCCTTTCGAGCAGTTTAACAATATCTATATTGACCGCGATAAGCTGATGACCTTCGATTATTTCTTTGTCCGCAAAGTCATGTTTATCCGCTATTCCCAAGGATTTGTCGTGCTTCCGGGAGGGTTTGGTACCTTAGATGAATTCTTCGAAGCGTTGACGTTGATCCAAACCAACAAGATCGGACGCTTCCCGATTGTGCTTGTGGGCAAAGATTACTGGGGAGGATTGGTGGACTGGATCAAAGCCACGTTACTCCGGGGTGATCCCAATTACATCAGCGAGTCCGATTTGGATCTCTTTTGTGTGGTGGATGATGCCACGGAAGCGGTCAAAGTCATCGACGAATTCTACAGTAAATACCTGCTCAGTCCAAACTTCTAGAAAAAACGAAACCCGCCATATCCGCGGGTTTTGTGTTTTAAGAGACTTTCAAGCGAAGCTCTCCCTGTCGTTTGACCACTTTGAGTTCAAAATGCTGGTTGATGAATGCTTTGCAGTGATTTTCTGCCCATTCGGCTCGCGTCTCGGTATCGTATAGCAAGGTCATTCGAAGCATTGTTTTCACATACTGTTCGTGCTGACCCAACTGTTGAATGTAGCTTATCAAAGCCTCAGACCAGTCTTCCTGAAACTTTTCAAAATGAGTTCTGCCGTCAAAAAGCAATTCCAGCTGATTATCTCCATGCTTGTAGCGGTAGATTCCGCACAGTTGCCTGTAAATCAACCGAACTCTGTCCTTGGGAAATTCAAAGGTATCCAGGATTTTGGCGTAGGTGTGATCCATTAACTGGAGAGGATTGTATAAAAATGTGTAGGATCGTTTCAATTCAAAAATCATCCGGTCAATCAACTGCTCCTCAAGCGAGGACTGCGCCTGCCTAAGGATGTAATTTTTGTCCAGTGGGAATAATTTTTCGATCATCAGGGCCTGAATATGGGGTAAAAATAAAAACTTATCTCATGGAAAAACACAAAACGGGAAAAGTCCTTGCAGACTTTCCCCGTTTTTTCAAATTTTTAACGGATTATAAGAAGGATTCCATACTTCGGCCTGCCGACTTCAAGCTTCCTGCTTAATCAAACATCTCCTCAATCAGTTCAGTGTAGAAGTCTTTGATGCTTTTCCCTGTAGCCTTCACCTGCTGGGAAATCAAGCTCGTTTCGGTCTGTCCCGGCACGGTATTGATCTCGATAAAGTAGAACTTACCCGTCTCGTGCTGGAGAAAATAATCAATTCTCACAGCTCCTTTGCAGTTCAGTTTTTCATAGACTTTGGTCACAACACGACCAACACGATCGACTTCCTCTTCGGTCATTCTTCCCGGAGTGATTTCCTCACAGACTCCTGGGACATATTTCGCTTCGTAGTCAAAAAATTCCTTGCTGCTCACGATTTCGGTAGCCGGTAGTACGGTGATTTTTCCTTTTCCTTTGAAAATCCCGATCGAAAACTCCCTTCCTGAGACAAATTCCTCCACGAGCACTTGCTTATCTTCTGCAAAAGCTTTTTCCAAGGCCTCCGGCAATTCTTCCCAAGTTTTTACCTTACTCATTCCGATGGAACTTCCCCCATTATTGGGTTTGATAAAAAGGGGCAGCGTGAGTTCTGATTGAATCTTGGATGCGTTTTCTGGGGAATTTTCGAAAAGTTGAATTGATCTAGCCACGTTCAGTTCGGGAATATCCTGCACAATGGCTTTGGTATAGCCCTTGTTCATGGTAATTGCTGAGGTCAGCTGATCGCAGGTGGTGTAGGGAATACCGAGCATATCGAAGTACCCTGCTAGTTTTCCATCTTCCCCCGGTGAACCGTGAAGAATGTTAAATACTCCGTCAAACTTCACCTTTTCATCCCCGATCATGATGCTGAAATCGTTGAGGTCCACGGGTACTTTTTCCCCTGAAGCACAGCTAAAATGCCAATCGCCCGGATAGACCAAAATCTTATACACATCGTAGCGTTCCCGATCGATGGTCTTTTCGACGACAGCGGCACTTTTGAGGGAGATGACGGACTCACCGGTAAAACCTCCGGTGACCAAGGCAATTTTCTTCTTCATAGCAGGGAAAAATTAACTATGCGAAATAGCTTATTTTCCGTTTACCCTCCAAGGTTTTCCAAAAAACCCTCCAAGGGTTTCGAACCCTTGGAGGGTTAAAATCAAGCTTTTTATATATTCGCCCTCGTTTCAATAAAGAATTTTACCCAAAAATCAGGAGATATGATTAAAAGTTGGAAAGTGCTGAGCCTAGCCTGGTTCGCGATGATCGGAATGGCCCTCAGTGCCCAGGCGCAAAGCCTGAAAAAAGTAACTCTGGAGGATGTCTTCAAAAAAGGCACCTTCAACCAAAAATCCGTCTACGGCATCAACTGGATGAAAGACGGGCAGTTTTACAGTTCGCTCGTGCAGCGAGGCGGAGCACCGGCTGTGGTCAAAATCAACCTGGCCACCGGTGAAGAAGCAGGAGTATTGCTGGATGGCGCCAAGCTCGGAGTAAACTTTTCCAGCTATTCTTTCAATGCGGACGAATCCAAAGCACTCATTGCTACCGATGTAGAGTCCATCTATCGACGCTCTTCCAAAGGCATTTTCTACGTGGTGGACATGGCCACCGGCCAAAAGCAGCAGTTGATGAACGGAGAGAAAATCTCCTATGCGACACTTTCACCGGACAATGACAAGGTGGCTTTTGTCAAAGACAATAATCTATTCATGGTGGAGTTGGCTACCAACAAACTGACCCAAATCACTACCGATGGAGAGTGGAACAAAATCATCAATGGTGCTGCCGATTGGGTGTACGAGGAGGAATTTTCCATGGCCCAAGCTTTCAAGTGGTCGCCTGACGGCAAAAAGATCGCTTTCATCCGCTTTGATGAGACCCAAGTGCCGGAATTCAATATGCAGACTTGGGGCCCACTTTATCCTCAGGATTACAAGTTCAAGTACCCAAAAGCAGGAGAAAAGAACTCCCTCGTAAGCATTCATGTCTATGATTTGGCTACAGCGAAAATCCAAAAAGTGGATGCTGGAACGGAAACTGACATCTACTTGCCAAGAATCTACTGGACTAAGGATGCTAATACCTTGGCATTTATCCGAATGAATCGCCTGCAAAATCAGCTGGATATTTTTCATGCGAATGCGACCTCAGGCGAAAGCAAGCTGATCATCTCCGAGACCTCCAAAACCTACGTGGACCTTGACTACAACGATGACCTGCAATACCTCAGCGATGGAAAAACCTTTATCCGCACTTCAGAGCAAGATGGCTTCAAACACATCTACCACCACAATCTGGACGGTAGTCTGATTCGTCAGATTACTTCAGGGAATTGGGAAGTGAGTTCCATGGTAGGCGTAGATGAAAAAGCCAAAAAACTCTATTTCATCTCGACGGAGTCCTCTCCACTAGAGCGGAATTTTTATGTAATCAATCTAGACGGCAAAGGCAAAAAAGTGCTCACTCCTGCCAAAGGAACACATACGATCAACATGAGTCCCGATCACAAGTTTTTCATCGATTACTACTCCACGACAGATACACCGGTAAAGGTGACGTTGAACGATGCGACAGGAAAAGAATTGAAAGTCCTTGAAGACAATCAGGCCTTAAAAGAGCGTTTGGCGGGTTTTGCCTTGGGGAAAAAGGAATTTTTCACCTTCCCAACCGTGGATGGTACGCAGCTGAATGGCTACATCATCAAGCCGGCTGACTTTGATCCGAACAAAAAATATCCGGTGCTGATGTATGTCTACGGCGGTCCGGGTTCGCAAAATGTGCTGAATTCCTGGGGTGGAACCCGCGACTTCTGGCATCAGCAATTGGCTGCGGAAGGGATCATCGTGGCCTGTGTGGACAATCGTGGTACTGGCGCACGTGGTCGTGACTTCAAGCATTCTACCTATGCCAACTTGGGCAAACTGGAAACCATCGATCAGATTGAGGGAGCCAAGTATTTTGCCAAAATGTCTTTTGTCGATCCTACCCGAATCGGCATCTGGGGATGGTCTTATGGAGGCTACATGTCTTCGCTTTCCCTGATGATCGGAAATGACGTGTTCAAGACTGCCATCGCAGTAGCGCCGGTCACCACCTGGAGATATTACGACACGATCTACACCGAGCGCTACCTTCAGACTCCACAGCTTAACCCAGCCGGATACGACGACAACAGCCCGATCACACATGTAAATAAGCTGAAAGGAAATTTGCTTTTGATCCATGGAACCGGCGATGACAATGTGCACTTCCAAAATGCGGTTGATCTGACTAATGCCTTGATTGCAGCGGACAAGCAATTTGAATCTTTCTACTATCCCAACAGAAACCACGGAATCTACGGAGGCAATACCACTTGGCACCTGTACACGATGATGACTGATTTTTTGAAGAGAAAGCTTTAAAAACGCTCATGCTCCAAATAAAAAACCGCAGGATGAAAGTTCTGCGGTTTTTTTTGTAGCACTTTATTGAAACCAATCGTCTCTGAATCAAACACTTTTGTCAACCAAAATCAACCTTTATGAAAAATGTATTTAAGATTTTCCCCGCCCTGATTTTAGGGGTATTCTTTTTCTCATGCCAAGACAATGAAGAACCTGACACCCTACTTGAACAGGTAGGATTTGAAGGGACTTTGCCGGATGGGAGTACATTCGGAACGATCAATATTCGATCTGGGAATGGAAGCGGGAGTATGGGAGCAAATGGAAAATTCACAGGAAGGCATATTTTAAGTATCCGGACTTTTGAAACCAAATGGTCTTTAAGTTTAGAATCTCCATCCAAACCACTACCCGATGATACACCGAGAGGAGAAAATGTATCAAGGCAGCAAATAATAGACTTATTCAATACCCACTATCCCTATGAAGACCTATGGCAGGTGTTTATATCTGAAAAATCAAAAGCAGATTCCGACCTCCAATATACCAGTTTCGACCAGTTTAAAATTCAATTATCAAATCAAGAAAAATACTATGTCTATTCACCTGAGAACTTTTTCCCCAGAAAGGGAGGTAAAATTAGAGTATTGGCAGTGGAAGAAGGTCTGGTAAAGAATCTTTCGGGACAGGATGTAAGAAAAATCGAGGTGGTTCTTGAATTTGATATTCCTATGAAAACTAATGACCCAAGCGTTGAAATTCAAGAAGGCAATTTGAAAGGTGTGGGTCGATTTAGGTATCGGGAGGATTATTATCAAGGAGAGTTTGAAAGAAGATGATTTTCTAAGTTGTGTATTTCAATGCCTATTTCGCTTTAAACCCACAATAACATCTGATCCAAAGCTGCAGAAAAAAATTCTTGCAGCTTTTTGATTTAACAAGTTTTTATCTATTGAAATCGATCGATAAATTATACTTCAAAGCTCATTGGATCAAGCACTTCCAAACCTTTTACAAGCTTAAAGTCTTTCAAATTATGAGTTAAAAAAGGCTGGTTTAGTATCAAAGCTGATGCTGCAATAATGGCATCAGGAACTTTCAAGCCATGGGTTCTTCTGACTTGAATCGTTGCCTCTTTAATTTCTTCTGATAGTTCAACTCGATAAAAATTATCTGTATATCCGCTTTCCTACCAGTAAACTTAGCTAGCTTAAGAAATTTCTAAAAAAAGGTGGAAATCAAGAATCCTTCGGTCTTCGGTCATCGGTCTTCCGACCCATTAAACAAAGAGAATTTGGCTGGTGGTGCAATTGCGGACAATCACAAAAATTAAATAAGAATCCTGAGATTAATTTGGCTTCTGATTCGGAAAGCTTTTTCCAAGACAAGAGTTCAATCTCAGTGATTATGGAAAACTTCGGTTTATTTCTTCTCAACTCATTTAACAAAAAATCCTTCGATGGCTTAGGCCGCAAATCTTGAAGAAAAAAAATGATTGAATTCGTGTCCCAAACCATTAATCCCAATTTCTGAATCCCTCAATTTCCTTTTCGATTTCGGTAATGCTCATTTTTGGAAGAGACCCTATATAGCTAGCCCAATCCACCGATTCAGGTGGGTTTTCCTGATTGATCTCAATCATTTTTTTGTTCACAAGTTCTTGGAGCTTTTTAATCGCTTTTTTATCCAAAATTTTAATTGTCAGCTTTTCCATATCCCAATTTACAATTTAATCTGATCCAGATAGAATTTCATCCGACTGTGATCCCGTTCCAAAAAGTCGATTTTATCAATCCGATCCTTTTTGTGATTATAAAAGACCTCGATGTACTCGTTTTCCAACAAGTACAAATTAACCTTATGCCGGTAGTAGCGAATGCCCACGACAAAAGTTCCTTCTAGATAAAGGGTTTTGATCTTTTGGTGCAAGGGCAGTTGGCTGAATTCTTCCCGACTCATGAGTTTTACTTTTCAACAAAGACTTGAAATTACCCCTTTTGGTTCGTTTTTATTTTATCCCAACACCTAAAAACCAAAAAGCCCCCGGAAATCCGAGGGCTTGGGGGTGATTAGAACTTTTCTTTTTCTCTAATGAGCTACGGTTTGAAAGTCTTTGATGGCTTCGCTGAAATCGAGAACCTGCGCTCCTTTTAACGCTCCAGCCACAATGCTGGAACCTGCCGCAGAACGATATCCCCCGGCACAGTGAACCAATACTGGCTTTTCTGTTGGTATCTCGGAGGCTCTTTCTCTCAGTTCCTGGAGTGGAATATTCAATGCCTCTTCGAAAATTGGTGTATTGGCATGCTCGTCTCGGCTACGGATATCCACGATAGTGTACCCATCCGGATTTGCTTTGAAAGCTTCGACGTCGAAGAAGGCGCCTGTCTCCGTCATTCCTGCAGGATTTACCACCGCTCCGTGAATGAGTTGCTCGTAGCCGATTTTGGCTGCTTTGTAAATGAGGATTTCAAGCTCGGCGGTGGAATCAGCTACGAGGAAAAATCTCTCTTCTGGACCCACTATCGATCCCAACCACGTTTCGAACTTACCCCCATTCATGATATTAATAGCACCTGGGATATGGCCTGCCGCAAATTGAGCCTGCTTTCTGGTATCAATGACTAAAGCGTCAGCTGGGAGAGTAGCTCCCTCTGGCCAAATACTTACCTGAGAAATAGATCTCTGGTAAGCAGGTGCACCTTTTTTATTCATATCCACATCGTAGCCGAAGTACTTTGGAATATATGGCTGACCCTGAAGCAGGGAGTCCATGAAAGTCTTTTCGTCCAAATCAGAAAAAGCCCAGTTGGTGGCCCGCTGCTCTCCGATGGTGGACTGACGGGCATCGCTTAGGTTTTTCCCACAAAGTGAACCGGCACCGTGTGCCGGATATACCAGCACATCATCACCCAAAGGTTTCAACTTATTCTGTACCGTGTGGTACATCATTCGGGCGAGTTCTTCACGCTGTGCGGTCATATTACCCGCCTTTTCTCTCAAGTCTGGCCGGCCTACATCACCAATAAACAAAGTGTCCCCAGAGAATAGCGCATGGTCTTTTCCATTTTCATCCTTCAACAGGATACTGATGGAGTCAGGAGAATGGCCAGGAGTATGCAAGGCGTGGAAAGTTACTTTTCCCATTTGGAAAGAATCCCCCTCATCAAATCCGGTATGAGGATATTCTGCTCCGACCAATTTGGATACATAAATTGTAGCTCCTTCATTCTTGTGAAATTCCAAATGAGAACTTACAAAATCTGCATGAGGGTGCGTTTCGATGACAGCTACGATTCGTGCATCATTTGCTTCTGCAAAATCATAGTATTGCTGAGGGTTTCTACCTGGATCAACCAAGGCTACTTTACCTTCGGATAAAATCGCATAGCTTGCGTGAGCTAAGCCTTCGTCATAAAACTGTTGGATATTCATATTTTTTATCGTTTTCTCCTTTGATTGTGCAAAGGTATCACCACTTTCTTCTTGGTTTCCGTGACCCAAATCACACGGGACAAATTCAGAGACTGGACGAAGGACTTGCCGGAGAGCATTTTGAGATGTAAACTTGAAACAGCTAAAATCAATTCCCATTGTATTCCGTACTTCGTACCCTTTCTTTCTTTTTGGTCCTTTTGGTTTTAGGGGCTTTCTTTTTTTCCTCCTGCAAATCCAAGAAAAAACTCGCTGAGGAAAATCCTGCATTTACGGTAATCCAAACCGCAAAATCCTACCGTGGCACTCCTTATAGATATGGAGGCACCACTCGAGCAGGGATGGACTGCTCGGCTTTGGTCTACCATTCTTTTTATTCGGCGGGATTCTCTTTGCCAAGAAGATCAATTGACCAAAGCAAACTAGGTCAAAAAATAAATCTCAATCAGGTGAAGCCGGGAGACTTGCTATTTTTCGCAACAGGAAGAAAAAGAAATGAGGTAACTCATTCTGGTATCGTCACGGAAGTTGACAAAGGTGACATCCGCTTTATTCATTCCTCCACTTCTTTGGGGGTTACTGAAGACTACTTAAGCCAAGCCTATTGGAACAAGGCATTTCTTTTTGCAAAAAGACTTTTGGAATAACAGAAAATTGGCCCCGGAGCCCAAAAACGAATCACTCTGGGAATCTGACCATTCTAAATGGATTTATTTTCCAAATATCCTTTGGGAATAGGCTTTTCTGACTAATTTTGCGCTCGAATTAAAAAAGCGTATCCTTTTTACATTTCATCTAATCAAATGGCAAATATTGGAAAGATAACTCAGGTAATCGGCCCGGTGGTGGACGTATCCTTTGAAGGCGGCAAGCTGCCAAACATCCTCGACGCGCTGGAACTTACCAAAGAAAACGGCCAAACCGTCGTTTTGGAAGTACAGCAGCACTTGGGTGAAGACCGGGTAAGAACCATCGCAATGGACTCTTCCGAAGGTATGGTAAGAGGCATGGAAGTACGAGACATGGGTCAGCCTATCTCTGTTCCGACTGGCGAAGGCATCAAAGGTCGTCTTTTCAATGTGGTAGGTGAAGCAATCGACGGTTTGCCTCAAGTTCCAGCTGGAAAGAGACTCCCGATCCACCGATCAGCCCCTAAGTTTGAAGATCTTTCTACCTCTACCGAAGTACTTTTCACAGGTATCAAAGTAATCGACTTGATCGAGCCTTATGCAAAAGGTGGTAAAATCGGTCTCTTCGGTGGTGCGGGTGTAGGAAAGACCGTATTGATTCAGGAATTGATCAACAACATTGCGAAAGCATACTCTGGTCTATCTGTATTTGCCGGTGTAGGTGAACGGACCCGTGAAGGAAACGACCTTTTGAGAGAAATGATTGAGTCAGGCATCGTGACTTACGGTGAAGACTTCGTACATACCCTGGAAGAGCAAGGCGGATGGGATCTATCTAAAGTAGATCTTAAGAAGCTGGAAGATTCTAAAGCAACCTTCGTGTTTGGTCAGATGAACGAACCTCCTGGGGCACGTGCTCGAGTAGCTTTGACAGGTTTGACTTTGGCAGAATATTACAGAGATGGTGACGGTTCAGGACAAGGAAAAGACATCCTGTTCTTCATCGACAACATCTTCCGATTCACTCAAGCGGGATCTGAAGTATCTGCACTTTTAGGACGTATGCCATCTGCGGTAGGTTATCAGCCAACCTTGGCTACCGAAATGGGTGCCATGCAAGAGCGAATCACCTCTACCAAAAACGGTTCCATCACTTCTGTACAGGCGGTTTACGTACCTGCGGATGACTTGACTGACCCGGCTCCAGCGACAACTTTCGCTCACTTGGATGCTACTACTGTATTGTCCCGTAAGATTGCCGAATTGGGTATCTACCCTGCGGTGGATCCATTGGACTCTACTTCACGAATCCTTTCTCCAGATATCTTGGGCGACGATCACTACAACTGTGCTCAGCGTGTGAAGGAAACCCTTCAGCGATACAAAGAACTTCAGGATATCATCGCCATCCTCGGTATGGAAGAACTTTCTGAAGAAGATAAGCAAGTCGTACACAGAGCGCGTCGAGTTCAGCGTTTCTTGTCTCAGCCATTCCACGTAGCAGAACAGTTCACCGGTTTGAAGGGTGTGTTGGTTGACATCAAGGATACCATCAAAGGCTTCAACATGATCATGGACGGTGAATTGGATCACCTTCCTGAAGCAGCATTCAACTTGGTAGGTAGCATCGAAGATGCCATTGCTAAGGGTGAGAAGATGCTTGCTGAAGTAAAATAATTTGAACTAAAGGCATGGAGGAGCGATCCTCCATTTCTTTTCTAATACATAATTTATGCAACTAGAGATCGTCACACCGGATAAAAAGGTATTTCAGGGAGAAGTCACTGAGGCCACTTTCCCAGGAGCTTCTGGTGCTTTCCAAGTGCTGAATAATCACGCTCCGATCGTGTCCGCTTTGGCCAAAGGAGCAGTATCTTTTACGACCAAAGAAGGCAAGCAATCCATGATTGTGGATGGAGGAGTCGTAGAAGTGAAAAATAACGTGATTGTGGTTTTGGCCGAGAAAGTAGTCGGCTAATCGCAAACGGAAATAACTAAAAAAAGTCCAACTCGGAAGGGTTGGACTTTTTTGGTTTTGAGGGAGTCAATTTCCAAAGTTCGAAGCTCAGGAATTGAGAAATCATACTTTCTCAAAATTTAAGGGCTTGAAACATTATAATTTTCCAAACTTCCAATTTCTCAATTATTCTATTACCTTTGCAGCCACGAAAGGGGGTGTATACTTATGATCATTGTAAACGTAAAAGAGAACGAATCCATCGACAAAGCGCTAAAGCGTTTTAAAAAGAAGTTTGACAAGACCGGTGCGGTTCGCGAACTCAGAGCCCGTCAGGCTTTCACTAAACCTTCCGTAAAAAGAAGAGATGAGATCATTAAAGCAGCTTATCGTCAGAAACTTCAGAACGAAATGATGAAGTAATCCTGGCAAAAGCGAACGCCAATTTATAAAAAGCACTTACAGATCAGTAGGTGCTTTTTCTGTTTTAGATACAGTCAGCACTTTCTATTTTTCTTATTTCACGACTTTTCGACCAAAATATTCAAATCATTTACATAGATGATCTTTGTCACTCAAGATTTCTAAATTTTGGCTTAACTTATTTTTGAATTTAAAGCCATGATCGATTCTTTCATCAATTACCTAGAGCACGAAAAAAGGAGCAGCAGCCACACGGTATTGGCTTACCGAAAGGATCTGGAACAGGCCCAAGAGTTTGTCAACACTTCTTTTTCAATAGAAGAACTTTCCGAATGTTCTCACCCTGAATTGCGGGCATGGATCATTGACTTGGTCGAACAAGGACTCAGCCCCACCTCGGTGAATAGAAAACTGGCCACCCTTCGGTCCTTCTACAAATTCTTGCTGCGATCCAAAGTCATTGAGAAGGATCCAACCTATAAGTTAAAATCCCTTAAAACACCGAAAAAACTCCCGGAATTTCTGCAAGAATCGACCATTGAGTCCGTTTTAGAAACTGGAGTGTATGAGCAGAGTTTTGAAGGGTTGAGGGATCGTATGGTCATGGAATTCCTATACCTCACCGGGGTAAGACTTTCAGAACTTACTTCCATCAAATGGAAAGATTTAGATTTTCATGAATCTCAAGTTAAAGTATTGGGAAAAAGACAAAAAGAACGAATAATACCCATCACAAAAGGGCTCCAACGGAATATTATACTATACAAAAAAGAATTTGAAGAAAGATTTTCAAAAATTGAAGGGAATGAGTACTTTATAATCAGCAACAAAGGTGAAAAAGCATATTCCATGATGATTTACAGAATCGTAAGGCACTACTTGGATTTATTCGCTCAAACCACCAAAAGAAGTCCACACCTTTTAAGACACACCTTTGCGACTCACCTTTTAAACAAAGGCGCAGACCTCAATGCGGTCAAAGATCTGCTCGGCCATGCCAACTTAGCTGCCACGCAGGTATACACTCACAACTCTATGGAAAAACTGAAGGCTGTGTTTGAACAGGCACATCCTAAAGCGTAAATAAATCAATTGTTCAACCATTTAAATGCAATCGTTATGAAACTGCAGATGCACTCCATCCACTTTGACGCCGACCAGAAACTGATCGACTTTATCCAAAAGAAAGCAGATAAGCTGGACACTTTCTATGATCGAATCATAGATGGAGAGGTTTTTATGAGACTAGATAAAAATGAGAAAAACGCGAATAAAATCGTAGAAATCAAACTCAACGTTCCAGGCAAACAGTTCTTTGCGAAAGAACAAAGTGATTCCTTCGAAGCTGCTGCGGATGAAGCCGTCGAAGGTCTGAGAAGGCAAATCAAAAAGCATAAAGAAAAGGTAGTCCTGGCCAAACAATAAGTCAGGTCTTAAAATTTGTAGAAACCCTCAGGAAACTGGGGGTTTTTCTTTTCATCTTTGTGACATGAATAACCAATCGACTTACACTCGACTCTTTTGGCTCATTAACTTTACCATACTTGTTCTAAAAGTACTTTTTGCTTCAAGACCTGAGCTTGATCTTTTTACCGAAGAAGCCCAGTATTGGTTATGGTCTCGAAATCTGGATTGGCAATATTATTCTAAGCCACCGATGGTTGCCGTTTTGAATTTCCTGAGTACCTCCCTCCTTGGTCATACAGAATTGGCAATTCGAATTATCCCGGCTTTTCTTGGATTTCTTTCAGCGGGTATTTTATTCTCCTTTGCGCGTAAAATCCACCAATCCGAGGAAGTAGGCTTCTGGGCTGGGGCAATTTTTCTGGCGATTCCTATCACATTTTTAGGATTTACCTTTCATACCACAGACACCTCCATGTCATTTTTCTGGATTTTGGCATGGTATGCTTTTTACTTGGCTATTGATTCTCATGGTAGAAAAATGTGGGTAATTGCAGGCTTACTGACAGCTCTGGGTATCCTATCCAAAAGCACCATGCTTTTGATTTTTCCTGCCGGATTTATTTACCTGTTTTTGACAAAATCTTTAAAGGAAAATTTCTCCAATTTTCTACTCTTCTCCTTTATTTCACTTTTGGGCTTCATTCCCGGAATTATCTGGAATTTTCAGAACGACTTCTATACGGTAAGACATATCGCCACCTTGGGAGGAGCATCCTCTGGCGAAGCACAGCCATTTGATTGGGGCTTGTTGATGGCCCGGACCTCAGAGTATTTGGGAGGTCAATTGGCTATGGTGTCCGTATTTTTATTGCCGTTTTTTGGAATGGCTTTTCGGAAGGCATGGAAAACCAAAGATCATGTTGCTCTCTTCCTCGTACTCCCCGGAGTGTTGACATTTACCGGATTTTTGGGACTGAGTTTTACAACCTGGATTTTGGTTAATTGGCCAGGGTTTGCCTATAGCACATTTGCCGTATTTCTTGCTCCCTTGATGGTCGAATTAGCTGGAGGATGGAAAAAATACCGAAACATTTCCCTGATCATAAGTTTGGGGATTATTGCTCTGGTTTTATTTCCCAACTATGCAAATTGGAAATCCTCTGGCCCAATTTTCAGTGGGGAAAAAGCCCTTTTTAAGCGGATGATTGGCTATGAGGAATTAGGGGAGAGGGTTCAGCATCTATTGGACAGTCTTGGGGGAGATTCCCCGATTATCTTCAGCGAAAGCTACCATACCGCTTCCGAAATGGCTTTTTATATGTCTAGTCATCCACAAACCTTGGTGGTCAATATGGGTAGTAGGAAAAATCAATGGGACCTTTGGCCCGGGATGGACGTTCAAGTAGGCAACCCCGGTAGATTTATTTTTGTCAGTCGGTCCAAAGAAAGCCCAGAGAGTGTAACGAAATTTTCCAGGTTAATTCATGAGGAAACCCTTCCCTTTTATTTTGGATCTGACTCCATAGGACAAAGTAAAATCCAAGTTTGGGAACACCTACTAGAATATCAGCCTGTCCAGACTGATTCATTTTAAGAAAGGGAATCGAGTGATGGGAAAATTATTTTGAACCAGATTGGGTGACTATTAGATAGCTTAAAGCCTTAACTTTGCGAGGATGAACAAACCCTTACTTTCCGTAGTGATTACGGTATACAATGAAGAAGACAATATCCAACCTCTTCTTGAAGCTACCTACAACGCGCTGGCAGGCATTGACTACGAAGTGATTTTGATAGAAGATGGCTCTACTGATGCCACCGTCTCCAATGTCAAGAAATACGCGAATGACCGGACGAAACTTCTAATTTTTAATAAGAACTATGGACAGACTACTGCTCTAGCTGCTGGCATTGATCAGGCTATCGGCACTTACATTGCCACCATGGACGGAGATCTTCAAAATGATCCCGAAGACCTGCCTGGTATGCTTCAAAAAGCCATCGAGGAAGATTGGGATGTGGTGGCTGGAAGAAGAGCAAACAGAAAAGATGGCTTTGTATTAAGAAAAATCCCTTCGAAAATCGCAAACTGGGTAATCCGAAACACCACCAAGGTCTATCTCAATGATTATGGATGTACCCTCCGAGTATATAAGGCTGAAATCGCCCAAAATATGGGCCTGTATGGAGAACTTCATCGGTTTATACCAGTTCTTGCCAAACAACAGGGGGCCAAAATGACCGAGGTGGATGTAAAGCACCATCCGAGAATACACGGCACTTCAAAGTATGGTCTAAGCCGCACTTTTAAGGTTTTGGCGGATTTGATCCTGATGCTTTTTTTCCAAAAGTACTTTCAGCGTCCGATCCACCTCTTTGGAGGTTTGGGATTGCTGTCTTTCCTTTTGGGGACCTTGATTAGCTTCTACCTGTTGATTTTGAAAATTTTGGGAGAGGATATCTGGGGAAGACCGATTATGATTTTGGGATTTATTCTGATTCTGGGTGGAATACAGCTGATCACCACGGGGATTATTGCCGAGATCATTGTACGAACCTACTTCGAATCTCAGGATAAGAAGACCTATCGAATCAAAGATATCTTTCAGGGAAAAGCTAAAGAAGTGAAAAATATAAAGTCAGAAAGCTGAAAAAGTAGGCAGTGGTCAGTCGCAGGTTGCAGATTTGACTTGGACTTTTTGAGCCTTCTTTACTGATAATCAATAACTGAATAACCAACCTCCCCTTGTCCCGATTCAAAAACCAACTCAAAACCGTCCTGAAGCTTTTGCTGACGGGCTTGGCTTTGTACTTGGTTTTTCGAAAAATCGACATGGAGCAACTTTCTCAACTTACGAAATCAATCCACTGGTTTTGGCTGATTCCGGCCGGGGTCCTGTTTATCCTGAGCAAAGTGGCTACTGCCATCCGGCTCAATCGCTATTTTGAAAACATTGGAATCCAACTTTCAGAGTCACAAAACTGGCGACTTTACCTGATCGGGATGTTTTACAATCTGTTTCTCCCCGGGGGTATAGGCGGAGATGGCTATAAAGTCTATCTACTCAGCAGGCAGTTTAAAACTCCCGTTAAAAAACTGCTTCAAGCCGCGCTTCTGGACCGTCTCGGAGGCTTGGTTGCCATCGTTTTCTTGCTTTTCGGGCTGTTTCTGATGGTCGAAGTCAAGCTTGAGTTTCTCGAAAGTCCAGCTTGGAACGCGCTGATGATAGCCGGCTTGGTGTTGACGATTCCTGCATTTTGGCTGGTTCAAAAGTTATTTTTCAAAGACTTTCTACCCTCTTTTTGGTCCGGAAATGCGTGGTCCTTTGCCGGTCAGGTTGCGCAACTGATTTGTGCTTGGTTTATACTGAAGGCCTTGGGAATTCATGAGACTATTCTGGCCTATCAGTTGGTGTTTTTACTTTCTTCTATTGTCGCCGTACTGCCGCTGACTATTGGAGGTGTGGGAGCCAGGGAGTTGGTTTTTGTCTATGCACACTCTTACGCAGGAATTGAAGAGACCGCCGCAGTTGCTTTTAGCTTGATCTTTTTCTTGATCTCAGCCTTGGTTTCCTTGGCTGGATCTTTTATCCAAGTTGATTTAGCAAAAAAATCCAACTAGCTGTAAATCAATTATTATTAGATCAATCATCCTTGCAGATTTACAGTGTCATTTTAAATCTGCAAGGATCAAGGCTAGTCTAAATTTTTTAAATCAATACCTTTGCCCAAAATCCACAAACCATGACCCGAGCCGAGCTTTTCTCCCAAATCCAACGAAAATCATCCTACCTTTGCGTAGGTCTGGATCCTGATTTGGAGAAAATTCCGGCTCACTTGCTTTCAGAGCCTGATCCGATCTTTAGCTTTTGCCAAGCCATCATTGAGGAAACAGCAGATTTTGCGGTTGCCTATAAGCCAAACATCGCCTTTTTCGAAGCCTTGGGAGCAAGGGGTTGGGAGACTTTGGCAAAGGTTGCTGAGATCATGCCTAAGGATGTATTTACCATCGCCGATGCCAAGCGGGGAGATATAGGAAATACCTCCAAGCTGTATGCAAAAGCCTTTTTTGAGGCCATGAACTTTGATTCGGTGACGGTGGCTCCCTATATGGGAAAGGATTCGGTGACCCCATTTTTGGAATTTGAAAACAAGTGGGTCATCCTTCTCGCCTTGACTTCGAATGTGGGATCTTTAGATTTTCAGCTGATTGAAGACAAAACCGGAAAACCGCTATATCAGTCTGTCTTGGAAAAAAGTCAGGAATGGGGCAGTCCGGAAAATCTCATGTATGTAGTCGGTGCGACCCGTGGGGAACTGATCGGAGAAGTGCGGAAAGTAGCCCCAGAGCATTTCTTTTTGGTTCCCGGTGTAGGCGCACAGGGCGGTAGCCTGACAGATGTAGCTCGATTTGGGATGAATTCGACCTGTGGGCTATTGGTCAATTCAAGTCGGGGGATTATTTATGCTTCGGGAGAAAAGGATTTTGCGAAAGCAGCAAGAAAAGAGGCGGAAAAGCTGCAGGTAGAAATGAAGGGGCTCTTGGAAAAGTATCTTTGATTATTTGTAGTGGCCAACCACCGAAATCACCGTTACAATTATGATTTTTTGATCCACAGCATAGACCAATCGGTGTTCCCTATTTAATCTTCTTGACCAAAACCCGGTAAGATCATGTTTCAATTGTTCCGGTTGCCCGGTACCTGAAAACGGGTGATCGCTTAATTCAATTAGGAGACTTTTTAATTTCCTAAGCAATGCCTTGTTCCCCGTCTTCTTCAGCTTTTCTACTCCATCCAATGCCTTTTGAGTAAAAACTAACTCATAGCTCATAAGCCCAAAAGTTGGTCCAACTCATTTTTCTTGATTTTGGTAACTTTTCCCGATTTGTAATCCTCGATTCCTTCTTTTACCTCCTTTATTACTTTTGGATCAAGAAAAAAGCGGTCCTCCTCGCTTACAGGGACCAACACATAGGACTTATCTTTCCCTCTTTGGACAATGACTTGTTGGTTTTGATCTACCAGGTCAAAGTATTTTTTCTGATTATCCCGGAATTCTTTTGAGCTGATCACTAACATAATTTTGAATTTTTGTACCTTTTAGGTACACCAAATTTAAGCTAAAAAGTTCAGATCCATAAGGTCTTGATCATCTATAGATTTGGTAAATCTGATCAAAATCAGGCAATTCAAACGCTTCATAGTTTGATTCTCTTTGCTAATTCCCTAAATTCCATAAGCTTTTAGTATTCAGGCTTATGAATTTTAAGGAAGACTTTTTACAGCTGGTATGGAAGTACCAATATTTCGATCGAAAAAATCTTCAGACCGTAGATGGGCAGCAGGTACAGATTCACAACGTAGGTTTTCACAACCAAGGCGAAGGGCCGGATTTTCGGGATGCCTCCTTGGTCTTGGATGGAGTTACTTTCCATGGCCATGTTGAGGTTCACCGATTAGCTTCCGAATGGAAGCAGCACGCCCACGGTGGAGATCCCGCCTACAATTCCGTCATTCTCCATGTGGTCTGGGAAAATGACAAAGAAGTCTTCCGAAATGATGGCACGCCTATGCCGACTTTGGAACTCAAGGGTAAAATTTTCCTCGAAATCTGGCGGAATTATGAAAATCTCCTCGACTTCAAATCCGACCTTCCATGCGCTCACGCCATCAAATCAGTCCCTGACATCATACGGTTTTCAGCTTTGGAGAAGGCACTGGTGGAGCGATTGCTGGAAAAATCCAAACTTATCCTTTCCATCCTTGATCAAACCAAAGGAGACTGGGAGGAAACGGCCTACCGGTGGCTGTTTACCTGCTTTGGATTTAAAGTCAACTCTGTCCCAATGAGCGAATTGTCCACTTTGGTTCCTTACAAAACTTTACAAAAACACCGAACCCAAGTTTCCGCCCTCGAAGCCATGCTGCTGGGTCAGGCCGGACTTTTACCCGAAAAATCAGAAGAACCCTATGTTCAGCACCTGATCCGTGAGTATGATTTTTATCAGAAAAAGTTCAATTGGCAACATCGACTCAACCGACAGCAGTGGTCCTTCATGGGTGCCCGTCCGACTAATTTTCCCACCCTTCGAATCGCCCAACTTGCCTCGATTTTATCTAATGCTCCGAATCTTCTGCAAGCGGTGATGGAAGACAGTAGGGAGTTTTCTGCCTTCAAAAAACTTCTTCAGGTCAAGCCTTCTGACTATTGGCAGCATCATTACAACTTTGGAAAACCCACTGAGAAAACCGCTTCTAGAGGCATTTCAGGCCAAACTTTGGAGCTGTTGATTATCAATTTTGTGATTCCCTTATGGTTTGCTTACGGCAGCTATTTCGAGCAATCGGAATGGCAGGAGCGCTGCTTTGACCTGATGCAGACAATTCCGGCGGAGAATAATTTTATCACTCGCAAATTCGCGGAAAAAGCATGGAAGGCCGAAAATGCCTTTGATTCCCAAGGAATGATCGGACTTTACCGTGGCTATTGCCAGCCTCAAAAATGCCTCAATTGCAAGATCGGGCAAAGTCTGCTCAAAGGACAATCCAAATGATTCGTTGCGCAAGCGAGTCAAAAATTCGCCTCGGAAGGTGTCTCCACCGACCGAAATCGAATTTTTAAACATTAAGAATTGTGTTTAATCCTGAGTTTTGATTGTACTTGATCATTAACTGCAATCATCGGTTCTTAATTTCCTCATATGCTTTAATGGAATAATTCAAAAGGGTCAAAAACAAAAGTTCTTTATCCGATTTTTCTTTTTGAGTGAGAATTATCCTCTTCCACATTCGAGCTTAGCTTTGTCAATCCAAATGAACTTTTGCGCAAGCTGGGCTTTTCCCGTACTTTTGCAATCCAAAACCCCACAGATTCATGGAAAAACCAGTGATTATTCTAGGTGCAAAAGGTATCGCACATCCTGCACTTGAGATTTTCAACAGCAATCAGGTCATCGTGTATGGATTTCTGGATGAGGATGCGAGTTTACATGGTACAGAAATCAACAATATCCCTGTACTTGGTCACACCGAAGATGAGGGTTTTCTGAAACTGATCGGGAAAAAGACCGAGGCATTTGTAGCGGTAGATGATAGCAAATACCGGAAGTTTCTGGTGGACATGCTCCTCGAAAACCGAAAAATGCAACCGGTCAATGCCATACATCAGCGTGCTTATGTATCTACAGATGCTACCCTAGGCCACGGTAATTTTATCAATGCCAATGTAACCATCGGAGCTGGATCTGAAATCGGAAGCCATTGCATCTTTCACACCGGTGCCATTATCGATCATCAGGTGAAAATTCAAGACTTTGTGCAGATCGGTGCCGGATCCATCATCAATGCCGAGGTGACCATTGAAGAAGGCGCATTTATCGGTTCGGGAGTGACTATCGTGGCAGGAGTCACGATCGGAAAAGGTGCTCGAGTGGGAGCAGGATCTGTGGTAATTGCGTCCGTAGGTAAAAATGAAACTGTCTTCGGGAATCCAGCGGCAAAAATGAAATAATTTGAGATTTGAGATTTAAAAAAAAGGAATAACGAATATCGAATGCTTAACGCCGAATGATGAAGTAAAACATCGGTCATCCAGCTTCGGACATCAAACAACAACCCAAAACACCCTGCCGAAACAGGGCGCTAGTTATGGAAAACACACAAAACAAACCCTACAGCGTGTTGCTGTACTACTGCTACGCGCAGATTTCAAATCCCGAGGAATACCGGGAAGAACACCACCTCTTCTGTGTAGAAAACAACATTCGTGGTCGAATCATCATCTCTGACGAAGGCCTAAACGGAACTGTTTCCGGTCTGATCGAAGACTGCGAAAAGTACATGGACTATGTCAAGTCGGATCCCCGATTTGCCAAAACAGAGTTTAAGATCGACTACCACGACACTCACACTTTTGCCAAAATCCACGTTCGCTACAAGCCGGAAATCGTGCATTCATCGCTCCGCCACTTGGATCCCAATGTGAAAACTGGCAAGCATCTGGAGCCTGAGGAATTCAAAAAAATGAAAGATCAGGAAGATGTGGTGATTTTGGATGTCCGCTCCAATTACGAGCACGAACTCGGCCGATTCAAAAATGCCATCACACTCGATATCGACAACTTCCGGGATTTTCCTGAGAAAGTAAAAGAGCTCGAGCACCTCAAAAACAAGAAGGTTCTGACTTATTGCACCGGCGGAATCAAGTGTGAAAAAGCTTCGGCCTTCTTGCTTGAGCAAGGATTTGAAGATGTGTACCAGCTTCACGGCGGAATCATCAAATACGGCATGGAAGCCGGAGGGGAAGACTTCGAAGGCAAATGCTATGTCTTTGACAACCGTATCGCAGTAGATGTCAACAAGGTGAATCCTACCATCGTCTCCAAATGCCATGTCTGTGGTACTCCCTCTGACCGTATGGTCAACTGTGCCAATCCAAGCTGCAATGAGCACTTGGCAATTTGTGAAACCTGTGGTTGGGAACTCGATGGCGCCTGCTCTGTGGAATGTAAGGAGCATCCCGAAAAGCGACCTTACGACGGAACCGGCTATTACCAAAAAAATACCAACGGATATAATCCTTACAAGGGACTGCACCGTAAGCCAAACAAAGAACTAATTCAAAAACTCCATGGAGAACCAACCGATTCCTGCGTCTGAGCTGATTATCAATTCGGACGGGAGTATTTATCATTTGCATTTGAAGCCAGAACACCTGGCTTCAACTGTTTTCACCGTAGGCGATCCAGACCGGGTGGCATTGGTTTCGCAATATTTTGATCAGATCGACTTCAAAACCCAAAAGCGGGAGTTTGTCACCCATACCGGCTGGAAAAATGGCAAACGGGTGACCGTGATGAGTACCGGAATGGGCACAGACAATATCGAGATCCTCATGACCGAACTCGATGCCCTGGTCAATGTGGATCTGCAAACCCGACTGATCAAACCTGAAAAAAACAGCCTTCAGATCATTCGAATCGGCACCTCGGGAAGTATGCAGGCAGATTTGCCGGTAGGGTCCATGCTAGCTTCCGAGGCTGGGATAGGAATGGACACCTTGATGGCTTATTATCCGGAATTAAAAGAGGATCAAAGCCTTGCCAAAGCTATCCATGCAGAGTTGGGCTTACCATTTTTACCCTATCAAGCGGCTGCATCAGCGATGCTTTTGGATAAACTTGATGAGGAAATAGTAAAAGGCGTAACGCTTACTTGTCCGGGATTTTATGCTCCTCAGGGAAGGGAAGTGCGGCTAAAACCACGCTTTGACCGGATGATTGAGCGATTGGCTGCTTTACAAATAAATGGCAAAAGGCTGACCAATTTTGAAATGGAGACGGCCGGATATTATGCCTTAGGAAAACTTTTGGGCCATGAAATGCTCAGTCTAAATGCTATCGTTGCCAACCGCCCTTTAAAGAAATTTGATTCGGATGCCGAAAAATCCGTAGATCGTTTAATCCAAAAGGCCTTGAACCTCTTCACCCAATGAGTGTTTTGACCGAACAGATTATCGAAGCCTTGAGGGAAAAAGCGATTCCCGAAAAGGCTTCTTTTTTGCCCAAATTCTTCAAAACCGGACCCGGAGAATATGGAGAGGGAGATCAGTTTTTAGGAGTGACTGTTCCGGACCAGCGTGCAATAGCCAAGCTTTTTTTCAAAGAAATCAGCTTGGAAGAATTCGCCTTTTTGGTCCGACATCCCATTCATGAAGTTCGGTTGACCGGATTGTTGGCGTTGGTGTATTGCTATGAAAAGACCAAAAACGAACTGGAGCAAAAAGAATTGGTTGATTTTTACCTAGCCAACTTGGATCATGTCAACAATTGGGATTTGATAGACAGCTCTAGTCACCAAATTTTGGGACATTTTTACTGGAAAAAGGAAAAGACCCTGTTTTATGAATTGGCAGATTCCGGGCATCTTTGGCGACAGCGAGCAGCGATGATCAGCAGCTATTTTTGGATCAAAAAAGGAGAATTTGCAGATGCATTAGCCTTGGCAGTAAAGTTCAAAAACCATCCCCATGACCTCATGCACAAAGCCGTGGGCTGGATGCTGAGGGAAATCGGAAATCGGGATTTTGAAACTGAAATGGAGTTTCTTAAAAAGCACTACCAAAGCATGCCCAGGACGGCTTTACGGTACGCCATTGAGAAATTTCCGGAAGACTTGAGGCAGGATGTTTTGAAGGGGAACGTTTGAATTTTGACTTGCCACAAAGGCATGAAGTATTGATCTTCTTTCACCTATCCAAAGACTCCAAAAGCGCTTTGATATATTGATCAGTTATGCTTTCCTATTCGGATTTGTCATAAATCGAAAGTAGGTAGATTCGCTCCCTCTCAAGCCTGACCCAAGTGATCAACCTTCCTCCACCACTTTTGCCTCTGGTTTTACTTTTAATCGCAAATCGGATTTTATAGCAATTTTTATAAACCTCAACCCCCATCGTAGGATTGGAAAGTAGTTGTTCACCCAAGATTTCTAAATCTGAACCAAGCGAGGCATACTTCTTTTTTAATCTTTTTAGTTCCTTTAAAAATACCGATGTAGGAATCAGCTCATAGCTCATCCATCATCTTTTTAAATGATGAGTAAGATTTAGCATGCTTTTCGCCTGCCTCGATAAGTTTCGCTTCTGTAAATCCTTCAACAATCGTGTTCGCTCTTTCTAATGTCTCAATGGAAACCGAAGAGGAGGTTTTAAAACTGATTTTCAAAGATTTTAAAAATTCCTTAATGGCCTTGATGTCCTCAGGATTTTTAGATTCAATGACGATTGTTTCCATGGCTTTAAGTGATCTGCTTACTAAGATAACCTATTTAACGCACTTTCTGCGTTTTTGAGTTCTAGGTAAAATCTTTTGTGACCTCCAGTGTTCGTGGCTAATTTAATCCTCTATCCCGTCCAATTCACTCAGTTCCAGCCAAGTCAGTTCCAATTCCTCGAGTTCGCCATCGATTGCTTGCAAGCGATTGGTCCAGGTCATCAGCTGATTGACATCAGAGGTGCCAGCAGAGATTTGGTCAGTGATCGTCGCTTTTTCTCCTTCGAGCTTGGCAATACTTTCGTTGATCTTCTTGAATTCCTGCTTCTGCTTAAAGCTTGCCTTGATTTTTGGTGCAGCCTCAGACTTCTCGACTATTGGTTCTTGCTTCTCGCTTCTTGCCTCTTCAGTCTTGATACTTGTGTCTTGATACTTGATACTGTTTTCCTTCTCCCATTCCCTGAAATCGGTATAATTCCCCGGGAAATCCTTGATTTTTCCCTCTCCCTCAAACACAAACAAGTGCTCCACCAGTCGGTCCATAAAGTAACGGTCGTGCGATACGATGATCAGGCAGCCCGGGAAGGTGTCCAAAAACTCCTCCAGGATATTCAGGGTCATCAAGTCCAGATCGTTGGTCGGTTCATCCAGGATCAGGAAGTTGGGATTCTTTATCAACACCATCAGGAGCTGAAGTCGGCGGCGCTCGCCTCCACTCATTTTGCCGATCGGGGTAAATTGCTGCTTGGGAGGAAAGCCAAACTGCGTCAAAAACTGACTCACTGTAATCGTCTGTCCTTTATCCAGCACGACGACCTCTGCCACTTCTTTTACCACATCGATCAGTCGCTTCTCCTCGTCAAAACGGTCTTCTTCCTGACGGTAATAGCCGAAAGCTGTGGTTTGACCGACTGAGATTTTACCTGCATCAGGATCGAGCAATCCGGTGATCATTTTCAGAAAAGTCGTCTTTCCGGCACCGTTTGGTCCGACGATACCGATCCGATCTTTCTTTTTGAAGATATAGGAAAAGTCTTTTACAAGCGTTTTTTCATCAAAGGACTTGCTGATTTTCTCTATCTCGAGAATCTTATTTCCTAGGCGTTGGGTAGATACTGAAAGTTCAATATCCCGTTCCTCACGCTTGGTGAAGGCTTTTTCTTTGGTTTCTTCGAAAGCATCCACGCGATACTTTGCCTTGGTGCCCCGTGCCTTAGGCTGACGACGGATCCAGTCCAATTCCTTTTTGTAGAGACTTTTTGCCTTTTCGATCTCAATGTCTTCGATCTGAAGTCGCTCGGCTTTTTTGTTCAAAAAGTAGCCGTAATTACCTTGGTACCGATGGATTTTCCCTTGATCAAGTTCGAGGATTTCATTGGTCACTTTATCCAAAAAGTATCGGTCGTGCGTAACCATGAAAATGGACAAATTGGCTTTGGCCAGGTAATCTTCCAGCCACTCGATGGTCTCCAAGTCGAGGTGGTTGGTGGGTTCGTCCAGCAGGAGCAAATCCGGTTTTTCCAAAATGGCTTTGGCCAAAGCCACCCGCTTCCGCTGACCACCGGAGAGATTTCCCACCGGGAGTTCGGTGTCATGCAGACCCAATTTTCCCAGGACTTCTTTCACTTGATACTCAAAATCCCAAGCCTGAAGCGCGTCCATTTTTTCAAATAGCTTGGACATTTGGGCAGAATTGTCAATGCCCCGCTCGGAGTCCAGCATGGCTTTGTGATAGTCCTCGATCACCCGAAGGACCTCCGAATTACTTTGGTCAAAGATGGTCTGATAGATGGTCAGGTTGGAATCAAACACCGGATTCTGATGCACATAAGCAATCTTCACGGAGTTGTTGATGGCTACCTGACCGGTATCGGGGATTTCCTGACCCATGATGATTTTCATCAAAGTGGATTTACCGGCGCCATTGATACCGACGAGGGCGATTTTCTGTCCTTGGGAAATGCCGAAAGAAATATTTGAAAAAAGCTTCCGTTCCCCGAAAGCCTTACTGAGATTCTCAACTGAAAGGTAATTCATGGGGCAAAAGTAAGGGAAATAGGGGAGATAAGATTTCTGGATATAAAAAGATAGCTACGCAGATATTTTAAGATATGGCTAAAGCCAAGATAGAATTCTCACGAAGTGTATCTCAATTTATCTCGCGAAGCATATCTCATTTATCTTGCGAAGCATATCTTGATTTAACCCTATGAAAACCATCCACGACATTCTCAAACTTGGCGATCCCCGGCTCTATGAAGTCTGCGAACCGGTCCTGAAATCTGATCTTCCCATGGTTCCCGAGTGGACTCAGCAGCTTCATGAAGCGATGGAGGACATCCGTCGGGTGTATGGGTTTGGAAGGGGAATTGCGGCCCCGCAGTTGGGGATTATGAAGCGGATGTTTTACCTCAATCTGGATCGGCCTTACATCATTCTCAATCCCGAGCTGAAAGGACTCAGTGGGGAGCTTTTTGAGCTATGGGATGACTGTATGAGCTTTCCCAATCTGCTGGTAAAAGTGAAACGGCACCAAAGTCTTACTCTGGAATACTGGGATGAAAACTGGGAAAAACAAAGCTGGGCCGTGGATGGAGCGATTTCTGAATTGATCCAGCACGAATACGACCACCTTGACGGTGTGCTCTGTACCATGCGGGCGATTGATGAGAAGAGTTTTAAGTGGAAGGGATAAAAAAATACTATGGAAATAAACCCCGATAAATCGGGGTAAAATAGTTTCGATCGGCTCATTTTCGAAAGGAATACGGCTCAAATCCTGATAAGATTGAGCCGTATTTCCCTAATTTTTTGAAGTTTTTGAGCCGATTGAATCTCAAGTTTTCAATTTTTCACGAAGCGAAGCGATGTGTATTTCGATTGTATTTCAACAGTATTTCCATTGTATTTCCCTTCCCCTATCTTTAACCCATGAATTTCCCGTCCCTTTCCGATATCCGCGCGGCACATGCCCGCATCCAGTCGTTTATCCACCGCACCCCAATCATGACCTCCACCGCGATCAATGAAATCGCAGGTTGCGAGATCTATTTCAAATGCGAAAACTTCCAGAAAGTCGGTGCTTTCAAAGCCAGAGGTGCGGCCAATGCCGTGATGAAAATGTCCCCAGAGGAAAGAGCCAAGGGAGTTGCGACGCACTCCTCCGGAAATCATGCTGCCGCCCTCGCCCGCGCTGCCAGTGTGGCGGGAATTCCTTCCTACATCGTGATGCCCTCCAATGCCCCCGAGATCAAAAAGAAAGCGGTCAAAGGCTATGGAGGTGAAATCATCGAGTGCGAACCCAACCTCAAAGCACGGGAAACTACCCTTGAAGCAGTCGTAGCACGAACCGGCGCGACCTTTATTCCTCCTTATGATTACATGGATGTGATCGAAGGACAAGCCACTTGCGCACTTGAACTTTTGGAAGATCAACCCGATCTAGATATTGTCATGGCTCCTGTAGGAGGTGGTGGACTTTTGGGGGGAACAGCTTTGACAACCCACTACATCAATCCTGAAATCGAAGTCATCGCAGGGGAACCTGCAGGTGCGGATGATGCTTTCCGATCTTTCCATGCCGGACATATTATCCCGCAAACTGGCCCAAACACCATCGCCGACGGGCTCTTGACTTCGTTGGGAAATCTGAACTTTGAGTTGATTCAGGCTTACGTAGATGACATTCTGCTTGCTACCGACCCACAGATCATCGAAGCCATGCGATTGATTTATGAGCGGATGAAGATCGTGATCGAGCCTTCCTGTGCAGTTCCGTTGGCTGCTTTACTCGCAAATAAAGAGCGTTTTGCAGGTAAAAAAGTTGGAATCATCCTCTCAGGTGGTAATGTAGATTTGGGAAAGTTGCCTTTTTAAGACAGGCTAAAAAGTTGTAAGTATGATTATAACTCTTCCCATTTTTCAAAAAAGTTTAAGTTATGGTTTGAAAAATTTCTTCGTGTAATTCATGATTAGAATTTGTAACTTATTGGAAACAAATTCATTGCATCATGAATCTCATCACGAAAATTGAACATTGGGGAGATACACACCATCCCAGATGGATTGATATCCTCCGAATTGCCTTGGGCTTGGTCATTCTTTACAAAGGGATTTTATTCATTTCTGACACTGATGCGCTGCTTCGATTAATGGAAAATGCAGATCTGCAGTTTGTCAATTTAGGAATTGCACACTACGTAGCCTTTGCCCATTTAGTGGGCGGATTTCTTATTGCTATCGGTTTAGTGACCCGGTTTGCTATTATTTTCCAACTACCCATTCTCTTGGTAGCGGTGTTTTTGGTCAATGTGCAACAAGGGTTTCTATCCGTAGCGAATAATCTGGAATTTGGGTTATCACTTTTGGTTTTGATCCTTCTGATTGTTTTTCTGGTCTTGGGATCAGGAAAATGGTCCATCGATGAGTGGATGAAAAAACATCCCAACCAATAAAGAAAAAAGGCCCAAATCGATCGATTTGGGCTATTGAATAATTATCCTTTAAGATTGTCTGCAATTGCACTACCAGCCAAATCTTATTTGACTGATTAGACGGATACTTCGAACTTCCCGAATCTTGTCGGTAAGGTGCCCGGCACGGCGACCGAAGAATTTCTGATTTCAACCTTTTCAAGAAATTTCATAAGCTAGGTAAGCCTACTGGTAATGGAGCGGATATATAGATAATTCTATTCTCAATTAAGAAATTGAAATCAAGGTCTCATGAAGTAAAGTCCATTCCTTTCCCTCAAGTCTATATATTTTTAAAGTTATCCCGCCACTCTCTCCGTAACTTGAATCTTCAAATAAAAACCCATACCAATTATTTCCTAAACCCTTCTGGATAACAGGATAAGAAAGTCTAATTCCGGAACTCTTGTTTGCTCCGGAAGATCGATTTTCGCCAGATAGTATTTCTGATTTTCTGATCTTGGATTTATCGATCGTGTCATTTTTTTTCACTTTTAGCTTTTCCTCAAATTCTCTCTTTTGATCGATAGAAAAGAGACTATCCAAATCAAAGGACTTCGACGGATCCAGTAAATCATGGGAAAAAGCCAAGGAATATTCACCATAGGTAGTGAATCTGCCTTTGCTTGGAGAGTAAAATTTTCCATTAAGACCTTTTATCTCTCTTGATTCAACAATATGATTTATAAGGCTATATTCAAGACTTTCAACCTGTTGATCAAAAACAAAGAGGAAAAAAGCGAGCTTAATAGCAATTAGAGCCTTGGGCATTTTTTGACCTTTTTACGTGGAATTTCTTCAATAGTGGATTAAACGGAATATAAAGAAATAAGGCCCAATTCTTTCGTCTTGGGCCTTATTTCGGATTTCTCAATTTATAATTCTGGTTTTACTTTTTACTTTCCGCTACCGCATGATGCGCCGCTCTCGCCGCAAAAGCCATGTACGTCAAGGATGGATTTTGAGTAGAAGTAGAGGTCATTGAGGCTCCATCGGTCACATAGACATTCGGCACGGCATGCAGCTGATGGTTGGCATTGAGAAGGGAGGTTTTGGGATCCTTGCCCATTCTGACCCCACCCATCTCGTGAATGTCCAAGCCAGGGGCTTGCTTGCTGTCGCTGGATTGGATATTAGTAAAACCGGCCTTGGTAAACATCTCCGTCATCTGCTCGATGTAATCTTTGACCATTTTCTCATCATTATCGTCGTAGTCTACGCTGATACGGAGCTGAGGCATGCCCCATTCGTCTTTTTGATTCGGATCGAGGGCGACAAAGTTGGTTTCCTTCGGGATGGTCTCGCCCATCATGTGCGAACCCACTCGCCATGGTCCATATTTATCCGGATTGAGGAGACTGTTTTTCAGGTCCATACCGATGCCACTTGTATCAGGTCCTGAACCGCGGCTGGCAGAGAACCCAGCCGCATAGCCACGGAGGAAGTCGGTTTCCTGCTTGTATACGTTTCGGAATCTTGGGAAATAGCCACTCGTAGGTCTACCGCCTGAAGTGGTGAATTCAGCGTGGCCTTCATATTGTCCTGAAACCCGAGCACGGTAATTATGGAAAGCCACGAATTTGCCAAGCAGTCCATTGTCGTTACCCAGTCCATTCGGGAATCGGTTTGAAGTCGAGTTGAGCAAAATGGCATTGGTATTCAGCGCTGCCGCATTCACAAAAATGACATCGGAATAGAATTCTTCCGTTTCCTTGGTCAGGCGGTCGATGATTCGTACCCCGGTAGCTTTTCCTTTTTCGTCATCATAAATAATAGAGTGAACCACCGCATCAGGCCGGAGGGTCAGGTTGCCTGTTTTCAAAGCCCAAGGAATGGTCGAAGCGTTGGAACTGAAATAGCCACCAAACGGACATCCACGCTGACAGAGGTTACGGTTTTGGCACATGGCCCGACCTTGCTGGGCGAAGTATTCGGCATTGCCATGGATGTGCGCACAGCGGGCAGAGATCATGTGTCGGTCATTGCCGTAGTGCTTTTTAAGCTGCTCCGCAAAGTATTTCTCCAACACATTCAACTCATATCCTGGCAAAAATTCTCCATCGGGAAGCTGAGCGATTCCATCTTTGAAACCGGAAACTCCTGCAAATTTCTCCACATGGCTGTACCACTTTTCGATGTCTTTGTAGCGAATCGGCCAATCAACGGCAAAACCGTCACGAGCCGGCCCGTCAAAATCAAAGTCAGACCAACGCTGCACTTGTCTAGCCCAAAGAAGCGATTTACCGCCTACCTGATAGCCACGAATCCAGTCAAAAGGTTTCTCCTGCACATAAGGATGATCAGTGTCTTTGACGAAAAAGTGCATCGCATCTTCACGGAAGGCATAGCATCGGCTGATCACCGGATTGGCTTCTTGAATCTCCTGAGGAATCTGGTTCCGATGAGGAAACTCGTAAGGTAGCATATTGGTCGTCGGATAGTCTTTGATGTGCTCCACATTGCGGCCACGCTCCAGCATCAGGGTTTTTACACCCAAATCGCAAAACTCTTTGGCAGCCCATGCCCCACTGATGCCCGAACCGATGACGATGGCTTGATAGGTTCGTTCCTGTTTGCTGCGGATATTCAGATTAGCCATTGATGCGTGGTTTTTGAAGGTCAGAGATCAAAACGGCGCCATTGTATTCGCCGGGAATAAGGGAATAAGGAATGATTTCAGTTTGGATGTATTCGGATGCCATGTATCCTTGGATGGTAAACCGCTTGGTGGAATTGAGGAAGTAAGCGATGTTTCCTCGCTCTTTTCCCTCGGGCGTATCATCGCCCTCTAGCTTGGTTCCATTGAGGATCAATTCCTCTTTCTCCTTGGTAGAAAGCGCATCGAATTTCTTTCCTGCGGTCTTTTCGGCATAAGCAGGGAATGCCGTCAAACCGGCGGTGAATTTTTCCTGATTTTCCTTGGTAAAGCAGTCATTGACCATCACAAGGATAAAGTCAGGCACCTCAAGGTCGAGTGCCCCTTTGATTTCTCCGGCGGGAATGATGGTGTCTGAAATAGCTGCAAGAAGTACTTTTTGGGAAGTGGTGACTTTCAGATTTTGGTACGCGGCGAGGATGTCGTCTTTGCTGAAGTCACAGGAAGGAATTAGGGCAAGTCCTCCGGAAATCAGCGCAATATGCCGCAAAGCATGTCGTCTGTTCATAAGTATAGGCGATAGATTGGGTTTAAAGCAATTGAGGGTAGAAAGTAGGGATTTTATCGAAAAATCCCTACCTGAATTTTGTAAGTTGCGGCTTATCGGGTGATGATGCCAAACTCCCCAAACGTAGCAGCATTCCCATCTACGGTTCGAAGGGCCTTTAGCCTAACAAATCGGGCTTTGGTTGGATCGATTTTGATGATTTGCTCGATCGGGCTGTTTTTGATATTGGAAAATTCTCCTTGGGTGACCCGTTTCCAGTTTTTCCCATCTCCGCTGACTTCGAGGGCAAAGTCAGCGATGTAACCGCTTGGGTATCGGGCTTGCATCGGCAGATAGGTAAAACCTTTCAAATCGACTTCCTGACCCAGATCAATGATCAAGTCATTGGTTTTTGAAGTCCAATAAGAATTAACACGCTCATCGATGGAGCGAATGGCCAAGGTCTCTGATGAGATCACTTTCCAATTGCCTTTGGCTAGGTCAAAGTCCACTCGGGCAGGATCGGAAGTTTTCCCGGTTTTTGGATCCACCACTATAGCCTGAACGGTAGCGGGCTGAAGAAGGTCAAAGGCATCGGAATATGGATTTTGGCCTGCTTTCGGTGCCAAACCATCCGTTGTGAAGTAGACTTCCAAGTCGGGTTCAGCCGCTTCGATGGTTACTTTTCCAGCAGGGGTTCGGGTGATTTTCGGAGGATAAAGCAAGGCAGGGGCGGAATAAACGCCAATTTCCGAAATCACCGGAATGCCTTTTCCATCCAGGAAGTTGATTCGGATCTTCTGGGCCTCCGTATCCGCAAATCTCAAAATTCGCTTGTAGCCGATGGTTGTTCCTTCTGCGATTTTTTCCCAGTTGCCATTCACTTCTTTTTCCAGGGAAAAAGCTTTCACGCGTTGCCCAAGATTGACAAATTCCTGGATCAAAAGGCGATTAAAGGAAACTGTTTTTCCAAAATCCATCTCCACGGAAGCCTGCAACTGACCATCCGGTGTGGTCCAATAGGTATTGAAATCTCCGTCATGGAGCAAATCTGCCGTGTAGCCTTTGCCTCGGTCTGTACTTGCTGTGAAGGATGCGTCTTTGGCCAGATTGAGTGCAAAATCTTCTTTGACTTTAGCAGCCATTTTCAAAATGGCTTCTTCGTCTTTTTCATGGATCAAGCCTCGGGTATCAACGGGAAAGTTGATCAAAAGGGAGCTGTTTTGACCAATGCTTTTATAATAAATTTCCATCAACTCGGGTAAGGTTTTCACCTTATGATCCTCATAGGCATGGTAGTACCAACCCGGACGGATGCTCACATCGGATTCTGCAGGTACCCAATGGGTCCCATTTTCCTGACCAGTAGCCCATCGGTCAAAATCCGGCATCCCGGCATAGACTGAATCCCGCATCAGGTTGGACCAAGTGGTTTCATAGGCAAACCCATGCTCATTCCCCACCCAGCGAACATCCGGACCTGCATCGCTAAAGAGCATGGCGCCGGGCTGAAGGGTACGCACCAGTTCGATCGTGGTTGGCCAGTCATAATAGCTGAATTTATCCACCTTTCGCTCCTCATTGGCACCCCCATACCAGCCTGTCCCTCCATTGGCCCCATCAAACCAGACCTCGTAGATTTCTCCGTAATTGGTCAGCAACTCGGTCAGCTGATTGCGCATGTAGGTGATGTATTCGGGCTTGCCATAGTCGGGATGATTGCGGTCCCAAGGGGAGTAGTAAATCCCGACTTTGAGTCCATATTCCCGACAGGCATCTACAAATTCCTGAATCAAATCGCCCTTTCCGTCGCGCCAAGGGCTGTTCTTCACCGAATGCTCGGTGTATTTGGATGGCCAAATGACAAATCCGTCGTGATGCTTGGCCGTGATGATCAAGCCTTTCATTCCAGCTTCTTTCGCGATTCTAGCCCATTGTCTGGCATCGAGGGCAGTAGGATTGAACTGCTCCGGTTTTTCATCTCCAAAACCCCATTCACGATCAGAGAAAGTATTCATATTGAAATGGACGAAACCATAATACTGAAGCTCCTGCCAGGCAATTTGGCGTTCGCTCGGAATAGGTAGAATGGGTTCTGGCGGGGTGGCTTTATCTGCACAAAAACTCAATCCAAGGGCTAAAAATGGCCAAATAAACTTCTTCATAAAGGTGGAATTTGGATCAAAACCTACGGCTTTTGTCCGGGAATCGGAAACAAAATATGACCGATGACCGAGTTTGGAAACCTTTGCGCAGAAATTCGACTTTAGTGTCTGATATTCCTCCTAATTTTCCTTCATGAAAAAAGCTATCACCCTTCTCTTTTTCCTGATTTCTCTCGGACTTCAAGCCCAAATTCAACTCAAAATCACCGATCAGATCACCAGACTCCCTTTAGAAAATGTCCGCGCCAAAGCGGATAGAACGATTCAGCGGACTAATGCTTCTGGAATGGTTGCTTTTCCGGGAGAAAATCTGAAAATCTCCTTTGCCCTCGAAGGCTATGAGACCATGGAAAAAACCTTTTCCAATGGTGAGTTTGACGTGCAGCTGATCCCAACTGTGCTCAACCTTTCTGCTGTAACGGTAACTGCCTTTGAATCTGAGCGCCCCCTTTTGGAGCAATCGGCGGCGGTCGTGACCGTATCGGAGCGGGATTTTAGCCGATTCAATGAAATTTCTCCTGTCAATGCCTTCAATCAAAAGGCTGGCGTTCGCATCGAAGAACGGGCGCCCGCCAGCTATCGGGTGTCCATCCGTGGGAGTTCCCTTCGCTCGCCTTTCGGAGTACGAAATGTAAAAGTGTATTGGAATGAGGTGCCTTTTACCTCTCCTGATGGGACTACATCTTTAAATCTTCTCGATTTGTCCAATATCCGCACCTCGGAAGTGGTAAAAGGACCTTCTGGAAGCATTTATGGTGCAGGTAATGGTGGGGCTATTTCGCTTTACAGTCAGCCAACTTTGGGTGAAAACCGAATCTCCACCGACTTTTTGGCTGGAGATTTTGGACTTTCACGATTTCGGTTGGGACTTTCCCAGCAAGTGGGAGAAGGTGGGATTGAGGCTTCTTTTGTCAGTCAAAAATCAGACGGCTATCGGGAGCATTCGGCAGTAGATCGACAGGTATTTCAGTTAGGAGGATTTTTTCCGATTTCAGAAAAGCAGGAAATCCGAACCCAATTGCTGATCTCAGACTTGGATTACCAGATTCCAGGTGCACTCAATGAAGCCCAAGTGACCGCCAATCCAAAGCAAGCAAGGCCGGGATCGGTCAACCAAAATAGCTCCATTTCCCAACAGGCAATTTTGCTTTCGGTAGGGCATCTTTACCGCTTCAATGAGGAAACAAGCAATACGACCACGATCTACCTCAACACGAATAATTTCGAAAACCCCTTTATTCTGGATTACAAAAAGGAATTGGGCTTTGGCTATGGAGCTCGAACCAAGTTTACCCGTGACACCAAAATTTTTGGAAAAGCCCTGCGGCTGATTGCCGGTGCAGAATACCAAAACGGAATTACGGATGCGCAAAATTTTGGAAACCGAAATGGGGTAGCTGATACGGTTCGTTTTGCAGATAAGCTCCGAACGTATCAGGGCTTCGTTTTCCAGCAGGCCGAGTTGAACCTGAGCGAAAAATTGCTTTTTACTTTGGGTCTGAGTGAAAACTTCTCCGGCTACGAGATTGACCGACAAATCGATGCTGCGGGAGGACCGACAGGACTTCAAACCCGAACTTTCGATCCGATTGTAGTGCCAAGAGTCGCGCTTAATTATCGATTGAATCCTTTCAGCTCGGTCTATGGCTCGATCAGCAGTGGATTTTCCCCACCGACGATTGACGAAGTCCGAACGAACGAGGGAAGTCTGAATTTGGATTTGGAAGCAGAAAAAGGAGTGAATTATGAGATCGGCTACAGACTTGGAAAGGAGAAATTTAACCTCGAGCTCATCGCCTACTACCTCAAGCTGGACGAAACCATCACCACCTTTACTAATGAAAACGGCGTGGTGCTTTTCCGAAATGCGGGTTCGACGGATCAAAAAGGCATCGAAGCTTCTTTGGACTATGCGATTTTGAGAAATTCGAGTGGCTTCATCAAAGATTTCTTGGTAGGAACAGCGTACACCGGTCAGTTTTTCAAATTTGTGGATTACCGAAAGCAAACCAATGACTTTTCAGGAAATGACCTGACCGGAGTCCCTCCCCATAACTTGGTCAGCAGACTTGACCTAAGAACCAGACCGGGAATCTACCTCAACATTACCCATCAGTTTACCGACCAAATTCCGCTCAATGATGCGAATACCGTATTTCAGGATTCCTATGATTTGGTCAATTTGAGAGCAGGCTGGGTGAAAAGTCTGGGGAATTTCGACCTGGAACTATTTGTCGGAGTGGACAATCTATTGGATGAGCGCTATTCCTTGGGCAATGACTTGAATGCCTTTGCGGGGCGATTCTATCAACCTGCCCCAACGAGAAATTGGTATGGGGGAGTGAAGGTGGGATGGAGATACTAAGAAGATATACTACGTAGGATAAAATTTAAGATATGCTTTGCGAGATAGGTTTTAAGATATACTTCGTGAGATATCTCAGCTTTAGCTATATTTTGTTTTTGTCTGCGTAGTTATCTTACATTTAATGAGATCTGCTTCGCCAGCTAAATTCTGCTTCTTTCTTGGCTTTAGCCATATCTTTGAAATATCTGCGCAGCTATCTTTAAATAGTCGAATATGAAAAAAATCTCCATTCTACTTTTATTTCTTTTTTTATCGAGAATTTCCTTTTCCCAAGAAGAAAAGTCAGAATCCAAGTGGGTTCCTCGGGATCCTCAAAAGTTTGAAACCACACATTCAGGCACTTTCAATGGTCAAAAAATCACCTACAAAGCGGTCGTTGGGGAGACTTTTTTGAAAAACTCCAAAGGCGAAGTGACGGGAGCACTGTGGTCGACTTCGTATATCCGCGAGGGAGTGGATTCTTCCAAAAGGCCCGTTCTCTTTATCTTCAACGGAGGTCCGGGTTCAGCGAGTATTTGGCTGCATGTGGGATTCTTTGGTCCCAAAGTGGTGAAAACCGATTCGGAAGCCAAGACCGACGATGGCGCCGCACCCTATCGGTTTGTAGAAAACACACAGGCCCTTTTGGATATCACCGACCTTGTCTTTATCGATCCGATCGGGACTGGATTTAGCCAAGTAGAAGGGGTGGGCAAGACTTCCGATTTCTGGGGATTGAATGAGGATGCGGCATCCGTTGCCCAGTTTATGCGAACTTGGGTGACGCAGCATGGCAGATGGCAGGCGCCAAAATTTATGGCCGGGGAAAGCTTCGGAACCACCCGCGCCGCCAAAGTTGCCGAAGTGCTGGAAGAAAGTGGCCAAACTATGGCCTTGAATGGAATTATCCTGATTTCTCAGGCTTTGGATTATGCGGGTTCGTCCAGTTGGGCGGATAACCTGACCTCCTTTTTCACCTATCTTCCCTCCCAAGCTGTGACCGCCTGGTATCACGGCAAAGCCGGAAAAGGAAAAACGATCGAAGCTTTTGCCCAAGAGGCGAGAGAATTTGCCTACGGAGAGTATTTGACTTCCCTTTTCCTCGGGGAAAAGCAAACCCCAGCGCAAAAGGAAGCCATTGCCGAAAAACTAGCTTACTTCACCGGATTGGACAAGGCATATATTCTCAGATCGGATAATCAGATTCTGATGCACCGCTTCAAAAAGGAATTGCTCCGGGAGGAAGGAAAAGCCATCGGGACTTTAGACGGAAGGTATTTGGCTACCGAGACCGACAAGGCTGCTGAAGGCCCGGTTTTGGGTGACCCGGCGAGTTACATGACCGGAGCGGCTTACACGGCAGTGTTCAACGATTACTTGATGCGTGATTTGAAGGTGAGTTTGGATCGGCCTTATCTCACTTCGGCGACCGGAATGGGCGGAAGTTGGAACTGGAAACCGGTGCCTGACGGAGCTTATTGGGAGCCAAGCTATGTAAGCACAGCCAGAGCTTTGAGCGAAGCCATGCATCGTAATACCCGGATGAAAGTATTGGTAGCCAACGGATACTACGATTTGATCACCCCATTCTTTGATGCGGAATACACCTTTGCACGCCATAATTTTCCTCAGGATCGAATCGAGATGACCTACTATGAGGCAGGTCACATGATGTACAACCGACAGGAAGATTTTGATGCTTTGGCTAGAGATGTAAGGAAGTTTTTGGAGGGGATTCTGAAGTAAAGATCATGGAAAACGAACAAAAGAATCAACCACGGAAAGGATGGGCTGAGGCTTTTAAGGAAATGCATGAAGCGGGAGAAGATGAACTTCTGATTCCGGATGTTTTCGAGGACGAATCATTTCTTTCGGATCCGGAAAACGATTGGAAAGACGATGAAATTTCAGACCAATCCAAAAAACATCCGTAAATTATAGCCTATGAATTATTTGGATTACATAAGCATCGACCCCAATATCCGATTTGGAAGACCCTGTATTAAGGGGACTCGCATCAGTGTGTCTGATGTCCTAGGCTGGATGGCTTCTGGAATGAGTATGGAGGATATAATGGCCGATTTTCCGGAGTTGACAATAGATCAGCTTAAAGCTTGCTTAGCATTTGCAGCAGATCGGGAGCAGAAGTTGAAATATGCCTAGTCAAACTTATGGCTTTACTTTTTGATCAGAATATCTCCTTTAGAATAGTCAAAGAAATTCTTCCTCATTTTCCGGGATCAAAACAACTTCGTGAAGCTGGTTTGGAAGGAAAGCAGGACCGGGAGATCTGGAAATGGGCGAAAGTCAATGAATTTGTAATTGTTACTTTCGACTCGGACTTTGTAGACCTTTCACTATTGTTTGGCTTTCCTCCCAAAGTAATCTGGCTAAGATTGGGAAATTCATCTACGGATAGAATCGCAAAAACTCTTTTGGACAAAAAAGAAGAAATCAATGATTTTTTAAAAAATGAAGTTGAGGGAATTTTAAAGGTAGAATCTGCATTTTAGCATCAGTCCAAAGAAGGCTTTAGAATTCATTAAAATAAAATCACCATGCAAAAACCCGAATTCAATACAGAAGAGGTTACCAAAATCATCCGTGGACGACGCTCCATGTTTGTCGCCCAGTTTAAAGAAAATGATCCAGTAGCCGACTCCATTATCGAGGAAATGCTCGAAAACGCCAACTGGGCACCGACACACAAACTGACTCAACCTTGGAGGTTTATTGTCTATACCGGTGAGGGCTTGAAGAAATTTGGTGACTACCAAGCCGAGCTATATAAGATGCGTGCGGAGAAAAACGGTACCCCGTTTATCGAAGCTACTTACCAGAAATTCAAAGAAAACCCAACCAAAGCTTCTCATGTGATTGCCATTCTGATGAAGCGAACTGAGGGCTCTGGCATCCCGGTGATGGAGGAAATTGCTGCAACCGCGATGGCTGTTCAGAATATGTACCTAACCGCCTGTGCCCATGGATTGGCTTGCTATTGGGGTACTGGTGGACCGACGTTCTGGGCAGAAGCCCGGGAAGATTTCGGACTCGAAGGGGAAGATATGCTGATGGGCTTTTTCTATGTGGCTAAACCTGCTACGGACAACTGGCCTGCCGGGAAGCGCGAGCCGATCTCCGAAAAAGTCAATTGGGTGCGAGAGTAAAAGTCATCCAGAATTCGAAAAATTTGGGTTGCTAAAAAAGTCTGGATAGAGTTTTTTGACTCAAAACCTTGTCTTATCATTTCCGATTCAAATCCTTTTTGATTACCAAACTCTGTTCTGAAGGGCGCGTGGGCCGACACAGCAGCGGGCCAGCGTTTGGCCTTGTGCGGTTGGAGCTTTGCTGTGTCAAGGGTTTTTGGTTACTTTTTGCCCCACAAAAAGTGACAATTGAAAAATGGAATAAAGGTCAAAAGGAGGCAAATGGGGTGGGTCTATACCGCCTTATTACCACTAGTAATAACTCAATATCATAAAAAAAGGAAGGCTTAACCCCTTCCTTTTTTTATTACCAATCCGCCGGTCTTCTTGCTTGATAATCTGCCATTTGATCCAAAAGATCCGAAGGATCATCAGAGATAATCAGCATTTCCTCCTGCTCCGGATAGAGAAACCCCTCATCCATCGCATGGTTGAGAAAGTCGATCAGTTTGTCATAGTAGCCATTCACATTATACAGCGCCAATGGCTTTTGGATGTAGTGAAGCTGATTGAGCGTCATGATTTCAAAAAGTTCTTCCAACGTGCCAATTCCTCCCGGCATGGCGATAAATCCATCTCCCCGCTCGGCCATCAGCCATTTGCGGTCTCGCATGGTCTCCACAATGATCAGTTCGGTACACCCTCGGTGCGCCACTTCCCGATCGACCAGCTTTTGAGGAATGATTCCCAATACTTCCTTGCCCGCAGCAAGCATTTCATCTGCAATCACTCCCATCAAACCTACTCTGCCTGCGCCATAGACTAAGGACAAGTCCCGTTTGATCATTTCCTGAGCCAAGGCCCTTGAGGCAGTTTCATATATCGTCGAGTTCCCTTTTCTGGAACCACAGTACACCGTGATTTTTTTCATAGCGGAAATTTAGGAGTAAAATTTCGGCACTTTGGCCTGCACATCAAAATGGTTTGGATGCTGACGATTCGCTTTTCATTTTTGTCAAAACTGAATCTCCATGAAAATCTGCTTCGCTACCAATAACCGCAAGAAAATCGAGGAAGTCAAAGCTGCCATTGGACCAGAGTTTGAACTCGTCTCCTTACATGAAATTGGCTGCTTTGAAGAGCTTCCCGAAACGGGCGATACGCTGGATCATAATGCTTTTCAAAAAGCCCGATATGTCAAAGAGCATTTTGGCGTGGATTGTTTTGCAGATGATACGGGGTTGGAGGTAGAAGCTTTAAATGGTGCGCCGGGAGTTTACTCGGGTAGATTTGCAGGTGAGCCAAGAAGCGATGAGCGGAATATTGACTTGCTTTTGGAAAAAATGGAAGGGAAAACCAACCGAAAAGCGAGGTTCCGAACGGTGATCGCATTGATTTTGGAGGGGAAAGAGTACCAGTTTGAAGGAATTGCTAAGGGAGAAATTTTGAATAGGCGGGTTGGAGAAAAAGGATTTGGCTATGATCCTGTTTTCAGACCTGTTGGTTTTGACAGGACCTTTGCAGAGCTTTCTTTGGAAGAGAAAAATGAAATTTCTCATCGGGGAAAAGCGGTCAAATCCCTGATTGAATTTCTGAACCAAAGAAAATTCTGAGATCAAGCTAAAAATAATTTAACTTTGTCTCCCATGAAAAAACCATTCATCGTCGGGATCACAGGAGGTTCAGCCTCCGGAAAAACCTTGTTTTTGGAGCGCTTGCTCAGCAGTTTTGATCCCGGTGAGGTTTGCCTCATCTCTCAGGACAATTATTACAAACCCCGACATCTTCAGCCCATAGATGCTCATGGGGTTCACAATTTTGATACCCCCTTCAGCATTGACTTTGAGCAATACGCAACCGACATACGCAAAATTCAGGATGGGGAAACAGTTTATAGGGAAGAATACACTTTTAATAATGCTGCTAAAAAACCCAAAATGCTCACTTTTGCACCGGCACCCGTGGTGGTGGTAGAGGGAATATTTGTTTTGTATTATCCTGAGTTGGCAGAATTACTGGATCTCAAGATTTTTATTGATGCCAAAGATCACATCAAACTCAAGCGGAGAATCATCCGTGACAAAGTAGAGCGGGGTTATGACTTGGATGATGTGCTTTATCGATACGAAATGCATGTAATGCCCACCTATGAAAAGTACATCGAACCTTTCAAAAGTGAGGCCGATCTCATCGTTCCCAATAACCAAAGTTTTGACCGTGCCTTGGATGTCATCCGAACTTACCTGAGGGCTAAGTCTGGTAAATGATCAAAAAAAGTAAGGCAAAAGGCATCAATTTCAAATATTGTCTATATTTGCCACTCATGAAAAACAGGACTTTATATAGCAAAACCTTCCGGCAGAGATTTTCTGTGATGATGGCATTGCTGTTTTGCCTGTTTGTTTCCAGTGTAGAATACATACCTCAGCACGAGGAACCCACAAAATCTGAGCGGTCTTCAGAAAATCCCGATCAGACTTTTTTAAATGTAGCGGTAGACGCTGTAGTGCCTTTTGTACTTCATGTAGCGGATACCGTGCTCTATCTGATCTATCAGATTTTCAGCTTCGAATTCAAAATCCCTACGCATCAGGCCGTTTCCGCTTTTTATCCCAATCAGCTGATTGAGATACTTTTTGAGCGGATCATTTCCACCAAAGGGCCCTGATTCCCTTTATTTTCCAGCATTACGCTATTCCTGCTAGACTTAGCAGGAAGTTATTTCTGTATTTCCAATCAATAATTAATAATTCAATACCCTATGCAAAACAAAGGTGTCATTGTGTTTTTGACAGTGATTATTACAGCACTATGCCTGTATTATCTGTCATTCACGCTCGTATCCAATGGCGTTCAGCAAAAAGCAAATGATTATGCAACGGACGCATCTGGCAATATAGATTTTGCCAAAAGAAGAGCTTACCTGGATTCTGTCTGGAGACAGCCGGTTTACAATTTCCTGGGAGCAGACTTCACTTACCAAGAAGTAAAAGAAACCGAACTGGGTCTAGGCCTTGACCTTCAGGGCGGTATGCATGTGACTTTGGAGGTTTCTCCTGTGGAAATCGTCAAAGGCATCGCTGGCAATCCAAAGGATGCCGCTTTCAACAAGTCGGTAGATGAGGCACGAGAGGCTGCCAAAACCTCCAATGCAAAGTTTGTAGACTTGTTTTACACGGCTTGGCAGCGCAACAATCCCGGAAAAAACCTCAGCAGCATTTTTGCAACTGCAGCCAACAGAGGAAGGATCTCTCTGGAAACATCAGATTCTGCCATCTTGGATATTATCAATACAGAAGTTGAAAATGCCATTGACCGTTCGTTCAATATCCTGAGAACCCGTATCGACCGTTTTGGTACTTCTCAGCCAAATATCCAGCGAATAGCAGGTTCTGGTCGAATCCAAATCGAACTTCCCGGTGCTGACAATCAGGAGCGTGTCCGCAACTTATTGCAAGGTGTAGCAAAGCTTCAGTTTTGGGAAGTACTAGAACTCAATGAATATGGTGGTGCTATCGAAACGATCAATTCTACCTGGGTAGCCGATCAAAAAAACACCACCACTCCAACCGCTGCTGATACGACGGAAAATCTTTCTCCGGAAGATTCGCTGAGAAACGCGCTGGAAAAACAGCTGCAGCAAATCGATCCCCTGAACCCAAACAACAGTGTATCCCCTTTAATCTCCTTGATGAAGGCAAACTACGGTTTGGTTTACGATGTACGGGACACAGTCATTATCAATCGTATTCTGAAAAATGAGCGATATAAAACATTCTTGCCAAGAGATTTGAAGCTCCTTTGGGGAGTAAAACCTACCAAAGCGGATGATGGATCAGAACTCCTTGAACTCTATGCAATCAAGACCGCTAGAGGTACGGATCAGGCTCCATTGGAAGGCGATGTGGTCACTGATGCCCGTCAGACCTTGGATCAGACTTCCCGACCTGCGGTATCCATGCAGATGAATGCAGAGGGAGCTAGAAAATGGAGAAAACTAACCTCTGAAAATGTCGGCAGAAGAATCGCCGTGGTCTTGGACGACTATGTGTACACTGCGCCTGTGGTCAACGGAGAAATCCCGAACGGACAGTCTGAGATCTCCGGAAACTTTACCCTTTTGGAAGCACAGGATTTGGCTAATATCCTGAAGTCAGGTTCTCTTCCTGCTCCCACTCAGATCGTAGAAGAAAGCATCATTGGTCCAACGTTGGGTAAAGAAGCCCAAAATCAGGGTATCATTTCCATGATTGCCGGATTAGTATTAGTCGTGTTGTTCATGGTGGCCTACTATTCTAAAGGTGGTTTGGTAGCCATTGCAGCCTTGGTATTCAATATCTTCTTTATTCTTGGCATCTTGGCTCAGTTGGGCACGGCTTTGACTTTGCCTGGTATCGCGGGTATCGTATTGACCATCGGTATGTCTATCGATGCCAACGTGTTGATTTTTGAACGGATCAAAGAAGAGCTCAGAAATGGTGTTGGCCTGATGGCTTCCATCAATGCGGGTTACAGCAAGGCATTTTCTGCGATCCTAGACGGTAACGTGACGACTTTCTTGACCGGCGCGATCTTGTATGCCTTGGGACAGGGACCGGTCAAAGGTTTTGCGATTGTATTGATGATCGGTATTGCTTGTTCTTTCTTCTCTTCCGTATTCATTACCCGGGTGATCGTGTCATGGATGACTAAAAAAGGTGACAAGAGCAGCATCAACTTCTCTGCACCATTTGCAAAAAATGCGCTTTCCAGCCTCAATATCGACTTCTTAAGCAAGAGAAAAGTCGCTTATTTGATATCTACCAGCATCATCGTATTGGGTCTCGGCATCGCGGTGATCAATGGACTGAAATTCGGTGTGGATTTCACCGGAGGTCGCTCTTATGTTGTAGCTTTTGATGAGCCTGTGGTTCCTTCTGAATTGAAGGTTGGATTGGATGGTGAATTTGATGGCTCAGTGGAAGTAAAAACTTACGGAGCCAGCAATGTCTTGAAAGTAACGACTTCCTACTTGATCAATGAAGATGACGATGCTTCCAACAAAGAAGTAGAAAGCAAAGTAAAAGAGGGAATTGCAACGGTGACTGGGTTCACTTATGTGGACAATGCCGAGCAGCTTGGCGACAAGCAGTTTTCGATTACCGGATCCTCCAAAGTAGGAGCGACTGTTGCCGACGACATCAAGGCTTCCTCTGCAGAAGCCATGATTGTAGCGTTGATCGCCATCTTCCTCTACATCTTGTTGAGATTTCGCAAGTGGCAGTTCTCCCTGGGTTCTATCATTGCCTTGGTTCACGACACCTTGTTTGTTATTGCCGCATTTGCGATTGCCAGTGCCTTTGGTGCCACGTTTGAGATTGATCAGGTATTTGTAGCGGCCATCTTGACGGTGATCGGTTACTCGATCAACGATACTGTAATTGTGTTTGACCGTATTCGGGAGAATATCGAAAACCGAGGTACCAACAAACTGGTGAAAGTATTCAACGACTCCATCAACCAGACTTTGGGACGTACCTTGATCACCTCTTTCACTACCCTGATCGTAGTCATCGTGCTGTTATTCTTCGGTGGTGAAGTATTGAGGGGATTTGCCTTTGCACTTTTTGTGGGTATCACGGTAGGTACCTTCTCTTCTATCTACATTGCCACACCGATTGTGGTGGATTTGATGAAGAAGGAATTGGAAGCTGAAGCCGCGGGTAAAGACACCAAAAAAGTAGCTTAAGCCTAAAAAGTTGTTTTTCGAAAAAAGGAGTGGGAGAAATCTCACTCCTTTTTTTGTCAAGAAAAGTTTAAAACCAGTATCTTTTCGATTCAAAGAAAGTATGAACCAACAAACTTTTATCAGCAACTTATGAAAATCAACAAAACAGACTTCGAGCAAATGAAGGCGAAATATGATCAGGAAGTAAAAAAGGGCAAGGCAGCAAAAGGCAAAAAAAGAGACATCGTTGATCAAACCAATTGGATATTTTTCGACAGAAAGACGCTGGAAGAAATTCTCGCCAACCCAAAAGCAGACGGAATCAAGTTTTATTTCACAGAATACACCGAAGAAGTCGCCAAAGAATATTATCCCGAAAATCCAGATGAGTACGTAGGTAGGCTGAACCTGGTGATGACCGCTTCTTCTGATAGTGGAAAGAACGACATTCTAAATGAAATGGAGGATCCTACCTATTATAACAAGGCACAAATTTGTCCTCCATACTGCCAATAAGTATCAAAAATGAATCAGTTTCGCTTTGATTTATTTTTCGAACGAATCGGCTATTACCAGATACTTATTGTGGGATTTGCGGTAGCTGGTTTGATAGGTTATTCAATTCTTTCCAAAGAGCAAAAGAAAAATGAGTCAGTGAGACTGTCACTCGCTATAGTTATTGTTGTTGCTTTCTATGAAATACTGGCTACGGTTTATTCATCTCAGAAAATCGTAAACCAATGGGTATACAACCTATTCAATGCCCATATCGTGGCTATTTTATTCATCTTATTAATCAGAAGTTTTCTCAAAAGGAAGAGAGACAAAAAAATGGTTAGTATCATGATCATGCTATTTCTTTTGATTTCTTTCATTTTACACCTCACAGGAATTACTCAACTCAATGATGAGGGTGAATATCTTTCATTTTTCAACTCCGTATTAATCTTGTGTTGCTGTGGACTGTACTTTTTTGAATTGATCACTTTGGATGAGTTTTTGGAAATCAATCCCTTAAAGGAATTTAGCTTTTGGGCTTCAACGGCCATATTATTTTATTTTTCTTCCTCTTTTATGATCTATATATCTATGAAATATCTTTATACCAACCATTTAGACATATTTTTTATGCTTATGAGTATACCCATTCATTTTACACTCCTGTGTAACTTACTACTAACCTTTTGCATTTTTTCCCTGGTGATAAAAAACAGATTCCGAAAAGAATTTCTCCATGTCTGATCAGGAAAGTGAAGTTTTATTAATTCTATTTGGAGGGATTTTCTTTGCATTCCTGATGTCTGTCTTTGTGGTGGCAATGGTTGTTCTCCATCGGCAGCGTCAAATCCAAAACCGTCAGAAAATAGACAATTTGAAAGCAGAGTACGAGAGAACCATTCTGAATATAGAAAATGAAATCCAGCAGGAAACCTTAGCCCACGTCGGTCGGGAACTCCATGATAATATCGGTCAGTTGCTATCTCTGGCAAAACTCAATCTCAACTCAGCCAAACCGGAAAAGCAGGCTGAAGGCAAGGAATTCATCAATCAAATTATCAAAGAAGTCCGTGGACTCTCCAAAACCCTCAATCTGGATTGGGTGGAAGAAATTACCTTGGATGACTTTATCAAACAGCAACTGCAACGAATCGAATCTACCGGGTATTGCCAAACCGCCTTTGATTCTGACCAATCATTTCTTGAACTTCCAAAAGACAAAAAACTGGTGTTGATCCGGGTCATACAGGAATGCCTCAACAATGCCATCAAACATGCTTCCCCTGCTCACCTGAAAGTCCATATCATCGGTGATTCTACCCTCAGAAAAATTGAAATAACAGATGACGGGTATGGATTTGACACCACTGCCCCGTCCTCAGGAAGTGGAATGACCAATCTAAAGAAACGAATGGAAACCATTGGCGGAAGCTTTTCCCTGTCATCCACCGTCGGAAAAGGCACTCAGATCACATTAAATTTGCCTTTATAGTTTTCCTATCCTATTTTCAACCTCAGTCATCATTACCCTACATTCTCATCTTTCTCTCAATTTACTCTTCGAATGATCCGAATCGCGCTTGCAGATGACCATAAACTCTTTGCAAAAGGTTTAGAAGGGCTGATAGAAGAACACCCGGGATTTGTAGTTGAGGGAGTATTTCCCAACGGCAGAGAGCTCCTCGAATTCTTGGATCTCCGGCAAGTAGATGTGGTCCTCACCGATCTCAACATGCCTGTAGTAGATGGATTTGGAGTCCTCCGGCACAGCAAAAAACACCATCCTCATATCAAGGTGATTGTGCTCTCCATGTATGATGAAGAAAAAATCTTCAAGGAGGCCATGAAAAATGGGGCGGATGCCTTTATTCTCAAGGATGCCGATCCGGATGAGCTGATTTTTACCGTCACCGAAGTGTATGAAGGCAGATATGTGAAAAACTTCGAGCGGGTCATCCAACAGGCCAACCAAAACCCATTCTTTGACGCGTTTAGAGAGAAGTATCGGCTTTCTCGCAGAGAAACCCAAATTCTCAAAATGATCAGTGACGGGTTGATCAATAAAGATATCGCTGAGAATCTCAGCCTGAGCATCCAAACGGTGGAAACGCATCGCAAAAACATCAATCAGAAACTTCAGATCAATTCCATTATGGATCTAGTCCATAAGGTAAACGAGATGAATCTTTAACCTTTCTCCATGAAGACTCCCATTCGAACAGGGTTAGTCGGTTACGGTTCCGTAGCCGAAAAAATGCATGCACCCCTGATTGACGTCTGCCCAGATTTGGATTTTGTAGCGGTGGTAGAGCGGAATGGCAACCGATGTGAGGAAAAATTCCCCAAGGTGAAGACGTTTCGAAGCCTCGAAGACCTTCTTGATTCCGAAAGTGTGGACTTAGTCTGCATTACCACGCCCAATGAATTTCATTTTCCTATGGCCAAAAAATGTCTGTTGTCAGGAAAACATGTGGTCGTGGACAAGCCGGTAACGGTTCATTCTTGGGAAGCCGAAGCGCTTCAAAAAATCGCCCAAGAAAAGGGACTGGTATGCAGTGTATTTCACAATCGGAGATACGACGGAGACTTCCGAACCCTGCAAAAACTGGTGGCCGAAAACACCCTCGGAAGACTAGTGTATTTAGAATCTCATTTTGACCGGTTCCGGCCTCAGGTATCCGAGAACTGGCGTGAAAAAGAAGTGCCGGGAAACGGCATCACCTACGATCTTGGGGTACACCTGATCGATCAGATCGTGTTGCTGTTTGGAGCACCGGAAAGCATCTTTGCAGATATTCAAAAACAGCGTAATAATGCCGTTTCTGACGATTATTTTGATATTTCCCTCTTTTATTCCGGCTTCAAAGCCCGCGTCACTGCCGGAGTTTTGGTCAATGTGCCCACTCCCAAATTTGTCCTTTTGGGAGAAAAAGGCAGCTATCAAAAGTTCTTTTTGGATGTGCAGGAGCAGGCCTTCAAAGAAGGAAGAAAACCCGAAGGAGAAGGTTGGGGAATTGAGTCAGAAGAGCGTTGGGGCAAGTTGTATCTGGAGCATGAAACAATCCCCCTTCCCACACTTCCGGGAGACTATCGGATTTTTTATCAAAACGTAGCAGATGCCATTCAAAAAAGCGCTTCCCTTCAAGTGACTTTGCCGCAAACGATCCAAGTATTAAAATTGATCGAGGCAGCATTCCGATCTGCGAGAGAGGGTAAAAAAATCCAGCAGACAGAAGGTGGATGGTAATCAATTTGGCCTGGACTTTGGAATTGGTCCGGTAACCAACTTTGATAAACATGAAAAAACTTATCTTCTTTTCGATCTTGATGATGGGCCTTGTCTCCATGGCAAACGCCCAAGTAAGCGCAGGGATTAACTTTCAAAATACCCGGACTTTTATTACCGTAGGAACCAATCCTGATAAAGAGTTTTTTGGTGAAGCAAGACTAGGCCTGGGTAGAGCTGTGGGATTAGAATTGGTGGGGGCTTATAACTTCGTCCAAAAATCCGATGTCAATGCTTATGTGGGTGTGGGGCTTGGTCTCTTCGATCATTATCATCCACGAAGGGACCGGTATTACGATGACAACTACTTGGTTATTCCCTTCGGTGTGTTGATCAAGCCCTTTGACAACAAAAATTTCGGATTCTTGATCGAGGCAGCTCCGGTGTTTTACAACGATTATGGGAGTTATCTGAGAGGAGGAATCGGGTTTAAGTACACGTTTAGGTAACTCTAACCATTATATCAACAAGGTCACAAATCCTCCGATTTTGTGGCCTTTTTTTATCAATTAAACAATAAAATCCTTCTTTCCTTTTTTTCTCTTCACTCTTGGAATCAATTTGTTTCCTTATTTTTGCGCCCTATGGCAAAGACAGAAACTCCCGGCGAAAACGCCCAATTGAAAGATATTATTTCCCATGCCAAAGAGTATGGGTTTGTGTACCCAAGTTCTGAAATCTACGACGGCCTGCAGGCAGTATATGACTATGGAGCTTATGGAGTCGAACTAAAAAACAACCTCAAGCGCCTCTGGTGGGAAACCATGACCCGCGTATCCGGCAATATTGTCGGGATCGATGCGGCGATTTTTATGCATCCGACCACCTGGAAAGCTTCCGGTCACGTAGACTCCTTCAACGATCCGATGATTGACAATAAGGACAGCAAGAAGCGCTACCGTGCGGATGTCTTGGTAGAAGAGCACGCCGCCAAATTGGAAAATGAAGGACAAGTGGAAAAAGCAAGATCGCTGACCGCTACTTTGGCGAGATTGCTCGAAGCGGAAGATCTGGCAGGAGTACGTGACCTGATCACCAACGAAGGCATCAAATGCCCGATCTCCGGCACGGCAAACTGGACTGATGTCCGTCAGTTCAACCTGATGTTTTCTACCCAAGTAGGTTCGGTAGCGGAAGATGCTTCGACAATCTACCTCCGTCCGGAAACGGCTCAGGGGATTTTTGTCAACTTCCTGAATGTGCAGAAGACCGCCCGAATGAAAGTTCCTTTCGGCATCGCACAGATCGGAAAGGCCTTCCGAAATGAGATCGTAGCCCGTCAGTTCATTTTCCGTATGCGAGAATTCGAGCAAATGGAAATGCAATTTTTCGTACGCCCTGGCACTGAGCTCGACTGGTATCAAAAGTGGGCCGATACCCGAATGAGATGGCACTTGGCCTTGGGTACGCCTTCGGCAAAGCTCCGCAAACATGACCACGAGAAATTGGCTCACTATGCCAATGCGGCCATGGACATCGAATTTGAGTTTCCGTTTGGATTTAAAGAGGTAGAAGGAATCCACTCCAGAACAGATTTCGACTTAAAATCGCACCAGGAATATTCCAAGAAAAAGCAGCAATACTTTGATCCGGAGATCAACCAAAACTACATCCCGTATGTGATCGAGACTTCGATCGGTGCGGATCGACTGTTCTTGTTGACGCTTTGCAATGCTTATACTGAAGAAAAAACAGAAGAGAAAAGCAGAACTTACCTGAAGTTCCATCCAGCAGTAGCCCCGGTTAAGGCAGCCATTCTTCCAATTGTGAAAAAAGATGGCCTTCCGGAAAAAGCACAGGAAATCGTGGATGCCTTGAAATACGACTTCAATATCATCTATGAAGATTCTGGATCAATCGGCAAGCGCTATACCCGTCAGGACCTGATCGGAACTCCGTTCTGTATTGCGGTAGATCATCAGACCTTGGAAGACAATACCGTGACCATCCGTCATCGGGATACCACCGAACAGGAGCGTGTAGCCATCTCTGAGCTTCATGGACGAATTGCAGAAGCGACGAGCTTTAGAAGAATATTTGAGAAGATTTGATTTTAGATTTTTGATTTCGGAATTCGGATATAAAAAAGCCGTCAGAAAATTCATTCTGACGGCTTTTTTGGTCTCATTTTTTAGAAAACATGACCAAACCCAAAAAACACTTGGGCTCCTTCGGTACTTCGGGCATAATCCAACCTAAGAACGGTGGACTGATTCCACCCAATTCTTGCCCCGACTCCTGGTGCGCCTTTGAATTGGTTGAATTCAATCTCCCTAATCCCGTCCCAGACCGTACCGAAATCATAAAAAGGTGTCACTCCAAGGGAAAAATGCTGCTTCCAAAGATGAAAGTCTGTAAACTTTGCTCTCAATTCCAAATTGACTAAACCTACGGTGGGAGCCAAAAATCTTGCTTCTCGGAACCCCCTAAGCGATCTAGCTCCTCCCAACACCAATATTCCTCCGGCTTCGGCCTGACTGGAAAGATCCCACATTTCAATAAAATTGATCTTGCGCCCGAATATATGGCCAAAGGAGACCGCCCCGGCAAAGGTCAGCTTTCCTTTTCCTTGGTTCCATCGGTGAAAGGTGTGGAATACTTGTCCCTGAACCATAAACTTGTTGAAATCAAAATTTGATCCCAGCCAAGGTGCTGAATACTCATGGGAATATTGAAGAAATAATCCTTGGGAAGGATCTGGCTCCAAATCCCGTGTGTCGTAGATCAGTGCACCTGCCAACATGCTGGTAAACTGATAATCCGAATCGAAGCCCCTCAAGTTAAATCTTGACCAAGTACCATCCTGTATCTGCCTGCTCAAAAGCGTGGGATTTTGAATGGCCTCCACCGGTCGGCCATCTGCCATAAAAGCCTTCTCAGCCACTTTTCCTGTGAAATCTTCGAAAGCCGTAAACAAGGCCTCATAACCAAACATCAATCGAAGCTTTCCTCCCAATTCCACCCGCTCGGCCAAAACGTTAAACAGGGCTTCTCGCTGCATGAATTGGTTGTAATGAGTATCGGTAGTCCATCTTTCACCATTACTTGGAAGTGCCAAGCTTAGATTTTTTTCATAATCTGCCACTTTGGAGAAAGTCTGATCTTTTCCGGCAATTCCTCCGGATTTATCCTGAAACTCCAATGATCGAAGAAAATTTCTACCGATCCCCCAATACTGAGCATGAGGATCTTCCCACAGCACTGCATCTGCACGCAATCTCCACCTGCTATTGAAAATATAGGGCACATCCAAGTTAACCGCAGCTCTTACCCTGCCATTTTCAAATATGAAAAACTCGGTGCTCAGGTTGTATCGATAAGGTGTATAGTAGAAAAAAGGATCTTCTTTCGTCTTGTTTTGAAAGAGAAAAATATTCCCTCCCACTCCAAATCCCCGAATGGGATCAAACTCAAACCGGGGCAATCCAGTAAGGAACAAGCCTTCTTTTTTATTGAGGATATCTTCCTGCGAAAGCTTTTTTTCTTGCGCGATAGCAAATGGCAACTGAAATGTATCCGCCAAAATCAACCGGTCGGCATGGGGATGTGCCGTCAAATCCCGATTTTGAGCTTTTGACCCAAGAATCGAAAAAGTGAGCAGAAATAGAATGGAAATTATGTTTTTCATGACTTGCCAGGTTTGAGGTTGCCTCTATGGAGGCTGCAAAATTACCCTGACTCGCTGAGAGGGACTTTCTCAAACCCATTAGAAAAAAATTAGAATTTCCTTCAGGAAATGGGAAATCGAATCGTTACCACAGTTCCGACCCCAACTTCAGAATCGATATGGATGGAAGTTTCATGCAGATCGGCAATTCGTTTAGCCAGAGTCAATCCCACACCGGTGCCTTTGGCAAAACGCTTGTTTTTGCCTCTGTAAAATGGTTCGAAAATCCGCTGCTGATCTTCTGTTGGGATTCCTATTCCCTGATCCTTGACCTGAAGTACTAGGCCCTTATCCTCACTTCGCAAGATCACCTGACAAGAGTCATTGGTCGAATATTTCAGCGAATTTTCCAGGAGATTTTTGATGGCTACAGAAAGGAGATAGGGATTGGCGATGATCTGAGGAAAATCATGCTCTTTTTCTTCAAAACTAAGATGGATTTTAGCCTCAGGTTGCTGACGGAGAAGTTCCCCGACGAGATCCAAAATCAAGGCTTCCAGACTGATTTTTGCAAACTGAATTCTGGATTTGTCATAGTTTGCCTTGGCCAAATCGATCAAGTCTCCACAAAGTTTAGACAAGGCACGAGAATCTGCCAACAAGGATTCTAATACGTGTTTGATCTCAGGATTAGATTGATTTTTTTCCAAAGTCAGTTCTAAATCTCCCCGAATCGAAGCAAGAGGAGTTTGAATTTCATGCCCGAGATAGGACACAAACTGTTGCTGAGCCTGAAAAGATGTCTCCAAACGCTCCAGCATGGAGTTGAACGTTGCCGCTAGCTGACCGATTTCATCCGGCCCTTCTCTCAATCGTAGGTGAAGGTTCTTTGCCGTGATTTTTTGTGCTTCCGCAGCCAGATCTCCTACCGGCTCAAGACTCTTTTTGGAAAAATACCTTCCGATTAGATACAAAAAAACAATCCCCCCCAACCCCAGAAAGACCATGGTGTTTTTTAAAGTATCCAGTTTCCTAAGTCCTTGCCGATCGAGTGCCGCAGCAGTCACCAGGTAAGTTTGTCCGCCCACCGAATGGACAAAACCACTCACCTGAAGTTCTTCTTGCTTCCATCTTACTTTTTCCTGGTTACGGATTTCATGAAGTAAAGAATCGGTCTCTTTGACCAAGTCCACCTCCACATCATCGTGGTAAAGCAATGCAAAATTTTGATCATAGATGGCGACTTCTACTTCCAAAATTTCATCCCGGTTGTTTTTGTAAATCGTCTGTAGGATTTCTGGGTATAGGCCTGACTCTTGAAGCAAGCTTACCTTGGTGACGGCCTCTGCCTCAATCGTGTTGAAAAAATCCTCAGTGCGATTTTGGTTTGAGAAAAAATAGATCAACAGCATAAAAACCAAGAGAATAGCAGCGGAGAGCGCCGTAAAAAGTAAGGTGATCCGTTGCTGAATCTTCATGGTTTTTGGAGAATAAAGCCCATTCCAGGCCGTGTTTGAATAAGCTGGGTTTCAAACGGCTTGTCAATCTTTTTCCGTAGGTAATTGATATACACATCAATAAAGTTGGTGCCGGTATCGAATTCCAAGCCCCAGACTTCCTTCGCAATTTCCTCTCGGCTTAGGATTTGTTCGGGGTTCCTGAGTAAAAACACCAACAGGTTAAACTCTTTTGGCGTCAAGAGAATTTCCTTATCGGAACGAAAAACTTTCTTTTGGGATAAATACACGTGCAAATCCCCATACTTGAACTCTTCCTGTAAGGAGGAATCAGCACCAGCCATTTTTCTCCTAAAAAGGCTTTTGATTCGTGCGAATAATTCCCTGAAATCGAATGGCTTGACCAAGTAATCGTCTGCCCCGACATCGAATCCTACAAGTTTATTATCGGTAGTCCCCAAAGCCGTTAGCATCAAAATAGGAACATCTGTGCTTTGCTTTCGAATCTTTTTGCACAGTTCAATCCCATCCTCACCGGGTAAAATCAAATCAGTCAAGAGCAGGTCAAACTTGATAGACTGAAAAAGTTCGAATCCTTTTTCGGCATCGGGAGCCAAAGTGACAGAGAATCCTTCTCCGGTAAGTCCTTTGTAAAGAACCGAGGAAAGCCTTTCATCATCTTCGACTACCAATATCTTTTTCATTAGTCTGTATTTAGGTTCCTCAAAGTCATCTCATTATCAGAAATTACTCAAGGCAGATCGAACTGCCTCTTGCTTCTTGTCTCTAATCTCTTTTCTCTAAAACTCAATCTTCCCCTTTTCTTTTCCCTCTCCCAACAGCAGGCTACGAGGCGACTTCGATTGGACGTAGACATGGACGATGTTCTGTTGCCCTTCGAAGTCTTTCAGTAGTAAGGTGTTTTGAACCTCCACACTTTTCGGCAATTCTACTACAGATGACTCCAGGTAAAACCAAGCCGCGTCCTCTTCCACCTCATAGCCCAGGTAGGTCAGCGTCACCGATTTTCCATTGACCCACACCTGATTGTGCTTGAGCAGGTAGGTTTTGACTTGGCTTTCCAGTTTGGCTTTGTCCTTGGGCTTGAGAAAATCCACTTTTTCTTTAAACTCACTAGCCAAGGCGACCTCCAAGTCATCCCAAAAGATCTTCTGAGCTATCTCCATTTTCTTGCTTTCGGGATTGTAGCGCATTTCGGTCAGGGAGATAAAAAAGGGATGAAGTACGGTCATCCAAGCGGCAATCACGAAAATGTAAACAAGTTGCATTTAGAGGAGAGATTTAGACTTATGTGAGAATTATCCTGTATTATTGCCCGCAAATTAACTCTTTTAGAAGCATCACCCGAATATGACTTCATTTGAACTTTATTTCAAACTTGGACTTCAACACATCCTGGATCTCCAAGGATTTGATCACATCTTGTTTGTACTTGCACTTTGCGCAGTTTATGTGGTCAGAGATTGGGCCAAAATCCTGATTCTCGTGACTGCATTTACCATTGGACATTCCCTGACTTTAGCTTTGGCTACATTCAATGTCATTCAGGTAAGGTCTGATCTCATTGAGTTTTTGATTCCGGTCACCATTGCGATTACGGCAGTGCTGACCTTATTCAAGCCAAAACCAAGCAGTGGGAAAGGAATCCAATTAAACTATTTTCTGGCTCTTTTCTTTGGCTTGATTCACGGCCTGGGATTTTCCAATTACCTGCGATCTCTTATGGGAAAAGAAGCTTCCATCTGGCAACCTTTGCTGGCATTTAATATTGGCCTGGAAGTAGGACAAATCGTGATTGTGGCTGCCTTCCTTTTGGTGACCTCCCTGGTTCATTTGATGGGAATGAACAGAAAAGAATGGACCTTGATTGTGTCGGCTTTTGTCCTTGGGATTGCCTGTATGTTGATGCTGGAAACCAAATTCTGGTAAAATTTTACCATCCAAACCAGAATTCTTTTCTGTTTGATGCTCAACCTGTTATTTACGAAAAGAAATAGACCTGAATAAATATGATTAAAAAGCTACTTGCTATCACAGCTTTAGGCCTTGCCGCCATAACACCGGCACTTTCCCAGCATACCGAACAAAATCATGCCGTGCGATTTGAGCAGCTGGGCACAATGCTCCGCACACCCAATGTGTACCGTACTGCCTCCGGTGCCCCAGGCCACCTATACTGGCAGCAACAAGCTAACTACGTCATTGACGTCGAGCTTAATGACGACAATCAATCCATTAAAGGATCCGAAACGGTCACATATATCAACAATTCTCCCGATCAGCTGACCTATCTCTGGATCCAACTTGATCAGAACAATAGAAGTAAGGACTCTGACACCCCAAAAGTCACCGAATCCAGCATAACTCCCCGCATGAGTTTGCGTCAGCTGGAAGGAATTCTCTGGCATTCGGAAGACTACGATCTGAAAATCCTTTCGATCAAAGACGCTTCTGGAAATCCACTCAACGTCGCCATCAACAAAACGATGATGCGTGTGGACTTACCTCAGCCCTTGAAGGCAGGTGAAACCTTCTCTTTTTCTATCGATTGGAGCTTTAATATCCACGACCGAGTGGGTTTCATCGGTGGCCGCCCGGGTTATGAGTTTTTCCCCAAAGACGGCAACTACCTTTACACGATGGCGGAGTGGTTCCCAAGAATGGCTGTGTACTCTGATTTTGAAGGTTGGCAAAACAAGCAGTTCCTCGGATCAGGGGAATTTGCCTTGACCTTTGGCAACTACGAAGTGCGAATCACAGTTCCTGCTGACCACATGGTAGGTGCGACCGGAGTTCTTCAAAATCCGGAGGAAGTGCTTTCGGCTACCGAGTTGCAGCGATGGAATACGGCCAAAAAGACGTTTGACAAGCCGGTGATCATCCGTACGCAAGCAGAAGCCGAAGCACTGGAAAAAAAGAAAGCTACCGCCAAAAAGACCTGGATATTCAAAGCTGAAAACGTACGTGACTTTGCCTGGACTTCTTCCCGTAAGTTCATTTGGGATGCGATGGCGGTAAAGCTTGCAGGAAAAGACGTGATGGCCATGTCCTATTATGGCAAAGAAGGCAATCCGCTTTGGGAGCAATATTCCACCCGGGTAGTAGCGCATACGCTGAAATCTTACTCTGCTCATTCCTTTGATTATCCATATCCTGTTGCCATCTCTGTGGAAGCTAGCAACGGCATGGAGTACCCGATGATCTGCTTCAATTATGGCCGTCCTGATGCAGATGGCACCTACTCAGACGCAATCAAATACGGTATGATCTCCGTGATCATCCACGAAGTTGGCCACAACTTCTTCCCGATGATCGTCAACTCCGATGAGCGTCAGTGGACTTGGATGGACGAAGGCTTGAATACGTTTATGCAGTTTATGGCCGAGCAGGAGTGGGACAGAAACTATCCTTCCCGCCGTGGACCTGCCCATAAGATTGTACCGTATATGGCCAGCGAAAAGCATCTGCTCGAGCCGATCATGACCAACTCCGAAAACATCATTCAGTTTGGAGCTAATGCCTACGCTAAACCTGCCACAGCGCTAAATATTCTCCGGGAGACCGTGATGGGCCGCGAGCTGTTTGACTTTGCGTTCAAGGAATATTCGAGAAGGTGGATGTTTAAGCACCCAACTCCGGATGACTTCTTCCGCACCATGGAAGATGCCTCTGCCGTGGATCTGGACTGGTTCTGGAGAGGTTGGTTCTATGGCACAGAACCTGTGGATATTTCCATCGAAAATGTGAGCTGGTACAAGCTGGACAATAGAACTCCTGCACAAAAAAAGGCTGATGCAAAAAGTGCTTTTGAAAGAGAAGAAACCTACATCTCCAAGGAATTCAACAAAACGGATGTAGAGCGCACCGTGGTGGAAGCTGATCCCGCTACCCGCGACTTCTATAACAGCTTCAATCCGTTTACTGTGACTCCTGAAGATGAAACAGCCTACAGGAACTTCCTCGCCAGTCTTTCGGATAAGGAAAAAGCCCTACTTAACAGCAACATGAACTTCTACGAGATGACTTTCAAAAACGTAGGTGGACTCGTGATGCCATTGATCATCGAGTTTCACTATTCCGATGGTACTACCGAGATTGAGCGGATCCCTGCTGAGATCTGGAGAAAAAATGAATCTCAGGTGACCAAGGTTTTTGCGAAGCAGAAAGAAGTCGTACGCTTTGTACTCGATCCTAAGCGTGAAACAGCCGATATCGACGAAAGCAGCAACTACTGGCCAAGACAATACCAGCCAAGTCGCTTCGAACTCTTCAAAGGAGGAGGCGGAGTACGGGGCGCTTCTATGGGAGACAATCCGATGAAGAAGGCGCAGAAAAAGTAAGAAGTTGGAAGACGGGATACCGAAGACAATAGAGATAACCAGTTCAAATATCTATCAGTTCTGGCTGATTCCATTAAGATAAAAAGCCCTGAGGGAAAATTCCTTCGGGGCTTTTTTGGATTTAGACCTGTCAGGTTTTGAAAATCTGGCAGGTCTCCTCCCCTCCGGCATCTATTATCGGGTGAAAATTACCTGATCGATCCAAGCCCTATTTGAATGGGATAGAAGCCAAGGCTTTTTAATCTAAATTGGAAATCAGATCAACCCCTCAAACCCTAAAAACCTAGCATTATGTATTTGAAAAACCTGTTTTCACTCGTACTACTGACCTTCCTTTCTATAAGTCTTTTTGCCCAAAAAGGAAATAGAGACTTTTACGAACTGAGAATTTACCACATTGAGAATGCCAACCAGGAAAGTCAAATCGACTCCTACCTGGAAAAAGCGCTACTGCCTGCCCTTCACCGAAACGGAATAGCCAAGGTGGGGGTCTTTAAGCCCATCGCTTCCCAAGCCGATGCCGGTAAAAAAGTTTATGTCTTTATCCCTTACTCTTCCATGGGGGTATATTCCGAAATGGAAGGAAAGCTGGCTAAAGACCAGATTTACCAAACCGCAGGATCTGCCTACATCAACGCCCCTTTTGACAATCCTCCCTACCAAAGGATCGAAACAGCTTTTCTCCAGGCTTTCACCGGACATCCGAGGTTTACTGCGTCCAACCTAACCGGACCCAAAAAAGATCGGGTGTATGAACTGAGGAGCTATGAGTCTCCGACTGAGAAGCTTTACAAGCAAAAGGTCAGGATGTTTAACGAAGGAGAAATGGACATTTTCACCAAGCTCGACTTCAATCCGGTCTTTTACGGAGAAGTGATTGCCGGTGCCTCCATGCCTAATCTGATGTATATGACCACTTTTTCCAATATGGAATCACGCGATGCACATTGGGATAAATTCCGCTCCGACCCAGATTGGGAGCGAATGAAAGTGATGCCGGAATACCAAAACATCATGAATAAAAACGATCAGCGATTGCTGTATCCGGCGGAATATTCTGGATTCTGATTTGGTAAGACCGGTGATGAGCCGGTCTTTTCTTTTCCAAAAAAATCAGAAAATACACATTCAGTTTAGCATGTTCCCTTTTTCATCAAAAAGCTTATAGCTGAAGTATTCACTGATCAAAAATCCTTCAAACTGCTGGGTTACCAAGTCCTCAAAACCATACCCTGGGATAGAAAAATCTTTAGGGATTTTCATCATCAGCACCGTCTGATCTTGGAATAAGAGATACTGTACAAATCGCCTGTTCGGATGGAGAATATGCAGCGAAATCACGTCGGTGAAATCTTTACTCTCTTTGATCTCATTCGGAATCTCGGAGGTGATTCTACCATTCCGATCCACCAAAGATCGATCAGTTACAAAATTGACATATAGTCGGTTCTCAGGATCTTGATCCATTAACTTCCGGAGAAACTCATGTTCGCTTACCCGCATTTTTAGCACGGGCATTTGATCCAAAAAATTGGAAAGTGGAGTAATCCCTTCCTCCATAGACATGGTGAGGTTGTAGATGATTTTTCCATCACTCCCTTTCTCCGTCAAAGTGGCATTCCAACAGTCTCCACTGAAATCAGAGGAAATGATGTCGGCCACAGAAGAGCGAAGGACCTCAAACCGATCTAGCTCCTTTTGCTCCTTGTGCAAGACTTCAAAAAGCTCCAGGTGTGGATTATCTATCCTCGCCCTGATGGAGGCAGGCAACTTCTTTTCCAATTCAAGAATAACCTGCCCTATTGCCTTTGCTCTCGACGTTTCCCGCATGAAATACTGATAATTCAAAAAGGTATTGTAGAAGTGTAAGGAATTAAAATCATCAAGTGAAGTATCTGAAAGAATGTTACTAAGCTCGTTTTCAAATCTGACTTGGTACTCTTCTGGAAGCGATGCAAATGCCTGGGCAATTTTATCCCCCGATCCAGAATAGTGTTGATCTCCTTCCTCAACCAAGATTCTGAAATTGATGCCTAGTAGCAGTCTAAAAAGATCCAAGTCCAATTTGGTCAATTCTTCAGCATAGGTTTTTCTGGAAGCAGAGGCAATATTACTATTTGCCACCCGAGAGGCCCGGTCATTCATGATATTCAAAAAAGCCTGGATAAAAATGTTCCACTGGTGCGTCTCGGCAGCTAAACCGGCTATCCGACGAAGTTGATTTTCAGGACCGGTGTCAAAACTGCAACTTCCAACCTGTTGATTTTGCCTCATCAGATTCAAAGCCCGCGCTTTGGAAATATATTCTGCCGTGAATTTTTCTAAATAGCCATTGCTGACTTTTTCCTTCTCGGCATAAATCAGACTTTCTTCAAGCAAACTCCTAAATGCTGAATCATGATGGAAAAGGCTGTCCGAAAAATGAGAAATTCGATCCTGCCAAAGACTGGATGCCTGGTAAAATTGTTCCAAATTTGCCTTATCGTCAGGATATTGAGGCTTTGCGGTTGTGATTTCAAAGTAGGAAACCAAGGAGTCAATAATACTATTTTCTCTGACCAGGAATTGTTGAGGTTCTGATTTTTTCTCAAAAAACACAGGAACTGAGACATCTACGAGCGTTTCCCCATAACGCAGCCAGTCGGCATATCGCTCGGGTATGGGCTGTTTTTTGAGAGGCTGAGGTAGATAAAATCCAAAAATCTTCTCGGGGGTCTTGGTGCCATAGTGATTCCTTACTGTGAAATGATAATCCCCAAAAGTCATCAATGAATCGTATTGATTGGAAAGCAAATGGTTTCTACTATTCCGGATTTCAAAGGTCTTCAGTTCGGTGATTTCTTTGTTTTTATAGTTGATGTAGCGGTTTTCAAGAATTAACAGGTTACGGTCGATTTGAAGATTTGCAAACTCTTCCATCAATCTTTCGAAGGCCGGATTATTCTCCAATAACTGGATCAAGGGAGAAGGATCTGAAGTTTTGAGCTCAAAATAATGCCCGACCGTCTGAGGCAAAGACCAATATTGACGTTCTTTCTGCTTTTGGTACTCAGACTCTAATCGGGCAATTTCCCGATTTAAAGCGGGGATATCCGTATCCTTGATCAATTCATCCTGAGCAAAAGCATGAAAAGCAAAATTCAGAATCAAGAAAAAAACGAGGAAAATTCGCATAAGAAAACTAAAGGGGAATATGAATTTAGAAAATCAAAATATAAGATTAGTTTCAAACTAAAAAATCTGATGCGGAAAAGTTCCGGTCTTAACCGATTTCTCAAAGATTCATTTCAGACCTGTCAGGTGGGGTGTAAAATATTTGATTTGAAATTAAATATTTTACACCCCATTTTAGTATATTCCATAGTCTAAATTTATTGACCTATGGAAGATGA
>NZ_QKTX01000010.1 GCF_003253485.1 Algoriphagus aquaeductus | reverse complement strand
AATCAACAACAGGCCTATTAGAAAATTCAACTACCTAACTCCTAAAGAGAAATTATTATCTTACAAACCCGTTGCACTTATTACTTGAACACGGCAAATTTTATGTTGCGCAAATTTAATATAATTGATGAAAGTTTTAAATCGCTTTTCATGTTTTTGATGAGCGGAATTCAAAATTTTGTTAAAGATTCCAAGGGATTAAGCAAAGAATCCTTTCAAATTAGAACACTCCATCAAAAAAATTCAAATTATCTCTTGAGTTGAGTTTTAGAAACGAGGGAATTTGATTTAAAGTTTATTCTTTTTTATAAAATCTCTGGCTTCTTTATGAGCGGGATGTTTTCGCTTGGCATATTTCTTTACCGTATCGAAATACTTTCTTGCCTGTGCTTTGTTTTTTTCCTCCGTTGCCATTTTTCCCAACTGAATCAGAGCGTGCAGGTAATAACCGCTTTCCTGAGACACGGACTCTTCCCCGTAGGCAATGGTTTTCTGATAATATTTCTTGGCCTCTGCCCGATCACCAGTCCGATAGGAATATTCGGCCAAATAGAAAGCTGCATACCTTCCACTGTTTGCCTCATACCCGTATTGCTTTTGATCGATCCTGTTCAAAATTTCCTGCGATTGGTTTACCGATTCAGACCAGCGACCTACCGTGTAAAGGTGCCTCGCGTAGGAACGATGGAAGTATGGATTGTTGGGAAACTTATTATGCAGGTATTCGGAGATCCTCAACGCATCGTAAGGCCGCTTTTCCTCTGATGCATACAGTCTGAAAAGAAAATATTGCGCTTCTACCCGGGTATAAAAGGCATTCGAAGCGACAGTTTCCAGCTGTTGAAGCCCCAATGCTTTATTTCCTTTGGGAAAAAGGGCCAGAACAGGTTTGAGCAGGGGGTAGTTTTCTGGAATCCACACCGAAAAGTAATTGAAAAGAGCATCGCCTAGCAACAATTCCGGGTTGAACTCCTCTTCTCCCCGACTCATATCCATGTACTTCAGGGCATTTTTGCCTGCAAAAGCTGCTTTAGTCCAACTCTTTCGCTCACTGTATAAGCGACCTTGAAATCCATAGCCCGCTGCCAGAAAGAAAGCCGCCTCCTTGTTTTTTGGATCTTCCTTGAGCATTCTTTCTGACTTCTCATTGGCCCGATCGAGGTATCTGATAAAAATATCATCAAATCGGGTATTGGTCACATCTACTTCTATCCTCCACCAATACCCCAAAGCCATCAAAAAATCCGGAAGTGGATGGGTTGGATATTGATACATAATCACCGCAAAATCCCGCTCTGCAGTAGCAAAGTCAAAATTGTACATGCTATTGATGGATTTGGTGATCCGGTACTGAAGCCCTTTGTCTAGAAGTAAATAAGGGGAACTGTTGGGTCTGACTTCAGGATCTCCAGCCTGAGGAAACCCAATCCTGGACACACCCAACCAAATGATCAAAAATAAAATCAACTTTGTTCCCTTACTCATTACTTTCGTTTCGTTTCTCGTGCAAATCTACGGTGATTTCCAAACAATCGTTTAGATTTACCAATATTAACAAGCAAAATGGCTAAACCTGCTTCACCTCTTGCCCAACGAATAAATGAGGCAATAGATTTCGACAAACGTGTTTTTTTTCTTTTTTTGATTCTGACCTTCCTTGTGATCAGGTATCTGACCAACACGTTAATTTTGGAAGCGATTCCCGAATATGATCGTCTCGAAGCACAAGGCGACCTGATGTTTTTTCATATTTTCAACACCCTGAATTACATCTGGACCCCTTTTGCCTTATTGTGGAAATTCACCGTGATTGCCTTTTTATTTTGGTCAATCGGGCTGATGATCGGATTTAAAGCCCCATTCAAGGAATTATGGAAGTTTGCTCTGGTAGCGGAAGTAGTGTTTGTTTTTCCAGAACTTCTGCGTCTCTTGGTGTATATGAATCCCTCTGGTAACGTCAGCTATCTGGATATCCAAAACTTTGAACCCTTGTCCGCTCTTTGGATAGTGGGACCTGGAAATATCGAAACCAAATTTCATTACCCTTTATCTGTATTAAACCTCTTTGAATTGATCTATGGTGCTTTTTGGGTGCTCGGCTTTCATGCGATTAGCAGAAGATCTATCGAGGAAAGTACACTTGTGGTCCTTTTGGCCTATTTTCTGCCACTTTTGATCTGGCTGGGATTCTATATAGGGGCCTATCGCTAAGACTTTTTGGTCTTTTTGGCGTCACCTCTGCACCGGTCTGAGCAGTATTTGACTTCATCCCAGTTTTTCTCCCACTTCTTTCTCCAAGTGAAGGGTCTGTTGCAGATCGGGCACATTTTGGTTGGCAGATGTTGTTTTTTCATCTCAAGCCCATCGTTTGGATAAGGTATGCCTCGCCAAAACACGTTGGGCATCCTGGATGACTTCAGGGAGTTTTTGAGCGGACCAAATCCGGTCCCGTGCTTCGGCACCGGATTTTTGGGAATCGACCAAAGGAAAAGGATAGTCTTTCCCCAATTCAAAACCTATCTCCTGCTGCTCCAAAGGGGTCAATTCCCAAGGGGTGTGAATAAGCGAGTTGGGCAGTTTGGCTAATTCAGGCACCCATTTTCGGATAAAGACTCCATCAGGATCATGATCTTGAGATTGTTTGACAGGATTGTAGATTCTTACTGTGTTGATGCCTGTGACACCTGCCTGCATCTGAAGTTGCGGGTAATGAATCCCCGGTTCAAAATCCAAAAACATCTGAGCCAGATGATGAGACCCCAACTTCCAATTTTGTCCCAGATGGTGGGTAAGGAATGAAACGACCATGGCCCGCATCCTGAAATTGAGGTATCCGGTCACACGAAGACATCTCATGCAGGCATCTACCAACGGAAAGCCTGTTTTGCCTTCTTCCCAAGCCTTGATCCAGGCTATATTGGAGACATAAGCAAGGTTTAAAAATCCCCTATTGATCGGCTCAAACTCCATTCGGGATTCCATTTCAAACTTTTGAATGAAATGACAATGCCACTTTAGCCTGGATTGAAAATTGGAAATGTTTCGGGATTGGAAACCCTGATGGGATTTTTCGGAGGAAAGTTGAAATACCTCCCTCAACGAAAGACATCCCCAAGCCAAATAGGGGGAAAGGCGACTACAGCCCTTTCGGCTGAGTTCGGGTTTACTGATGTGCTTATTGTAGTTTTTCACCCGATCTTCGAGAAAACTTTTGAGGTACTTTCTCCCGGTCGACTCTCCTCCGGGCTGCATCATCGGATCAGGCTTTTTCCAAATCTCAGGAATAGATTGTTGCGTAAACTTCTCCCAAAATCTCTTCGAAAAGCTCACCATCTGGGCTTTTTTTAGATTCGGATGTTTCAGTGGGGCTGACATCAATCCAAACCAGAGATTGTTCCACCGATGTCTGTTTTTTCTTCCCCGTTCTACTCCCTGTTGAAGAAATTCTTTCCACCGGATACCCTGAGATTGAAAATATGCCGCCATGCTTCGATCTCGGTCAAAGGTGACTTTGATTCCTGTTTCTTGATGAGAATAAACCGCATGAATTTCAAATTCTTCAGTAATGGCCTGAAAAGCGTATTCTGCCTCTGCATAGAGAATCTCAATCCGTGCATCAAAAAGTCTCAATTGACTTTGGAGATCTTGAAGACTTTCCCATACAAATCTCCAATGCCGATCACTACTCTGTGGAGCTGCCACCAAACTTGGCTCAAACAGGTACAAAAGCAAAACAGGGTACCCTGACTCAATGGCCTCTGCCAAAGGTTCATGATCCCTCAACCTCAAATCTCTTTTCAGCCAGACTACGGAAATTTTCATCGGTATGAAAACTTTACGAATTCTTCAAAGTTTGAATCTCATGAAAAAAATAAAGGAACTCACGGAACAGGACATAGATCGGATTATCGAAATGGCTTGGGAAGACCGGACTCCCTTTGATGCCATCAAAAACCAATTCGGAATCAGCGAAGGAGAAACGATCGAGCTCATGCGGAGAAACATGAAGCGGAGTTCTTTTAAGATGTGGAGAGCAAGGGTGCAGGGACGGGCGACAAAGCACGCTCAAAAAAGCCCGGATGACATGATCGTCTTCAGATCCAGAATGCAGCGGGGAATAGCCTTGAATAAAATCTCCAAGAAATAAAAAAAGCGATTCAAAGAACCGCTTTTTTCCATTAACTAACCCAGTTTACCCATCAAAATCCAAGACCTACCGCCATAGCAGTCGGTGTAAAGGTCAAATCAGAAACTTTGGTAGCCGCACCGGTCATCAAGTTGATGCGGTACACTCCAGTAGCATTGGCCACTCTCAGGACTGCAAAAGCCATGTCTGATTTTCCTCCTATATCAAAACCATTGTCAGCGGTTACATCTATACCCAAAGCTCCTACAGACACCAGGACTCCATCATTGGGAGGTGTTTGGGTATAGAGCATATTGGTTTCATGATCAATTACAAACAAAGTTGTAGCCGTAGTTCCCGGGAAATTTCCGGTGTAAGCAGCTCCAGAGACTTTAGGCATACCCGGATTCAGATTTCCGTCAGTAGCGACGACCGTTCCTAGGTCGGGATGCAGCCTTAAATTTTGGCCAGAATCAGTCACCAACCGGATTCGATCCACAGTCGGATTAAAATCAAATCCCACGACTCCGCCCGCCAGACTTGGGCTCAAGGGATTACCGATTTTAGTCAGCATACCGTTTGAGGTGTTGACAGCATAGAGTTGACTTTGATTGGACACTGCGACCAATTGACCATTGGCAGGTCTAAAATCAAGTCCCACTATGACTTCTCCCATAGCCAATCCCTGAAAATCCACCATTGTAGGTTGTGGCATCATGGGATTGAAACGATAGAGCTTTCCGGAGGCATCTGCCGCATAAGCAACCGGATTGGTTTTGAATGAAATGCTGATAATCGGCTGGGTAAAAACTCCAACCCAAGAAGCTCTGCCTGAATTTAGATCGATGGAATACAGTCGCGATTCGTTTGAATTCCTCGCCACGGCCAAAGCCTGTGAATTATCAGGATTGATGTCGAAATCGACTGTTCCATCCAAGTCTACGCCCAAGTTGCCCACTTCTTCCAGGCCACCATCATTTGGAGGGTTTTGTTTATATAATTTGTCTTGAGCGATATCAATGTCATAAAGCGTAGTGGATGTAGCACCTGCCACACTGTTTGTGTATGCTACGGCAGCAATTCTCGGGTTCATCCCCCCGTTGATTCGCCCATCGGTAGCTACCACTGCTCCTGTTTCGGGATGGAGACGGAGATTTTGTCCTGATTCAGAGACCAGACGTATCCGATCTACGGTAGGGTTGAAATCGAGAGAAGCCATTCCTCCTTCGATTGCAGGTGTAAAAGCAGCCATTCCCAATGCGGTTGCAGTACCGTTATTTTCATTGAGGAGATATAATCTACTGGAAGATCCCAAGCCATATAATTGGCCGGTGGCAGGTCGATAATCAATGGAGATAATCATTTCTCCGTTTGGCAGTCCCGTGATACCCTGCATGCCTGCCGGTGCGTTGAGATTTCCATTTTCAAAGAAATAAAGCTGATTCCCTTCTCCCAATGCAGTAAAACTGACCATGGGAGTCATTCCGGGAGTCTCGAAAGCAGGATCCGGATCATCATTGCACGACACGAGTGCCAGGGAGCCTAGCAAGATTGCCCAGGCGCATGAAAAGATGTTTGGTTTGTTCATGGTAGAATAAAATTGATTTGGCACATCTACGAGGAGAAGAAGAGACTTGGATTTTGTAACCCTTGAAAAAAAATAAAAAAGCCAGACTCTTTCGAATCTGGCCGGTGTTAACCACCCAATACTACCTGCTGATCAGACCGTCTCAAATGGCCATCTCATGATGCCTCCTGAAAGATTCTTTAGGTTTTCAAATCCCAAATCAGCCATAATTTCACAAGCCTGACCACTTCTGTTGCCACTTCGGCAGTAGACTAGGTAAGTTTTGTCCTTGGGAAGGTTTTTTACCTGATTGATAAAATTGGAAGACATGATGTCGAGATTTCGGGCTCCCCGGATTTTGCCACCCGCAAATTCACCCGCTGTCCTCACGTCTAGAATTACCGTATTGGGCTGAAGCATCAAATCGTGGAATGGGCCGGCTGGAATGTCGTCGTACTTTTTTGTTTTTGTGCTAAAGAAATTAAACATGGTTGTCGTTGTTTTTAATATTGACCCAAAATTACTGGATGTCAGACCTTCGGATCAGTAATAAAAGTCACGTGAACCAACTCAAACCTTCGATGGCATGAATTTATTTTTAGCTTCGATGATCCCCAGTCGGATCAGCAAGATCCAGGGCAGCCCATGCATTACAAAATCACCCCAGTCGATCAGTTTCATCCCAACTGCACCTCCGGCGATCCATTTTATTTTTCCCCAAATGTGCGGTTCTTGAGTTAAGGGAGCCAATCCTAGGGCTAAAGTCAGGATGATCACAAAACTCCAGCTGTTGTAAGGCATTTTTCGGTTTAGCTCTTTTTGTTCCATGGATAGGTGATTTGTTGCCAGAATGTTTTTGGGAATTCTTCGATGTGGTCAAATCCTAAAGGCTCATTCTCATTTTCATTTGGGATGTAGGCGGTACCAAAAAGGTAATCCCAAAGACTGAGGGAAATTCCGTAATTGACTCCATGGCTACCTTCCGGCAGGTGCTTGGCGTGATGCCATAAGTGCATCACAGGATTGTTGAGGATATATTTCAGAGGTCCGTAGGTGATCTTCACATTGGCATGATTGAGGTGCCCGATAAGAATGGTGAACATGTGAAGGATGAAAAAATCATCCAGTCCAAAACCAATCATCGCTAAGAGAATGTATTGAACTGATTTATAGACGACCGTCTCCATCCAATGATACCTGAGGTGAGCGGCAAATCCCATCTGTTCCACCGAGTGATGTACTTTGTGAAACTCCCAAAGCCAAGGACTGCGGTGAAGCCACCGATGGACATTCCACTGAATAAAATCAGCTACCACGAACATCAAAAGAAACTGGGCCCATCTGGGCCAATTATTGACCTGAATGGCAACCAGATTTTCGATTCCAAACCATCCCAAAAAGTCATTGAAGGCCTCCACTGCAACATTGGAAACTGAATTGTAAACGATTAGTGAAAACAAAAAGAAGTTGAAGAACATGTAAAATCCGTCCAACCAAAAATCTTCCCGGATGGCAGCCTGATGCTTTCTCCATGGAAAAATCAACTCCAGCATCCAAACCACGACAGAAATCCCGACCAACCACCAAAAATAATTATGCCATGAGGGATAGAGAATTTCTGTGGTGAGGTAATTCCAATATCCGTAATATCCGTCAATGAAGATTTTGAAATATTCCTGAAGCATAGTGTTACAAAGCCATGAGTTCTTTTCCGATGATATACACCCCCATTACTAACACAAACCAGCCAAATCCTGTTTTGAGGGCTTTTTCATTGATCTTTTTTGAAAGGGCACTTCCAATGAAAATACCCACAATCGAAAGCCCGGTAAAGATTAAAAGCATCTGCCAGTCAATGGTCTGAGTAGACACATCTCCCAGAAAACCAATCAAGGATTTGGCAGCGATGATCAAAAGGGACGTCCCAACGGCCATTTTCATCGGGAGTCGTGCCAAAATCACCAACGCAGGAATGATCAAAAACCCACCACCTGCCCCCACTATCCCTGTGATGACCCCTACTACCGAACCTTCCAGCGCGATCATTGGGAAATTGTACCGGATTGGCTCATTTTCATCACAATCCAGGCATTTTTTGTTTCTAACCATGGAGATGGAAGCTGCCAGCATGATGATCGCAAAAAAGACCATGATTCCAATATTTTTGGTAATGATCGCCTCACCTACTGAAAAAAGCGGATCAGGCAGCGCCGGAACCATGAATTTTCGGGTGAGAAACACGGCTATGAAAGATGGAATCGCAAAAACGACTGCAGTCTTGTAATTGACCAATCCTTTTTTCATATAAGTCCCCGCTCCTACCAAAGAGGTGCTACCGACCACAAAAAGAGAATAAGCAGTGGCCAGCACTGGATCTACTCCAAGAATGTATACCAAAACAGGAACAGTCAGGATGGATCCCCCACCTCCGATGAGCCCCAAACTTACTCCAATCAGAATTGCTGCCGAAAAACCTAACAGAATGACTACGTCCATTTTTAATTTACTTCTTGATGATTATTCCACAAAATTAGCCTTGGAAGAACCGCGATAGTGGTGACAAATGTTACATGGATCGATATTGACCTGGAATAAAGGTCCAATCTCCCTTTATTTTTATGTTAAAAGAAGAAATTGTCCCTGAAAGTATTCGTGATTTGAAGTATTTTCACTGGAAATCTCTCCGCCATGAAAATCATTGTTCCTTTAGATTTTTCTGAAAATTCGATCAAAGCCCTCGAGTTTGCAATCGCTCTGGCTGATAAAAAACATGGTTCAATTACCCTTATCCACGTAGTTGAAGTCATTTATGATTTCGCATCCCAAGCGGCCTTAGCCCTCGATGCACTGCTCACAGAGGCTGAAAAACTCATGAAAAAAACAATTGCCACTTATGAAGCAAACGGCATTCCGATGGACTTTGTAGTAGTGGAAGGTACTCCATCAGTGAGTATCGCAAGGTTAGCGGAGGAGAGAGAGGCCACCCTGATTGTAATGAGCACCCAAGGGGCAAGCGGAATCAAAAAAACGCTAATGGGAACCCATACGGTCAATTTGATTAGAGAAGCAAACTGTCCCGTACTCGTGGTGCCTTCCGAAGCCAAAGTGTCTGAAATCCGTAAAGTAACCCTAGCCTTGGAATTTGCCAACCACGAGGAGGGATTTATCGACTGGATGGTGGACATGTCCAAAAGATGGTCATTGGGTCTGGAGATCCTTCATGTGCAAACCAACCAAGGGTTTAAAGAAGAGCTTTCTATTTTTGGAATGGAAGGATATCTGGCCAAGAAATACCCGGGATTGCCAGTCAAAATCCACACCTTTTATGCGGAAAATGCCAACGAAGGGATCGAACGATACATGGAAGAGCATGAGGATATGATCCTGGTCATGTGCCATGAACATCGTGATCTTTGGGACCAAATCATCAAAAAAAGCCATTCAATCAAAATGGCATACCACACACGCGTCCCGCTGTTGATTTTGGTTTGATCATTTACTGATCAATTCCTCAAAGTCGTCCCGAATGTAAATCACATTCCGGCCAAGCTCAATCCACTTCTTTTTTTCCAGTTGTTTCAAAAGCCGTGAAATCACCTCTCTGGAAGTGCCGAGTTCGGTAGCGATTTCCTGATGGGTGGTATGCAGCTCGTTGGCTTTGAGCTGTTTCATCTTGGTGACGATATACCGCATCAAGCGCTCGTCCATCCGCTTAAAGGCCACCGCATCCAAGGCGATCAGCATCTCATGAAATCGCTGCTGGTAAGTGGTGGAGACAAAATCTTTCCACTGTTTGAATTCGTCGGTCCACTGTTCGTGAAACTGAATAGGAATAAAAATCAAAGTTGCTCTTTCCTCCACCACGGCTTTGATTTCGCTAGGTTTAGCAGCCGAGCAACAGGTCAAAGATAAAGCACAGGTCTCTCCGGGTTCAAGGTAGTATAGAAACAATTCTTTCCCATCTTCATCCATTCTCATGATTTTGATGGATCCCTCAACCACCAATGGGACGGCCTTGATAAACATTCCGGGCTCCATCAATATCTTTCCGGGTTCATGGGTGACTACTTGCCCCTTTTCCAAAATAGCCTGTAATAATTTTGGATCCGTAAGATTCGGTAGTGCTTGTTTGAGTTTTTCTAGAGTCATGCTTTCAGAATTCCTTGCAAAAATGAGCCTTTCTGACTCTCAAATTAGTGATTTTAATCACAAGGAAGAGGTTCAGCCAGGATTTTTTAGTTTTATAAAACCTCCCTACCCTTAGGTGACATTCATCACTTTTTCCCGGCTTTGCCTTGGTTACCTTTCCCCAATATAAAAACCCACTGCTATGTTGACCCATTATCAAATCCTGATTATCGGTGGAGGAACTGCCGGCATTACCATTGCAGCTCAACTGAAACGAAAAGACGCTTCCCTTCAAATTGGGCTTATTGAACCAGCCGAGAAGCACTATTATCAGCCTGCATGGACCTTGGTTGGTGCCGGAGCTTTTGATTTCAAAGAAACCGAACGAAACGAAAAAGACTATATTCCAAATGGTGTCGATTGGATCAAAGATAAAGCTACTGAAATCAACCCTGTAATCAACGAGGTTAAGACCGCAACCTCAGGAAGTTTCACCTATGACTTTTTAGTTCCTGTACCAGGATTGGTGATGGATCCCGAACTTCTTCCCGGTTTGAGTGAGGTTTTGGACCAAGGCGTGGTTTGTTCCAATTACACCAATCCTGAACACACCTGGGAAGTCCTTCAAAATTTCAAAGGGGGAAATGCGGTATTTACCCAGCCTACCACTCCGATCAAATGTGGGGGAGCTCCTCAAAAAATTATGTATATGGCTGAGGATTATTTCAGAAAAAAAGGAGTTCGGGAAAAAACCAATGTGCTTTTCGCAACCCCGGGAACGGTCATTTTTGGAGTTCCTGAATTTGCCAAAACGCTGAATAAAATCATCCATGACCGAGATATCATCTTCAAACCATTCTATGCTCCGGTACGCATTGACGGAGAAAAACAGGAGATTACCTTCCGGTACTCCAAACCCGGAGAAAGCAACTGCACCATCATGGAAGGCAATCCTTTGGGTGAAGAATTAATTGGGGCACTTGACATCAAGGTACATTATGACATGCTGCACATAGCCCCTCCACAGACCGCCCCAAAATTCATTCAGGAATCCCCCATTTCAATTCAGGAAGGTCCCGGCAAAGGATGGATTGATGTGGATATTCATACCATGCAGCATAAGCGCTTTCCGAATATTTTCTCTATCGGAGACGTCACCCATCTTCCTACCGCCAAAACAGGCGCAGCAATTAGAAAACAGGCGCCCGTGCTCGTACAGAACCTCCTTACCCTGATCAAAGAGGGAAAAGCCGGGCAACAATCCTACGAAGGCTATTCCTCCTGTCCGATTGTCACAGGATATGGAAAGATGTTGCTCTGCGAGTTTAAATATGACAATGTCAAAGACAGTGATCCACTGATCTCTACTTTGGTTGACACCACTAAAGAACAATACAGCATGTGGCTGCTCAAAAAATATGGCCTACCCTTTCTCTATTGGAACTTGATGCTTAGAGGAAAAGCTTGAATGAAAGAAAAAAGCCCCTGAAATTCAAAAATCAGGGGCTTTTGATCATTCACAGGTTGGACAGCATACAAAAGGCACTTTGGTCAATGGAGAAGTCCTTAAAATCCTAAAATGCCCAAGGCCTCTGCTCAGCGGTCGAATCTCGTCTGCCGTATTTCGTTCCGGCGGAACCGAACGGGCGGCCCGCTCTTTCATCTGATCAAAATCATTCCTGACCGATTGCTGCAATAAACCCATCACATCGATGTGATCAAAAATATTGGTGATGTTCCCAAAGACTTCCACTACCAATACACTCAGTGGACTGTCTTCCGGCAACCCAAAAACCCGCAATCTCTGAGCAATCTCTTCCGAAGTAAATTTGGCCGTGCCGACCGGATGCTGGTCCTTAATTTTAGCGATCAGATTTCCCATCTTCATCTTTTCGATATTCAAGGAAACCGAGCTGGAAACAACGGTTGGCGTTTTATTTGGGAAATAACTTTGTTGCACCAAAGATTTAAATTTATCCTCTTCTTTTTCTTTGGTTTTGATCATGACTCCTATTTTCATTTCTTTTTCACCCAGCAGAATATTTCTAAAATCCAATCCATCGGCTTGGTAAACCTGCGCGTAAAGCACCGCCCAAAGACTGGTTCTTGGAGGCTTGGAGGTCACATTTTTTCCATTGAATACTGCCTTTGCAAACGGGGCAGTGACATACATCTCTTCCGAATTTCGATTGAGGGTACAAAGCAAGGTAGGCGCAGGATGCTGTACTCCCGTCACGCGAATAGGTCTCCCAAATCTACCCTGGGCAGTAGACCATAAATTCCCCTTGGGTCCCTGATTTGCTTGGGAAAGCTGAAGTATCGGATTGAAATTCCCCCAATTTATCTGTTTGTCCACCTGTTCCCGGTCTACAAAATGCCCATGCCCAACCCGAAATTCATAGGTAAAAAACCCGAAAAGCTCCGGACTTTCTCCGTGCATTCCCGGCGGCAAGGGTAAGATGAAATGACGGTCTGAGTCCGTAGAAGGAATCATCTGTTGCATGGCGCCAAGTCCTGCAAGATCATTGCTCTGACCGGGCGTAATGATCCGTGTCAATTCAGAATCCAGATTGATCGGGCTTTCCTCCGGTGCTATAAATTGATCAAAAGCATTGTTGGAAATCAGCTGATCAGGCGCATTGGCTAAAACCCGGCAGAAATACATGTCATCCGGATTCTCCAAAGGCTCTTCAAATTCGACCCAAAGGTGCCTCCTTCTTACTTCGGTGGAGCTATAATCTTCCGACCGTTGATAAGGGGAAAATGCGATTCCAACACTTTTGATTTTAGGAACTTGAGCCGGAGGCAAAACCGTAGGCAAGGCCAACCATGGAGTTTCAGTAGCATTTACTCCCGAATGTTTGGGTTTGAACTTGGGTACCACCGTATAATTCGCCCAGATTTCATCCGGAAATCTAGGCTGACCATTTTTCAAAAGTTCATTTTTAGGTTCCAAAGCGTCCAAAAACACCAATCTGGTATACCCTCGATTGACTTGACCATACCGGTCATCCTGAATCGCTTCAAAGGAAACCGTATGTTTCATTTCAATTTCTCCCACCAAAACATCCTTTCTCCACTCTTGAAAGCTGTCTGTTCGGAATTTATGGGTCTTTCTGATCTCAAAGGAGTCGTTTTCAAGGCAATCCCAAGCCCAATCTCTGGTCAATTGATAACTCAGAGCACCAATCCAGTGATTCTGAAGCTCTGAATTGGAGGAAAAGGTAATGCTGCTGCCATCAGGCGCCAAGGAATGCCTTATTCTGGCACTGCATCCAAAAACGATCCGTTGCCCTTTTGGTGCCAGTATGGTCATCCCTTTGGATTCACATCCAATGGCATCAGCCAATCGCTTGACAGCATTAGACTCATTGATTTCTGAAACCCGCTGAATCAGCATGCTAATTGGATTCTTCTTGGTCGTAGGTACTTGATCAGGCTTGAGAAATATTCCCTGAAGCTCTGGAATTCGACCAAAGGACTCCAAGAAGGGTTGACTTTCTTGAAATGGAGGATGGTAAAAACTCAACTGGGTGATTTTTCCAAATCTGGAATCTTTCTCAGGATCAGTATCGATGACACCCCAGTACTCTTCAGGATCGCTGTCAACATCTGCCACCGCTCTCAGGGTAACCCGAATTTGTCTGCCGGTAGGTAAAATCACCTGTGGCATCTGATCCAAATCCGAACTTTTCAGATTATCCATGAGAAAGGGATTGGCTTCATTTCCCAGGTTCAGCACAGGCACATCTATAAATTGAACAGGAATTTCCAAAGCTTTGAAAAAATCTGAATCAAAATTACGGGAAGTCTGATAGAGGGTGATGTAGCCATCTTTACCGTTTTGACTGAGGGCATTGTCCATACGGAGTGATTTCGCCTCCACTCTTACATATACTTTTTTGACATCAGGATCAGGAAGCCCAGGCTTGAGGTTCCGATCCGGAAATACCAGACTTTTCAATTGATCCACTGCATTGGGATATTTCTTGGTAAACAATACCGCAGGATATTCCAGCATCGGTCGCTGTATCGTCAGAACTGGATTGGATTCAAACTCCTCTTCCAATTCATTGGTGGCATTGAAAACCTGAGCCTGTTGTTTCAACAGGTGATCGGGCTTTTTCACAGAAAGGAGCCCCGGATTGACAAATCGTCTAAAGGAAACTGTGGTATTCGGATTGGGAGACTCATTGACCGGATCGAAAGTAACTGCAGGTCCTCCTCCACTGATATCCGAAAGCCTAATCCTAAACTCATATGTACCGCCATACCTGAGATCAGTATCCAACTGAGCCGGTTCCAAGGTAGAATTGGTCTTAACACCTTGCTTTGGAGGAGTAAATTGGGTCGTGTCCAACGCATTTTCCGAATAGCTCTGATCGGTTTTGTAGATAGCAATGGCATCCTTGTCCTCGGTGACCAGATTTTTCCCGATCCAAGAGGCATAGTACATCGGCATCCAAAAATTCGCATCATCCGGTCCTGTGATTTTGTTGGGATATACCTGGTAAGGAAGTTCAGTTTGGGTATCAGAAAGCCGACTGACAAGGGGATGTTCCTTATTGAGCTTAACGGCATTGAGACTTTCCCATATCTTTCCGGGTTCACGGACATCAATATGATAGCCCGTCACGCAGAGCGGCGCATCGATCCGTTTGCCGGACCCCTGAGGATAATCAGTCAACTGACGAATATACCAAATCAGGATTTGCTCATCGTCCCATCCCAATCGGATTCCTGTTTCGGATTGAGGCGCAAACCCATCGGGTTTTTCAGCCAACATGTTGCCGCTGATAGGTTGGTTGGCATGCACTACTTTGGCAAAACCATCGTCATAAGCTCTTGCTTCCAAAAACAACTCATCCCATGGCGCATCAGGAATTTCCACTTGAGGTTGACTTGGCTTTTTATATAACACCGGAAAAGAAATGGCCGAAAACACAGACCTTACCTTCCCTTTTTTCAAAGCAGGAATTCGAGCTGCATATCGCTTGATCAAGGGACCATGGGTGCTTGACAGATTGGATTCAAGAGATTTGGATTGGGCGGTAGCGAATGGATCATTGACGATGTTCACATAGAGGTAACCTCCCTTTTCAAACCATTTTTCATCCACCTTGACCGAAACCGAATAGATCATCCCGCAGGCTTTGGCAAGAAGCGGCTGCCTCAGAATATGGGCAAAGACCTTTCCCCAGCTCAGCTTGCCCTTTGGAGGAAGATTTGCAGGAGATTTTTGATTTCTAATTGCACATTCATAGCTGTCGTCCGTCACGGCATTGGGGTGACGAGGCTGGGAAAAATTAAAACTTTGGCGATAGGATTCAGGCAGGTATTTTTTGATGGTCTTCGGGACTGGCCTCGGGTCAGGCATCACATCCATATCATCTCCAATAGTCATCCCAAAGCTTTCGGCAACTTGCTTGATCAGAAAACCTTTATGCGGTGCTGGTTCTACAGACACAGGAACTGAAATCGGAGTAAAAGCCGGATTTCCAGGTGCATCTATCGGAAACTCAGCAGTCCCTTGAACTACTGCCAAGGCAAATTCAGGATGGAAATTGGAAAAACCCGGAACCGAAATACCGGGTCCTTGAAGCGTCACATTCCAGTTTTCTTCAGGGTTGGCATTTCGGGGAATGACGACAATATTGATTTTAAGATTTACCCCGTCAAACTCCTGAGGGAGTGCCATGAGGGTCAAAAGTCTGTTTGGTTCCATGGGAAAATTGTGTATTAAAAGTGAAAAATCAAGCGATCTGACGGGTTTCCTGCCAAGTCTCTTCAAAACTGATGTTGATGACAAAGCAAATGCTGATATCCAGACCAAAAGTCACCGAAGCGGTACAATTGGTCCGATTTTGAGCCGGAATACGGGTAACACTTCCGCTGGCTTCGATATAAATGGTCACACTGACCAAGCCTCCAGCCAGACTCGCCCTGCCCTTGAACAGCATGTAAGCAGTCACGGTTACTTTTTCCAAACTGGCATACAACTCGCATCCGACAATGTAAGTCACAGACACGGTTCCGATCACCGGCAAGCCTACCGCAATGGATGCCCCAAAGCCAAATTTCATGGCCAAACTCGGCCCAATCTTGGTATCACAGGCAAGCTTGAGGACTACTTCACCTACGGCAAAGATGGTCCCAACTCCTACGGAGGCACACATCACCTGCAATCCACCCCTAAACTGGATGTAGGCTCCTGCTGTGGGAAGTAATTGCTTGGGGTCAGTCGTGACTTTCAGCGCGGCATTGAAGTATACTCCCAATTCAAGCCCTGCCTCCAGTTTCAAAGGCGTGGTCGGCGCATCGTAAAGATTTTGCTCCGGTGGGAATCGCACCAAGGGAATTTCTTTCTTGGCCTCAAACTTATATTCCCAGATTTCGCCTGCATTGCTCATGGCGATTTCCAGGCCTTTTTTCATCACATCGCCATACCGGCCTTCGTTGAGTGAAGCCAACAGTTGAAGGAGTTCAATGACCGGTTCCAATGCTTCGTGAAATTCAATTTCCGGCGTGGGATAGCCCAAGCTTGGAAAATCTGAATCCTTTTCCCCTGGGAAACCTGCTTCCTTGCCTTTTTGAGCATCAAAATTCCCTTTGATCCGCATCAATCCTTTAAAAATCCCCAAATCCACCACCATAGAAAGATTATTGGTTCGGCTTTTCCAGGTTTTGGCAGCATCGGTAGCGAAGGAATCAATGTCAAAATTCAATTTTCCGTCCACATAGTTGGCATCTGTCTGCTTCTTTTTGGTGACGTATTCTATGTAGATTTTGAGTGCCTCGGTGTCGACCAGGTAAGTTTCGAATGGAGGCAGATCAAAGGCTAAGGCTTTTTGAAGTTGAGCATTGGCTTTGCCGGCAAGCAACTTGAATCCCTGGTCTACAATGGCTTGACCTTGTTTTTGGACTTCAATGGACATCAGTTCAAAGACATTGGCAGCCAAGTCTTTGACATCGGATCTTTCCACAAAAGCTTTGGTTTGAGACAAGCCACTTCCGGTGCCAGTAAGTATGGGGAATGCTTTACCAAATTCATCTATGGCATTTCCGGCATTCGGGAAAATGCTATTCCCTGCCATCAAGCTGTAAGCATCCGCAAAAAGCGGCGGAGTTTTACTGAAGAGCTTCTTTTCTCCTAAGATAAAACTTGGGGTAAGCATCAGTGCTTTTTGCGTAGCGGTGGTCTGCAGCAACCCAAAATTAATAGTGGAAGGAACAGGAGCTCTTAATAGCTCACTTGGGGCTGCCATTCTGATCAATTTATTCACATTCGCCAAAGGCACCGTGTAAAAAGAAGGAGTCCATTTACCATCTCTGATCAAAGGAATAGGAACGTGATTTGGCAATGGAATCACATCACCGGTACCCACCTGATGCTGAACCATACTCCAACTACCCGTCTTGGGCAGAATGGCACTTCCCCTTGCTGAGGCTACAAAGATGATTTTGGTATTATCCTTATTTTGAGCATGTGAAAAATCAAACCGAGTCAATCTCATGAGTTGGCCCGATTGATTGATGTCCATCACACAGTCAATATCTCCACCGATCAAGCCTCCCTGAAGGTCAAGTAGCTCCCTGAATCGCTGAGGAGTCAAGGTAAAGCCTGTCGGTGCCAATTGCACATAGCCCAGAATTTTTTTGGCAGGGGTTCGATTGTTTTTATGTCCTTGGACTAGATTTTCCAACTCCACATCGGCATCAAACCACACCGGGCGGCAAAAAATGGGGATTTCCTTAGGTTCGGCTTCGTTATGTTTCACAAGCTCACCCAACACATTGATGAATGTTCCTCCATTTTGAACCCAGTCTTTGGTATCAAAATCAGCCAAACTGGCGTCCTCCTTGATGTTTTTGATATTATAAAGTCCTTTCAAGACACCCGGATAAATATCAAAAGGTTCCACTGGGATCTCTGGCCAATCTGGTTTACCGGTCTCTGGATTTATTCCCGGAACCGGCGTCACCGTTGTATCCCAATACTTATATCTAAAATCAAATCGACCATCCGATTCCGGCTGCCAACCGGAATCCATCCGATAAACAAATCCAGAACTCGCTCTGAACAAGGTGATCGTCCGAACTACCCGAATTCCCCAAGGGTAAACGATACTTTTGACTTGGATAATTTCATGTGCTGTCCGGCCCAAAAAGACATCAAACTTAGCCTGACTGGTAGATGCTATTGCCGCGGTTGGACTCAGCCAATTGCTAAATACACTGGCTCCATACCCGGTAAAATCGATCGTTGTTACCGGTACACCTTTCGGATCCCCTGTCAATCCTGCAAATTCCCCGTTGAAAATCCGGGTCACGGAATCTCCCAGGGTACTTGCACCGGTGGAGTGGCCTTGAAGGTTCAGAATATTATTCAACTGCATGGTGAACCCCTTGAACATCGGGAAGTCGTTGAGCGCTGAATTGGAATCTTTTTTCCCGCTATCTCCACCGATAGCCCGGATTTGAATGCCACCGATCAACCCGTCTGAAAAACTAGGCGCATTGAACTCCACTTTGGGTTTGACCAAAGGATAGTCATTGCTGTGGTCCAAAAGTCCAACCGATTTCAATCCAAAGGGTAGCGTAAACTGGGTAATCAGATCAGCTTTCTGCTGCTGGAATTTTTCTACCAAAAACTGAGTGAGCGGAATTGGCGAAAGAGTTACTTTCTCCACAGAGGAGTTAAGGATTCGAGAAGGACCTCCATCATTGGGATAATAATTGAACCACTTGGGCGGATCCATCGGCTGCTCTTTTTCCGCTGTATTCCAGGCAGGTTCCCAGGCCACTTGAGGAAGCAAAAACACCCGGGCAAAATGGCCCGGCACTTTTACTTGCATTCCCTCGATGGTGATGATTTCTTCTTGGGAAGATTGGATCGTCATTTGACCTTCACCTGTATTGCGGGCGATCCCGGTAGTCTCTCTAATCACCCTTCTTTGCATGGGGTTGATTCCCATACTCACCCCTATTTGGTTGGCATTGGAACTTACATCCAGCAAAGCGAAGTAATCTGACTCCAATTGGCCGGCTTTTTTGGAATACTCTTCCTCATAGTTGGGGACTTCATTAATCGCTATACCCGCAACAGTTTTAAGCGTGCTGACCGGCACATCCGGTAAAGCGGCAGTGGATAATTTGGAGGACATGATGGCATCGCCGCCGGATAGATTCGAACTTCTTGTGGCGGCACCGCCGGCAACCTGCTGGTTTCCTTGACCAAAATGAAAACTGACTTTTACATCATCATATTCATTTGGAACTGGTTTTTGGATGATCCTACAAAACATCCATTGTGTAATCTGATCAAAGCTTCCTCCTTTGCCTCCTATCCTTCCGAAAATGCCAAAATTCGCCAAATAGGGATCAGGTAAGGTCGGCAGATAGCTCAATAATCCAAAAACAAGAAAAGTCTGGCTCTCGGTGATTTTCTTCCAGCTCTCATCGCACTTTCCAAAAATCATCACTCCATTGACGGGAGAAACTGTAAATAAGGCATTCTCCAAAGCCAAGGCTATGTTTTTGAACTTGGGTACTTTATCGAACGGCAACTTATTATCCCACATCACATTGTCATCTATCAGGTAGAATAAATTGGCCGTATCACTTCCTGCAAAAAGCACCAAGCTATCCTTGGTTTTCACGGCTACCGAATGACCGTTGACTTGCTTGGGTCGATCGGTCTGAACATCCGCATGGCAATTAGTAATGATCGCTTCAATTCCCTCGGCTGTGGAATTGTACAGAAAACCAAGTGGAGAAGGGAAAGTCAACTGAATGTGAGTACCGTAAAGATTCAATTCATCTTTCCAATGCTCCAATTTCTGAAAACTATCCTGGGAGGATCCCTGGATAGCGGTCATGGCAATTCGTCCCGGATCAACAAGGATTTGAGCATTTCCCAGGGAAATGGGGTTTCCTTCCATCCCTTTCCAAGATGCCTTGACCCCACTCTTGAAATCCTGGACAATTCCACCTGCACCTGCTGCCTCTAGCGGAGCCTGGATATCCAAGGTCGCTGCCGGAATACCCCACCAGCTTTGAGTCACTTGCCCCTGACCTTCAAAAGTCACCATCGGACTTCCAATTTTGGGAACGCCAAAGGTCGATTCGCTGCAAGCTAAAGGAATCAATACTCTGTTCAACTGGGGAGAAAAAGTGGGCGCTTTATTGGACTGAAAAGTAAACCCGGCACTACGACCGTATATTTTCCAAGCAGCATTTCCCACGGAATTTATTTTAGGGGCGGCTACCCCACCAAAGGAGAAATTCATCTGCGCTGGGGTGGTAAGTTCTGCCTCCCGTGCATCAATGCCGTGTTTTTTCTTGGGACCCTCCGTTGCCTTGGAAGGAGAAAGAGCCAATTGTGTGGTTGCTGTGGTAGAATTAGCCAAAACCAGGTTGGTCCCTTGAAGAGTTGGTTTAACGGACAATTTGATTTCTCCTGACTTTACTTGAAGTCCTATGTATCGATCATTTGGAGCATTGGAGGCAATCAGGCTGGCTTTGATCCAAACACTTCCTTCGACGATTTTATAGGTATCTGTGACTTCCACCGGTGCGGCTCCAATCACCTTTATCTTGGGTTCAGAAAATTGAGCCTTAAAAAGAATCAAAGGCTCCAAGGTTCCTTGCTTTCTCAAAGCAATGAGTTTTACTACCCGATAGACATCAATAAAAACCTGTCTTCCGTCTATTCTGGTCAAAGGCCCAATGGATTGTTCCACTTTTGCGCCTTGCCCCCAAGCGGGAACAGAGCCCGGAATCTGGGCGGATCGAATGGGTGTTTCCCTTATGAATACCCGGGTGTCCGCTTCTTCAATTTTCTCTTTGGAAACCTCCTCTGCGATTTTCTCTATTTTGCTGATCTGGGCTTTTTGAAGTCTGGATTGAAAGAAAAAATCCGCTGATTGGATAGAAAGTTTTGATGGAGAAACCGATTCGGGTTGCTGATAATGAATTGCTTTCGCAAATTTTTTCAGTCCTTCATCGAATGATTTTTTTTCGGGGGCGGATTCTGCCTGAAGTTGGCTAAACACCTGCGCCAAAAGCGATTGAATGAGGTCTTGTTCCATAGTGAAAAATAAATAGTTAAAAGCAGTACTATTTTCCAGTAAAAATCTGACGTCCGCTCAGCACTAAAAATTCCTTGTTTCAATCAGCATCAACCGAAAAACATGCTAAAAGCTAGACAAAAATTTCTTCTAATTCCAAGTTTTAACCTATTTAATTGCTTGAAAATCTTGAAATTAACTTGATAATAGTACAAGGCAATTAGGTTAATCATCGGATAGTACAAAAATGCCTTGGTAAATCATAAAACAAGGATTTGTCACGCTGATCTTTAGATTAGCGATCAGAGTAGAGCAAGTTCATGAACCTTAGATAAACCGCTCATCCATTTCTTTTCCGGGATTTTTTTCCCAGAATCTACCTTTGTCTATTCTCCACCACCATGAGACTTGCGTCACTACCTTTAATGTATCTTTTTTTCTTCCTGCAAGGATGGTGCTTTGGGCAGGAAATCAGCATTAGGGATGCCGAAAAAGGATTGCCATTGCCCGGAGTTTTGGTCTATTCCTCTGACCCTGGACTGACCGTCATGACCAATACGGAAGGTAAAGCCGACCTTACTTCATTTAATGGCAAAAAAAACCTGATGATCCAGCTTTTGGGATACCAATCTTTGGCTATTTCCTGGGAAGAACTTTCCCAAAAAGATTTTATCCTCTACCTGCATCCCAGTCCTATCACCTTGGACATAGCGGTGATATCTGCGTCGAGATGGAACCAAAACTCCCAAGAAGTGGCGGGCAAGGTCAGACATTTGGACAGCCAACAACTTCTCCTCCGAAATCCTGCCAATGCCGCCGATTGGCTTGGTTCTTCAGGGGAAGTGTTTATTCAAAAAAGTCAAATGGGAGGAGGCAGTCCTATGATCCGGGGATTTTCGGCCAATCGGCTTTTATATGCCGTAGATGGTATCCGAATGAACACGGCCATTTTCAGAAGCGGAAATCTCCAAAATGTCATTTCCATTGATCCTTTCAGTTTGAAAAACACCGAGGTACTTTTTGGACCAGGTTCAGTGATGTATGGTTCGGATGCAATCGGTGGGGTGATGGTTTTTGAAACCTTGAGTCCGGATCTGGACCAAAAGAAAATAAAAGGAACCGTACTTACCCGGCTTTCCTCTGCTTCCGGCGAAAAGACTGTACACGCCTCGGTTGCTTATGGAACAGGAAAATGGAGTTTTTTGACCAGCGCTACACATTTTGATTTTGGTGACCTGACCATGGGAAAAGTAGGGGGACAAGAATCCTATCTCCGAACAGAATATGTGTTGCGGGAGAATGGAACGGATGTTCAAAAAGTCAATTCCAATCCTTATCGCCAAATAGGTAGCGGATATTCCCAAGTCAATCTCATGCAAAAAGTAAATTGGGAGGCCAACGAAAAATCCAAATTTGAATATGGATTTCATTTTTCAAGCACCAGTAACCTTCCCAGATACGATCGGCTGATCGAAAAAAGAGAGGGTCGGCTTCGGTTTTCCAGATGGGATTACGGTCCCCAAAAATGGATGATGAACAACCTCAGATGGAACTACCGGAATTCCACAAAATGGTTTGATCAGATCAAGGTAATTGGGGCTTATCAATTGTTTGAGGAAAGTAGAATCGATCGAAGGTTTGGCGATCTGCTGGAATACAACCGCCTTGAGAGAGTCCATGCTTACTCTCTCAATGCAGATTTTCTGAAAAATTTCGAAGCGGACAACTTTCTGAGTTATGGAGTAGAAGGTGTCATCAACACGGTAGCCTCCAGTGGGTTTTCAAAAAATATTTCCACCCTCGAAAAAACACCTGCTTCGGTCCGCTATCCCAATTCTTCCTGGAGTTCTTTGGCCGCTTACGCGAGTTACCATGATCAACTTTCGAAAAAATGGAAATTTCAGACCGCCTTTCGGTATAACCTGAACGGCATTCGTGCCGATTTCTCCTCAAACCGCGAGTTTTTCCCCCTTCCTTTTTCGACTTCCAAGGATCAATTTCATTCAGTCACCGGAAATCTGGGAGTGATCTTTCAGCCTGAACCCAGTTTTTCAATTGCCCCGCTGATTTCCACGGGATTCAGAGCTCCCAATGTGGACGACATCGGTAAGATCTTTGACTCGGAACCGGGGGCAGTCTTGGTTCCTAACCCCAACCTGCGTCCGGAATACGCATATAATACAGAAATCAACCTGAATAAGCATATTCAAAACTGGATTAAAATTGATTTCACCGGATTCTACACCCTACTCGATCAAGCCTTGGTGAGAAGGCCGTTTACCTTGAATGGACAATCCGAAATCGTCTATGACGGAGAACTGAGTCAAGTATTAGCCATTCAAAATGGTGCCTTTGCTGAGATTGTAGGATTTCAGGCCGGCTTTGAAATCGCCATTCACAAAAGACTGCTTTGGTCTTCAACGTACAATTGGCAAAAAGGCACGGAAGAATTAGAAGATCAAAGTACCAGCCCCTCCCGGCATGCTGCGCCTGCCTTTGGCTTGACTCGATTGGCCTATTTGGGTCAAAAACTCAAATTGGATCTCAGTATGCAATACAGTGCCGAAATGCCCTTTGAAAAAATGCCCCTGGAAGAAATCGGCAAGCCGGCAATCTATGCGAGGGATGCGAATGGAAACCCATATTCCCCCGGTTGGCTGGTTTTTCACCTCAATTCAACCTATCAGCTCAATCCGATATTGCAGATCAGTGCCACGGTCGAAAATATCACCGACCAACAATACCGAAGTTATAGTTCGGGAATTGTAGCACCGGGGCGAAATTTCACGTTGAGTGTCAAAGGAAGTTTTTAGGACTGCACAGAAAAAAATTGTAACCATCTTCTCCATGCCATCGGGCCTATCAAAGGTAAAAATGCATGTCGGGGCCTGCACAAACTGAAAGGATTATAGGCCGGGCGACCTGCATTCAGCAGACAGCTCTGACCCTAAAAAACAAATTCTAAAAAATGAAACAAACTGTCAAAAAACTTGGATTGACTCTAGCCCTGTTTTCCTTTCTGGCATTGATCCCGATGAGTTGCGGAGTAATCTGTAATGACTCCTGTGGTTGCGGTCCTTCAGCCTTCCGTACCCAACAGATGAACATTAAGTCTTTGGATGTGCTGACCATTTCATCCACTGGTCAGGAGATCAATCCCAGCCAAGCCATGGCTTACGACCAGGTGTTTAAGGGGATAAGAGTGAAGGAATTTGACATAATCAAGCTTTCTGAAAAATCCGTTCCCAATCAGTCAACTTTTGGGCTGGCTCTGGCCTGCAGCCAACCTCCCCTCATTTCTGAAGAAAAATTCCAAACTATTCAGGTCATCAATCGCAAAGAATTTGCCTTGAGCAATGGCACTCAGGTCTTGAAAGGAGAGGATATCACTGACTTGTTTGGAATAAATTCCATTTATGTAGGTACGCTCCAGCCCTTGAATGTATTTGTTGATTCGGGAAGAAACTTTATCCTGGAAGAATATTTCAAGTTGGGTCTCTTGGAAGCCCCAGCAGAACCGATTTCTTTCTTTTTTGACCTAAAGGTTAAATTTGATAACGGTAAGGAATTTATTTTCACGGATCAGAACCTAAACATCAACTGAAAGGGCGCGAAAATTCTTCATTATTTTTCTTTAGATTCATTCCAAAGAAAGCTACTTTTGCGTCTTGGCGACTCTAGACCCATGACCGCAGACCAACTACCACTAAATCATTCCGGAAAAATCCTTGAGATCCTTCCCTCCCCTTTGAAAATCAACCTAATGGAGTTGGGATTCCTTCCAGGAAAATACCTGACACTCCATCACAAGGCACCTTCCGGTGGTCCTTTGGCGTTTCAAATGGACGAAACCCTGTTGGCCCTTCGATCCAAGGAAGCCGCCCTGATTCGCATCGAACTCATCTGATTTTCATGGCCGAGACTACACTTTCCAAATCCACCCAGACTACCCGCATAGCCATCATAGGCAACCCTAACGTTGGCAAATCCACCATTTTCAACTACCTGACTGGGCTCAACCAAAAAATCGGTAATTACCCCGGAGTGACTGTAGACAAAAAAACAGGGTTTTTCCACCATAACGGAGAACACTTTGAAATCCTGGACCTTCCCGGTACATACAGCCTCTTTCCGAATTCAGAGGATGAGATCATCGCCCACAGGGTATTGAATAATACCCACCTGGAAACCCGTCCGGATTATGTCTTGATGGTCATCGACTCCACTCAGCTATCCCGGGGATTGTTTTTGGCCACTCAATTGATCGACTTGGGGATCAACCTGGCCATTGTGCTCAACATGGCCGATATCGCGGAGAAAAAAAGTATTGAAATCAGAACCTTTGAACTTTTCAAAAATCTGGGAGTTCCGATTTTACAAACTGATGCCCGAAACCAAAAGGGTTTAGATCAAATCAAAAACCTGATCAGTCAGAGAAATTTCACCCAAGCACCTACTTTTTTAAACATACTTGAAGTCATCCCTGAAGGGCTTCTGAAGCAAGTACGGGACAAATTTGACCTCGAAAATAACTATCAGGCCTACCAAATGATCCGTTTCGGTGCCAAGGACAAAGCTATTTTGGAAGCTGTCCGAATTTGGCTTCAGCAACTCTGTCAAACAGAAAAGTTCAACTTGGAAGAGGCGCAGCTGGAAGAAACCAAAATCCGCTATGCTAAAATCACCGATTTGGTCAACAAATCTCTGTTCAAGAAAACAGCCCCTAAGCCAAAATCAAATCTAGATCGCCTGTTTCTCCATTCGGTGGGTGGATACTTGGTCTTTCTGGCCATACTTCTGATCATTTTTCAGGCGATTTTTTCCTGGGCTTCCTATCCCATGGATTGGATCGATGGATTCTTTGCCGATCTCGGCGGATGGATCCAATCCAGTCTTCCCGATGGTCCTTTAACCAGGTTGCTGGCCGAAGGTGTCATTCCAGGAATAGGCGGTGTGGTGATTTTCATTCCTCAGATCGCTCTTTTGTTCGGGTTTCTGGCCATTCTCGAAGATACCGGGTATATGTCCCGTGTAGTGTTTTTGATGGACCGATGGATGAGACCATTTGGTCTCCATGGCAAAAGTATAGTTCCTTTGGTGTCCGGAGTCGCCTGTGCGATTCCCGGGGTGATGGCTGCCAGAAACATATCCAACTGGAAGGAAAAAATGATTACCATTCTGGTCACTCCGCTGATGAGCTGCTCTGCCAGACTTCCGGTATACATTATTTTAATCGGGCTCACCGTCCCGGATGAGACTGTAGCCGGATTTGTCAATCTCCAAGCCTTGGCGCTTTTGGGGCTTTACCTACTCGGCATACTCGGAGTTTTAGCTACCTCATTTATTCTCAAATCTATCCTGAAGACAGATGAGAAAAGCTTTCTGATGACCGAGCTCCCCTCCTACCGCATTCCCCGCTGGGGAGATGTAGGAATTACCATGGTGGAAAAATCAAAAACCTTTGTCCTGGAAGCCGGAAAAGTAATTCTGGCCATTTCCATTGTCCTGTGGGTTTTGGCTTCGTATGGACCGCCAGCACGAATGGATGAAATCCGAAGCCAAGGAGAGGCAAGGCTGGAAAATGTGCTCGAGGAAGAACAGATAGCCGAAATTGAAGCCGAAACTTCGGCTAAACTTTTGGAAAACTCATTCATAGGCATTATGGGAAGAGCCATCGAACCGGTAATCAAACCCTTGGGATATGACTGGAAAATCGGGATTGCGTTGATCACTTCCTTTGCTGCCCGAGAAGTATTTATTTCCACCATGGCGACCATTTACAGCATTGGGGGAGATGTGGAAGACGACCTTACGATCAGGGAAAAACTCGATCAACAAATCAATGCCAATACCGGAGAAAAAACCTTCAATAAAGCTACGGCATTCTCTCTGATGGTATTTTATGTCTTTGCGATGCAATGCATGAGTACCTTGGCCGTGGTCAAGCGAGAAACCAAAAGCTGGAAATGGCCGTTGATTCAGACGATATACATGAGTGGATTGGCTTACCTTATGGCTTTCATCACCTTTCAAATCTTCTCTTGACATGTGGCAGGAAGTGATCGTCGGACTATTGGTTCTCGGAGCGGGGGCATATCTTTGGAGAAAGCTGTTCTTCAAGCCCAAAACCCAGCCCGGTTGCGACAAATGCGCAAAACCCTAATCACTGTTTCGGGAATTCATTGAATTCCCGATTTTTTTGATGAATATTCGTCTATGAGCAAAATAGCCCGTCAAAGCATTCAGACTACGATTTTTTCTTATTTCGGGGTGATTTTGGGCTATATCAATGTCCTTTGGCTTTATCCTTTTGCGCTGGATTCGACCGAACTTGGTACCTTCCGAACCATTCAGGATTTAGGGCTTCTCTTTGTACCCTTTGCCCAGCTTGGGGTGGGACATGGCATCACCCGGTATTTTCCTAAGCTGGAAAAACACCAATCTGCCTTTTTGACCTACAGTTTGGCTTTCTCCCTGTTGGGATTTGGATTGGTCTCCTTGATTTTCTTTGGTCTGAAAGAGGAAATTGTCGGGCTATTTGCTTCCAATTCTCCCGAAGTCATCGATTTTCTGGGGATTGTGTTGCTGATTACGTTATTTGCTTTGATCAGCAGTGTTTTGGATGCCTATGCGAGATCTTATGTCAAAGTAGCCATCCCCACCTTCTTCCGGGAGGTATTTTTGCGGGCCCTGACTTCAATCCTGGTGGCCGTATACTTGCTGAAGTGGATCAATTTTGACCAGGTCATGCAGGGGCTGGTTGCAGTCTACGGAATTGCCTTGGCAGGAGTGTGGACTTATTTGATCTGGTTGGGTGTATTCAAACTGGAGTTCACCTGGAATCACTTTCCCAAGGGATTTAGAAGTTCATTCCTGCAATTTAGTCTGATTACCTTTTTGGCAACAGCTGCTTCCACACTGATCATGAAAATCGATTCCATCATGGTCAGTTCAATGATTAGTCTGGAGGCTACAGCCATCTATTCGATTGCATTCTATATGGCCCTGGTGATCGAATTGCCCCGTAGAGCGATATCCCAGGTAGCCATGCCTGTAGTGGCGGATCATTTTGCAAGGGAGAGAATCTCCGAAATCAACCTTTTATATCGGCAACTTTCCAACCGGCAGCTTTACATCTGCCTGCTTCTGTTTGCGTTGATTTGGTCCAATATAGACCAGATCTATCACTTCGTACCAAACAGAGAAATCTATCAAGCTGGAAAATGGGTTGTTTTTTACATAGCAGTAGGCAAAATTTTCGATGTAGCCTTCTCCATCAACAGCGAAATCTTGGTCTTTTCCAAATATTACCGGTTCAATCTACTCCTGACCATTGCCATGAGCGCATTGATAATAGGGGTGAATTATTGGTTGATCCCAATCTTTGGAATCGAAGGAGCTGCTATAGGATCGGCCCTGGTGATGCTAATCTTCAATCTGATCAAATATGGTTATCTCAAAATCAGACTGCATCTGGATCCGTTCAGCTGGGATACGCTAAGGATCCTTGCGGTCGGAGTATCTTCCAGCATGGTCATGTTTCTAGACTTGGAGGGAGTCCATCCCTTTTTCCAGTTGGTTCTCAAATCAATCCTGGTTTTGGGTATTTTTCTTGTGAGTTCTTTCCTGGTCGGAGCCGGAAAAGAAGAATGGAATTGGGTAAGGGAGAGATTAAAAAAGTCCGGGCCTTAGAGTGTTACGAAACCTCTTTTATTGACAAGATTTGAGCTGCTTGAATTCCGCAAACTTCCACTGTTATCCTGCGTTTTGTGCGAGGTCCCGATTCCGATAGCAATCGAAACGGGATGAGGCCTGTTTTTGGAAGGAGCTTCACTCGGGATTGTTTTTAAATTGTGAAGTTCGAACATGTCGGCGGCCCGGACTATGCAAATATACGGGAAGCAGGCAGGACCGTTGGTAGATTTGAGTAAAAAAACCTGATAATTCGCATTTCTATCACAGGAAGAATTTCCTCTTCTTTTGAGCGGAAGGCCTTTCTTCCACTAAGCAAAGCCGATGACCGAAGGATTCACAGATCAGCCGTTTGTTTACTGTTTGAGCTCTAATTCTGGTAACTGGCTAATCAGGAGCTTTCCAAAAAAATGGGACACCAGGATTCCTGGGCTTGACCAAAAACCCCACTAAAAAAATCCACCGAGGTTCAGGCTTTTGGCAAGATGCTATGTAGGACTTGGCAATCGCATTTTCCCTGTCAAAGATTCTTACAGATGCAAATTCAATGGGAAAGGAACCATCAAAAATGGACGGAAATAAACCTAACCCCCTACTTCTTCCCGAAATCGAGAATTGAGAAAAAGTAGACCTCCAAATTTTATTTTAAACATCTCCACCAAAAATCGCCTCATTTTTAAGGTTTAGCCAATTAACAGGAAAAAAATCAGAATTTTATTTTGCTCTTTTCTCAGTAGATTACTCTCCTCATTTTAACTTTGCATCGACAATTCCCCAGTCTCTATGTATTTGATTAAAAAATTGATTGTTTGTCTTGATCAGACCCCTCTGGATCAAACCCTGATAGAATATGCCTCTTTTATTGCCAGGGTCAATCAGACTAAGAAAATCTATTTCGCCAATGTGATCAAGAATCTGTCCATTCCTAAAGAGGTTTTGGAAGAGTTTCCCAATCTGATCGAAAACATGATCAATGAGCGAAAGGAAGCCATGGAGAAATTGGTTCAGGAATATTTTCCGGAGATCAAAGGATTGGCCATCAGCTACGTAGTAAAGGAGGGTAATCTTTCCAAAAAAATCCTCAAGCTGGCAGAAGAAAAATCCGCCGATATGATTTTGATCGGTAGAAAAGTAGATCTGCCGGGCACCGGTGTAGCTTCACAGCGTTTGGCTCGCAGAGCATCCTGCTCCTTGCTGATTGTGCCCGAAGGGGCCAGACCACGAATCAATAAGCTGTTGGTTCCCAGTGATTTTTCGGATTACTCCAAAGACGCCCTGGAAGAAGCCATCATGATTGCCGAAAAACATGGAGGAACAGCTGAGATCGTCTGCCAAAATGTATTTACGGTACCTTCAGGCTATCATTTTACCGGTAAAAGCTATGAGGAATTTACCGACATCATGAAAATGCATGCTGAAATAAACTATAAAAAATTTATCCGTAGAATCGACACCAAAGGCATCAAAATCACCCCGATCTACACCAAGGACGATGACGATGATCCGGTTCAGGAGATTGTCTCCAAGGCATTGGAAATCGATGCTGACGGGATCATTATCGGTGCAAAAGGTCGGACTGCAGCCACCGCATTGTTTATCGGAAGTATGGCCGAGCGACTGATTCAGTACAATGATAGCCTTCCCCTACTCGTGACCAGACCCAAGGGAAAAAATGCCGGTATCCTGGATTATATTCTCGAGATTTAAACCGTCACCTCTTTATCCCCTTTACAAAGGCTTCAATTCCGCATTGAAGCCTTTTTTTAATCCCCTTAAAAATCAGACAACTTAATAAGATTAGACCTCAGCGTTGTATTACCACTTTCAGGTCTGTGGGTAAACACGTCTATTCCCCACTGTTTTGACCATCCCAGAGGATTTAAATCCATGCCTGAGAAAATGGCCCTTCCAATTCTTTTTTTACATTCACTTAAACGAACCCTATCCAGGCTAGTCTAAAGCTGGAAAATGAAAGAAACCGATCAACACATCCTAGAGCTGATTCGATCCCCCTTCGCCAGGGAATTGGGATATCGAAAGTTGATCGAGTGCTATCAGACCAAAGTATACCATGTCATTCGCAGGATGGTCATCATCCACGAAGACGCCGATGACTTGACCCAAAACACCTTCATCAAAGCGTTCAAAAGCTTGGATAAATTTGAAGGAAATTCTTCCTTGTTTACCTGGCTATACCGGATAGCAACCAATGAGACCCTGACTTTTCTGGAAAAAAAGAAAAAGCGATATTTCTTTTCCTTGGATGACCATCAGGAAAAAATGGAATCCTACCTGGATCATTCGGGGCAGTTGGACGGGGACCAAATACAGGTCCGACTTCATAAAGCCCTTCTCAAGCTTCCTGACAAGCAGCGTTTGGTGTTTCACCTCAAGTACCAGGAAGAGCTCAGCTACGAAGAAATGGCTCAAATCACCGGTACCAGTGTGGGGGCGCTTAAAGCCAGCTACCATCACGCAGTCAAAAAAATTGAACAATTTGTAGTAAACGAATAAACCTCAAGGCCTTGGCCCAGTCTAAATCACGATGGAAAAGTTACCCAAGCTCCAAGAATTCACTCCGCCCGAAGGCTATTTCGAAACCCTTCCGGACGAAATTCTGAAAAAAACAGCCCAAAAACCCTCCTTCCCCTATCTTAAATATGCTGCAGCTGCACTTCTTTTCGTAACCTTGGGATGGTGGCAATTGGGAAATCTCGATCAGTCAACCCAGCAACTAAGTCTGGAGGAGGAAGCACTCCTATACATCGAAAGTAATCAATGGACGGCCGAGGATGTTCTCAGCCTATCGGAAAACCCCAATGAGATCCTGGATATGATCATTATGGAAGAGTTTGGTCAGCAAGACCCTCTTTGGGCAGAAGAAGACAACTGGTTTTAAAAACCTGAATAAGATGTATCCAGCAATACATTCGATTTTGCCCTTTCCCCTAACCACCTTCAGATGGATTGCACCTCAACTTCAACCGAAAAAATGAAAAAACTAACGCTATACCTTGTATTCATTTTCGCATGCTTTGCCGGAAATGCTTTGGCACAACGACCTACTCAAAATATTGATCCTGAAAAACTTCAGGCTGCCCGCATTGCATTTATTACGTCTCGCATTGATCTCAAGCCCGAGCAAGCCGAAAAATTCTGGCCTGTTTTTAATAAATACACCGAACAACGGGAATCGACCATGAAATCCATGTCCGAATTGAATCGGGGAATGGAGAGCATTTCTGAAGAGGAGGCCAAATCGAGAATTCAAAAACGCCTGCAGCTTCAACAAAAAATGCTTGATGATGAAAAGGCTTTTACTGCTGAAATATCCAAGGTAATCAGTGCTAAACAAGTGTTGATGCTCAACAATATCGCCAGGGATTTCAACCGGCATATCTACCAAAGACAACGCGGTCCAAACAATTGACGCAGCAAATGATTAAAAAAGCCCCGAAACTTGACATTTCGGGGCTTTTGGCTTATTTCTTCAACAAATCTCTGATTTCTTCCAACAACTTCTCGCTTGGTGTAGGAGCAGGAGGCGGTGGCGGAGGAGCTGGAGCTTCCTCTTTCTTTTTATTCATTTGATTGATACCCTTGATCGCCATAAAGATCACAAAGGCAATGATCGCAAAATCCACCACATTCTGGATAAACATCCCATAATTCAAGGTCACAGCGGCTATAGCCTCCCCGGCCTCATTTGTGGTGGCATCTTTGAGCACCACATTTAAATCTTTAAAATCTACTCCTCCAACTAATAAGCCAATAGGCGGCATCACCACGTCATTGACAAAGGAGGATACGATTTTACCAAATGCGCCACCGATAATCACACCCACTGCGAGATCGATGACATTGCCTTTGACAGCAAACTCTTTAAATTCCTTTAATAATCCCATATAATGTAAGGTTGGTTGATGAATTACGGAATATTCTGAAAATTCTTGTCAAAACCAATAGTTTACCCAACAAATACAGATATCCAACAATGTATCACTTGAAAATAAAGCGATACTCCAAAAAAAGCATTTGACTTAAGTTATTTTCTGGCCGTCAGGAAGGAACCAAGGTCCCTGATTTTTGATTAAGCTTGTATCCAAAATTCATCGATTTCATGCAAGCACCCATTGCTCCCAAGAAACCTCAACTTTTAGAAACCCACGGACATCAGCGACAAGACCCATACTACTGGATGAATGACCGGGAAAATCCTGAAGTAATCCGGTACCTCCAGGCTGAAAATGATTACCTCAAGGAGAAAATGAAACCTACGGAGAGCTTCCAGCAATCTCTTTTCGAAGAAATGAAAAGAAGAATCAAGGAGGAAGACCAAAGCGTACCCTACTTTAAATCGGGTTACCATTGGTTTGTCCGATATGAAAAAGGCCAAGAGTACCCGATTTATTGCCGGAAGTTGGGCAGTATGGAGGCCGAAGAAGAAGTAATTCTGAATGTCAATACCCTTGCTCAAGGCAAATCCTACTATCAAGTGGGGGGAACCTCCACCACTCCCAATCAAAAAATTCTTGCCTTTGCTGCGGATGAAGTGGGGAGAAGGATCTATACCATTTATTTCAAAAACCTCGAGAATGGGGAAATTTTCGAGGAAAGCATCCCTGAGATAACCGGAAACTTTGTCTGGGCAGCCGACAATCAAACCCTTTTTTACTCCAAACAGGATCCGGACACGCTTCGGTCCTATCGGATTTTCAAACATATCCTCGGAAGCCCGGTGGCTCAGGATGTGTTGGTCTATGAGGAAACCGACGAGGAATTCAGCTGCGTAGTCCACAAGACCAAGTCCGAAAAATACATTCTTATTCACTCCGAAAGCACGATATCCTCGGAAGTCCGATTTATCGATGCCCAGATTCCTGATTCGGATTTCACTTTACTTCAAAAGCAAATTCCCAACTTGGAGTATGCGGCAGATCATTACGGAGATGATTTTTACATCCGTACCAATGACCAGGCGCAAAACTTTAAATTGGTCAAGGCGCCGATTTCCACGCCGGGAAAAGAAAATTGGGTGGATGTGATACCCCATCGTCCAGACGTCCTCTTAGAGGATTTTGATTTGTTTTCCTCTTACCTGGTTACCCAAGAGCGCTCTCAAGGACTTACCCAAATCCAAATCAAACCTTGGGAAGGTGAGGGACATAAATTGCAATTCGACGACGAAACCTACACTGCATGGATCAGTACCAATCCGGAATTTGAAACCGACTGGTTACGATTTGGATATAATTCGCTGACCACCCCCAGTTCGGTAGTTGACTACCACATGCTCAGCCGAGAAAAAACCCTGCTTAAGCAACAAGAGGTGGTTGGAGGCTATGATCCCGGAGAATTTCATTCAGAAAGAATCTGGGCCAAAGCTCATGATGACACTTTGGTTCCGATCTCCTTGGTGTACAAAAAGGCCCTTTTCACCAAAAATGGAAAAAATCCGCTTCTACTCTACTCCTACGGATCGTATGGCTACAGCATGGATGCCTATTTCTCCTCCAATCGGCTCAGCCTTTTGAATCGGGGTTTTGTGTTTGCCATCGCACATATCCGAGGGGGTGAGGATATGGGCCGTCATTGGTATGAAGAGGGTAAAATGCTTAAAAAGAAGAACACCTTTACGGATTTCATTTCCTGTGCAGAACACCTGATCGCTCAGAACTATACTTCTCCTCCACATCTCTATGCAATGGGAGGCAGTGCTGGAGGACTCCTGATGGGAGCTGTCATCAATATGAAACCCGAGCTCTTCAAGGGAGTCATTGCCAATGTGCCTTTCGTAGACGTAGTCACCACCATGCTCGATGAAAGCATCCCACTCACAACCGGTGAGTTTCAAGAATGGGGAAATCCCAAACATCAGGAATACTACGAATACATGCTTTCTTATTCTCCCTATGACAATGTGGAAGCAAAAGAGTACCCCAACCTCCTGGTCACTTCAGGACTTCATGATTCCCAAGTCCAGTATTGGGAACCTACCAAATGGGTGGCCAAACTCCGAGACCTGAAAACCGACTCCAACCTGCTCCTATTATATACCAATATGGAAGCGGGTCACGGGGGAGCCTCAGGCAGATTCAATGCGCTGAAAGAATTGGCTTTGGAATATGCCTTTTTGCTAATGCTGGAAGGAAAGTTGATTTGAAAAAATTGATTTCAAAATCTTCAGAACATACCTGCTCAGGTCGAGTTGATTGATAAGCTGAGACAAACAGTTTATTGACAATAAAATCCCGTCAAGAAGCGGAAAAGCAAAATTTCCCTAACTTTGGCGCCAAACCTATTAATTCCAATGCATGAGATCGGCCCTGATCGAAGACCCAGCGGATGAACATTTACCAACAGGTATTTTCTTGCCTGCGCCCAACTTCACCCTTTGCCTTCCCCTTCAGGATTGACCTCAAAAACCCTACACCAAACAGATGAAAATCGCCTTGATCGCCCATGATGGTAAAAAAGCCGACATGGTTCACTTTTTAAGCGGATTCCGGGAGGCATTGCACCGAGCCGATATAGATCTGGTAGCTACCGGCACCACCGGTTCCCATATCGAAAGAGCGGGATTCAAAGTAGACCGACTCCTGTCGGGACCTTTGGGTGGTGATGCGCAAATCGCCGCTATGGCTGCTGAAAAAAAACTAACAGCTGTCATTTTTTTCAGAGACCCTCTGGATAAACATCCCCACGAACCGGATGTCCAAATGCTGATGCGGATATGTGATGTTCACAATATCCCTTTGGCCACCAATCCTGCTTCGGCAGAACTTATGTTTAAAGCCTTGACCCAAACCTATGGAACCTAAGAATATCAAAAAAATCGGTGTCCTCACCTCAGGTGGAGATGCACCCGGAATGAACGCGGCGATTCGGGCTGCTGTTCGGGCCGGTTTTTATTATGGACTGGAAATGTACGGGATCTACCGAGGATATGAGGGAATGATCCAAAATGACATCAAAAAACTCGACTCCAAAAATATCACCCATGTCTTGGAGCGTGGTGGTACCTTTCTGAAATCAGCCCGAAGTGAAGAATTCAGAACACCCGAAGGCCGAAAGAAAGCCTACGACAACTTGATGAGTCATGGAATCGACGCCTTGGTAGTCATCGGTGGAGATGGCTCTTTGACCGGTGCACATCTTTTTTATCAGGAGTATGGCATTCCGGCAATCGGTCTTCCCGGTACGATTGACAATGACCTTTCCGGCACCGACTTGACCATCGGATTTGACACGGCATGCAATACCGCGATCGAAGCGATTGACAAAATCCGCGACACGGCCACTTCTCATGACCGACTGTTTTTTGTGGAAGTGATGGGCAGAGATGCCGGATTTATCGCGATCAATGCAGGCATTGGAAGTGCCGCAGCGGCAATCCTTATTCCTGAGCGAAAGACTCCAGCCGAAACTTTGGTTGAAAAACTGAAAACCCGAACCAAAGCCAAGAAATCCTCCAACATCGTGATCGTAGCAGAAGGAGGAAAAAGTGGCTCGGCACAGGAAATCGCGGATAAAGTCAAAAAACATCTCCCCTATTACGACATCAAAGTCACCATCTTGGGCCACTTGCAGCGGGGCGGAGCCCCTACTTCCTTTGACCGACTGCTCGCCTCCAAGTTGGGAGTAGCTGCCGTGGAAGGACTCATGCAGGGCAAATACGATGTGATGGCAGGGATGATCAACAACAAGGTGGTCTACACCCCAATCGTCAAAGCCATCGTCGATGACAAAGAAGTAGATGACGAAGACCTGAGAATTGCCAATATTCTATCCACCTGATCCAATAAAAAAAGAGGCGCGAAGCCTCTTTTTTTATTTTCTTCAAAACCACTTTGCTCAATGGCTTAGTGACAATAGTAGACACAGGAAATCAACTCAGTGAATTTCTGAGATCGCTGAGGCCTTGCCACAAGGATTTTCCGGTCTCGGATTTGGCCATGCCTAGGCCGGTGATCAGAATCTCCAAATGTTCCAATTCGGCCTTTCTATCAGAAGGACTACCTGCTTTTTCCCAAACCTTCAAAAATGCCTCTTTCAGTTCATTCCAGGACTTTTCTTTGGGCTTACTTTCAAGACAGACTTTTGAAAGGGCAATGGAAGCCTCCGTGGCGATATCCCAATAATCCTTCTTTTCTTTGGGCTTGGAGTCCAGATGCTTTTCAAGGTCTTGAATTAGCCGGGCGAAATTCAGTTTGGACTTTCCTTCGGTGACTACTTTTTCATTCGTGATGATTTCAATGATTTTACCCAGTTGTACGGTGTTGTTGATAGGATAAGCTACCTTGAAGGAAGAGATTCGGGCTGCTTCATAATAGGCGTTTGCAGCCTTCCTAAGTACCGAAACAAACTCCTCCTGGTCTGCGGCCTTGAGTACCATCAGCTTTCGTTTGTAGGCACTGCCCAGCAGGCTCAGGCGTTCGGACGTAGCTCCGATTGATTTGAGACTTTCCAGCCTATCGATGGTTTGAGTGATCGCTTCGATCGCTTTGGACTGCTTTTTACCGTCTTTAAAAAATTCTTCCACCCAAAACTTGCAAGAGATATTACAATACTGCTCGATGGCCCTCAGGGAAAATCCTGCCTTTTCCAAATTGAAAAGCTTTTGATAATACTCGATCGCCTGGCCATAATCTCCCAATTTATTGTACACCTCGGCCTGGTATTCCAGGATCTTTTCGCTGAATAGATTGGATTGTTTGATGGCATCTTCGAGTATTTCTAAGGTCTTTCTCGCATCCTCCAGCGATATACTTTTGGATTCGAGGGCATAGATCATATTGAAAAGCTCCAATTCGACTTCTTCGAGTAGGTAAAATTTCTGACCCTGTCTTACTGTGGAGTTCAACCCTTCCAGTTTGAAAAAAGGATCCCCATAGCATTGATACGCTCCCCAAGTATTGGTTCTCCCCTTGTATCGCTCATAGATCAGTTTTCTGGCAGACTTGGTGGCTTCTCCAAAGGCCACTCCACTGAGCAGGCACTCGTAAAATTTCTCACAAAAATCAGCCGCCGCTGCGTCATCGATCGCCCACCCGGCAACGATCACGGCCTTCACGCCGATCTCAATCAGCTGTGTACCGATATTGGCGGCCAGTCGGTTTCGATTTTGGTTTTCCTCTTCGGCTTTTCCATCCATCTGACCCAAGTAGCAGCAATTGACGAAGACAAACTCCGGCACTTTGCTCATCTGAGCGATATCGCTCGTGGTCAGAAAATTCCCGTTTCCGATGACCATGCCACTTGGTTTGCCTTCTTCCCTGCTGAAGACCCCGTGACCTGCGAGATGGATAATCTTATAATTCTGGGTAAAAAGCTTGAGAATAATGTCCGGAGGAGAGCTTTTGATCAGGCTTTGAGTCTCAAAACCATACCCCTTCAATTTATCAGTGACCAATCCGGCCTCCTTTTCTGCTCCCTTGAGTTGAGGCATAAACCCTTTCAAATCGGGGTCACCCACGACCAGGGCTTTTCGTTCAGTCACATTGGCCACCGTCCTCCTGAAATCCATGGTGGCCAGCTGCCGGACCATCCCCGAGTGAATGCAAAGCGGCAGGCCATTCAGGTCTTCCTGCAGCATTTCCCATGGCAAATTGGCCGTGTGCTTGTCCAATACCCAGGTAATGTTGGTTTGCCGCTTGAGATCTTCCTTAAAGCCAAAAGGAATCAGCAGCTCAAACATCAACTTGGCAATCTCCGGCTCATACAGGTTCCTGTGGGTCATTTGCTCGAGGAGCGTCTCGATGTTTTTGATGTTTGCCTTGAGTGGCAATTCCTTTTCTTTGGCCCCACTCGTGGCGATAGCCATCAAGATCTCTTTTCCGATTTCCTTTTCCCCACAGGTTTGGGTTTCCTCCGTGACTTTGATTCTCGTCCACCAATCAGCCGTGTTGTCAAAAGGAATTCGGGATCGTCTCCCAACTTTTTTGGTGAGGGAAAGATTAGGCACACTGATATTGAACTCCCTGCTGTCATCCTGCTCGAGATTTTTTACCGTTCGAAGGATTCCCAATGCCCGGTCATGAAACAACTCAATGATTTCGATCTCTTCGATGACCCTGACCCGACCTTTATAGGTCGTCCTGATTTTACGGTTGGCATCCTGTATGCCCAAAATGATGGACCGAATGGAGCTTTCATTTGAAAAACCACCGAAAGAATTGGCCAAGGCAATCACTGAAATTCCCATCACCTCCTTATCCTCCGGCTTGAGTTCTTCAGGTTCTTTACCCGAATCCGCTTCCAACGGCTCCCGCACATTCCGAATGGTCAGGTACCTACTGATCCCTTTTGACACGGTCACCATTAACTGATAAGGGGTCAGTTCTCCCGGTACCCCCATCCCGACGACTACAGTTCCTTTGAAACTTTTATCCGAATTGGATACATCTTTGGACATGACTATTTGATGCGTACCCACCGGTCCAGGATATAATCCCAAACTCAGCAACCTCGAAAGTTCCCCTTTCAGCTTGCGATCAATGACTTTTTCGGTAGTCAGAATGGAATCAAACTCAAAATGCCCCGCCAACACCGGATAATCGGCATAGCTCAGATCCCCATGGCTTACCTTGACATGTATCGGAGTTTCATGTGGGATCGGATCTTCATCGGTCCCTAAACCAAGCAGGGTATTCATGGTATTTTCCTCAGTGAGATCGAAAATCTCCTCTTCCTTTGCCACAAAATCCTTCTCGTCTCCTCGGGCTTTGGGAAGCGAATTTTGCAGGCGTGCTGTCTGACCTTGGGTTAAGATGTCCTCGATCGCACCGAAGATTTTCTTTTCAGTAGAAAGTCCTCCATGGGTGACATTGGCATAGTAAAAATGATTGCGCTCCAGGATTCCTTTGGGAATTCCACTTTCCCAGGTCACACTCTCATCCCCTTGATGGGTGGCATAAAACACCAGCCGTCCATCCTTAATCTCCAAATCCGAAATCGTGCTGTTTTTGCTACGGCTTTGGCCGGCGATGTAGAAAATGTTATCGTAGTTGATCTCTTTTTCCTGCGTTAGGATTTTCTTTTGATACTCCCCGAAATGCCGCAAATCCTTTTCTGTCGGAATCGGCCAGGAATCGTCTCCGGAGGCTTTTCTGAGTTTTTCCCAAAATCCACGATCCGAGAAATCATGCTTTCCGGATTTGTTGATCGGTAGCAGCGCCAAGATGCCCGGAAAATTCACAAATACACTCAGGAGGTCTTTGGGAGAATTTCGGATGTCAATCTTAGCCAATAGCTTGATGATCCCATCTTTCCCAAACAAAACGTAGGGAATGCGGTAAGATCCTCCCAAGGGAGATCCTAGAAACAGAATTTTAAAACCGGGAAGGGCATTCAATTTCTGATACGTTTCGGGATGGTACAGGATAAAATCCCGGGTGAGTACTCCTCCCATGCTGTGTCCGACCATTTTGATCGGTTGATTATAGGCAAGGAGTTCTTTGATCTTCAGATTGAGCAGAGCTGCATTTCCTTCCATCTGGAGTCTCCAATCAAAGGGAAAAGCGACCACATCATAGGTTTTGCTCAGGTATTCCCCCAAATTTTTGTAGGAAGTTTTGATCAGGGAATCCGCCTCGATGCCATCCTGATCGGAAGGCTTCAACAGGCTCAAATGGCCTTTTAAAAACCGTAAGTAATTGATCCACAATAGCCGATCCGAATCTGTCTTAGCTCTTTTGTCTTTCAGGTTCGATCCCATGATGCCGGGCAAAAGGATCAAAATAGGGCGCTTACCACTGACCTCAGTACCGACATATCTTCCGCCTTCCACACCCAAAACTCCCCGCTGTCCCGAGCGCAGAAAAGTAATGCCATCGGTTCTGCTTTGCCCGGAAAACTCCTCCAGTTTACCCAAAAGCCCGGTTTGAATGGTCTTCCGGACTCGCTCCGTGTGAAAATAAGTGATGTGGTCAATCTTGCCTGTTTCTTCCAGATAGAGAAAAACATTGCCCTCCTTTCTCTTGGCCCCAAACTCCATACTCGCCGTATCCACCACCAAATCATTTTTTCCTCTGAAGAAAAACTTACCCGCCAAGACGGCCAGGCTTTTGAAAGTCACGCTCAACTCACTGCTGCCGGCAATAACGATCAGTTTGGAGTCAAGTTCTTTTGCTGTTCCACGAAAATTCAACACCCGAATGAAAGGAGACTCCGGATTCATAGACTCCAGTCCGGGAAGTACGGTGACGTCGTCTTTGGTCTCCACTGCCGCAAGGACGAGCTCTTTCATCGAAAGAAACACGGGATTGGTCGCACCTCCCACGGCCACTCCCAAAAGATTGATGACCACATTGAGAAACATATCCAGTCTCTTGGAAGCCAAGGTGGTCCCGTTTGCCGGGCAGGCCACCCGGACAATCCGATCTACTTTAAGGGTTTTGCGCTGAAGGACTTGGGTGATCTTTTGGATCGTCTCCAAATCTGCCTCCCGATCATTCTTTTCAAAAACGACCATTTCCTCATCGTCAAAACCATCCGCATGGTCGGCAAATCGTGCCAATAGATCCCCCACCAGCCCACCTCGGGAATGTGTGATCAAATCCAGCGTCAATCCGGAAGGAAGGGACTCCAGTGCTGCCAGGACATTTTGCAAAGGACTGCACGTCAAAGTCCGGTGCTGAAGGGCCAGTATATTGGATTCTCCATATGCATCGACCAATTTCCTCCACTCCTCGGTCCCCTTCATCTCTCCAAAGGAACCTATGGAAGAAGAGCCTGTACCATGAATCAGCAAGAGGCATTTTTTGGAAGGATCAATTCTGGAAAAATCCGCCTCTGCCAAATCAAAGCTTTCGGAAACTGACAGGACCACTGATGGGCCATATTTTTCGAAGGACTTATCGCCAAATTTCAGCCCGGAATTCTCTGCTTTCTGCGCAAGCAAACCCACACCGGGACGGATGAGCTTGTTTTTGACGAAGACTTTTGCGGCTTTGATAGCCACCTTCTGAACCAGGCTTCGGTCCTGTTCATCTGTTTGGATTTCACCGGATAGGTATATTTCCTCTCCTGTCGCCCCTCTTTTGAGTTCCTTGGAAAAAATCTGACGGATGGAATCGCTGTCCCCGAGCCAGAAGGAATTGTCCTCGAAGTCCAACTGTAAAATTTCCTCCTCCTTCAATTCCAGCAATTGTTCGGGAACATCGCTCCGCGTGGCATTGGCTACGCTGAAAGTCTTGCTGACCTCGAAATAGCTGAGGCCCTTATCTTCCTGTTGAAAAACCTCTTTGGGCAATTCATGACCCCTTAATCTGATTTTGATACTTGACATAGGATATACCGGGTTTAAAAATGAGCTTCAATCAAAAATCCGAGCAATCTGCAAGGGGCTTAAAAAGTCTTTCCTTGGAGGGATTGCCCTGCTAATCCAATGAATAGCAAGGAAATAAAGCTAAATACTAATCTAAAGGAAAGCAAACTGAAAAATCAAAGAATTGACCGAATTCCCGACTTCTTCATACAGTTTAAATTGAAGGACTCTGTCGCCTTTTAAACTGTCTAATTTTTGGGGAAGCTTACGATCTCATTTTAGGGACTATTCCTGCATGCTCAAAACAAAATTGCTTGATCAACTCAAGTCTTCCAATTAGGTCATATTTAAAAGACAATTCTGAAAAGGGATTATTGAATTTCGCCTTTTCATTTGGACCATCGTAGCATTTTTGTATGATATGCAAAAAGCAAATGACACCCACATTCTAATTCATTATTACAAATCAAAATAGTAAGGAATTATGGTTTTTTTCAAGTCAATGTAGACTCTTCAAGCTGCTAAACTTGATCAAATTACTTTGACAACCCAAAACCGTGCGGCGTCAGCACGTAAATCACTGACTTCATTCCCATGAAAAAGGTCAAGCTCAATCTAAAAACCATTTGGCTCGGAGGATTAGTGTTCCTGATCCCAGTGCTCTGCTTTTCTCAATTTTCCCCGAACTTCCAAAGTGCAGGTTCTTCAGGGAAAGGCAATGCGGAAATCACGCCATACTATGCGAATATAGGGACAGGCTATGAGGGAGAAAGAGCCCAGGTATTCGACAATTTCGGATTTCAATTAGGCGTGGGGATCTCAGATCGTACTGAAATCAGGGCCAAATATGACAGATTTTCTGTCCATGAATTTGAAGGCGGAATGAACCTGCTGATGGTTGGTCCGAAGTTTTCGACTGAGTCAGGGAAGTTTGCCGTATTCATTCCCATAGGATCCAACTTTGAAAAAGATAGGGATGCAACCTGGATGACTGAGCCCACCTTCATTTTTTCTCCGGCTCTGGGAGAAAAAATCCATCTCAATCTATCACCTGGTTTCCTGATTCCGCTTTCAAGTGATGCTGGCTTAGATGAAACTTTCCTCAAACTAAATCTTGGATTAGCCTTTCAACTCAAAGGCGGATGGATCATCAGACCTGAGGGAGGCTTGATGTATTTCCTGCAAGAAATTGGAGATGGTCATTTCTACAATTTTGGACTAGGAGTATCCAAATTACTTGCCTCAAAATAATCAAAAAATGCGGCCTCTATTTGGATTTTCGTCTCATAGAGGCCGCATGAAGATTTTATTTTTTCAAAAAAACCACACTCGAATTCCCTTCAAGATTCAACTTTCCGGATTCCAGTTTTATTGTTCCTAGTTTAAATAGTTCTTTTTCAAATTCAGCTGGAACATCAACTTCTACCGATTCTGAACCCACATTATGAACTACAAACGCCTCTTGATCGGCACTTTTTCGTCCAAAAGCCATGACGGACTTTGGAAATTTATTTTCTAAAATTTCAAGCGAACCGGTAGCCAAAGCAGGATAGGAATTCCTGAGTTTGATCAGCGCTTTGTAGTGATTGAAATAGCTGTTCGGGTCCTTTCGCTGAGCCTCAAGTGGAGTCACGGTGGCATCGGTGCTGTATTTGGCTTCGATCCAAGTAGCTCTTCCTTTGTCATTCTCCTTTACATCCCAAATGAACGGTTCACGGATATGCTCATCCGGCTTGAGCCCAAGCATCCCGATTTCTTCTCCATAGTACAGGTACGGTGCTCCGGGCATGGTCAAAAGGATGGCACTGGCCTGCTTGTATTTAGCAGGATCTTCCTTCAGATCGTTCAAAAGGCGCGGTTGATCATGATTCGAAGAAAAAGTCGCATCGATAAAGTTGGGCGTAATGCCTTGGTAAAAGTCCAATACCTCTTTTTGCTTTTGTAGGAGCAATTGCCCATCGCCTGAATTCAGGGATTCGATCAGTGTATAATGAAAATCAAAATTGAACAAAGCCGGAAGTCCGGGCAGGTAAGGGGCCACGATTTCCTTTTTATCATAAACCTCTCCTACCAAGTACACATCGGGTTTGATAGCTTCCATCTTGGCACGGAATTCCTTCCAAAAAGCATGATTGTCCAATGGTCGATCATCCGGAAAAATATGCTTGGCTGCATCCAATCGAAACCCGTCCACGCCCACTTCCTCCAGCCAAAACCGTCCGATTTCATAGATCTCCTCCCTCACTTTGGGGCTGTCAAAGTTCAGATCGGGCATGCCTCCCCAGAAAAAGCCGTAGTAGAAATCTTCCCCCTGTCCCGGGTCATGCCACTGCCGGATATTATCCGAATCGAGAGTGATTACTTTTTTGTCCAGAAAGGCTGCGATCGTATCCTTTTGAGCCCACACGTAATAATCCCGAAACTCACTGTCCCGACCGGATTTGGATGCCTGAAACCAAGGGTGCTCCGTAGAAGTGTGATTGATAATCATGTCAATCACGATCTTGATGTCCCGCTTGTGGGCTTCTTCGAGGAGTTTTTTGAAATCCTCCATCGTGCCATAGTCCGGATGCACCGCCTTGTAGTCGGTCACATCGTACTTGTGGTAGGTCGGCGAAGGCATGATGGGCATAAACCAGATCGCATTGGCACCGAGCTCTTGGATGTAGTCCAGCTTTTCGGTCACCCCGTTGAAGTCTCCGATTCCATCACCATTTGAATCGTTGAATGATTGTACAAAAATCTCATAGGTGACCCCAGCTTTCGGCCAGTGGTTTTTGACTTCGGGAGTAGGTTCGGACTGGCAGGAAGCCAAAATTGACAGGGTTGCCAAAGTACTTGCGATCAGGGTTTTGTTCATGTTTATTCTGGGAAAAGAAAAAGTCACCTGAATCAAGTGACTTTTCCATTGGAAATAGGTAATGGTATTAGTTTCTGTTTACCGCATTGAGCATGTCAAAGGCCAATTCCAATCGTTTTACAAATTGTTCTTCGCCTTTTCTCAACCACACGCGCGGATCGTAATATTTCTTATTTGGACTGTCCGGACCTTCCGGATTGCCCAATTGGCTCTGAAGGTATCCTTCGTTTTTCTTGTAGTAGTTTAGAATGCCTTCCCACATCGCCCACTGCATGTCGGTATCGATGTTCATCTTGATCGAACCGTAGCTGTTTGCCTCACGAATTTCCTCCACTGAAGAACCGGAGCCACCATGGAACACAAAGTTCAAGGGCTTGCCAGTCGTGCCGTGCTTCTTGTTGATGAAGTCTTGGGAGTTTTTCAAAATGATCGGCTTCAAGCTCACGTTTCCCGGCTTGTACACCCCGTGCACGTTGCCAAAAGCAGCCGCGATGGTAAATAAGTCACTGATTCCCTTCAGGTGCTCATAGGCATAAGCCACTTCCTCAGGCTGGGTATAAAGCTTGGATGAATCCACGTCTGAATTGTCCACGCCGTCTTCCTCCCCACCGGTCACACCGAGTTCGATCTCGATCGCCATATCCAGCTTGGCAAATTCGGTGAAATACTTCGCAGAAATCTCGATATTCTCATGAAGCGGCTCTTCGGAAAGGTCGAGCATGTGAGAGCTAAACAACGGTCGTTTGTAGGCTGCATGGTAGGCTTTTCCAGCCTCAAGCAAGCCATCAATCCAAGGAAGCAATTTCAAGGCGGCGTGGTCGGTGTGCAAAATCACCGGAACCCCATAGGCCTCTGCCATCTGATGCACATGGTGTGCACCGGAAATACCACCGGCGATAGAGGCCTGTTGCTTATCATTGGGTAGGCTTTTTCCTGCAAAAAACTGGGCACCACCGTTTGAGAATTGAATAATGACAGGAGAGTTTACTTTTTTGGCAGTTTCCAATACCGCATTTACCGAATTGGTACCGATCACATTCACTGCCGGAAAAGCGAATTCATTTTCCTTTGCATACGCATAAAGGTCTCTGAGCTCTTCCCCGTACTTTACTCCAGGTTTAAATTTCATAGTTTGAGTTAGGTTTGGTTATTTCTTAATAAAGCGCTGATGCAGCACCCGCTTGTTGTCAAACGCCTCAAAGATATAAATCCCTGCCTGAATTCCACTTAGATCAAATCCTAAAATCTGGTCGGCTGTCCTGCCCTGTCCGTCAAAAATCAATCTTCCGGACATATCGATCACCCGGTAATGTGCCTCTTCCATTCCTTTGGGCAGCTCCACAGTCAGAGAATGCGTGGCAGGGTTGGGATAGACTTTGAATTCCCCTTCCGTAATTGGTTCCGGGATGGAAGTGATAAAATCCTCCTGCAGGATTCCCTTTTCCGGTGTCGGTAATTTTTTGCTCGTAAGGAGCACCAGTTCGTTTGGCCTGAAACTCAAGGAAAGACTACTACCTGACACGGTTATTTCTTCCCCGGTAAAGTAATTGTACCATTTTCCCGGTTTGGGAAAAGGAACCGTCACTGCTGCTGCTGTACTTAATCCAAAATTACCATGAATCACCACATCGAGATCAGGGTGCTCCAAGATGATGGATTTGACGGTAGCGCTGAGATTCAAGGTAGTTTTATCCGGATTATTGAATACCGCATGCTCTTTTTTCAGCTTGATCATCTCCTGATAGAGCTTAAACAGACGCTGCCGTTGGGGATTATCCAGGTAGTTCCATCGGGTAGGTTTGATCCCCAGTCGGTCGTTGTTGAGCTCGGCATCATAGCCAAACTCTCCAAACTGCCAGATCATTTTAGGTCCGGGAATTCCAAAATAGAAGGCAGTCAAAAGCTGATTGCGGTTGACGGCATTCTCCAAAGCTTTGAGATTGATAGGAGAAATAGCCCCAAAATTGAGCGTTTCCCACATGACCCGTTCCTCATCATGGGACTCCATGTAGGCAATCAGGCCATTTTTGGTCCAGTTTCTGGTTTTGAAATATGCATAGTCAAAATTCTTGCTTTGACCCTTGGCCATTTCCCGGAAATCAAAATTGATATTTCCCCAAAGCATCATCCCATAGTCCGCCAATTCTTTTTCTTCATCATTGGCTGAGAGGTGTTCCAAAATGACATAGGCTTCGGGATGGTTGGCTTTGATGCGATCGTAGATATGCTTCCAGATTTTGATCCGGCTGGGATCATACTGTGACCAGAAATTGACATTGTCCCCAGAATTGACCTGGGTAAATCCTTTGGAAAGGTCAAACCGGAAGCCATCGACCTTGTATTCTGTCAACCAATAATTATTGACCGAATCGACAAAAGCCTGCGTGTATTTGCTTTCGTGGTTGAAGTCATAGCCCACATTGAAGGGATGCTTGGCCACCCGGTTAAACCAGGGATTGTCTTCGGTCGGAGCCCCATAATCCCCATCGTTGTAGAGTCTGACCATGGGATTTTGTCCAAACGCATGGTTGAGCACCATGTCCAAGATCACCACCATTCCTTTACCGTGCGCCTCATCGATCAGGCGCTTCAGATCGTTTTTGGTACCGTAATATTTGTCCGGAGCGAAGAAGAAAGACGGATTGTATCCCCAGGAAAGATTGCCTTCAAATTCCCCCACCGGCATGAGTTCAATGGCATTGATGCCCAGGCTTTTCAGATAGTCCAATCGGTCGATCACGGCCTGATACGTTCTTTTTTCATCAAAATCCCTGACCAAAAGTTCATAAACTACCAGTTCTTCCGGCTTGGGTCGGGTGTAGGTCAGGTTTTTCCAGGGGTAGGCAGTTTGTGCAGTTTGAAGGTAAGTCGCCTGAAACTCTGTCTTTCCGGATGGATAAGGTTTCAATCCGGGATATCGGTTTTGGGTAATGATTTCCTGATCGTTGAAAGGATCGGAGGTTTTGTCGGCATAGGGATCTCCGATTCGGATGGTCCCATCGACCAAGTATTGAAAAATGTATTCCTGCTGAGGAGTGAGTCCGGAGATTCTTAACCAAAAAATCTCTTTATCCGGAGTCCTTTTCATTTGGTATTCGGGCAAAACTTTCCAGTCATTGAAATCTCCGATGACGTGAGCGATGCTTTTTTGGGGTGCCTGAAGCGCCAAAATCACTTCAGTGTCCGTGAGATAGTTGATCCCAAGTTTGACACCTGTCGGTAAGGGGGCGGTCTCCGAAGGCCCAAAAACAACAAGGGAGAGGGACTGAGTGTCTTCCACATCGCCTTTGATGGCTTTGGCCACGAGTGTAAAATTACCGGACTGAGTTGCGGTGAAATTATAGGAAATAGCTTGGGCGTTTTTTGCCTCGGCAACTATTTCCCCATCCAATTCAAAACTCAAATCGGCAGCTTCTGTGGCGGCGGCTTTAAATTCGAAACGTTCTCCTACCTCTAAGGAAACCGATCCGGTGCCCTGAGGTGCGGTAAACGACACATCAAAGCCTTGGGCCAAGTCTACAAAAAAGTCTGAATTGGTGCTGGTTTTTCCTTCTTTGCTCCCGTCGGCATTCCTGAAGACCATTCCCAAACGATAGATGGTCAGGTTATTGGGGTTGTTGAAAAAAGAATTGGGAGTAAGCTCAAACGTGTAAATATTGGGTTGGCCCGTCACTCGGGTCATTTTTGCCGATGAGTTGGCCGTCCCCCATTGAAAAGGCACAATAGTCCAAGTGGTCGATGCGGGACCTCCGGTGACCGCTCCAATGTGGATATACACATCACAGTTGCAATCCTTCAGCCCGGTAGTCCCTTTGGAAGCATCATAGATAATCTTCACTGACCCGCTAGCAAGCGGAATGGCCGGTTCGGTGGTAACCTGGGCAATAGTGCGGGTAACGGTAAAAAACCCAAAAACCAGGATTAGGAAAAACAGTGACTTTTTAATCATCGGACGGAATTTAAAGGAACAACCGGATTTGGTATTCTTCCCAAAGCCCGGTTGTTCATGAATGTGAAAGGGTTGTCTTCGGATTAATTTTTCACCAGCGTGTACGTTGCGATTCCTTCTGGGCCAAAGTACAAGGTAATGGTGTAATTACCTGCCGAGGCCACCGCAATATTATCCCCTCCTGAGGTAAGGGTACCATTGCTTCCACCATAATTGTTATCCCAATTGTTGTTCGCTCTGAATTTAAACTCTCCAGCTTTCAGATCCGTGGTGATTTTCAAGGAATGGGTGGCCTTGTCATAGGCATTCATTGGCGTATCTGCATCCCATCCACCGGCAGTTGCACTTCCCACGATTCCCCAACGCTTCACATCAGAAATGGTGTAGGTCTTGGCCGTAAGGTCCACATTGAGTTCATAGGTACCATCAGCGGCTACTTTGATGTTGTCACCATCTCGCTGCAGAGTTTTGTCTGCTCCGGTATCTCCGTAGTTGACGTCCCAGTTTGGACCTTCGGTCAATTTGAATTCTCTGGATCCCCCGATGATGTGAACGAAGCCTTTGAACTTATTATCGAAATTCTCTGCATAAAGCACTGTCAACGGATTGGTAGGGTCCCAGCCTTGATAATCTCCCGGCACATACATTACCGGAAAGTCCACTGCTGCATCATAGGGAGTGATTTTCAGGGTTAGTGTCTTACCGTAAATCGGGTCCATCGGTTGGTCAAACGTGGCTTTCACCCGAAATTCGACATTGGCCACTTCGCCAAAAGCTAAACCTTTGGCCAAAAGTGCTTCGTTGAGTTCGGCCACATTGACCTCTATAAAATTGGAATCTGAGTCACCAAATGCTACTGCGTCTTCAAAATTGGCACCTGGAAGATCCATTTCCAATTGGTAACGAGAGGTTCCTTGTGTTCCAAAATCTGCAGCAGTCAGCGTAAACTCCAATACTTCATCTTCAGCGCCCTCTTTAATTAGGACAATTTCAGTTCCTTCCACCGGGTTAGAAATATCTGACCCGGTCTGAGGGATAATCGGTGGCATTTCATAATTGTCACAAGCAAAGAGCGCTGGAATCATGACCGCGACCCATCCGATTCGGTTAAATACTTTCATAGATTTTGAGTTTGATTGATTAATTGAACTACTTGAAATAATTATATTTTTTATCGTTTAGATCAAAAATCTCTTTAGAACTTGACCAAAAGACGAGGAGGGATATAATCATTCGAAGAATAACATACTACCGGAAAAAGCACTTCGCAAGCCCAAAGCAGGGTCTTAAAAAGAAATTTTTAATGCAGACGTTTGCGGGAACGTTTGCATACTAAAACTTTTTCCGACCACTGATCCATTAATTTCAACAGCTTGGAAAAATTCATCTTATTTACTTCCCCAATCCATGGAGGAAGGAATACATTTCCTCTTATATTGAAATCTGGGAATAGTATAATTTTAATGAAGCTCGAACAATCCACTATCAAAGACATCGCCAGGGAGCTCAACGTCTCCTCCTCTACGGTTTCCAGAGCCCTGAAAGACTATCCCGGAATCAGTGATGAGACCAAGCGGAAAGTCAAGGAAATGGCAAAAAAATTGAACTATCGCCCCAATGCGATTGCCCTGTCCTTGCGAAAAAGTAGATCCTTTACGATTGGGGTCATTATCCCGGAAGTCGTTCATTTCTTTTTCTCCACCGTAATCAGCGGGATCGAAGAGGTGGCATTTGCAAGGGGCTACAATGTCATCCTTACCCAAACCAATGAAAAATTGGCCCGAGAAAAATCCAGCATCGATACCATGCTTTCTAATCAGATTGATGGATTTTTGGTGAGCTTCTCCAAAGAAACCACTGATTTCGAGCATTTTTCATCTTTGCTTGACAAAGGGTATCCCATCGTCTTTTTCGATCGGGTGCCAGATATTCCCGGAGCCATCCACGTGATTGTGGATGATTACTCGGGAGCCTATGAAGCTACCAAACACCTGATTCTTCAGGGATATTCCCGGATTGTTCATTTGGCAGGACCTTCCAACCTGAAAATTTCCCAGGAGCGGATCCGTGGATATGAAAATGCCTTGAGAGACTTCGGAATGGAAGTCAATCCGGATTACATTGTGGAAAGCCGAACCGATGGGGAAGCGCAAAAAATCACCTCCCATCTCCTGAACACCCTTTCTCCTGTTCCAGATGCGTTTTTTGGAAACAATGACATGGCAGCAGTAGGCGCCATGATGGCTTGCAAGGCCGCCGGATACCGAATTCCCGATCAGATTGGAATTGTGGGTTTCAGCAATTGGCAATTTTGTTCGATGATTGATCCCAGCCTATCCTCGGTAGCGCAGCCTGGGTTCCGCATCGGGGCCAAAGCCACGGATATTCTATTGGATTTGATCGAACAAAAAATCAACAGGAATGAATTCGAAAACTCAGTGGTATTGGAAACCGAACTTCTGGTTAGAAAATCCTCAGTTAGGTTAGAAAAAAATTGATTTTTTTTCCAAATCCGCCCCCATGAACTGCAAACGATTGAATAGGGCAAATTTTTAAAATTAAAGGGTTTTGATTTTTCAATCTGAAGAAAACGCGTCTATCGAGTCAGAAAACCCGATTTTTATCCTTCACTTTCGTTTCTAATTTAGCGAGGTCCCAAAGGGACTTAATGAATTGACGAATGAAAAACAGCAGCCCGGATTCTCGCATTTCCAAAAATTCCACCCGCCATCAATCCATCGGCGAAATTCTGGAATGGAAATCCAACCGCTCCGGATTGGAGGGAAAAAGTGAACACGGTACTTTTCGGATCACAGTCTATCAGGATGGAGTCATCCGGGTACAGGTCAGTCGGTATGACGAATTTGAAACCAACCCCTACGCTGTCATTGCCGCTCCTGAACCGACCCCATTTGAACTTACTGAGGCGGGCAATTCCCTTTGCCTTTCGACTTCCTTGATCCAACTTGAGATTGATCTCACTTCTTTCTGCCTTTCTTTCTTTGATCACCATGGAAAACTGCTCAATCAGGATGATTCCTTGGGGATTTCCTGGATAGGTACAGAAGTCACAGCTTACAAGCAGGTTCAAAAAAATGAGAAATTTATTGGTTTAGGAGAGAAAACCGGAAATCTGAATCGATTCGGCAAAGCCTACACCAACTGGAACACCGATTACTTCGCCTATGGAGTTGGCGATGACCCGCTCTATATGAGTATTCCGTTTTATTTGGGCACGCATGACCAGGGTTCTTACGGGATATTTTTTGACAACACCCACAAAACAGTTTTCAATTTTGGAGCTTCGACCAATCGCTTTGTGTATTTCAGCGCTGAGGATGGAGATATGGATTATTACTTTTTTCATCAACCCACTGTAGCCGAGATCATTTCCTCCTATACCTGGCTGACGGGTCGCATGCAAATGCCGCCCAAATGGGCTTTGGGCTTTCAACAGTGTCGGTATTCCTATTATCCAGAATCGGAAGTCTATGCGGTAGCCCAAGGATTCCGCGACAAAAAAATGCCGGCAGATGTCATCTATCTCGACATTCATCACATGGAGGGGTATAAGGTTTTCACGTTTGACGGAGAAAAATTCCCTGATCCCAAGGCCATGATCGCCCGGCTCAAGGAGAAAGGTTTTAAGGTAGTGGTCATCATGGACCCGGGTATCAAAACCCAAAAAGGATATGTTCCTTACGAGGAAGGGTTGGAAAATGGTCTTTTTGTCAATTATCCTGACGGAAAAACCTATGAGGCGCAGGTTTGGCCGGGCTGGTGCGCCTTCCCTGATTTCACGAAGCCGGAAACCAGATCCTGGTGGGCGGAGAAAATGGCCTTCTACACCGAGGCAGGCGTAGATGGGTTTTGGACAGACATGAACGAGCCGGCCTCCTGGGGGCAATTTACACCCAATCTGATCGAGTTTGACTACGAAGGCGAAGGAGCGTCCCACCGTAAGGCCCGAAATATCTACGGAATGCAAATGGCCCGAAGTGCGCAGGAAGGCTCTGCTTTCCAAAATCCGGGAAAAAGGCCTTTTGTCCTCACCCGGTCCGGATTTGCGGGTATCCAACGGTACGCAGCCGCTTGGACAGGAGACAATGTCGCTTCTGAAGAACACATGATGGCGGGTATCCGATTGGTCAACAGTCTGGGATTGAGTGGTGTATCCTTCGCAGGATATGATGTGGGTGGATTTGCGGGTGAAGCCAGCAAGAGCCTCTTTGCCCGTTGGATGAGCATCGGAGCCTTTGCGCCTTTCTACCGCGCCCACTCCATGATCAACAGCAATGATGCCGAGCCTTGGGCATTTGGAGAGGAAGTTGAGGAGATCAGCCGAAACTATATGAAGCTGAGGTATAGACTTTTGCCTACCATTTACAGCAAGTTTTACTCCAGCACCAATACGGGGCTTCCGATCTCCGCCTCTTTGGCAGTGGATTACCCACAGGACGATATGATCTACCAAAGCGCCTTCCAAAATGAATACCTGTTTTGCGATGCTTTCTTGGTAGCGCCAGTGGAAAGCTATAAGGAAATCACCAAAGTCTACCTGCCTCAGGGAGAGTGGTATTACCTCTTTTCCGATCAAAAACATCAAGGAAATCAGGTCATTTACCAAGATTCGCCATTGAATTATCTGCCTGTCTACGTCAAGGCCGGACAGGTATTTGCCATGCAATCTGATATTGAACACACCGGGGCTACGCATGATGGAATATTGAGACTACATGTCTATCGGGGAAAAACAGGCGCTGAGTTTGTGTTTTACGAGGATGCAGGTGAGGGTTTGGAATATCTTCAGGAGGAATATTTCCAAAGGTCCATTCACTATAAGCCTGAGTCAGAATCCTTGATTCTTGAAAAATCCACCGGCAAGCGCTCCAGTCAATACCAGAAATTGAGAATCTATTTCCATGGATTTGAGCTGAAAACTGTTGATGTAAATGGGAAATCCCATGCTGTACAGCATGCAGATGATGCATTTTTGGAGAAACTCACAGAGTTTGATCCTTTGCCAGAACACCATCATCCATATTTCGAAATCAAGAATTTGCCCTATCTTGAATTACCCCATACCGGAGAGGAATGGGTGATTACCCATCTTTTCTAAGTTAACCTACCCTTTTCCCCACCCTACCCAAAATGACCCAAGAAAAAAAACGATTGAGCTTCTGGCAGATCTGGAACATGAGTTTCGGATTTCTGGGAATTCAATTTGGATTTGCCCTGCAGGGCGGGTTCATGTCCAGAATATTTCAGACGCTCGGAGCAGACAAAGATGCTATTCCCTTTTTGTGGATTGCAGCGCCTCTGACTGGTTTACTTGTTCAGCCCATTGTGGGGTATCTCAGTGATCGAACATGGCATCCCAAGTATGGAAGAAGAAAACCCTTCTTTTTTATCGGTGCTGTTTTGAGTACGGTCGCTCTTTTTTTTGCGCCTTATTCTTCGGCACTCTGGATGGCTGCCGGCGCCCTGTGGATTTTGGATGCCTCGATCAATATTTCCATGGAGCCATTCCGGGCTTTGGTTGCGGACAAGCTCCCGGATTCCCAGCGCTCCTATGGATTTGTAGTTCAAACGCTCATCATCGGGATTGGCACTTGGGTCGCTTCCAATCTTCCCTGGATGATGACCCAGCTGGGGGTACCTAATACAGCAGTGGAAGGGGTTGTTCCGGATTCTGTCAAATATGCTTTTGGTATTGGAGCCTTGGTCCTTTTCGCTTCCATTTTGTACACCATCCTTACCACAGACGAGTACCCTCCTGAGGATATGGAGGAATTTGAGAGGGAAAAAGCCGCCAAAAAGGGCATTTTCAGTGGGCTTGAGGAGATTTTTCGCAATATATCCACGATGCCTCCGGTAATGAAAAAACTGGGGCTGGTTCAGTTCTTTTCCTGGTTTGCCTTTTTTACGATGTGGAGTTTTGCTACCCCGGCAATCACTGAGCATATTTTCGGGGCCACCGATACCACTTCAGAAGCCTACAACAATGCCGCCGACAGTGTAGGCAATTACCTGGGTACCTATGGTTTGGTTTCAATGTTTTATGCTTTGATCCTTTCCTTTATCGCTTCCAAAATCCAAATCAACCGAAAGCTTCTTCACCTGGTCAGTCTGATAGCCGGTGGCATAGGATTTATCCTGATCTATTACATCACTGAGCCTTGGATGCTTCATTTGTGCTTTTCATTGGTCGGTATCGCTTGGGCAAGCATCCTTTCCATGCCCTATGCCATGCTTTCGGGTTCGGTCGAGCCCAAAAAAATGGGCGTATACATGGGCATTTTCAACATGTTTATCGTGATTCCCCAGATAATTGCTGCTTTGGGAGGGGTAAATTTCCTATACAAACTCCTCTTCGGTGAAGCGGTAATCAATACCATGCTCTTGGCCGGCACCTTGTTGATTTTGGCGGGATTGTCCAATCTGTTGATCACCGATCGAAAAGCCACTCACGACTGATTTATTATCCTTCCTACCAAAAGCCGGGGCATTTCAGCTTCGGCTTTTTACTTTTGCATCAAATCCTCCCACATGAAATGCCCATGAGAAAATGCTTCTCACACAGGGGAATGATTATCTGGGGCATTCCATCTGGCCATTAAAAATCAAATTATAAACAGATGAAAACCCTCCGAGTAACCGGTGTACCCGAGCATTTCAATTATCCATTCCGACTACTTTTTGAGCGGCAGCCTTTTCTGGATCAAGGGCTTCGGATCGAGTGGAAAGAAGAATCGCGTGGTTCCGGTCAAATGAATCTGGACCTTCGAACCGGAGATACAGATATTGCAATCCTGTTAACAGAAAGTTTTTTGAAAGATTTTGAAAGGGGAAATCCTTCAAAAATGATCGGTTTTCACGTCACCTCACCTTTGATTTGGGGCATCCATGTGGGTGCAGACAGCAATATCCACTCTCTTTCAGACCTTAGGGAGAAAAAAATACTGGTAAGTCGTATGGGTTCAGGTTCCCATTTGATGGCCATGGTGCTGGCAAAAAGAGAAAGCTGGAATCCCGGGGAGCTGATCTATGACCTCGTGGGAAACATGGAAGGTGCCGAAAAAGCCATGAAAGAGGGAAGCCAGGGTATTTTCCTTTGGGAAAAATTCACCACAGCCCCCATGGTGGAAAAAGGCAGCATGAGACGGATCGGTGAGATTCCAAGTCCGTGGCCCTGCTTTGTCATGGTCGCAACATCCAAGGCCTTGGAAGAATTTGGGACCATTATTTTCCAGGTGAGAGATTGGATTTATTCCCTGATTCAGGATTTTGGGGATCCATCCCAATTGGCAAATTCGATTGCTCAAAACTATGGTCTCCCTTTCTCAGACATCACAACCTGGCTATCCCAAACTCAGTGGTGTACCGAAGCGGTGGTCTATAGAGATGAACTTGAAAGGGTCATGGCCACCATGGTGGATCTAAAACTACTGTCCCGAATTTTAGACCTTGACGACTTTTTGGCTTTGGACGGACTCGTGGTGAAAAGTGGAAGAGGAACGGGGTAATCTGATGCAGAACTTGGTGCCATGACCGAGGTTGCTTTCAATGGATACTTCTCCATTATTTTTTCTTACAAAATCTTTAACCAACTGCAGCCCCAAACCGGACCCTTTTTCTTTTTGGGTTCCGAGACGGGATTTGGTCAGGGTATAAGAGTCCTTCAACAGGGAATCAATCTGCTCTTGGTTCATCCCAACTCCCTGATCCAAAACACAAAGTTGAACCCAATCCGGATAGGTTTCGGAATAAATCGTCACCGCGTCCCCAAAATTGGAAAATTTGGCAGCATTGTTTAGAATGTTCCGAATGACTACTTCGACCAGGTTGGGATCTGCATATACCTCTGCTCTAGATTCCATCTGATTGAAAACCGTGAGATTTTTCTCCTTAAAGTAGGAGTCAAGCAGCGATAGCGAATGCTCCACGGATGTTCTCAAATCAAAATGGGAAGGATGTATTTTAAATCCTTCCATCTGAGCCATCGACCATTGGAGCGTATTGTTCAAGGTAAAATTGACCGAGTCGACGTCCTTTTTCAGAGCCTCCAGCAGTTCGTCAAATTCGGATCTCTCAAGTTGCCCGCCCAGCATCAGATCGATGACTGATTTCACCTGACCCACGGGACCGCGAAGATCATGACCCAGAATGGAAAACAATTTGTTTTTGGTTTCATTGATCGTAAGCAGTTCACCGGACTGCTTTTCCAATACCTGATTTTGTTCCTCTATCTTTTTCTTTTGAAGAAGAAGTTCCTGATTGGATTTTCTAAAACTCTTGTACAGGAAAAACAATCTGACTCCCAATCCTGCAATCACCGCAAAACCCAAGGCAAAGAAGATATTGTAAAGCCTAGAGGCACTCAACCGGTAAGCCTGAATTTCATTTTGGGCTTTGAGGAGTTCCAGCTCTGACATTTGAAGGTTTTCCTCAAACATCCCCTGCAAAAGCGTGAGTCGGTCCCTATTCGATTTATTGACCAGAGAATCATTCAAAATCTGAAAACTTACCAAATGGGAATAGGCCTGCTCGATATTGCCTTCTTTTTCAAAAACCTGAGCAAGGTACTTGTGGCTTTTGGACAATTCATCCAAAAATCCATTCTCCTCACAAAGTTCAATCGAATAGGTCAATATCTCTTTGGCCTCTTTAAGGTCGCCATTCAGCAGGTAGGCGTTTCCAAGCCGGTGGAGCACCCCGGCTTCAAAGGACTTGATTCCCTGTGCTCTGGCCAATTGGAGCGATTGATTATAGATTGCCTGAGCGGTATCGTAATTCCCCTTGGAAAGGTATACATCCCCGATGACGCGATGCGCGAAAGAGGTGAGGTAAGGAGACCCTGCATCCTCGTTCAGCTGAAGTGAGCGCTTCGCTTAGGCCAAGGCCGAATCCTGTTGTCCGATTTGGGAAAAATTTAATGCCACGTTATTAAGACTTCGGATACGGGTCGCAAGATCATTGACCTCTGTAGCCAGCCGATACCCATTTTTAAACTGCTCAATGGCTTTGGGGTAATTGGTCTGTTCGTAATAAAGTGCTCCCATGTTATTCATCAACCGGGCAGCCTGAAGTTTATCTTCTGCCTTCAGCGAGAGGTGATAGGCCTCACTGGAATATTCAAAGGATTTTTGCCACTGTCCTTGACGGTAATAAATCCAGCCGATGTTCTCCAATGCCCGGCTTCGGGCAGAAAGATCATCCAACTGTACAGCCAAGGAATCGGCCTCCTTCGAAAAATCAAAAGCAGATTTTTGATCACTTTCCCGGAGAGCTGTGCCCAATTGGTTCAGGAGGGACAATCGGTCTTTACCGGTTTTTCCATTCAGGGCAAGCAACAGGCTGTCTGCGTCCGTTCCTTGCGCCATAGCGGGGAACCAACTGGTAATTAGACAAAAAACTAATACTAAATGATAAATCGGGCGAGCCACAGTGATGCTTTTTTTAGCAGACGTTCTGCAAAATAAGTATAATAAAATTATTCTTCGACTCGGGAATCTGTCAAATTTCATCGAAATAAATGATATAAAGTCTGCAGTTGTCAAGATTTGTTTCTGGAGAGAATCAGGGAAACAAGGAGTGTTTTTGAAATATTGACAGCGATCACGGAGGATTTGCTAACGAGAAAATCATTGGCTGCATCTACGAAACTCCCCTACAGAGTGGATTTTAAAAAATAGCAAAACGCCAAACTAGGCAGCTTCTTCAAGAACTGAAATCTCGGGGAGAATGGGAAAAATAATCGGCTGAGAAGCGGAACCAACAGATCGCCGTACCGAAGTTGGGGCATCAGCCTCTGCCCTAAAAAAATTTGGAATTGGGTCTAGGCTAAAAAATAAAGAACAATTTCGATGGTGCGGCTGGTAGGAATTGGCACGCACAAAAGAAATTGCCCTTGTTAAAAGTTAGGGATTTATAAGACTGGGCTCAGTTATCCGAGTTTTTCCCAATCCCAATCTTTATTGATCTGGGATATCGCATGATATGCCGTCAAATCGTATTGGCAAGGAACAATGGAAATGTAATTATTGGCAATGGCCCATTCGTCGTTGTCCTCACCTTTGTCAAAATTGACAAAATTGCCGGCCATCCAAAAGTATTTTCGACCGGTAGGATCATACCGTTCTGCAAATTCTTCCTGCCATTTGGCATCCGCTTGACGGCAAATTTTTATCCCTTTAATGGGTTCATTTCTTTTGGGAGGAAAGTTGACATTCAAGGCTACACCCTTAGCGATTCCGTTTTCCAACACCTGCCTGGCAATTTTTTCCACCCACTCTTCTACATGGGAAAAATCCGCTTTGGAAGAAAAGTCGCAAAGGCTAAATCCAATCGAAGGATAGCCTTCCAAAGCCCCTTCAATCGCAGCTGACATGGTGCCTGAGTACAATACAGAGATCGAAGTATTGGAGCCGTGATTGATCCCGCTGACGACCAAGTCCGGGGTGCGGTCTTTTAGAACATAATGTTTGGCTAGCTTCACACAATCTGCGGGGGTCCCGCTGGATTTGAATGCCAACACATCTTCAAAAATATCCTCTTCATACAGTCTGAGCGTCTCTCCGATCGTGATGGCATGGCCCATACCGGACTGCGGACTATCAGGTGCGACGACGACTACATCGCCCAGCTTTTTCATCACGGAAACCAGCACACGGATTCCTTTGGAGGTAATTCCATCGTCATTGGAGACGAGGATCAATGGTCTTGGCATGGAATTTAATTCTGCAATTCGTTGTAGTAAGCGGCAATTCTAAGCAAATCTCCCCGCTTATCATGCTCAAGGCGATTCTTTCTCATGAATAGGGAGATTTCATCATCATAGCCTGGAAGCATCGCAAAAAGATCCTTTTTCTTCATGCTATATTTTTCCAATCGGCCGTTTTTGAGAAAGTAATAATTAAAGGCTAATCTGTATCCGGAAAAATTTGGAGGACCCCAGAATGGATTCATACCCATCCCTCCCCAATTGTTCATCCCGCGGGTATCTGTAGCGATGTATTCTCTGCACAGCAAGGCGATATTGTCGCCTTGGGTCAAAACTTCAAAGAAAATGGGCGTTTCATAATTTCCATTCAAGGCATAAGGAAGGCTGTAAAACTTACGGATGCCTCCGTAGGTCTCATCGTAGATTTCAAACGTGGCTACATTGGAAGCCGTGTAGGTCGTGACGGTTTCGGATTGAAGCTGAACCAGGTTATTATCCATGTCATATTTGACCAATCCGCTCAAGGCTGTACCATCCACCATAAAAATATTACCCTTATGCCAAACCTGTGAAGGGAATTGATTTTGATTTTGAGCCATTACAGTCATCAAGCTCAAAAGGAAAAAGCTGAATAGAAGTGAGGCTTTTTTCATGGGAGTCATTGCTTGTAGTTCATATACGGTCTTAACGTCTCCAAGTTGGCTATTGCTACCTTTTGTCTTTCACGATTCGCCCTGATTTTCACTTGAGGATATTATGTCCCATCTTATCCCGCTTGGTTTTCAGGTATTTTTCGTTGTGTGGATTAGGCTGAATTTCAATAGGGACCTGATCCACTATTTCCAATCCATACCCCAATAAACCTACTCTTTTTTGAGGATTGTTTGAGATTAATTTGATTTTGGAAACTCCTAAATCGCGGAGGATCTGGGCCCCTACTCCATAATCTCTTCCATCCATGGGCAGTCCTAATGCGAGATTGGCCTGCACGGTATCCATCCCTTCTTCCTGAAGCTTATAGGCCTTTAATTTATTGATCAGCCCTATTCCTCTGCCTTCCTGATTCATGTAGAGCACTATTCCCTTGCCTTCCTTTTCGACCATTTCCATGGCAGCATGAAGCTGAGGTCCACAGTCGCATCTACAGGATCCAAATATATCTCCGGTGGCACAGGAGGAATGAACCCGCACCAAGACCGGCTCATCTTTTTCCCAAGTCCCTTTGATCAGGGCCATGTGGATTTCTTGGGTATTGGTCTGACGGAATGCGATCAGGTCAAAATTGCCCCAAGTCGTGGGCATTTCTACGCCGATTTCACGCTTGATCAGGGACTCATTTTTGAGTCTGAAAGCGATCAGATCTTTGATTGAAACAAGCTTGAGTTTGAATCGATCCCTTACTTTGAAGAGGTCGTCCAAACGGGCCATGGTCCCATCCTCATTCATGATCTCTACCAAAACACCGGCAGGCTGTAATCCGGCAAGTCTGGCAAAATCTATGGCAGCTTCGGTATGTCCTGCCCGGCGGATTACTCCTCCACGCTTGGCTTTGAGTGGGAAAATATGCCCGGGTTTTCCCAGTTCGCTCGGGTGAATCGAATCATCGATCAGAGCCTTGATGGTCTTGGCCCGGTCGGAAGCAGAAATCCCCGTGGTACAGCCATGCCCAATCAAATCAACCGAAACTGTGAAGGGAGTCTCAAACGCAGCGGTATTATTTCCGACCATCAGCTCCAGGCCCAATTGGTCGCATCGATCTTCAATCAGGGGTGCACAGATCAAGCCTCGACCATGGGTAGCCATGAAATTGATAATTTCCGGAGTCACCTTTTCCGCCGCACAGATGAAGTCACCTTCATTTTCTCGGTCCTCATCATCGACCACGATGATGACTTCCCCGTTTTTGATGGCTTCGATGGCGTCTTCTATGGGATCAAGCTGAAAGTTTTCCACTGGAATTATTTTTGAAAGGATAAAGGTGAATACAAAGGTAGCTTCTTTCCCTCTTAAAACAGGAGTGCACCAAAGAAAGTTTGGTTTTTATCCAATGACGATGCCCAGCTCTTTATCGATTTCGAGTTGTACTTTTTTCAGCTCAAAATAAACCTGCTGAAGTTCAAAGACTTTATCAGAATCCAATTTCTCGAGTTCGGCTGATTTAATTTTTTGCTTGGCCTCTTCCATCATTTTTTGAACCAATCTCCGCTTGAGCCTAAGGATGGATTTAAAGGCTGTCAGGGCCAGATCGTCTGACTCAGTATTGATAAAAATCTGATGCCGTTCCCCCCAATGTACAGAAATTTCATGTCTGGGAGTAATCATATCAATAACCACCTGCTTTACCTCTGCATCTCTTTGAGAGACAAAATATTCGTGAGTCGGAATTTCACCCTGATTCAGTCGAGCCCGATAGAGACCAAGAATTTTGGCATAGATAGGAGTCTGAAATTCGATGCCTTCAGTCTCTGACAACAGGTATTGACACAGGTGAAGGTCAGCTTGATCTAACTTCTGCCATCCGTAGTTGATCAGGAGCCTGATCGTCTCTTTTTCCTGCAACTTCAAGGTTTCGGCTGCAGAAATCTCCACCTGTGTGGGGATCAATTCTTCCAGTTGATCTTCCGCTTCTTTTTCCTCCTTCGCCTTTTGAAACTGATCCTTTTGGGTTTTAATCAAAGACTTGTTCAGTTCCGAGAGAAGGATGCCTTCCTCTATTTCAAGCAGGCTGGACGCCTCTTTGGTATACACAGACCTGATGATCGGGTCGGGAATTTTGCCTATACTCTGGACCACCTCACGGATGACCTCGGCCTTTCGGATCGGGTCTTTGGCAAATTCCTCCTTGTACAGCCCAATCTTAAATCCGATAAAATCCCTGCTGTTGGCTTGGAGGTAATCATGAAAAGCCTGGGAACCGACTTTTCTGGAAAAGCTATCCGGATCCTCCCCATCGGGAAAGACCACGGCCTTTACATTCAATCCACCTTCAAGCAGCAGATCAATTCCCCGCAAGGAAGCTTTGATCCCGGCATTGTCTCCATCATACAGTACCGTCACCTGATTGGTGAAACGCTTGATCAGTTTGATCTGCCCATCCGTAAGCGAGGTACCGGATGAGGCCACGACATTCTCAATTCCGGATAGATGCATCGAAATGACATCGGTGTATCCTTCTACCAAATAGCAATTGTCCTGATCCCGAATCGCCTTTTTGGCCTGAAACATCCCATAAAGCACATCACTTTTGTGATAAATGGGAGTTTCTGGTGAATTGATGTACTTAGGCTGGTTTTTATCCTTAGTCAGGATACGGGCTCCAAATCCAATCGGCTTGCCACTGATGTTGTGAATGGTAAAAGTGACCCGGTTTCTGAATCGATCATAAAGCCTTGTGGGATCACCTTCTTTTTGCAAAATCAATCCGGCTTTGAGCAATATTTCCTCCTGAAATCCAGCACTTTTTGCAGCCTTCATTAGATGATCCCATCCATCCAAAGCATAACCCAAATCAAACTTTTGGATGATCTGAGGTGTAAATCCCCTTTCTTTGAAATAACTCAACCCAATGGAGCGGCCTTCGGGGGTATCCAGGTTTTTGACAAAAAAATCCTTGGCAAAATTCAAGGCTATGAAAAGGCTTTCCCGCTCGCTTTGTTCCAGATTTTGTTCCGGTGTCTGGGTGGCTTCTTCTTCCACTTCAATCCCGTATTTTCCGGCCAAATGACGAATCGCTTCCTGAAAGCCCAGGCCTTCGATATCCATCACAAACTGAATGGGATCTCCGGCTTTGCCACAGCCAAAGCATTTGTAGATCTGCTTTGCAGGAGAAATGGAGAAAGAAGGGGTTTTTTCTCCATGAAAAGGACAACACGCCCACATGTTTTGCCCCTTTTTTTTCAGCTGAACATAATCGCCCACTACCTCCACGATGTCGGCTCGCTCTTTTACTTTATCGGTGGTCAGCTTACTAATACTCATATGGGAATGGGAAAGAAACAAAGTTAATGGCTCAGTCGGGAAAAGGAAGTGAAAGGTTTCCAGAACCATTTCCTCCCCTAGGAAGTTTCACAATTGTCTTCGCGGCCGTTTTTCAAAGCGGCATTCTTGACCTAACTTGCGAAAAATTCAAAATCCACATGCAATTGACTGCAGAATTAATAAAGAAGTCCCTTTCCAGAGTTCAAGACCCGGATATCAAACGAGATTTGGTGAGCCTGGGAATGATCCAGGATATCCACATCGAAGGAAAAAAAGCAAGCTTCAAAGTAGTCTTGACTACTCCGGCATGCCCACTCAAGGAAGTGATTAAAAACAATTGCATAGAGGCTTTGGAAGAAGATTTTGGGAATGATTGGGAATGGGAAATACACATGACGGCACAAGTCACTACCGTCAGAGATGCCGCTCCAATCCTACCGGATGTTAAAAATATTGTGGCCATTGCTTCCGGAAAAGGCGGGGTAGGCAAATCCACTACCTCAGTGAATTTGGCTGTGGCCTTGGCTCAACTGGGAGCAAAAGTAGGCCTGATTGACGCCGACATTTCGGGGCCATCGGTTCCGACCATGTTCAATGTAGAGGGGGAGCAACCTGCGGTGAAGAAAGTTGGGGAAAAGAATGTCATCATCCCGATTACCCAATATGGGGTGAAGATGATGTCTATCGGTTTTTTGACTCCCACCGACAGTGCCGTGGTATGGAGAGGCCCTATGGCCAGTTCGGCATTGAGGCAGTTTATTTCCGATGTGGAATGGGGCGAATTGGATTATTTATTGATCGATCTGCCTCCGGGTACCTCGGATATTCACCTCACGATGGTCCAAACCGTCCCGGTGACCGGAGCAGTGATTGTCACCACCCCTCAAAAAGTAGCCCTGGCGGATGCCAACAAAGGTTTGTCGATGTTTAGACAGCCCCAAATTAATGTACCCGTTTTAGGTGTTGTAGAAAATATGGCTTATTTTACTCCGGAAGAATTGCCTGAAAACAAATACTATTTATTCGGTAAAGAAGGCGGAAGAAAATTAGCTGAAAAGTATCAAGTTCCGTTTTTAGGGGAGATTCCGATTATTCAAAGTATCCGCGAAAGTGGTGACACTGGATATCCGGCAGTTCTCAAAAATGGATTGACCAAAGAGGCATACATGCAGTTGGCAGAGGAAGTGGCTCGGCAGATTGCTATCCGAAATGCCTCAGTAGAAAAAACAGAAATTGTAGAAATTAAAGCATAAAGAAGTAATGGAATCAGGATTAAGAGAAAAAATAGAGTTTGCCTTGGATACCATCAGGCCCTACCTGGAAGCCGATGGAGGCAACGTACGGATTGTTGAGCTTACTGATGACTATGTACTGAAGATCGAAATGATGGGCAATTGTGGTTCTTGCCCAATGTCTTCCATGACGCTCAAAGCAGGGGTCGAAGAAGCTATCAAAAGAGCCATACCTGAAATCACCCGGGTTGAGGCCGTGAATCTAACCATGGCCTGATCAAGTCAATTGAATGAAAAGACGCTCCTTGTTTTTTAGAATATTTCTCCTCCTTTTTGGAGGACTCTTTGTTTTGGGTTCCCCAAGTTTTGGACAACAAATCGTGCTTCAGGACTTGGGTTCCACCTTTGGGGCCGCACCCGGTCATGCCCATCATGAAAAATGCGCTCATACTTTTTTGGAAGCCCGCTTGGAAAAAGAACTGGGCGTTTTTGGCTCTAAGGAGTTTTTTGAAGACTGGATCACCAGAAAAATTGAGGCTAAAAAAAGTGTGCCTCAAATCGCAAGAACACTGGAAGGACCTCGGAAAATACCTGTCGTAGTACATGTCATCCACAATGGTACTTCGGTCGGGATGGGTGCCAATATTCCGGATTCTCAAATTTCTGAGCAAATCCGTATTCTCAACGAGGACTTTAGAAGATTGAATGCCGATGCCAACAGAACTCCAGCGGAGTTTTTGCCGGTAGCCGCTGACGCCAACATAGAATTTGTACTTGCCAAGCAAGACCCCAGCGGACTTCCCACCACGGGGATTGTTCGATTGCAGGGTACCAAAACCACCTATTCCCCAGATGATGCCACCTTGATTGGCCAATTATCCCAATGGAATCCGGAGGAATACATGAACATTTGGGTGGTACCTTTGGTATCTCCATTTATTGGCTATGCTTCTTTTCCGATATCTGATCTTCCCGGTCTCAACTTCTCCCCTTTTCCGGCGATTTCAGATGGGGTGACGATCGATTACCGCTTTTTTGGAATGGGAGGAAGTGCAACTTCCGCCTCAAGAGGAAGGACAGCCACGCACGAAGTAGGACATTATTTTGGCTTAAGACACATCTGGGGAGATGGGGGTTGCGGAGTCGATGACTTCGTCTTGGATACCCCTGAACAGGACAACTCCAACAATATTTGCAACGCCAATCCGAGCAGATTTTCCTGCGGATCCAATGACATGATCCAAAACTACATGGATTATACCCCCGATGCCTGCATGAATCTGTTCACGAGAGGTCAGGTAGAACGATTTGATGTGGTTTTGGCAAATAGTCCAAGAAGAGTAACCCTGGTCAACAACAGAGCCACCCAAGATCCGGTACTCGAAGATCGGGATCTCTCCATTACCCGAATTATTCAGCCTTCAGATGCCCTTTGCAACCCGGTAATTATCCCGGAGATTGAGGTACAAAATGCAGGAAATCAGTCCGTGACTTCTGCCCAAATCGAATTTACGATCAATGGACAATTGATCGAAAGCAGAAGATTTTCACTCAATCTACAAACGGGACAGACACAGGTTTTGGCGTTTAATGCTGTTTCAGTCACGGGAAATAGCAACCAGTTTAGGTTTTCGGTAATCCAAGTCAATGACAACACCGATCAAAAAGCCGATAACAATACCCGAATTTCCAATCCTGTCCAGCAGGGCCAAATCAACCTGCCGTATACCTTCAATTTGAGTACGTTTCCTTCTCAGTGGATCGTCAACAATCCCGATCAATCCTTTACTTGGGAAAGAACCAATATTACGGTGGATGGTGTCGCGCAACAGGCCGTCTTCATCCGCCACTATGAATATGATGCAGCGGGTCAATTGGATTATTTTATCTCTCCTCAAATAGATCTGAACTTATATCCCAATGCCCAACTGGTCTTCGAATTGGCTCATGCCCCCTACAATCAGAACGGGTTTCAAGATGAGGTCATTGTGGCTGTGGCACCGGATTGTAGCTCGGAGTTTGACCTGATCAACGCACCTTATCAAAAGAGCGGAACAAGACTTCAAACTTCCGAACCCACGCTGGATGAATTTATCCCTTCCAGTTCTTCCCAGTTTAGAACAGAACTGGTCAACCTTTCCAAGTTCAGGGATTTGGGCAAGATACGAGTGGCGATCATTTCCAAAAACTCCTACGGAAACAATGTGTACCTGAGGAATATTCGAATTCTTCCGCAAGAGGAATTCAAATATGAACTGAAAGTGGAAGGCGTAATTGCCCCGACAGCCATCAGTAATGGTACCCATGCACAGGAAATCATTAGAATTTCAAACTCCGGCAACCTTCCTGTCACCCGATTCTTATTTACTCGAAATACCAATAATGGGAATAACCAGGTTTTTGTAGGCTCAGGTTCTACGATCAGACCTGGAGAGACCGTTGATTTGACGATCAACAATTCCACTTCAGACGGTAAAAACCGATTAAGCTATGGGGTTTCTGAACCAAATTTTGATCAAAATTTCCAGGCCGCGCCCCTATTCAGGTGGTTTAATCTTGAAAATCCTACCCAGACGGAAGTTCCTTGGAGACAAAACTTCAATGCAAGTACCGATCTCAATCCTTGGCTAACCATCAATCCTGAAGCGGATCAAGGGGCTTGGCAAATTATCCCTGTCACTACCGGTTCAGGAAACAATAACGTGGCAAGGATGCAAGGAGGTGCTAATGGCAATTCTTATTGGTTGGGGACACCGTCTTTTGATCTGTCGGTGAGCCGACAGGCCAGCGTGTTTTTTGATGTGGCGGCAGGAGTAGTCAATCCAGCCACAACACTCTATCTGCTGGCCAGCGAAAATGGCGGAGAAGATTACTCGGTAGTTTGGTCTGCATCAGGAACAGATTTGTCCACAGTAAACGTAGGAGAAGCCAATCCAAATTCATTGGGTGATTATGAGCGAAAATATGCCAATCTCACCGAGTTTGCGGGTGAAGGTAAAAAACAAGTTCGTTTGGCCTTTGTGCTGGATTGGGTCGGTGAGCAAAATGCTCCCGTCTACCTGGACAACCTGGAGCTTTTCCTCAATGCCAATCCGGACCCGGTGATCCCTGCTGAGGGAAACTCAGTCCTGTACCCCAATCCTGCTGTCGAGTATTTCAGCCTGGCATTCAATCTTCCAAGAAGAGAGGCAGTCACCGTTCAGATTATTTCTTCCACAGGAGCCTTGGTTCAGGAGTTGAATTTCCCCAATACACTGAACCAGACCTATACCTTTACTCGGGAAATGTTCAGTCAGGGGCTTTACATTCTGAAAATTAACAGTCCTAGCCTTCAGGAAATAAAGAGGCTAGTCATTAATTAACCTTAAAAAATAGCCGGGGCCACAAGCTTCGGCTTATTTTTTGCCTGCTCATTTAGCTGTTTTTGCCAAATTTGTGCCTTGATAGATCAAAATTAGGGCTTATCTTAGTCTGAATCATTTCACTCGATGAATCAATTGAATTATAGTCTAAAGAACATATTGATCAACCTATTGATCATTATCGGTATTTCCATTTTCCTCGGATTTCTTTTTTTGAAGGTTTACCTTCCTTTATACACCAATCACGGTGAAACTGTATCCGTTCCTGATCTTTCAGGATATACGTTTGATGAAGCTGCCAGCGTGATCAAATCTTCAGGGCTCCAATATGAAGTTTCTATAGATTCTGCTTTCAGTGCCGAGCAACCAGCCTTGGCTGTTCTCAAACAAATCCCTTCCGCCAACTCTCAGGTGAAAAGTGGCAGAAAAATCTACCTGACGCTGAACGCACGGAATGCTCCCATCATTAAAATGCCAAATCTGGTCAATATGCCTTTGAAGAATGTACAGGAAATATTGGCCAACTTGGGTCTGGAAAGAGGAGACATTATCTACATCCCAGACATTGGGATCAACGTGGTATTGGAGCAGCGATACCGAGGCGTGACGATCAAAGAGGGATTTGAAGTTGCAAAAGGCTCCAAAATCGACTTGGTAGTTGGTGATGGGATGGGCAATCAGCTGCTTCAAGTGCCTAATTTGATTGGGATGGAAGAAGAAGATGCTGAATTCTTGATTCTTGGCTCAGGGCTCAGAGTTGGCAGAAAAACGCTGAACGCCACCGATTCTGTAGCTCCCGGAAAAGTCTACCTTCAGGCTCCAGCTTTTGGAACAGAAGTACGAACCGGAGAAATAATCGACCTTTGGATATCTAAATATTAACACCTTGAGGGTATTTTTTCCATTCAAAACGATTCTGCTTTTCACTTTGCTTTTGCAAAGCCACCTGGGATTTGCCCAGTTTGTGGAATTCGGCCAAGTACATAGAATTCGATTTTCAGGAAATGAATATTCAGAAGTAAACTCTCGGACCCAACTCACCAACTCCCTCCCCTTTTGGGAAGATTTTTCCAAAGGAATCGATACGCTCAAATGGAGGGTGCAAGGTGTTTCCTTTACCGAAACCATCGGAATCAACGCTCCTTCGGTGGGTATGGCCTTGTTCAATGGGGTCAATGAAAATGGAGTCCCCTATTCCCTCCAAGTAAGGGACCAGGGGGAAAGTGACTACCTCACCAGCCGACCCTTTGACTTGAGCACGATTGCCTCCAATCAGCGAAACACCCTCTACTTGAGCTTTTTCTGGCAGTCAGGTGGATTGGCAGAAGCCCCTGATGAAAATGACCGCCTAAGCCTTCAAATCCTGGATGCTACCGGAGCTTGGCAGACGGTTTGGCAGCAACAAGGGGGAGCGGAATTGGACAGAACCCGCTTTTTCCAGGAAATCATCCAGATCCGGCCCGAATGGCAGCATGAGGCATTCCAGTTTAGATTCTACTCCAGTGGAAGACAAAGCGGTCCTTTTGATTCCTGGCTACTGGATTACATCTATATGAATACCGGAAGATCAGCTTCCAACCTGACCTATCCAGACCGAGCTTTGACGCAATCCAACCAAGTCAGGCTGGATGGATACGGCGCATATCCTTGGGAATTGGTGGAGAAAAACCAAACCAATCAATGGTCGCAAGTTGGAAATGAGTTTTTGAATCTTGAAAATCGATTCCGAGCGATGGAATACTCCATCACTGCCTCGGATTCTACCGGTAGATCCATCCTATCCATCAATTCCAATACGCCATTCAACCCTGTACCCAATACACTGGAGCGAAGGTCCTTTTTGAGCAGAACCTTTGAGGACATTCCATTGATCGATCAACCGGGAGACCTGATTTTTAAAACTTACCTCACGTCGGGAGATGGGCTCTTGTTTGAGGTAAATCAGGGCGATACGCTTCGTTTTCCGAGTGTAGACTACCGCCTGAATGACACCGTACGGAGTACTTTTCCGCTTCGGGATTTCTTTGCTTATGACCATGGCTCGGCCGATTATTCCGCGGGGATCAATCAAAGATCAGGACAGCTTGCGGTATTATACCAAACGCCTGAACCTGTTTTCCTGGAAGGCATATCGATCAATTTCACCAATCCCAGCCAAGCTAATCAAGCGATAGACCTGGTGGTATGGGATGATCTGAGCCAAAAGCCGATTTTTTCGAAGGAATTTGTCATTCCTGTATTGGCTCCCGGAGAAGAATTGGCATTTTTCCCCATAGAAGAGTCCATTCAGGTAGACGGGGATTTTTATGTGGGTTTTACCCAGTTTACCAACAATTTCATCTATGTAGGCTTGGATAAGCTCAATGACCAAGGAGATAAAATCTATTACAATGTAGGTGGGGGCTGGGCCAAAAATGAATCCGTCAAAGGCTCTTTGATGATCCGTCCTCATGTAAGCAAATCAAGAACTGATGGTGGAAGCAACCTGCCTGAGGTGGGATACCGAATTTATCCCAACCCGGTGGTTGACGACCTGTTTGTAGAAGGTCAATTCAGTGAAGTCAGAATCATTGATTCCTTTGGCCGAGAGATTTTCTTACCAAGGGAATCTACCGAACAGGGAGAAATGCTTAATTTTAGAGGTCAAAGGCCGGGAATTTATGTACTCAATTTAGACACCCCTGCTGGCCCAAAATCATTTCGAATCCTAGTAAAAAAATAACATGGAAGATATCACCGTAAAAGAGCTAAAGGAACGATTGGAGAAAGGAGAAAAATTCCACTTTCTGGACGTTCGGGAAGAGTGGGAATATGAAGAAGACAACTTGGGAGCAACCAATATCCCATTGGGAGAACTTCCTCATCGACTTTCCGAACTGGAACCGTTCAAAGACGAAGAAATCGTGGTCCATTGTCGGTCAGGTGCCAGAAGCGGAAACGCCAAAAAATTCATGGAGACCAAAGGATATTCCAATGTCAGAAATGTACTGGGTGGGATATTAGCCTACCGAGAACTTTAATCCTCTCAAGCCGGACTCAGAAAAGTCCGGTTTTTTATTTAAAAACAAAGGGCTGAGGTGAAAAGCACAGGATAAAGATCAGGATGGCGATCCAGCCCAAAGCTTTCCGCTTCCAATCCATGGGCTTGGTACCGGTGACTTCCGGGTGCTTTAGCCCCATCACTCTTCCTAACAAAAACCCAAAAAACAACCAACCTTGGTACCCTTCCCAATCCGGCCGAAAAAATACAAAGGCATATTGACCGGCTGCCAGGGACAAGGCCAGAGCGAGTTTTGTAGGATTGCTGAGATCAGATTTGGTGTAGCAGATGTATAAAAAACCCACATACAAGGGGATTCGAATCATCAGCTCACCCAGTGGTTGGGACGGACTGATGATTCCAAGACCTGCATAGGCCAAAAAAAGCGTAAATGCTACCAGTGAAATCAAAGCGTTCTTTTTGGGGAAAAGTCCAAAAATCACATGTCCTCCATCCAGCTGTCCAATAGGCAGCAGGTTAAGCGCAGTAAAAAACAACGCTAGGTACCCTGCAAAAAGAAAAGGATAATGAATTACCTCAGACATCTCAGGTAGACGCTCCGGATCAGCCAGCAATTCTCCCATTCCCCAAAACAGCAGATTTTTCCCCAATTCAAAATCCAACACATCTTCTCCATACCCTTCAAAGTTGGGGTCGGCATATTCCGGATGGACTTGGTAGATATAGTCAGCCTCAGGCAAATGAGTAAATCCATAAATCAAAACTCCCAATGCCACCACAAATCCAGCCAGGGGACCCGCTATGCCAATATCGAAAAATTTCTTGCGGCTGTTGACCAGACCTCTCATCTGAATGATCGCGCCGAATGTACCGATCGAGGGAGCCCCGATAAAGCCTAACCAGGCAGGGATAAAAAACGGAAGTGTGCAGCGCACTTTGTGGTAGAGAGACGTGAAGAAATGCCCCAACTCATGTACCAAAAGAATTCCGATAAAGGGAATTGAAAATGCCATGGATTTGAAAAAATACTCCCATGTCAGTGCCGAATCCCCGGAGGTCATAATGGATTTTCCGTAGACCCACTCCCCTCCTGCCAACGTGGTAGTCAAAAGGGTCAGAATAAAAAGAGAGAAATGAACGAGGTATTGCTTGGGTTTAAACATCCTTAAAAAAATCAAGTAAAACCTCCGGCCCCGTGACTTGGATAGCATGAATTCCAATTTTCCTTGCTCCTTCTACATTGGCCAGCAAATCATCGAAAAACAACACCCGATCGGGTGAAGTCCCCAACTCCACCACCAACTTCTCATAAATCTCTACCGAGGGCTTGGCCAGGCCCATTTCATGACTGTAGAAAACCCAATCAAACAACGAATCAAAATTATCCAGCTGATGCTCCCTGTTCAAAAGCTCATAGACCCCCTGAATGTGAATCTCGTTGGTATTGCTCAATACGCCCAACTGGTACTTTTCTTTTAATTTTTTTACCAAATCGATCCGATAGGAAGGAATATTTCCCAGCAGACTATTCCAAATTTCGTCTACTTCTCCATCAGACCACTCCTGATCGAAATAGGCCCGAACCTCATTTCTGAAGGACGGGGAATCGATCAATCCCTTCTCGTAAGCTTTGTGGAAATCAGTCAGATAAAAGAAATCGACTTTTTCATGAAGCGCCGTCGGAATCTTGGATTTGATCAGTCGGAAGGTTCTTTCATAGTCAATGTCGATGATCACATTGCCCAAGTCAAAGATCAAAAAGTCAACATCCGGAGTATTTTTCATTCGAAATACAAGTTGTGTAATTGGACTCAAATATGTAACATTGCACACCCAAAACCAAGGTCACCACGTAATTGAGGCGGATTTTGGTGGCGATCCCCGGGCCTATAGCTCAGCCGGTTAGAGCATCTGACTCATAATCAGGGGGTCCCTGGTTCGAGCCCAGGTGGGCCCACTCAAAGGTTGGACGTTTGTCCAGCCTTTTTTTATTTACATCCCATTGATGTGAAATATGACCATTACTATCCTTGGGAGATTTTCTCAATTAAAATCCTAGATTCTAAACTTAAATCCTCCATTGATCACAAACCCATCCACCGGAGCATAGATATCTCGAAAAGTGGGGTTAGAAAGACTTCCCGTAAAAATCGTATCGAAGGCTGTCTGCCTGGTATCCAACATATTTTCAAAATTCAGGAAAAATGAAAAATGTTCTCCAACATATTTTTCTCCCATCAATCCCATGATCCAATATGCCTGGCCTACTTTTCCATCATTGAGTTGCTGAGGACTAAAATAATAACCCTCCAATCCAATTCGGAAATTTTCATGCTTTTCGTACATCAAAACATTATTCAATCGGTGCTTGGCAACCAATGGAAAAGCACTGACCGCCCCTTCAATTTTTTGAGTAACATCGGCAAAAGTATAGCCCATAAACATCTTTAAATCCCTGAACTGCCATTTCAAATTCATTTCCACTCCTTGAGTTTTAAAATTCCCTTCAGGCTGTTCATAGACATAAAATTCTTCCTGTTTGCTTAGAATCAAAGGATGGTTGATTTGGGTATAAAACAATAGCAGATTTGTCGATAAAGTCAGTTCTTCACCAAGAGCCCAACGCTGATTTACATCGAAATTTACGCCCGCAGATCGCTCCGCTTCCATCTTTAATGGATCAATGGGTTTCACATTCCGGAAGGTAATCCGCTCAGTTTCCTCCGTAAATACGGTCGGTGACTTATATCCCAATCCACCTCCGAGTCGGAACGTCAGCAAATCAGCGGGTTCAAACATCAATGATACCTTTGGCAGGGCAAAAATCCCATACTCTTTCTGACTATCCACTCTCAATCCTGACTCCAGAGTCCAATCCTCTGAGATTTTCCAGAGATTTTGTAAAAATGCTCCTATTGTATTGAGCTGATAATCCAAAACTTCACCTGACTGCCCTGTATTTTGGGTAAAATTTTCAGTCCAAAGATTCAATCCTCCGATCCACTCTGTCTTCTCTTTTAAACGACTGACATGAATCTCCGAAAAACTGGAAATTTGCCTTCCTCCAAAGCGGAAATCAGGAATCCTAATCTGTCTGTCAAATAGATTCAGGCTGTTTTTGATTTGAAACGTCAGCCCATTCCCGATTTTTTGATCAAAAATGAATTGGGTAGAAAATCGATCGGTCTGATTTTCTTCAAAATACGGATCGATTACAGGTTCACCCCGGATGAAATCAAGATTACCCCCAATCCGATCTTCTGTAGTCCAATTGATTCCAAACATCAACTCGCTATTCGCTGTAGGATTCCAAAAAAGCTTGGGATTGACCGTGACCCGGTCAAATTCTGGAATCGCTGTCAAGCCAATAGCTGCCGGATCATAGGGTGTTCCTTTATTGAATGAAGCAAAAACGGTCGTTCCCAATTTTCCGAATTTTTGAGAGTAAAAGGAACTCAAATCCAAACCCAATGCTGATGTTCCATTGACCAAAAGATCCAAGCCTCCTTCTTCCTCCGGCCGCTTTGAAATCAGATTTATCAATCCCGCTATGGCCCCCCCACCATAGAGGGTTGAGGAGGAACCCTTGATCACTTCCACTTGGGCCAAATCCAAGGGTGGAATCTGCATCAGGCTGAGCCCGCCTGAGTAACCTGAATAAAGCGGCATCCCGTCCCTGAGCAGTTGGGTATATTTCCCATCCAAACCCTGAATTCGAATGCTGGAGTTGTAGCTGGTAGCGGAAGTCTGTTGGGTTTGAATTCCCGTGCTTTCATTGAGAAGCATTCTGATGTCCCCGGGTTTCATGTTTCCTTTTTCGCCCAATTCCTCACCGGCAATGACTTCAACACGGGTAGGGATGTCTTCAATCACCCGACTCGAACGCGTTGAAGTAATCAGCACCGCTTCAAGCTCCTCATGATCATGGTGTAAAAAAAGCTTTTCATAGAGATTATCCAGGGGGAAAGTTCGCTTGATTCGCTGCTCCTCATAGCCCATAAATCGAATCAAAAAGGTAAAAGTCCCTGCTGCCAAATCTTCAAAAATTACCTCCCCCACTTCATTGCTGACTTTCCCCAATCGAAGCTCAAGCAACTGTACCGTTGCACCAACGACTGGCTCTTGAGATTCTTCATCCAATAACACGAGGGTGTACGTGGATTGTGAATATCCTACTGAAACCAAGAAGAAGAAGAAGGAAAGAAACAGAAGTCTATGCATGGGTTGGAATAGATTCCGTGAATTTGAAGGATTATAACCTCCTGACCAAATTAGTTTGGAGAATTACCACCTGAAATGCCCGTGAGAAAAAGCTACCCACACAACTTATCCGGAACCGGTATTGGGAAGTGGAGATCGTACAGGGCATTCTCCCGATGAAAGATTGGGACAGGCTTCCAGCCTGCGGTTGGCAGGTCTGACCATTAAAAATCAAATTATAAACAGATGAATCCGTCCAACTCTTCGCTTCGTCAAAACCAAAACCGAAATAGATCCATCATCTCGAAGCATTGGGTATGTGATAGCGAATCCAATGAAAAAAACTCACCCCAACTCTAACACTACCCGATACGCCTGCAATTTTCCACTGTTAAATCCTTCGGCACTTCCCCATAGATACAATTGAAAAGTTCGATGAAGTGACCTCCCCCATTTCTGCTCGATTTTTTCCAGATTCCTGTCCAAGCGCTTGGCCCACTCCCGACAGGTAAGGAAATAATTATGACGGTCATCCCATACTCCTTTCAGCAAAAAAGGAGTTTTGGCCACCTCGGCGAGGTATTCATGCAAAACCATCAGATGCCCATTCCCCTCAAAAACGTACTTGTTCATAAATGTCCCATGGGAATGGCGGGTCCGGTCTGCACTGGCGTCCAGATATAGAACTCCTCCTTTTTTCAGTAATCTTTGGTAATGGTTAAGTGAGCCGGCATAATCCGGCAAATGCTCTGTGACCCCACAATTGACGATGGCATCGTAGCGAAAACCGGGCTGATGCTGAAAAAAATGCTCCAACAATACCTGACAAGGCAGATGTTGTGAGTCAATGATTTCCTGCACAAACTTTCGGGAGGCTTCCGAAATCGTCAGAGAAGTGACCCGAATCCCTCGCTGTCCGGCAAACTCTACAAAGGAACCCCAGCCTGACCCAATCTCCAGAATATGATCTCCCGGCTTGGCCTTGACCGAGTCCAAGACAAACTCAAACTTTCGGGTTTCTGCATCTTCCAAATCCTCCTCATCTGAGGCAAACACCGCTTGAGAATAAGCTCTATGCCTGGAATCCAAAAAGAGTTGGAAAAACTCGGCATCTAGATCATAGTGCTGGGCAATCCACTTTTTATCACTTTTTACCTGACCAAAAAGAATCGGCTGGATAAATCTCCAGGCAAAATTGATCCACTTATTGTCCGTAAACAGGTCCCTGAGCGAAAGGACATCCATAATCGCTCCCTCTAACGTCACATCTCCCTCGAGGTAGGCTTTGGCGATTTTCTCCTGATCCAGCGTACTCAATGCCACGACTGCCTGATCATTGGTGAGATGAATGGAAAATCGGGGTGCTCCCATTCCAAAAGTACGCTCCATTCCCTGAGAGTTTTTCAGTGAAAAAGGAAGCTTTCGTGAAGAATCCGGGATCTGATTCCATTTTGCCCCCAAGAGGTCTGCCAATCGATCAAACTTGTTTTTCATAGGCTTGGAAAAATTCAAAGGATTTAAAAATACGACTGAGAAAAAACCACTGATTCCCAGCGAAATAATTTATGGATTTTTTGAATGTCCTCAAAAAATCAGGACTACCCACAGCCAAAAACTTTGCTTCGACATCCTGGACCTTACCCTACAGCCGTTTAACAGGATAGGCGAAGTAAAATAGCAAAATGGATCTTTCGGGGTTTTGGCCCTATTTCTTTGATCGATGGGAAGAAACAGAAGCTAAGCTGACAAGAAATAAATCCCCGCTTCGAATGCAATTTTCAGCTAACCCCACTTCACTTTCAAGTGCTGAAATGCCCATGAAAATGGCTTCTCACACAACTTGCCCCGTCAGCCTCAGCGGATCAGGAGGGAATTGATTATCCAGGGCGTTCTCCCGATGAAAGATCGGGACAGGCTATGTGGCAAATGAAAATCAAATTATAAACAGATGAAATGCCCATGAGTAAATGCTTCTCACACAGGGGAATGATTATCCGGGGCATTCCATCTGGCCATTAAAAATCAAATTATAAACAGATGAAAATTTTAAACCGCTTTCCGGAGATTAAAAAAAGAAGAGCGGAATTCCGACCGGTATCATCGAGGACTCCGCTCTTCTACCCCCATATCGCTACTCAGTTAACACATGTTTTCTGATGGGAACCCTAGTTATCAACTAAGAACATCAAAAATAAAACGAGGTACTGACTATCCCGTACCAATCCTCCCGTACCAACTGGTTGAGGCTGTTTCTGAAGACCTCATCTTTATTGACGCCATATTTCCCTTCTATCCTGAAAGTGACCAGAGAGGAGGGCAAATATTCCCAAGTCAGGGTGACGGCGTTGGATTGCCAGCCGTTTGGAGTACCTGTACGCAATTCCGGTATCAGGCTTTTGGGGTCATAGATATATTCATACCTTCCCGCCACCCCAAAGTGCTCGTGGATCTTGTACCGGGCAGAAAATGCCGGAGCTACAATATGGTTCCAACCGGGATTGTCAGAATCGGCCTTTTTTTCAACCATTACATCCAAGACCGGTAAAATCAGTAATTTTTCGCTGATCCAAACTCTGAAATAAATGTTCTGGTAATGTCTAAAAAGCGGTTTTGGAGCCGAAATGGGTTGCTCATCGGCAAACATCAGATTCCAATTGCCGGTAATTTTTCCCGGCTTATTCAAACTCCAGCTCAGCGCAAATGCCTTTGTGGTATTGGTTTCCCGGATTACTTGCCAACCATTGAGAACCATGGCTGAGAAGGTATTGTATTCGTTGGGCTTATAATGCAGCCGCACACCAGCCTCATAGTCAGGAGTAAAATCAGCGATATAGGCTCTGGTGGCATGTAGATTCTCCTTATTCAATACAATTTCCGCCCCAAAGTAGGAGGGAAAAATCCCAATTTCCATCGCCCATTTTGGATTGAGGTGGTAGTATAGTGCCAGTTCCCGGATGATTTTAGTCGAAGGTGTCTCTTCCACATAAAGTGCATCCACAATGTGTCCCGTATGGAGGGCCAACCTAAATCTGAGTTTATTTTCAATCTCATATTGAGCCTGAACAAAGGCATAGGACAGAGAAAATTGATTGGCATAAAGAGGATAACTGGTGTAGTCTCTCCTGCCAAAAGCCGTGACGGTATCTCCCAAGGCCGGATCATAATAGGTATGGGTTCGCTGCGGGCCTACCACATACCCAAAATCCCCATAAAGGTTGAATGTAAAGTTTCCGCTACCTACCGGTAAATCCAGCAGATCTTTGATCGCTTTATTGGATTGATGGGTACTGTCGGAAAGAGAATAAGGTCTTGCTGTGGCGGTAGGATTGAGCATAAATAGGCCAATCACCACTGCCAAGAGGTGTGTTTTCATAAAGATTAAGAAGAAAATTAAACAGGGTTTAACTAGACGCTGTAAGCAGAGCCTAGGAAAGAAGTGGTTGAAAAATTCCTACTGAATCAGTACCCCGTGTTTGAGAAATAGTTTGTTGAAAGCAAAAACCCGAAGCAGCCGGACCCAGTGGTGGTGGTGTACGCGACTGGTCGCAAAAGCCGATTGGAGTTGTTGAACAAGAGCAAAAGAACTTGTCCCCTGAAGGGAATGTCCTTTTTCACCACTCGAAGCAAAAAACTGAAACCCCATCAAGGGTTGGGAAAGCAAAAGATCTCCGGAGTGGAAAACTCCAGACTCAAACTGGATTCTTTCCGTTTGGTCCGATTCCAATACTTTCACCGGCTGCTCCCGTAATCCGAGCAACCCTAGCATACTGAAAAAGACAAGTCCTGAAAGAAGGATCAGGTTTCTCTTGCTCACAATGAGGCGATTTTGAAGCACAAAGCTATCTAAAAAGTAAATACACCAAACAATGCATGGGAAATATTGCTGGAGGAGAAGCATATCCAGAAACCAGGGTTTGGTAATCCCCTGATGTTGTTTGGAGGATTTTTTAATCCTTGATACAAGAAACTACCAGAGGTAATAATCATTGCTGTACGCTGTAGTGAAATAAACCGGAGGCCAAACCTCAGGTCCAATCGATAGAGGCCTTGGAAAAAACAATGGAAACACAACAAAACACCATCATATCCCAACAGGAAACCATCGCGGCCTTGAACATGCTACTCGATCGGAAATAGGCATTTGGTGAATAAAAATCACCAGTAGCCCCAGTTCAAAAAGTATTCGCTAATGGAAGAAAATGTGTCTCGTCCCTATGGGACTGTTAAGGAATAATTCATGAGAATATTTTTGCCAAAAAATGCCATAGGCATGACCGATTATGTTGCCAGCCAAGGTTGGTGGGCGAAGTCGAACCATTGGCTGGAATGAGAAATTGGATCTGGTTTGAAAAATACCGTAGGCATGGACGATAGGATTAACAGAAAGAAATGGAATTAGAAATTCCAGAAAAAATAAAAGCAAGACAACGTGTTAAGATATGATCCAGTTGTATCATATTAGCATTGGATCGGATAGAAGGACAAGTAATCTACTATAAATCAAAACTTTTACGATAAAGTGTTTAAGACCTATAGTCAATTTTTGAAATATCTATACGTCTTATTTATTTAACCTTCAGCGAAATTTCATCAAAATATATCGTTCCGGTAGTCAATGATGGATAAAATAAGTTTACGATAATAAAATCTGCATCAGCAGGGAAATCATCTAAAGTGGCTCTTACAAGCGTCCAATCGAAATCACCCTGTAAATTCAAAGTCACGCCGGCAGAGCCATTTCGATCACTTGCTGGATATGCCCGAAAAGCGACTCCTACTCTACCCTCTGTCCTATTCTTGACATTGACACCCTTAATGAATGCTGTCAGCTCTACACTACTTCCAGGGCTAGGCATGGGTCCAGAATAAGTTTGTGTCCAAGTTCCAGAGGGAGCGATCAAACTATCCAGATTTTCGATGAACAAGGATCTATTTCCTGTCATAAACACCTCTTTGCTCACACCTATTTTGATATCCCCCAATTGGGAGTTTGTCCAAGGAAAGACTGAATCAGGATAGAAAGATAAATTGGAATTCGTCAATAGTTCTGTCCCTGAGGGAAGGATGTCATCACCCGAACATGCTACCAGCAGTAAAAATAGGATCGATTTTAAAGTAACTTTTTTTAGCATAATGGACAGTCAGTTTCACCAATGGTAATTCCTAAAATGACAAATCTTGTTTATAAAATTAATTAATTGGGAGTAAAAATACCTAAGGCATTGACGATAAGATTTACAGAGAGAAATGGAATTACAAATTCCGAAGCATATGAAATCGTAGATGCAATCTACGCTTAGTCAAGCATTCTACTCCCTGTCGGAGTTACAAACTCCGCCTAGTCAAACGAACATTCTACACTCAGAAGGGAATTCAAACCGATGACCACGTAGTGGTCGAACTTTTGAATAACTTGTCCGCCGTGGCGGAACCCTAGGTGAAACCTAGGGAAAAAAGAACATTGTTTTTTGGTTTTGGAAACCCCGAAAGGGGTTGAACTCGAAAGATGCAGTCTGGGAAAACAGAGTTCGACCCCGTTGGGGTCGGGAAAACCATTACCAATTGATCCATGAATTCCACGGGTTGGGGTTCGACTTCGCTCACCCACCAACCCGCGGCTATTCAAAAGTTTGACCCCTACCGGGGTCATAATTGAAAAATTATCGCAATCAATTTAAAGATCCTGAAAGGATCGAACTTCTCAATAGCCCCCGGTAAAACCGGGGGAAATGAAGGTCAAGATGACTATGGACAACCCCGAATGGGGTTGAATTTGTGGGGTTTCGAGGTTATAACTACAAAAGATATTTCTCATCAAATTCAATTTCATGTTCTTTCAAAAGTGCCTTGTATTCATCCAAAAATGAAACTTTCCGATGATGTTCTTCTTGATTTCTAATGTAGGCGATCAACCGGTCTTTTTCCTTAATTGACTCTGTAAATGCTCCATAACCATCCTGCCAACCTTTAAATTTTGGAAAAACATCCTCTCGTTTTATGAAATCATCACTGGCTAATTTGATGTCTTTCACCAGAGAAGAGATAGCAATTGTGGGATGAATGTGAGTAAGAATGTGTAGATGATCTTCCATCCCATTGATCCGGTAGAGATGGCAGTTTTTATTAGTGAGAAGGTGGTGAATAAATGCGAACAATCGCTTTTTCTCATCTTGGACCATTGTAGGTTCCCTGTGTTTTGTGGAATAGACGATGTGGTAAATCAATTGTGTGTGGGTTCCCATAAAAATCAGATTTTGGAGGAAAAATGAATAGATTCAATTTCGGGAATTTAGATGATTTTGACAATTAGTTTTAGGATTTGTTCGACCCGCTTCGGGGTCGTGGGGATCATGTCGTCGTATCGTAATCCACGGGTTTCACCCGCGGCTATTCAGAGGTTTGACCCCTACTGGGGTCATAATTGAAAAATTATCGCAATCAATTTAAAGATCCTGAAAGGATCGAACTTCTCAATAGCCCCCGGTGGAACCGGGGGAAAAATGAATCCAGTTTGGTTTGGTTTTGGCAACCCCGAAAGGGGTTAAACTTGTTGCAAACAGAATTAAAAATTCGAGAAAATATGAAAGCGTTGTATCAATCTACGCTTAGCCTCAATGGAACTTTAAAACTTAAAGGCAAAAGACTACCCAGAGGTGGGAAGGGATGTTATTTTATTTAATCTTTGAAAAAATCAGCATCCCCTGCCTATATTCTTCTGCCTGGTCAAGGTCATCATTTCCAATCCAGAAGAAATTATTCAGATTGAAGTTTTGTAGATCATCAAGAATAACATAAATAATAAAAACACCTTCCTTATATAGTTTGAAGTACTTATAGACGGTATATTTTTCTCCCTCCACTTCAGCAATTTCCCACCTCATTTCAGAGGGATCCTGAAAACAGTCTTCTAAATTGGCTCGGATAGCTTGCCGTTCAGGAGCGGACATAAGGTCAAGGTAATCTTCTTCAGAAATGCTCACCTCCCGATTTGCATAGTCTTTGAAAATAAGTTTACCATTTCGATTGGTCATGATTTTTGGATTTTGCATATCTGCTAAATTGTTAAAATTAATACAAGTAAGGATCTTCACTATATTTCAGAATCATTTCATCTTTAAAACCTACTTTAGCCAACAAAGAGAATAGAACTAGATAATATAGCTTCCTAGTTCTTCTATATAGTTCCGGCATGGAGAACAATTTCACCTCCTTATCTAAATGAAGATGTGTATAATAATCACGATTATCAACAATATTTTGAATATCCTCTTCGGTAAAATTCAAATCTCGAACATAAATAAACTGAGATATCAGTTTTTTTATCCGATGAATAAACTGAGTACGACTTGGATTAAATTCCATTCTATGAAAACCATCAACACATTGTGTGATATAGAGAAAGTCATTTACTCTAAAATCTTTCCCTCTTTCATTTAACTCAATTAAGGTCTCAATTATGGGATCATATTTTCTTTCTAATTTCATCCAATTGACAACGATTTCGTTTATCCCCCCCTTTAAATCCTCATACGAAATATGCATATATAAAGATCGATCTATCTTTTTCTTAATGTATTGTTGTTTAAAAATTATTTTATTCCAAGAGTTTGAATAAGGCTCTTTTATTCCAGATTCAAGCTGCAAATGAAAATTTGTAAAACAAACACAATCTGAAAAGCACAGCCTCAGGAATGAAATAAATCTATTGGACTTTTCCAAAAAAAAACTAAAACTATTTTTGTTCCTTGAATTTACAACAATACTAAAGTTTGATCCCAATTCGAATCCAGAAAAGTTGATTTCTTTGAATCTTGCAAATGATTTAAATAAAAGCTCTGTTTCGTTCCCGAGATTAAAAGTATATGTGTCCTGATCTTTAGATTTAAAATAACCGAACTCAAACCCGTCTATCTCATCGTTTATATAATGCAATGTTTGATTTATTATATTCCTTTTCATCCATTGAGGAAAAACGTTGATTTCAAACGATGCTTTGGTAAAGATTGGAAGATTGCGGTTCTCAAGATGAATTCCTCTTAAAATCAATCTTATTCTATAAGTCGAAGTTGAAATTTTCATCCTTAAGTTTGCTTTATAATTTCTCCTAAAGCAATCAATTAAAGTCACCATTTCACCATCCTCCAAAACTCCATGAATGATTTCAAAGTATGAACCATTCTCTGGTTTTAAAAAAGTGTCTTTAGGTTCTTTCAAAAATCCTATCAACTCAAGTTTTGAATCTAATTTGGGATTGAATTTTAATACACCCCCAATATCCTTACCCTTTGAGTCTGGAAGGTGCCACAACCCTTTCATTTTAAATTTCTCATTCAAGTTCATAAGGCTATTTTTTTAATTCAAAGTATCCACCCCATCAATCTCCCCCATCACCCTGTCCGTCTCCACCAAGGCCTTAATGATCCGCTGGTAATGCATGATGTCTTCAAAATCGAGGATTCTCCCTTTTCTGTCTTTGAGCCATTTTTGGGCGGGTTGGTAGCCGCCGATGTAGAAGTTCCAGGCGATCTCGGGGACGGAGTCGAAGTATTGCTCGGAGTTGATATAGACTTTGCCAACTTTTCCAAAGTTTGGAACTTTGGAAAAGTTATCGTCCTCGCTCACTTCAAACCTTATTTTATCCACCTCATTCTCTCCGCCGACGGGATATTGGGTGATGAACTGTGAAAGTGCAGGGCTTTCCATCAGGTGAAGCTGTCGGAGTTCGCCGCCGAGGGCGACGAGCTTCCAGAACTGGGCAGCATCCGTAGGATAGGGTACTCTTGGGAAGTCGATCTTCAAAAACTCCTTGTAGGTCTCCCGATAAGTCGGACTGTGGAGCACGGCATAGATGTAATCCAAGAGATCAATCGGGGCAAAACTCTGCCGGTAAGCTGGCATCACTTCGCCACTCTCGGCAAAGCAAACTTCTCCACCCTGAGCTGAGTCTAAGGACCCCTTTTCAGATGTAAATGTCAACCCCAAGCCCTTCCCAATCTGATCCACGATTTCCAGATTCAGATTAGGTGTGCGGGTCTCGGCCGAACCCAAACTCAACTGACCGGAAGGTTCGGGATAGAGGTAGAGGGGGAAGACAGTACATGTGTCAAGAGATGAAAGAACATCTTTCCCAACGATATCTTTTGAAATCCAATAATTGTTAAATTCTCCTGCTCTTGATTGCCTTAAAGAAACAAATCCAAAGTTATCTTTATCGACAAAATTATTCATGATTTTTTCTCTTCCAAAATCAATCAATGTTGATTCATAGTAAATTTGTCTTCTATCAAAAACCCTATAATCTATCTTTCGAAACTTAGTATCATTAAATTGATTCTTCCGTCTCGCAATAGATAGATCCCAATCTCTATTACTTTTTAGGTCCAATTCTTTTGATAAACCTTCATCCGAGTTATTTAGATTATAAAAGTACTTAATTCGATCTTGTAAATTTCTTTTATCGAAATCAACAACAAAATGATCTCTGTGTGTTTTTATTCCTGAAGAACTCTCCTTAAATAAATCATTGATTTTTAATCCCCTTGAATAATTGTCACTTCCGCTAAAATCTTTTTTAATAAAATAATAATTCGGGCTAAATGGTTGAATATTCACCCAATCCGTTTTCGTTAAGCTGGAATTATTTAGAAAAATATATTTAAAATTTCTATCTCCATAAACATCTATAACTTTTAAAGATTTATCAGATTTTCCAATTTTAGTTTTTATAAACAAATTAATACTAACTCCTTGCTGAATGTCAAATACATTTTCATCTTTTGACCCATCAGGAGCAGTTTCTTTTTTCTTGGCATTTCCATGCAAATCAATTATGTAGATTTTATCAAAGGTTTCAACAAGATTTTTCCGCATTTGACGATGGATGATCCCATCCAAGAAACTATTGTTGGTAATGAAGGCTAGAATACCAGAGCCATTCTTTTCTATAAAATGTTGTCCATAGCGGATGAACTTGATGTAATCATCTGAAAGTGGTTGAATATTTCGCTCATTTAGATCCTTTTTATAATCCGCCACCAAGCTTTCGATCCACTCTCCTTTATTCGAACTACTGACCGAATAAGGCGGATTTCCCGCCACAATCATCACCGGAGCGTCCCGTTTGATCTGATTGGCTTCGGAGGCTTCGGCCGATAGCCAGTTAGCAAAGAGGGTTCCGGTGTCTTTGTGGTATTCCTCCAGGGAATTGGTCAGGTAGATGCGGAATCGCTGAGCTCCCTTGCCTCCTCCTGCAGGAGGGGAATACCCGGTCTCTTTGAGCAAGAGATCGAGCTTCAGGTGCGCCATGGCATAGGAAGCCATCAGGAGTTCGAAGCCGTTGATGCGGGGAAGCAGGTGATTTTCCACATAGCTGTTCCAGAGTCCTTGCTGCCCCTTCATCTTGTCATAGATCTGCTGTATCGCCTCGGCCACAAAGGTGCCCGTACCCGTCGCCGGATCGAGGAACTGCACCCGATGCACTTCCTGCTCGATCTCGACCATGCCGCCTTTGTATCGCTTGTCATGGGTGGGGATGGGTACTTTGATCTTGGTCTTGGAGGTATCCGCCAGACCCATGGGCAAGCCAAACTCGGTGATCAGAATCTCGTCCACGGCACGGATGATAAAGTTCACCACGGGATGCGGGGTGTACCAGACCCCGCGCTGCTTGCGCAGTCCGGGATCGTATTGGGTCAGAAAGTCCTCGAAAAAGTGGATGATGGGATCCTCCATCTTGGTGGCCTTGCCGAAGTTTTTCAAGATCGCCTGCACATCCGCTGCACGGAAGATATCCGCCAGTGCATCCACGATCCAAGTGATGCGGGAATCGAGGTCATAGCCGGCGATGTATTGGAAAAGCTTGCGCAGAAAGGGATTGGACTTGGGGATGAGTTCGGCCGCTTCCTGTCGGCTAAAGGTATCAAGTGAACTGTCATAGAGCCGCGCCGCAAACATCCCGTAGGCGATGGTCTGTGCATATACATCGGAAAAAGCCTTGGGCGTGATGTCATGGATCAGGATTTCCTTGAAAGCCGCCATCTGCTCTTGCAGGGTGGAGTTTTCGTGATTTTCTTCATCGCTTTCGAGGGCAGCTTGGATCACATTGGCAAGGAGACGGGCCTTTCCAGCCATCATCTCGGCTAGCTTTTTGGAGCTTTTGATGGTCTGCCCGATATGGGTGGTGAACTCTTTGATGAGGAGTTCGAAAGCCGGGAAGTTATGCGGCAGCGGAAGGATTTTTCCCTGATCTACCACGCCGATTCGGACGGAGGTGGCGAGTTCCCCATTGCGGAAATAGACGAACTCGAGGTAATCGGTAAAGATCAGATTGTCCAGTGAACCTTTATATCGGTCGAATTGCTCCTTATTTCCGGTCTTTTTTAGCCCATGTAGATCCTTGTCATCGATGTCTTTGGCTTCGATGTAACCGACAGGAATTCCTTTTTTATTAGTGAGGATGTAGTCCGGCGCACCGCAGGCCTGGCGCTTGGGTTCGTTGGTGGCGGCAATATCGGGAACGAGGGATTCGAGGAGGTTTTGGAGATCGCCCCGGAAGGTATGTTCGGTGGCTTGTCCGGTGCGGAATCGGGAATTGACAGCTTGGATGTATTCGGCGGTGGTCATGAAAAAAGGCTGGTGAAAAACTGATTCCTAAAGATATGGGATGAACTCGAATGGAAAAGTGAATTGGATAATTTGGAAGAAAATTGTCGGAGATTATTTTCCCTCCAAAGTTGCCTCTTGTCCGATTCCCTCCAAAATTTACCCCGCGATCGACACCCCAATCCATTTCCCTATTCAGGTTCCTCAGGATTTGAAATCCCGAGGTGCTGTCTCAAGGATTTGCAATCGATAATCCAAGTGAATTTTGTGCAGGATCACCCCTGCGGGGTTCTGGGTGTTTTTCGTCCCTTCCCCACAGCTCCTTTTAGTCACCGGGGGTCAAGAAGAGTGACAATCCTGCGGATCTTTATGGAAATTTTCTTCGCCTGACTTGATCAATAATTTATTGGGCTAAAGCCCAAAGACATACCATACACATTATTGGAATGGGCTAAAGCCGCATTCCTATTCAAGCATTGATTTTGACAATCTTTAAATTACCTCCAGCTTTAGCTGGGGAATTTGAAATGTTATAGAGCGCGGGGCTTTAGCCCAAACCACTTGACCTTTTTTCAGCAAAGGGAAATTCAACAGCATCTGAGACTGATACTCATCTTTTTTCTCCCTTTAAAATACCCCCGAAGGAAACCTCCGGGGCTATCATCAACCATAAGAAAAACATCAATCAAAAAGAGAATTGGTATTGCATGACAAGCATTCCCTTTCTTGAATCTGCGCCATTTTTGACGAGTCGCTCTCCTTGTCCTCTGGCTAACATGGGGCGGCTTTGATAATCCAAGGAAAGCTTGGATCGATGTCCTGCTTGTAGCCAATTGACACCGATATCATAGGTGGTGATGGGTGTTTCCACTCGTTGATAATCCGAGACGGTGAATTGCCCATAAGGCTGAAGAGTGCCCAAGTTGCCCAAGAGGTCTTTTTTCATCAGGTATCCCACTTGGGTATAATACACTTGCCCGGTTCCTATCAGCGGGATATTGTTGCCCGGTCCATTGAAGGTGCCTTGCCCATTGACTCCATTGGCTGGGTTCATGGCTCCGGCATTTCTCAGGTAATTGGGTCCAAAATCATAATCGATCAAAGCGGCATAAGCCGTCAAGGCTGTTCCTTTTTCCCGATTAATCGGCGCATCATAGAAAACATCCAAACCAAACTGTCGGGAAGCCTTTTGTCGCACCTGACTTTCGGTGATTTCCCGGTATTCAACCGCATGATCTTGGGTAGAAAATCCAGCCCCGATATTCAGGACATTCTTTTTTCCCAAATAGGTACCAGTCATATAGGGAATCTGATTAGCTTCTTTGTCCCGAAACTGCCAGAAGAAATAACCTTGGTAGTTTATCGCCGGGGCTGATGTGCTGTAATAAGCAATGTTGGTCACATTCTCAGGCAATGTAGGTACCGGATTCAGAGCAGTCTGGATCGGGAATGGATTAGAGGCCGAAACCCGGTAATCCAAGGATCCCAGTTGGCCTTTGGCAAAGACTCCGAGTTTGCGGACAAACTGGTCCGTCACATCATTGGTAGACTCCTCGATGTAGGGCAAGTCCAAACCCAGAATCGATCCTACTGAAGAGGAGGAATACCTCACCGTACCGTTCCATCCGTGAAGACCCGCACCCAGACTGAGTTTGTTTTTGACTACCGCATATTCGGCGGTGACGTCATGAAGAAACATGCCGGGTTTTCTTCCCGAAAGCGAACCAAAACTATTGATTCCAAACTGGGTATAGACAAAGACCTGATCGGTAAGTTGCCCCATGATTTGGTAGCGAACCCTTCGAAGTCCGACATCAAATACTTGGTCTTTTGGAGTACCATAGATGGTCGATCCGGGATTCAACTCGGTGTATCTGACCCAGATTTGGCCGAGTCCTGTTCCTTTGACCCAATGGGTCTGAGATTCATTGAGAAAGAGCTTGACTTCCTTAGCTCCTTGGCCATAGACCGACAGGATGATGGCAAAAAAGAGAAGGAAGGCCATGAGCAATATTAATACTACTTTTTTCATAGTTAGGGAAATAAAACTCCAGGGTGCCACACTTATGGCACCCTAGGTTTAGTCTAACAGGTAGTTGTAAATTGGATTAGCTCTGTACCAGCTTTCTGGCAGCCAAATGGTGATCCGATACCGGCTTGTGCTTATCCAGCCCGACGATCTTCACATGACCTCCGTGCTCTTCGTACTCATGCTGGAATCGGTGGAGATTTTCCATGACCGAGTGATCTACCAGTTTGGTGTTTTTCAGATCAATTGTGAGGTTAAATCCTGCAGGGATTTCTTCCAGTTTCTTTTTGATCGTCAGAAAATTGGAAAACACCGCCGCTTGTTCGATTTCGATTAGGTAGTCATTTCCATTGGATGACACCAAAACCGGCGCTTTAAACAGCGTTTTCAACGAAGCTCCATTGAGCAGGTGCAAAATCACTTTGAGTAAAATACCGGCAGCGATACCGATCAGCAAGTCCTCCACCAGAGTAAAGACAATAGTTACCAAGAAAATAGCCAACTGATCTTTACCGATTTTGAAGGTATTGACAAACTCCTTGGGATGGGCCAGCTTGATCCCAACCGTGATCAGCATCGCAGCAAGCGCTGAATTGGGAATCATTTCTATCACCGGAGTAGCGACCAACACAAACACCAGGATAAAAAAACCATGGAAAAAGTTGGCCCATCGGGTTTTTGCACCTTGGTTGACATTGGCCGAGCTACGGGCCACCTCGGAGATCATCGGCAAGCCACCCAAGAAAGCACTCAGTGTATTTCCGACACCCACTGCGATCAGATCTTTATTGTTATCGGATTTTCTGCGAAAAGGATCCGCGAGGTCAATGGCTTTGACGGTAAGGAGAGATTCCAAAGACCCCACCAAGGCAAACATGATCACATATTTGATAAATACTCCGGGATTGGAGATACCGGAGAAGTCCGCATTGAAGTTTAGGTTATCCGTCAGGCTGCCGATATGAAGCAAGGCATAAGGAGGCTCCGTATGGGCAAAGTCCATGGCCAATTCGGAAGGAATGGCCACGATCAGGACCATCAAGGGAGCCGGGATTTTTCCCAACTTAAAATCCTTCAGGTAAGGCCAGCCCAGCATAATCGCCAAGCTGTACACCCCGATCATAGTCGCTCTTGGATCTAAATTGGCAAAAATCGTAGGGATCGAGGTGATCATGGAAACGATACTCAAGCCTTTGTATAATTCCGGATTCACATCCAAAAGCACAGGAATCTGCTTCACAATGATGATGATCCCGATTGCCGCAAGCATGCCGTGAATGGCAGAAAGGGGAAAGATATCCGCAAGTTTGCCCAGTTTGAGAAAACCAAAACCGATCTGAACTATCCCGGCCACCACCATGGCACCGAGGGCTAGTTTCCAGCCGGTTTCTCCACCTCCAAAGTCTGCTACCGAACCTGCCACCACCACTATCAGACCCGCTGCAGGTCCTTTGATCGTCAACTTGGAACCGGAAAACAAACTCACAACCATACCGCCGATGATGGCAGTGATTAAGCCCATGATAGGTGGAAAATCAGATGCCTTGGCTATACCCAAACTCAGCGGCATGGCAAGCAAAAACACCACAAAGCCTGCCGTAGCATCAGCAGAGAAGTTTTCTTTAAGTCCGGCCCAACCGTCTTTGGGCAACTGGATTTTTGAAATTGTTTTCATTGGATGAATATTTTTAGGAGCAAAGCCCCAAATGGATCTATTTAAGATTGAAAGGAGGAACTTTTTACAGAAAGCAAAGAGGAGGGAGTTTCAGGAAGTCCTGACTGATTTTTACCGTCTAATTTGGGTTTGGCGCCCAAAAAGAGCCTGGCAAAAATCCGGACAGCCGCTATTCCTTCCATGACGAAAGCCAAGGCAGCGAAGAAAGCCAACAAAACCTGGTCTTCATGAATATGGCTGAAAAGCAAATCCACCCCAATGAAGGTCGGTGAGATCGGAAATCCCATTAATCCCAACACACTCAGGAGGAACAGAAAGGCCAATACGGGATAGCTTTTGACATTTCCCTGATATTCAAAAAGACCGGACTGACCGAGGTGACTTTTCATCCAGGAAATGATCAACAGTCCAGAAAGTCCAAACACCACCACTCCACTGAGGTAAGTGCCGATCTCAAGACTGGAGAAATTCTCATTTTCGGCTATGGCCAAGACCATCCAGAAGTGATTCATCAATAGCATGGTCCAGGCCAATCGGGCAGATCTTCGCTCTGTAAACGACTTCAATACCATCAATAAGGCAATGAAAGCAAAGCCGGCGGGCAATACCCCATGAACTGCATCAGGAATCCGGTAACCCGATACCAACAAGTAAAATCCCAACAAATAGCTCGGAATGAAATAATACAATACCGAACGATAGGTGAGAAAATCCAGCTTATGCCCGAGTCTTTTCAGCGGATTAAAGACCAGTTTATTGATAAAACGGTCCAGATTCCATTCTTTCAGGCTCCACACATAAAAGGAGATCCTGAGGCGATTCATCCAGCTGCTTTCTGTCTTTTTGGCCTTTGGCTCAAACCCATAAAACTGCTCCCGAATCAGGTAAGCGACCACAGAAGGCGAAACCAACAGCTGATACGTTCGGAGGAAGGCATTCCCCATAAAATGAATCAGAGCCAGCACTTCCAACCCTGCTGCTACCTCGATAAACATGATCCCGATCTGGGTAAGAGAAGCGTATCCGATTTGGGTTTTCACCGAGGTCTGCACCCTAGCGATCATCGTAGACACGATGGCCGTCATCAATCCCATCATACCGATCAGGATCCGGACGGTGAGTTGGTTTTCCCAGAAAGGAAAAGTCCTCAAGAGCAAGAATACTCCCAAGTGCACGGAAAGCGAACCATAGAAAATCGCCGAAGAGGGAGTCGGACCTTCCATCGCCCGTGGCAGCCAAGAGGAGAACGGAAACTGCGCCGACTTGGCAGCTGCAGCGAGCAACAGCATCAGGGCGATAAACATTCCGATTCCTGTATGCCCTGCCAAATGCTCAGAGACCAACTCTGCGTTGCTCAGCTTGAGAAAGGTGATGTTTTCATGCCAAAGGTGATGACTGGCCCACATCGCTAAGATCAAGCCTACATCCCCGATTCGATAGATCGAAAAGACCTTGATCGAATTTCGGGTAGGGAGCAGATTTTGCCGGTAAAAGGCCACCAACAGGAAAGAGGACAATCCCAATATTTCCCATCCTACAAAGAGCGTTTCAAAATTTCCCGCCAAGACGGTGATATTGAAGCCCAAGTAGAAAAAGAGAACAGTATTGAAAAAGCGCTTGTAACCACTTTCCCTGTGCAAATAATAGCGGCTGTAAAAGGTAATCAGGAAGGTCAAAACCGCTCCGACGACCACATACACCGCCCCTACCCGATCAAAGAAAAAGTCCACCAAAAACTCGAAATGATCGGTTTTGAACAGGACAAATTCCTTGAGATTGAGCGCTTGAAAACCTATCCCAGCCCAAAAGACCAAGAAGACCAGCACACTGCCCAAGTTGATGCCCGCGGTGTAAAAAGCCACTCGGGAAAGCAGCTTTTCCTTTTGTTCCGGAATCACCAAGCTGATCAAAAAGCCCAAGAGAGGTATCCCTATCATGAACTGAATCCAAATTGCCAATTCCATCAGAGTGAGTCGATTACGTAAACGGGAAGATTTTCTTTCGTACTCAAGAGTTTATCCTGAAGATGATCCAAGTGCTCGGTTTTGGCTTTGGGGGAATAAGGAACAAATCCCTCATCCTTGAATCGCAAAAATTCCCGACTGACCGGATCGATCACCACGAAATGCACCCAATGATTTTTCACCCACTCATAAGTGGCCGGATTGGATTGCAAGACCTCCAGCACCAACTCAGGATGCTGCTCCACAATCATCATCAGACGAATGGGATCATGGATTTCGACCATTTGGTAAGGAAGGCCGGTTCTCAGGTCCCCGTCTGCACCATTGGCCACACCGATGAGCCCCATCACATTGTGGGGAAGTTTGGTACCTGCGCCTAGTTTGTCAGGATCCATTCGGGAGAAGTAATATTCCAGATTGATCCCTCCACAGACAGGTGCAGCGGCTCCCAGGATTTTGGCCAGTGCTTTTCCCTGAGTATCCTTGCGGTAATCGTAGGAATTCAGGAAAGCACGCCGATCGAAAAACAGGCCTTTGATGGTGGATTTGCGGGATACAATGCAGAGCGAATTGGTCGCATGGTTGTATTCCGGTCTGGGCTCAAAGAGCGAAAAAGCACGTTTTTTCACCGCTTCGTGCAAACCTGAAAGCGGTCTGTTTTTCTTGAGGGTGTCAAATCTCCTAGACCTTTCCAATGAATTGATATCCAGCGTCTTGCTGAATTTATACTGGTTCTCTTGGTGAAGTCGAAGGTTTTCAGGGCTTAACACCTCTACATCATAGAATTCGATCTCATCCTTGGTGGTATCATGCAATCCTCCCAAAAATTGGGTCGTTTCCGGAATGAAGATTCCTCTGGACTCCAGCACTTTTCTGACCTCCGGGTGATTGCCCATATGTGCAGCCACTCGCGCATTGACCGAACCGGGACGACCGCAGCAAGCACCGCAATCATAGCCGGCATAGTGGGTATTGTTGATGCTGGAAGCTCCATGACCGATCAAATAGACCAATGGAGAAAATTTCTCCAAGAGACCTATGCTTCGAAGCAAACCCTCCACACGATCAGCCATTTCTTCTATTTTGAAACCTACCTGAAGACCATCTTCCTCCAAGCCTTGGTACTCGATGGTCAGCGTACCTTTAGGGTCCATGTGCTTGAAACTGGACACTTCCAAAGCAGAAGAACTGGGACGAAGGACATTGCCCACCAGCTTCAAGGCCGACCAGAAACCCAAGGTTTGGGCACTTAGCCAGCCTCTGACAAGAGAATGGCTGTTTTGGTGAAAGTGTGCATCCTTGGCCAGCTTTTTATGATCTGCTTTTTCTTTGATCAGGTATTTGGGCGTGACCGGTGCAGGACAGGATTTGGTATGAAACTTTCCAAACTCAGGCTGGAAGAAAAACTCCACATTGAAGAACCCGGGAGTACCATAGGTAGCACACTGCGGATCAATAAACTCCAAATGCCGACGGGTACTACACTCCCGGTCATCGATGCAAAACAAAGCCTGAAAACTGGGAACCTGTGGTTTGGCCTCGGGTTGATTCACCGCAGATATGCCCGCTAAAACCTCATCGTAATAGCTCCATTCAAAAGCTTCCTGCCAACATTGAAGGACTAGATCCAATTCTTCAAAAAGGGAAGTTTCAAACAGCTCTTTGGTATCGTAGTGAAATCTCACTCCGAGAGGACTCCAGGACTCCCCAAATTTTTGATCCAAGGCGTCAATCTCAAGCAGGCACTCAACTTTGATCAGGTCTTCGAGCGTAATCATTTTGGAGTCCAAAAGGGAACCTGGCTGAGACTCCAACACCGAGACCATTCCCGACCAACCCGGATGCGCAAACTGCTGATCGAAAAGGTACCAGCCATATGCTTCCGGTTTTCCAACAAGAATTTCCAGAAGTTCTTCCAACCCCAGATCACTTTTTGCTAAAAGGCCTTTAGCTCTCTCTGTCTTTAGAATAGAAGAAAAACTCTCTTGTTGAATCAATCGAATTGCATTCAAAAAGCCTTTGGCCTCTACCGGGAAAGACCAAATCGAAATCCCCTGATCCAAATAGGCAGAAAGCAAACGGAACAGAAAAGGATGGGTGATCTTGTCGAGATTGAAATGGTAATCATTTCTCCAATGGGACCGAAATCGCCCAACTTTGGCATCTTCATGAGATTGAACAGATTCATCCATGAGCTTGACCAGCCAGTGATTGGCCAGGATGCCGAAATGCTCTTTGAGCACCTGTTGAAGGATTTCACCTTTGATTTTCCCTTCCCGATAGAGTTGCCGATAAGTATCAAGGGACAAAAACCCCTTGTAACCAAACTGGGAATGGGCTTGCTTCAGCGCCTGAAAAAAGGGCAAATGCTGAAAAGCATGCAGGGTATTGTGATGGACAAAGTCCTTGAGCGGAGCTTGAGCGGGAAGAAAATGCTTGAGTTCATGCACGATCTCCTCCACTCCAAAAGCCTGACGCTCCGAGTGATGTTTCATTTGATTAATTCTGAGTGAGTGATTTTGAATTGGCCAGAAAGCCAAAAACATCAGCGAAATGCCGATCAATCATTGCCTTATAGGCAAAAAATCAACTCAGATGGATTTTCCAGGAATGAAAAAAATCATACAATGGAGGACGGCTCCCAAAGATGGCTTTGCTTCCATACAAGGGATGCAAGACCATCCTGGATGTTTGTCCCAGGTTTTTTAATAAACTGGAGCTTGAGATGGTGAATACCCCCTCACCTTCCACTTCTACCCGCTCTTCTTTTTCGAGCTTTTTGGTCAGATTGACGTTACCTGAGAACCCGTTGGGATCTGCATGCAGAGATAAAGAAGGTGCTGAAATGCATTCGGAATGAACCCCAAGTGTCGCTAAATCTGAAAGCTGCGCCAACTCACCCTGTATGGACAAGGAAAGCCGCAAAAAGAGCGTAATCAGACCTAAGAAAGAAATCATGGGCTCAATAAAACTTCGAAATATAAAAGTATTTTTTTGATTCCATAAGTGACTTTTATCTCTTTTAACAAAAATTCAATAAAACAGCCACTTCTTCATCAATACTGTAAAACCAGCTTCAATCCAAAAACAAAATCACTGATTTAAAATGAGCGTTTCACTGAAACTGAACCGCTGTAAATGCTCCCGAAAAGTAAAGGTTGCCCATCCGAAAATTCAGAAACGGATGAATTGAAAGTCTTCTCCCCGATGCTTACGGAACCTGGACTTAAATTGAAAAGATAGCCATATCCGGAAATATCAGTAGGAGTATTAAGGCCTACTTTTCCTCCAGCAGCATTCAACTCCACCCTATTTGCCAAACCCACATTTTCTCCTCTTACCTCTCCCCTTCCTGCCGAAGCAGCTCTTAGTAGTTCCACATTTTGAAGGGAAACCAATCCTCCGGGACTGTTGGCAGCTGCCAAATTCATGGTACCGACATCCTGAACAGTGACTCTTCCTCCTTCTGTAAATACTCCTGTAGTGCCTTTGCAATTTTGAATCGTTCCAGAACCACCCAGCAGATTGAGGAAAAAATTTGCGCTTTCCAGCTTGCTTCCAGTAAAGATTCCTGCATCCTGACTGATCAAAATTTCTTCAGCCCAGATATTCTCCAAGGCAATCTCTCCGGATTTTTGCTCTACCTGAATTCGTTTTGCATCCAAGTTGAGAATGGAAATCTTATTGCTGCCTCCCACAACTTTCCACTCAAAATTTTCCGAGCTTCTGATTTCGATATAGCCCGAGGTGGGATTGACATTGTTTCTGATATTATCCAAATCAAGTACGATTCGTCCAAACTGCCTGTTTACTCGCAGCAAAGGACTGAATTCATTTTCTCTTGTGATCTTGGATTCAATCACGGTTCCATTCACAGACTCATCTCCAATGATCCGAACTTCCAAACCACCCGGGTTGATTTCCAAATAGGTTAGGTAATCCACTTCCAGATTTACCTGCTGATCTCTGACCTGGTCAAGATTACAGGAGAAAATAAAAAGGGGAACGAAAAATAAAAGCCAAACAATCCTAATTTTCATATGGGAAAATAGCGATTTAACTAGAGAATTAAAATAAAATTCCCGATATCACTACCGGGAATTTTGATTTGATCGATTTTAGTTATGGATATTCGGAACTTTGCCAGTATCATATCTTAAAGGTCAGAAGACCAAGTTAAGGCAAAGTTTTTGGCATCTTCGGTCTTCGGTCATCTGTCTTCCAGCCCAAAATCAGAGTAAAATTCGTCGACTGGCTGAATAGCGTATAATCAGAATTTAATTCCTTATTTCTATGCTTCCGCTGGATACAGATCCTTTGATGGTATGCGGTGCCCCATTATCTATTTTGATGGAGCCGGTGGAAGAACTCTGACCGACGGTTACCTTTCCGCTGCCTGCTTGAATATCATAATTATATGCCCTAAGATTAGATGGAGTCTGAATCGAAATTTTACCGGAAGAACTTACCAGATTGGTTTTGGGACCCAGTCCTACGCCTGTTCCGGTCATATTCCCTGAACTTACCTTCAGCGATTCGATTTCAGTGATGGTGGCCATTTCCAGGTTACCAGAACTGAGCTCCGTATTCAGCTTTCCGGCTAGTCTTTTCACCCCAACATTCCCACTGGAGGCAACAATTTTCAAATTACCGGCCATTTGATCAATTTCCACTCGGCCCGAAGAAACTTCGATATTGACATTTCCCACCAAATTATACCCCTCAACAGTACCTGAGCCTGCCTTAAGCTGAATAGATGGTGCTTTTACATTAGTAACCAGAATCCCTCCAGAACCGGAAGTGATATCGAGATTGGGGAACTCGATCCCGGAAACCTGTGATTTTCCGGAGCCTGCATTGATATTCAGATCAAGATTTCTGGGCCCGCTGAGATTGATGGTTCCACGGTGATTTCCCCCACCAAAGCGGCCTTTTTTGTCTAATTTGATAAGAAGTGTATTTCCTGTCACCGAATAATCCACTCGGTAGCTTCCTTCTCGGGTCGATTCTACCATCCCATCCAGGGAGACCATCGTCTGACCAGATTTTGCCTCATAATTCACCTGCAAAAATCCTGATTCGATATCGATTCGTTGGATTCCTGAAAAGTCTTCATCGATGGTTTGAATGAGCTCCATCTCTCGCTCACAGGAGCTCAACAGCAATAAGGCTGACGCACAAAAGCTCAGAATTCCCGCAGAATTCGGAACGGATAAATTTTTCATAGTTGGATAAGTTTTACAGATCGATTTGCTGGCAATTTTCAGGCCTCTATCGATGGTTTAAGGCAGATTTTCAGGATTCCCATTCAAAATCACAGACTTAATTTTTTCCCAGATCCGAAGCGTGTCCCACACGAAAGAAAAAGTACCTTTATTCCTTCTAAATCATCTCTATGAAGCGGTTAGGCATTTTTGTTTTTGAGGAAGTAGAAGTATTGGATTTCGCGGGTCCCTTCGAAGTCTTTTCGGTTGCTGCCCAATTATCGGATTATCAGCTCTTGCAAGTGTCCACTTTTGGAACATCCCAAACTCCCATTCGAACAAAAAACGGGCTACAAGTCATTCCGGACACTGGACTGGATTCCTTGGAAAGCCTGGATTTTTTGGTAATCCCAGGCGGAGATGGCACAAAAAAAATAATACAAAACCCGGGCGTTCTCGCATCGCTCCAATCCAAAATCAATTCATCCCAATGGACGATGAGCGTGTGTTCCGGATCCAGAATTTTGGGAAAAACAGGCTTTCTAGACCACAAAGCCTATTGCACCCATCATGAGGTATTCGAAAGCATGGAGGAAATAGTACCTACAGGCATGCCCCAACCCCAGCTTCGATTCGTCCAGAGTGATCGGAAAATCTGGACGGCAGCGGGAATTTCGGCTGGGATCGATTTGGCTTTGCACCTCACCGAACTCACTTTTGGAAAGGAATTGGCTACACTCACTGCCAACTACATGGAATACTATCCTTATCTAGATAAAAAATGATCGCAAACACCCCAGAACCGCCATACTATGCGGTGATTTTTTCCAATATCAGAACCGAAGTGGACGAAGGCTATGGAGAAATGGCTGAAGAGATGGTAAGACTTGCTGAGCAGCAACCCGGCTATCTGGGACATGAAAGTGTACGAAATGGCTTGGGAATAACCATTTCCTTTTGGGAAAGCTTGGAGGCTATCAAAAACTGGAAGGCCCAAACCGACCATCTTGTAGCTCAAAAATACGGTAGAGAGAAATGGTATTTGGCTTATAAAACCCGGATTGCTTTGGTGGAACGGGATTATGGATTTGAGAAAAAATAGGAATCCAATTTTGGTGGCTTTGGTTGGGATTTAAAGAAATATAATTGTCCCCAATTATGCCAGTTGCCTTATTTTCTTTGTAAAGCTGGTTGGACGACCGAAGAAAGAAGCTTCCGGATTCTGATCCTTTTAGCGGTCAATTAGCCGTATTTTTGTTGATACTGGTAAGAAAGGGGAAATACATCTAAAGAAATTTGGATATAGAGAAATTTGCCAGTGGCCAAGTTATAAGTTCAAATGAACTAGTAAATGCCAATTCTTAGACTTCTTCGGTCTTCCGTCTACGGTCTCCCAGCCCAAAATCAGAGGAATATTCGTATACTGGCCGAATAGCGTAAAGATTAAGAAAAAGACTTGTCAGATTTTCAAAAACCTGATAGGCCTATCTTTTCCCAACTTCCGCTAATTTCCCCTTTTCCAGCTCTGCTTTCAGCTGCTTTACTCGCTGAAGAATATCCAAAGTAACAAAATCCAAATCCAACGAAGTAGCCTTTAGAAAATCCTGAACCGCTCCGGAGTGATCCGTGGATTTCCCTTCGGCCAGGGTCACATAGCGCATGGTGGACCAAAGGACGGTTTTCAGTTGCGTTTTGGAATCGTCGGTCATGTAGTATTCCACGATTATGGTGTTGTGATTATACCAGAGAATTCGGCTCATGATTCGAACCCACTCTCCTACCATGGCTGGCTTCACATAGCTGATGTTGTGATTGTAGACCACCCAGGCAGCTTTGTACACCCGGATCAGATCGATGATTTCCAAGCCATACAATTTGGGAACCTGATCTTCGCGGGCATTGAAGAAGTAATCAAAGTATTTCGCGTTGTTGAGGTGACGAAGGGGGTCACAGTCCTGAAAGCGAATGACCACACGGCTTTCGGTCTCTTTGGGATAGTGCTTGTCGGAATCGTATTGAAACATGGTTTAAAGATCTTTACTGCTGAGAATATTGACGCCAGATTCTGCCATTTCCTGAATGGCTTTTTCCCCATCCTTAGGATAAATGTTGACGGCACGGGTGGCGTCGGAGATGAGATAGGTTTCAAAACCCAGACTTAGGGCATCCATGGCGGTGAATTTTACACAATAATCCAAGGCCAAACCGCAGACAAATACTTTTTGGATCCCCTTGTCCTTTAAATAATCACCCAATCCGGTAGCTCCCCGTCTGGCATTGTCAAAGAATCCGGAATAGGAATCGACCTCGGGATTTTTGCCCTTTTGGAAAACCGCCTCCCATCTTTTCTGCTCCAATCCAGCATGAAACGCTGATCCTTCGGTACCCTGTACACAATGAACAGGCCATAAAGTCTGAGTCAATCCAAACAAATCAATCTGATCGTAGGGCTTTTTGCCGGGATGATTGGCCGCAAAACTTCCATGGTCCACCGGATGAAAATCCTGTGTAGCAATGATATGGTCAAACTTTTCCTGAATGGAATTGATCAAAGGAACGACCTGATCTCCCTCAGCAACCGCCAGGGCACCTCCGGGGATAAAATCATTCTGGACGTCAACAACAATCAGTGCCGCATCGGTATAGTTATGCTTCATCATCAAATTTTTTAGCCTTCAAAACCAATTCCATTCTTAAATGGTGCAGATTTTCTTCCAATCCTACCGGATAGGTGTGCGGATTGATCAACCGCTTATGGGTTTTATCAAATGCCTCCAGTTGATGAGTCGCTTTTTCCCTTATGGCATGCAAAGTGGGGGATTGATAGACCAGCTCCCCTTTCTTGAAAATGGGTTTAAGCAAGTCTTCTTCTTTGTAGAAAGCCGGCATCAATCGTTTTCTCCTCGTAGGATCATTGGGATCGATGATCACCACTCCTTTGGGATCGATCTCTTGTTTTTCCAGGTAAATCATATCGGCCACTGCCTTTCCGTTGCTGAAGTAGCGCTTCACATTGTGCACTCCGGGGATATTGATTTTCATGGATTGCTGGGAGACTTTCACTTTGGGTTCCCATGCTCCATCAATCGTTTTTATTGCGGACAACTTATATACGGCTCCCAATGCCGGCTGATCGAAAGCTGTGACGAGCTTGGTGCCAACTCCCCATACATCGATGGCGGCATCCTGGGTTTTCAAGGAGGAAATGATATGTTCATCGAGATCATTGGAGGCGACTATTTTGGCATTGGGAAATCCAGCCTCATCCAAGAGTTGTCGGGCTTGAACCGAATAGTAGGCCAAATCCCCGGAGTCGATTCGGATCCCGACCATTTCCTTTCCTTTGCTACGCAAAATCTCCCCTACTTTGATCGCATTTTTCACGCCATGGAGTGTATCGTAGGTGTCGACCAAAAAGACGCATTGGTCTGGAAAGGCCTCTGCATAAGCCTCAAATGCCTCCAGTTCGGTCTCGAAAGACATGATCCAACTGTGTGCATGAGTGCCAGACACCGGGATTCCAAACAGCTTGCCTGCCATTACATTACTCGTGGAGGTACATCCGCCAATATACGAAGCCCTACTCGCCGCCAAGGCTCCATCGATACCTTGTGCCCTTCTCAAGCCAAACTCCAGAACAGGTGCTCCTTGTGCAGCCACATTGATCCTCGCAGCCTTGGTAGCAATCAAAGTTTGAAAATTGATGATATTCAACAGGGGCGTTTCCAGGAGTTGACATTGGATCAGGGGACCCTTGACCCGAATCAAAGGCATATTTGGAAAAACAACCGTGCCCTCCTCCACCGCATCGATATCGCAGGTGAACTTCATATTCTGGAGATATTCCAAAAAGGCGGATTCAAAAACCGGAGCACCATCCTTTCGCTTCATCTCTTGAAGATACCGGAGATCCTCCGCATCAAACTTGAAATTGCGGCAAAAGTCAATCACATAATCCAATCCTGCTGCCAAAGAGAACCCACCCTCAAAGGGGTTTTTTCTGAAAAACAGGTTGAAGACTGCCTCTTGATCCCCTTTTCCTGACTTCCAGTAAGCATAGGCCATGGTGAGCTGATAGAAGTCGGTCAGCAGAACAAGATTGCTTTGGTAAAGGTCTTTGGTGATTTTCATGGGGCTCTGAAAAATTAAACTAAAGGTAAGCCGAAGCGCTTATCTGAGCAAAAATACCTCTAAATCTAAGGAAAAGGGAATTTTTCTGATTTTATGGTTACATTTTGAAACGACAAAACGACAAAGAAACGCAAAAGCAGATGAAGCTCAGCCGACACTTGAATGATCAGGAGATTTTGGATCAGATTAAATCCAAAAGCAATCCCAATCAAGCCATCAGTCAACTCTATTCGCAACATTACGGAATGCTCGAACACCTGATCCTGACTAATTCGGGACAGGCGGAAGATGCGGCAGATATCATTCAGGAAGCGATGCTGGTAGTGGTAAAAATGATCAGAAATGAGAAATTCAGAGGAGAGTCCTCCCTCAAATCGTTCCTGTATAGCATTTGCAAAAACTTATGGATTAATGAATTGAGAAAAAGAAAAAGCAACCAGTACAGAAACGAACAATACGAAAACGAAAAGAGCCAAATCGACCTCAGTGTTGTAGAGGAAATTCAACAAATGGAAAACCTGAGGTTTGTGATGAATCTGTTTGAAACATTGGGCGAAAAATGCAAACAGGTGTTGACGCTGTTTTATTTTGAAGAGCTTTCCATGAGAGATATATGTGAAAAGCTGGCCTTTAGTTCGGAACAGGTTCTTCGCAACAAAAAGTATAAATGCCTTCAGTCTTTAATCCAACAAGTCCAATCTTCAACCTCACTTTCCGAAAAACTCTTAAAAGCACTACGCCATGAATGAAAATTATACATTGGAAGAACTGGAGGCTTATCTCTATGGGGAACTCCCACAGGAAAAAGCCAAACTGCTGGAAGAGGAAATCAAAACAGATTTGGCTTTGAGATCGGAACTGGAAGCGCTGAAAATCTCTAAAGAAGCCATCGAATTGGCTGCATGGAAAAAGGTGATTTCCCAATCTCAGCGAGATTTCCTTGCCAATCGACCGCAGGGTAAACAAACTCAATCCATCTCTCAGGGCTCCTCGGGCGTGCTTGTCTGGACTTTCCGTTTCGCCGCATCGGTTGCCTTAATTAGCCTAGCCATGGGATTTTATTTACTGTTTAGCGTGAGTCCGGAAAGCATCATATCTCAACCAGTGGCCTTTTCCATACCTCTAATGAGATCATCTGAAGTTACCACCAGTGCAATTCGCTCCGCTTACCTCGATAAAGACTTTGCAAAAGTGATTGAAGTGGTCCGCTCCCTGGCAAATCCTTCTTTGGAGGAAAGTTTCTTGTTAGGAATGGCCTACCTCGAAACCAATGCGCATGAAAAAGCCATTTCACAATTTATGCGAGTAGAATCGGAAAACGAAAAATTACAAACCAAGGATTTCGCAGACGAGGTGGACTATTTCTTGGTTAGAGCCTACCTATCCCTTGGACAAATTGAGGAAGGTGCCTACAGAATGAAAAAAATCCGGAATGACCCCCAACATACCTATCATCAGAATTTTGGGATGTTGGATCAATTGAAAATTTTTATTCTTGGAATAAAAAACTGATTTTCAAATACTTAAATTCTAATAAAACCTTCCTTCAAGAAGGTTTTTTTATTTTCCGGGGAACGGATGGTTACATTTTTGAGGTTGGTTACCACTAAGGGAAAACAAATCCAAATACCAATGAAAACTACACACAGATTTTACGCACTGGCTTTTGCAGCATTCACTTTTGCATTTACATCCTGTACCGACGACAATGATCCGGAAGTATTGGGTTCGGGAGAAGTAAAAATGGGAATGGGAGTAAAATTGAGAACTTCAAATAATCCGGGTGCCCGAATTGCTAACACGGGGTTGGATATAACCTCAGGCTTTCTTCAAGTCAAAAAAATCGAGTTGGAAACAGAAGGAGTCGATGAGGCAGGGAGAGAATTTGAAAAGGAATTTGAATTCAAATTTAGGGAAATCAAAAAAATCAACTTTGATGAACTAAACTCCAATGCTGACTTTTTCATCGCTATTCCGGCAGGTAACTATGAAGAAATCGAAGTAGAAATCGACTTGATTGACAACAAAAACCAACCATCTATCCAGTTGGATGGGACCTACACCTATCAGGACGGACGGACCGTCCCATTCCGTTTGGAAGTATTCGGAGATGATGACGATGACATGGATTTTGAGGTAGAATTGGAAGCTGAGGATGATGATGATCTTTTTTTCCTCAACGGGGTAAACAATCCCCTGGCTTTGCTTCAAATAGATGCCAAAAGCTGGTTTAGAACCATATCTACCTCAGCTTTGGAAACAGCCGAATTGACCGATGGGGTTCTTTTGATCAATCGAAACAAAAACCGAACGATTTACCGATCTGTGGAGGATCGGATCAAGGCCTCCAGCGATATCGAATTAAAGATGAGATAAGTACTTCAAAATCCGCCTAAAAGGCGCCTTTTAGGCGCCTTTTGTGCGCTAACTTCATCGAAAACATGTCATGAATAAGCCCTGTAACTTTTGATAATAAAACTTACTTGAATTTTTGATTATAGATCCGAAAGTATCTAACAGTTCAAAGAATCAAATACTTTATTTCTAAGGTTAATTGGACCACAATGAATTAATCCCAGAAACGACCAACATTTACTTTACCGGAAACCACTTTGGGTTTAACCACTTGCTCCAAGTGATTTTGGAAAAAACTTCCATCCTAAAAAAAAGCTAACTACCAATAGCGTTAGCGAAAATAAGAGGTGTGCTGAATTCTTTATCCCTTCTTCCGGCTGACCGATGATCCGATAGGTAGTCCAAAAAAATGGGTGATGAAATTGGGCCATGGTAGGATCTTCAAGAAAATCAAGTTTGGCCAATCGAAGGGAGTTGGCATAGGTTTCGCCCCTTTCCACATGATGATAAAATCGGTGGGCAAGGTATTGGGAGACCTGATCCTCACTGACCCACTCGGATAGAACCAATTGGTCTACCCCGGCAATCGCAAAACTTCTGGCCAAGCTGATCAACCCTTCACTGGCACTTTGCTTTCCTCCTCCTGTTTCGCACGCACTCAGGTACACCAACTCCACAGATTCCAAATGCTGTGTGGCGAGTTCCTGCGCAAACAGCCGATATTCCTCCCCTTCGGGATAAAATGCAATAAATGCCTCCTTTGGATCCTGGGAGGAAGCTACAGCATGGGTAGCAAGATGGATCATTTGATATCCGGGAGCTTTCGCCAAGAATACCTGCTTTTTCCCTTCTTTTCCCACCAATCTAAGGCCTTGAGGCAACTTCTGGATTTCTGCCTCTGAACCCGGTAATGGAGAAAATTCACTCGGGTTGTCTGTTTCAATCCCGGCAAATGGAGCGAAAGAAAGCATGAGATCCTGATCTTTGGATCGCTTGGTAAGCCCTACAAATCGGGCAGAAAATTGGTAACTGATCGCCTTAGCTTCCAATAAAAACGTATGGGAATCCTGGGGAAGAAGTTCGAATGGAAAGGAATGGAAAGATCCATGAGGAATGATCAGTAGTTCATCAACCACGTCCAACCGAGATTGAAAAGGATTTAATAGTTGCTTGGAAAATCCCAAAATCACTCGATCGGCGGTATAACGGCCCGAAATTCTGGGGGACTTGATTGATTCGGCCCATCCCATGATCCCTTCCCAATCCAAATCTTGTTGAGGAATAATGTTCCAACTCAGGTTTTTGCGATCCAACCAAAACAAAAACAGATTTTCGCGAGAATTGAACAGTGAAAGAATCCCATATTCAGCCGGCAAACTCTTCTGTAATTTTTCCAGCTCAAAACTTTGCTCCTCAAAGGAAATAAATCCGGGAAAGGCTCTAAACTTTTCCCTCAATCGGGAAAGCTCCACATTAAGGTCCAGCAACTCCTTGTCCAATTGGTTTTGGAGCTCAGGATTCCGGTTATCCAACTGCTTTTGGTAATTTTTGGAAATCGAAAAAAGAATGTTTTTTTCTTCTTGTATCAGATTCTCCGGCATTCCCAAAGACCTTTTCTTGGCTTCTTCCATGGCTCCGATTTTCAATCCCTCGGATTTGCTTTCCTCAGCCCATTGAAAAGCCTTTTTCATCGCCCGATCCTCTCCGATTGCAGAAGTAAGGTGAAAAAGACCATCAATTGCCTCCTGATAAGCCACCTGTACCTTGTCTCCCAAGAAAATTCTCGCCTCCTCGTTGTCGTAATTCAACGATATAAATTTGCTCAGGGAAAAGGCCTTTTCCCAAGTTTGAATCCCTAATTCAACCCCTGGATTTTTCTCTTTATTCTCATCCATTGCCCAAGCTGCTTTTGCTTTTTTGGTCAAGGCTTCAAACAGCGTCAATGCGCCCATTCCAAGGGTCATTTGTTGCGGGTTGGAAAAAGGATCATTCAGCTTGACGTCCGAATGCAACTGTACTATAGCCGAATGGAAATAATTCAAGGCCGATTCGAACTTGTTTTTTCTCATTTCCAAATCCCCTCTCAATATAAAATAGATACCCTTTTGGAGATTTTTACCCGGACCGGTATCGGCAGACACCAGTTTTTGAGCGATCGACAGTTGTTTTTCCAATTTCTCCAGATCCCCTTGCTGCAAAAAGACTTTAGATCGGAGATTTTGATAAGACAGAGACCCTGAAGCGAAATTTGAATCTATCGAATCCAGTATGGCCAAAGCGCCTTCACTCAATCCTTGCTCGATATAAGTATTGGCCAAATTAATCCGAAGTTGATCCGTATTGATTCCCAATTTCAAAAGCTCTCGGTAAATCTGTTGGGCTTGGTCAAACTGCTCGATGCGGTAGAGAGCAGAAGCCTTGTTGCTGCTAAAACTATATCGGGCATAATTTTCCCAATCGGAATTATCCGCACTCAGAAAGGACTCCGCTTTTGTAAAATAACTGACGCTTTGATTGAAATTTCCGGTCTCATAATGATAAACTCCCAAGGCATTAAATAATCGCTCAGGCTCGGCATTGGAGTTTAATTGGGATTGAAGAAGCTCAGCCTGTTTGAGATGAAATAGGGAACTGTCCAATTGGCTAAGGGAAAAATAAGTCTCTCCCAAATACAGGTGATGCGCGTAAACCGTAGTATCCCCAAGTTGGAATGCCCGGGCAAGTAGAATCCCCTGATTATAGCTTTTTTTTGCATCCTCTACTTTCCCATAGGATAAATAAAGATTTCCGAGCCGCTCGGCAGCCAATACATAATCCAAAGCTTCAGCGGATTCCGGAACCAAGGAAAGAACCTGTTGGTAAAGTTCCATGGCCTCGATGTCCTGTTGTTCGGTGGGGTTATCCAAAAAATATAGAAAATTTGCCCGATCCAGCTGGGGCCTGGACTGTAGGGAATCGCCCAGGCTACCGCCAAGTAAACTCAAGTAACCTGCTAGAAAACATACCCCAATTTTCTTTACCATACCACGCCACTTATTTTCGGCGTCAGTTTTCTATTCAAAACTAGCCACGATAACCACATAAGGTGGTCTGGGCTTTCCCGCCGGACGAACCGTTTCAGACAGTCTAAAATTAGATGAATTGGGGGTGCTTACCTCATTTATCAATTTTCTTTTTTCTTCTATGTCATCCAAAACCGCCTGGGGGATATCCGAAAACTTAGCGTAATAAAAAAACCGAAGCGGAATTCTGTTTTGAGCCAATGCACTCAGATCAGAAAGCTGATACAATAGCTCCACATCCACTATCGTCCCATTGACCGGCACAGACCCAAATGTGCCATTCTCTACTGTCTTTTTCAGATCAATCACTCCCTTACTGGACACTTCGATTCCCAAATTTTTCAGAATATCATCTGGGTCAAACTTGCAGCTGGAGTCATCATCGTCGTCATCGTCATCATCATCATCGTCATCGTCGTCATCATCCGTACATGGAAGAGGTAAGCCTACCACTCCATTGTACACCGGGTTGGCCAGTGTTTCATTCCGACTGAGAATATAGATCCCATCCAAGTAGTTGATGCCTCCGATCGTTACAAAAAAATCACAAGTTTGATCGGTGCCGGCTGGCGTAAAAGAGATTTTATACTTCAACCCGGTATCACTGGCATTGACGTCGATCGCCCCCGTGGAAGGATTGATCGCCAATCCGCTTGGAGATGCGGAATACTCGCCCTCTAATGAATTCAAAGGATTTACCAAATTGGTCTGACCAGGGGTGATCACAAAAAGTGTATCCGGATAGGCAAAAGTGCTGCAGTCGATTTCTCCACTGCCATTTTCTCCATTGTCAACACAGGAAAAACTGCACCAAACCACCAGGAGAAATGGAATGATCCGTAATTTGAAAAGGTCTCCTTTATTCATCAGTTTTTGAATTAGTAACCACCGGCTTAAAAAATGTAACCGGATTCAGGGCATTATTTCACCCTTAAGTTTAATAGTATCCCTAGCAGCACCAAAGCCATGCCAATGTAAGAGGCAAAAGGGAAGGTTTCGCCGAAAAGGATAAACCCAAAAATCAAAGCATAAAGCACACCCATATAGCTAAGGCTTGATACCCTGGAGAGATTTCCCGTTTGGTAGGCAACGGTCATAAAATATTGCGCACTTTGGGTACATATTCCAATCCAAAGCAATATCAACCAATCCCAGCCCTGGGGCATTACCCAATCAAAATACATGATGACAGAAGCTACCGGCATGGTGACCAGAGGAAAATAAAAAACAATCACCAAAGGATGCTCGGAGGTTTTCAGCTTGCGAATCATATTGTAGGCGATACCGGCGGATAAGGCTGAAATCAATCCCATCCCTGCACTTAAGGCATCGACTCTAGGATCAAATCCCTGAATAACCAAAACCCCAGAAAAGGCCAAGGCAAAATAGAAAAACTGAATGGGTCTGACCTTTTCTTTTAGAATAAATACTCCCAGAATGGTGGTAAATATCGGTGACAGATATTGCATGGTCACCGCACTGGCCAAGGGGATTCGCTGTAAGGTATAGAAAAAAAGAATCAAACTGATCGAGCCTACCACGCCCCGGGTAATCAGATTTGCCTTATTGTTCCCAAAAATGGGGATCCCTTTTCTACCCAAAACAATCACGGTAAAAAACAAGCTGAATACCGAACGGAACCATACTATTTCAATTGCCGGAATATGAGGTATATACTTGACGGACACATTCATCATGGCAAAAAATATTCCTGCCAAAAGCATAGACTGGACAGAACTGATTTTCAAAGGATGGGGGTTTTGACGGGTTTCTCCAAATGCAAATCTATTTCAAAGCTCAATAGTTCTTACAAGCCAAAGTTTATTTGGAAGAAACCTTACCAAGCTCAGTGGAGTTATCCATAAAAAATTATTTAATGGCTCTCTCCCTAGGATCCCAAGCACCTGATTTTACACTTCCCTCTACCTCGGTTAAATTTCTGTCACTCTCCAAGGATCTCAAGGGTCAAGGCTTCATCCTTTTCTTTTATCCTAAAGATTTTACCAGAGGATGCACATCCGAGGCCTGTGAATTCAGAGATCAGTTTAGAGAATTCAGAAATTTGGAGATTCCGGTTTTTGGAATTAGTCGGGATGATATTGCTACCCATGAGAAATTCAAAAAAGCATACCAACTCCCCTTTGACTTACTTTCGGACGAATCAGGCAAAGTCTGTAAAGCCTATGATGCACTTATTCCATTGATCAAAATGCCCAAGCGGGTGACTTACCTGATCGATAGCTCCCACAAAATCGCGGGGGTATATGAAGGATTGTTTGAAAACAAATCTCACGTGGATGCCATGTTGAGAAAAATCCGCAAATAATCAGGAGGACACAATCATTCCATCTTTCATAACCACTTTTCGGTCGGCCATTCCGGCCAATTCTTCATTGTGGGTAACAATGACAAAGGCCAACTTGAGTTCGTCCCTCAGGCGGAAAAACAATTCATGAAGCCCCCTGGCATTGGTCGTATCCAGATTACCACTGGGTTCATCTGCAAAGACCACCTGGGGATGATTGATCAAGGCCCGAGCCACGGCTACCCGCTGCTGCTCTCCTCCTGAAAGTTCGGAAGGTTTATGGCCCAGACGGTGAGTGATTCCTAAAATTTCCGCAAGCTCACCGGCCCGATCTTTCAACTGACTTTCATTTTTACCTTGAATAAAACCTGGTATAAAAATATTTTCCAGGGCTGTAAACTCTGGGAGGAGATTATGATATTGAAAAATAAATCCAATGGATTCATTTCTGAAGTCTGCCAACCGATCTCCTTTCAGCTGTGAAAGATCCCTGTCATTCATCCACAGGGATCCTTTATCAGGTTGATCAAGTGTCCCTAGAATATGAAGCAGCGTACTTTTCCCGGCACCCGAAGAACCGACAATGGAAACTATTTCCGATGAGGAAATCTCCAAATCAACTCCTTTTAAAACGTGTAAACTTCCGTAGGATTTATGAATCCCTTTGGCAATCAGCATGGTAAGATTTTTTGAGTTTTTAAAAGTAAAACAAATCCCTCAAATCCAGGAATTAACGGGCTTTTTTGCCAAAAATTGAAAAATCCGGGTTTGATTTATCCACATCATCCACTTATCTTCGGGCAAAAATTAAAGAAGCATGAACATTCACGAATATCAGGCTAAAGAAGTATTGAAAGGCTACGGGGTAAGAATTCAGGAAGGAATCGTTGCAGATTCGCCTGAAGCCGCACATGAAGCTGCGGTGAAGCTCAATGCACAAACGGGTACTTCCTGGTACGTGATCAAAGCCCAAATCCATGCCGGAGGTAGAGGAAAAGGGGAAGTAAAAGAGACCGGTTCAAGAGGTGTTGTACTTGCTAAAAAACTTGAAGACGTCAAAGAAAAAGCAGCCGCTATCCTAGGTGGCACTTTGGTGACCATACAAACGGGTGCTGAAGGTAAAAAGGTAAATAAGGTATTGATTGCCGAGGATGTCTATTATCCGGGTGCTTCAGAACCGAAAGAATATTACATGTCTATCCTGCTGGATAGAGCCACCGGATCCAATGTGATCATGGCCTCTACTGAAGGTGGAATGGATATTGAAGAAGTAGCAGAACACCATCCCGAAAAAATCATCAAAGAATGGATCGATCCTAAAGTTGGTCTTCAGGGATTCCAGGCGAGAAAAGTTGCTTTCAAATTGGGTCTATCTGGCACAGCACACAAAGAAATGGTGAAATTCATCACCGCTCTTTACAACGCTTACGTGGCCACAGACTCTTCCCAGTTTGAAATCAATCCTGTACTAAAAACGTCTGACGACAAAATCTTGGCAGTCGATGCCAAAGTTAACTTGGACGACAACGCACTTTATCGTCAGCCGAAGTTAGCTGAATTGAGAGACTTGGCCGAAGAAGATCCTTTGGAAGTAGAAGCAGGTAAATCAGGCCTTAATTATGTAAAACTTGACGGTAACGTAGGCTGTATGGTAAACGGTGCCGGTCTTGCAATGGCTACCATGGATATGATCAAGCTTTCCGGCGGTGAGCCTGCCAACTTCCTTGATGTAGGAGGAGGAGCAAACGCTACAACGGTGGAAGCAGGATTCCGTATCATTCTCCAGGACCCAAATGTGAAAGCAATCCTCATCAATGTATTCGGTGGTATTGTACGATGTGACCGAATTGCAAACGGTGTGGTAGAAGCTTACAAATCCATTGGGGATATTCGTGTACCGATCATCGTGAGACTTCAAGGCACCAATGCCGAAGAAGGCGCAAAAATCATCGACGAGTCTGGTTTGAAAGTATTCTCAGCCATCACATTGAAAGAAGCAGCAGAGCGAGTAAAAGCAGCTCTTGAAGCATAAAAAATACGCACTCGTAGTTCAACTGGATAGAATATCGGATTTCGGCTCCGAGGGTTGAGGGTTCGAATCCTTCCGAGTGTACAAAGCTCAGACGAAAGTCTGGGCTTTTTTTTTGGCTCGCTCTGGCTCTAATCCAACACTTGGAAGTTGGTCCACTTTGGCTAATTAAACTATGGTATAATTGGATAGGTAGAATTGATGATCAAAAATTAAAAATTGAATTAATTCATGAATAGAAAATAAAAAAGCAGGAGAAAATCTCCTGCCCTTTATTTGAAAACTAAACCAACTATTATTTAACTACCACAATGAATTCAAAAATAATACAAATCTCAATAAATCAAAATCCCAAATAAAAAATTGTATTTTTTTTATTTCTTTTCAGGAAAGTTGCCTCGCTTAAATGCTATACCCAAGGCTAAGCCCTGGCTGAATTGGATTTTTTCATCCTGATCAATATCATAAATACTCAAACTCGTCAAACTTACATTGATCAGATTGGTGACTTTAGCTGTAAGTCCAATATCCAGCCTGTGGTCAATGGTATTGAAGGCAAGCGTTTCATAATTGGCATACATCTGATACCTCACGAGTAAGGAAAGATTCTCCGCTAATTTTTTATTCCAATCGGCTAAAAGGCTAAAGGCCAGCCATTCTTGTCTCACTTTTTTTCCGATCTCCACGCCATAATTGGTAGGCACGACATTATACAATTCTGTGTCAGTCACAAAGGTCCAACGAGGCGAAAATGGCGCCATCCTAAGCGAAAACTCGGAATTAGGCTTGTATTCAACGCCTAGACCGGTAGTCAAAAAGCCGGGATTCAGAAACTTGGAAATCAACACTTTTTCCGGTCCGCTGAAGTCATACCCGGGAGCAAACTGAGAGAGAAAATTAACGGCAAAGAAATAATTCCATTTGTCATTGATTTTGTACCCGACTTTGGAGTACAAAAATATTCGGTCATTGGATTTTCTTGCATCTTCCTGCTGATTTTTCACCACACCGTAAATGAAATCCATGGTGTTGTCCCATGTCCATTTGTCTTTTGAATAGTTGGCTCGTCCTTGGAGATAAATACCCAATGCAACTGAATTGACTCCTCCCCCTTTCCAGTTGCCGCTGAAGGAGGCTTGGTTAAAATTGAGTCCTCCTCCAATTTCTTTCAACCAGTAGCTGGTATCTGCCGGTGTTAAACTTTCATCCTGAGCATGGACGGAAAACACAAAACCCAGAAGAAATAAAAGCAAAGTGATTTTTTTCATGATTAAAGAAGTTTAAATGTTCGAACCTCCGGATTTCGGCGATTCACAAAAGCTTTAATGATTAAAAATTAGCTTATTTTCCGGAATTTCCGGTTTTGGTTTGGCTTTTGTTTTAGATTCATGCTTTTATTTTTAATTGAATTATGCCTTTAGAAACAATTTTAGTTTTTGGAATTATTGGACTTGCTGTGATTCTTTTTTTCACAGAGAAATTCAGCATCGACACGGTGGCGATCGGGGTGATGGTCCTCTTCATGCTCTTCGGTATTTTGGATATTAAAGAAGGATTGGCTGGTTTTTCCAATTCCGCTACCATTACCGTGGCAGCCATGTTTGTGATTTCACAAGCCATATTCAAAACTGGCATTTTGGACCAATTCAGCAATTATCTGGGAAGTCAGGCAGAAAAAAGCGAAACCAAATTGATTCTTACCCTGATGCTGAGCACAGGATTGCTGTCGGCTATTATCAACGACACCGCTGTGGTAGCACTCCTGATGCCTGCTGTTATTCAGATCAGTCAAAAGAATAATATTCCTGCCTCCAGACTCCTTATGCCTCTTTCCTTCGGTTCGTTGATGGGTGGAATCTGTACACTGTTGGGTACAAGCACCAACATATTGGTGAGTGGAATCGCCGAACAATCAGGTCTGAATCCCTTCGGCGTTTTTGAAATGAGTAAAATGGGTTTGGTTTTTTTGTTTGCCGGAATACTCTATATGATCACTCTTGGAAAATGGCTATTGCCCAAACGAGAGGCAAAAACCGGATTTTCTGACACCTTGGATCTGGGAACGTATGTCATCGAAATAACCGTTTCGGAAGAATTTGAACAACTTCAAGAACCTATCTTCAAGCAAAAACTTTTTGCGGACGGAAGCATCAAAGCCCTTCAAATCCTCCGGGAAGACGGGCGGAGAACCCGAGTTTACCCGAATACGGCAATCTTGTCGGGCGATACGTTGCGCATCACCTGTACCCAAGAGCAACTCAAAAAAATCCAAAAAACCAAGGGGATCGAAATCAAGGCGGAGCTGGATTGGAGTGAAGAAACGCTCACCAATGAGGAAGAAAAAATCTTTGAAGCTTTGGTCACTCCCAATTCTTCTTTGATCAATAAAAGCATCAAAACAATCAAGTTCAGGCAGATTTTTGACAATGTGCTGGTCATAGGCATTCGGCACAGATCGGGGATTTTGGAGAACGTACTTTCCAAAACATCCCTAACCCCGGGCGATGTCCTTCTCCTTCGGGCCTCTGAAGAGGCCATTCAGTCGATCAATAGTTCTGAAGATTTGCTTTTGATTTCCTCCAAAAAAGTGACTGTCCTCAATAAAACCCAGTCAGTACTTACCCTCGCCACGATGAGTTTGGTCATTGGATTGGCTGCCTTGGGAGTTTTTCCAATTACGCTGACGGCGGTGGCAGGAGCGGTATTGATGGTAGCCATGAAATCCATCAGTCCGGAGGACGCCTATAAAGCGATCGACTGGAAAGTGATTTTCATGTTGGCAGGAGTTTTATCCATGGGAGCCGCGCTGGAAAAAACAGGAGGTTCTGAACTGATCGGTTCATCTGTGGTCACTTTTCTGGGTGATTTAGGCCCTAGGGTAGTACTCAGCGGCATTTTTGCCTTGACGTTTGTACTCACCAATATCATGTCCAACAATGCAGCGGCGGCACTTCTTGCCCCTATTGCCATCAGCATTGCAGGGGGCTTGGACGTAGACACCCGACCATTTTTGATGGCAGTGACCTTTGGGGCAAGTTTGAGTTTTATGACACCCATGGGCTATCAGACCAATACCATGATATACAATCCAGGCAATTACCGATTTGCAGATTACCTAAAAGTGGGCACACCATTAAATCTGCTATTCTGGATTTTGGCTACTATCTGCATTCCGATTTTCTTTCCCTTCTAGGTTAGATTAAAAAATTTATACAGATTCAAAATTCATTAACCCAAAACCCATTCACACTATGAGAACTTTAGGAATCGTGTTACTCGTAATTGGCATTGCGATGCTATTCGTGCCCAGCATCGGATTCACCACCAAAGAAAAAGTATTGGATGCCGGACCCATTGAAATCTCCGCTGACAAAAAACATGAAGTAAATTGGCCAACCTATGCAGGAGGCATTGTCACTGCAGCCGGTTTGGCATTGATCCTTTTCGGAAAAAAGAAATAAACGATAAACCCACAGAAAACTGGCCTTCTGTGGGTTTCTTACTTTTTCAGAAATTGGAATTTGCTAGTCAATCAAGTTTACCTTCATCACTTCCTCTGCATCCAAATCGAAAAACTCTTTATGTACATTAAAGTTTGGTTCACCTTCCTGAGGAACTTTCGCCAGATAGGTGCCATCTTCTTGCATCACATAGGAATTGACGTTGTCCTTGAGGTTGTAAGCGAGGATATTCATCAACTGCTTTTCCAGGAGAGGAGATTCAACTTTAAATAGGGATTCCAGTCTTTTATCAAAGCTTCTCACCATCATGTCCGCACTTCCTGAGTAGGTTCTGGTATTTCCATTGTTGTGGAAGTGATAGATCCGGCTATGTTCCAAAAAGTCTCCGACAAGAGAAAGTACTTCAATATTATCACTCAAACCGGGTCTGCCTGGTCTAAGACAACAAATCCCTCTGACGATCAACTTGATTTTTACACCCGATTGAGAAGCGCGATAAAGGGCGTAAATGATTTCCGAATCTTCCAAGGAATTTACCTTGATAAATACCCCACTAGGAAGGCCGTTTCTTGCATTTTCAGCTTCCTGCTCGATGAACTCAATCAACTGATTCCGCATATCTCTTGGCGCAGTGATGAGGTTTCGGTAATCACTGGGTACCGAATGCCCGGTGATAACGTTGAAAAACTCCGATACATCATTGGCCAAAATTTCATTGGTGGTCAGAAGTCCGATATCGGTATACAGTCTGGCTGTATCTTCGTTGTAATTGCCGGAACCCAGGTGGACATATCTGGTTATTTCCTGATCGTCTTTTTTGACTATGAGCAAAAGCTTGGTATGGGTTTTTAGATTGGAAATTCCATAAATCACGAAGCAACCTGCCTTTTGAAGTTTTTTAGCTTCGCGGATATTATTTTCCTCATCAAAACGCGCTTTTACCTCAAAAAGCACAGACACGTGCTTACCGTTTTCAGCTGCTCGGAGGAGAGCCTTGGTGATCCGGCTGTCTTTAGCCAATCGGTAAATCGTCATCTTGATCGCCATGACATCCGGATCTTCGGAGGCTTTTTCGATCAAGTCCAAAATCGAGTCAATGTTGTTATAGGGATGGTGAAGCAGGATATCCTTCCCCTTCAGTATATCAAAAATATCAGCTCTACCCTCTTCCGGATAAGAAAGTGGTTTTACAGGATCAGGCATTTGCGGCAATCGATCTCTAAATCGCTTATTTCCAACAATCTGCCAAAGACCTGTAAAGTCAATCATGCTCGATCTTCTCACCAAAAAAACTGAATCGGGACGCAGATTCCAGCGCTCCAACAGCGAGTTGAGCATCCATTTGGAATATCCCTCTTCAATTTCAATGCGGACCACACGACCGGTTTTTCGCTCCATGAGTTTGCGCTTGACTTCCTCCAGAAAGTTGGCATCCATATCCTCACTTTCTTCCAGCGTAAAATCTCCATTTCGGGTAATCCTAAACAAACTGACAGACTCAATTTCCACATTTCGGAAAAGTGAAATCAGGTTTTCGCGAATTACCTCTTCTATCGGGATGAGCGTAAGGGAATTTTCACTCTCTATCTCGAAAAACCTCGGAATATTGGCAGGAATCTGCACAAAACTCATTTTGCGCATGTCCTTCCTTTCTCCGGGACTGGTAGTCACTACTCCGAAAACCAAGAGTTTATTCATCAGGATCGGAAAAGTCCGGTACCCATCGTACACCATTGGGGTAAGCATGGGGTAGATGGCTTTGATAAAGTACTGCCGAACTTTCTCCTGCTCTTCTGCGGTGAGTTTGGATACATTCACCACCGAGATTCCTTCCTGATGCAATTCAGGAAGTATAACCTGGGTGAAGTGCTGGTGCTGGTCCTGATGAAAACGCTGGCAATCTTTCATCAGTTTTTCCTTGAACGGCTCTTCTCTTAGCCCGGAATAATCAACCCTTTCTTTCTCATAGTCCAGGTAATTATAGAGCGAACCTACCCGGATCATAAAGAACTCATCCAAGTTGGAAGCGGTGATGGCCAAAAACTTCAGCTTTTCGAAAATCGTCCGAAAGGATTTCTTGGATTGATCCAAAACTCTTTCATTGAATTTCACCCAGCTCAAATCCCTACTGATGAGGTCACTTTTTTGGATGATGGACTCGTACTTATCTCCTACTGCCAGTTTCATACTATTCAGAATTGGAATCAGCTTATTTCCTTTGAGGTGATTTCTTACAGTTTTTATTCAAAAAAAGGGGCCCTAAAAGCCCCCATTTTTAGGTATCGATTTTTGCGTACTTGGCGTTTTTCTCGATGAATTCGCGTCTTGGGGCTACCTCATCTCCCATCAGCATACTAAAGAGATGGTCCGCTTCAGCAGCGGAGTCAATAGTCACCTGCTTGAGGGTTCTCGTATTGGGATCCATGGTAGTCGACCAAAGTTGCTCAGGGTTCATCTCTCCCAGACCTTTGTATCGTTGGATCCCCACACTGTCTTCTCTGCCGTCTTTGGCCATTTCGGTCACCAATCTCTTTCGCTCTTCTTCAGTCCAACAGTAACGTTCGTCTTTACCTTTCTTCAATAAATAAAGCGGAGGAAGGGCGATGTACACATAACCTCTTTCGATCAGCGTGCGCATGTATCGGAAGAAAAGGGTCAAAATCAGGGTACGGATATGCGAACCGTCGATATCCGCATCCGTCATGATGATGATCTTATGATACCTCAATCCTGAAAGATCCAATTCTTTGTCATCGTTGACTGTGCCAAACTTGACGCCGAGGGCTGTCAGGATATTTTTGATTTCGTCGTTGTCGTAGATTTTGTGCTCGTGGGCTTTCTCCACGTTGAGGATTTTCCCCTTTAATGGCAATATCGCCTGGAAATCCCTGTCTCGACCCTGCTTGGCAGACCCCCCTGCAGAGTCCCCTTCCACGAGGTACAGCTCACACACGGTAGGATCTGAATTGGCGCAATCGGCAAGTTTACCGGGAAGGCCACCGCCGCCAAGGACGTTTTTCCGCTGCACCATCTCCCGTGCTTTCCGGGCCGCATGTCTGGCCTGTGCAGCCAAAATCACTTTTCCCACGATGGTTTTGGCTTCTCGTGGATGCTCTTCGAGCCAGCTTTGCAATACCTCAGAAACCGCACTGTCCACTGCTCCGACCACATCTGAATTGCCCAGTTTGGTTTTGGTCTGACCTTCAAACTGTGGTTCCTGAACCTTTACCGAAATGACTGCAGTCAATCCTTCACGAAAATCATCTCCGGAAACTTCGATTTTGAGTTTCTCGAGCATGCCCGATTTATCCGCATATGCTTTCAAGGTTCTTGTCAACGCTCTTCTAAAGCCTGTCACGTGAGACCCGCCTTCGTAGGTATTGATCGTATTGACGTAGGAAACGACGTTTTCAGTGTAAGAGCTGTTGTAGTTCATCGCTACCTGCACGGGTACATCCTGATTCAAAGACTCGATGTAGATCGGTGCTTCAATGATTTTTTCACGAGTTTCGTCCAAATACTGAACAAACTCTACGAGTCCCCCTTCAGAGAAAAATTCATCGGATTTTGGATTTCCGTCTTCCTCAATTTCCCTAAGGTCTTTGAGGTGGATTCGAATACCTGCATTCAAGTACGCCATCTCCCGGAGTCGATTTGCGATGGTTTCATACTTAAATTCAGTAACGGTAAAAATACTTGCGTCCGGCTTGAAGTGGATGATGGTACCACGCTTCTCCGTTTTTCCCACTTCCCGGGCAGGATATTGAGGCACACCGATCTTAAATTCCTGTTCGGTGATGACTCCATTTCGATGAACGGTTGCCTTAAGGTCGGTAGACAGTGCGTTCACACAGGATACCCCTACACCATGAAGTCCACCGGAAACTTTGTAGGTGTCTTTATCAAATTTCCCCCCGGCATGAAGCACGGTGAGCACAACTTCCAAGGCTGATTTTTTCTCTTTTGGGTGCATATCGGTGGGAATACCCCGACCATTATCCTCCACTGTCACAGAATTGTCTTCGTGTACGGTCACGTGAATGGTATCACAGTGCCCAGCCAAGGCTTCGTCGACCGAGTTGTCGACCACTTCCCAGATGAGGTGATGGAGACCTTTTATTCCCACATCGCCGATATACATGGCAGGTCTTTTTCTTACCGCTTCCAGGCCTTCTAATACCTGGATATTACCAGCACCATATTCCGCTGGGTTCTTCGCTTTTTCTTCACTCATATTTTTTGGAAAAAAGCCCTCAAATTGGCTTAAAACGGTGATTTTGTTTCAAAATTAGATTTGGCAAGGTAGCTAAAAAAAGTGAGTTTTCAGCATCTTCGCTCCATCAAATCTTTGGAATTTGAGAGATACAGCGAGATTTGGACCAGGTCGATATATTCAAAATTTTATTCCGAAATTCTTGTTTAACGAAAAAAAAATTTCAACAGGTCACATCAGTTTAATCGCTACTGATTTTTGATTTTCAACACGTTATACCATTTTGTTTAATCTTGAAAATTTTTTGTTAAACAATTTTTATTTGGTTTTTCTTTTAGGATTAAAATTTCATCCAAACAATTAACCAAAAAACCCTATGAATTTTACCCTAAGCGCGGAACTGGTAGGACTGGACCGCATCATCAACAGTGATCCCATCGCGATCACCTTCTTTATTGGCTACATGGCCATGTTTGCATCGTCCGTATTCTTCTTTGTCGAAAGAGGCTCGGTAGACGGAAAGTGGAAGTTGTCTCTTCTCGTATCCGGATTGATCACAGGGATTGCAGCGGTCCACTATTACTACATGAGAGATTTCTACCTGCAAACCGGGGCCAGTCCCACAGCTTTCCGGTATGTAGACTGGACTTTGACTGTACCCTTGATGTGTGTGGAGTTTTACCTTCTCACCAAACCTTTCGGTGCCAAAGGCGGAACTTTGTTTAAGTTAATCGTCGCCTCTCTGGTCATGCTAGTCACAGGCTACATCGGTGAGACATCAGGTGTGGACAACAACATCATGTGGGGTATCATTTCTACCCTGGGCTACTTGTACATTGTTTATGAAGTATTTGCCGGAGACGTGGCCAAGCTTGCGAAAGATTCCAATAGCCCGGCTTTAGGCAATGCGATGTTCCTGCTCAAAATCTTCATCACTTTGGGATGGTCTATCTATCCGATCGGCTACATGGTATTGCCGGGGAACTTGCTCTCAGGAGCCTTCGAAGTCAGCTCGATTGACTTGTTCTACAACCTTGCTGATGCCATCAACAAAATCGGTTTTGGTTTGGTCATCTATTCCGTAGCGGTGGCTGAATCCAACAAGAAAAAAGCAGTAGCCTAACCCAAATAACAATGGACGATCCTGAAGTCGGATCGTCCACTTTTCCCCATGGATCACTACGATTTCATCATTGCAGGTGCTGGATGTGCAGGGTTGAGCCTTGTGAGCTATCTTTTGGGCAGCTCGCTTCAATCGTCCAAAATCCTGCTCATCGATCCAAGCACCTCTATTCCCAATAAAACCTGGTGCTATTGGAGTGAGAATCCTTTGGCAATCCATCCGGCTGGAAAAGCCCACTGTTGGAATTCCATTTCAATCTCGTCCCCAGGCATTCAATTATCCAGATCTTTGGACAAACTGAAATACTACCACCTCTCCTCACAAGACTTTTACACCTCTCTGCTCGACCAAATAAGGAAACATCCTTCGGTAGCTTTTCTAAAAGATGAAGTAACCCACTACCTCCCTCAAAATGACCAAGCTGAAGTAGTCACGCAGTCCGGTAAAAAAATGAGCGCCAACCGAGTTTTTGACTCCATTGGCTTGAAAACCAACAGCAAAAGCATCCTCCGACAGGTATTTTTGGGATGGAAAATCACCACCAACAGGGAGGTCTTTCATCCTCATGAAGTCACATTGATGGACATCCAATCCATTTCCAAAAAATTTGAATTTTTCTATATTCTTCCTTTTTCAACAACCCATGCCCTGGTAGAATTCACCACCTACTCCAGTGAACCCGTTGACCGGGATTCACTCCAAAAGGAATTGGAGACCTATTTATCCCAAAAACTAGGACTGGAGGAATATGAGATTTCTTATGAGGAAAAAGGCTCAATTCCAATGACTACCCAAGTAAGCCCAAGCACTTCCTCTTCACGAATTATACCCATTGGTACAGCCGCAGGATGGATCAAACCCTCGACAGGATATGGATTTGCCACCATTCAGGAAAATTGTCAGACCCTGGTCCGTAACCTGGAAATCAATAAATCCAACCCCAAAAAAATCACCAAATCCAATCGATTTGATTTTTATGACAATATCCTGTTGACGATCGCTCATAAGTGGCCGGATAAACTGGAACAGGTGTTTTTGAACCTTTTTCAAACTTCTTCAGGAGATGAAGTTTTAAATTTCCTGGGAGAAAAAACCACGCTTTCAGAAGAAGTTCAACTCTTATCCCGACTTAAGTTTCCGATTTTTATCAAGAGCCTGCTGCACTATGAAAAATATTGAACAGGGGCTAAAAGCCATCGGCATGGGAGTTTGTTTGGCATTTTTAATTCCATCCAGTCTCTCTCTCTTTTACCAATTGCTATTTGCTGGGATTGTAATGCTTTCAGTAGGAATTCCTCACGGAGCGATTGACCACCTTATTCATAATCCCAACCCAACCCGTTCCGGTTTTTTCAGATTTTTGCTTAGTTATCTTGTGCTGATCGGATTGTATTGCCTACTCTGGTTTTTGACTCCAATTATCGCATTAATCGCATTTTTGGGAATGTCTGCCTACCATTTCGGACAATCTCATTTTTTAGATCAACTCCAAGTTAGGCCTTGGGACTCACTACTTTTTATCAGTCGCGGTGCATTCTTTCTAGCCGCGATTCTACTTGGAGATTTTGAATTAACCCAATACATCCTAGCCCCCCTAGTTCAATTGGAAATTGGCTTTGAGAGTAGATTAATAACGGTGATCTTCTTGGGATTTTTTACGCTATTGAACCAAGCGGTGCTGAAAATCCATTTCAGCAGAATACACGTACTGGAAGTGGTTCTCCTTGGAAGTCTGTTGTTTATCAGTCCTTTGTTTGTCGGATTTGTGGTTTACTTCGGATTTTGGCATGCCACTCCAAGTATGTTGAAAGAATATGCTTTCCTAAGCCGATTTCCAAAGTATCAGGGATGGAAAAAATTCAGTCTCCAACTCATTCCATTTACCTTGATTAGTTTGCTGGGTATCAGCGGAATCCTGATTTATGGTATCAATTTTATGAAGGAACAAGAGGTATTTTTGCTTTTTTTCATCCTGATTTCATTGATTTCCTTTCCCCATATTATTTACATGGACAGGTTTCTGAAAAAGGACGCTCAATATTGACATGTACTAAGCATGACCAAGGTACAGGCAGGAAGCACCTCGATATTGGCCGCCTTTGCTTTCTTGAAAAATTCGGGATTCTCTGTACCCGGATTGAAAATTATGCGCTGAGGCTTCAGGCTGATTAAATATTCTATCCATTCTGCCTGATGAGCCGGACCGATATACAGGGTAATCGTATGGACTCCTTCGAGCTTAGGTTTTTCGCTAAGGTCTACTATTTCTTTCCCAAACAGCTGCCCTTTTTTGATCCCGATCGGCACAAATTCTACCCCATGCTCATGCAGCATCTTGGCTGCCAAGTAGGCATATCGGGAGGGGTTTTCAGTCGCACCTACTACCAGGGTTTTCAGCTGCCTATTCTCTGCTTCCATACACACTATCCCGCTCAAAAGTATCCATATGGCGGTGTTTTTTACTCTCATATATATCCGAGAGGGTGATCATAATCCCCGTCTCCTCAACTTCCCCAAACTCGTCATTGAGGGCCGTTCCAAAAGTCCGCATGGTCGGGGAAAGGTTCATATAGGTATTGATCAGGGGAGGAATATTTTCTCCCAGCGCCCGGATCTTTCCATTGAGCACTTTGTATCCTTCCTTGTAATCCAGATTTTCAAAGGGATTTTCCTGATTCAAAATATCTGTTTCATAGCTTAACCTTAGCTTATCTTTAGGCTTGACAAGGCCCTCATGATCAGGGAAATAATGATTCATAAAAAAGAGCAACAGATCTCTCCCCTCTCGATTGAAATGGGGATACATGGTCACTTTCCCAAAGAGATACTTAACATCAGGATTGAGCAAAACGACCGCTCCCAATCCATCCCAAAGATTGTCCAGACTGAAAATCCCCTTTCTGTTATCCAGGCTAGGCTGGTATTGGGGTTGAACAAAAGAACGACCAAGCTCCAGGGTGTAGGGAATATAATCTCGGATAAACCGTTCAGAAAAATCAAACAAATGAGTGGTAGATAAATGAGGAAATCCCTCCTCGTCCAATGCCTTTTTGCATAGAATCACCCGATAACCCGCTACAATTTCCTGATCCTCTTCATTCCAGGTAATCAGCTGATCGTAACAGGTCTCGCAGGTATCAAACTCATCCAAATCCATCGAAAGGCCTGTACCTCCACCCGCTGCACGGAAAGTAATCTCCCGCAATCGACCGATTTCCCGAACCACATTGGGGGCGTTGTGATGATTGACCAAATACACCTGATTGTTCCCGTTATTGGCATAGCGTAAAAAGCGCTCCGGACTGAGTTCTTTTTTAAGCAAATCTCGGGAAACAGGGGGTATGATTGGTTCAAGTTTATGCATGGGGTACCAGGTTATAGACCTCTTGTTTGATTTTTTCTGCCCAAGTGGAGTCATTTTTCGGGTGATCAAATTGGGTATGGGGAATCGGCTTTCCGATTCGAATATCGATCCGTTTGCCTCGCTGCCGGTACATTTCATCCACCAGCCAGAACATTTCCACGTTCGCTTTCACTCCCAATTTTTTTCGCCACATGGCAAGATTATAAAAAAACTCAGAATTCCTACCTCCCATATGGCAAGGCAGGACATCCAATCGGTAATTTCTCGCTTTGGTGACGAAACTTTTTTTCCACTCCAAGTCACGAACGATCCCATTTTGCTTTCGGGAAACCAAACCTGCTGGAAAAATCAGCACAGCATGACCATTGGAATAGGCTTCCTCGATTTTTTGGTTGGCTTCCTTGGAGTTTTTCCCGTGCTTATTGACCGGGACAAAAATGGGTTCAAAATTATTGAAAGTGGTGAGCAGGTCATTGACCAAAAATCGGATATCAGGCCGAATTTTTCCTACAGCATGAATAAAAGCAATCCCATCCATACCGCCCAAAGGATGATTGGAAGCCAAAATGATCCCTCCTTCTTTAGGAATGTTTTCAGCACCATGAAGTAACACCTCTACCTCGAATTCCTCGATCAGGGCATCCGCAAATGCCAAACCTTTCTTTTCCAGATGCTTTTCCAACACCTCGTTGAGCCACGCCTCATGAGTCACCCGCTTGATATACTTCAACAAAAAACCCGGCATCCATTTCAGAAGCTTGGGATTTTTGGCTGCGATGGCCTTTTCGATATCGATAAATTTCTTTGACATACGGTCAAAAAAGATCAGTTTCAGAGTGAAAAACCGCTGGAAAATTCAATTTTTTGCAACAGAATATCACAAAAGTACAAAAAATTAAACCAATGCTTTGGGCTACATAAAGAGTGATTTTCATTGTCTTGAAAACCAAGCTACTTGATTTTTTGTCTTAATTACAAACCTACTTAGATATGAATTTAGTACTTACCGGAAGCACTTCCGGAATCGGATGGGAAACGCTCAAAGCCTTAATGCCGATTGCTGATCGGGTATTTTTGCCCGTCAGAAATATCAAGAAAGCCGAGAAAATGATTCAGCACCTGTTCCAAAAGGAAAAAATCGTGCTGATCCCAATGGACCTGAGCATCATGGCCGAGGTCAAAAAAGGAGCGATCCAGATTCTTGAGCAATGCAAAGAAATACACCTGCTCATCAACAATGCCGGGGGCATGTTTCCTGCAGGGAAAAAGACTTCCGAAGGGCTTGATTTAACATTTGCCACCAACCATCTCGGGCCTTTTCTTCTAACAAGGGAACTGATGCCTGCCCTAATCCGTGGAGAAGCAAAAATCATCCATGTCAGCTCCATCGCCCATCAAATCGCCACTGATCCAAGTAAAGATTTTGGTCTATTGAAGAGTGCAAATACGGGAACAGCCTATGGAAAAGGTAAACTTTATAATATCCTGTTTTCCAACGAATTGAAAAATAGATTTGAAAGCAAAGGCATAAGTACTTACGCCCTGCATCCGGGTGCGGTGAAGACGGCTTTTGGATCGGAAACTTCTCTCTGGGCCAAGCTGATTATTGAGGTGAGCAAGCTCATTTTCATCAGCCCAAAAGCCGGTGCACAAACCACCATCTTCCTAGCCACCACACCCAAAAGTCAACTCCGAAATGGAGGCTATTACATCAAGAAAAAACCAAAGACTCCAAGTCCTCTGGCAAGAAATCAAAAGCTTTCCGCAGCACTTTGGGACTATAGCGAAGCGGTCTTGAAAAACTTGGGAGTGATTTAAAATTTCACCATAACTAATTGCATTTCAATATCAGTATACTTTTGAACCATTGAGAGAATTAAGAAAATTAAGGATATACAGAATTATACCAATAGCGAAATAATCTAAAGTCCACCTCCACTTCGCTCGGTGTCCAAGCGTTTTCATTTAGATGGAGGGTAGGAAAATGCGGCTCCGCCGCATTTTCCTACCCTCCATCTTTCAAGTTTCAAGCGCGGTGGCCGAGCGAAGTCGAAGCCTTTTTGAATTGCTGGCAAAGAAGCAGATAATCATAGAAGAAAATTGAGGAAGTCATAAAAAATCAGATTCTTAATTCCCTTAATTTCTTAATGGTTAAAAATCTGATGCAAAGTGGTCAAAAACGAAAATACTTTCCATCGTTAAACCCTAGAGTCAACCCAATGGAATTGCCTATTTTTGCCCCAATGAACGAAACCATCTTATCCCTTTGTCCCGGACCCTGGAGTGATTACGAACTGATCGATACCGGGGGATTTGAAAAACTGGAGCGCTTCGGCAAGTTTATCCTCAGCCGACCTGAGCCTCAAGCCATCTGGGACAAAAGCCTTCCCGATTCAGAGTGGCGAAAACTCGCCCATGCGCACTTCGCCAAGGAAAAAAACAATCCCGAAAAAGGGCAATGGCAACAGCTCAAGTCCATGCCGCACAACTGGCAGATCGGCTATGAAAATGCCGAGGGATTGAATATGACCCTCAATTTGGCTCAAACTTCCTTCAAACACATCGGACTTTTCCCCGAGCAGGCAGTCAATTGGGATTATTTGTATCGAAAACTGAAAGCATATCCCGGTACTACACCCAAGGTTCTGAACCTTTTTGGCTACACCGGGGCAGCAAGTATTGCCGCCCGAGCGGCCGGAGCGGAAGTTTCTCACTTAGACTCCGTTAAACAAGTAGTGACTTGGACCAAGCATAACATGGAATCATCCCATCTGGACGGCATTCGTTGGATTGTGGATGATGCGATGAAGTTTATTAAGCGGGAAGCCCGAAGGGGAAATAGTTACCAAGCGATCATTCTCGATCCTCCAGCCTACGGACGTGGTCCTGAAGGAGAAAAATGGATCCTCGAAGAGCAAATCAATGACATGCTCAAAACCTGCAAGGAAATCCTCGACCCAAAAAATCACCTCCTATTGCTCAACATGTATTCGCTGAGCTTCTCCTCCATCATCGCGGCCAACCTGATCCAATCCAATTTTGGATCGGTGAAAAATGCCGAGCATGGAGAATTGTATCTTCAGGAAAAACAGGGCAAAAAGCTGCCTTTGGGCATTTTCTTCCGTTTTTCCAGTTTTTGACCGAGAGTTAAATAAATGAATAACCGACAGCTTTTTCTGGCTCATTTGGCTCAAACCACGGATTTTCCCTTGATGATCGAGGTGGAAAAGGCCGAAGGAATCTACCTTTTTGGCCCAAATGGAGAAAAGTATATCGATCTGATTTCCGGGATCGGCGTGAGTAACGTTGGGCATCGCCATCCAAAAGTTTTGAATGCGATTCAGAACCAGCTTGACAAATACCTCCACCTGATGGTGTATGGGGAATATGTACAGACTCCTCAGACCCTTTTGGCCAAGGCACTCACCGATACCCTCCCCTCCCAATTGGACAATGTCTATCTGGTCAATAGCGGTTCGGAAGCTGTCGAAGGCGCCCTCAAGCTGGCCAAGCGATACACCAACCGACGTGAACTAATCTCCTGTGTGAATGCCTATCACGGCAGCAGCCACGGTTCGCTGAGTGTTGGAGGAAATGAGATTTTCAAAAGAGCTTACCGACCCTTGCTTCCCGGAATTTCCCATATTTTCTATGGAAGCTTTTCTGACTTAGAAAGAATCACCGATCAAACCGCGGCAGTCATCATCGAAACCATTCAGGGAGAAGCCGGAATCCGAGTGGCGTGCCGGGAATATTTTCAGGCCTTGCGAAAAAAATGTGACGAAACAGGAACGCTCTTGATCCTGGACGAGATTCAGGCGGGATTTGGGCGAACCGGGAAAATGTGGGCTTTTGAGCATTTTGAAATCGTACCCGACATCCTGGTCTGTGCCAAAGGAATGGGCGGAGGAATGCCCATCGGGGCATTTATCGCCAATCGGGAAGTGATGGGAGCGTTTAAAAACAATCCGCTTTTGGGTCACATCACAACCTTTGGAGGCCATCCAGTTTCGGCAGCCGCTTCTTCGGCTACGGTTCAGGTTTTGCAAGAAGAAAACCTTATTTCACAAGTTGAAACCAAAGCCGACCTATTTAAATCTCTCTTGGTTCACCCCAAAATCAAAGCAATCCGAAACAAAGGACTGATGATGGCGGTGGAGTTTGAGTCGTTTGAGGTCTTGAAAAAAATCATCGATCGGGCGATTGAATTGGGTGTGATTACTGACTGGTTTTTGTTTTGCGACGACTCGATGCGGATTGCACCGCCTTTGGTGATCACCGAAGAGGAAATCAGAGAAGCCTGCGCAGTCATTCTCCAAGCTATCGAAGAATCCTTATAATTGACACATGGGAGAAAAAAAGTGTCCAAACTGCGGAAAATGGTCTAAATGGACCCAGGATCTCCAGGATGTTTGCGAGCATTGCGGAAATGAACTCAGTCTCAAAGAAAAGGAAAACATCAAAAGGATGGAATCTCACATTCAGGATAGAGAGGAAAACTGGATGTTTTACATCAAAGCCTCGGATCCTAGCTGGCTGGTATATTTAAAAAAGACCGGCAATTTTTTCTACACCATCTTTATGGCAATCATCAGTTTTATCCTGTGGCTCGTGGCGGCTTTTCCGGGATGAGCATCTTTAAAAAACGGAACCCTCCAAGGGTTCTAAAACCCTTGGAGGGTTGATTTCCCTGCATGAGCGTATTCAAAAACCCATATTTCTTCATCCCGGTACTCCTATTTGCTGGGAATCAAGTGCTAGAAAAAGGCTTTGGAATCTTTGTTCCCTTTGTTCATGCCTACTTGGATGATCTTTTAGCTATGCCGGTCATTCTTGGCATAACTCTGCAGATTTACCGTTGGATTCATCCGCTGAAAGAAAATTTCCTATTCAAAAAGGAGCACATTTTCGTGGCCTTTCTGTATGTTTCTGTAGTATTCGAAGGCTTTCTACCCTGGTACTCAGATCAATACATTCGAGATTTTTGGGACATTTTATGTTATGGCTTAGGCGCCATCATTTTTTATTTCAAAATCAACAGATGAGAATGAAAAACCCGTACTTCTCGATCTGAAATTGATTTTCCCTTTTCCAAAAACCTTCTTTTCCCAAATCCTAGGATTCGCTTAACTTTCCGAAAATTGAACCCAAATGAAAAAACTGGCGAGTATTCTTGGCGCACTTCTTTTGATCCTGGTATTGGGAGTCCTTGGATTTATCCTTTGGCAAACTCCCAGCTACAAAGGCGAGCTCCAGCTCAGTGGCTTGGGAAATGAAGTGGAAGTCTATTTTGACAAGTTTGGAGTACCCCATATCTACGCTCAAAGCGAAGCGGATGCCTATCAAGCCTTGGGCTACATCCACGCCAAAGAACGACTGTTTCAGCTGGAAATGATGCGTCGTGTTGGTTCAGGGACTTTGGCTGAGTTTCTCGGACCAGACCTTCTGGAGATCGATCAGTTTTTTCATACGTTGGGAATTCCCAAACACGCCAAAGAAAGTAACGCTGCCTTTTTGGCTCAAGGCGATACCCCTTGGAAAAGAGCTGCGGACGCCTATGTAACCGGAGTGAATCAGTTTATCGAGAATGGCCAATTGCCTGTCGAATACCTTCTTCTGGGAGAAAAACCAAGGCCCTACACCCTTGAAGACATGCATTCCATCATCGGCTACATGTCATTCACCTTTGCCATGGGATTGAAAACCGATCCTTTGGTCACCAAAATGGCCCGCGAACTGGGTCCGGATTACTTGGCTTCCCTTTCGGTTCAGACCCTTCCGGAGCACCATTTCATCCCCAATCATTATCCTGATTCTCTGAAAACGGAAAACCTTCTGGTGACTTCCGAGCTGACAGCTCTTTTGGAAAAACTTCCTGTTCCCCTTTTGGAGGGTTCCAATGCCTGGGTGATCTCCGGAAGCCGTACCAAATCGGGTCAGGTACTTTTCAATAACGATACACACATTGGCTTTGCCTCTCCTTCGGTTTGGTTTGAGGCACATGTGGAGTATCCGGGTTTCAGCTTTTATGGAAATCATCTCGCAGGAGTTCCTTTTGGACTCGTGGGACATAGCCGTCATCACAGCGTGGGCTTGACCATGTTTGAAAACGATGATCAGGACTTTTTCGAAGAAAAACTCAATCCCTCCAATCCCAATGAAATTCTCATCGGTGAACAAGCTTTCCCGATTACTTCCAGAAAGGAAACCATCCACGTGAAAGGAAAAGATCCGGTGGAATTTGAAGTCAGGGAAACCGTACACGGTCCGATTATGAATCCGGTCGTGAAGGAAATCGCTGCTTTGACTCAAAATCCAGTTTCCTCCTGGTGGGTGTACATCCTCGAACCCACCAAAGCACTGGAAGCTTTATACCAGATCAATCATGCGGAAACCATGCAGCAGGTAGCGGATGCGGCAGCATTGATTCACGCACCCGGATTGAATATCATGTATGGGGACAAAGCCGGAAATATCGCCTGGTGGGCAGCTGCCAAGCTTCCAATCCGTGCCGAAAAAGTGCATTCCAAGATCTTTGCAGACGGTTCGGATCTAGAATCACAGCCAAAAAGTTGGTATCCCTTCACCGAAAATCCGCAAAGCATCAATCCTCCATCAGGTTTCGTTGCCTCAGCGAATAATCAACCGGACACAACCCGAAGTGGAATTTTCTTCCCTGGCTATTACTATCCCGGAGAGCGCTGGAACCGAATCGCCAAAACCATCACTTCTCGGGAAGATTGGGATCTGGAATCCATCCAATCCCTCCAATTGGAAACCATCAATGAGGTTTCGGTGGCAAATGCCAAGTTTATGATCTCACAGATTGATCGTCGCCAGTTTGAAGACAATGCTCAGATTTTGGATGACTTGGCAATTTGGGAGGGAAATCATGCCTTGAAACTTTCTGCTCCGACACTTTATTACAAATGGCTTTATCACACGCTCCGATTAGCCATGGAAGATGAGTTGGGAAAGGAGGGCTTCGAAGCTTATCTCCAAACCTTTATGATGATCCGAAGCACAAGGCATTTTCTCACCCATGAAGAAAACAGATGGTGGGACAATCGAGCTACAGATGTATTGGAATCCAGAGCTGAAATCATTTCAGAAGCCTTGAAAATCAGTTTAGAGGAATTGAGCAAGCAGTTTGGAGACAGTTCCAGAGACTGGGATTGGGAAAAAGCCGTGACCATCGAGCATCCTCACCCACTTGGCGCACAGAAGCCTTTGGATAAAATCTTTAACGTGAAAACAGACGCTGTGGAGGCCAACGAAGAAGCAGTTAATAAACTGGCTTTCAAGCTCAATGGAGAAGGAATCTACAAAGTCATCTCAGGACCGGCCATGCGGATTATCATGGACTTTGCCGATGTGGAAGGTTCCGTATCCGTACTTCCTACGGGCAACAGCGGCAACCGATTCAGCAAGCATTACGCAGATCAAAAAGAGCTCTACGCCAAAGGCAAATACCGCCCTCAACTGATGAACGAGGAAACCATTAAGGAGAAGTCCGAAAACAAAATGGTGCTCAAGCCAGGCAACTAAAACGGATTAGTTGAAGTTATCAGAACAAAGCAAAGATCCCGAGAGCGCAGCGAATCGGGATTGAGTTAATCAGTTATAAAGATGTAGAAATGGGAATAGTTGATCGAAATAAAGGAAAAAAGGAACCGAAAGTGTATCCGGTTCAGAAGGACGAGACGGAGTGGCAGGAGATTTTAGATCCTCATTCTTATCATGTATTGCGGGAGAAAGGAACAGAACGACCCTTCACCGGGCAATACTATTTAAACAAAGACACCGGAATCTACGAATGTCGTGCCTGTGGAAATGAGATTTTCCACTCATCCAAAAAGTATGACAGCGGTTGCGGTTGGCCCAGCTTTACCGAACCTATTCGTCCCGATGCCATCGAGGTGCAGATGGATTACAGCCATTTCATGATCCGCGAAGAAATCCTCTGCGCCAACTGTGGCGGGCACTTGGGGCACCGCTTTCCCGATGGTCCAAAAGATCAGGGAGGCATACGCTATTGCATCAATTCGGTGAGTATGGATTTTAAGAAGGAAGGTTGAATTAATTTGAAATCCCCCTGCCCCCTTAAGAAGGGGGAGTCGGCCTGATTTAAAGAATAAAACCTCTTTTAAATAGTAAACTTGATTTGCAAACTGAACAAATTCCCCCTTGCTAAGGGGGGTAGGGGGATTTAACGAAAGTCAGCCTATATCAGGATTAAAACTCTGATTTGTAATCCATTATTGGGAGTAGTCAAAAAAAACAATTCCCATTGTTGGCGATATGAGTGCCCGCCCAAATATTAAAGTCACATCCGCCTTTTTCTTCAAACAAAAAACACTCTCTCCATTTGGATGTTTCTATTCCAAGTCTATCTTTGCCAACGAAAATGGAAAACACCAATAGAAATATTGAATTTTTAGCAACTGCACAGCATGCGCACATGTTGCATCATTTCCATCATTCCTCTTGAGAGGAAGACTTTTACACACCCACCCGGTGATGCTGATGACAGGGATTCGGCCATTCACCAAAATTTAATCCAATCCAAAACTTTCCTAGCGTAACTTGTCCCCATGGAACAGATTATCCGCATTGCCGTCCAGAAAAGCGGCAGACTATCCGATGACTCACTCAGTTTGATTAAAGAGTGCGGCATCAAATTTTACAACGGAACGGGCAAACTCAAGTCCACTTCTACCAATTTCCCGGTTGAATTCCTTTTTCTTCGCGATGACGATATCCCAGGCTATGTAGCCGATGGCGTGGCTGATTTGGGAATAGTAGGCGAAAACGAACTGGTCGAAAAAGACAAAGAGGTCCTCACACTCAAGAAACTGGGCTTTTCCAAATGCCGACTTTCCTTAGCCATTCCAAAAGGCCAAGAATATCCAGGAGTACAGTATTTTCAGGGAAAAAGCATCGCCACCTCCTACCCTAAAATCCTTGGTGACTTCCTTCAGTCAAAAAAAATCCAAGCAGAAATCCATGAAATCAGCGGTTCGGTCGAAATCGCTCCGAGCATCGGTTTGGCTGAAGGCATCTTTGATATCGTGAGTTCAGGCTCAACCCTGATGATGAACGGCCTCAAAGAAGTCGAAGAAGTCTTCAAATCCGAAGCGGTTTTGATCGGAAACAAGAACCTGGCCGACTGGAAAAAAGCCATTTTGGACAAACTCCTCTTCCGCATCAATGCCGTCCAAACGGGCAAAAGCAATAAGTACGTGCTGATGAACGTGCCCAACAAATCTATCCCAAGAATCATCGAATTGATTCCCGGAATGCGCAGTCCGACGATTCTTCCTTTGGCACAGGAAGGCTGGTCATCTGTTCACTCCGTCCTTAGCGAAGATCAATTCTGGGAAAACATCGAGGAACTCCGCGCCGCCGGTGCAGAGGGAATCCTAGTCGTCCCTATCGAAAAAATGGTGTTGTGAAAGGTTAAGTTACACCACTGAAAAATAGAAAACCCGGGTCTTTTATTGAATAAAATAATCAGGATTGAAGATCAGTAAAGTCTCAAGATTGGGATTCTTCGGTCATCGGTCTTCGGTCATCGGACAATAAAAATCGATTAGAAAATCAATCTACCTGATTAACGTACCTCCCAAAAAAAATACAAGAACATGAAACTCCTGGTCAATCCAAGTCCTGAAAAGTGGAAAAAGCAACTGGCTCGCCCGGTGCAGAAAACCAAGGAAATCAATAAAATCGTCAAGCCGATCTTCGAAAAGGTTGAGAAAAACGGGGACAAAGCCCTGAAAAAATTCGCCCAAGAATACGATCATGTAAGCTTGGATAGTCTTTTGGCGACCGCAGAGGAAATCAAAGCTGCCAAAGACCAAATCAGCAAAGAACTCAAAGAGGCGATCAAAACCGCCAAAGCCAATATCGAGCGATTCCATGCGGCACAAGCTTCGCCTGAACTGATCGAAGAAGTAATGCCCGGTGTAGTTTGCCGAAGAAAAAGCGTTCCGATCCAGCGAGTTGGGCTTTATATTCCCGGAGGTACCGCGCCACTTTTCAGCACCGTATTGATGCTCGGAGTTCCGGCAAAAATTGCTGGTTGCACTGAAATTGTCCTTTGCTCACCTCCCAATCGGGAAGGAAAAATCCACCCGGCAATTCTATATACAGCCGACTTGGTGGGAATCACCAAAATCGTCAAGGTTGGAGGTGCACAAGCCGTGGCGGCTTTGACCTTTGGAACTGAAAGTGTGCCTCAGGTGGACAAGATTTTCGGCCCGGGAAACCAATACGTGACCGCAGCCAAGCAGTTTGCCACCAAATACGGCGTGGCGATCGATATGCCAGCCGGTCCTTCAGAGGTCTTGGTGTATGCAGATGAAACTGCGGTTCCGGCATTCGTTGCGTCAGATTTGCTTTCTCAGGCCGAGCACGGCGTGGATTCTCAGGTCGTTTTGGTGACTCCTTCGGACAAGTTTGCCAAAAAGGTCTTGAAAGAAATCGACGTGCAATTGGAAGACTTATCCCGTAAGGACATTGCTTTCAAAGCCCTTCAAAACTCTACCGCTGTGGTGATGGAGGATCAAAAAACCGCTTTGGAACTCATCAACGACTACGCTCCGGAGCACTTGATCATTGCAGTAGAAAATGAAGAAGAAGCTGTGGAAGCGATTTACAATGCAGGTTCGGTATTCATCGGAAACTTCACTCCTGAATCAGCCGGTGACTATGCTTCAGGAACTAACCACACCCTGCCGACTTACGGCTATGCCCGCAATTACAGTGGCGTGTCATTGGATAGCTTTTTGAAGAAAATGACTTACCAAAAAATCACTCCCGAAGGACTCAAAACCCTTGGGCCAGTGGTGGAAGTCATGGCTGCCAACGAGCAACTGGACGCGCACAAAAACGCCGTCACCATTCGTCTCAACTACCTGAAAGAGAAAATGAAATGCCCATGAGAAAATGTCTCACACAGGGGAATGATTATCCAGGGCATTCCATCTGACCGTTAAAAATCAAATTATAAACAGATGAAATGAGCTTTGACTTAAATTCGCTTTTGCGACCACATATCGCAAAACTTCAACCTTATACTTCAGCTAGAGACGAGTACACCGGTAAGGAAGGGGTATTTTTGGATGCCAATGAAAACCCGTTCGGTTCGATTACCGAGCAGGATTTCAACCGCTATCCTGACCCTTATCAAAGTGCGCTGAAGGAAGAAATTGCCCAGATCAAGGGAGTTAGACCCAGTCAGATTTTCTTGGGCAATGGTTCGGACGAAGCCATCGATTTGCTTTACCGCGCCTTTTGCAATCCGGGAAAGGATAACGTGATACTTCTCCCTCCCACCTACGGGATGTATGAAGTGAGCGCCAATATCAATGATGTCGAAATCCGTAAAGTCGCTTTGACTCCGGATTTCCAACTTCAGCCTGATCAAATCCTCGCTGCTGCAGACGCCAACTCCAAAATCCTCTTCATCTGCTCTCCGAATAACCCTTCGGCCAATAAGGCCAAGCGGGAAGACATTCTCTTCCTTTTGGAAAATTTCAAAGGGCTGGTTGTCGTAGATGAAGCCTACATCGATTTCAGCGACGAACCAAGCTTTACCAATGAACTGGATCGATTTCCCAACTTGCTGGTCATGCAGACCTTTTCTAAGGCTTGGGGCTTGGCTTCCCTCCGACTTGGGATGGCTTTTGCCAGTGAGGAACTGATTCGGATCTTGAACAAGATCAAGCCTCCTTACAATATTTCCGGCTTGACTCAGGAAACCGTTTTGGCAGCGATCAAGGACAAAGCAAAAGTGGACCGGATGATTCAGGACATTTTAGCTGAACGGGAATTTCTGAAAGGTGAATTGGAAAAATTGCCATTTGTCCAAAGGATTCATCCCTCCCACGCCAACTTCCTGTTGGTTCAAATACCAAATGCCAATCAGGTATATGACGATTTGATTGAGGAAAAGGTAATTGTCAGAAACCGCGCAAAGGTGCTGCTTTGTGCAGATTGTCTGAGAATCACGGTGGGAACGAGGGAGGAAAATGAAGCGCTGTTGAAGGCGTTGAGGAAGGTGTGTTCGTAAATTGGAAGATTGAAAAATTGAAAGATTGGAAAATTGAAATCCTACCTATTTTGAAAATCATAAATCGAGCAAAAAAGGCCAAAATCTATACTTCAGCTCGTAAATCGTAATTCTTAAATCGTAAATGAAAAAAGTTCTCTTCATAGATCGCGACGGCACGATCATCAAAGAACCGCCGACAGACTTTCAGGTAGACAGTCTGGAAAAACTGGAATTTCTTCCCAAAGCCATCTCCAACCTTCGCAAAATTGCTGAGGAAACGGACTACGAATTGGTCATGGTCACCAATCAGGACGGCTTGGGTACGGATTCCTTTCCTGAGAAGGACTTTTGGCCGGCACAATACAAAATGCTGAAAACCCTCGAGCAGGAAAATGTCTTTTTCAAGGCCATTCACGTGGACAAGACATTTGAGCACGAAAATGCGCCTACCCGAAAGCCAAGAACCGGACTGCTGACCCAATATTTCTCCGAAGATTACGATTTGGCCAATTCCTATGTGATCGGAGATCGGTTTACCGACGTACAATTGGCGAAAAATCTGGGATCTAAGGCCATTTTCATCGGAGACCCCAATCCTGATGCAGCCTTGTCTACCAAAGATTGGGACGAGATTTACAATTTCCTCAAAATGCCTCACCGACAGGCCGAAGTGAAGCGAACCACTTCCGAAACGGACATTTACATCAAATTGAATCTGGACGGTAGCGGAAAATGCGACATTTCCACTGGCTTGCATTTCTTTGACCACATGCTGGAGCAATTGGGCAAGCATGGCAGCACCGATCTGGAAATCAAGGTAAAAGGCGACCTCCACATCGATGAGCATCACACGATTGAAGATACCGCTTTGGCTTTAGGCGAAGCTTATTTGAAGGCCTTGGGAGACAAAAAGGGCATTTACCGCTACGGCTTTATGCTACCCATGGACGATGCCTTGGCACAGGTGGCGATTGATTTCGGAGGAAGACCATGGATCGTTTGGGATGCTAAATACATACGTGAAAAAGTCGGAGACATGCCTACGGAGCTATTTTACCATTTCTTCAAGTCCTTCTCCGACACCGCCAAGTGCAATCTCAACATCAAAGTAGAAGGAGATAACGAGCACCACAAGATTGAGGCGACCTTCAAAGGCCTAGCTCGAGCAATCAAGATGGCTGTGATGCGGGATCCGCGAAATATCAATCAACTCCCTAGTACCAAAGGAGTTCTTTAAACAAAAAAAATGCTGCTTGATCGCAGCATTTTTTTTGAAATAATTTTTCAATGCTATTCTTTATCAAATTTTATTTTTGTTTATTTCGTTATGAAACGATTCAATCATACACTTACGGTTATTTCATCTATTTTTCTGATATTTTCTTGCTCCGCAGACCCAGCAGAAATTGAGGCGCTATATGAGTCAGAAAAGTATGAAGAAGCAATCTCAGCCATCAATCGAAGACAATTTTTTCATATAGGCGAAATCAAAATGCTTCATATCCGGGCACGGTGCTTTGAAGAACTTGGAGACACCGAATCAGCGATCAAGGACTATGAAAAAATTCTAATCCTAGATGAAAACTACGCTCAAGCTCATGCGGGAATAGGTAAAATCCTTTTTGAAAAAGAATACTACAGACAAGCAGAACTTCCTATTCTTAGAGCTGCCAATCTAGATCCGGAGAATTTTGAAATCATCTATTTGGCTGGAAGATCTCAGTTGATGATCAAAAACTGGAAAAGAGCGGAGGAGTTTTTAAAAGTTGCCCAAAAAATGGATCCCGATTTTGCAGGTACTTATTATTATACCGGCATGGCTAGAGCAAGCCTTGGAGACATATACGGTGCAGCTGCTTCCTTTAATATCTACCTCCAAAAAGAACCTGACAATTTGGTGGCTCGCTACAATCGTGGTTTCGCCATGATGAAAATCGGTTACCTTCCTTGGGCATTGGAGGATTTTGAATTTGTCTTGAAAAACAATCCTGATCACTACGAAGCCTTGGGTAAAAAGGGCATCTGCCTGGCAAAAATGGGAAATCCGGAAGGCTGTCAGTTGATTCAGGAAGCTGCCAAAAAGGGAAGCGATTATGCGAAGAATAAGATGGAAGAAGTATGTTCGTGATTTGAGAAATTCCTTAAAAACAACTGTGAGTGCATGTCTTGAATGGGCACTCACAGTGGATAAATCTAAACATCAGAGCATCAACCTCCTCTTCAACGCCTCCCGATAATTAGGAATGGCCTGATCCGAAAGCCCCAAAAACAAGTACGGTTCGATCAATTCTAACTCCATCAGGTGAAATACCCCGTCAATCTGGACTCCGTCTACCCTTCCGTACAGCGTTCCTTTTCCAAACGCATCGATCAGTTTTTGGCAAGATTCCAACAGGTGGGCCTCTGGATGAATTTCTTGGATAGTACCCCCAAAATAATGCTGAACCCTGAAATCTGATTTTGCAGGAGTCTTCAACACCGCATGTGAAAATTGTTGGTTGAAGAATATCAGGGAATACTCCCCAACTTCAGCGACTTCGGGAACGAAGGGCTGGGCGAGAAAATCTTCCTCCTTCACGAGTTGAGCTACTTTTTCTTCATAATCGGCCCATTCCTTTACAGGAATTTTCAAGGTGTTTTTTGCTCCACCGCTGACCAATGGTTTTATCACTAGGGTATCCGACTTTACCTTTTCCTGGATTTCAGCCAAACTTGGTTTGTTGCCTTTTTTCAGGATCATTCCGGCAATCGTCGGGAATCCTTTGGCCTCTATTTCGAGAAGATATTCCTTACTGGAGTTCCACCGGATGGTTTTTAGATCATTCAATACCGGAATTCCTAAAGCCTCAATTTTATCTATCCAAATCAAAAACTCAGCATAGTAATCAAAATAATCCCAAGGCGATTTGACTAGAAGATGTGAAAACTGGCTCCAATCCACTTGGGGGTCTGACCAAGCCTGTATTTCGTGGGATATTCCCAACTCGGTCAGGATTTCCGACAAAAGTTTATCCTCATCGATTGTATTGGTATCATAAGCTCCCGTGGAGAAGTAACTGACTATGGCAATGTGCTGTGGCATGGGTATTAAATTTTGCGCAAAACTAGGACTTAAGCTTTTTTCACTCCCACCATTCTTCAAAAATCCCTCTGAAATCTTACTTTTGAACATTGAAAGCACTATGACCCATCGCAAACTCGTCATCATCCCCACCTACAATGAGCTGGAAAATATCAGCGACATGGTCCACATGGTGATGAATCTGGAAGGCAACTTCCAACTATTAATTATTGATGACGGGTCTCCCGACGGTACCGCAGCCGTAGTCAAATCTCTCCAAACCGAATTTTCTGATCGATTGCACCTGCTGGAAAGGCAAGGAAAATTGGGCCTTGGTACCGCATATATTGCTGGATTTAAGTGGGCTCTGGACCGGGACTATGACTTTATTTTTGAGATGGATTGCGATTTTTCGCATGATCCTAAAGATCTAATCCGTCTATACAATTCGGTCAAAGACAGAACTTACGATCTCGCCATTGGATCCCGATACATCACCGGTGTGAATGTGGTCAACTGGCCGATCGGAAGAGTATTGATGTCTTATTTTGCCAGTGTCTATGTGAAATTTATTACCGGATTGCCTGTAAAGGACGCCACTGCAGGATTCAAATGCTATCACCGGAGTGTATTGGAAGGCATCCGATTGGATGAAATCAAATTTATCGGCTATGCTTTCCAAATTGAGATGAAGTTCACGGCTTGGAAGTTGGGATTCAAACTGATTGAGGTGCCGATTATTTTTACTGACCGAACCCGCGGTCAATCCAAGATGAGCCCAAAAATCTTCAAAGAGGCTGTTTTGGGAGTGATATGGATGAAAATAAAAAGTGTTTTTTCACCCTATCGACTCAATCAAAGCGGATCGATTTGATCGGATCGACTTTGGATATCACCAATACGGGAATCCAAAGAACCAAAGCCGTCAAGATGGAAATCCCCAGATTGAGCAGAATAAAAACCGGCCAGTTCCAATCAATCGGCACATAGGCCATGTAATAACTGATCGGATCAAGCGGAACGATCCGAAATTGATCCTGAAGAAATCCAATCCCGAGTCCAAAGGCATTACCGATCAGTAGCCCCCTTCCAAGAATTTTCACTCCATTCCAAAAGAAAATTCTCCGGATCTGTGAATCCCTTGCCCCTAAGGCTTTCAACAATCCGATCATTTGGGTTCGCTCCATGATCAGGATAAAGAGAATGGCCCCCATATTGAATATAGCCACAAAACCAATGAGCGAAATAAAGACAATTACATTGGTATCCAAAAGCCTTAACCAGTCAAAAATCTCCAGAAACTTTTCGCGACTGTCAATCAGGCGGAGGTCAAAATCAAGCGTTTGGTCAATTCGATCGAAATAGTCGTCCGAGTTTTCCGGTCGATCAACAAAAACCTCCACCCCCCCTATCTGATCTCTGCTCCAGCCGTTAAGATTGCGGATCGTTTGCAATTCTCCGATTACAATCTTTTCATCAAAATTCTCCAAATAGGTCTCAAAAATCCCGACCACTTCCACTCTTCGAAATCGGGGAGGCTCCTGTACAAAGTACATGGTCACTTTATCCCCCACATTGAGCAAAAGTTTGTTGGCAATCAGGCGGCTGAGCATTACCTCATTGCTGACTCCTGAATCCGGAACATGAATCATCCGTCCTTCCACCAAGTATTTGGCAAATTCAAGGGAATCAAAATCTTGACCAATCCCCTTCATCAGTACGCCCTCCACCTCTTCATCACCTTTGAGTAGGGCCGCCTTGTGCGCAAAAGATTGCACTTTGGTGATGAAAGGAAGTTTGGAGTAGTTTTTGTAAAAATCAGAATTCAGGGAAAAAGGAAGTTCCTCGAAGGCATTGCTCATCTGGAACTTTTGGACCTGAAAGTGTCCTGTAAACCCGTAAACCCGATTTGAAACGGTCTTTTGAAATCCTCCCAAGACCATAATCGCCAAAATCGCCACTCCCAGCCCCACTGCCAGACTCCCGACGGCAATCCGATGAATCGTACCCGAAAAACCTCCGGCTTGCTTAAAACTGATTCTTTTGGCAATGAAATAGGAAAGGTTCAAGGGACTCGGTTAAATTTGTTTATCACAACTCCCCGCAAAATAGCATGAAGCAAGCGAAAAATTCACTTCTGATCGGTTTTTTGGCCTTTTTTACTCTAGCCCTTTTTACCCAAACTACCTTTGCCCAGCAAGTACTCGTAGGAGCTGAGCAATCCCAACTTTATCTTCCGCTTCTTGAGGGTAAAAAGGTGGGGTTAGTCGGAAATCAAACCTCCATTCTTCCTCAATCCAACAACAAGCACGTGGTGGATTTCCTCTTGGAAAGTGGAGTGCAGGTGAAAAAGGTTTTTGTGCCTGAACATGGCTTCCGAGGCACGGCTGATGCCGGGGAAAAAGTAGACAACAGCGTAGATCAAAAAACAGGTCTGCCGATTATTTCCCTTTACGGAAATAACAAAAAGCCTTCAGCCGATCAGATTAAAGACTTGGATGTGGTGATTTTCGATCTCCAAGACGTAGGAACCCGCTTTTTCACCTACATCAGCACCATGCACTATGTCATGGAAGCCTGTGCCGAGCAAGGCAAAAAGGTCATCATCTTTGACCGACCCAATCCCAATGGAGACTACATCGATGGTCCGATGCTGAAGCCAGGTTTTGAGTCATTCGTGGGTATGCACAATATTCCGATCGTTCACGGATTGACCGTGGGAGAATTGGCCCAAATGATCAATGGAGAAAAATGGCTCAAAGGTGGATTGACCATGGACTTGGAAGTGATTCCGGTTGCCAATTGGACCCATACTCAAGCCTACAGCCTTCCGGTGAAGCCTTCACCAAATTTGCCGAGCGACCTGGCCATCAAGCTTTATCCAAGCACCTGCTTTTTTGAGGGCACGGTGATGTCTTTGGGACGGGGAACTTACGAGCCATTTCAAATGTACGGCTACCCGGATCCCAAATTCGGAACCTTCACCTTCACTCCTGTCAGTATCGATGGCATGTCCAAAACCCCTCCACATCAGGACAAACTTTGCTACGGAGTGGACCTTCGTGGTGAATCCTTGAATCATCACTTCACCCTCAAGTATATCTTGGATGCCTATCAGAAATCAGGAATGAAGGAGAAGTTTTTCAACAACTTCTTCAACACCCTGGCTGGTACAGATGAACTGAAAAAGCAGATTCTGGCAGGAAAAAGCGAAGCCGAAATCCGGGAAAGCTGGAAGGCTGGCCATGAGGAGTATAAAAAAAGGAGAGATAAATATTTGATTTATAATTGATTTTAAACCCGAATTTCTGAACCACCGAAATTCCCCATGAAACATCCTCAAAAAATATCCATCCGATTTTTTGACGACCGGGAAGTGCGTGCCCTTTGGGATGAAACGAATGCCAAATGGTGGTTTTCAGTGTTGGATATCATTGCGGTACTGACCAATCAGGACGATTACAGCAAAACCCGTAACTACTGGAAATACCTCAAAGCAAAGCTCAAGAAGGGAGGAAGTCAAGTGGTTAGTGATACTACCCAGTTGAAAGTACTAGCACCTGATGGAAAAAAGCGACTTTCCGATATGCTTGACTACGAAGGCATTATAGCTTTAGGAAAAACTTTCCCGGGAACAAAAGCCAATCGTTTTATCGAATGGTTCACCTACAGCGAGGAGACCATCGACGGCAAAAGCAAAACAAAAGCCTATGCTCTTTTTGGAAGTTCATTCATCAATGGCATCGAAGTAGGTACTACGAAGGTTCTGCAGCAAATCCATGCCTATCTGTTTGGAGGATTATATGATTTTGCAGGACAAATCAGGCAAAAGAATATCTCCAAAGGCGGATTTCAATTTGCCTTGGTGCAGTTTCTGGAGGCCACTTTGAAGCGAATAGATGAAATGCCCAAGAGAAAATGCTTCTCAAACAGTGGAATGACTATCCTGGGCATTCCATCTGACCATTAAAAATCAAATTATAAACAGATGAAATGCCGGAGCGTACCTTTGATGAAATCACAGACAAATATGTAGAAATGAATGTAGCCCATCCTTTCATGGAAGGCAACGGCAGAAGCGCACGCATTTGGCTGGATTTGATTTTGAAAAATCGTCTGAAAAAATGTGTAGACTGGAGTAAAATCGGAAAAACAGACTACATAAGCGCCATGGTACTAAGTCCTGTCGATTCCAGCCCATTAAAAAATCTGCTTGAAAACGCCCTGACCGATCAGATTGACAGCCGAGAGCTGTTTATGAAAGGAATTGATTACTCCTATTATTATGAGGAAATTGATTAAAAATTAGAATAAAATACACCTAATAAACACTTGATATCCAATTAATTATATATCCTAGATTTGAAAGATGTGGATTCAAATCTCAAATTTTAAATATCGAATAAAGAACACCGAATGTCGAATAACGAAGTAATAGCGGGTAGATCCCTAAGAATAGTGTACATGGGCACTCCCGAATTCGCCGTGCCTGCCCTGGAAAAACTGGTCGAAGCCGGCTGGAATGTAGTCGGAGTTATCACTGCCCCCGACAAACCTCAAGGCCGAGGACAAAAATTGGTGGGTTCTCCGGTAAAGGAAGCTGCCGAGCGACTGGGGCTTCACATCCTCCAACCGACCAATCTCAAAAACCCGGAATTCCAACAGGAATTAAGGGACTTGAAAGCTGACCTTCAAATCGTAGTGGCTTTCCGGATGCTTCCCGAATCAGTATGGAATATGCCTCCTTTGGGTACTTTTAATCTGCACGCTTCCCTCCTTCCCAATTACCGTGGTGCGGCCCCGATCAATTGGGCGATCATCAACGGGGAAACTGAAACCGGAGTGACTACCTTTTTTCTCAAACATGAGATCGATACCGGCAGCATCATTTTCCAGGAAAAAGTGGAAATCTTGCCACAAGATGATCTGGGTTCTTTGTATGAAAAACTGATGGCTATTGGTTCTGAACTTGTACTTAAAACGGTCGAAGCAATTTCCAAAAATGAAGTTCACCCACTTTCTCAAGACGAATCCAAAGCCCTCCATCACGCGCCAAAAATCTTCAAGGAAACGGGCAAAATAGACTGGAATCAGTCAGCCCAATCCATTCACAACTTAGTCCGTGGACTTTCTCCCTATCCGGCAGCTTGGACGGAGTTTCAGGACAAAACCTGCAAAATCTTCAAAACCAAAGTGCTGGGGTCAACTCTTAATGGAAAGCCGATTGGAGATTGGGAAAGCGATGGGAAAAGTTACTTGAGGTTCCAATGCGGAACAGGAAGCCTGGAAATACTTGAGCTTCAACTTGAAGGAAAAAAACGAATGAAAATCGACGAATTACTCCGGGGGCTTAAATTATAAGCCCTTTTTTTCGGGTTAACCAAAAATAAAAATCAAGTAAATCAGACACTTACGGTCAAAAAAATTAAATTTTTTACTTTTGGAATGTTTACTATCTAACTCAATTTTCACAAATTGAAGTGACTTTTAACCCTCTACTTATGAAAAAGATCCTTTTAACTTATCTCATCCTAGGTGCTATCGCGGTCAGCTTTCCTGCCCAAGCACAATTGCTTAAAAAAATCCAGAATGCTGCCCAAAGCGCTGCTCAAAGTGCTACCACCCCCAAATCGGATAATGGAGGGAACCATCCTCTGTCTGGCATGATGGGTGGGATGATGCAGCCTGCCAATACCGAATCTTCCTATGGTTTCACCGGGTACCTGATTATGGAAGTCACTTCTACGGACAAAAAAGGAAAGACAGAAGATCCTGCACAGATCAAATACTTACTGACAAAAGATGTTCAATTAATGGGAATGACCTTTGAAGATCCTAAGTCAAAAGGAAGCACCACAACCACAATAATGGACTCAAAAAACCAGGCGATGGTCATTTTGATGGAAGACAAAGGCAATAAATCAAGTATGGCCATGAAAATGGATTTCGACAAAATGCAGGGAATGGTAGATGAAGAAATCGAAAATCAAACTCATGACGATTATACACTCACCAAAACGGGAAATAAAAAGACGATTCTGGGGTATCCCTGTGAAGAATATATCGTGACTAATGAAGATGGAAAAGGAGAGTACTGGATCACCGAAAAACCCATCGAAGGCGTATCCCTTTTCTCTCCTCAATCCAATCCCATGGTGTCTAATAAGACGATGGAACGGTACCAAACCATGTTTACAAATGCACCCAAGGGCACGTTCATGGAAATGATCTTCACTGCCACTGATGGTACAGTCACCACAATGAACGTGATCGAAATTGAAACTAATCAACCTCGAAACATCCAAATGTCGGAATACCCGAATCTTATGGCTGGAGGAAGATAAAATTAAAAAGGGGGCGAAATCGTCCCCTTTTTAACTTTTTGTCTCTAAAGTCTGGTAAATTCAAGGCAAACTTTAGAGACCTGTGCAAATCATTCTAATAGCGGCTGTAGCAAAAAACAAGGTAATCGGCAAAGACAATCAACTGATTTGGAAGCTTTCAGCTGATCTCAAACGCTTCAAAAATCTGACAAGCGGACATTTTGTGTTGATGGGACGTAAAACATTCGATTCCCTGGGTCGCTTACTGCCCAATCGAACCCATCTGATTATCAGCAGAGATCCCGATTACCAAGCTCCCGAGAACCATTTTTCCTTTAGATCAATTGAGGATGCGATTATTTTTTGCAACAAAATAGAGGTCGATCGACTTTTCATCATTGGAGGTGGACAGATTTACCAAGAAGCTATGCCCATCTGCGATCGACTGGAAATCACCGAAGTCGAGGCAGAACCGGACGGAGACACCTTTTTCCCCCAAATTGATCCCGATAAATGGAAAGAAACCGAACGGGAAGAATTTCCGGCAGATGAAAAAAACGAATTCCCATACGCTTTTGTGACTTACGAAAAACACTAACCCATGACCCAACCTGTCATTTGGATTACCGGGGCTTCTTCCGGAATAGGAGAAGCAACAGCTAAAAGGTTTTCTGAAAAAGGCTATTCCCTGATTCTATCCGCACGAAAAATCAACGAACTCGAACGGGTAAAAAAGGAATGCAAAAACCCCGACTCAATTCGGATTCTTCCATTGGACCTTGCAGACAATTCAGATTTTGAGAAAAAAACAAAAGAGGCCATTTCCTTTTTTGGACAGGTCGACATTCTTCTCCACAATGGAGGAATCAGCCAGCGATCAATGATCCAAGAGACAAAATTAGAGGTTGACCGAAAGCTCATGGAAGTCAATTATTTTGGAACAGTAGCCCTCACCAAAGCTCTCTTACCGCATTTTATCCAACGAAAAGCCGGGCAGTTTGCGGTGGTAACCTCTTTGGTCGGTAAGTTTGGATCGCCTTTCCGATCTGCCTATGCAGCTTCCAAACATGCACTTCACGGATTTTTCGAAACCTTGAGGGCAGAACACCATCAGGATGGAATTTCTGTCACCCTGATCTGTCCAGGTTTCATCCAAACTCAGGTTTCGGTAAATGCCCTTACCGCCGATGGAAGTCCATTGGGCGAAATGGACGAAGCACAAGCCAAGGGAATGAGTCCTGAAAAATGCGCCAAAAAAATATTTGAAGCCATTCGATACCAAAAAGAAGAGGTCTACATCGGAGGAAAGGAAACCTTAGCCGTCTACCTAAAGCGATTTTTCCCTGGAATTTTCTCCATAATCCTCCGAAAAGCAAAAGTCAGATAATCCCGAATATGCAATTAGTAAACGCTGAAATCATCGTCATAGGAGACGAACTCCTCTATGGCCAAATCATGGATACCAACTCCCATTGGATCAGTCAAGAATTGGATTTGATGGGAGTAAAAGTCGTCAGGAAGACAACAGTTGGAGATAATCGAACCGATATTTTGGCTGCTTTCGAGGCAGCGGAAAAGCGAGCGCATCTGATCTTGATCACCGGTGGCCTTGGACCCACTCAAGACGACCTAACCAAACCACTCTTGGCAGAATATTTTGGCTGTGAAATCATAGAATTCCCGGAAGCTGTAGCGGCAGTGACGGAATTTTTCCGAAAAAGGGGAAGGGAAATGACCCAGCTTAACATTCTTCAGGGTCACCTCCCTTCCTGTTGTACCTATGTACCGAATGAAGTCGGTACAGCTCCCGGGATGTGGTTTGAGCGCGAGGGAACCTATTGGATGTCAATGCCCGGTGTGCCTCATGAGATGAAAAAACTGATGAAAGATTTTGTATTACCCAAACTCTCCGGGATTTTCAACCTTCCCGTGATCTACCATAAAGTGGTCAAAACTGTGGGGATCGGAGAAAGCTGGCTTGCAGACCTCATCAAAGATTGGGAAAACTCACTCCCTGATCATATCCGATTGGCTTACTTACCCTCTCTAGGGCATGTCAAACTCAGATTAACGGCTTTTGGCACAGATAAGAATGAACTATACCAACAAGTAGAGTCACAAATATCGAAGGTTATACCACTGATAGACAAATACATATACGGATATGATGATGAGTCTTTGGAAAGTGCCATTGGCAAACTTTTGAAGAACGCGGGGAAAACTTTAGCTTTAGCCGAGAGTTGCTCGGGAGGTTACGTGTCACATTTGGTAACGACTGTGCCCGGAAGTTCTGATTATTTCCAGGGCTCGGTAGTACCTTACCACAATCAATTCAAAGAGAATATCCTCGGAGTAAAGTCTGAAACATTGGCATCGTTTGGAGCGGTGAGCGAGCAGACCGCAATGGAAATGGCCGAAGGTGTAAGAAGAATATTTGGTTCTGACTTTGGGTTGGCCAGTACCGGAATCGCCGGTCCGGATGGAGGATCCGAAGAAAAACCTGTAGGAACGGTATGGATCGCCTGCGCCGGAGAGGGTTTTTTGGAGACCAGAAAACTACAATTGACCCAAGATCGGATGCTGAATATTCAACTAACAGGCGTTTCTGTTTTGAATTTGCTAAGGATTTGTTTCAATCAGAATAACAAATAAAATTTTATCCAGATGGTTTGGGTAGCTGTTCAATAAAATTTAATTTTAAAAGTTGAATATAAACCCAATTAAATTACCTCAACCGATATGGCAAGTGTAGAAATGCTGATGCCCAAAATGGGCGAAAGTATCATAGAAGGCACCATCCTTACCTGGCTGAAGAAAGAAGGAGACACTATCGATCAGGACGAATCTGTCCTGGAGGTAGCGACAGATAAAGTGGATACCGAAGTGCCGGCCACGCATGGAGGAATTCTTAAAAAAATTCTGGCTAAGGAAGGAGACGTCGTTGCTGTTGGTGCTCCTATTGCGATCATCGAAACTTCAGGCGAAAATTCTCCTACATCTTCTCAGCCAAAGGCTGAAGTAGATCCGGGCAAAGAAGAACTTATCGCAGTAGCACCCTCTAATACTTCTACCCTTTTGGCTGATGCCCAGCCTTTGGATGAAACGCCGGGAGAAGACGGGAGATTCTATTCCCCATTGGTAAGGAGTATTGCTAAAGAGGAAGGGATTTCTGCAACAGAACTTTCAAAAATTCCGGGAACCGGAAAAGAAGGCAGAGTGACCAAGCAGGACATGATGGATTATTTGAAAAATAAATCCGTACCTGCCCCAGCCAAAGCTACTTCCGTTTCCCCAGCTCCATCTATTGCTGAACCGCGTGTAAACCTCAGCATCTCGGCCACTGATGAAATCATCGAGATGGATCGTATGCGCAAGATGATCGCCCAACGCATGGTCGATTCCAAGCGGATTTCTCCTCATGTGACATCCTTCGTAGAGGCGGACATGACCAATATTGTACTTTGGAGAGAGAAAAACAAAGACGCTTATAAGGCAAAATATGGAGAAGGGATCACCTATACGCCATTCTTCATCGATGCTGTGGCTAAGGCAATCCGGGATTTTCCGATGATCAATATATCTGTGGACGGAGATCGGATCATCAAGAAAAAAGACATTAATGTAGGCATGGCTGTCGCGCTTCCTTCGGGAAACCTGATTGTTCCAATAATCAAAAATGCTGATCAGCTCAACCTCGTGGGCATTTCCAAAAAAGTGAACGATCTGGCCAACCGGGCGAGAAATAATAAGCTCACTGCGGATGACCTGGCTGGAGGTACTTATACCGTGTCTAACGTAGGTTCTTTCGGAAATGTAATGGGTACTCCTATCATTCCTCAGCCTCAGGTAGCGATCATGGCAGTCGGTGCCATAGTGAAAAAACCTGCGGTGGTGGAGACTCCCACAGGAGATGTGATCGCGATACGCCACAAAATGTTCCTTTCCCATTCTTATGACCACCGGGTGGTTGATGGATCCTTGGGAGGAATGTTTGTCAGAAGAGTAGCCGATTACCTGGAGGCGTTTGACCTTACTACCAGTCTATAATTTCAAAAGAGGCTGCCTTATTACTCCGCAATCAGGAACCGGATGACCGAACTATTCCGGTGCAACTGAAAGTGTTTAGAGAAATAAGGCAGCCACATTTATTTTTGTGCTCAGTCCGATTCCTTTCCTCTGACTTTTCGAAAATAAGATTCAAGTTTATCCGCTAACACAGTCAATCGAATCGGCTTGGTCAGGTAATCGTCCATTCCGATTTCCAATGCTTTCTTTTGATCCTCCTCAAACACATTGGCAGAAAGGCCGATTATGACCAAATCTTCCTGATTAGGCAATTTCCGGATTTCTATGGTTGCCTCAAGTCCGTTCATAATCGGCATCTGCACATCCATCAGGACGACGTCAAATTTTTTAGCCTGTACTTTATCATAAGCCTCCTTTCCATTTCGTGCAATTTCAAATTCAAATCCCAATTGCTGAAACATCAGGGTCATCAATTGCAGGTTAAGTTCATTGTCCTCCGCCAATAAGATTCTCAACGGAAACTCCGTCCCCATCTCCTTGATATCCTTCCAGGTGAGTTCCTGTATCTTGTTTTTTGGGGAATTTCCATCGGCCTTTTTTACCAATACCGAAAAACTGAATACAGATCCTTTTCCGGGTTGACTTTGGACGGTCATTTCCCCGCCAAGTAATTCGATCAATTTCTTTGCGATAGCGAGCCCCAAACCTGTACCTTGGTAGGATCGGGTACTTGAACTCTCCACCTGAAAAAAGGGATCAGACAACTGCTTAATATGCTCTTCTGAGATTCCAATTCCGTTGTCTTCTATTCGATATAGAAGGGAAAACAGGTTTTGATCAACTGATTCTGTTTTGAGGCTGACATGAACCCGGCCTTTTTCAGAAGTAAATTTCAGCGCATTTCCGATCAAATTGAGTAATACCTGATTGATTTTGCCTTTATCTCCTTCTACCAGAATTTCGGATTCCATCCCAAAACTCAAGTCGAGCTTGATTCCTTTCTTTTTGGCTATCCCCAACAGGATTTTGACTTGATCGCGAACCTCCTCGACCGGATTAAACACCTCATATTGAATCTCAATCCTTCCTGATTCTATTTTGGAATAATCCAAAATATCCTTGATAATAGATAAAAGTGAATTACCCGAGTTTTTGATGATATCTACATACTGCTTTTGGATTTTATTGAGGTTGGTACTTTCGAGCAAATCAATAATTCCCAACAACCCATTCATCGGGGTGCGGATTTCATGACTCATATTTGCCAAAAATTCCGATTTGGCCCGACTGGCCTGATCTGCAGAATTCATGGCCTCTACAAGACCCTTCTCCCAAATTTTCTGACTGGTAATATCCTTTGATATGGATATCATCTGATGCTGATCCAGAGGGAAAAATCGGATTTCATAATGCCGCAACCCTTCCGGCCCATCCTTCCAAACAGCATCCACAGCCTGAATTTTTCCGGTATTTCTTGCTCTTAAGAAAGCCGCTTTGACTTCGGTTCCTTGATCATGAGGAACAAAATCTTCAAGTTTCTTACCTAAGGTAAATTTTGCAGGCTCCAGAAGATTTTCTCTTCCCTGGATCTGAAAGTCCAACACCTTGCCTTCATTATCATAGATGAAAATCACATCCGGCAGGTTATTGATTAGTGTACGCAGTCTGTTTTCACTTTCAATTATGGCTATTCTGGATTTATACTGCTCAGAAATATCCGTACAGATCCCCATTCCTCCATTGAACCTCCCGGATTCATCATAAATGAGTTTTTCAAAAATCCTCACTCTTATTTTTTCCCCATTGCTTTTGATGACATCATATTCCATGTCTACAAATTCACGGTTTTCCTGAATGGCCAACTTGATTTCCTCTTTGACAGCATTGGCTACAGGATGCTTTCCACCCTCTTTGAATGCCTCCAAATAACTTTCTTTTGGATGTCCCAACACTTCCTCCACTTCATCGCTGACCCGCTGGATCATTCCTCGGTAATCATGAAAAAAAACAAAGCCTCTGAGTTCCTTGAGTAAAAGATTTTGTTGATCAAAAAGCTCAGAAACCTCGCGCAAGTTTTCTTCCTTGGTTCGGGAAACCTCGAGGCTGCTTTTGATCGAAATAATAAAAAAGCCGATGGTCCCTATCAATAAAAAAACCATGGCTATGAATAAGTAAAAGTAGGTACTGTAAATCCCTGAGGTGAGACTTTCCACCGGAGCGGTAAAAACCAAGGAGGCAAAGGTCCCATTATCAATATAGGTAAATGGATATTGAGCCAAAATTCCCTCCACCTTACGGGAATCATCCGTCCAAGAAACAGGATAAAACCCCTTCAGACCCACTTGGATATCTCGCCAAATAGGATCAGTCTGAGGACCTGAAATCGTTTTGATTTTTTCTGAGGATGAGGCACCGATATCCCATAAGGTAGAGTTCCAAAAAAGGTATTTGCTCCCTCCTGGAGTTTGGTAAAAATTGGCCGAGTACTCTTTGGCAAACTGCAAAAAATCAAATGAATACAGCACCCGATAGCCGGATTTCCCTTCTACCAAAAGCTGTTCTCCACTGCTTTTCTGAGGAAACTCCTTTACCGACCTTCGGATGAAATCATTTCTTGAGGTAAGGGTATAAACCAAAACAGAGTCCTTCAAATCAACCCAAAGAGAATCTACAAGTCTGGGGAAAGCAGTGAATGTGCGTCTTGTGGCGATGGTCAAATCATTTTCAACCTTTTTTTCGTCAAGCTCGGCGGTTTCTAAGTAAGCAAGAAAGGTCCTGGATTCTTCTTTAAACCGGTTAAGCTCAAACTCGATCCCCCGGGAAGCCAATTCCGTCTGTTTATTCAAAAACTCCTTTCTGGACTCTAACTGGGAATTGTATATCGCATTGAAAAAACTAACACCAATCGAAATCACCAAGATGATCATTACTGCCCCTACTATCGTGGTTAAGCCAAAGTTGGAGCTGTCGAAAAATTTACGGATCATCAATAATTTGGAAATAATTCAATAAGATACCAGTCGATTTTCTGAAATGAAAGACATGTGGCAGACTTTAAACCAGGCTCATCCTTAAAATCAAACAGATTTTTTTTCTCCAGCAAAAAGGATTGAGCCATATTTCTCACTTCTGCACTTTTGCTGTGAAACAAATTGAAATCAGAAATACGGAAATTGTCTTCCTGAATCGTTTCCCGATAGACGTGATTTTTGAGCGGAGGCATACTTAAGGCCTCTATCGCATCTCCCTTTCCTGCCACAATATCTCCTTTGCTATTGACTAAAAGAAAACTTCCTTTGACTGCATCCAAGTACTGGTTGATCACATCCAAAACCGTAAAATCCACCCCCAAAACAGCAAACAAACTATCCCGGTCATACACCGGATGAATCAGCGACAATATCCAACCTTTACCGGCAGGATCGACATAGGCATCCGGAATCCAAACCAGACCTCGGGAAGGATTTCTTTTTTGATCAGCTTCATAATAAAAATTGAACTGCGTGACGTCAATATCGGGATCGACGATATTTTTGGTGTCATAAGCCGGATATACCCTACTCACCTGCAATGCCGAATTGGAGTAAATCTGTACGGCCATGGGATTTCTTTTAAAAAATACTGCAAAAGCGCTATCCAATGAATTGGTCAACAGCACTTCTTGCTCTGCTTTTTTTCGATCCTTTGTGGTATTGAGGATAATAATGGAACTCAAGGTCGAATCCTGCCCGGGTAAATTTGTCGAAAAAGCTTCATTCATGGTGTATTTGAACGGGCCGGGATTCTTCAGAATTGAATCTTTCTTATCGACCAACTTTTCATAAAAATGAGCAATACCATCCAATTCCTCCGCCATTTGCTGCCCTTCCGATTCAAGGTTTTCAATTAACCCTTTTAACCTTGCCAGTTTTTGTTCCAAATTTTCATCAGCCTCTTGTTGACAAGCCGAAAGGGAAACCAGAAAAAGCGCAATTGCAACAAACTTAACAAGCTTCATAAGGAAGTAAGGATTGCTGGAAATTATAAATTTTCCACTTGTCGTCGAAAAGAATTTCCCATTTCTTCAAAACGATTTTTGATCTCTTCAAAAAAACTGCCTTCCAAAAAAGCATCCAACTCTGATTCCTCCAAAACATCCATCTCGCTCAGTTTGAAGGTCTGCTCCATGGGCCCGAGCTCGTATTTGATGATGTATTTATTGTTCCAGGAGAAAATACTCACCCGTATTTCCTCCCGGACCAGTTCCTTGACTACCCTCATTCCGGTCTGCGGACTTCAGATTTAAAGGTGATGTTGGACTTCAGCGATGAGGCCACCGAACAGTATTTCTCTACCGAAAGCGCCACCACCTTGGCAAATTCCTCCTCGGTCGCATTGGGAGAAACCAATACAAATTTCAACTCGATATCGGTGTAAAACGCCGGTACGCCGTCGTTTCGAATTCCCTCTACCTCCACAAAGAAATCCACGATCTCTCGGCGCTTTTTCTTCATCATGAGCACAGCGTCCACGGAGGCACATCCACCCAAAGCCGAAAGCAGCAAATCCATCGGAGACTGTGCATGCTTATGCTCAGGATCATACATGTCGATATTGACCAGATTGCCCTGCGGATTGCGGGATTCATATTCCAAATCCGCCTTCATGCGGACGGTGACGTTGCGTTTATTTGCCATGTGGATTTACGATTTTTGAATTACGGTTTACGACATTTTTGATGTCGGAATTTTGATTTCGGATTTCGGATTTTTTTTGAAACTCGAAACTTTTACTCCAAGATTAAACTCCGACATTACTTTTTTTATTTAGGAATAAACTATTTCAAATTACGTGAGACTTGAAATTCAATACATCCGAAATCAAATATCCCAATTCCGAAATCTCACACCTTAAGTTTCCCTTCTTCAAGCTCTTGGTTGTGCTGCTTCTCCAGAAGCAGCACTCAAACCTGACTCATTATTATTTCGAGCACCAAGTGCCTAGTTTCTTTTGTCTAACGTCTTGCCTCTAAAGTCTAGCTTCTTGGTTCGAAGGGCTCTTCTTCGGTCTCCCGTCTTCCCTCTTCCAACTGCCTCACATATTCCTTCGATACTGCCCACCTACCTCATACAAGGCATGAGTAATCTGACCCAGTGAACAATACTTCGCCGCTTCCATCAGCTTTTCAAAGACATTTTCATTGTGAATCGCAGCCTTCTGCAGTGACATCAGTTGATCTTTTTCCAAACCTGCATAAGCTTCATGAAGGTTCCTTAATGTCATGATTTGCGCTTCTTTTTCCTCAATGGTAGCACGGATGACTTCACCCGGAGTGACTGTCGGCGAACCTTCGCTCGATAAGAAAGTATTCACCCCGATAATCGGATACTCTCCGGTGTGCTTGAGCATTTCATAGTGCAAGCTTTCCTCCTGGATTTTGCCACGCTGATACATGGTCTCCATTGCGCCCAGCACGCCCCCTCTTTCGGTGATTCGGTCAAACTCGACATAAACCGCCTCTTCTACCAAGTCAGTCAACTCCTCTATGATAAACGAACCTTGAAGCGGATTCTCATTTTTCGCCAATCCCAACTCCTTATTGATGATCAACTGGATGGCCATCGCTCGACGAACCGATGCTTCCGTAGGCGTGGTGATTGCTTCATCGTAAGCATTGGTGTGTAGCGAGTTACAGTTGTCGTAGATCGCATACAAGGCCTGAAGCGTGGTTCGGATATCGTTGAAGTCGATTTCCTGCGCATGAAGCGAGCGGCCGGAAGTTTGAATATGGTATTTGAGCATTTGCGAACGCTCATTTCCACCATATTTCAGCTTCATCGCCTTAGCCCAAACTCTCCTTGCCACCCGACCGATGACCGAGTACTCCGGATCGATGCCATTGGAGAAGAAGAAGGAAAGGTTTGGCGCAAAGTCATTGATGTTCATTCCTCGGGACACGTAGTATTCCACGTAAGTAAATCCATTGGAAAGCGTCAAAGCCAATTGGGTGATCGGATTGGCACCTGCCTCTGCGATATGGTAGCCGGAAATGGAAACGGAGTAGAAGTTTCTGACTTTGTTTTCGATGAAATACTGCTGCACATCCCCCATCAAGCGAAGGGAAAACTCCGTGGAGAAAATACAGGTGTTCTGCGCCTGATCTTCTTTCAAGATGTCCGCCTGCACTGTTCCCCTTACTTTGGAAATGGTGTCGGCTTTGATCTTTTCATACACGTCTTTTGGAAGTACCTGATCGCCGGTCACCCCGAGAAGCATCAAGCCCAACCCATCATTACCTTCCGGAATCGGGGCATTGTATCTCGGTCTTGGAAGACCTTTTTCTTTATAAATGGCTTCGATTTTGGCTTCGACTTCCCCTTCCAATCCATTGGCTTTGATGTACACCTCACACTGCTGATCGATGGCCGCATTCATGAAGAAGGCCGTCATGGTGGCCGCAGGACCATTGATGGTCATGGAAACAGAAGTCATCGGATCGACGAGATTGAAGCCGGAATACAACTTCTTGGCATCGTCCAGGCAGCAGACGTTCACGCCTGAGTTGCCGATTTTGCCATAGATATCCGGACGGTAATCGGGATCTTCTCCATACAAAGTCACCGAGTCAAAAGCCGTGGAAAGTCGCTTGGCAGGCATTGCTTTGGACACGTAGTGGAAGCGTTTGTTGGTTCGCTCCGGCCCACCCTCTCCTGCAAACATTCGGGTTGGATCTTCCCCTTCCCGCTTAAATGGAAATACGCCTGAAGTGTAGGGAAACTGTCCGGGAACATTTTCTCTCAAACCCCATTTCAGCAATTCTCCCCAAGCTTCATACTTCGGCAAAGCCACTTTTGGAATTCGGGAATTAGCCAAGGAAGTGCTGTAGGTCTGAACTTTAAGTTCCTTGTCACGGACTTTGAATACATAGTAATCATCGGAATAGCGAGCGGCCTCAGCCGGCCATTCTTCCAGCCATTTTTTATTTTTCGGATCGAGGTTGAGCTCAACTTGCCCATATACCTCTTGAAGTTCCTTGATCAGTCGATCCTTATCCTCCACTTTGGTGGATTGGATCGCTTCCATGGACTTTTTGATGGAGTAGAGTTGCTGAGCGATTTCCTTCTGCTCCTCCACCCACTTGTCATAGTGACGGTTGACCTCGGTAATCTCGCTGAGGTAGCGGGTACGGGCAGGTGGGATGATATAGATTTTCTCCGAAGTACCTGCGGTAAGTTCGAAGGAACTTTCCAGTCCGGAGAATTTTTCATTGACCTTGGCAATGACTGCCCGATACAGCTGATTCATCCCGGGGTCATTGAACTGGGAAGCGATGGTCCCGAAAACAGGAATATCCTCATCGGCAATGTCCCAAAGGTTGTGATTACGTTTGTATTGTTTTTTGACATCGCGGATGGCATCGAGTGCTCCACGCTTGTCAAACTTGTTGAGCGCGATCACATCGGCAAAGTCCAGCATATCGATCTTTTCCAACTGGGAAGCCGCCCCGTACTCGGGAGTCATCACGTAAAGCGAAATGTCTGAGTGCTCGATGATCTCTGTGTCTGACTGACCGATACCCGAAGTCTCCAAAATCACTAAGTCAAATCCAGCCGCCTTTACTGTATCCACGGCATCCTGAACGTACTTGGACAATGCCAAATTAGACTGACGAGTAGCCAAGGAACGCATGAATACACGGGGATGATTGATGGAATTCATACGGATTCGGTCACCCAAGAGCGCTCCACCGGTTTTTCTTTTAGAAGGATCTACGGAGATGATCGCCAGATTTTTATCCTCAAAGTCGATGATAAATCTTCTGACCAATTCATCTACCAGGGAAGATTTACCCGCTCCACCAGTTCCCGTGATTCCCAAAACCGGGGTTTTGCTGCTTTGGCTGGCTTTTCGGATTTTTTCCAAAAGCGTAGCAGATTGCTCTGGGAAGTTTTCAAAAGCAGAAATGGCTCGCGCCACACTTCCTTTTTCACTTTTATCCAAAACAAAATCAGCGGACACTTGATCTCCTACAGGAAAATCACAGGCAGAAACCAAGTCATTGATCATTCCCTGTAAGCCCATGGCTCGTCCGTCGTCAGGAGAATAGATTCGGGTGATCCCATAGCCATGCAATTCTTTGATTTCTTCCGGCAGAATGGTTCCTCCTCCTCCTCCGAAAATTTTGATATGTCCCGCACCTTTCTCCTTGAGCAGATCATACATGTACTTGAAAAACTCCACATGACCGCCTTGATAGGAAGTAATCGCTATGGCCTGTACATCTTCCTGAATGGCGCACTCGACGATTTCCTGCACGGATCGGTTGTGACCAAGGTGAATCACTTCACAGCCCGTGGATTGGATGATCCGGCGCATGATGTTGATCGCTGCATCGTGTCCGTCAAAAAGCGAGGCGGCGGTCACGATTCGGATGTGGTTTTTGGGTTTGTAAATCTCAGTTGGTAAAGTCATGACTTTGGGTTTGTATTCGATTTTGGGTACAAATGGATCAGAAATGGGTTATGTTTCTGTGCCTGCGAATATAAGGAATTTCACCTGCTCGGGATTTTCCGAATGGGAAAAAACAGAATTTTATTTGGCGGCCGGTATTTTTTTTCGGGTTGGAAATCGATTGATTCGCTTTTTGTTGGGTCTGAAACGAATCACCCTGTTTTGAAATCTAAACCTTCTCCTTAGTTTAGTAAGGCATTAGACCCTCAATCGCCTCTATGTCCTCTAAAAACTACGCCTTTTTTGTTTCGATCACAGCCGCATTGGGCGGCTTTTTGTTTGGATTCGACACCGCTGTCATCTCCGGAGCAGAGCGGGATATTCAAGAAATCTGGCAACTCAGCGACTGGATTCATGGATTGGCGATTGCATCGGCTCTCTATGGAACGGTGATCGGAGCGCTCTTTGGAGGAATTCCCGCGGATCGGTTTGGGAGAAAGAAAAGCTTGCTTTGGATTGGTTTATTCTACTTTGTCTCTGCATTAGGCTCTGCTGTAGCATGGGATATCACCTCATTTACCTTGTTTAGGTTTTTAGGCGGTTTGGGAGTTGGTGCTTCTTCAGTAGTGGCACCGATGTACATTTCCGAAATCGCTCCTGCCAAAAACCGTGGGCTTTTGGTGGCCCTTTATCAGTTCAACATCGTGTTCGGCATCGTGATGGCCTATGTGTCCAACTACCTGATCGGCACAGCCGGACTTCCCGAAGATTGGCGATGGATGCTGGGCGTAGAGGCAATTCCAGCCTTGATCTATAGCGTGATGATTTTTAGCATTCCTGAAAGTCCGCGTTGGTTGATCGCTAAGTTTAACGAACTGAAGAAAGCCAGAGAAATTCTTACCCGAACCGACCCTGACGGAGTAGATGAGGCCATCCGACTGGCCATTGAGGAAGAAAAAAGCATGAAGCAAAATGCAGGATTTGGAGCGCTTTTCAACAAACGGTTTTTCTCCAGCACCATGCTAGCGGTGATGATTGCCTTTTTCAACCAAGTCTCTGGTATCAATGCGATCATCTATTTTGCTCCAAGAATCTTCGAAATGGCCGGGATCTCCACAGAAAACGCCCTGATTTCCACCATCGGAATCGGTTTGGTCAACCTTTTTGCCACGTTTTTCGGTCTTTATTTGATTGACCGATTGGGACGGAAAAAACTCATGTATATCGGTTCCTTTGGTTACATCATTTCACTCAGTCTGATGGCTTACAATTTCCTTGGCCCCGGGATTCCTGCCTTTTGGCTGCCGATCTTTGTCTTCGGATTTATCGCTTCCCATGCAGTTGGGCAAGGTTCAGTGATCTGGGTGTTTATCTCTGAGATGTTTCCCAATGAGCTGAGGGCTTCGGGTCAATCCTTGGGTTCGTTTACCCATTGGATTTTGGCAGCCGTCATCGCCAATGTCTTCCCATTCTTTGCCAATAGCTTTGGACCGGGTTATATTTTTACCTTTTTCTGTGTGATGATGGTGATTCAATTGCTTTGGGTGATGCTGAAAATGCCAGAAACCAAAGGCCGATCTTTGGAAGAAATTCAACAAGACTTACAGAAAAAACATGCGTGATCACGTCGTCATCTTCGGGGAAATGCTTTGGGATTGTCTGCCTACCGGCCCTGTCGCTGGTGGTGCCCCCATGAATGTGGCCTTGAATCTCCATCAATTGGGATTAAACTCCCGTCTTATTTCTGCAGTTGGTGCGGATGAAGAAGGGGAAAAACTTCTCGGATTTCTCCAAGAATTCAATCTTCCTCTTGATCTGATACAGACCAAAACAGACCATGAAACCTCTAAGGTGCTCGTGGACACTTCCGATCCCGAAAACATCAAATACACCATTGTCTCCCCGGTAGCCTGGGACTTCATCGAATGGTCGGAAGAATTGGATCGGGCAGTAGAAGATGCGGATGCCTTTGTATTTGGAACCTTGGGAGTACGAAATCCGGAAAGTCTGAAAACCCTCATCAAACTGTTACACCACCCAACCTTACGGATTTTTGATGCCAATCTCCGACCTCCCTTTTATGATTTTGAAGTTATCGAGACACTTCTCGGGTATGCAGATATCCTCAAAATCAATGAGGATGAGTTGGAGATTTTTGCTGACTACTTTGGCACTGATCCCAGCATCGAAGGGCTTTGTTTTCACTTAGATCAGCATTTCCCCATGGAAATCATCTGTGTGACACGAGGATCCAAAGGAGCCATGATCTATCAGAAAGGGAAAATTATCGAGCATCCGGGGTATAAAGTGGCCTTTCAGGATTCGATTGGTGCAGGAGATGCTTTTTTGAGTGGATTTATCAAAATGTATCTGGAAGAAAAAAATCCTGAAGAAATCCTTGATTTTGCCTGTAAACTAGGGGGATTTGTTGCAACCAAAAAGGGGGCAACCCCAAAATATTCTGAAGAGGAAGTTCATCGGGAAATCCGATAACCACTCACTTCAACAGCTCTCTCAATAGCGCGGTATTCATTCCTACCATGTACCACTCCTGAACTTCGATTTCCAGTATAGCCATCATTCCGGGCTGCAATCCGACATAATTGCCTGTAGTCAGATGAGACAATAGCAAACTGATAGTCGGATTGTGACCGATTAAAAGGCAGGTATGGATACTTTTAGGAGTATTTTCTAAAATTTGGAGGAGGATTTCCAAATTGGCGGCATAGATTTCTTTCTCATACACTTCCTCACGAATCGGTAAATAGGATTTGATGATCTCCGCGGTCTCCCTGGTTCTAGTTGCCGAGGAACAATACATCAAATCTATTTCCATTTCCCGTTCTTTCAGAATTGTTCCCAATTTATGAAGTTGGTCTTTTCCTTTTGAGGTCAACTGCCTTTGGAAGTCCACTCCATCAGAAAAGCCTGCCTCTCCGTGCCTTAAAAGAATTAATTGTTTCATTGAATCATGGATTTACTAAAAATACCTGATCGATTTCCCCAAAAATCAAACCAACTGCACACCCTGTAATTTTATATTATTTGGAGGAGAAAACAATGCCGTCTATTTTTAGCCTTTCAAGAAAGACCGACAGGGTCTACAACTTCCTCTTTTATGTCTAAAAATGTTGTCATCGTCGAATCCCCTGCCAAGGCAAAAACCATCGAAGGTTATCTGGGCAAGGATTTCAAAGTAGTCTCCAGCTACGGTCACGTACGGGACTTACCCAAAGGCGATAAAGCGATAGATATCAAAAACCGCTTCAAACCTACCTATGAAGTCACCCCCGATAAACGGGAGGTGATCAAAAATCTAAAATCTTTAGTCAAAGATGCCGAAACGGTCTATCTCGCAAGTGACGATGACCGTGAGGGAGAAGCGATCTCCTGGCATTTGAAAGAAGTGCTAAAATTGGATGATCAGCATACCAAACGGATTGTATTCCGCGAAATCACCAAAAATGCCATTACCAAGGCTATCGAAAATCCCCGTGGGATTGACTACGATTTGGTAAATGCACAGCAAGCAAGACGGATTTTGGATCGCTTGGTGGGTTTTGAACTATCTCCTATCCTTTGGAAAAAAATCAAAACGGGACTCTCGGCAGGTCGGGTACAATCCGTGGCTGTCCGTCTGATTGTGGAGCGCGAGCGGGAAATTGAAGGTCACAAAGCCAAATCCTCTTTTCGCATCACTGCCATTTTCGAAGTTGAGGGAAAAAGTTTCCAAGCCGAACTCCCAAAGAAATTCGAGACCAAAGCAGAAGCCGAAGAATTCCTGAAAAATTGCCTGGAGGCGACTTTCTCCGTAGGAAATCTCGAAAAGAAACCTGCGAAAAAGTCTCCTGCTGCTCCCTTTACCACTTCTACTTTACAGCAGGAAGCTTCCAGAAAGCTCTACTTCTCTGTAGCCCAAACCATGTCGGTCGCTCAGAAGCTTTACGAAGCAGGAAAGATCACCTATATGCGTACCGACAGCACCAACTTATCACAAGATGCCTTGGCTGCTGCTAAAAATGCCATCGAAGATTCCTTTGGCCCTCAGTACCACAAATCACGACAGTATTCCACCAAAAATGAAAGCGCCCAGGAAGCTCACGAAGCGATCAGGCCTACAGATTTTTCCAAAAATCAGGTAAGTGGAGACCGAAACGAGCAGCGCCTTTATGAACTGATCTGGAAGCGGGCCATTGCCTCCCAGATGTCGGATGCCGAACTCGAGCGAACTACCATTACCATCGATATCTCCAATTCCCCACAAAACCTGGTAGCTACCGGTGAAATCATCAAGTTTGACGGTTTTCTTAAGGTATACCTAGAGGATACAGATGAAGAACCGGAAGACGACGAAGAAGGCAACAAATCGCTATTGCCTCCACTAGCTATCGGTCAGAACCTGTCCCTCAGGGAAATGAAGGGCAAAGAAACCTTCAGCCGTCCTGCACCGAGATACACGGAAGCTTCATTGGTAAAGAAATTGGAAGAACTTGGCATTGGGCGCCCTTCCACCTACGCACCTACCATTTCCACAATTCAAAAGAGAGATTATGTGGTCAAGGAATCCCGAGAAGGTACTCCTCGGAATTATGTGGAGATGACTATTTCGGGTGGCAAATTCAAAGAATCGGCCAAGACTGAAAATACCGGCGCGGAGAAAAACAAACTCTTCCCTACCAACATCGCCATGGTAGTCAATGACTTCCTGGTTGAGCATTTTCCAAACGTGATCGACTTCAATTTTACTGCGAAAGTGGAAAAGGAATTCGATGAAATTGCAGCTGGAGGACAAGACTGGCAAGACATGATCGATGGATTCTACGGTAAGTTCCACCACAGCGTAGAAGAGACCGAGCAGGTATCCAGACAGGAAGTTAACTCCAGTCGGCTGATCGGTCAGCATCCGGATTCCGGAAAGAATGTCTATGCCCGTTTGGGAAGGTTTGGGCCTTTGGTGCAAATCGGTGAAAATGAGGACGAAGACAAACAGTTTGCCAGCTTGAAAAAAGGTCAGTTTATCGAAAATGTGACCATGGAAGATGCCTTGGAGCTGTTCAAATTACCGCGAGAAGTCGGCTTTTTCGAGGACAAAAAAATGACTGCAGCCATTGGTCGATTCGGCCCATACATCCGCCATGACAATGCGTTTTACTCCCTCCAGAAAGGGCAAGACCCTCTTGCAATTACCGAATCAGAGGCCATCGAATTGATTCAAGCCAAACGGGAAGCCGACGCCAATAAACACATCAAGGCCTTTGACGAAAATCCTGAAATCCAGATTCTAAATGGCCGATGGGGACCCTACATCAAGTTTGGCAAAAACAACTTCAAAATTCCGAAAGGAAAAGTCGCGGAAGAATTGACCTATGCGGAAACAGTCGAGATTATTGAAGCCCAGCCAGAGGCCGGGAAGAAAAAAGGGAAATTCCCCGCTAAGAAAAAGTAATCCTAAACCGATCCTGAAAAGGGTCGGTTTTGTTTTTTTGGGCTATAGCCTAAGGGATTTTTTATTCATCAATTGAATGGGCTAAAGCCATATTCCTGTTCATAGATTTATTTGCTAATTTTTGAATTGCCTCCAGCTTTAGCTGGGGGAAACTGATGGAGGTAATTAAGTCTTTGGGTTTTAACCAAATAATTTATCTGTTCCATTCAATTTATTCTAAATTCCAATTCCGATTCATTTCAACCATGTCTAGAAAAAAACTTGTCGTCCTTACCGGCGCAGGAGTTTCTGCCGAAAGCGGCATTCGCACCTTTCGTGATTCCAATGGCCTCTGGGAAAACCATGATGTAATGGAAGTCGCCTCCCCTGATGGCTGGAGAAAAAACCGCACCTTGGTTTTGGAATTCTACAACCAACGAAGGAAACAAGCCCGGGAATGCCAGCCCAACGCTGCCCACCTCGCCTTAGCAGCCCTGGAAAAGCATTTGGAGGTACACATCATCACTCAAAATGTGGATGACCTGCACGAGCGTGCCGGTTCATCCAATGTCCTTCACCTCCACGGGGAGCTCAACAAATCCCAAAGCACGGTAGATCCCAAGTTGATTTACGAGATGGATCATTGGGAAATTAAAGAAGGAGACAAATGTGAAAAAGGAAGTCAACTCAGGCCCTTTATTGTTTGGTTTGGAGAAGCTGTCCCCATGATGTTGCCTGCAATGGAACTGACTAAAACGGCGGACTTATTTTTGGTGCTGGGAACTTCTCTGCAGGTATATCCAGCAGCGAGCCTGATCGATTTTGTCCCGTCCCTCACACCCAAATACCTGATTGACCCAGTAAGACCCGATATCCGACTGGATTCAAGACTTATGGTAATCCAGGAAAAGGCCACCGTGGGGATGGAAAAATTCACTGAACTGATACTTAGTCAACTTTGAGTTGACTTTCGAAAAGCCGCTGAACCATAATCAAAAAAATTGTTCTAGATTAAGAATGGAAATGGTCGAAGAGAAATCTTCGTAGTTTCCAAGTAATACAACCCAGGTAACTCCATGAAGTATAGAATAGCTGTGATTGGCGCAGGGCCTTCCGGAATCACTGCCCTCAAAAACCTGTTAGACCAAGGATTGGATGCAGTGGCATTTGACCGAAACCAAGAGGTGGGCGGAAACTGGATTTATTCCGAAAATGAGAGCCATTCCAGTGTCTTCGAGACCACCCATATTATTTCTTCCAAAACCCTTTCCCAGTACGAGGATTTTACTTTTGACGAGTTTGATCCTGACACGCCTGACTATCCTTCTCACGAAGTGTTGAGGAATTATTTCCAAGCCTATGCCCGGAAATTCAACCTTTATCCCTTTATCCGTTTTGGAACGATGGTCAAGCACTGCAAATGGGTGAATGAATTCACTTGGGAAATCACTTTAGAAAAAGACGGAATCGAAAAAACCGAGACGTTCACCCACTTGGTAGTCGCCAATGGACACCATTGGAAACCCCGATACCCAGACTATCCGGGTGAATTTACCGGTGAGTTTATTCATGCTCATCATTTCAAAAAAGCTGCTCCTTTTGCAGGAAAGCGGGTGTTGGTAATTGGAGGTGGAAATTCCGCCTGCGATGTAGCAGTGGAGACCAGCAGAGTATCGGCCACGACTGCGATCTCTTGGAGAAGAGGGTATAGGATTGTTCCTAAATTTTTCTTCGGAAAACCCTCCGACAAAGTTGCCGAACAGTCCAAATGGCTTCCGATCAAAATCAGGGGATTCTTCAATCAGCTTTTGCTGAAGGTAATGCTGGGTGACAACAAAGCCTATGGGCTGAGGCCAGTCACGGAGCCTTTTGGAGCGACCCATCCAACCATCAATGACGAACTACTGCACAAAATCCGACATGGAAAAGTCAAACCGAGATTGGATATCCGGCGCTTTGACGGCAATAAGGTCATTTTTGAGGACGGAAAGGCAGAAGAATATGACACCGTCATTGCCTGTACCGGATATTGGTTGAGCCATCCTTTTTTCGACAAGGAATTCATTGACTATTCTTCCGGACCAGTTCCCCTGTATCTGAGGATGTTTCATCCAAAAATCTCCAATCTGTACTTTATCGGCATGTTTCAACCTCTGGGATGCATCTGGCCCGGAGCCGAATTGCAAAGTAAACTCATGGCTCAAGAACTCATCGGAAACTGGAATCGTCCCAAAAACATCGAAGAATTGTGCGAGCGTGAGGTCTCCCATCCGCATTACAAACAGGTAAATACCCCGAGACATACCATCACGGTGGATTATCATCTTTTTGTAAAAAGTCTGAAAAAAGAATTGCCCAAAAATCACATTTCAAAATCACCCCAAAACAAGGTGGCCTCAGTCACGGAGCCTACTGCCTAAAAGATGATGAACCGGAAAATCAACTATATCCTACTTGGGCTGGTGATCTGGTTTCTCCTTTTTTTGGGTTGGGAATGGTGGAAAAGCTATCCCTTGGTGAAGTGGAACGGGGCTACTTTCCCCCAAACAAAAGAAGAAAAAATTGATTCTTTAATGCTTCAAAGTCTTCAGACTTTTCGGTTGCCCGGATTGGTCTTGGGAATTGTAGAAAATGAAAAACTGATTTTTCTGAAAAGCCTGGGCTTTGCGGACCTCAAAACGAAGGATTCCCTGAAGACAAGTACTCCTTTTCCACTGGCTTCAATTTCCAAGTTGGCTACAGCCCTCACAGCTTCCTCCTATTTTCGGTCTCAGGAAATTCCCTTGGAATCCACGGTCAACTCCATTCTTCCGGAAGGCAAAAAACTCAGCGCAGAATTTGAGTCGATCACCCTGGCTGACCTTCTCAATCACACCTCCGGCCTGAAAGATCCCAAAAGGCTTGAACAACTATTTATTCAATCCGAGAACAGAATTCTCCGGAATCTACCCGACCATCTTCCGATCCCGGAATTGGACAAAAAACCCAAAAACTACGCAGACATCAATTATGATCTGCTGGGTTTTGTGATCGAATCGCATGCTGGTATTGAATTCGATCAGTTGGCCAAAGAAAAAATCCTGAAACCCTCGGGAATGAATGGAACCGAATTCAACAGGACCATCCATCCCTCAGACCATACCCCGCTCAAAGCCTACCAGCCTACCTTTATCTGGAAAAGATTGGAGGAGAAAAAAACCCGTTTTGAGCGCTTTCCTTCTCCCTCCTCCGGGTTGATTAGTACAGGAATTGACCTGGGAAATGCCATGATCCATTTTAGCCGATGGGATATGGGGTTCATTCACAAGGAACTGGAATTTCTTTCTGGAAACCAAGGAGTTCCCTCAGGTTTCCAGGAAATTCAGCTTTCCGGCTATACATTTTGGGGGCACTTCGGCGAACAAGGTGGATACAATGGGCTATTTTTCTTCTCCAAAGAGCTTGACCGCGGGATTTTCCTGTTGACCAACTCCCGGGATGTAAAAGACCATCGCTTCAAAATTGCAGAAGGCGTAATTTCAATTTTACTATCAAATCCATGAATCGCAGCTTCCCCCATCCCCTGATTATTTTATTGATTTTCATTTTCTTGGCCGGAATCGCAGCTTACCTGATCCCTTCCGGAAAATTTGAAAGGATACAGGATGAACTTACCGGAAGAGAGTTGGTGGTACCGGGAAGTTTTCAAGCTATTGAACAAGAAAAGCCGGGTATTGGTGATTTGGTATTGGCGATTCCGGAAGGAGTGATCGCGGGCGCGGAGATTATGGTGCTGATCCTGTTTATCGGCGGGGCATTTTTCATAGTCGAAAAAACCGGAGCTCTTCAGGCCGGGATCGAAGCGTTGATTTACAGATTTAGAAATTCTAAAGCATTGCTGTTTTATCTCCTGGGATTTGCTTTTGCCTTGGGTGGGACTGCGATTTCCATGCAGGAGGAAATCATCCCGATGGTACCGGTGATAATCATCCTGGCAGCCAAGCTCCGCTACGACCTCAGAAGTATCCTGGCCCTTACCTTGGGAAGTTCATTGATTGGAGCGGCTTTTTCCCCGATCAATCCTTTTGTGTCATTACTTGCCCAAAAAGTAGCAGAGGTCGAGCCCTTTAGCGGGGCCGCTTTTCGTGGCGTGTTTTGGGTAATCATTTTGCTCGGGTGGATCACCTATCACCGCTTGACTGGGGCCAAAAAATCCATACAGGAGACGGAGGAAGAGTTTAAGCCGAGACCGATTTCAGGCCGTTTTGGATTAATTCTGCTGATTGCATTCGGAGGAATCGGATTGATGGCCTATGGAATCACCGCTTTGGACTGGGGATACAATGAAATGTCTGCCCTTTTTTTTGTAATCGGAATCACTTGCGGATTGATTGCTGGTATGGGAGTCAATGGCACGGCACGCACCTATGTACAGGGATTTGGGGAAATGATTTTTGCAGGAATCATCGTCGGACTGGCTAGAAGTATTTATCTCATTTTGGAAAAAGGGGCGGTGATTGACCCGATCATTCAAGGTCTCTTCTCCCCTCTTGAGTCCCTGCCTGAGGCTGTTGGAGTGGCAGGTATGTTTATTTCTCAAGCCCTGATCCATATTCCTGTTCCGAGCACTTCCGGTCAGGCGGTTTTGACTATGCCGCTTACGGCTCCATTGATGGACTTGATGCAGATTCCCCGGCAAGTAGCCGTGCTGGCGTATCAATATCCGGCGGCTTTGATGGACATGGTCACTCCTACCAATGGTGGAATGATGGCAATCATTGCTGCATCCGGTATTAGCTTTAAAGACTGGATTTCCTACATTTGGAAGAGTTGGCTATTCCTGATCATGATTGCCCTGCTTGTCACCCTGCTTGGCATATTTTGGTTTGGATAGTCCGAAAACACCAACCCGTTTTACCTATGCATATCAACGAGCACAATCCCCTTTTACCCTATTTTCCAGCTGCTGACCGTTACGATCAGATGAAGTACCGTTTTTGCGGAAGGAGCGGTATCCAACTTCCGGAAATCAGTCTGGGCCTTTGGCACAATTTCGGTCACAATGCGGACTTTACCCTCGGAAGAAAAATCCTCAGAAGAGCTTTTGATCTGGGAATTTGTCACTTTGATCTCGCCAACAACTATGGACCTCCTTTCGGATCAGCCGAAGAAAACTTCGGCAGAATCCTGAAAAAGGATTTTCTGCCCTTCAGAGATGAATTATTGATTTCTTCCAAGGCTGGCTGGGATATGTGGCCGGGTCCTTATGGAAATTTCGGTTCTAAAAAATACCTCATCGCCAGCTGTGACCAAAGTCTGAAAAGAATGGGATTGGACTACGTGGACATCTTTTACCATCACCGTCCTGATCCCAACACTCCTCTGGAAGAAACCATGGGAGCCTTGGCCCAACTTCATCGACAGGGAAAAGCGCTGTATGTGGGCATTTCCCAATATTCTGCAGAAGACACTGCCATAGCACACCAACTCCTACGGGAAATGGGCGTACCACTACTGATCCATCAACCTCGGTATAGCATGATGGACCGTTGGGTAGAAAACGGCCTCATGAATGTCCTGGGTGAAAAAGGAATCGGAAGCATCGCATTCTCACCATTGGAACAGGGTCTATTGACCGACAAATACCTCAAGGGAATCCCTGCTGACTCCAGAGCTGCCAAAGACGGAAGATATCTGAAACCAGAGCAAATCGCTTCCGAAAAACTTGCCAAAATTCAAGCCTTGAATCAAATCGCCTTGCGTAGAGGGCAAACTTTGGCCCAAATGGCCATCGCCTGGCTACTCAAAGATCCAAGAATCACTTCTGTTCTGATCGGTGTCTCCAAGCCGGAGCAATTGGATGATAATGTGGCGGCTGTACAAAACAGCCGCTTCAGCACAAATGAACTGGCAGAAATCGAATCGATTCTAAAAGCCTGATGGCCCCGATTAGCTCCCGAAGTGCCCTGATATTGATCGTGATCGCTCAATTTCTGGGCACTTCGCTTTGGTTTGCCGGCAATGCTGCTGCCCCGGAATTGGAATTCATTTTGGGACAAAAGGACCTAGTCCCTTTGATTACTTCCATGGTTCAGTTGGGATTTGTAGCAGGAACCTTCCTGTATGCCTTTTTCTCCATTCCCGACCGATTTGCTCCCTCAGATGTATTTTTCTTCAGTGCTATCTTAGCGGCAGTTTCCAATCTTGTCTTGCTGATCATGCCTTTGCAATTGACGTGGGTGATTGGAAGCCGATTTTTGACCGGGTTCTTTTTGGCAGGAATTTATCCGGTGGGGATGAAAATCGCATCCGATTATTTTGAAAAGGGATTGGGTTCGGCTTTGGGTTTTTTGGTGGGAGCCCTGGTTTTGGGTACCGGCTTTCCATTCTTCCTCAAAGCATTTGAGGTAGCTATTTCCTGGAAAGTGCTTTTGTTTTCTACCTCAGGTTTAGCGATAGGCAGCGGCGTATTGGTTGGATTTGGCATTCCCAACGGTCCATATCGCAAAATCAATCCTAAGCTTGATTTCGGCCTTCTGCCCTCTTTTGCGAAGAACCCCCGATTGAAAGGTGCCGCCGGAGGGTATTTCGGCCACATGTGGGAATTGTATACCTTCTGGGCTTTTTTGCCGGTCCTGATTCTGTTTTTGACTCAGGGAAAAATCGAAGGCTCCACTCAAGCATTTTGGACATTTTCCATAATTGCCGCAGGAGGGGTTTCCTGTGCAGTGGGAGGTCTTTTTTCAGTAAAAAAAGGGAGTGAAAAAGTGGCCTTGGTCAGCTTGTTGGGCTCCGGTTTTTGCGCTTTGATTTTGTTGATTGCTCCGGAAATCCCTTCCCCGGTGGTTTTTCCTTTCTTGCTGGTTTGGGGGATTTGGGTGACCGCAGATTCTCCACAATTTTCGACCCTGGTAGCCCAGAGTGTCCAACCTGAGCATCGAGGGACGGCTTTGACTTTGGTGAATTGCCTGGGTTTTGGGTTAACCATTGTCAGCATTCAGACAGCCGGATTTCTGTCGGATTTTCTTCAGGTTAAGGTTTATTTAGGTCTTTTGGCGATCGGTCCGTTTATGGGGCTGTTGATCTATAGGTATTTTAAAAAAAAGAAAGTTTGAAAGATCGATGTTTACTTGATTAACTGATTAAATGTTTAATTGATAAGCAAGTTCGAAGTTCAGGGTTCGAGGTTCAGGGTTCGTCATTTGAAATGCTCAGCAGAAGTGTTTGGGGTCCGTCGTTTTATTCGTCTATGTCTAAAATCTTGACTCTTGTATCTAAAATCCAGCATCCTAATACCTCCCACTAAGTCATGGAGCAAAAAAAAGGCTCCTTTCGGAGCCTCCTAGCGAAACAGTCAAACCGGACTATTATCTCACTACATTTTCTAAAGTGGCCAAATAGATCCACTTCTGATCTCTTGAATTCAACCCTGCATTGACCGCTGCTCTTTGCTCTGCGGTTTGATTCAAATCCTCATAGGCCTGAGCATTGAAAAACTGCATGTAATCCCGATACAAATTGACCGTCAAGTGGGTAGAATTCGCCTCTGAACCCTGGGGTAAGGCTGCCCGAAGAAAGCTCCAATGCCCCATCATTCCCTGATTGATCCGATTTTGATGGATAGGCTTGAACACCTCAATTTCTGCTTTTTCATAATCATTAAACTTCCCTTCGACCGCCTTCATCAAATCAAAAGAGGCCAATACACCTGGCTTAAACTGGAAACTGTCATTCGTTTCAGCCAATTGCCTCATGTATAGTCTCACCGGGGCATCTTTGACCGAGAGAGCCTGCTGAAACAAGGTCCTTACCTGCGCATCCGACAAATGGGGATAGGCAATTTTGGTGTATTGAATCATGGTCTCATCTTCTAATCCATTCATCATTTTCACCGGATCATTGAAGTGAGTGACCATGATGTATTGAAAATTCCCACGGTCGGCTCCATTCTGCAATCTCCAGATATCCCAACCATTGATGAGCTTGTCATTCAGGGCCTGACGGTAAACTTTCTCCATCAAGTCTTTAAATTCGATGTAATCAAAAAGCTGGTCTTTTTCCACCTTGATGAACTCGAATACCATGTACTGAGTTTGCTGAGCCTTGAGTATTCCTGCCCAAAGCACCCCACAAACCAACAGAGCTAGAATCTTTTTCATAGTAAGATTGGGTTTAGGGTTAATTGCGCTACCAATAATTTAAAAACTTATTTTGTATAATTTGAAAAATCAGAATAAAAATAATTTTTTAACCCTATTCGCCATAAAAACTTCCATTTAACAAAGAAGCCTAAAAAATGAAATATTGTTAACATTCTTTGAAAAAGCTTAGTATTTTACCAATCAAAATCGAAAAAACATGAAGGGAATATCAAGAAGAGATTGGATCAAAACCGCTTCTTTAAGCAGTGGCCTGACCCTGTTGGGTGCAAACGGGTTGATTTCCGATCTCAGTGCCGAAGAAATTCGAAAATTCAATCCACGACCTCTTGCAGGCCCGGTCCGATTGGGCTCCAATGAAAATCCCTATGGCCCTTCGGAATCCATGAGAAAGGCCATGACCGCCGCCTTTGACAACGGATGCCGATACCCTTGGGGTTACAATGCCTCCCTGGTCAAAATGATCGCTGAGAAAGAAGGCGTCCCGGAGGATTATATCGTGCTGGTAGCCGGTTCGACCGAGGGGCTCAAAGTAGCTGGAATCACTTTTGGAAAGGGGGGAGAAATCATCTCTTGCTCGCCCACTTTTTTGTCCATGATGGAATACGCCGAACTCTGGGGTACTGAAATCAACTGGGTTCCATTGAATAAGGACCTGGATTTTGATTTGGAAGAAATCGAAAAGAGAGTGTCTCACGAGACAAGACTGGTTTTCCTGTGCAATCCCAATAATCCCACGGGCAAGCTTCTACCTGCCCAAAAGGTGATGGACTTTTGCGAAACAGTCAGCAAGCGAGCCGTAGTCTTCAGCGATGAAGCCTACTATGATTACATCACCGAACCAAATTATCCTTCCATGGTCGAGTTGGTAAAAAAAGGGCATGACGTGGTGGTCTCCCGCACCCTCTCCAAAGTATATGGATTGGCGGGAATCCGGATGGGTTACCTGATCGCCAAACCCGAACTGGCGACGAAACTCAAGGACCGGGTGGTAGCCAATACCAATATCATGGCTATTGAAGCCGGAAAAGCTGCACTTCAGGACAAAGAATTTTACAAGTTTTCTTTACAAAAGAACGCCGAAGCCAAATCCCTCTTGTGCAAAACTTTGGACGAACTCAAATTGCCATATCTGGAATCACACGCCAACTTTGTGTTTTTCCAATCAGGAAAAGATGTGTCAGAATTGGGGAAAACCATGGCCCAAAAAGGGTTCATCATTGGAAGGCCATTCCCTCCATTGAATGATTGGTGCCGGATCTCCACCGGGACCATCGAAGAGGTTCAGCTTTACAACCAAGCGATCAAAGAAGTATTGGGCTGATGGTAGATCGGAATCTGATTTTGGAAAACGAATTAGTCCTGCTGAGGCCTTTGACCCGGCAGGATTTTCCTTTTTTAAAGCAATTGAGTGTTGATCCCTCGATGTGGATATTTTTCACCCATGACCTGAGCAAGGAAGAAGATTTTGAAAATTGGGCGGCAGGTCATTTTTCAGGAGATCGACTACAATTTGCCGTGATTGAAAAAGCCTCCGGAAAAATAGCCGGATCCACAGCTTTTGGAAACTTCTCTCCCCGAGATCAACGATTGGAGATAGGCTGGACTTGGCTGGGTAAGGATTTTCAGGGAAAAGGCATCAATCCCGCCATGAAAAAAGCGATGCTGGACTACTGCTTTCAAACCTTAAAACTGAAGCGGGTTGAATTCAAAACAGATGTATTGAATCTTCCGGCGAGAAAGGCTCTTCAAAAAATCGGTGCCGTGGAAGAAGGTGTCCTAAGAAGCCACACGCTCATGACACACGGAAGGCGTAGAGATACGATTTATTATAGTTTTTTGGAGGGGGAGTGGAGAGGCGATGGAAATTTACAGATTTGAAATTTGAGATTAAAAGAAGCCGAGCTGGAAGGGATTGGGGTCCTGATTGGGTTCCAAGACCTGAATTTGGGCTGCGGGAATTCGATGAATAAACTGGCGCAAAAAATAAAATGTCTCAGGAATAGGAGGTACAGACTCCAAATCTGAAGGTTGGATGGCTTCTCTTTCCAAAAACCCGTATCGACTCAATATTCCTCCTTCGAAGAGGCAGGCGGCCACTTCCCCTTCCTTTCTTCCGGGCAAAGTGATCAACAGCTCTTTTTTGGATTCCCTGATCAATTTGATAAACTCCTCCACTCGGGAGTTATAGGAATCTGGGTGCTCTCCTGACCTGCAGGCACCTTGGCAATGAACATCTTGGACCTCTTTACAGGTGACCTTTCTGATTCCGCAAAGTTTTTGGCACAATTGATACCCCTCCACTGCCTCCATCAAGAATTGACGGGCTTCCTCAGCGGAGAAAAAAGTCTCCAGTGGCTTCAGACTCTTGGTCACCTTAGCAATCTGAAATCTATAAAACCCGCTACTGTCTTGGTAGTGAAAAAGTCCCCAAAGAGTTTTCGGCATTTTCATGGCTGAGTTATACTTGGGCCATAGACGTTTGATTTCAAGCGTTTCGATCAGCAATGCCATAAACTCCGAACCGGTCAGCTGCCACTGCAAGTCGACCACTTCTGCCTTAAGCTGTTGTTTGAGATGGGGAAGGATTTTACCTGAAAAATGTCCCTTAAATCGCTCCTTGATATTTATCGCCTTCCCTACATAAATCACCTTGCCCTTGTCATTGAGCATGAAATAGACCCCACAAGCCTCGGGAATTTGGTGGAACTTGGAAAGAGAGAAATGTGGAGGTAAAAAGGCTTCTCCTGAGTTCTTTTTCAAGGAAGAATAGATAACCTCCTGATTTAGAACGAGCATTCGGTCGAAAAGCAGTGCGGTGGCTTTGGCATCTCCCATTGCCCGGTGGCGGGCTAGAATAGGAATTTTTTGTTGCTCGCAGATTCTACCCAAACTGTAAGATCCCAAGCCTGGGAATACTTTACGGGCAAGCCTAACGGTGCAGAGACGGGAAGACTTGAGTTCCCTCCCGGTCTTCAAAAAGGCCTCGCGGATAAAGCTGAAATCAAAATTGACCTGATGGGCGACAAATACCCTTCCATCCAACAAATCCCAAAGTTCATCGGCGATTTCTTCAAAGGTTGGCGCATTTCCGACCATGGAATTGTCAATTCCAGTCAACCCGGTAATAAATGCGGGAACAGGCACCTGAGGATTAATGAGAGTCTGAAACTCATGAATAATCTCTTGTCCATTATGAACCACTACGGCGATTTCCGTGATCCCCCCTCCCGAGGGATTTCCTCCTGTGGTTTCAATATCGACTATCGCAAATTCCATCCGATAAAGGTAAGCGCTTTGGGAATAAGTGAATGGAAAGTGACAAAGGTTGACGGAGGGATGAAAAATGTTTTATGGTTCTTGGTTTGGAGTTCAGCGTTGAACTCCAAACCAAAAACTATTTTTTCACATACATCGCAATCAGTTTCTCTGCACAGCGCTCACCATCCATAGCAGCCGATACAATCCCACCGGCATAGCCTGCTCCTTCGGCACAGGGAAACAAGCGCTTAATCTGTGGATGTTCAAAGGATTCTTTATCCCTCGGAATCCGCACAGGAGAAGAGGTTCTACTTTCTACTCCGATGATTTGTGCCTCATTGGTCAAGTAGCCTTTCATTTTTTGACCGAAACCTTTGAAGGCGATCGCCATACGGGCAGCAATGAAATCCGGGAGCACTTCCCGCATCTCCACTGATTCCAATCCCGGTTGATACGAAGTATCCAAAAGTGAGGAGCTCACCTTCCGATTGACGAAGTCCACCATCCGCTGCGCCGGGGCCACTTGACTCTTCCCTCCCATTTCCCAGGCTTTCTTTTCCACTTCAGCCTGAAAATGCAAGGCTGCCAAGGGACCGTATTTCCTGTATTGGGGTAAATCTTCCAACTCCACGGAAACCACCATTCCCGAATTGGCAAATTTACTGTCGCGACGGCTTGGACTCATCCCATTGACCACCAACTCTCCCGGTGCAGTGGCTGCAGGAACAATAAATCCACCCGGACACATACAAAAACTAAACACACCCCGCTGTTTGCCCTGATAGTCGGTCTGCTGGACCAAAGAATAAGCCGAGGCAGGAAGGTACGGACCTCTGTCCACTGCACAGTGGTACTGAATGCGGTCAATCAGATTTTGGCTATGTTCGATCCTCACCCCCAGTGCAAAGGGCTTGGCTTCGATCAGGATTCCCCGATCCTGAAGGAGGTGAAAAATATCCCTTGCCGAATGACCGGTAGCCAGGATTACTCCTAATCCTTTGATCTTTTCACCGGATTGTGTGACTACCCCTTTGATTTCGTTCCCTTCGAGAATAAAGTCTTCCACACGGGTTTCAAAGAGGATCTCCCCTCCCGCCTGAAGAATACTTTCACGGAGTTTGGCCACCAAAACGGGGAGTTTGTTGGTACCGATATGCGGGTGAGCATCGACCAAAATTTCCTCCGTCGCACCATGATACACGAATATTTCCATGATGCGTCGAATATCTCCACGCTTCTTGGAGCGGGTATAAAGCTTACCATCCGAATAGGTTCCTGCTCCTCCCTCCCCAAAGCAATAATTGGAGTCCGGATTCACGATACCTTCCTTGTTGATCGCGGCAAGGTCTCGTCTTCTTGCCCGGACATCTTTTCCCCGCTCAATGACTATAGGCTTCACTCCCAGCTCAATTGCCCGAAGTGCAGCGAACAATCCGGCAGGTCCTGCACCGACAATAATCAAAGGATCTGATTGATTGACTTGGTGATACTCCGGTAAATGATCCAAGAGCGATCCCGGGCTTTCATTGATAAAAAGTTCTGCCTCCACATTGACGAGGACTTTTCTTCCCCGAGCATCAATAGATCGACGGGTTTGTCTGGCGAAAGTGTTGGAAGAATCTGGTTTTAGCCCGGCTTTTTTGAGAACTGCCAGTTTGAAATTGGCCTCATCGTAAGCCTCTTCCGGGCTAAGTTGAAGCGTAAAGCTTTTTTTCATGGTAAGGTATTTATCCTTAAATCAGGACAAAGGTACAAACAGGAAGGGATTCGAGCAGGAGAACTGGAGTAATTTGTTAAAGGTTAAATGTTAATCGTTGAGGTGGATTGGGGTTCGAAGTTCAGGGTTCGGAGTTAGAACCTCCATCGAAATTCTGGGGTCGGGGACTTTTCAGTTAAAAGTTAAAATGATACACGGAAAGCTGCACGTGTTAAGCAATTTGAAATATTTCGATGATTTAAATCCCCCTAGCCCCCTTAGGGGAATTTGCCAAAATCCAACATCAAACCTTTAAATCCTTTGGCTGCGTGCATTTCTAAAGATCAGAAGATCAAGTTAACGCCATATTTTTGGGAATCTTCGGTCATCGGTCTTCCAGCCCAAAATCCGTGGAATATTCGTCAACTGCCAGAATAGCGTATCATCAGTTAATAGGATATACGGAATGCTGCCAAAAGCCAAATTTACTTTAAGTCCACCTAAACTTGATTTGAATTCGGTCAACCCCTGTCGCTCGATGTCCACTCCATCAGTTGTCGACTGCCCACCCTTAAACCATCCATCCCTAAACGTGGTGGCTGAGCTCGATCATTGAGCTTTTCGAAGTGCTTTCACTTACTGGAAAAGAATTGGATAATTATTTTAAAAAAAGTCGATTACCAATCGATCACTGAATTTGGTCTTTGATCATTGACTATTGTGTTGGACAATTGATCTTTTGACTTGCTCAATTCATTCGATCCAACACTTCAAAACGAGAAGAATTGGAGATATACTCAGGAACAAGTGCTTTCAAATGCCTTACCAAATCGGTTTCATTATTTTTCCCGATCAGATCTTGGAAGAGGTCGATTTGACCATCTATCTTGTGATAGGAGGATGGCTGCACTTGGGCAATCTTAATTTTCGGGTGATGGGTAATTTTTACCGTTTCGAAGTCATTCAGAAGTTCTTCGTAAAGTTTTTCACCCTCTCTAAGGCCTGTAAACTGGATTTTAATATCCTGATCTACTTTTTTGCCGGAAAGCTGAATCATCTTTTTGGCCAAATCCAGAATCTTGACCGGTTCGCCCATGTCAAATACATAAATCTCTCCACCTCGGCCCATGACCCCGGCTTCCAAAACCAACTGGCAGGCTTCGGGTATGGTCATAAAGTATCTGGTGATCTCCGGGTGCGTTACCGTAAGCGGTCCCCCATGCATGATTTGCTTTTTGAACAAGGGAATCACCGAACCATTTGAGCCTAAAACATTTCCAAATCGGGTTGTGATAAATCGAGTATGAAACTTCTTGTGATTGGTTTCCAGATATTCATTGAGTGCCTGAACGTACATTTCTGCTGCCCGCTTACTGGCTCCCATGACATTGGTCGGATTGACCGCCTTATCGGTGGAAACGAAAACAAATTTTTCGACTTGGGATAAGACCGAAAGGTCAGCCAATATTTTGGTTCCAATCACATTGGCATGTACCGCCTCCTCGGGATAATTTTCCATCATCGGCACATGCTTATAGGCTGCGGCGTGAAACACCACCTGAGGTTTGAAGTCTTTGAAGACTTCTTTCATTTTCTTCTTATTTCGGACATCGCCCAGAATAATTTTAATCCTGCATCCCGGATAATGTTCTTTAAATTCTTGCTCTATATCATACAGCGGAGACTCGGCTATATCCAGCATGACCAAAAGACTGGGATGGTAATGGCTGATTTGCCGGCAAAGTTCTGAACCAATCGATCCTGCTGCCCCTGACACTAATACCACTTTCCCTTTCAGATCCATCTCAATTTGGGGATTATCCAAAAGGATGGGTTCCCGGCTGAGCAAGTCCTCGATCTTTATCTCCCGGATTGCACCGGCAGTCAAGCCCCCATTGATCCACTGATCTACAGGAGGAACGATCGATACCGTCAGATTCAATCTCAGACATTCGTCTATGATTTCATTTTTTCGCTGCACAGACAGATCTCTTACTGCGATGATCAGCTCGGTAATCGCAAATTGCTTGACCAGTTTTTCAAGATCTTCCAAGCCTTTGTAAATGCGCTTTCCGTCGATGTTTTTCCCTTCCTTCTTGGAATCATCATCCAAAAAGGCCACGACATTGACCAGACTTTTGCTATCTCTCTTGATCGCCTCCTGCGCTATAATACCTGCTTCACCCGCCCCAAAAATGGCCGCATGTCTCATTTCTCTTTCCGTAACCCCATTTTTGATGTACACGAAAAGTTCCTTTACCAACAAGCGATAAAAGACAAGCATGAACAAAGCCGACAAGCTGGCAATAATCAATACTGAGGTAGGAAGCAGAAAACGGTCATTGAGGAAATTCCCGTGGAAGAAATTCAAAAAGAGAAACAGGATGAAATTGATCATCACTGTCTTGAAAATATTGGATCCGTCCCTAAATCCGGTATGCCTTACAATCCCCTCATAACTTCGGGTATTCTGCATCACCAACAACCCACCCACCATAAAGGTGAAACTTCCGGCAAAGGCATCATACTGCTCGATCAGTTCAAGCTCGAAATTGAATCGAACCAAATATCCAAAGAGTGCACATTGAAAAAGAATAAGGGAATCCAGGGTCGCTATGATCCAACGTGGCAGAATTTTTAACCGTGACAAAAAATTCATAGGTAAAGTTTTTTCAAATAGTCAAAATTGCTAGAGGCTACTATTTTTTCAGAATTTAGTCACAAAGTAAGCAGAAATTTTAATTTACTTCAATTTTCCAAGAAATTATAGGGATTATTTTAAATCTCGAAGGTGGCTGAAACCTTTAAAAAATCAAGATTTTTTACCTGTAGGACAAGACGTGCAGAAAAGTTTATCCACACTGCATTTTTTACGCCTTGCAAGGATGATGAGAAGATATTTTGCCTTGAGTCCGAAAAAAATCAACTAGAATGCAATCGGAAAAATTGGATAAAAAAAAGATGGAATAAGTCAAGTATTTCCCTTGAACTTACCCATGGTGACATGTCCTTGTTGACTTATCCCTTTGCCCCTGAGCACATTCCATAAGGTTTGGAACAGGATTTTCACATCAAGAAAAAAGGAAACATGTTTGACGTACCAAAGATCTAACTTGAATTTTTCAGGCCAGGAAATCGCATTTCGTCCATTGATCTGAGCCCATCCGGTTACTCCGGGCTTCACCTGGTGTCTTTGGGCCTGCTCTGCATTATAGAGGGATAGGTATTCCACCAACAAAGGTCTCGGCCCCACCAAACTCATATCACCTTTAATGACATTCAGCAATTGAGGAAGTTCGTCTAAAGATGTATTTCGGATCAACTTTCCAAAACCTGTTAGCCTCTGTTCATCCGGAAGTGGATTCCCATTCGCATCCGTCTGGTCGGACATGGTCTTGAACTTGATTATTCTAAAAACACGTCCATCCTTTCCGGGCCTAAATTGGAAAAAAAAAGGAGATCCTTTGTAGTAAACAGTAAGAATCAAAAAGAGTGAGACGAAAACCGGTGAAAAAACGAAAAGCATCAGGCTACCCAAAAAAAGATCCAAGACCCTCTTCCCAACTTCCGGATAATTCACCTCAGGACACTTTACTCAATTCATTCTCGATCAAGCCACAGATCAATTTTTGATCTTCAAAAGTCAGGCTCACGGAACTAGGCAAACAAAGGCCTTTTAAAAACAACTTTTCAGAAGTACTTCCGCCATAGAAAGGGGCAAACTTATATACCGGCTGCAGATGCAGCGGTTTCCACAAAAAGCGCGTTTCTATGCCATTTTTAAACAAGACTACTCTCAGGCGATCATTAGATACTCCTGTCAGTTGTTCGTCTATCAAAATGGTGGTCAGCCAATAGTTGGATTTAGAATCTTCATTGTCGGTTTGGAAACTGAGCCCCGGGATATCCGCCAAAAGCATTCTATACCGCTCATTGATCAATCTTCTTTTTGCAATCCAGGTATCCAGTTTTTCCAATTGGGCCAAACCAATGGCTGCTGCCATATTGTTCATCCGGTAATTATATCCGATTTCCAGATGCTGGTAAAAGGGCAAATCTTCTCTGGCCTGCGTGGAGAGATATTTAGCACGCTCAATAAGACCTGCGTCTTTGGTGAGCAAAGCACCTCCACCTCCCGTGGTTACTATTTTGTTTCCGTTGAAAGAAAAAATACCGATGGTCCCAAAAGTACCACAATAACTGCCTTGGTAGGTACTTCCTACCGCCTCAGCCGCATCTTCCAAAACAGGGATTCCATATTTATTGGCTATCTCCAAAATCTCATTCATTTTAGCAGGCATTCCAAAAAGATGGACCAAAATGATGGCTTTGGGCTTTCTGCCCAGCGCTAACCTGCTCAATATCGCGTCCTCCAGTAATTCCGGGTCGATATTCCAGGTTTCCTCCTCACTGTCCACAAAAATAGGTTTGGCACCCAGGTAAACGATTGGATTGGCTGAAGCACAAAAAGTAAAGGACTGACAAATCACTTCATCCCCTTGCCCAACTCCGAGTAAAACCAGGGCAAGATGTAGTGCCGAAGTTCCGGAATTGAGTGCAACTGCCTGATGGGATACGACTTTTTTTGCAAGCTTGGATTCAAATTTTCTTATAAACTCACCACTGGTTGCCAGTTGCCCGGAACTCATTACTTTCTGGAGGTAAAGGTTTTCATTACCTTCAAAAACCGGAAAAGACAGCGGTACTAGGTAAGACATTTAAGCTTGTAGTGATATCAATCTGCTAAACATAGCATATCCTCTACAAAAACCCAACCAAATATCTTTCAATCTTTAGCTGCCTATTGAATCTGCATTAAGTGTTTTTATGAATTTACCCCTAAAAGTTTTAATTAAGGTTCATTTTTGCCGAATTAACCATCTGATCCTCAACCTTTATTTTTACACGCTGGGTTGTTTTAAGAGGTCTCAAATCCAACACTCTTGGTTCCCGGTGTATTCTCTTTTTGAGGGATTTTACGGTGATTTTATCCAAGCGGGAACCCATCAAGAGGACGATCGCTGATAATAGCGGCAATACAATATTGTCTGAATAATTTCCCATTCCAAGAACCAAGCCTATGAGAACCACCTGAATCAGCCCTAAAAGCAAAGCGACTTGATTGTGCTTCAATCCGGATCTCAACAAGAAATGATGCACATGGCTTTTGTCTGCACTCATCGGGTGCTTCCCTTTGGATATCCTGCGGGTAAATACCCTTGCCATATCATATAAAGGATAGATCAGCAAGACAATACCCATGGTGAAAGAGGGTTCAATTTTTAAAAGCGCTCCTGCGGGAAGTGCCGAATTGTATTCCATAAAGGCCAAGATCAAACTGCCAATGGAAAAGCCCAAAGCCAAAGAACCGGTATCACCCATGAAAATTTTGGCAGGATGCCAATTGAATACCATAAAGGATAATATCCCTCCCAAAAGTGTAAAACTCAACAAGGCATAGCTTTCCAGCCCCTGTACGTAAAACCATGCGCTCAACAAGGAAAGGGAAATGATGGCGATCGTCCCTGCCAAGCCATCCAAACCATCCACCAGATTAAAGGCATTGGTCAGTGCCAAAAGTACAAATGAGCTGAAGACATAACTCACCACCAAGGGCAGTTCTTCAATTCCCAAAAATCCGTGAAATTCTTTAATCCTGATATCACTCACCACTACTACCAAAACCACGGAAATCAATTGGCCTAAGATTTTGTGTTTGGGATTAAGTTCGACCATATCATCGCGGAAACCGACGAAAAACATCAGAGCAATGGCGCCCAAGAGGTATCGGATATCCGGTAAGGGATACTGCCAGCCCCAAATGGCCAAAGCCACATAGGTAGCGAGCATAAATGCAATTCCACCCATGGAGGGGGTAAATTTTTTGTGGATTTTTCGCCCTCCGGGCGTGTCTCCGATTTTGGCCTTCCGCAACACAGAAATGACAATCGGAGTCAGTAAAAATCCTACCGAAAAAGAGGTAAGCGTAGCTAAAAGAAAATTCATAATGTGGTAGTTATCAAAGAATAAGAATGGTTTTCGAATTTAAGTTTTTACAATTATTATGCCTAATTTTTAGCAAGAAATTAATTTCAAGGGATGGCAATTGAAAAGTTTTAAAATAATCCTAATTCCCCATCAATTTAAAATTTGTATTGCCGAATTACAATTTAGAGTATTTGAAGATTTTTTTGTTTTTTTTCTATTCCTACAAAGTTAACGTGGGAATCCGGGGAAACGCTACCCAAAGCGTCGAAAAAAATCCCAAAGTCTGGATTTTTTTTAGTAGTAATGCCTACAAATTCCGAAGAGAATCTCTAAGTCTGCGACTTGGGCGTATGGGAATTTTGGAGGTGGGGAGTATGAGGTAAATAAGGGAAGTCAGGTATCAAATCCCAAACGCAAGGATCAATTTTCAGGGAAGATGACTATGCACGAGCTTCAGGAAGGTAGGCACTCCTAGAAATTATTTTGATCCTGCTCTTCCCTCGCAATGACGAAAAGCGTCGTCGCGAGGAGAAATCACGTCATCGCGAGAAGCAAAATGACGCTTAAAATTTATTAAAGAAGCTAACTGCGACGAAGCGATCCTGGCAACTGGATGAGATTGCTTCGGGAAGGTAGGCTTCTCATAGAAATTATTTTGAATCTGCTCTTCCTTCGCAATGACGAAAAGCGTCGTCGCGAGGAGAAATCACGTCATCGCGAGAAGCAAAATGACGCTTAAAATTTATTAAAGAAGCTAACTGCGACGAAGCGATCTTAGGCTTTTATCAGTCAAAATTGCTTCGGGTAGGCCATAGAAGTACCTAACCGATTGTCACTACCCTACCCTCGCAATGACGTCACCTCGCAATGACGGTCACTTCTTCTTCCAAAAGTAAATCGCACTCACCTGGGCCATCACACTGGTCAGGTTCTGCCCTCTGGGAAACTCCGGGGTGCTCGATGGATGCAGCTGCCACTGGTAATTGCGGGCATGAATCAACTGAAGCTTGGAGCTAAGGAGCAGGTTATTGAACTGCTTGTCGTAGAGGAAGCCAAGAGAATAGTCAATCCAAGGCCGACGTTCGGTAAACTGAAATAGTGCCTTATAGTAAAAATCCTGGTTATTGGCCAATCGCTCAAAAAGAAGTCCCATTTTATTTACTCCTTCCACCAAGGAAACCTCCACGGTTTGTACATTTGAGCCAGTGCCTATGCCCACGCCTAAAGGCTGTCCATAATTCACGAATCCACGGGCCCTCGTGTGGGTGTGCCATGACAATCCACCTTCGATACCGTTATTTCGGATATACCGATTAACTGATTCTTGTTGATGGGTGATTTCTGATCTGATTTGGATCAATTGATTCCCATTTGGCAGTTCAAACAGCTGTTTGTACCCAAATAGGAAGGCTCTTGCATGTTCGGGATTTAAAACAAAATCCTTCCAGTTAAAAGCATGATCTCTCCTGCCATATTCAAAATAAACTTCGGATTTGGTTTGAGGCAACACTAATCTTCCAAAAATGGTAACAGTTTGATCTCTTCCATTTGCATCAAATTCGACAGAATTGCCATCTGAAAAGAACCGCTCTTTCTGAAAGGGATCAAAAATGGGAAACCAGTCTGAAAACTCCCTACCCCTATTGGTATTATATTGCTGGAAAGTTCTGGAAAAGCCAAAATAAAACCCCTTTATCCATTTGGGATTCCAACTCAAGGTGATGGCATTTAGATATCGCCAATCCCCGGTAAACGGCCTGAAAAAGCGATCATTCAAATCAGAAACCTGAGAAGGAGGAACACCTGAATTTTCAAGTCTTCCTACAATCAATTGGGTTTCAAAATTTCCCAAAAAAGTTTTGGCTGGCTTGGTCGTATTCAAGGTTAGATGAGGGAATCCTTGGGCATTATTGGAAAAGGTAAGCGCATTCCACTGACCAGGACCCCACCAAATATTTTGAGTACTTCCTCCTATTTCAAAGGAACCATATTGAAAGGTAAGTTTGGATTGCCCCCACCAAGGATACATAACCCAAGACTCACCATACCTTTCGGGGAAATCCCCAAAATTCCATAGAAAAAAGCGGCTACGGATATCATTGAGTCGCATGTTTTCCAGATCAGTTTCAAACCCTTTATTCTGGGCGATGACTAATTCGGGTCGAAAGGTGAAATTGATGAATTTATATTTCGCCTGTATTCCTCCTGAAAAATAGGTTTGCAGTCCGGGATTGGGAATCATCCCATAATCACCCCAACCATACGGACGCTTGGAAGTGACTCGGGCCGTTGTCACTAGGGGAAGTAAGCCAAGCTCAAGTGATTCCACAGGCGTAGAAATTTCTTGACCAAAACCGTAATCCTTAGTGATTATTAATCCGGGCCTGAGTAAAAAGGAGGAAATTGAAGCGGAATCCTCGTTTAATATCTGATTTCTGCGAATTACCTCTTCCCAAATAGGAAAACCAGTCGGTATTACCTGCGCTGAAAGGTTCAAATTAATTCCTACAAAAACCAATAAAAATATTCCTCTCATCAAAAATCAGTCAAAATCTCCAACATGTTTTTTGCAATTCTCTTCCTCTCGAAATCATAGGCTAATTTTTTACAACCTAACTTATAATTTTCCAGATTATTCTTTGAATCATAAAACTGCAAAACTTTCCTTATAAAGTCTGTTGAATTTTCAGGCTCGAAGCAAAGTCCGGCGCCATATTTTTCAATGATCTCCTTCGTCTCGCCTTCTAAACCAAGCAAAATTGGTTTTTGAACAGCGGCTGCCTCAAAAATTTTCGATGGAATTACATCTAAAAAAGTCGGAGATTTAATGAGATTGACCAAGGCTACGTCCATTAATTGCAAATAATCCAAGACCTCTTCTTTTCCCACAGAATCCAAAAAGGTCACGTTCTTGAGTTTATCTCGGTTAGCCTGCTCAATAAGGCTATCCTTTTTTGCACCATCCCCTATAAACAAAAAATGAATGTCCTTATGGGTCATATTAAATTTTCGAGCTTGATCCAAAATAAAATCCAAACCATGTGCCATCCCATGGGTTCCTATGTACCCAAAAATCATTTTATTTTTAAGACCTAATTTTTCCTCGATCAATTTAGGTTTTGGTCCAGGAAAGTATTTTGTCAGATCAACACCGTTTTTGAATACAAAAATTTTATAGGGATTTATTCCTTTATTCTCAATTTTCTTCAAGAAAGTTTCCGTAACAACAATTATTTGATCTGCAGATCGGTACATCATCATTTCTATCCATTCCAAAAATTTAATCAGTTTTTTATTCTTCATTGCTCCTACTGCAACTATGGACTCCGGCCAAAGATCTCTCACTTCCATTACCCAAGGTTTACTTCGGAAAATACCAATCTGCCAGGCCGACATTGCGCTGAAAAACTGAGGGGATGTACCAATAATCAAATCAGTTTTTACAAAAAGACCATTTAGAAATGAGGTCACACCAAAACTTATGTAATCCAATATTCTTTTGACCGTTCCTTCATTTGCGGTAATGTATGACCAAACTCGAATCACCCGAATCCCATCAATTACTTCTACTTTACGCCACTTGTTTTGGTAGCCCGGAAAAATTTCACCTTTTGGAAAATTGGGAAAACAGGTAATAACAGTCACTTCAGCACCCAGTTTTACCCACTCTTTACAATGTTCAAAAGTGCGGTTTGCCGGTGCATTAATCTCAGGAGGGAAATTATCAGTAATAAAAAGAATTCTCATTATCTTGGTATAAACCGGGTTGTGAGTGAATTACTTTCTAAAGAAATAAGCAGGCACTGAGCTGACTTTAGCTTGTTGAAGCCCAAAGCAAATTCATAAGGAATCAATTGGATTTGCTCTGCCCCAAACAATTCCAAAATCAAGCTATCCAAGAGTTGAATTCGCGCAGACGAAATAAATTTGGGTGTGATAGCTGGATGAAAAAACAACCTCGCTTCCAGTATGGAATTATTATTGTAGTTTAAAATTTCATCTTTTATTTCAAGCCCTCGGCCGAGGACTTTGAATTCGCGTTGATGAAGTTGGCCCCCAAAGCCATCCTGAGACGCAAGGACATGGATAGAATTGTCCGACTTAAGGTTAACTTTTGTCCGCTTGGCCACTCTGAAACCGGCCCAAACATGTGAAGAGTTTTTCTGATCAATCGTAATAGTATTGTGAGATGCGGTCCCTCTCTCCCAAGCTCTTCGAGAGCCTATGGTATAAGTGGAAATTCCCGGATCAACAATTACTGGAACTTCTCCCTTGTGAAGGACAAATGAAAAGGTGTCTGCATGAGCATGACCAGGCTGATAACTGGGTTTGATCCCTTCTACATCTGAGATTAAACAAAGATCTTCGAATTCCAATTTTCTGTATCCGGATTCAGAAAGCGATTTGAAATTTGGAAGAAGATCTAAAGATCTCCCGGTTTCTTGGAGAAATGCAGAACCATAGGCAATCCCTTCTGTGGTATCGTTAAAATGTGGAAGTTGACCATTGGGAAAAGTCATTAGATTAAGCCAACCCATCATTAATTCAGCCTTTTCTTTCAAGATAAATTTCAGAACATATTGATTGGGGGTTAGATAGTAAGCCTCCATGACTCTAAACAGAATAATCTGATGATACATGGGCGTAAGCTCGTAATGGGCTCCATCGGCTAAAATCTGTTCTTCCAATTGAGATTTTAAAAGCTTGGATGCCTTTGCGGTCCAATCCGGCTGATTGAAAAACAAGGCTCCCATCCAAAAAGCGAAGGCATTTTCGAGCAAGTGATTAGCAAGCAAGTGAAATTCCAGGTTTTTAGATAGGTAATTTACCTCCGCAAAAAGGAATCTGGTCAATTCATCTTTTGTGGCTTGATCCATGGAATGAGTGGAAAAAAAACGAATCAGATTCATGATTCGAAGGGAGGCTGGATAGGGCTCGAGTGGGAGTTTCCCAGCCAAAAGCCAAGAATAAATATCTCTTAGAATATCAATTTTGATTTCTATGGGAACATCTTCCTGTTTCAAAAAGTCGAGATATTGAAGGTTGTAATTCCAGAGTTTGCCGTGAGTTTGGTCGTTCCAGTCTATGGAGGACTTCGAATAGGTTTGAGAAAGGTTTAAAAACTCAAAATGGAATTGATCGGGTTTTACCTTTAAAAACCTGGTGATTGCTGGAGCCTTAAAAAAATCAAGTTTTTGAGTTTGGGGGATTGGTAACTGAAAGGCTGAAAGTGGGCTAACTTTGATTAGCCTGTTTTTCACCTGATAAACGGCTTGAATGGGCTTGAGGTGAATCAGGGTGTGAAAAAGTGTATTAAGCTTGGAGAGCATGGATTGGATTTCTCGCAGCGAGCGCAGTGTTTTTTATTTCACGCAGCGGACGAGGTGTAATTTTTATTTCACGCGGCGAACGCAGAGTTTTCTCGCAGCGGATGCAGTGGCTTTTTATTTCTCGCAGCGGACGCCGCGTTATTTGAAGCGATCTTTTCGTTAACCATTTTCACGCGACGGAAGCAGCTGTTATTCGCAGCGAGCGCAGAGTTTTCACGCAGCGGGAGCAGTGGTTTATAATTTCACGCAGCGGACGCAACGGCTTTGGATTTCTCGCAGCGGGCGCAACGGAAGTCGCAGCAAACGCAGCGTGAACCAATTTCTCGCCGCGAACGCCGCGTAAATCTTTGCGAGCACTGCGTGAACCCTTTAATCGAAAAAGCCTTTCAAGATTAATTCCTTTAAGGATTCTTTGCTGACTGTTACTTCCGTAGTTTCCTTACAAATGAAATACTCCCCATTACCTTCACCTTGAAAAAATCGTTTCGCCTCTTTATCGGTCAAATCAAAAATATTATAATGGCAAGGATCCCCATTGGAATCATCCAATTCTAGCTTGGGATGATTTGGTAGTTGGTCTGAACTGAATTTCCAAAATATCGGGGGTTGATAGCTGATCTTTTGGTAATGGGAGTCAATATGGCTACATGGGCTGCCTGAGTTTCGCTGTGCGCAATCTCGGTCAAATACGGAGATTCCTCCTCTTGGACCAGAAGAATTCCTGAAGGCAAGACTGGAGAATCTGGATAGGTTTTTATCGAAATGGTTTGGGGAAAGTACACGAATGATTTCCATAGATATTGACCCTTAAAAAACTTGATTTTAGTTACTAGTCCATCAAAATTTAATCCTTCTAATTCTAAAACTATATTTTGGTTTTGATCTTCTACTAAAAATTCAATGGAGCCATCTGACAAGATATTAATTTCAATAAAATACTCTTGAAGATAGGCTGTGACTTGAATTTCTCCCCAGATACCCGGGAATGCATCTATTTTACAAAATAGCTCCAGATGAAGTCGCTTGGCAATCCTCTCAGCTAACCCAAGGGTTGCAAGACTTGGCCCCTGTCCCTCTCCATAATGCCATCCCTTTCCTAATGTGCTAAAGGACTTGATTTTCTGTAGGATATCCATGAGGTTTCCAGCTAGCTTTTCCTTTTCCGCTTGGTAACCTGAATACAAGACTGTTCCTTTTGAGATCATGGTTTAAGGAATTTTTCTACTTCATAAGTGGTCATAATGGACTGATTAGATTTTTGTTCAATCGAGTCGATGATTTCTTTCAGAGATTGGCTTAGTGTCTTAGCAATCGTAAATGACATATTGACCACACCTGCAGGCTTTCCATTCTGCTGAAGCACTAGCATCACATCCGAATTTCCGACTGCATTGGTAAAGCCATTACAATAAATTTTGGGAATAGATTCAGATTCCAAAGCAAGATTAATGAGCTGGTTTAAGGCTGCTGCTTGGTTTTGAGCTTTTGTTAGGTCAGGATCTTGCATAAGTAAGGATATTTAAAAATGGAAACTAGAAACTATCTGACGGAAAATCAATGACAAATGTTAGTATTTTAACTAGCTCACGCAACGAACGCAACGGTTTCACGCAGCTAACGCAGAGTTTTATCGCAGCGGGCTCAGTTTGATTTTTTTTCACGCAGCGGTCGCAGCGATAATCGCAGCGTGCGCCACGTAAAACTTTTTAATTTTTCGTTGCGAGCTCCGCGTTAATCGCCGCGTTCTCGGCGTGAACTAATTTCTTACAACGACCAAAATGTTTTTTCTTTCTCGCAGCGGGCACAGCGGTAATTCGCAACGGGCGCAACGTTAACCATTTTATTTTTCGTTGCGAGCACCGCGTTAATCACCGCGTTCTCTGCGTGAACCCTATTCCTGCGTGAACTAGTTAAAGATTGTTTGCAAGACGATGAATCCCGTCTTTGAGCAATTTGGTGTTGAAATTTAGGAGCAGTCCGAGTTTGTGGCCGGAGAGCTTCAGGTAGGTAAGGGTCTGGGCAAAGTGGACTGGAGCGAGTGTTTCGATTGCTTTGACTTCGACGATGACTTTGTTTTCCACTAAGAGATCAAGCCTAAATCCAGCTTCAAACTTGATTTCTTTGTAAACCAAGGGTACTGGCAGCTGAGCATCCACCATCAAACCTGCTTGTCGTAATTCGTATTCGAGTGCTTGTTCATATACTGATTCCAAAAGTCCAGGTCCAAGCGTACGATGAATCTCAAAAGATTTGTCTAAAATGATGGTAGCGATCTCATTCTCAGTCATAAAAATAAAAATATGTGTTTCACGCAGCGATCGCAAAGATTTTTTTTTCACGCAGCCGGCGCAAGGTTTTTCTTTTCACGCGGCGAGCGCAAAGGAAATCGCAGGAAACGCGGAGAGTTTTTAATTCACGCAGCGGTCGCAGCGCAAATCGCAGCGCTCGCGGCGTGATTTTTTTGTGTTTCTCGCAGCGCACGCAGCGTTAATCTCGGGGAGCGCCGCGTGAACTCTTTTTTTATCGCTGCGAGCGCTACTTTTTACTTTTCACGCAGCGGGCGCAGCGCAAATCGCCGCGCTCGCCGCGTGAAACTTTTTTCTCTGCAATCTCTGCGTGAAACAATTAATCTACACTCACCCAAGCACCGGTTTTGAGACTCTCAATTGCCGCAAAGCTAGCCTTGGTCGTATTCACCAAATCATCCATCGGAATAATCGCATTCCCACCTTTCTGAATGGAATCAATCAATAGATTAAACTGGTTTTGATGTCCTTTATCCTGATTAAAAGAAGCTGAACTAAAATTCTTAAATCCAAAACCTTTCAATTTTCTCCAGTTATCCATGATCAAGGTACGCTCTTGATGATACACTTCTACTCTCTCCTTGGAATAAGCCTTTGATCCGTTTGCAAAGTAATTGATCACTCCGTTGGTTCCATTCTCGTATTTCAGAAGGATAGTGGCATTGTCGGTATTTTCCTCAGGATTGATTCCCATCGAAGACATACATACTGACTTGACTTTGGAACCAGCTAAATAGCTGATCAAATCGATAAAGTGGCAAGCCTCACCGATGATCCTGCCCCCTCCTACTTCCATGTCGTGCACCCATACATTGGCAGGAATCATACCCGCATTCATGGTGGCTATAATATTCATGGGCGTATTCCCGGAGCCCAAGGCCTTTTTCATTTGAATGGCCAAAGGTGCGAAACGCCTATTGAAACCTACTGAAACCGTTTTTCCAGATTCAACATAGGCTTCCACCACTGCATCGAGTTCTTCTTGATTCAATGCCAAAGGCTTCTCTACAAACACATGCTTTCCAGCCTTGAGGGCATCAATCACCATTCGAGCGTGTGCATTATGACGAGTCGTCACCATGACGAGATCCACTTCCGAATCCTTTAAAATAAGATCGTTATCTGTGGTGGATTGAGCAACTCCAAATTTCTTGGCCAAGGTGGTTCCGGATAGACCAGCAGAACTTGAGATAAATTTGAGTTTGGCAGGAGTCTTTTTCAGACAGGGAAGAATCATGGCCGAAGTGAAATTTCCAGCACCGATGATTCCCACTGTCCCTTTTCCGGCTTGAAAGCCATTGGAAGCTATAGAAACTGAACGCTGAGGTTCTCCTGATTTCTCTGGATAAACCAGAATACTCGCGATAGACTTGCTTCCGCTCATATCCCCGTAGATCTGCTGATATTGATCTAATGGAACCCGTTCGGTAATCAATGGTTCCACCTGAATAGATTTGGAAGCAAGCGCTTGAAGAATGGCTTCGAAGTTTCGTTTTTCTGTCCAACGGACATAAGGTAGCGGATAATCCTGCCCTTTTTGCTCGTAAGATTCATCGTAGCGACCAGGACCGTAGGAACAAGAAACCTGGAAAGTCAACTCCTTTTCAAAAAAGTCTGCACGGGAAATGTCCAATCCTATTACCCCAACCAAGATAATCCGTCCTTTCTTTCTGGACATCTTGGCTGATTGGGAAATAATCTCATTGCTCTTATTGGAGGCCGTGATAATAACAGCATCCGCCCCCACCCCTTGGGTAAAACTTTTCACAAAAGCCACTTGATCAATTCCCTCTCCCGGATTCACCGCAGTAATTCCAAAGGAAGAAGCTAAAGCAACCTTAGCGGAATCATAGTCAAAACCGATCACCTGACATCCATTGGCCTTCAGCAACTGGGCAGTAATCAAACCAATCAAGCCCAAGCCAACTACAACTACTGTCTCACCAAAGGTAGGGTTTGCTAAACGTATACCTTGAAGACCTATAGCCCCTATAACCGTAAAGGCAGCCTCTTCATCAGTAACGCCATCCGGAATTTTCGCAACTAGATTTTTGGGGACAGAAACGTATTCAGCATGATACCCATTAGAAGCAACACGATCACCTGCTGAAAAGTCTTCTACTCCCTTTCCTACGGCTATGACTTTTCCAACATTGCAATAGCCTAGCGGTAGTGGTTGACCCAATTTATTGAAAACAGCATTAATGGTCGGTTGTAGGCCGTCCGTCTTCACCTTATTAATGACTTCTTTGACCTTATCGGGCTGCTGACGGGCTTTTTGCAAAAAATTAGCTTTACCAAATTCCACCAACATTCGTTCGGTACCCAGAGATACTAAAGAACGGGTGGTTTGAATCAATACCTGACCGGGCTTAACCAAAGGTGCTGGTACTTCTTCTAAAATGGTATCTCCGTTTTTAAGGTCTTGAATGATCTGCTTCATGTTTGTTATTTAAAAAGTCTAAACTTTTCTTCTCTATTGGGATAATTGATCAGCACAGCGCGGTACTTTCCTTTGAAAACAAAAAGACTTCCAGCTGCTACACCAATAATTTTATAATTCGAAATGATGGATTTCACATCTTCTAAGCTTCCAGCCCCTCCCAATACAGTCATTGGGAAATCTGTAAGATCTCTGACAGTGGAAATCAATGAAAGGTCATAACCACTCATTGTCCCATCTTTATCTATGGAATTGATTACCAATTCACCAACTCCAATCTCGTTCAATTGCTGAATAAATTCTTTCAACTTGATACCAGCCTTTTCTTTCCCATTTTTGATATACACATCGTATCCGCCACCGGAAAGAAGTCCTTTCTTTTTCACATCCAGTACCACCACCACGCTTTGGATTCCGACTGCTTTGCCAATTTCTCTGAGGAGCTGAGGATTCTTTATTGCTGACGAACTAAGTGCAACCTTTTCCGCTCCGAGTTCAATAATTCTTTTTGCCTGTTCAACCGTGGTCACACCACCTCCATAACAAAATGGCATCCGGCATTCCTGCGCTAGATTTTTAATCATTTCAAAATTTGGTCCTCGGTTTTCAACGGTAGCGTCGATGTCCAAAACCATCAATTCATCAACCTCTTTTTCATTAAAGATTTTAACCGCGTTTATGGGATCACCCACGTACTTCGGATCTTTAAAATTGACTGTTTTGACCAAACCTTTTTTATGCACTAAAAGGCAGGGGATTATTCTAGCTCGAAGCATTAGTTAGAGTTTGGCAAAGTTGGATAGCAACTGAACACCATTGGAATGGCTTTTTTCAGGGTGGAATTGCATCCCGAAAATATGATCATGAAAAACCGCAGATGCAAAAATTTCCCCGTAATGTGATGTGCCTAAAATATCCGAGTCTTGGGAAGGTTCGAAATAGTAAGAGTGAACAAAATAGAATCCTAATTCATGATCCAACTGATGAAAAAGCGGGTGATCAACAGTTGACTCAACTGTATTCCAGCCCATATGAGGCAGGTAAGGTTTCTCATTTAATTTGGAAATATCAAACTTCTTGACTTTCCCTTTTATCCAACCCAATCCTGGCAAGTTTCCTTCTTCACTCGATTCTGCAAGGATTTGCATTCCCACACAAACTCCCATAACGGGCTTTCTTTTAACCAAAACCTCATCATCTAAAGCCGCTTTCAAACCTGAAGTTTCCAATTGACTCATAGTTGCATCAAATGCACCTACTCCCGGCAAAATCAATTTATCCGCTTTATTAAGATCATTGGGATTCTCAATTACTTCAAAAGGAATGTTTTGCCGATTGTAAATGTTGGCAATGGCCTGAATATTACCCGAACCATAGTTGACAATTCCTATCATCGTTTCCCTCCCTTTTCCAGACCTAAAAATCTCATCACAGATGCGCCTAAATTGTAAATACTCTCTTGCGATTTATAGTCTTTATACGTTTTCTTGGGAGCATGGAAGTAAGACCAAAGCTCGTCGGTTGTAATCCCCAGTTTATTGGAGATAAATTCAAAATCCTCCTTCACTTGATCATCTGTATAGGCTGGGATTTTTAACTTTTCCAAAGCCTCTTCACGGGTCATTTGACCAGTTAAGATTAAACTAGAATATTGTACTTTTCGAGTGTCATATCCAAAACGCTGTGGCAACCAAAAACCTTCATAAAATCGGGTAAAACGAGACTCAAAATGTTTTTGAGGGTATTTCTGATAGCCATAGGTATCAACCAAAAATTGCATGGCCAGCTCTTTTTGATAAGGGACAAAATCTAAGGGTCTAAACAGTTTTATTTCCTTGAAATATGGGAGATACACCTTATGCCAAAGAATATTGGTTACAGGATAACTTTCAAGCTTTCCTTTTCCATGCTTCTTAAAAATGTCTCTCAATTGGATCGAGTCCGATTGGTAATACATCCATTCTAAGGGATTACGTACACATTCCGTGGAATAATTACCCCCTGTCAAGATATATTTAATCTTATGCTTGGAAGCAAATTTGTACATAGTAGCAAAAAAAGCATGGTCTTGGGGGACATCGATATGTGGAACGCCTGATTTGAAGAATGCCAGCTGAAGTTCCTTCATCTCTTCCCAATTGATGACTTCAGTATAAAGGTCAAGCCCTAAGCCATCTACCAAGCGCTCGATGTTATTGACTGCTACCTGAGAATTCCAACCGGCATCTACATGGAAGACCAAAGGTCTAAGTCCAAACTCTTTTGTCATCACATGAAGAAGATAGGAGCTATCTATCCCGCCACTCATTCCCATCAAACAATCAAAGTCTTTCCCTTTTCCTTCATCCTTAATCTTTTTTACCAATTCTTCCAGTTTAGCCTTTCCTCTTTCATCGGTATGCCAAAAAGGTTCAATCTTTGTGTAGAAAGTATTGCAATGATCACAAACACCGGCTGAATCAAACACAATATTTGAATCAGTTGTGTCCATGACACAATTTGTACATAGTATAAATTCTCTGATCATATTTACTTATTCTCTCATTCTGATTAATTTTGCGGGTACTCCACCCACAATTGCATACTCTGGAACATCCTTAGTCACAACACTGCCTCCAGCCACAACAGCTCCATCACCAATAGTCACTCCAGCTGTAATTAGACAATTACCACCTATCCAAACGTCTTTTCCTATTTTGATTTTTTTATGATTATCTCCAGAAATTGGGAATGGCATTCCTCTAGGTGGAATTGTATGATCTGAAGATAAAATTTGAGTTCGATAACCAATCAAAGTTCTCTTTCCAATTTCAACACCTCCTGAAGTGGTAATTAGAACATCTTTGGCTAAATCTACATGATCTTCTATAATTAAATTACGTCCAGGAGTAATCCAAACTCCAGGATAGATTACTACACCTTTACCTACTTTGGCCCCCATAATAAGAAGTAAGAGTTTTTTGAAAAAGATAAAAAATCTATACCTAGGCAATGCAAAAAGCATATTCATAACCAATTCGTAAGAAATTACAAAAAAAGATTTAATTGAATTCATGTAAAGACCTTATGTATTTCAATTCTAATTCTACTTTCTCCTTAATCGAAGGATAGGTCTTCAAGATTTGATTTCCTTTAGCAATAATAGAAGATTTTTGCTTACTTGATCTTTCTAAAGATTGAATCTTTTCGACAATATCGAGTGGATTGTCCCTATCAACATAAAGGGCTCCCTCTTTACAAATGGCATTAGCCCATTTTTCATCAGATATAACTAATACTTTTTTGAAGAACCAAGACTCAATGATATTATTACTAAAACTTTCTAACTTACTTAATAAAAAAACATAATCAGCTTTTTCGTAGAGAGCCTTAATTTGAGTTTTTTTTACAGGACCTAATACAGTTACCAAATCACTTACGTTAAAACTATTGATTTTAAGTATAAACTCATTATATGATTTTAGATCTGATTTTGGAGCAGTTATTACAATATGAAATTTAATACCTCTATTTTTAAACTCATGTAGTATTTCTGGAATTAACATATAATTTTTATTCTTTTGCCAACTACAAAAAAATAAGCCAATTTTAAATTCTGAACTAATAAAAGGAAATTCCAAAGGATCGCAGGGAAAATCTGGATTTATTGACGGTTTACTAAAAAATACATTTTCAAGTTGAAAAAGTTCTATTGCTTTTTCAAGTATCAATTCATTTTCAAAAATTATAGAATGCGCTCTTCTCAAGGCATATATCCTATACTTATCAACAATAATTTTTTTAATCCTAGAAAACCCAGTGTATCCTTCCCAAAAATTAATGTCAGGGAAAAATATGTTAGAGTCTGCCGACCCAGAGACTTGAAGACAACATTTAGGATACAAACCAAGACCAAACAAAGTATAAATAATATCAATATTATACTTTTTTATAATTTTCTTTCCTCGAAATAACTCAAAAGCCATTCGCTTTAAAGGATTTTTAGAAACAGATATGATATCAATATATCTACATTTACTTAACTCCTCCTCAATGAGAGAGCCGGAAGAAACAACAAATAAAAACTCGGACAGATCATAATGTTCTATTATTAAACATTTTACGAAATTCAATCCTACATTTTGACCTCCACCATTCTTTAAAGTGGCAAGATTAATAAGAATCTTCATTATATTTACTATAAAGTTTAGGATTCACAAGGAATACTAATGGAAAGATAAAAGGACTTAAAACAGCATGAACGAAAACCAATTGAACAATAAAGATCAAAAACAATGGTCTTGAAAATTTATTGGTTAACAGAAACAGTAAATAAATTAAAATACAAAATGGAATTAAACCAAAAATTCCAGATTCCCCATATATTTGAAAAATAAAACTTTCGGGATTAAGATAGGTTTCATTAAACATAAAACTTACAGAATTATTAAACTTACCCCAACCTTCTCCAAACACTAAATTAACTTCGTTTAAAATTCTTGAATATATAAAAAGTCTTCCGCCAGACTCAGATTCAACAAGCCTATCAACACTAGAAAATCTAAAGAAAAAATCTAAAAAAACATCAAAATAAATAAATATTAAAGTAAATATCATAAAAAAAATAAATAAGGAATAAAATCTTAATCTACGAAATAGTAAAAAATAAAGAAGATAAAACAAAAAAATAAAACCCACAGACTTATTAAAACTTAAAACAGCAGATAAAATAAAAATAAGAAACAATATTAGGTGAATAAATTTTCTAAAATTCAAAAAAACATGAAAGTTAATTATTGATATAACAACAAGACATAATCCATATACTTGAGGACTACCAGTAACACTCGTAGCTCTAAAAAGAATAAAATCCAAATCCTTTATTTTATCAATTTCTTCAGAAACAATAAATCCAAACAAATCTTTAGAAAGAAAAAATTGTAAAACCCCTAAAATAGCTACAAATAAATAAAAAACATTGATAATATTTAAATATAAATTAAATTCAAACTTCTCAACAGGAAACAAAATCCAAAAAACAAAATAACTCCATATCATTAATAATCCAGTAAACAAAAACAAAAACTGGTATCCAAAAGACAAATGAACAACTAAATCAATAAACGACAATATAAGCAGTAATACTATAGACAATTCTATTTTAGAAAGAGAATTAAAATTCAATTTTGACAATCTAACAAAAGAAAAAGAAAAAATAAAAAAATAAACTGACAATCTAACTAGATTATTATAATCAAAAAAAGAAGTTAAAATCAAAGCGAGTAAAATATACAGAATTATAAACTTATACTTCATACTTCTTGGAAATAAAACATGATATTATAAAAAAAATAAATGATACACCTAACGAAATAATTGATGCTCCCAAATCACCATAAATAGGTATTAAAAAAAAATGAAAGAAACATATACCTAATAGAAAAATAAGATAATAATACGAAACTAAATCAGTCCTTTTTAACTGACTTAATACAGTTAATCGCAAAGAAATTAAAAACTTAAAAAATTCAGAACCCAAAAGAAAAATAAATATATAGTAAGATTCGTCATAATAATTCAAGGCATCAAACAAGTAAAAGCAAAACTTACTAAAAATAACACAAAAAAGAAAGATTAAAAAAGATATGAAAGAAATTTGAAACCTTCTCTTTTTAATCAAATCAATATTCTTGAAATTATTAAAATAAAATGTAGGATATATAATTAAAAAAACAGAAAGCAAAACTTTATAAATATTCACAATTCTAAAAGAAGCCATATAATTACTCAAATATTCAAAATCATAAAAATATTTAAGAAACATTTGATCCATAGAATTTATACCCCATAAAGCAGAAACACTCAATACAGTTGGTAAAGAATAACTTAAATTAGATTTTGAAAAAATATACACTCTATTTAAACTAATTGAATCAAAAAACTTAGCAAAAGGCAGAAAACCCTTTATCGAAAAAATTACAGATAATAAATAACTAGTGCCTGTAAGAAATAATAAAAATTCATGATTTTTAGGTGAAAAAACTATAGTCAGAACAAAAAGAAAAAAGAAAGGAAGTACTCTTTGGAGATTAAAAGCTAAATACTTGTCAGAAGCTCTCAAATAAGATGAAATTAAATTATAAATACCCAAGAAAAAAAATGTAAGAAACCATGGATTAAAGATTATGAAAATAAAAAAATAGATAAACATTGAAAACACAGATAAAACAAAAACCGAAACCCAATAATTGCTACTATAATGAGAACGAAATCTCAATACACTATCTTTTAAATTAAAGGTAATTATAGGTATAAAAAAATTTAATAAATTCAAATAATAACTATACATTGAAAACTCTTCTTTTTCAAAGTTACCGAACACATACCTATTAATAATTAAATTAAATAAAAATCCCGCAAAATATGTGAAAACAAAAATAATTTGATTTTTTGATATCACTGGTTAAATAAATTTAAAAATATTTACTTGAAACTAAAAAACTGATACGATTCCTCAATTTAAAAAAAATACTTAAAATAATGAATTTTAATTTCAGAAGCGATGATACATTTCTCACAATTCCATAATGATTAAACCCATCTAATTGCATATGAGCAGGCTGTATCTTAAAATAATTAAAAACATTATATATTTTATTAGAATTATAGAACCCATATTTCAAAATATTCAAGTAGTTAACTTGTGAATCATTAACTTCTTTTGAATACAAAAAATGCTTTAATTCTGATAAAGAGTTTACAGTGTTTACAACATTCAAATTATAGTAGAATGATTTTCCAATTAGAATAGAATTCTTCTTATGAAAAGATGATTCAATTCCAATTGTAGAACCAAAAGAAATTACATAGTCAGCAATCTCCATTAAAGCATAACTACTTTCACTGGAATTAGGAGAGATATAAATAAAATTTGTAAATTTCGCTTCTAACGATTTATATATTTCTTTTTCTTTACCTTTGTAATTTTTCAAATTAGGATGAGATCTTAAGATAATTTGAAATTCATTGTCTGTCCCTAATAACTCCGAACATAGAAAAGAAATAACATCAGCTTGTGATGTTAACCCTTCAAAATTCCATCCCCATTCATCCCCTAATGAATATATCTCATCAGGGCTTGAATTGAAAATCACAATTTTCTTTTTGCTTACATCTAATTTTAAGTTATCTAAATCAGGCGTTTGACCTCTTGTAAAAGATTTATCACCTACTGCTAAGCCTCTTACTTTTTTCTCATAAAACCCTTTTCCAATTTCTATTTTCTGCAAATCCCAGATTCAAGTTATAAATGCAACACTAAAGGTTTAAGGAAAGGAAGCCTAGGCTTCCTTTCCTTAGGCTGAATAACTAAATTAGTGTTGTCAT
>NZ_QKTX01000009.1 GCF_003253485.1 Algoriphagus aquaeductus | reverse complement strand
AATCAACAACAGGCCTATTAGAAAATTCAACTACCTAACTCCTAAAGAGAAATTATTATCTTACAAACCCGTTGCACTTATTACTTGAACACGGCAATTACTTAATTGAGAAACTTCCCAATTATTAATAACCTGCTCAGCATATGTTGAAATTGAATGGGGTCTTGAATTATAAAAGCGATGCTTCTGATAATCCTGTTTAACCCTACCTCCAACCGTTTCTAAAATAATATAATTTTTAAATTTTGACGAAAAATAATTAAGAAAAGGTTTATTATCATGTAATCGGCCATTAAAGATAAAAATACTTCTTAGATCTAGAGCTTTTTCAATAGCCCTTGCGATATTCAATGCAAAAATCGAAGCATAAGTAAGATTAGATAGTAATACTTTATCTAATTTTTCCCAATTATCATTTCTTGTTATATCCATATAGCTTGATAAAATACCACTACCTAGATCAATCTCTGCTTTTTTAAAATTCTTAAGTTCATCAAAAGAATTTAACGTGCTTACATCAAAATCAATTAAATCAGTGTCAGCATTAATAAAATCATCAAGGTGAACTACTTTAATTTTCCTTTCATCATCAAAACATCGAACCATCCTATCAAACACATATTGACATATCAAGCAGTTTAATTTACTTCCTCTAGGATTTTGTTGACAAAATTGAATTTCTCCTCTACACTTATACATAAGTACTTCTGTATCCGGATTAGAATTTGAAAATTCAAGAGCCTCATCTAATACTGTGGGGAAATTTGGGGATTGCATTGTAAACGGATGAAAAAATAATACTTTGTCTCTTTTCATAATTAAAATTCAATTAAAATAAATATTTTATATCAAATCTCGTTCCCTTCGTAAGATTAGAATTAACTCTTTCTCCAAATATCTCAATTGAATTCTTTGGATGCATTCCGAATCCAGGCCTAATGCTTCTCACATTTTCTTCTGTAATAATTTCTCCAGCCTGGATATCCTTCACCACATACAAAGATCTACAAAAATCTCTACCCTTTTTCTGCTTTTCAGTAAGGCTATAATCAACAACCCCAATTGCTTTTTCTGCTTCTCTAATAGCATTCACCATTTCACCAAATTCTTGCTCTGTCATTGAGAAAGAAGCATCGGGACCTCCAATCGATCTATCTAAAATAAAATGCTTTTCAATAATTTTTGCTCCAAAACAGGTTGCTACTACTGGAACCGTACTACCTATGGTATGGTCAGAAAGTCCAGTAATCACATCGTATCTTTCGGCCATATCATTTACCATAATCATGTTGGCTTCTTCAATCGGCGCTGGATAGCTTGATGTGCATTTCAACAATGCAACTTCCTTATTTCCCATGCGATAACAGGCATCTAATGCAAGTTCAATGTCTTCTTGGGTAGCTATTCCTGTGGAAATAATAACAGGCTTTCCTTTGGAAGCTACATATTCTATCAATGGAATATCCGTGATCTCAAAAGAAGCAATTTTGTAGGCAGGTGCATCTAAGTTTTCAAGAAAGTCCACTGCTGTTTTATCAAAAGGAGAACTGAAACAAACGAGCCCCTCTTCTTTAGCTGCATTGAAAAGCGTTTCATGCCATTCCCAAGGGGTATAGGCAGATTGATAAAGTTTATAATATGTCTGGCCGTCCCAAATTGAGCCTGACTTAATAATAAAATCCTCTTTATCACAGTCAATTGTCAAAGTGTCCGCTGTATACGTCTGAAGTTTTATAGCATCTGCTCCAGCTCTTTTCGCAGCTTTAATTGTTTCAATGGCAGTTTCCAGGCTTCCATTATGATTTGCTGATAATTCAGCAATTATAAAAACTTTTGAACTTTTATTAATTTCGAAATTATCTATTTTCATTTTCTATTATTCAAGTATTTTTCCGGATTGAATTTGAAAGTCTATGTCTCTAAACTTTTTTATTTTTATTACTCCATTTGGTGATTTGACCAAAAAAGGTTCAGCAGAAAGGATTAAACCATTTGGCATATTTTCCTCATAACCTCTTTCATCAAAAACCACTTCATCAATTACTATTTTATTTGAATCCAACAACGAGAAAGCTCCCGGGTATGGATATGCCTGGGCCCTAACCCAATTCCTAATCCTTTCCTTTTGCCAGTTCCAATCAATTCTTCCATCCTCTGGTGTTCTTTTTCCAAAATATGTAGCTTTTAAGTTGTCTTGTCGTAATAAAATCAATTTGCCACTTTCGATTTTTGAAATTACCCGATCGATTAATGGAATATAATTTTCACTATATTTTCTAAGAATTTCGGCCCCTGTTTCATAATATCCAATAGGTATTTTTATCTGCTCAATAATATCACCTGTATCACAGCCATTATCAATAAGATGGGCTGTAATCCCTGTTTCAACTTCGTTATTGATAATTGCCCAAACATGTGGAGTTCTTCCCCTATATTTTGGAAGTAATGATCCATGTATATTAAACGCAATTTTTGAAGGCAAATTGATCAAATCTTTCTCAATAATAAAAAGATAATTAACTGAGATCAAAACATCTATTTGTTTGTCTTTTATAAAGTCTTGACTTCTTCCATCTCTAGGGTTACCTACAAAATAAGGTACTTTTTTTTCTTTTGCTAATTGTATAATATCAGTAGACTTTCTATCCGTCATCACAAAAGTCAATCCCGATTTGGCAAGAAAATATTTTACAACATTTAGCCCCAATCCTCCACTAGCTAACAAGCCAATCCTCATAAAGTATTATTTAATTTGGAGTGAATTACTGCATCAATAAACTTACCATCATAAAGGCAATGCTCATTTAAAATAGCATCTTTAAAAAATCCGTATTTTTCAAGCGTTTCATATAAATGAGGCCTTAAATCAAATGCATATACAAATATTTTATGTAGCTTAAGACCTTCAAAAGCCACTTTTTCAATCAAACCCAAATAGGTCTGCCAGTGAAAAGAAAAGAAATCCTTTTCCAAAGCAGTATCCATGATAAAGGAAATCTCCGCATTTTTATCTATCCAGTTAATATGTACCAGCCCTCCATATCCGATGCATTTTCCATCCTCCAGATAGGAAAACAAAATCTGATTGGGGTATTCTTGGTCAAAAAGTTTAGCAACAACATTTTTAAAATAGGCATCCTGATCTGCTTCTGTCAAGGGTCTATTCTGGCGCAGATGGTAAATCTGTTCATTTCGCCATTTCATGATGGCGTATTTATCCTCCATTCTGATAGGCACAATAGAATAACTACCAGTGGAAAAGACCTGCTTATTTAAGACTTTGTAAGTAGCCATATTTCAGTTCGGCCAAATGCCAATCATGTAAATTATCAATATCCTGAACTTCAAGGGGAGAAAGCTCTATAGCCTTCGTATTGTCAGTAAAAAGTTTTTTGTTCAACAGAAACCTTTCGACATCAAACCAATACCATTGTCCGGCATCATGGAAGACCTCTTCCAAATCCTGGGATCTGCTATTCAGGTGTTCTTTCCAAATCATTTCTACAGTACCTTCTCTGTCTTTTCTTAGGCCTCTCCAAACAGGATATCCAAACTTTACAGTTGGGAAGACAGTATCAGCAGCTGACTCCCGCAGTAAATTTTTACCATGTACTAATGAATCTACAGTAACAAAAGGAGCTGTCGGATAAATGCAGCAGGCTCTTATAAATTTTCTTCCTTGTTTACTGTATTCCATTAAGACCTCTTCAATAACATCCGAAGTAGTAGAATGGTCATTCGCATTTTTTTCCGAACGAAAAAAAGGCACCTTAGCCCCAAACTTTTCAGCTATCCCGGCTATTTCAGCATCATCTGTAGACACCATTACCTCATTAAAAAGTCCTGAAGATAATGCTGCCTCTATACTGTAAGCTATAATGGGTTTACCGGCAAAGTCTTTGATATTCTTTCTGGGAATCCGCTTGCTCCCTCCCCTTGCAGGTATGATACAGATGTCAGCCATTGAAAAAAGAAAGTATGGTATTTATGACAAATTCCTGTTCTTCGTTGGTTAAAGTTGGATACATAGGCAGACTGATACAGTTTTTATAATACTGCTCTGCATTGGGCATATCTCCTTCCTCCCATCCAAACTGTCTATAATATGGCATCAGGTGAACAGGGATATAATGAATCTGAGCAAAAATATTTTTTTCTCTGAGGTAGTTGTATAAACCTAAACGATTTTCAATTTCAATAACATATAAATGGTAGGCATGACCCTCTACCACTCCCGATTGACCTTTAATAAAAGATTGACCTTGAAAGGCCTCATAATACTTTTTTGCTATTTCTTTTCTTCTTACCAAACCTTCGTCTGCTCTCTTTAATTGGCTTAAACCTAAAGCAGCTTGAAAATCAGTTAATCGGTAGTTATAGCCAAGTTCCTGCATTTCCATATACCAGGCTGGGAATGCAGAATTATGAGAGGCTAATGAAAAATTATCTTTTCCCCTTGCGAATTCAAGTGAGTTTTGGAATAAAGATTCATCTCTCGTGATTCCGTGGGTGCGAAGCATCAAAAGTTTTTTGTAAAGGTTCTCATCGTTGGTAGTAATCATGCCTCCCTCCCCTGAAGCGATGTGTTTGACAGGATGAAATGAAAAAATTGCCAATTCTGCAAACTTACCATTCCCGCAATGCTGTTTTTGCCCCTTACTATCTATAAAATATCCCCCTGGTGAATGACAGGAATCTTGGATAATCCATAAGCCAAACTCATCAGCCAGTTCTCTAAAAGCCTCTAAATCTACTGCTCTACCTGCAAAATCAACCGGAATAATGCCTTGATAAGTACCTTTTGGTGAAGCTTGCAATAACTTTCTTACTGAATGAATATCCACCAAATAGGTCTCTGGATCAATATCAGCAAAAACTACCTCACCTCCGCAATAGCGGACACAATTGGCTGAAGCAGCAAAAGTAATTGGAGTAGTGATTACTTTATCGCCAGGCTTTACTCCGATAGCTAAAGCATTTAAGTGTAAGGCTGCTGTGCCATTGGATACCGCAATGGCATATCTGGAACCGACATAGCTTGCAAAAGCATCTTCAAATTCCTTGATTTTAGGACCTTGGGTTAGGTAATCCGATTTCAAAGTTTCTACTACAGCCTGAATATCATCCTCCGTAATATGCTGCCTTCCGTAGGGTATAGGGTTCATCAGATCAATATTCAAAAGTTGAATCAACGTGTTCTTTGATAAGCGATCGAAGTGAGTCTACTGTTTCCCATTCTTCGTTATCCCCTGAATTATATGCAAATCCCTCCTTTACTTTAACCGCACCAAATTCCTTAATAAAATCTTCTAATTTGAACTTTGGTACAGCTGGAAGAATTGTGAAATATTTTCCCAGATCGTAGGTATAAAAAGAGTCTGAGGGAGTAATCATTTCCTCATGAACCTTTTCTCCCGGTCTTATTCCAACGATTTTCTGCTCACATTCTGGCCCTATAGCTTTCGCAACATCAGTAATTCGATATGAAGGAATTTTCGGGACAAATATTTCTCCTCCCCATGCATGAAATAACGCATGCATTACCATATCCACACCACCTTGAAGTGAAATATTGAATCTAGTCATATTTGGATCAGTGATTGGCAATACCCCTTCTTTTTTCTTGTTTATAAAAAATGGAATTACAGAACCATTTGACCCCATAACATTTCCATACCTGACAACGCTAAAACGAATTGGATTCCATCCTTTTATATTGTTAGCGGCTACGAAAAGCTTATCTGAAGCCAATTTGGTGGCTCCGTATAAATTAATTGGAGCACATGCTTTATCAGTTGAAAGGGCAACTACACGTTCAACATTTGTTTGAAGACAAGCATCGACTACATTTCTCGCTCCATCTATATTAGTTTTAACACATTCTTCAGGATTGTACTCCGCAATGGGAACATGCTTCATAGCAGCTGCATGAATGACATAATCAACCTCTTTGAATGCACGAATCAACCGCTCCTTATCCCGTACATCTCCAATAAAAAATCGAATTTGAGGAAATTCTATAGAAGGAAACTCTTGAGCCATTTGGAATTGCTTTTGCTCATCACGTGAAAAAATAATTATCTTTTTCACCTCTGGATGATTTGAAAGAATATACTTAGTTAAGGCTTTTCCTAAAGACCCTGTACCTCCTGTTATTAAAATAGTTTTATTCTGTAACATTTTGTTATAATCTTGCATCTATTAATTCTTTATTCCAAAATCCTTTCACATCAAACACCACCTGACTTTCCGACTTCTGAATTGGCCAGGATTTGAATTCTTGGTGTGCGACGGCTAGGATAATGGCCGCATAATCCTCGAGAACCGGCTTAGTTCCACCATTGATTATGTCAATACCATACTCATGCTTAACTTCCGCAGGATCTGCCCAAGGATCATACACACACACGTCCATATCAAAGGACTTGAGCTCCAGATAGATATCGATCACGCGAGTATTGCGCACATCCGGACAGTCTTCTTTAAAGGTAAAACCCAGGATCAGCACCTTGGAATCAATCACCTTCAGATCCTTGCGCATCATGTGCTTGATCACTTCGGTAGCTACATATTTCCCCATTGAGTCATTGAGTCGTCGGCCTGCCAGGATAATCTCCGGATGGTATCCTACTTCCTGGGCCTTTTGTGCCAGGTAGAAAGGGTCTACCCCAATGCAGTGCCCTCCTACCAGTCCTGGACGGAAAGGAAGGAAATTCCATTTGGTACCCGCAGCCTCAAGTACCTCTTGCGTATCAATACCCAACAAATTGAAGATCTTACTGAGCTCGTTGACAAAGGCGATGTTGATGTCCCGTTGGGAATTTTCGATCACTTTGGCCGCTTCCGCTACCTTGATGGATGAAGCCTTGTGCGTTCCTGCGGTGATGACTGCTTTATATAGTTGATCCACGTATTCAGCCACTTCAGGGGTGCTTCCAGAAGTGACTTTCAGAATTTTAGTCACCGTATGCTCCTTGTCCCCAGGGTTGATGCGCTCAGGGGAATAACCCGCAAAGAAGTCCTCGTTGAATTTCAAACCGGAGAATCTTTCCAAGACTGGCACACATTCTTCTTCGGTCACGCCCGGATAAACCGTGGATTCGTAGATCACAATATCCCCTTTTTTTAGGACTTTACCGATCGCTTCGGAAGCCTTCAGCATGGGCGTCAGCACAGGACGGTTGTGTTTGTCGGTGGGTGTAGGAACCGTCACGATGTAGATATTGGCATTTGCCATTTCAGCGGCAGAATCGCTCACCAAAAGACCTTTGCCGGATTGGTCCAGTAGCTCCGAAGAGGATACCAAGACAGACTGAAGTAAGTCGTCTTCCACTTCGAGGGTACGGTCATGGCCTTTTTGGAGTTCGCCGACCCGCTTAGAGTCAATGTCGTAACCGATAGTCTTAAATTTTTCTGCAAATGCGGTGGCTAAAGGAAGGCCAACGTATCCTAGGCCGATGATGGCAATTTTGCTTTCGTTAAAAGGTTTGAGCATGGAAAAGTTAATTGGTACTTATAAAGTTGGTTTGGTGTTTAGACTGGGTGGGAGAAGGGTTCGAAGTTCAGGGTTCGAGGTTTATCCTGAGTTGGGCGAGGGGTTCGGAGGGAGTTAGAGGTTAAACGTTAATTCGTTAAGCGTTAATCGCGCTTTCGTTTGCATTTTTACATTACATCCATAACTCTCAAATGGAGCAGCTCCAAAAGAGTTACTTATAGCCTTTGCCACCACTGTATTTTAATGTATTTATTAGTCCTTGGAGTTTGTGTTTTAATTTTTCTGTCCATACCAGTATTTCTGCTTGCTCTTCGTTTGAGATATACTTCCAATCCAAAGCTCGATAGGACTGGGATCGAACTTCTCCGTTTGAACCTTTTGAGATGTAAAGAAAATTGATGAACTCCTTGTTTCCATCGCGCTCAAAGCCCTCCGCAATATTATCCATGCAAGAACCTGCCGCTGAATTAATCTGAGCTGAAAATTTGAAATCTTTTAAAAAAGGAACTTTTGATATTAAGCGTTTGACAAGTTTGCAAAGCACTCTAGCTAACTGCCAAACTTCCAGATCCTCAAAATTCTCAATTCTTGCCAAGCGAATTACTAATAAGGTTAGGTGCGAAGACGTTAAAGGTTAAGCGCGTTTACCTTTAACATTTTAACGGTTAACGAATTAACAGACATTCTTTAAGCAATTATTTATACTATGCTTAACGTTTCACGTTGAACCTCTTTAAAGCTTCGCCCTTTCAGTCCCAGTCCGATCAAAAAAAGCATAGGAAAGAACCGGGATGGGAGGAACAAGCATGCCCTACTTCGCCTTCTCCGATACTTGTCTTTACCTTTTTTGTCTTCGTGAACCTAGCGGTTGATGGATTCTTCAGCGTAATTGGAACGCCTCAGTCAGTTTGGGTTTATTCTTAAAAAAGAATGGTCTTGCCTCTGCCTCTCCTTATAATTTCGTGCCAAAGTTAAGAAAATGAGCAATTTTTGTACTCAATTTTAATCCTATTTTCTATTGGTTTTTTTCTATCTTCAAAATTGCGATTCATACCCACAATACTTCCACTGGTTTAAATCATACTCCTGATTTTATCAAGGATCTCCATTCCTGAAACCGCTCAGCATCAGGAAAATACCAAAGTTGGGAATGCCCAAACTTTTCCAAAAAAATCAGGCCCCCAGTTTGGGTGTTAACCAACAATTTGGTCCACTTCTCCTGTTGTTGAATCGGGTACTTTGAATACAATTCCTCATAGAGATCAGAGACTTGAGAACCGTAATCATACTTTCTCCTAAACTGACCCAACAGTTCCCCTCCCCAATAAAACCGGTAAATACTGAGCGGAAAGGTGCCTTCCTTGAGTGAAAATCTGAAGACCTTCAGTTCCCGACCCTGATACTCGCAGGTACAGATCACACTGGGCTCGACATCCTGAATGGGCGTCACAAAAAATTGATTGATCTCCTCCTCAAATCCTGTAACGGGTTCTTTTTGAACAGATTCTGTCGAAGACCGGTGAAGAAATTCACGAAGCATAAGCATGGGATCAAAAAATACCGGCTTTCCGGCGTATTGATACCTGCAAATAACTCCACTAACCTGCCTCCGGGCAGTGGCATAACCAGAAAAGAGCTTTTTAAAATAGTTAATCATACTGGGTTAGTCAAAAATGAAACTATCTGATGGATGAGATCAGACTTTTAAAATGTATCAAGCCCTATTCCAAGTCAGAATTGCATCCCGAAATTGGAATTTTGCCTACTCAAAAGTAGGGGAAAACGAGTCAATCCTAATACACCCCCAGTTATTTTTTTTACAACTAAATTCCTGTTTTTTTAACTTTTGAATAATATTAAAGAATATAATTATTAAAATTATAATTTTTTATCAAAATAATACCATTTTATTTTATGCATCATCGTTTCAAAAACAGGGTTTAGAGCAAGCCTACTTGACAAACAAACTGCGTATTTTTTGCAACATTCAAAAAACCGGATTTTTATTGCAAAAACTCATGTTTCAAATCCATGGAACCGAAGGTCAATCGAGAGGGCTGGGTAAAATCCAAGTTCCTTTTTCCTGGATTTTCACCGAATCCAAGATCCTAAACCTAAGCTTCGGGCTGCACTTGGGCACTTTAAGGGCTGTATCCTTGGATTTGCTGAATTTTGGGCATCAAAATCTCAGGATTTAATCCTAGGACTGGAAAATTTTTAATCTCAAGCCCTCTTCACTTTTCTTTCCTTTTGAATCCATGGGGCAAATTGGATGAACCTGTAGACAAAGGATACAAAAAGGGGCAAATCCGAAATAAGTTAAGGAATCCTTCTATTCTATAACGTATCATCCAATCCCTCTTTCCAAAAACAACCTGAATCGCATCCTACTTTTGAACCTAAGGTGGTAAACTTGTCCTTGGATCGAGGTTCCTCCTTACACCGAAGAACCTAATTCTGATTTTCCTTGCCTGATTCGGTATGGAGAAATCCGGATTCTGAAATCCCTACCTTCCCGGACCATGAATAATTTACTTTGCCGATCAATAATTCTTCTCTTTCTGAGTTTCGTTTTCCTTTTGCCGGGAAGGGCTCAGCAAACACTCGCTTATCAAAATCTAATGCTCCAGACGGGGGACTTGATTTTTGTAGGTGCAAAAACCGACCAGCTATCCGGAGCGATCAATCGGGTTACCCAGCGGGAGGAAAATGCCTCTTTCGACCATGTGGGCATTTTGGAGGTGTCAGACGAAACCGTCTTTGTCCTTCATGCCAGTCCTAAGAAAGGCACTGTCCGGGAGCCTCTAGACAGTTTGGTCTCTGATTCCGCTGAAAAAGGAAAACAACTTGCCGTGTATCGACTCTCCGAAGAGACCCGGCACTGCATTCCCGAAGCCATCGCCACTGCCAAATCCTTGTTGGGTAAACCCTACAACTGGAGTTATGTGCTCAACGATACTTCACTTTATTGTTCTGATTTTGTCGAACGGGCATTTCGGGCAGCGTCGCTATTCCACCTGGAACCCATGACTTTCAAAAATCCTCTTACCGGAAAAACGGATCTGTATTGGGCTGAATTTTACCAAAAGCTGGGAATGGAAGTTCCGGAAGGAAAGCCCGGCTGTAATCCCAATGGCTTGGCCGCTAGCCCGAATCTGAAGAAGCTGGGAGACCTTGTTCTAGCCCCCTAGCCCCCTATTTTTCTCTGATTGATGCTATCGAGACAACCACTCCGAAAGCATTTTCGGTGAATTTCGGATCTCGTATTTTGCCTGAGAAAATCCTCATCCCACTGTTCAAAACTGATTACCGGGGTTTGACTTTTGTCCTTATGGATTCTAGGTATGAAAATGGACCTTAAAAAAACCCGAACAGGAAGCCTGCCCGGGTTTTGTATTGGGTCTGTTTGGTTAATGGTGTATTCCCGAGAGGAGCTTATCCTCGAGTCGGGCTTCATCCACGGTCAACTGACAAATGCTGACCAGGATAGTCCCTGCCGTGATGGCGTAGCCTGCGATGGACTGCACCAGCTCGGGAACGAATCCCGGAGCGGTGACCACAGCTATTCCTACGGCTGCGATGATCAATCCCACTCTCTTCAACTTTTGGAAGAAAGGAGGCGTGGGCGCAACGGCCCGGTATTGGAGTTCTTGGAGTGTGTTCATTGTTTTGATTTGAAATTTGAGATTAGAGATTAAGAGATAAGAGATTAAGAGATAAGACAGTAGTTAATTACCTCTTGGCTCTTGCCTCTTGCTTCTTGCTTCTTGCATCTTGCTTCTTTCATCTTGATACTTGATACTTGATACTTGATACTAGCTTCTAGTTCCCTTCAGGCTTCTCGAAACAGCCCCTTTGCCCAGAACAGACCTTACCCACTCTTGCTGGCTTTCCAGACGGACCACTGCTTCTTTCAGCACCTGAAACTGATCCCTGATTTGCCTGAAGTCCTGGATCAACAACTTCAGAAAATAGGCGATCACCGAGAGTAACAGCGATAAGATCGCTCCTACCCAACCTAGGAGTACGAGGGTATCCGGCATGATTCCCTGAGGTAAGGAACTCCCAAAGATACTACCTGCAACTCCACCACTTCTCCCCGCTCCCAACAGCAGCCCAGTTCATCGAACAAGCGCTGAAAGGCCAATCGGGTAAACAAAGGCCTACCCTCTGCCCGATAGCAGGTCACGGGGGCCATGATTCCGGAGGTCGGAAGTTGATCCGGGCCCAGGGATTTGATCCAGCCCTGTTTCCCTACCCGAATCATCCAGCCCGATTCTTCGGTATATTCCGGACTGAGCTCATACACCCCCTCTTCCAGGCAGGAATGCTCCCTGCCGAAACAGGCCTTGGGAGCTTCCCGCATCAGGCAGAGTGGGCGATGTCCCAGGTAGAGCCTCCCCGGAGTGCCCCGGGGAGTGTATCTACGTTTGAGAAGCAATCGCATCAGCTACTCTTTACCGTCCCCAGAATCTTAGCCGCGTTGTGGGCCCCGTTGTTGATGGCATACTCCACCCCGTTGACGATCTGGATAAATTCCACACTGAGCAGAAACACCAGATGAGTGCCCTCAAGGGGCGCCTTGTCGACCGATAGCGTCTGTGACGGTGCGGAGTCCAGGACAGACTGGGCTCCGGTACTCACGCTGGCTACCGTACGGGTTCCCAAATCGAAATCCACCCCTACGCCGGTGGCAGAAATCCGGTAATGGGTTGCTCCCCCGGGAATGGCGATCATATCACCGGGTACAAAGGAGGGCAGTTGGACCACCCAGGCTGAGGGAGAATCACTGACTTGGATCTCAAAAAACAGGGTACTGCTCAGCGAAGAGCCGGCATTGAGTTCCATATCCCTGATCAGTTCCCAATTGCCCAGCTTGACTCTGCGGTCACCCCGCACGCTGGATTCATCCGATTTCAGCACCTGCATCATCACTTGGGTGATGCGGAGATTGAGCCGCTTGTCTCCAATCTTGGAGATCACCGGCCTCAGGGCATCCCGAAGCAACTTGGAGGAGCTCGCATTGTCGGTAAACTCCCGGATATTCTCCCGAGTGCGGGCAAATCGGGGATCATTCATGATCCTGGACTTTTCCACCCCTCCCTTTTCCCGGGCGAGGTAGCCATTTCGGGTCTTGTAGAAGGACAGTCTTCCGACCGGTCCCTTCAGGGTAATTACTCCTGTTTGCTTTGCCATATTACATGGGGTTTAAGTGAAACATGGCACCAAGATCAAAGGCATTTACCTGACTATCAATTGAATGTGCCATCCTTGCGGTCTTTTTCAAAAAAATCAGGATAATGCTTTTCTGGCTTTACTTTTCAATTCAATGCCTATCGGGCAGGTGCTGCGGAATGTGCAAATTCTGCAGTATCGAAATCCTATCGGAAACCTTTCAACTCATTCTTTAAGAAATAAAAAAGCCCAGGTATTTCACATAAAACCCGGGCCTTTCCATTGATTTCCCAAGAAGAAAAGGAATCCTCCTCCGGCGAAAATCAGTCTATTCTTTCAATCCACTCATTCAAACAGGGATACCTTTAAAAACGCCCTAAACACAGGGAATCAGAAAATTCAATCCGCTTATTCCTTTTGCCATAAAAAGAAACAAAATGGAAAAACTTACCCACCTGACTGCCTGACCATGGAAAATATATCCGAATCAGCCCATTTTTTCGATAAGCTCCTTCCCGGACACTCCATTTCCGCTTGCTTTGGGGATCATAGCCAAGGTAAAAAATCAGGTCCGCATCGACCCCGTTACCTTCAAATGAGTTCGGTCTCCATCGGATCAACAAGGTAGTTGGACTTTCCCATTCCAGTTGATAGTCCGCTAGACCAAGAATATCTCCAGCAGAAGTACTGATCCGTTCGGGGTACAATACCGGCTCTCCCTCTTCCGGAAGAATTGCCTTTTTCACCGCCAAAGACAGGGCTTTCCCAAACCGCTTGGATTTATCTCCTGGAATTCCTGAAAATCCAAATTCCAACTCATCCCGGATCGGTGCCAAAAAAGAAGAAACCTTGGCAAAAGCCTCCCGCTGATAGCGTTGCTTGGCGGAGGGTACAGTTGCTATGCGTTCGGGCTTGGTGCGGAAACAGATTTTTCCATTTCGCTCATACAGGATCAGCTTGCCCAGTTTACCTGTCACATTGCCTAGAAGATTTTCCAATAGAATAGCCATAGCGGTAGGATAAGGTTAGTGTTTGGGTAGTTTCTCCGACTTGATTTCGCCTTTATTTCGCCTTTCGTGAGGGACAAACCCGATGCTGAGCCGAAGTTGAGTCGAAGATAAGTCGAAGATGATCCGAATATGAGCCGGATTATCCCAACCGATCAGTTGAAAACTATCTTAACCAGGTGGGAAATAACACCGGACTGTTTCTGCCCAATCCTCTATACAAATCAGATAAGGCAGGTTAGATGTATTGCTCGATTTGCTGAATTGGAATTCCTGAAAACTCCGAGAATTCGTCTAAAGTCACGAACTGATGTTCATTCTTGTGGTAAAACTTCCTGATTTTTTGGATCAGACCATGACTGTAACGCTCGCTTCTGCCGGTAATGATCTGAATATCTTTGGGATATATAACACAACGTTTCCTTAGCATGAGCGGCCTCCTTTCAGGTTAGCAGGGTTGGTTTTCCGTTGACTGGTGAAAAATACCTAACCGTCATGGCTGACCAAGCCAGACAGCCTCCCACCAAATGCAGTAGCCTGTTAATCCAGGTTTGACAACTTTCATCGTTCTCAGTGACCAATCTTGAAAGAGAAACAATTTTTTCCTCAAGGACACCCAGCTCTTTTTTGGCTATGGCTTCGGCATCCCTTCCAAAGGATGCCTGTAGGATAATGAGTTCATTGTAGAAATCATTGGCCTTTTTCTCTTTGCTGAGTGACACCAGGTCATTGGAAAGGCAAATGTATCTGGCAATGGTGGACTCCAAGATTCCTGTTTCACAATTCTTAAAGTGCTTTTTTGTTCTTGCTAGCTGAATCGCCAAAAAGACGCCGGAAGAATAGGGCCGAAAATATTTATAGTCTTCAAGGTCAGGAATTTTACCCTCTATTTTATTACGAATCTCCCATTGAAGGCCATTGAGATATTCCTTCCAAGATCCCTCCCACTCTCGCTTACTATTTTCCTCAGGAAAAGAATTCTTTAATTTTTCCTTCAATTCAAGCAGCCGGTTACCGATCCGCTCCTTTCGCCCCTTGTCTTTATTCATTGATGATCTGGAGAGGCCTTCCAAATAATCCATATGTGATAAACTAGGATCTTGATCCAATAAGTCGTCCAACAAAAACAATCCCAAGAAGAACTGCATAACCAAAGTAAGCTTTTCGGCATCGATCTCCGGATATAAAAAGCCTGCAAACCAATTGATTTTTTCCACTCTAAATCTTTCCAATTCAGCGTGGCTTTCAAAAAGGCCGGATTGCCAGGCCCACCTGAGAACTTTGAGATCACATTCACCGGTGGAGCGATGTAGTGCTGAGGGAAAAAGGGGCCCTTTCATTTCAAAGATCTTTTAGGTTATGTTTCCACCGCTCGACTGTTCGGGTATGTACTCCAAAAAAAGAGGCCAAATCAGAATTGGTTATTTCGGCTTCCAAACCCGGAAATTCTTTCATCAAAAGTTCATAGCCCTGTTCCAGACCTAATTTTGCGATCGAATGAACCCTACTTTTTCGCTCTGATATCCGATGGGCGATTCGGTGGGCCAGCAAAGAAAACTCAGGATGCCGATGAAGCAACAATTCCTCCGCTGAGATGGGAAATTCCAAGAAGACAACCGCTGAAATAGATTTGATAACTGTCTCACTGATTTGGCCCGAACGATAGGAAAATTCATCAAATACCGTATCAGTAGCCTGGAAAATCGAAAGTAGTTCCAGTTTTTCTCCATGGGGATAAAAGAGTCCGATAAACCCTTCACATAGGTACCTGCTGACCAGATCCGCACTTCCGCCAGGCTTGATCAAGGTATTTCGCTTTGCCTGGACCTGCCTAAGGATGGGAATTACCTGCTCATATCCCTCCCGGGGAACCCTAAATAGCTGATCATAATCAGCGATCATCATTGAAATAAACTTCTGTTCCATAGTATTACCCGTTTTATTAAAAGATCAAAACCTAGTGGGGTGAAAAAGCAGGTCTTGCCGGAAAGCAACTAAGAACTTATAGTCAAACTAATGGTTACGAAGTATTTTTTCAAGAAAATCCGTCTCAAACTTATTCATTTAGTAAAAAATACCGACAAAAGTCGGATTACGACTTTCATTTTCTTCGTTTCCGACAGTTGTCGTTTTGAGTCAAAAGTTCCCAACTTAAATTCAACTCAACTTGATGTATTCGTCCATGAACCTATCCATCCGAATTATTCTGATTTTCATTTGGGCCTACACCGGATTGGAAAAACTGATCCGATTTGATCAGAGTCGCAAGGCCTTTCTGAATCAACCCATGCCCAACTGGCTGGAAGAATACTTGGCATTTCTGATCCCCGGAATAGAGTTGCTAATCGCCACGCTCCTACTTTTTTCTGTCACACGCTGGTGGGGATACCTTGGAAGCATTCTTTTGCTGACGGTATTTATTACCTATGTGGGACTGATCTGGGTAGGAGCCTTTCCCCGGGTTCCCTGTAACTGTGCCGGGATCATTGAGAGTCTTGGATGGGCAGAGCATTTTGTTTTGAATCTGGGCTTGATTGGGTTGGCAGTTTGGGGATTGAGGTTGGAGGCGGGGAAGCATGGGAGTTAGGGGGTCTAGAGGCATAGAAGATTAGGCAGTCATGGCTTTTAGTCGGCAGGGATTGTAAATCCGACCCAGCCGAACCCGGCTGAAGAGGCAATAGGAGGATCTGCGTAGTTGAATTGATTTAAAAATCGACCATGGGAATTAGCTGGCTTTGATCGAATCATAGAATCGAATCAGTAGAATAGCAAAAACCTTCGAGTCGCCCCGGCGCACTCAAAGGTTAAAAAAATGGAGCGGTGAGGTGGGATCACCGCTCCGCAGCCCTTAATCATTCTAAGGTATAGGCTGCAAAAAATGACCTAATGTCGACCATGGATCCTTTCCATAGAAATCATAAAAACGGGAATCCATTTCTCTCGAGGGCCGGAGTGAGAGACCAGCCCATACTGATGGAGTCCTTTGGGGGATGCCGAAAACCCTTTTCAGAGTAGGCAAACAACCAAAAACGGTTTGGCCCTTTTTGATCGGTTAAAAAAGGGCACATGTCTATGAATAAACTAATGAGTAAGCTGCCATTATTGGCTTTTGTGTTGGCCGCCTTTGCAGCGGTGGCTTTTACGTCACCCCGTGGACCAGAATATGCTCAGGATCCTGTAAATCCCAGCATCTGGTATGATTTGACTCATGTCGCTCCCAGCAGCACCTCCTATGAATGTGATGATGCTGAACAGGTTTGTACCCGTATTCAGCCAAATTCAAATTCCGACATGGTTGAGGAAGGATTGTTTGTGAAATATGGTAATCTTCCGATTGCCAATCCTTAAAATTTGGGAGGTCTCTCTTTTTGAGGGAGACCTCCTTTTTTGTCAAGGATTTTTGATCAATGGATTCAAGTCCACCTCTATCGGGGGAATCGGAATTACATATCTAGGATCACCTGGAGGGAGAATGCTATTCTCTGGATTATATTTTCTCCTCATGGTAACCTTTGTTTCATCTTCTGTATTCAGGCGTTTGAGATCCAACCATCGAAGCCCTCTAAAAACCAATTCTTTTCTCCTTTCACTCAGAATTTTCTGGAGCAACTCACTTTGACTATCTGCGTTAATCGGGCTAAAGTTTTTTGGATTGATCCGATTGGAAAGCAAGTAATTCAATGCCTCCCGGGCTTTACCAGTTTGACCAAGCCTGACAGCCGATTCCGCCTTATTCAGTACCACTTCATTAACCGCCAATCCGCCAAAAACAAAATAGTCGCCTGTGTAATGGCCTCTAAAATTAACCAGAGAATCTACCGGGGATTTTCTAAAAAATAAAGAAGACCTATAGTCACCATTTCCGTACATCCTTACAATTTCAGGATTTACAAAAGTCTGGGTATTCAGGGCATATCTTCCACTTAATAACTCACCGTAGAAGATAACTTCTTGATTGAAAATCTTAAAAGGGTAAGTAGGACCGGGATTTATTTCTCCATAATTCATCAACGCATCCTCTATTTCCAAGGTCTTTTCGGCATGAAACAAGGCTTTTTCATAATTTTTGGTGTAAAGATGGACTCTGGACAGCATGGCATGGGCAGCCCATGCGGAAGGCCGGGTGGGAACCTCCGGTTTAGCCGGTAAGAGACTGGCCCCGTCCTCCAAGTCTTTAATGATTTGTGCCAAAGCTTGCTCCTGAGCAATTCGCCCCACCTTCACATTTAAATCAGAGGTCAATCTGATGGGTATTCCCATTAGGTTAGGTGTCTTAAAATCTGAATAAGGTGAATAATGGCTCAGTGATTCAAAATGGCCTTGTGCCCGATAGAATTTGGCTGAAGCTTCCAGAATCGTCTTTCGTTGCAATTCCAAAGCAGTTTTGGGACTGTAATTCCTTAACCCGTCAATTACAAGGTTTGCATGGAAGACCTTACGGTAGCAGGTAAACCAGTTGGGATCTGATTCGTCCGGAAGATAAAACTCCTCCCTCCAGAAATAGGAAGAAACCTGTGAAAATGCGAGTTGATTCAAAATAGCCGGTCCAAGAATCAAATCATCTGAACTCAGAAGCCCTGTAGACAGGGTCGAGTTCATTGCCCTGGGCCTGCCATCCAAGATGGCCTGAAAATCATCGAGGGTTTGCGGCACCACCAAGGAAATATTGGGTTTTTCATCAAAGAAGCCATCACAAGCCTGCAAGGCAAGAAGCCAAAACAGAAATCCACATTGAAGTATTTTTTTCATTTTGAAAGTCGTTTAATTGTTGATAGTTAAAAGCTCATGGTAAGCCCAAATGCCACTGCCCGAAGGGCTGGAGTAAACCTGAAATCCGGATCTTGGACGCGGTCTGAGGCCTTCCAAAGGATACCCAGATTATTCACATAGGAGTAAATCTGAAAATCCCTGAACTTTGGATTTGAAAAGGTGTAAGCTACCCGGATATCCTGAAGCCGGATGTGATCACCCCGCTGCACCAAGGCAGAGCTTCTTAGATAAAACATGTTTCTGGGTGAATCCACACGACCCGGATCGGCAGGAATTGACGTTCTATCCCCGGGATTCTGCCATCTTCTGTCATAGTCAGCATGTGAAATAATTCCACGATTGATGTTGTCATAATCGACCGATTGGTCTCTGAAATAATAACCCATTCTGTAGGAAATATTGAACGAAAGATTCCATCCTTTCCAGTCAAGCTGGTTTCTCAAGGCGCCGAATCCGGTAGGTCTGCTGCTTCCATGGTAAATCAGCTGGTCTTCCGACAACTGGATCAGCCGGGAATAATTCTCACTGGGTTCCCCATCCAAAATCCCTCTCGGCGCCCCGGTATCCGGATTCAACCCTGCCCAGGGATAGGAATGAACATGATGTAGGGGCTTGCCCAAGAGCGGAACCTCTGCTCCTGCCTGATTGGCCATGATTTGAGCAGTGGTCGGGTTGTTTTGTATTTCGGTGACTTTCTCTTTGACCCCGCTGTAGAAAAATGAACTTGTCCAAAGCACAGCCCCTAGTTTGGTTTTAAAATTCAAATTTACATCAACCCCTCTGGTGGAAGTAGAGGCATAATTCAACACAGCTGAATTAAATCCTGAAGAAGGAAAAACTGAAAGTTGACCCAGGAGATCCAGGCCCTGTTTTTGGTAAACATCAACTGAACCAAACCATTTTCCCTTCCATAACTCAAAATCAACCCCTGTATTGATGATTTTGATCCGTTCCCATCTGAGTTCAGGATTCGGTGGAGTCACTATTCCCAAAAAGGGAAAACCGACCAAAGCATTGGAACCAGCACCGAAATAATTACCCGTAGTAAGGGCTGTCGCACGGGTATTCGTGTTCCCGTTGTATCCATATGAGGTTCGAAGCTTCAGAAAAGTAACCCAATCAGCCTCCCAAAATTCTTCCTCAGTAGCAATCCAACCTAAACCCACCGACCATAAGGGAACCGATTTCTGGTTGGTTTTCACACCAAACAGGTTTGACTTGTCCACCCTTGCGCTGGCATTGACCAGGTATCGGTTTTTGAGGGTATATCCCATATTCAAAAATCCCGACAGGTAGCGGTTGACCGTTCCCGTGAAATTGTCCGCAAACGGGATGGATGATGTAAAGCCTAATGCATACTGTCTGAAAAATGTGGTATAGTTCACCGGCAGACTGAGACCGATGGTCTCATTATACCCATAGAATCGCTTCGTGGTTCCGTTCCCCTGTTGATCTTTCAACTCGACTCCACCCAGCAGATTGAGAACTTGGTTTTTACCAAGATTTTTTTGCCAGGATAGCTGAGATCTCACGGTATGGCTATGGGAATTCAGATTGTTCTGATCCAAAATCCCACCCATCGGAAGATTATTGATCACCTGTCCGGCAGCATTGATTTCGGAGAAGTTATTGATCAGTTCACGGGTGGCATAGGCCTCCAAGGGCTGCAACCTTCTCCCGGATGTGGAGTTAGTCCAATATTGGTAGAACGTTGAAAAAGAAAGATCGGGAAGGATTTTATAGCCCAAGTTGGCATTCAGCCGCAAATCATTTGCCTGATTCCGTGAGGGACTTAGACCGATTTCATCCAGAGGAAAATAGTCCCAATTGAGTAAATTGGTCTTCCTGACCTCCTCTTTAAACCGCTCATTGTAGGACCGATACACCGACAATGGATTACCTTCTTCATCCGCAAGACGCTCGTACGGGAAGAAGTTATTGATATCCGGAAGGGCCGTCTGATTCTGACTTAGCGCCAGGTAGGTTCCGATTCCAACCTGAAGGCGGTTATTTAGCAACTTTAAATTTTGGTTGGAGGAAAAAGTAAATCTGGAATTACCCTCGGTTACCCGATTACTCTTATTGTCGTCCCACCCTGTCGAAAAGTTGTAGGTATATCGCTCGCTTCCTCCCGAAAACCCCAGTGCATATTGCTGATTCAGAGATGGTCTTCCAAAATAGGCCCTTAGGTCATTCCGAACATCTCCGGCTCGAAAGCCAGAAAGTGCGGAATTGAGTTCCGCATCCGAGAGAAGTCCATTTCTGTGCCTGAACAGCGTTTCTACCACAGGACTCAACCGCGTTTTCATAAATGAGTTGAAATCTCCGTTGTAGACACCTTTTTTGAACAAATTCACTTCCAAATCCACAAATCCATTGATGGCCATTTGCGGCTGATAAAACGGATCAGGCTCCTGCCCCCAAGTAGCGTTGGCATTGAAGCTTACCCTTACCGGTTCATTGAGTTTCCCTTTTTTGGTGGTAATGACAATCACCCCGTTTCCTGCTCTTGCTCCCCAAATGGAAGCAGCGGCAGCATCACGGAGAACCGTAATGGATTCCACATCATTGGGATTGATGGAGCTGATCGGGCCATCGTAGGCCAGATTGTCCACCACGATCAACGGCTGGTTTTCTGCCTGAATAGTGCTGGTCCCTCTGATCGAAATCTGGGGCTCGGCCCCGATGCTGAAATTGTCCTGAAGAACGATTAACCCTGGAGTGACATCCCTGATCCGCTGGACGATATCGGTACTGACACTCCGGTTGATCAGTTCGGTGTCCAATCTGGCGAAAGAACCGGTGGTGCGTTCGGCCGAAAGCTCCTGAAAACCGGTGGACACCACATCGAACTGACTCAGTGTAACCTGATCCTCCAGAAGGGATACCGTAAGGGGAGCGGATAATGGGATCCTTGTTTCCAGCTCTTGGGATGTGTAGCCGATATAGGAAAATCTAAGCACCTGTAAGCCGTTGGGTACCGTGAGGGTGAATTCTCCCTCCTCGTTGGTCACCGTTCCGTTTACGGTACCTTTGACAATTACATTTACTCCGGGCAGCGGGAGCCGGTCTGCCTGAGAAATGACCTTCCCTGTAATCTGGGATTGTTGCTGTTGGGCGCAAAGTATGCCGGCCCAAAATAAGTAGCTGAGAATTAGGAAAACTTTCTTCATAACGTTGGGATATTTGGGTTTGAATTGGATGGATTTATCGCTGACAGGATCGTTAAAAATGACCGGGTAAACTTGGCTGAATCGGTTCTATCTAGTCCAAATGAGAGAATCCGTCGGTCTGCATCAATGAAAAAAGTCCGCGGATAACCTGAAAACTCATAGTAGTCCACCAGTTTCTGCTTATTACTTTCTGTCAATCGATAATTGGGTATCTCCAAATTGGAATACTCGGGCAGTCGCTTCAGCCACAGGTTCCGGTCTTTATCCACAGAAATAGCAATGAGACTTACTCCCATCTCTTTTGCCATAACCTTGTATAATGGCCACAAGAGGTCCTGAAAGTAATGGGCACTGTGGACGCAGGTGGAGAAATAGAAATAAATCAGGGTAGGCTTTGCAGGCAGACTAGAGGTCAAAATTCTGTTTCCCAAGGTATCTTCCAACTCCAGGGAAATCAGGGTACCACCGGGAATGGTGGATGCACCCAATTGTTGGATCCGGTTTCGCCAAAAAGGGGATTGAACAGTCTTGGAGTAAAGATCAATCAGGGCTTTTGGATCCGGGTATCTTTTTAGGTTTTGGATGAGGAATGAGGCTTTTAGTTTATCTGCCAGTTCTCCTTGATAGGTTTGTTCTACTGCGTCATGAAAGGAAATCCCTTTGATGAGCGAAATCAGAGCAAGCCTTTCCATTTGAAAATCCAGGTAGGATGCTGAAATCTTCCGGGATTCCGGATCAAACGCTCCCTCCTTGAAAACTAAAAGCGCGTTCAGGATCAAATCCAATTTTTCAGTCCATGCTTCGCCTTGGAGTTGACCTCGTAATTCTTGGTAATAAAATCGATTGATCATGGATACCGGACCGAGCAATTGGCCGGAAAAGGCATCCAATCGGATCAGATCTTTTTTCTGTTCACTCAGATTCTTTCCGAATAGGTCAAGCCATTCATCAATCTGACAGAGCAGGGTATCCTGATTTTGTAGAGAACCGAGGATCTTATCCAATCCCTCCGATCCATATTTTTCAAATTCAAGCTTGGAAGAAAATTTTACCTGATTGGCTTCCCACCGCTCCCTATTATCTTCCTGATCCAACAGGTCATCGGCATTTGAAACCACGATTTTTCGAGGCTGATCAAATTCATTTTGGAGCTTGATTCTTCGCAGCTGAAACTGGGCTTCCATCTGTGCGGCAGCCGGGCCACCAAATACCAAGGTGGATTGGGCAAGGTTAATCCCGATTTTGAGGCTATCGCCGGGAAAAATCAGGTACCGATCCAGTAAGGGACGATTTTGGATAGTCAGTGATAAATAGGCCGGCTGGATAAGATCCGGTATGGAAAGGGAAAACTTTTGGGCTCTCGGATCCACTACTCCATCGAAAAACTCGCCCGGCCATGTTTCAATAAGGAAATCGTCCTTTTCGAACGTGGATTTACGGTCGGTATAGTGGCGAATAAGCTCCACTTTTAGCGGCCCTAAAGAATCCGGATTGATCAGCTCGCCATAGATTAGAGCCGGAGATGGAGAGGCAAGACTGCTTGAAGACGAAAGACACAAGACATTAGACGCAAGACTTTGGGCTTCGGTACTCCTGCTATAAGCTTCTCGGCCTGAACTATCCTGATTTCTGAAGACTGGGAAAGAGGGGGATTGAAGGCCTGAAACCCCCAGCCCTACCCTCATATCCTGGTCGCTATCAACTAAACCAAAATTTAACTTAATGTCGGATGTCCGATGTCGGATGTCGGATGCTTTGACTGTGCTCAGCACAGATTCCCAATGTAAAGGGTCGTCACTGCGAGCGAAGGCACGAAGCGAAGCAGTCTCCTTAATTGAAGCTGGAAGATGGGAGACCGCAGACCGAAGAGCGGGTCCACCGTCAATAGCCGATACATCGGTGGTGTAGATGGCTTCAACAGAGGTTTCTGCTGAGTTATCTAGCTGAGCGAAGGTATCGGGACGGGAGAATGGCCCGCCCCGATTGGGACCTCCGAACCTATGAAGAAGGTCGGCCCCGGGTGACTGAGCAACTAGACTCAGTAAAGAGGTGCTTCCGAAAAGGCATGGCAATGCCAGGAAGCATGTGAGTAGAAATTTTTTCATGCTTTGAAGTGGTTAGTAGTCGGATTGATGAGACTGGTATTGGAGAGTCTGGAAGGAAGAAATTGAGATACGCTAAAGCGAAATATGCTCTCGCGAAATACACTCCTCGTTCCTCGGAGTGAAATATTTGGCGAATGCTAGATTCTAACTGTAGCGCCCAAATCTGAAGTTGAGGGCTTAGAGAATCGAACTTAAACCGCTGCCAATATTTCCAACCTGCGGCAGGCTGGTACGAAGCGTATTTCATCCTGCGCGAGCAGGACCTATTTCTACGGTATCTCTATTTTCAATAACCTTCCACCCTGACAATAAATCGTCAAGTCAATACAACTAATGAATAAATAGAATGATTTGTCAGCGCGACCAGCTATTCAGAGCTTGCTGACGTGAGTGAGTGGTAACCGATCTGCTCAGGGATGTGCACCTCCCCTTTCACGGTCATAAAAATGAATCTCTCAAATCGGATTCTTGGGCTTCAGAGGATAGAGGCGGTCGGCGGAGCCGGGGCCCGGATCTCCCGTGTAGACAAACCTGATAGGTAATAGGTAATGAGAGCAAGGTGACCCGTGATACCGGAGCGGATGCGCACAGAAGCCCGGGGATCCAAAGATCCCCAGCTCCCATAGGGTAGCTGTAAGCAACTGATTCCAAACGCTCGTTTTCATCATGAAAAGTGGTAAAACGAGACTTATAGAAATGGAGTGCAAACACTTCCAAAAAAGAAGGGTGAGCTATTACTCCAGTTCCTAATGTAACATGGCTCTGACAAGCCACCCTTGCTTTCACAAAGGTCCGAACAATAGAAATAAGGAGCGAGCCCACCCTATGTACAAATATAAGGTTGCGGCTCGTCTCACTTACCCCTCGTTCGGAAAACTGTCAGATTTTGTTACGAGGCTCGTGAAACGATTTAATAATAGTTAGGCATATTTTATTCTAGAGAACTACATATCAGGCCCTAACACAATTGAAATATCGATAAAATATTTCAATTACGCTAATCCGTAACTGAAAAAAAATTCGATTTCATTCCTTAATGTCATGGAAAAACATGACGAGAGAATCATTAAAGGTAAAATCTCACTTTTCCTTTCAGCAAAAATTGAAGCTGACAATGAAACTAAAAAGCGACTCGCAAAAGAAGGAAAAGCGATACCGACTGGATTAAACTTTGAATTCAAGGAATTAGCCTACAACTCAGAAGTCAGAAAGGCTACGATTTCCGATATCATTCAATGCAAAACGTCGGCAAAACTTTCGACAATTTTAAAGTGCTTAAAGGCATTAGATATGACTTTCCCAAAATTTGCAGAGGAGTTCGATAATATATCCGCTAATGAGGCTCTTGAGCAATACAAAAAATTGAGAGCCAAAGATGAATGATATTTAGATTGAGAAATTGTTGATCTGCCTCATAAGTTATGGATTTCTAGTCAAAGGAAACGGAAAAATCGTACAATGGGTCAAAATCGGCCAGAATGGCAGGTTCGGCAAGGCTCCAATACTTTTTCCAGTTAGGGAGCAATTCCAGGAATTTTTAGTTACTTGACTCAATCGCCAGAACATCTCGTACAAACTTACGTCCGTGATTCTGAGCGAGTCTCATCATTATTAAATACTCAAATATAACTATCGATGCATAAATAAAACTTGGCTTAAAATTAAAAACGATAAACATTCCTAAAGAACAAAGAAGAAAAAGAAATGAAAGAGAAGTCAAGTCTCTGGCAAGCAAAAAATTTTGATGTGCCTTTGAGATTACCGTCTCCACTCGATTATTCCTATAAAGTCTATACCATAGCTTGTTCTGTTCTTTTTCATCGGTGGGCAAATCGCCATGAAGCTGAACTAATCTATCCAAATTTACCCTTGCATCTATTTTGGCATACTTAGTAAATGCCCTGTGTCCAGGCAAAGTGTTCCTAACCTTCCAAAATACAAGAAACGCTTTTTGATCACTGGTCAGGATGCCATTTAAAATGAAAATAAGGATCGGAGCTGCCAGTATCCCAAGGCCTCTAACAATTTGAAACGACTGAATTTGCTCCGGTATTTCTTCTAGAACACTCCCAAAAAAACAAGCCGAGAAAATTAAGAGGTTCAATAAAAAGAACCCCCAGATATTGGCAGAGTTCATTTTTTTTAGATTTTTATCTGTAGACATTTCTCATCAATCAAAATACGAAAGGCAATATTTTCTCCGGAGTCAAGATCGTTAGAAACACTGGAAGCGGACTCCTCAATTTATCAAATTCAGCCTTAAACCGTTGAACAGTCTTTAGGTCAGTCTCGCTCACAGATTCAGGGCCGTGAGGATGAGAGTGCCATTCACCAATGTAGCCGAGTTGTCCTCCTGAATTTTCTGTAACCATTCTAATGGCACCGGGCAATCCCTTTACACCACGAAAAAAACAAACCGGGGTCACTTGACTGTCAAGCGGAGCTGGAAGTAAATTGACCACGTGAATTGTCCTGGTCTTAGCATTTGATATTCCTATCAAAACTCCACCAGTTTCATTTTTTCCCGAGGTTATCATTTGTTCCCTCATAGTCTCTAGAACATTTGAAGCAAAGCGTATCTCCCAATTAGCGTTATTAACTGCATTAAAGACTTTAAAAGCCTTTACCTCAATCTGCTCAGTTTCTATCTTAAAAAACGGTTCTTTTTTTATTCTTTGGAGGTAAATTAAGCCATGTACGGGTGGAGAAACTAGCAAACCATTTAATACACCTGCAGAAAAGGCTGCATGGGAGGACACACTAGAATCCGAAAGTACAGTTGTTTCAGAGTTGCAACCTACACCCACAACTACATCTAATTTCGAGTGATCTTGGGTTATGATTTCACGCTTAAGCCAAGCTTCAATTTCTGGATTTTCCTCAAATCTAGAGTACAAATAAACTTGCAAATCATCAATTCGAGGGTTGCGAGTCTCCCCTTCCACCATCGTTAAACCTAGATTTCCTGAATCAGAGATACTCGACGTCACTACTCGAACGTGTTCTATCGACTTAGAAACAACAAGCTTATTAAAAAAAGCTGGTGAAGCTGTGAAGTCAAATATCCAAGAAATCAACTTTATTACTTTAGACTTGGTATCGTCGTCAAAGTTAAAGCCCTTATGTCCAACAGTAAAATTGGAATCGATATCCGAATAAATCGCATTAATTTCTTTTGCCAATGCAATTGCTTTGTTCTCCCCTAGGTTATCCGCTAATAGCGAATGTCTTACCAAATTATGTGGAGAAAGGGAGTCTGGATCATTTAGTACCATGTCTATTTGTCCACCTCGAGCAAAATGCATAGCAATTTTGGAACCCAGAGCTCCACATCCATAGATCATTTTCAATCCTTTAATAGGAAAAATGCCTGAAATTTTCGAAGCTAATCCAGGAGTTAAAGGTTGGTTATGAGCGAAAAACTTAATTGGGACATCATTTAGGAAATGTGATTCCCCTTTATCCTTATTAAATACGGTAAATTGAAAATTGATGAATTCGATGTCTGATGAAAACCCAATCAATTGACTGGGTCGCTTGATTCCCACTATCACTGGAAAGTTTGCAAAATGATTAAAATCTTTATTGCAGAGAAAAGATTCAAACTCTTTTACTTCAACACCAAAGGAATCACAGAATGACCTAAACTCACTCCATTTTCTTGGCAGGTTCACATTATAATTCGAGAAAGTATTAGCTCCTGATGCCCAAAGAATGTACCCAAAGTGCAAGTTCTTTTTTACCTCAGATTTCCCATCATTGTTTAAACCCTCTTTAAATTCTTCCACAACCTTGCTTATATTTGCCACTGTGGCTAGCTTTAAAAACTTAAAAGTAGATCTACTCTTCTGGGATCTTCGCTCGAAGAGTCCAAATGCGAAGTTATAGCTCGGAAAAATCCCCATATTTTTTTTAACAACATCCACAAAAAAATCATAATCATAGATTATTGTTCCAGAGTATCCTTCCAACCTCAAAGGATCAAAATTCTTCCCATTTAACTGAAGCTCACCAGTAGCAGCATCTTGTAACCAATTCTGAATTAAAGCAAGGAGATCTTTAATAGTTTTATTTGCATACCACTCATCGCGGCTACCTCGAATATAACAGAATGCAGGAGGTCGATCATTTGTAGCAATATACAAATGCGCAAGTTGATCCTTAGGAAAGTCGAGTCTATCAGTAAAAACTAATGGAGCTCTAGTTGGATAATCCTCCAAGTCAAATACAAAAATAACCGGCTCTTCTTCTCGAATATCAATATTGTTATAGTTCCCCAGCGAAGGCAAACATACGTTTAACGAAAGCGGTACCGCCACTTGCGAATCGCTCCATATACTTATTTTGAAAGACGGGAAATTATTTTTAAAGAAGGATAAGGAATCCCTAAGTTCAGGATTCCTTATCTTTCCTTCAAAATTGGACAATGAAGAACTAAATCTATTTTTATCCATAGGTTGAAGGAGAATTAACAATTCCAAGCCCTGCAGTTCCCGTGGCTTTTGCGGTTCCCAAAGCTACTTTTGGTTTAACAATTCCCTGGGAGGTAACCTCAAAGACAATTGGTTGCGGAACACCATCAACAATGTTATGAGTAGCAATATTGAGAAAATTGCCTTCGGATACCTTTTTAACATATTGTCTCTTCGCTTCAAAATGAGGTGGATTATTATCATCATCTTCAATTTTTTTGCTTGAAGCAATAACTTTTGCCCCTGACCTCCTGAATTCAAGAACTTGAAGAGAGGTTTCTTTGGGCTCAGGATTTTCTGCTTGAGGACGGTCGTTAAAAAAGGACCAAGAACAATGGTGCGGTGAAAGAAATAGATCCCACTTCAGAGCATGCTCATTTTTATACTTTTTGGTTTTTTCTAAAATGATGCACCACGATGTATGGTCTGAGTCTCCCCCGAACATTGCTAGAGTTGAAAAGTCTACCTGAAAGAGATTATTTTTGAACCTTGCTTGAAAAACGATACTTGTAGAATTCTTTTTGTCATCACCAAGTGTTTCAAGGTGTTCTTTAAAAGGAGCGTGAATGAAGATCGAAAAGAGTGATTGATCTTTGTCATTGAAACGTGTAACAATTTCACCAGGTACGGCCCTCAGGTGATTTAAATCCTTGTAATCGGAGTTTCCATCATACCCAATAATCTTAATTCGATTGCCAGGATTGTCCTTCTTTGGGTCTTTATTCCGATGAAGTTCCAGTCTACGTTCCGCCTCCTTCTGATATGCGTCTTCATCTTCATTCGAATGTTGCTCTGCAATCATAGGAGAGAACCACATAGTATCAACACGGATTAGCCCCTCTCTTCTGTCCTTATCAGAATATTTTTCCGGTCCTCCTTGGTAGAAATGCTTTTTGAAACCACGACAATGATCTTGATCTCCATGTGTCAATACGAATACATCAACGTACGGCACACCATTATCATACTGGACACTTTTCAATAAGTCTTCTTTAACATCGTAGACATCATCGCCATCACAGTTTCGGATGTTGCAATCAACAATAATAGTCGTATTATCCTCTAAGGATATCAAAGATGTATCCCCGTTTCCAACCGGATAGTATTTAATTCTAGGATTAGGCATGGCATTCCCTTCCTTTCTTCGATGATCCCAACGAGATTAGTTCATTTTTCTTGCATAAGTCTCTTTCGTAAGAGCAGTTTTCTTCTGATTTTAACATTTTCTTTAGTGTTTGGTGATAAACTTTTAAAAAGGGCCGACCAATGACCGGCCCAAGGCCTAAAAGACCTTAGTTTGGTGTCGATCGTCTATGTCCAGGCACCTTGATTGTCTTCCCGTCCACCTTTCGGGTGTGGGGCTTTACTGGGACGATTTTCTTCCCATCTCCGGTTTTAGCCATTGTAGTAGCATTTAAGTCCTTCTATCAATTAGGTAAAAGGTGTACCTACCGGGAAAATAAAAAAACTCTTACCTTTGGGCTCTCACACTCCAAGTTTAAGAGGGAGAGAGCCTATTTTCCCAACTGGGACTCTCCCCTTTTTTTTGAATCAATCGACTAAGCTTTTTCGAAACTAGTTTAACCTTTTTTAACATGCTTTGTGCCAAAAGTCACAAAATCAGCAACTTTGACGGATAATGTCGGAACTTATTCATTACTGCCAAATATTATTCTGATTTACTAAGTAAGTGACAGAATTACTAACATAGCAGGTGACAGGCTGTCAGTATGACATGGTTTTTTAAGAAATGCCATACATTTAATTATAGTCAGGTGACCTATTTAAAGTAGAATGCTATCAACTTACCGTTTTTTGCCATCCAGATTATTTTTTTTTTTCTGAGAAGTGGCAATTTTTTTTCAAATTGAAGCATACACTAATAGAAGAAGGATTGAATCTACAAGAAGAACTGCTGTCCAGTGATCTAAATGACCTTATAGACCGATTGACTTTATATGCAACAAGCCGGCTGAAAACTCGTGGTTTAAAGGATTTTCAGGGAAGGGAGCCTATAGATTTTGTCAGCGACTTAATATTAAAGGTCTTGGAAGGAACCAGAGATTTTGAAAAAGCCAAATGTTCTTTTCGAGAATTTATGTTCGGCTGTTTGAAAAGCGAAATCAGCAACTTTTTCACTTTAAATCCTCCTGGAAAAAATCTTGATCTATCTGGGTTAGATCAAAGTGAAATTCAAAACAACAATAAAGAATTAGAAAGCCAGGTAATTGAAATGTTAAAATCTTCGGGGGCAGACGACGATGAATTAATATTATTTGACTATTGGCTTGAAGGAACTACGAAGCCAGCTGAAATAGCTTCGGATCTTGGAATAGATGTGAAGGAAGTCTATGTAATTACAAAGCGACTTGAGCGAAGGCTCCAAAAAATTAAATCAAAAGCAAAAGAAATTTTATGAACAGCGATATCAATAACAAGATTGATGATGCTTTACTGACTTTTTACAAGGAAGCTGACCGATTGGTAATCGATGAATTGCTTAGTGAGAGGGTTTCAGACAATTTGGAGTACGAAAAGAGGAAAAGGCAAATAGTTTTCAAAATTAACGCTTTAGCTCAAAAGGAGCGAAATAATCGGCTTTTGGAAGTAGTCGACAAATTTAAAGCAGCTCTTGATAAAGGAATTGAAAAGCCAGTGGCAATGCTAAATCAACTGATGCAGGGAAACCCTACTCCGGCCTTGTACAGAAACCTCAAAAGACTCTCAAAAGAAGATCTTATTGAAATTATTAAGGACAAAAATCTAATCAAGATTTTAGAAGAACTGGAAGAGAATGAAAAGCCTCAATAGGGGAAAAGTAGAGGCCCAGAAACTCCTTCACTTATGCGGTCTAGACGACGTGATAGACCTAGAGCTTGACTTTTTTGTAGCCGGACTGATTACTGTCGGATTGGACGTTCTCCTAATCGAAGAGGAAATGGCTAATTGTGATGGAAAAATAATCTTTGGTGAAAAAAAATCCATCATCAAAGTGAATTCTAAAATCCAATTTGGGCAAAGGAAACGTTTCGTTGTTGCACATGAAATCGGGCACTTGCTTATGCATCGAAACTTTGAGCTTCCGGAAGACACATTTGCCAACTTCAATGTTATTGAAGGGATGGAAAACACTTTAAGGAATGGAAAGCAGGAGCTTGAGGCTAATGAATTTGCCAGCGAGCTACTAATGCCTGAAAATTTATTCCTTAAGGAAGCAATGGAAAAAAAATTCACGCCTTCTCTTATAAAAGAATTATCCGAGAAGTTTAGAACCAGCTTGACTGCCACAGTCTATCGATATCTTCAACATTCTCAGCTACATCCTATATGCATAGTTTTTATAGAAAATGGAAGAGTAAAATATTGGAAAAAATCGGAAGATCTTAAGGTGTGGATGAGCGATTACAACAAATTACCTCCTCCATCTGATTCAGTTGCTATGGAGTACCTTCAAAAAGATTATGATTTCATCTACACACTCGAAGAAAAAGCGCAAACAATTAGTAAATCGACTTGGTTTAAATTAAATCAATATGACGAGGATTCTGATTTCTACGAATACTGTATTCCTACGAAACGATATAGGACTATTTTGAGTATTATTTGGGAAGATTAATTTTTTAAACCACCTTCTCAGAAATTTGCTGTCACCTACAAACTTGTTTAAGGTTCATTCTTCTTTAAATGCGCCTCCAATTGAGGAAGAAAAATTCTCTGTCCTATTTTAATCTTCTTAGCATCTTCTTAATATCCTTCTCTGTTTCCAATTTATCAGCATTTTCTATTTGGATTATCTTAATAATCTTGACGCGTTTGCCTTTCTTACGTTTTTCTATACTAATAGCGCGTATACGATTTTGGCCATGCTCTTTCTTGTAATGCTTGTCATCGTTTTTTTTGAATATTCTAATAATGCTTAAAACAAATCCGATAATAGTTGTAATATCAGCAGCAACCTTAAAGGTCTCAAATACTAATTCCGGGCCTGTCTCATGCTCTATGTAAATGATTTTTCCTCCTGCTTTTGTTTCAATTAGGGCAGAGGTATAATCAGTTTCAATTTTGTCAAAGTTTTCCTTGTTGTTTTCTAAATACTCGCGAAAATCTTGATTGTCCCAACCAGAAGCGTAGGCATTCTCATATTGGTTCAGATTAACACGAACTGGCCGAATTTTCAAAGAAACAACATCGTAAGGTGCTACATCAAAAATTTTACTCAATTCTTCCAGTTTCTGGTCATAACTATTTGTTGGTAGATCTTCAACAAAATGCTTTATCATACATATCAATTTTTAATTTTAGTTAAATTTTCAGGTAACGTAAACTCGCTATAATTATCATTTATTAAAATTGTTTTTTTAAGTCGTTGTTCAATTGCTCATAGTTGATTTTCCTACATTCGGTGTAGTCAAATTATCATTAGGACTGAGTGGGATTTGCAATTCCACCCTGATATCCTTACCAATTTGTAGTTGGCTTTTTCGACCTCACCCCTCCCTCTCCTTAAAGATAGGGCGATCGAGCAGTGGTAGACTTGGAATTACTGGTCCATTAAGGACTGCACTAGCCAAGAGCCGGAGCATTTGATAGAAACGGAAAATCAGGAAATTTCGAAAAGCTGAAATCGTTCGGTTGGTTAAGGATTGGCAATTCGGAGGTAGTGAGTTGGTTTCTCAAGAAAGGGAAAAATCTGGAACTAAAAAAATACCCAGTACTGGGTATTTTTCAATTTACCTCACCCCCCGCCCTCTCCACATGGAGAGGGAGCTTGCGGAGGGGTCAAATTGAGCATTGGAGTTCGATTTGAAGTAAAACTCTGGATTGGATGACTTACAATTTGAAAAGACGAAAGGAGTCAGCTGATTCTAGGATTGTATGATTTTCAGTTTTGCCTGATCATGATCCTTAAAAGCGTTGCTGGCTACCAAATGTTTCTCCATTGCATCCATATCATCACCTTGTATAGTGGCACTAAATTCCCATGCCCGATGCATCATTCGAATAAATGCAGTCGGATCATTTTGACGGGTAAGCCGTCTTAATGCACCCACATAATCATCCCGATAAACTGTGGGAATAATTATTTTTGTTTGGCCTCCTTTAACTAATTCCGCATTCATCATAACTCTTGCTATACGTCCGTTACCATCTAAGAACGGATGCACTTCGCTCACCATAAACATTAGGTAAATGGCTCTGGCAAAAGGATTTGTAAGTGCCAGATAATAGTCAAAACCTTTAATTAGGGTGCCTTTGACTAAGGTGTGATCCACAAAATAGGTTTCTCCTTCCCTGTTATTCTTATCCTTAAACTCGCCCGGTTTTTTTGATCTTCTGGCACTCAATAATACTTGATGACGATATAACAGTATTTCCAGCAATTGGTCGGGAGTGGATGGAGTTATTTCCATCTCAGTACTATTGCTGACCAGTTTGTATGTTCCCAGTACATCATGTGAGTCTTCATCACGATTAGGCATTGGAGTGTCTGTTTCTATGATACGTTTCGCATCTTCAAGTTCAAATTCCGTCCCTTCTATGTAATTGGAAAAATAAGATTCAAAAAAAGCAAAATTGCGAAACGATTGATTGCTGGTATTCCTTTCAGGGAGACTTTTAAACTCCTGTGTTTTTAGTGAAACAAACAAATTTTCAAATAAAGGTAATCTAGCCGGGTCATAAGGATTGCCGAATGCCCTTGCTACTGCTAAGGGTGATGATAAGATTTTGGAAGCCTTAGTAGAAAGTAAAGCGCTGATGAGTTTGTTCAACTTTTCAAACTCACTCATCATATTCAGGCTGTCTGCTATCATTCTTGCCTTGTCTCTCAACTCGTTTAATCCTGCCTCGGATTTCAACCGAATAACACCTTCCAACTTTTCCTCAATTTCTGGTAGCGTAAGCGTTTTTGATTCAGGACCCAATTGGCGGCTTACTTGAAGATTTTCTAATAATGCTCTTTCAGTTTGGGAAGCAAACAATTCACCAGACAACCGATTATCTCCATCAATTGGAACGTGGCCTTCCATAAACCGGAGTGTAATCCCAGGTAGTTTAACTTTTTTGGTGTAAGTATAAGTTAGAAAAATATGTCCTTTTGAAGTGGGCTTAAATTCCAATGCCGATCTGTGACTAAGTAAAGCTCCAGGATATAACTTACCAAGTATAGCAAAGAGGTTTCGTCTAATTATGATTTCCGGACTATCCGTCAAATTAGGCGTATAGATACGTGGAGCTATTTTTCGCAATTTCCCAGCTTTTTCCAGCTTTGAAATTTGCTTGCTTATCTGTGGCAAGCTTGAAGAAAAAATCACTTCCTGAAGATGTATGGGTAAAATATTTTCCATTATAACCGAAAATTACAAGAAGCCTGGAAAATATTTTCCATTAAATAGAATTTTTTTTCCATTTAAATGACATTTTCAGAATTAAAAATTTTCCATTATAGCTCACTAAAGTCACCCTATTAGCAAATATATTCCATTAAGACCATGAAAAAGGAAAATATTTTCCAATAAAAGCAATTAAGAGAACTTTGAAAGGCCGAGAAGCTTATGGCAATCGATGATCATAAAAGATGAAAAACAAGAGATTTTTCAACCTAGATATCGAGTCCCCCATCTCCTGTGATGTAGGCCGTCTAAGGTACTCTTATGGTGTAGTCAAATCATAGTTGGGACTGGGTGGGATTTGCCTGCCCTACATTCTGGTCCAAGGCTAAAAGGCCTCCCTACATCACGGCCCTTCGCTAGATTAATCCTCAGGATTAATCTTTGACGCTCAGTCCTACAGAAAGATTTTTTGACGCCTTGTCCTACTCGAATATCCAAACCAATTTGTAATTGGCCTATCCACCTATCCCACATGCTGCCAGCAATAGCTACTTCCTGCAGATGCTTTTCGGGAGCATTGAGAACCTTGGTCTACCTCATCCCTCTCCCGATACACTGCGCTTCACGGGACAGGCTCTCTCCTTAAGGAGAAGGCGATCAAGCAGTAGAAAACTTAAGGCTAGTAATCCATAGAGGCTTATCCCACAATCGATTGGCTGATAATCAAATGCTTCGTTTTGCTAAGAAAGGAAATTTTAGGGGATTTCCCAGCACTACTGCCTGGCCTCCCGATTCGCTACACTTTCGGGACAGGCTCTCGCTCCCTCCCTGCAGGCTGGCCCAAACCTAAAACAGCCCACAGGGCTGTTTCCTAACGGTTGGTCCCCCTTCTGTCCGGCTCTTCGGCAGATTAACCCTTCATGGGTTAATCCTTCACGCCCAGTCCTACCTTTCCATCTGTCTATTGTTGAGTACTTCCCAAAGTATCCGCTCAGTTGGGGGAAGTAACTTCCTTAACTCTCGGGCTCTTTGGTGAGTAAGGAATAAAGCGCCTTCAAACAGGTAGTCAGAATAGGGTATAATGGTCTATGGAAAGACAAAAAATCTCTTGCTATACTTCTAAAAACGGTATCTCTTGTATCAGATCGGTAAGTAGTGAAGCACTTACATCCCAAGCCCTATCCGAATTGCCTTTTCAACCGGGCTAAGCAACTGGTCATTTGTATCAAATGCAAAATCCTTTTTTGTCAACAAAGGCGGCTGGGCCATGAATTTCGGCGTTGTGCCGTAATGGTTTTGGGCAGCATGAACAATAAATGGATGGCACAGGTAAACCGTGCCGGCTTTACCCGTGGCAGCAATTTCTTTTTTTGAAGATAGGGTATTTACCCGTTGAGCCAAATCCATAAAAGAAAGACCTCTTTCTCCTTCGGGTTCCAATATTTTGGCAACGTCAAAATGTGAACCTGCCTTGATTCGGGTCGGTGCATCAAGCGCTGTCACATCCGAAAACAAAACAACATGAGTAACCCGCGATTTTTTGAGCGAAAATTGATTCTCCACTCCAAATAATTGCCTGCGTCCTCCCCGGGAAAACTAGCATCAACATGCCAACCCGTGTCATTTGACGGTTCTTTGCTTGGGAAGCGTATCGGAAATGAACCTAAGGTATTTCTTGGAATCCAATTGCCCTTTCCCACCAATTGGTCATAGGCATGGTGAAGTATGGGGGTGTTTGCCGCCCTTTGAAACGGTTCATGTCCTAATTCGCCAACTCTGATTACAGGCTGTGTCCAAGTCTCGGGATTGTTTGGGTCACAAGAAGTGGCTTCCCATAATATGGTGCGACACTCTGCCGCTAGGTCAGCTGAAAAAGCTTGGTCAATTTTGACAAATCCATAAGTTATGAAACTGACAATTTGTTCTATTGATAATTTATCCATCGAAGTCAAGCACTAAATAATAATCCGGGAAGAATTAACTAGACCGAAACCAACCCAACTCATTTCTTCATTTCATAGATCAGTTGGACGACCCCTGATTTAAAACTATTCGTCTGGATCAAATTCAAGTTCATCCGCTCCTTCAAATCCTCAAAAAGAGGTTTGCCACTGCCCAATACTGTGGGATGAACGGAAATTCGGTAAACATCTATCAATCCAAGCTGAATAAATGTTTTAATCAGGCTTGCTCCCCCATAAAGCCAAATGTCTTTTCCAATTTGCCTTTTAAGATGAACTACTTCTTCTGAAATTCCTGAACTTATAAACGTAGCGTTTTGATCTAGCCGGGTATTTTTTGAAAACACATATTTTTTCTTGGAGTGAACGCCTTCCCAAAGCTTCAATTCCGTTTCCCTTGCCGTGGATTCAGGTTGATAATTTCCCCACATATCGTAACTCACCCTTCCGTAGAATATCGTGTCGATAGTGGATAAAAACCCTTCGAAGTCCATTTCATCGTCCATTATACACCAATCTATTTCTCCCTTAGGACCTTCGATAAATCCATCAAGGCTTACGGCTAAATCTAAAATTATCTTTCTCATTTTTAAATTTATGGATTGAATTTACTATTAAATGATAATGAGTATCCGCAATCTTGCACGCAGGCAAAGGATTTAAAGGTTTGATGCTGGATTTTGGCAAATTCCTCCTTCCTAAGGGGGCTAGGGGGATTTAAATCATCAAAATATTTCAAATTGCTTAACACGTGCAGCATTCCGAATAGTCATATATATAATTGTCCGCAATTACACCACCAGCCAAATACTCTTCGATTAATGGGTCGGAAGACCGATGACCGATACTTCGACAAGCTCAGTACAAGTGACCAAAGCATTCCAGATTTCAACCTTTTTTAGAAAATTTTTAAGCTCGCTTAACTTTCTGGTAAGAAAGCGGATATGCAGATACTATTATTTGCCACTTTCTGATTTTAGGTACATTGATGTTGAAAAAAGGAGGAGCGCTTGTCCTGAAGTTCTGTCCAAGGTTAATTCCTTTCACAGAATTAATTCAGGGTGACCAGTCTCCTCTCAAGATCCAAACCAATTTTTTACTGGCATAACTTTCTATTTCCTCCCTTTGATATGGCTATTCAGGTATGGAGTTTTAGGTTTGAAAGAAAATCATTGGGATGATCTTCCATGATACCAGTAGATCAAAATGGCCTCATCCCGATAGTTAACGGGACCGGCCTCCGGGTTCGGAGTTATATTTGGGCGGAGAGGGATCTGTCATCCCTACATCCTGGATTAAGGCTAAAATCGTTTAAAAAATGAAATGTATATCCGCAATCACACCATTCGCAGAATTTAAACCATGCATTTGGAAAGGAGATATATTTTAGTTTGATCAAGATCCGAAGGGTTGGAACAATTAATGACCCCCGGTGTAGCCTGGGGGTTAAAGTAAAAAACTGTAAAGGGAAGCCCCGAAAGGGCGGAACTTTGATGTTTCACCCTTTGAGGGCTCAAGGCCAATCAAGGCCTTATTTTCTCCGCACTTCGTACAGGTCATGAATTGTTTGGCTACTTCAGAGCCTTTTCCCAGGAATTACAAATTTTATACTGCTTTCAACTTCGGACAGGCGGGAAAGCGGATAATTATTAAAAATGATTTTTATACCTTCCCCTACCCGACTATTCTTTCCAATTTGGAATTGGCTTTTCTTCCTCACCCGATCCGCTACTCAGAAGGACAGGTTGCAGGATTGCCTAGAATCGGGAGGTGTAAATCCACACGGAAATTGTTTTAGGTATTCCGGTACCCTTTTAGGGTCTTTTATGACTTCTTCATTTTTGAACCTAAAGATCCGGATTCCGAATTCACGCTTCACAGGATCTCCATTTCTCTGGTGCTCTTGTTGGTCAAAATCCTAAGGAACTCTATCCTGTGACTCCACCTCCAAGCAAAGAAGAATATCTCTAAATCGTTGACTTCTTCATGAAGTCAAAAGCCCCTTTGCGGAGCTGGATTCCATATTCCAGGTAGGCTTTCAAACAGGCTAAAAAATTGGCCCAGCCTTCGGTATTGCCGATCAGCCATTTTAAGTTTGGGTCGCTAAACGCTTTGTCGCCCTCGGTGACCTTGACCACTGTACTATCGTCGGCTTGTGGCTCCAGCGAAATCCTCACTTCCGTCTCCTCGTCCCAGGAGAAAACCACCAGTCGATCTGGCTCTGTTCGGATGTTCCAAACCGGGAATTCATCCGGGAATTCGGGAAACTTCCAAACCAGCTTCTTTCCGGTTTCCATCCTGCCGTTACTTTCTGAGATAAAATACTTGATCATATTCTCAGGGTTCACGATTCCTTCGAAAACTTCAGAAGCTGGTTTTTGAATCTGAATGGTAGCTTGGGCAATCAGTCTCATGGCAATTTTGGTTTGTTGAATCTACCTCTTTTTGGCAAACTACCCCTCAAAGTACCCAAACCATCCCCTTGTCTCCTTCCATACACAGAGGGATGCTGATCCTTCAACCCTCCACAGCTATTCATAACTCAGCGATCTGACCGGATTGATCAGGGCTACCTTGATGGTGTGGACGCTTACCGTCAGGATGGTAATGATGATCACGAGCAGGCTCGGAACTGCAAAAACCCACCAGCTCAGGGTAATTCTTGCAGCAAAATCCTGAAGCCAGGAATTCATGATCCAGACGGACAGCGGTATGGAAAGGAGAATCGCGATGGCTACCAGAATGATAAAATCCTTGCTGATCAGACGAAGCAGCCCAAAAAGCGAGGCTCCCAATACCTTTCGGATACCAATCTCCTTGGTCCGCTGAATGGCCGTAAGTGAGGACAAACCAAACAACCCCAGGGATGCAATAAAGATCGCCAGGGCGGAAAAGATACCGAATATTGTCCCAAACTGTTGGTCAGCCTCGTACTGTTGGTTGTAGTGCTCATCCAGAAAAAAATACTCAAAAGGGTTGCCGGGGAATACCTCTTTCCAGTCCTCTTCCAGCGTGGCCATCAGCTCACGGATTTGGGAGGTCTGGACTTTAACCGAATAAAATCCGTTTGGTGCGTCATTGTAACGAAAGATCAATGCGTCATAGGATTTTTTGAGGGATTCCTGATGGTAGTCTTTCATCACACCCACGATATTGAAGGTATCGCCCCAAAAGAAAATGCGGTCATTGATAGCCTCTTCCGGAGATGAAAATCCCATCAGGCGGCTGGCAGACTCGTTGAGCAGCACATTTTTCCACTCATTGCTTACCTCATCGGAAAAATCCCTGCCCGTGACCATCTCCAGACCAAAACTTTCATTAAATGAACCGTCAGTCATGATCACCCGGTATTGGTTTTGCTCGTCCTCTCCCTGGCTGAGTCTGCGAATTCCTCCTGCATTCCAATTGGGCTGCGTACCGGGTACTGCCGTCGAAGCAGTCACCGAAAGCACCTCGGTGTAGTCGGCGATTCGCTGCTTGAATACCTGGTATTTTTGCTTGTAGGTAGAATCAGTGACGCTGGGAGACCGCAGCACGAGCGTCTGTTCGATATCTACACCCAAATCCTGATTTTGCATGTAACGCAGCTGAAGAAATACCGTGAAGGTGCCCACCATCAGCGTAATCGATGCGATAAACTGTGCGATCACCATCCCTTTCCGGAGCAAAAGTCCTTGGTCTGTATTCTTGAATTTTCCTTTCAATACCTCCACAGGACGAAAGGAAGAAAGCACGAAGGCAGGATAAATCCCCGACATCACAGCGCCTAATACGATCAATACCAACAGGACAAGCCAAAAAACGGGCTGCAAAAACAGCTGATATCCCAGTTCCCGGCCCGTCAATCCGCTAAACCAAGGGGTCAGCAGAATGGCAAAACCGGCAGCGAAGAGAACAGCCATCAGATTCAGAAACAAGGACTCTGTCAGAAATTGCTGAACCAATTGGGATTGGTATCCTCCCATGACTTTGCGGATGCCTACCTCCCTGGCCCGCTCCACAGACTTCGCTGTGGAAAGGTTGATGTAGTTGATCCAGGCAATGACGAGGATAAGTATGGCCACCACCGATAAAAAATAAACCGACTGCCGATTCCCGTTAGCCTTGAATTCCATGATATAGTCCGAGTCCAGGTGGATGTCCTGTACAGGCTGTAGGTGAAAAACCATTCCTGCATTGAATTTCCTCATTTCCTCACCCATTTTTTTCTCTACAAAATCAGGCAGTTTTGCTTCGAACGCCTGGGCATCGACTCCATCCTCCAGCAGGATATAGGTCATGAAGCCATCCCAATTCCAGGATAAAACGGGATCGTTCCAGAGTTTTTCGAGCGTAACAAAAGACCCCATCGCATCGATTTTCATGTGGGTATTGACAGGCAGGTCTTCGAACACTCCCGAGACCTCGTATTCGGTCTGACCATTGGCTTTCAGCGTTTTTCCCATCGGGTTTTCTTGTCCGAAGTACTTTTTTGCCATGGACTCGGAGAGTACAATCTTGAATGGCTCTTTCAATACCAAGGAATCCACACCCTCAATCAGGCGGATGGAAAACACTTTGAAGAAATCTTCCGAGGCGAAATACATATCCTCTTCCCGAAAATAGGTATCCCCATTGGCCAAGGTTGCGCCTTGCTTGCTCAGTCGGGCGAAGCGCTTCACCTCGGAAAAATTAGATTTCAGATCGGGACCGATGCCCGCTGCCCCTGCTGCCCATTGGGTAGAAAGTACACCCTTGTCGTACCGATCCAGCTTAATGCGGAAAATCCGGTCGCTTTTTTCCAGAAAACTATCGTAGCTCAGCTCATGAAGTACAAACTGGGCGATCAGCATACAGGCCAGCATTCCGATAGCCAGTCCAGCCACATTGATGAACGTGAAAACCTTGTTTTTGGAAATATGTCTCCAGAGTGAGGTGAAATAGTTTTTGAGCATGGTTGATGACATTGGGTGAGGGAGTCAAAATGAAAAACCGGAAAGCTAGCTCCAATACCATACCTATTACAAAAACATGGTCTAAGCACCTAATTATCACACTCTCTGCAAACCATGGCTCTTATTTTCGGACAGAGTTGTCCGACTGCGAACGAACCTTACCTGGCATTGGTAACTCCCATCTACTTCATCCAGTCCCAGTCGGCAGGCTGATCCAAGCCTTTTACCCCAGGAGCTTGGCTGCCGTTTTTTTCCTTCCGTGTTAACCATACAAATATTTGTTTGGAATGTTGGTCGGAAAATAGTCTAGGCCATAGTTTGATTTAAGCAACAAGGAAACAATCTCATAAATCTGCTTTTCAGTTCTTTGGAACTGTCGGAGCAAACCCATCATTGAATAACTTATGGGATTTACTGAGGGAATAAATGTTTCCCAATCATAACCCTTCCCCCAAATAAGCCCTTTTACCGTGATGGACAAGTCCGCATTTTGGGCAATCAAAAATTTCAAGACATCAATACTTTTGTTTGCGTCTTGGTTGACCGTATGAAAGACAGGCGTGTGTCCACCAAATCCATACTGATCAATTCCTGCTCTTGAATCAATGTCTACTCCGTGTTTTACAAGAACTTCTGCACAGGCCAAATGATTATACTCTGCACAAATATGGAGAAGTGAAACCTCATGAAGCGGCGTAAAAGCACTTTGGAGTGAATACCTTTTGGTAGAAGCATTTTTATCAGCCGCCAACTGTGTTTCCAGCAAGGCGGCATCATCCAGCAAAACAGAAAGTAAAATTTTCTCTTCAAACTCTAAACCCTGGTCCACAAATGCTCGAATGCAGCTTTTAAACCTGGGGCCTCTGGTGTACATGTTTATCAGTTGATAAATCAATGGTTTACCATTTACCATCTGGTTTGGATTGACCCCATGGTTAAAACATTCCTTTATGCCTTCCACGGAATGCAATTCAAAATCTGAAATAATTTTTTGTAAATAATCCATGGAAACTTCAATGGTTAAGGTTTCACTAAAATTACGATTTAGGTCAAGCGTTTTAACGTATTCAGACCAAAAAAGAGGTAATAGGAATTCGGGTTTTCCTATTGCGGGATCAACCTGTGGTTACATCAGGTTTGATTTGGGATAAAAAAGGCTTGACTACCAAAACCTGTTCTTTAAGGGAAGAAGTCTGCACGTATTTCCTGACAGATCAACTAACCGAAAATCCGGAAATGGCCTATTTTCTCCAAATAGACCTACCATTTCCCGCCTCACAGCGTGTTTCATCAAATCCCTGATGGATTAAAATCGGTGATACCAATATGGAGCGATTGAAGCATTTATCCAGGTCCATTGGTTTTATTCAATTTCAAAGCAATCAGCATAAAACTCCCGTGGTCCATAATTGCAAAAACTCCCTTCTCTCTCTAGAAACTTTTTGGCCAGGTTTTTAAAGTGTATGTAAAACTTATGGCCTTGATTGCGATCCGCCCACCGCTTCGTTATTCCCCTATTTTCAAAACCTTGGTCTTTAACCTTCGCCGATCGAGTAATCCGGATCTTCAACAGGTATTTCAAAACAATCTTGGTAACACCCGTCTTTAAAAAAAGTAGGACTGATTGAGAAACAGCCAATGAGCAGTATTAACCGAAAAAATAAAGTAAAAAGAGGCGATGGCTACCTGTAAGGCAACATGATAAAACTATTTGGAACTACCGATTAGGCGGTTTATACGGACCGTTTTCGATGGTAAAGGTAGGATACCACCCCTAAAGCAATCGGACCCAGAAGAACCAGCATTTTTGGATCAAAACCTGCAGCTGCTATTCCGCTGTAAATGGCCCCGCTAAGGTTGAAAGTAAAGCCTGCATAGGCCCATTCCTTTAGCTTGGGAAAACCAGGAACCAGAATAGCAATAACTCCAAGAATCTTGGCAGTTCCTAAAAAAGGAAGCAGGTATAGGGGGTAACCTAAAGCTTGAAATACCTCTACCCACTCTTCGGCCTGCAAGAGATTGGGAATAGCGGAAGAGATCATAAATAGGCTGAATAAGCCTGTAGTGGTCCAATAGATGATTCGGTTCCACTTTGGGTTTGGATTTTTCATGGTGCAATTTCGCAAGTGCTTGAAAATAGTCAATGGACTGGAATTAAAATTCTCTGCCATGGCATTAGCAATCAATGCTTCAAGTCAAACTCAAGGTGATGGACACGGGTATGGGTCTCCAATCGCCAGAAACACATGCCTCTTTCTTTCCATCCCTTTATTTGCGACTATTCTCTTGCAGATACAAATACTACGATAGGGTAGAAAAAAAACTTTCACGATTGTCCGCAATTACACCAGTTGCCTTATTTTCATTGTTAAGCTGGTTGGAAGACCGATGACCGAAGACTGAAGCTTCCGGATTCTGATCCCTTTAGCAGTCAATTAGCCGTATTTTTGTTGATACCGGTAAAAAAGCGGATATACATAAAAACTTTTTATGATTATCCGCTTTTCCGCCTTTTCTAAGTTGAACGCAGTATAAAATTTTTAATTCCTGGGAAATGGCTCCGAAGGAGCCAAACAATTCATGACCCTGTACGAAGTGCAGGGAAAATATGCTCTTGATTGTCCTTGAGCCCTGGAAGGGTGAGACATCTAAGTTCCGCCCTTTCAGGGCTTCCCTTTACAGTTTTTTACTTTAACCCCCGGCTACACCGGGGGTCATTAATTGTTTCAATCCTTCGGATCTTGATGTAACTAAAATATATCTCCTTTCCAAGTGCAAGGTTTAAATTCTGCGAATGGTGTGATTGCGGATATACATAAAAACTTTTTGATCAGGACGTAATTATTTAGGTTCAAAACGAAGTTGTTTCCCTTCTTTGGCAGCCTTTTGATCCAATCCTGATCCCATGGCAATTCCTAAAGCCATACCAATCGGAAGTCCCAATCCCAAAAAAGCCATGTTGTCTAAAGCAATGCCAAAAACCACTCCAAATGGAAGTCCGAATGCGGACATCCCCAAAGGCATCCACATATTTTGGTAATGGTTTTTGGTAGTAAGTCCCAGATTTTTCTCCAAAAATTTCAATATTTTTCTCTGATTTCCCTGAATTTGTTTGATGATGGTCGAGGGATCATGGGAAGTCTGGAATAAAAAATCATTCAGATTTTTAATGGGTTGATTTAAGGAGTCCAACGCAGATTCCGGGAGGTTCCTTGACTTCAATTCCCTTAGTAGTTCTCTGAAAATTTGAAGCTTAGCAGAAATTTTGGGATTGGTTTCCAAAGTCGGAAAAGAATCTAGATCAAGAAGTGGCATAACGTAGAAATGTTAAGTTGGATTTTCACAGGTATAGACAATTCATAAAGTCTATCAATTTGAACCTAAAAATCGAAATGTCCACCTACTGCTTGACCAGCGCAGGTTTTGTGGCGGTAATCAAGGAAGTTAAGTTATTATTGAGTCCGGGTCTTTGCGAGAATTCAGCAGAAATTCCGCCTGAAAAAATCTTTTCCAATGGGCTTAAGGAAGTATTTTTTAAGCATCCTAAATTTAAAAAGGCAAGGAGTCCAGCTCTTTTCCCTAAAAAACAATACGATCCCTACATCGGAATGGACGGGGAAAGCATCAGTCCACGAAAGAAGCAAAAACCAAATTCAGGTCTACAAATCCCCTTGCCCGGGCTTGCTCTCAACAAATTCCAGGTCTCAACGCGGCGTAGTCGTAATTCCCGCATTCCAAGAATCAGAAAAAAGGCCGAGAAAAATCCGGCCTTAACTTTTTCTCCTCAGCGCTCTTTTCCACCAAGGAAGCTGCACTTCATCGTGGTATCCATAGGAATTGCTTCCGTAGCCATAGCCGTATCCGTACCCATAACCGTACCCATAGCCCTTATCAATATGCAGGTCATTGAGGATTCCATACATTTTGGTGACACCACCCTTTTCTACGAGGTTGTTCAGAATCTGTGTATTTCCTTTCATGGAATAGCCTTGTCTGAACACGTAGAAATTCACATCTGAATAAGCAAACAACTCCTTGGTTTCGGAGACCAACCCTACCGGAGGACAGTCAAATACGACCACATCGTATTGATCCTTGATTTCCTTTACAATTTTTCCAAACCTCTCCTGGAGCAACAATTCGGCAGGATTGGGAGGAATAGGTCCAGAGAGAATCACATCGAGGTTTTCATACCCGGAAGACTTCACAACTTCTTGCCAAGAAGTCGAACTGCTCAGACAGGTACTCATTCCTTTGTCATTGACGAGGTTAAAGTCCTGGGCAATTCGGGGCTTTCTCAAATCAAGTCCGATCAGGATGGTCTTTTTTCCCATTAAGGCAAAAACAGATGCTACATTCATGGAAACAAAGGTTTTGCCTTCACCGGAGATGGAAGATGTAAACAGGAGCGTAAGCTTATCTTTCTGAGGACTCAGGTAGGTCAGGTCGGCACGGAGAGACCGGAAGGACTCCGTGACGGTGGATCTCGGATTGTTCAACACGGGAAGGGCATCACCGGAATTGTTACGGCCGATCATCCCGATCAAAGGCACTTTGATTTGCTTTTCCAATTCCTTTGGATCTTCAATCTTGGTATTCAGGAAATCCTTAACCGTAATAAAACCAATCGGCAAAATCAAACCTAAAATCAATCCAATCAGCAAATTCAAAGATCTTTTAGGAGCTACCGGAAGCTGACCGGACTTGGCAAAATCCAAGATCATATTGCTTGGCATGTTGGAAGCTTTGGTGATCTCTGCCTCGGCCTTTTTTTGGAGAAAGTAGATGTAGATATTTTCGTTGATGGTAAACTGCCGGGTGTAACTCAACAGGTTTCGCTCAGTCTCGGGAAGCCGGTTGATGTCCCGTTCTATCATCCGGATCTGGGAATTCAGGTTTGAAATCAGATTTTGCGTGTTGGTCATCGCCGATCCGACATTCTCCTGGAGGGCTTTGGAGGTACTTTGGATTCGGGCATTGATGTCCCGCACTTGAGGGGTTTGTTCGGAGAAATTGGCCGTCAACCTCACTCGGTCTGCCTGGAGTTCCGACAGGTTTTGCACCAAAGCATTCAGAAGCGGATCAGAGGTACCTATAATGGATGGAGCAATCAAATCTCCCGTTTGACTGTTTTTTAGGTAATCGTTTAGCGTCTGTAAATATTTTAGATTGATCTCATTGAGACTTTTCTCTTTTTCGAGTTCCTGCAGGCGCTCGAATATGATCGATCCTTCCTGTGAGAGGTTGAAAATCTTATTCTCGGACCGGTATTGCTGGAGTTTGTTTTCAGAAAATCGAAGCGAATCTGTAATTCCGCTCAGCTGCTGATCGATAAATCGGATGGTATTCTCTGCTGTCCTGTTCTTATCATCCAATTCCCGTTTCAAATAAGTCTCCATGAGTTTGTTGAGGTAGTCTACCCCCAATCTTCGAACCGGAGTCTCCAGGCTCAAAGTCAATATGGAACTCTGTTTGTTGGTCGGTGCTACGGAGATATCCTGAGTAAGCTTCAATGCCAGAGAAGGCGTATCCATCAATCTGAAAAATAGCGTTTCCCCGGGCAAAGCAGAGACTTTTTCAACGGTAAAATGAAAAAAGTCGGAAGAAACCGGTTTACCAAATTCAAAAACACTTGAGTTCAATTCCAGTGTTTCCAGCTTGGATTTGTAGTTTGGATCTTGAGGGTTAAACAGCTGGAAATTATCGTCTTCAACTTCCAATTCAAACCTATTCTCATCGATCACTTCCAATCGAAACAACCCGCCGACTGCCTGATCTTTAGTCCAGTCAGCTTTTATGAATACAGGAACATTGCCGTAAATCTGTTGATTCGAAAATACCCCCTCCCGGAAGTACTGCACATTCATTTCCAACTGGCTGAGTGTCGAATACGCCAGGGTATAAGACCTTAGGATGCCAATTTCATTTTCGATATTGCTTTTGCCCTGAAGACCGGCCAAGCCCGCAGAGGCAAAAAGGTCCGCACCAAGGGAAGTGTTTTCGTCTTTGACAATGACCGTGGACTCCACCTTGTAAATGGGTGTGGCGAATCGGTTGAACAAAAAAGCAGACAGGACTCCAAAGAATGCAAAAAGAATAATCCATGGCCAGTATTGGAGGTAATTGAAAAGAATGACTTTCAAGTCAATCTCATCCTCCTGCTGGATCAAAAAGGGATTGGGGGCTGAAGAAGGGGTTGAAGGAATATTGGGATTCATCTTACCTGGTAAACAAATTAACAATAAGCAAAAGTGAGGTCAGCACTGAAGTAAAAAGAAGCAAGGACTGAGCGGCATTTTCACCGGCACCAACTTCTCTTACTTTCATGGGCTCTGCATAGAGCTGATCATTGGGCTGAATGAAATAAAAAGACGAGTTGATCACCTGACGGTCATTCAAATTGATGCGGTGAAGCTTGGTCCCCTCCGGGTATTGTCGTATCAATAAAATTTCATCTCGCTTGGCAATATTGGACAGATCACCGGCATTGGCAATGGCTTCGAAAATGGTCATTCTGTCCTGAAGCACCACAAACTTTCCGGGTCTGCGAAATTCCCCCAAAGCTGAATATCGGATTCCTCCGAGTTTCACCTTTACATAAACTTCGGTCACGACGTACTCTTTCAGTCTACGCTCGATTTCAATTCTTGCTTCTTCGATGGTTTTATCCTGAACTTTAACTTCACCTACGATGGGGAGCCGAATATTTCCGTTTTTGTCCACGGTGTAGCCCGTCATGTAGTAAATATCTCCACCTCCCTGCGCCATTTGCATCCGCATGGCATTGTTTTCATCGGCTGTGTTGAAGCCATTCTTAAGAAGGTCATCCACCGTCTGCACATTGACATCAATGATGTCGTTGTATTGTAGTTTGTATTCGGGGATTTCGTAAGAAATCAGTTGGCCCTCAGGAATCTGCTCTTTGCCTTCAATATTTTGAAGATAGATGATTTTTTCATTGGACACACAGGAGAACACCACACCACACAACAGGATCCATAGTCCTCCTTTTAAAAGATTTTTCATTATTTATAGCTAGTGAAAAGGATCAAAAACCCGACAAACATACGGGAAAAACCATAAATTTTCTTTGAATTGAGCATTTTTGAAGCCAAAATGATTGTTGGGCTGAGTTTTGAGCAGGTAAACAGCCGGCTTAAAGTCATCCTCGGTTTTTCTTTTTCCCACCCAATTTGCAGACATTCAATAGCAATATGCGGACAGAAATAGAATTACTGTAAGCCTTTGGTTAAATCAAGAACCAAGAAGGAGTTTCAAGGCTGCAAATTACCCCAAGTCAATTGCATCTTGGCTCTAATCTCTAGGCTCTATCCAATACCCGCTCCAGTCCACTTCTTTTTGAAAAATATTCAGAATTCTATCCAAAAGAACAGCGGTCTCTTTTCTGGTCAGAGTTCTGGCTGCGCTAAATTGCCCCGAAAGACCGGCTGTTTTCCACTCATTGAGGATTGTTTCCTCAATCAGATCGGGACGAATGCGCTGTAAAATCAGGATCAATCTTTCTCCCCGAAGATAGTCTCCGGAAGCCCCCCAAAAATCCCTGAGCTCCGGATAAAATGGCCTAAGTCCATCCACTGTTTCAAATTCTGTAGCCAGTCGTTCGGGATAAAACCAGGTTTGATTGGCCCATAGATATGGTACGCCCTCTCCTTTGAATACCCCCAAGGCTCCTGCTTTTTGCATGGACTGGAAGTATGGATCAGAAGGAGTCATATCTATAAAAGGCATGATATAGGCCTTTTGGTCAAGCAAAGCCTGCTGCACCGAACGGATAGAAACTTCTGAAAGGGGTTTCTTTTGCTTCAACGCTTCTGTCGCCAACACTCCGGCTGCATGCCCTATCCCCAGGACAACCGGCTGCAATCTTGTGGCCCCATTCACGATATTGGATACGGAAATACTTTTCTCAGCCAAGATTAGGGCTGGATGCTCTTTAGGAATAAGTGCACCCAGAGGCACATTATAGGAAGGCACCCGGATTTTAATAAAATCAATGGCCGGTGCATCCGGTTTCTTTTTATGATGATGATCGATGGTGTAATCCCCAACCGCCACACCGGTGCGATACAATGAGCTTGGGGCAGCATATGGCGAGCGCACAAAGGGAAGTGTAAAATCCACCAATCCTCTATACCTTCTGGATTCCCGGTGGTAAGGAATCATGGGAAGATGGTCATCGGAAGGATACTCATCTTCTGCCAAACCCAGGTGCCTGAAGCCCAGCTCATGCTGAATGTAATACACAAATCTCAGCGTGGTTTGTTTGGCTTTTTCCAACTCCTTTTCCCGTTCCTCCGGACTAAGCTCCACCAGATTGACATAGTGGTCATTGCCACAATTGGGCCAGTTGATCATGTATTTTCCGTTGGGAAGCTTGCCATAGTCCATCATTTTTCCACAATCCAAGGTTGGATCATGGTCGGTCGTAGGATCGGCATGGGCACAGGCGCAAGCAAACTCGGCAGGATCGTAATCAGCCGGCCGAGGAATGGTCCTATCTACCCCCTGTCCATAATCCTGTAAGGTAGCCACATAGGTCAGGTCCTGCACGATGTCATTACCTTGTTCAGGAGCAAATTCCTCCCCGATTTCGGCCCGGGCATCCATCCCCAATCGATAAGGCAACCCTTGTGCAGCTGCCACATCTCCCAGTTCAGTGGCATCGATCAATAGGGGTGCTTGAATCCGATACAATTGTCCATTTTGCCTGAACACCACAGTCCAAAGCCCTTCAGTATAATTAGCTGAGGTCCATTGACTTTCAAATCTGACCGTCAAATCAGGAACGGTAGCCGCCATTTTTTGTAGGATCTCATTTCCTATCCGAGGTTCAAAGAGCGTATTGGATACCCAGCCCGTGGACAACTTTTCAGGACCTCCATAATAAGCTTCCAACTCTTTTCGAAACTCTCCCCAAATGCCTGAAGGCAAGCGATGATTCCCATCGATCGCCGAAACCCCGGCGGAAGTCAGCATCCCTCCCAACCAGGAAGTGGGCTCCAAAATAACAGTTTTGGTTCCCATCCTCCCTGCCGCTATGCCAGCAGCTGTTCCACTGGCCCCACCTCCCACGATGATCAAGTCTACTCGGTCTTGACCTTGAACCGGGATTTGGAGGATATAGAGTAAAAAGACCAGAATTGCGGCTGTTTTTTTCATAGTTGTCGTATTTCAGTGGTTTAAAAATGGAGAAATTGCGCCAATGAGAGCCGCATTTTCACCCAAATGAGAAACTTCTATCGGAACTTGGACACCAAATTCCCTTAAGTATTCGAGTGTAGCGGGTACAAACCTAGGGGCCGATTGGGAAATTTTCCCTCCCAGAATTACTTTTTGGATCTGAAGCCTGACCAGGTAAGGAATTAAAAATTCTCCCAAGGTTCGCCCAAATTCCTCAAATAAATGCTGAGCTATGCCCGGATCAAACGAAGAATCCAGCAAGTCTTTGACTCCTGCGATTTGGACTCCATATCCTGCAAATGCTTTGTTTACAAACCATCTGGTACCCAAATAATCTTCGGCAATTCCATTCCGAAAGGGGGCCGTCCAAAGCTTGGCATCTTTGGTCACATCCAGTACTTTGATGGCCGACCCCAATCCGGTACCCAAAGTAATTCCAATGAGATGGTCCAGACCCATGCCGCTCCCTGCCAGGCTTTCTCCTGTCAAAAAGGCTTCGGCATCATTGATAAATTTTATTTGCCCAGTAGACACTTGTAGCTGTTCTGCCAACAGGTCTTTCACCGATAAGCCATACAAGGCTTTCATTTTTCCCTGAACCTGAATCCTCGACACCCCATGGTCATAATCAAATGGTCCGGGCATACTGATTCCAAACTGTACATCCCTCCTTCCTTCCGAAACCTTTGAGATGGCTTGTGTCCAGGAGGAAATAATGGATTCGGCATTAAGTCCGGTGTCCACTTCCTGTTGATACAGATCCTGTATCAAAAATCGACGGTCCACAGTACCCACTTTTGCCGCGGAAATATGGGTACCGCCTATGTCAATCCCTATCCGGAAAGGCGAAGAATCATTTAGACCCATTCTGAGGATTTAATGCTTGAAACATCGTTTCCAAAAGGGTCCCTTCCGGGTCCTCGGACAATTCCCAAAACATCGCTCCTGCCAATCCTTTTTTCAGGATATAGTTCATCTTGACGGCCATGGATTGTTCGTCTTCATAAGTGACCCAATAGTTGGCTGTTGGGGCAAAAAGAAAGGGATTTTGTGCCTGACTGTCCCAATGCCTTTGATACGAGTCATCCTTTAGAAGCTCCTTGATCTGTGCATAGGGCATGGATTTGTCAAATTCCCCCGACTGATACCTTCCCAAGGTCTCTCCTGCCTCAACATTTTTCCAACGCTTGCCATAAAAAGGCACTCCCAACACGATTTTTTCTGCCGGCACTCCAAACTCAATATGCTCCAATACCGCCGAATCGGCCGACCTCCCCTTTTTCTTTTCAGGAACCAAATGCTCTTCTCCATTGAAAAGGTTGGCATGATGACCGGTGATGCGATCTCCGGCGCCAAAAAGATCATAAGCCATGATATTGATAAAATCCAGGTATTGCTGAGCAGTCCGAAGATCATTGACTTCAAGGTATTGCCTGAATCCTCCCGAGGCAATCGTACTCAGATAATGCTTGTCCTGAAGATTACCCAAAGAATCCAATGCTTCCCGGAAGCTTTTGAGCATGGCTACGAAGTTTTCCCGATCCTCCGGGCGAACCGGGTTGTTGTCCCCAGGCCAGGCGGGATATTCCCAATCAAAGTCCAACCCATCAAGTTGATGTTTGATTAAAAAATCAATTCCAGAACGGGTAAGCTTTTCGCGACTTTCTTCCGTGAGCACTGCGTCTGAGAATCCCTTTGACCAAGTCCAACCTCCGATCGAAACCAGAATCTTCAAATCCGGATTTCTTTTTTTGAGTTGTTGGAGAAGAATAAAATTCAGGCTATCCCGCTCAGCCAATCCCTTTCCTGAAGTCACCACCCCATTTTCCACATTGGCGAAAGCATAGTTGAGGTGGGTCAATTTTTCAGCAGGAATTTTCTCAGGATCTACCCCTTTCCAGGATGCGACATATCCGATGATGTAAGGCTTTCGGTTTTGGGCATTGAGACAAAACACAAAGCTTCCCATTAAAGCGATGGTGAAAAAGGTCAGTTTCCAATTCTTCATTTTGTTCTGGGTTTAGGTTCAAAAAAAACAGAGGTCTTGGACGAATCCAAAACCTCTGAATGAATTATTTAGCAGGAAGATTATTTTCCTCCGTCCCACCAAACTTTGGTGGCAAACAGGTCAGCTCCCATACGGGCAATGGCATCACTGTAATTTTTAGGATTGGATCCGATCTCATTTTCCCAATACTTCAATCTTCGAGGAATAAAGTTTCCTTCAAAGGCATTCGGGTCATTGGTAGGAGTCAAAGCAGGAAAGCCTGTTCTTCTCCAGTTGGACCATGCTTCAATCGCATTCAGGAAATTGGCTGCCCAATATTCTTCTCCGATCAGTCTGAGCTTGTTAGCGTTGGATGCAGCTGCAAATCCTCTTCCAGCAAGGTACGCCGCCGTTTTGTCCGGAGTCACTGCAAAAGAAGGATCAAAATACACCCAGGAATTGATCGCCGCGGTGACGCCATTGTTGAAGTGAGATTCGGCAGAGGTCGAAATCCAGCCTTTGACAGCTGCCTCAGCTTTCATCAACTCCACTTCTGCGTAAGAGACCAGGTAGTAAGGGTCTTCCCAATCCAAATACTTCAGGTTGAGCATGGAGAAGTTACGCTGCACAATAGGGAATCGGCTAAGGGTACCCGGAGGAACCGCGTTGACGATATTGGTAGAAGTATATCCGTTTGGCATACCTATCTGCTGAGCAGGATCGGTGATCCAAGTGGCAGGTACCTCCGGATCTCCAATTCCACCGGTTAGGATCATCTTTCTCGGATCATTGTTGGCATTCATCCAGTTCATCATCGTCGCGGAGATTTTGCAGTCTCGGGAATACTTGTAGGTATTCCAATAGCCATCATTCAATCCGTTTCTGTTTACTCCCTGAGGACCCGGAGCATATTTGATAAAGGCAATGTCATCATTGGAGGTGAATGCTCCACTGTTGTTGGCCTCAATAAATACCTGCTGTGCAGTAGTAGGATCTACATTGCTCATTCTCATGGCGATCCTCATCAACAAGGCATTGGCAAATTTTTTCCACTTGGAAATATTCCCATTGTAAATGAAATCCTGAGCACCCAAAGGTCGAGCAGATTCGGAGAATCTATCTCTAGCCGCTCGGAGATCAGCAATCATTGCCGTATAGATATCCTTTTGAGCATCATATTTCGGGAACCAGTTTTCTTCTCCTTCCAGACCTTTACCGGCTTGGAAATAAGGAATATCTCCATAGATATCCGTCATCCGGTGCAGGTCAAATACTCTCAGGATTGTAGCCGCTGCATTGAGGTTAGCCTGGGAGGCATCCCCTTCTGTCTTGCTGATCACATGAGTAAGCAGTCGGACCACACCGGTATAATGGGTTTCCATGTAAGCTCCCGAATATTGCGGGTTGTAGAAATACTTATCTCCGCTGAAATATCCTGCGGTAGAGGCAGTCTGCTGAACCATGGTAGATGCGTAAAGCATCGCGATTCGGGTATTTTCATACTCTCCTCCTATGGCCAAAGTGGCTCTGGAGAAAAGGTACGACATATCGATATTGGTGGCTGAGTTTTGATCAATGTTCAGGTCCAGCAATTCGGACTCGTTGCAGGAGGTGAAAGTAAGCGTCCCTGCCATCAATGCTATCGCCAGTTTTCTTGAAATTTTCATAGCTCTTGGGTCAATTAAAAGTTGGCTGATAAATTAAATCCATAGCTTCTGTTGGTTGGCATACCGAAGAATTCCAAACCTTGGGAATTTCCGTCCACAGCATAAGCAGATTCAGGATCCACATTAGGAATTTTTGACCAAAGAAGGGCCAGATTTCTACCTACAAAAGACAAAGACAAGTTGGTAAACGGAGTCTTGGAGATCATGGAATTCGGGAATGTGTATCCAAAAGACATCTCTCTCAATTTGGCGAAGGAAGCATCATAAACGATGTTTTCAGTCACCAAAGCATAGCGCTGCCAATAGTTGTCGATCAGGTAGCGGGCTGGATTGGTCGGATCTGCCGGAATGGTCCAGGTATTGGCTTCACCTGCGGCAGTTACCCCACTTACGGTCAAGGTACCGTCACGACCTACCAAGGTCTCTTTGTGCAAGCCGTTGTTGTAAGCAAAGTAATTGGTACCCGAAACCATGTGACCACCCTGACGGATATCAATCAAGGTGTAGAGTCTGAATCCTTTCCAGGACAGGGTATTGCTCAAACCGGCTGAAATCGGATGACGGCCTTCTGCCAAAGTTTCAAATCCAGCTGTAGTCACGGGGAATCCATTGGCATCGTACACCGGCTGTCCATTCACTCTCAAGTGCTTGTAACCTGCGATCATACCCAGTGGGAAACCCACTACGTGTCGGATATTCTCCCGCATCAAGCGGGACTGACCCAAGTTGATAAACTGAATAGGTTCACCGGCTGCATTGGTACCCAAGCTGAGTACTTCAGAGATGTTGTTGGCAAAATTGAAGGACACATCCCATCTCACCGCACGGTCGATTGGAGTGACATTCAACAAGAGTTCAATCCCTCTGTTGTTGAGTTCACCGATATTGACCGTAGTCGATCCAAAACCGGAGGTAGCTGAAATACCGGTAGCAAGGATGTCGTTTCTGGTGGTTCGGTTATAATATGCGATATCCAATCCTACCTTATTATTGAAGAATCGGAAATCAGCACCGAATTCATATTCGCTGGATCGGTATGGGCCTAGGTTTGCGTTTGGAATAGATCCGTTGTTGATCTGTCCCAAGTTGGCACCCAAGTGACCTGCACCTACCAGACCATAAGTCAAGTTGAGGGCATAAGGATTTGGAGCTCCTCCACCTGCTTCACCCCAAGAGCCACGAACTTTGGCAAAGGTGATGAACTCGGGAAGGGTGACCATATCACTGATTACGGCACTCAGACCCACAGATGGGTAGAAAAGCTTGCTGTTTGCCGGAGTAAGTGTAGAAAACTGATCCTGACGTGCGGTTGCATTCAAGAAGATCATGTTTTTGTATCCTACGTTGGCAGAGGCGAAATAGGAATTGATTCCATACTCAGAAAAACCATAGTCAATACTTGGAGCTCTTACGTTTCTTACCGAGCTGAAGAAAGGAATAACCAGGTCATTACCTCCGCCTCTTAAGCTCTCAGAAGTGCTTCTCATTCGGTTGCCTCCTACAAAACCATCCACCGAGATATCTCCGAAGGTTTTGTTGAATCCGATAAACAAGTCTGCATTGTCTTCTCTGAGGGTACGCTCGGTCAGGTTGTAATCACCCAAAGGCTTATAAGCCGTACCATAAGGCTCTGAAGTTCTGTCCACACGGGACTGGAAGTCCATACCCAATCTTGCCTGTACATAGAGCCAGTCAGTCAAATCATATTTCAAAGACACATTTCCCAAGAAACGGTTGGTCTCATCTTCTCTGAAGAACTGATAAGCCGCCCAATAAGGGTTGGTTTGAAACACATTGCCTTGGTAGCGAAGTTCTGTTCCATTTTCGTTTGCTCCCAGCTTGCTGGTGGTTCCTCTCATCACCTCCAACGGAATATTTGCCGGCTTGACCAACATGGCAAAGTTGGCGTTACCCGGAGAGTCGGAAAGTCTGGGACGGTTTTTTGCAAATTGATTGGAATATTGACCGGAAGCAGTGAGTGTCAATTTTCCCATTTTACCATTTACGTTGATGTTGGCCACTCTTCGCTTAAATCCGGCATTGGGGATAATGTCCTTGTTGTCCAAATCAGAGAATGAAAAACGGAAATTGCCATTTTCATTTCCTCCATCCAATGCCACGGAATTGTTGAGGGTATAGGCAGTTTCGAAGAAATCCGAAAGACCTTCACCGGTAAAGGCATAAGGCCTTTGTACTCCATCAAACTGAATGGAAGGAGATCCATCAAAAGCTGAACCCCATCCGTTGTTTCCGGTATTGAGGGCTTCATCTTGGGTCGTTGGTCTTCTTCCATCGATACCCGGACCATATTGTCTTTGAAAATCAGTCTGATCCCACACCCGGTCAAAGGTAATGTTGGAGTTTAAGGAGACGCCAATCCCTTTTCTCTTCATCCCGCCTTTGGTGGTGATCAAAATAACTCCGTTTGCCGCTCTTGCTCCATAAAGTGCCGCAGCAGCATTTCCTTTCAATACCGAGATGCTCTCGATATCGTCCGGGTTGATGGAATTCAATCCGTCACCGGAGTCATTTCCACCCCACATCCCTGCGTTACCAAGGTTTCGGGACTCGATGGGAATACCATTGACCACATAGAGTGGCTGATCATTGCCCGTCAAGGATGAGCCACCACGGATCACCACCCGGGTAGAACCCGCGGCTCCGGTGGCCGGAGGAGTCACATTGACACCTGCTACTTTACCGGATAGGGCATTTCCGAAGTTGATCGCCCGGGACTCCGTGAAGCGGTCTCCGCCTACTTGGGTTACGGAGTAACCCAGGGCTTTTTTGTCCCGCTCCATCCCGAATGCAGTCACCACTACTTCAGATAGATTGCTGGCTTCCTCATCCAAGACCACATTGAGCTCACTCATGTTGCCCACTGTTACTTCTTTGGAGGAAAAACCAATGAAGGAAAACACCAAAACGGATTTGTCCGTCACCGAAATCGAATACTCTCCCTCCACATTGGTAGTAGTACCCGACTGATTACTCTTGTCCAGGATTGTGACGCCCGGCATGGGAAGACCATCTGTTGAAGCAGTGACCTTTCCCCTCAACACTCTTCGTTGGTCTTGTGCCGAGACAGTAAAACTCAGCAGAAGAGCCATTGCGAAAGCGATTGATAGAAACTTTCTCATAGCTGGTAATAAAAGGTTAGAAATAAATTGATTGGTAATTCCGAACGGACGTCCGGATGCTTTGGGGAGAAAGGATGTTGTAAACCTTGCACCATATATTTTCATTTAGACCCACTTCTCATTAGAAAAGGCCAGAAAATGAGCGAAAACCATTACTAAAAATCCGATTAAACAGTCCCATTTTAGCCTAACTGGGATAAATCTAGAAAATTCTCAAAAATCTTCAAAAAGTTTCTTTCATTTTTTTAAATAAAGTGAAATTATTTATTCGATTTTTTTTTAAAAGTACAGAATAGGACTTCATCTTTTTTAACTAACTCAGAAACTTATTGAACTTTTAACCAACAAAAATTTAACATCAACAAAAAACGTAATAGTTAATAGTATACTTATCTAAAATTTCAATTTCCAAACCTTAGAATAAGCCAATCCAGCCCCTCAAAAAAGAAGCAATCTTTTTGAGATACACGAAAATTTTACTTTACCACACTCCTGACCACTCTTCCCGTCAAAAAAAGACCCCAGACCAAAAATCAACCAATTATCCTCAAGCGGAAAATCTCCCTTGAACCGAAACAAAAAAGCCACCCTGAATCAGGATGGCTTTTGAAAGACAATCAAGGATGATTATCTGATAAAGAGCATTTCACGATATTTTACCAAAGGCCAGCTTTCGTCATCCACCAGCAGTTCCAGCTTGTCAACGGCGTAGCGGATTTTATCGAAATAGGCCTCTTTCACTTCTTTCTGATATCCTTTTGCACGCTTGACCACATCATCTTCCTTATTGAGCTGCTTTCTGGCTTCGGTCATTTCATTGACGAAGGTTCTCAGATTGGCAATATGCTTGGAGACATCTTTGATGGTCTCAATCGGCGCTGAATTATCCAAACCAAGGCCTTTCAAACCGTTGGCATTTTCGATCAGCTTGTTCTGATACAAAATTGCAGTTGGGATGATGTGATTGAGAGCCAAATCACCCATCACCCGGCTTTCGATCTGAACTTTCTTGATGTATGCTTCCAATTCGATCTCGTGACGGGCATGCACTTCGATGTGATTTAGGACATTGTGACGCTCGAAAAGCTCTTTGGTAGCCTTTTTGGTGTACACATCCAAAGCCTCTGGCGTAGATTTGAAGTTGTTCAAGCCTCTCTTTTCCGCTTCTTTTGCCCACTCTTCAGAGTAGCCATCCCCTTCGAATCGGATCTTCTTGGATTCTTTGATGTATTTTCTAAGAACATTCACGATGGCAATTTTCTTCTCTTTGCCTGCGTTCATTTCTTTTTCGATATCCTTATACAACTGCTTCAGGACATCCGCCACGATCACGTTAAGGGTCATCATCGGCCCACCGCAGTTGGCAGAAGAACCTACCGCGCGGAATTCGAACTTGTTTCCTGTGAAAGCGAATGGGGAAGTTCTGTTTCGGTCGGTGTTGTCCAGGATGATTTCCGGGATTTTGGAGATGCCCAACTTCATGTACATGTTGTCACCCTTCTCGATTTTCACGTTACCGTTTTTCTCCAACTCATCAAGCAATTCAGACAAAGTCGCACCCAAGAAAGTGGACATGATGGCCGGAGGGGCTTCATTGGCTCCCAATCGGAAGTCGTTGGATGCCGAAGCGATACTCGCTCTCAACAAGTCGGCATGGTCATAAACCGCTTTAACGGTAGCTACCAAGAATACGAGGAACTGCAAGTTTTCTCTGGCAGAGTTGCTTGGCTGGAACAAGTTTACTCCGGTATCGGTAATCAAAGACCAGTTGTTGTGCTTGCCGCTACCATTGACACCGGCAAATGGTTTTTCATGGAATAGAACCTTTAGACCGTGCTTTTCAGCCACCTTGTCCATCACATCCATCAACAACTGATTGTGATCGATGGCCTTGTTGATTTCTTCAAAAATCGGTGCCACTTCAAACTGGCCCGGAGCTACCTCATTGTGACGGGTAGAAACCGGAATTCCCAATTTGTGGGCTTCCACTTCAAAATCCATCATAAAATCCTTCACTCGGGTAGGAATCGATCCAAAATAGTGATCTTCCAACTGCTGACCTCTGGCTGGAGTATGTCCATAAACAGATCGGCCGGACATCACCAAGTCGGGACGGGCAGCATAAAGCGCCTTGTCCACCACGAAATATTCCTGTTCGATACCCAGTGACGGCGTTACCTTTCTCACATTTCGGTCGAAAAGTTGGCAGATAGCTACCGCAGCTTCGTTGATGGCTTCCATTGATTTCAACAATGGAGTCTTGTAATCCAAAGCCTCTCCGGTATAGGAAACGAAGATGGTTGGGATACAAAGTGTCTTTTCAAATACAAAAATCGGAGAAGAAGGATCCCATGCGGTATATCCTCTTGCTTCAAATGTAGAGCGAATACCTCCATTTGGGAAAGAGGATGCATCGGGCTCCTGCTGTACCAAAGCGGAACCTTTGAATTTCTCCATCCCGGCATACATGTCAAAAAACGAATCATGCTTTTCTGCCGTGGAGCCTGTCAATGGCTGAAACCAGTGTGTGTAGTGTGTCACCCCTTTGGAAATGGCCCATATCTTCACCGCAGATGCTACTTCTTCTGCTGTGGACGGATCGATTTTTGAACCTTTATCGATCGCTTCCATTACTTTTTTGAAAACAGAAGGAGCCAAAGACTGCTTCATTTGTGCCGGACCAAAAACATTGGTCCCGAAGAAGTCCGAAATTTTGGTGGAAGGCGGAGTTACGCCTATTCGAGGTCTAGCCTGAACCATTGCCAAGGCTTGTTGTCTCAATGTTGCCATATCTACGATTTGTGGTTTAAGATTACACCGACAAAAATAGAAAAATATGTTTCTCAAAAAGAAAAAGGCTCATTTTTGAGGTGATTTTTCAAAAAATTTCCACTTTTTTCAAAAAACTCTCTTCTTTTCTCAGGCAAAACCCGAAAAAAAGTGTGTTTTACTCCCAGAATTAGGAAAATTGTAAAAAGCTGGGGATTACTTACCTTTGCAAATCCACTATTCGGAGGAGAAAATTGAAAAAAGTTGCCTTCTATACCCTCGGTTGCAAGCTAAATTTCTCAGAAACGTCCACCATCAGCAGACAATTTGAAGAAAAAGGCTACCTGAAAGTCGATTTTCAGGAAAATCCCGACATTTTCATCATCAACACCTGCTCGGTCACCGACAATGCCGACAAAAAGTGTAAAAAGATCGTCAAGGAGGCTAAAAAGATCTCCCCCAACTCCTATGTGGCTATCATCGGCTGCTATGCGCAACTCAAACCCACCGAAATCTCCGAGATCGAAGGCGTAGATGCAGTCCTGGGTGCGGCCGAAAAATTCCGACTGCACGAACTTTTGGGCGACTTTGCCAAAGAACAAGAGGCTAAAGTCCTCGCAAGCGAAATCACTGAAGCCCGCTCCTTTAATAATGCGTACTCCATCAACGACCGGACAAGGACTTTTCTGAAAGTTCAGGACGGCTGTAATTATGGTTGCGCCTTTTGCACGATTCCGCTGGCAAGGGGAAAAAGCCGAAGCAATACCATTGAGTCAGTTTTGGCTTCTGCCCGGGAAATCGCCGCTACCGATGTAAAAGAAATCGTCCTGACCGGTGTGAATATCGGAGATTTTGGTATCGTGGAAGGAAAGCGAAACGAGCGATTTGCGGATTTGGTCTTTGCGCTGGATGAGGTCGAGGGAATTGATCGATTCCGAATTTCCTCCATTGAGCCCAATCTCTTGACCAATGAGATCATCGAGTTTGTCTCCCGATCTAAGCGATTTGTCCCCCACTTCCATATTCCTCTTCAGTCAGGCTCCAACACTATATTACGAAGAATGGGCCGCCGCTACCTGCGCGAACTCTACGAAGACCGGGTCAGCAAGATCAAGACCCTGATGCCAAACGCCTGTATTGGCGTGGATGTGATCGTGGGATTTCCGGGAGAAACCGATGAACTTTTCCTCGAAACCTACAACTTCCTCAACGAGCTGAACATCTCTTACCTGCACGTATTCACCTACTCCGAGCGGGCCAACACCCGAGCTGTGGAATTGGATGGCATCGTACCGATGAAAAAGCGGAACGAACGTTCCAAGATGCTGCGGATTCTTTCTGAGAAAAAGCGAAGGAAGTTTTATGAGGAAAATCTGGGGCAGACCTTTACCGTACTTTTTGAAGAAGACGTGGAAGATGGCAAGATGCACGGCTTCACCGAAAACTACATCCGTGTCGCTGCCAAATACGACCCCATGCTGGTGAATGAACTGAAGCAGGTTACCCTGGATGCTATCAATGCTGCCGGTAATGTAGAGGTAAGGGAACCGGAGATGGTTTACGAAAAGCACTAAGTCAATTTAAAATAAGAAAATCGCCCCTGCGGGGCTCTTGACACTTCAGTAAATTCTTTTTCCCCCGGCTCCCTACGGTCACCAAGGGTCACGAAAAGTAACGATCCTGCGGATCTGATTTTCAGAGGCCAGAACTTCTTTTTCAAAATGGGTTTGCTTTGGAACGCACAGCTCCGAAGGAGCAAAACTTTTCATGACCGCGGGCGGTAGCCCGTGGAAATAAAAGCTTTTACTTTGTTAGCCCTGAAAGGGTGAAACCATTTTTTCCCGTAGATGATCACCCCTGCGGGGCTCTCGTTAGTTTTTCTATCCTTCAGCCCCCGGCTCCCTACGGTCACCAAGGGTCACGAAAAGTAACGATCCTGCGGATCTAATTCGGAGATTTCAAAACTTCTTTTTGAAACGAAAACCATATTGGGACCCTAGCTCCGGAGGAGCCTAACCATTCTTGACCGCGGGCGGCAGCCCGTGGTAGGGAAACAATCATTTATTTGAGCCCTGAAAGGGTGAAACTCTTCTTGCCCCTGGAGAAAATCACCCCTCAGGGGCTCTTGACACTTCAGTAAATTCTTTTTCCCCCGGCTCCATACGGTCACCGAGAGTCACGAAAAGTAACGATCCTTCGGATCTGATTTTCAGAAGCCAGAACTTCTTTTTCAAAATTGGTTTGCTTTGGAACGCACAGCTCCGAAGGAGCAAAACTTTTCATGACCGCGGGCGGTAGCCCGTGGAAATAAAAGCTTTTACTTTGTTAGCCCCAAAGGGGTGAAACTTGTTTATATTCTTCTCCAATATTTTTAAATTCAACTACGTCAAAATCAATTTTTATGACTTCCTATCGCCAATTGTTATATCATATCGTTTTTCATACAAAAGGAGCTGAAAAAACGATCCCTGATTCTCATTGCAAAGAACTTTACAATTACATCTGGGGAATAGTTAAAAACAAAAACTCAAAGCTTTACCAGATCAACGGAATTGAGGACCACATTCATATGTTAGTCGACATCCATCCTACTCTGCCTGTTTCTGATTTTGTTCGTGATGTTAAATCTTTTTCCAGTAGATGGATGAAACAGACTGGACATTTCCAAAAATTCAAAGGTTGGGCTGATGGTTATGGTGTTTTTTCAGTTTCGTATAGAGAAAAGGATATGATAATTGGATATATCAAAAAGCAAAAGGAGCATCATAGAACTATTTCGTTTGAAGAAGAGTATAGAAAGCTGCTTTTAGAACAAGGCATCACTATTGATGAAAGGTATTTTTTAAAATAAAAAGATCACCCCTGCGGGGCTCTCGTTAGTTTTTCTATCCTTCAGCCCCCGGCTCCCTACGGTCACCGAGGGTCATGAGGAGTGGCGATCCTGCGGATCTGATTTAGAAATTTCATCTGTTTATAATTTGATTTTTAATGGCCAGATGGAATGCCCCGGATAATCATTCCCCTGTGTGAGAAGCATTTACTCATGGGCATTTCATGTTTTGATCTTTTAAGGAAACTCTTGTTATGAAAGCTGGCTCCGGAGGAGCCTAACCATTCTTGACCGCGGGCGGCAGCCCGTGGTAAGGAAACAATCATTTATTTGAGCCCTGAAAGGGTGAAACTCTTCTTGCCCCTGGAGAAAATCACCCCTCAGGGGCTCTTGACACTTCAGTAAATTCTTTTTCCCCCGGCTCCCTACGGTCACCGAGGGTCACGAAAAGTAACGATCCTTCGGATCTGATTTAGAAATTTCATCTGTTTATAATTTGATTTTTAATGGCCAGATAGCCTGTCCCGATCTTTCATCGGGAGAATGCCCCGGATAATCATTCCCCTGTGTGAGAAGCATTTACTCATGGGCATTTCATGTTTTGATCTTTTAAGGAAACTCTTGTTATGAAAACTGGCTCCGAAGGAGTAAAACTCTTCATGACCGCGGGCGGTAGCCCGTGGAAACAAAAGACAGTTCTCTTTTGAGCCCTGAAAGGGTGAATCTTTTTCCACCACACTTCCATTCCTCATTATTTTTCCTAATTTCATCTCAATCAAATTTCTACTTTTTGTGAGCCAAAAACCGCTGCAAATCCTTTCTGACGAATCCTGGCTGGAGCCTTTTGCCCCGGCAATCCAATCGAGATTCGAACGATTCCAATCCGCCATCCGTGCCATCAACGACTTCTCCGGCAGCATCCTCGAGTTTGCCAGAATCCATGAATACTACGGCATCCACTTTGACAAGATCCGCAACGGGTGGATCTATCGGGAATGGGCACCGGCGGCCAAGGCACTTTTCCTAATGGGTGACTTCAACTGGTGGGACCGCAACTCCCATCCGCTACGCCGCAATCATCGGGGTGATTGGGAGATTTTCCTGCCTTTTGAGCAATACAAACACACCTTCATCCACCAAAGCCGCATCAAAGTCCGGGTCATCGGGGCCAATGAAACCGATCTCGACCGGATTCCGGCCTATATCCGTCGGGTGATTCAGGACGAGTCCACCCATGACTTTGCCGGGCAACTCTGGTTTCCCGAAAGCGAATTTGACTGGAGCGATCAGGAGTTTTCCCTCAAAGAAGCCCAGCAAATGCCCCTGATCTACGAGTGTCACGTGGGCATGGCTCAGGAAAAACTCGGAGTCGGGACATACCAAGAATTCGAAGAACTCATCCTCCCCCGCATCAAAGCCGGTGGCTACAATGCCATCCAAATGATGGCCGTGATGGAGCATCCGTACTACGGTTCCTTCGGCTATCATGTCTCCAATTTCTTTGCGCCTTCCTCCCGTTTTGGGACACCGGAAGAGCTCAAAAGCCTGATCAATACCGCGCACCAAATGGGCATCGCCGTGATCATGGACATCGTGCATTCCCATGCCGTGAAAAACGTCCTCGAAGGCCTCAATGAATTCGACGGCAGCGAAGACCAGTACTTCCATCCCGGTGCCAGAGGCTACCACGAGGGTTGGGACTCCAAGCTATTTAATTACGGAAAATGGGAAGTGCAGCAGTTTTTGCTTTCCAATATCCGCTACTGGCTGGAGGAGTTTCACTTTGATGGGTTCCGCTTCGATGGGGCCACTTCCATGCTCTACCATCACCACGGACACGTGTCTTTTGACTCGGCGGAGAAGTACTTCGATGCCGGAGTGGACGAAGAGGCTGTGCTCTATTTTCAGTTGGCCAATACCCTAATTCATGGACTCAAGCCCCAAGCGATTTCCATAGCGGAAGAGGTCAGCGGCATGCCGGGACTGAGTCGAAAAGTCGAAGATGGAGGTCTTGGTTTCAATTTCCGTCTGGCCATGGGGATTCCGGATTTCTGGATCAAGACACTGAAGCACAAGCTGGACGAGCAGTGGGATATGTTTGAGCTGTGGCACGAACTGACCAACCGACCTAAGCGGGAAAAATCCATCGCCTATGCCGAAAGCCACGATCAGGCGCTGGTCGGGGACAAAAGCATCGCCTTTTGGCTCATGGACAAGGAGATGTACTTCTCCATGTCTGTGCTGGAGCAAAATCTCGTCGTGGATCGGGGCATCGCCCTGCACAAGCTGATCCGCATAATCACGCTCACGCTGGGCGGGGAAGGCTACCTCAACTTTATCGGTAACGAATTCGGGCATCCCGAGTGGGTGGACTTCCCCCGACTGGGCAACGACTGGAGCTACCAATACGCCCGTCGGCAGTGGTCACTGGTGGATACGCCTCACCTGCGCTACCGGCAACTCGACGCCTGGGATAAGGTAATGATCCAGCTTGCTACCGAGCACCAACTCCTCTCCTCCCCTCCTGCCGAGCAACTCTTCCTCGATCCCGACAAGAAGATCCTGGCCTATACCCGCGGAGAATTGATCTTTGTATTTTCCTTCCATCCGACTGAGTCCTTTTTCGGCCTTCCGGTCCGTATGCCTGAGGCAGGAACCTATCATATCCTCCTCAATTCCGATGAAAAGGAATTCGGTGGCTTCGAACGCCTCGATAAGTCCATCGCCTACCCTACGGACAAAGACCAACAGGTGCATTTGTATGTGCCGAACCGGGTGGTGATGGTGATTAAACTAAAAAAAATGATTTAATGAAACCTTTACTAATTATATTCCCTATAGTTCTATTTCTCTATTTGAATAATAATGAAAATAGTATTACAAATGACAAAAAAATAAATAATTCAGACAGTATTTCAAATACTATTAAAATTAAAGAAATAAGTCGGTTAAGGGAATATTTTCCAGACTTAAATTTTACAGCCACAATAAACAAAAAGAAGGCAACTATATATGAGAAACCTGATTTAAAAAGTTACATAGTCACAGAATTAGACTCAGGGATATCAATAGAAATAACTGGAATAACAGAATTTAATATAGAAAAATTCTATTTTATTTCATTCAATCAAAAAAAAGGATGGATAAAATCAGATGAAGTAGATTTAACCGATTTCTCAAAAGCTTTAATTGATTTTCATGACAATTTTTATTTTTATAATAAGTTACAGCCTTTTTACAATGAATCAGAAATAAAACTTCTAAGGTCTATTTTAACACCAATATTCACGGAGAAAATATTTAAATTAAAAGAATCAGAAGATGAATTAAGACTTCTAGATTCCAAATACAATCAAGAAAAAAGCCTAATCAAGAACAAAAAACAACTTAAAAAAGTCACTGAAAATCATCAAATAAGAGTGAATTTTTTGAAAAAAAATCAAATTGAAAATTATTTAAAACTAAAAAAAGATCTTGATAACATCAGCAAAGAAAAAATAGAAATATTAAACAAATTTGTTGAAGCCAGGATATCAAATGAAGAGAAATTAGAAATTGAACGAATAAAAGCTATTTCTAAAAATAAAGATGATTCCTTAAACCTTATTGAATCAAAAAAGATTGCAATTGAGAACAAAAGAATTCAAAACGAAAAAGTTATAAAAGCAAAAACAACCAATAAAGAAAGGTTGGATAAACTCATTTTCAAGTATGGTGAAATAAATGGAAATTCAATTTTTGAAAAGAAAGTTTGGATAGGAATGACAGAGGAAATGCTTTTGGAAAGTCTTGGAAAGCCTCAAGATGTTACTGTCACAGAAACAATTTATGGCAAATCAAAGTGGTATAGGTTTATTGGGAGATTTGTTAGGACAGAAAACGGAATAGTAACGGTAATTTCAAGTAGATAAAAATACTGTTATGAAAAACAATTAAATTATTGAAAGGAATTACGAAGCCCCTCCACTAGGCGTAGTTTCTTCCCCCGCTAGGCGTAGTCTATTTCTATTAAATCTTGAGGTTCAGTTTGGCGCTGGGTGAAGCTTTCCCACCCTGCAATCCGGCCCAAGGCTAAAATCTTCCATAGGGAAGATTTCTTTTAGCCTTGTCCTACCCACATATCACAACCAATTTGCAATTGGATTTCAAGACCCATTCAATGAATTTTTCCCTAAATTCACATTAAACTTCACAGGCTATGACTACCCTAGACCTTAAAAAGCACCTGATTCAGCGAATTTCGGAAATCGAGGATACAGCTTTCTTGGAAGCCATCAAAACGATCTTGGACAGTAAATCCCAAATCCTCCACCTGACTGCTGAACAGCGGGCCGAAATCAAGCAATCGCAAGAGCAGATCAAACAAGGCCTTTTTATCAATCAGGACAAATTGGATGAAGAATTTGAAAAATGGGCAAGCGAAAACTGATTTGGTCTCATTTAGCCAAAATCAGACTTTTTGAAATTCTTGATTTTTATACCCATCGGAATAAAGCTCTGATTACTCTAAAAAGCTTTACCGAGATTTCAATCAAAAACTCAGATTGACAATCCAAAACCCAAAGATGGGAATCAAAACAGACTTTGATTCCATAAGAGGGGTAATCGTAAGAGATTTTATTCTTTTTTATGAGGTGTCACCTGATCATATCATTGTTCATACAGTTTGGGACACACGACAAAATCCCGAAAAATTAAAAATAAAGTGAGCAGGAAGTGAATAGATTTTATTCACTCTTATACCCTCCACTAGGCGTAGTTTCTTTTCAACCCCTTTGAAGTCCTATTTGGCCCTGGGTGAAGTTGTACCGCCCTGCAATCCGGCCCAAGGCTAATTCCGATCTTGATCGGAATTCTTGACGCCTTACTCTACCCTACTATGCTCATCCATTTGAAATTGGAATTCAATTGAAATCACCAAAATTCCACCGCACACAAATCTCATTGGATTTTTCTAAGGATTGGAAAAAAGCCTGATTTCCGGATAAATCACCTAATTGTTTTGTCAGCCATTAATCAAACAAGCTAATCAAGGGTTCAAAACGGAATGTGAACCAGATAAACGAAAGATTATTCCAACTTTTCAGCTTCCAATAATTCAATATTCGACTACATGTTATTCAGTAATTTGGAAGTATACATTTCAATCCTTACTATTAATTATTCATTTAATTATTTTCCACTCCTCTCCCTCAACAACTAACAGCGCATTTGATCAATCGGACAGGCAAGCCAAAAGGGAAAAGTTGAACCCCTTTTGGATGGTTTGGAGGGTAGAATTCACAGGGGAGACATTTGACAAGGTTGAAGACTTAATTCGAGGTATCAAGCACAGAAAAATCATAAATCCGCTTCAATTTCTTGTTAAAAAATGAGGATCCTTTAAAAAACAGGTTATGAATCAAGTACTCTTTTATTTTCTGGTATACGTCCAATTTATCCATCCCAACAGCGAAAGGATCATTGGGAAATGGGACCTGATTTCCTCAGGAACAATCGAATCCATAAAAAACTCTGACGGCTATCTGCTTTCCGACTTAAAAACCCAAACGCTGGCGAATGAGATGTTCCAAGTTGCATTGGACAGTGTATTTTATGAGTTTAAAAAAGACACCCTCATCTATCAAGATGTGGCTGTTCCGGAGGGACAGATGCCGGTAAAAACAATCACGAGAAAAGCCATTTGGACTCTCCATGGAGATACCCTGATGGTCAAAGAGCTGGAAAGAAATTATTTCAGAACCTATGTGGTCAATACGATAGGAAAAGATTCCTTAAGCTTATATCCCATCATCGATAATAAGGCAAATTTTAAGGGAGGGTATACCTTTATTCGGGTTTCAATAAACAAGTAGCGGACAGACTAAACCAGGTCGCCAAGCCAAATTGTTCGCCAACCTGACTTTAGTTGGCGAGCATAAGATTGCTTTTTCAATGACCTTTATTTGACTGCAAACAGAATAACCGCTGAAGAAATTTGCCCTTTGGAACCCACAGGGCCTGCATCAAGCAGCACTTCGTAATTTCCGGCAGGGATTTCACTTCGGAGGTCAGGCTTGCCGTTTACAGCACTTAGCTGAGCAATAAAATCGAAAGTCTCCACGGGCATAAGCATGTCTCCGGGGAAGAACGGCATAGGTGCCCGCTCCAGTTTGGAAATGACTTTCCCGTCTTTTTTCAAGGTAGTTCTAAACCAAATCAGAGCTACCTCTTGACCACTCGATGTTTGCGGCAGGGACTTTCCTTCGAATACAAAATGGATCGGGTGATTTTGCTCCCTGAAAGCCGCATACAGATCCACAGCTTGATTGGATTTGAGCGTCAATTCGACTTTGGATTTAGAGCCCACCACTAATTTACCCTGGATTTCCTGAGCCTTGGCTCCAACAGAAAACAGGATGGAAAAGATCAGCAACGCAGTAAAACGTGTCATAAATAAGAGTTTGTTAAGGATGGAAATAATTGAACAAGTCCCAGCAAGACCACTTCGAATGACCAAAGTGCTGATGGATACAAGCGTTAATTCCATAAGCGAGCTCAGGTAAACACAGCAAATACAAAAAACTTCCTTGTACTGAAGTTGCTTCTCGAAGTACTAGTTTTCAAAAAAGGCGCCTATTCTTTTCCAATTCCTCCACATTACTATTTCGATCGAATCAAAAGTCGAAATTCTACAAATCGTCCTTATGCGGACAAAAATGTTCAGTATTGCTTGTTGACTCATTGCAAAAACCTCGTCAATTGCGCAAATGAAGCATTTTTCGCCTTGGCACCGCATTCGTATACCAGTCACAGTCCGGAGTCAAACTTGAGTAGATCGATCACTTTAGCTTCTGGTTTCGGATGGATTTGCTAAGCTTAATTGAATTGTTAAACTCTAACCGACCATGTGGAAAAATTACCTGAAAGTGGCCTTCCGAAATCTGATGCGATACAAGATTTTTTCCTTTATCAATATTTTCGGACTCGGTGTGAGCATGGCGCTCAGCCTGATTGTCATCACGCTTGTACTTGACCAGTACAAATACGACCGGCACAATACCCAGAAGGAGCGCATCTTCCGGGTCAACACCCTTTCTGAGAAGTACAAACCCAGCGCCACCACCACCATGGCACTCAAAGAAACCTTACTTGCTGAAGTGCCCGGAGTGGAAAAAGCAGCACGAATCAAACGGGGATTTGGCAACATCAGCATGATGGATTTCAAGCAGGATATAAACATTCCGGTCACCGGATACTTTGCCGACCCCGAAATTCTAGAGCTATTCGAACTCGAACTTGAGGCAGGCAATCCAGCCACTGCCCTGACAGAACCCTATTCAGTGGTATTGACCCGGGAATCAGCCAGTAAACTCTTTCGGAATCCCAATCCGATCGGGGAAAGCATCAAGGTAGGCGAACAGGGTGAATTTAAAGTAACGGGAATTCTCAAGGAAAACCCGGACCAAAAGTCCCATGTCATGTTTGAAGGACTGGCCTCTTTTGCCACGCTCAAAAGCCTGAATCCGGTGGACAGTACTGGTTTTGATCCTCTCCAATCCTGGAACCAAATCCATGAAGGCTATCTGTATATCCTGTTGGACGAGGAAGCATCCTCGGATCAGGTTCAGGCCCAACTTCACCAAATCGCAACTGAGCACTACGCCGCCGATGATCCCTCCAAACATGATTTTGCCCTGCAAAACCTGGCAGATATCGCGCTCGGCCCGGACATCAACAATCCGATTGGCCCCTTTTTACCCCGCATTTTCGTGATTTTTCTGAGCGCCTTGGCTGCCATCGTGATGCTGACCTCCTGCTTTAACTACACCAACCTCTCCATCGCCCGCTCGCTGACCCGTGCCAAAGAGATCGGTATCCGAAAAGTCACCGGTGCGGCCCGTTCCCAGATCTTTTTCCAATTCATCGCCGAAGCTATTCTGACTTCTGGTCTTGCCTTAGCCTTTTCCTGGATTTTGGTCATTCTGAGCAAGCCGTATCTCCTGAACCTGCGCTTGGTGCAACTCCTGCGTTGGGACTTTTCGACTTCCTTGGAAGTGTATCCCTACCTGATCGGCTTTGCCGTGTTGGTGGGGTTGATGGCAGGATTTTTCCCAGCGGTGGTGCTTTCTTCCTTGCAACCTATCCGAGTATTGAAAAGCTTCGGCAGCATACGCTTGCTTTCCCGATTTGGGCTACGCAAAGCCTTGCTAGTCATACAGTTTGCTATTTCTCTAGTATTTATCATGTCTGCTATTTTGGTCTATCGGCAGACTGATTTGTTTCTGAACAAAGACCGAGGATTTGCGGTGGATGACAAGGTGCTGATCAAGCTCAACCAAACCAATGGAGCGCAACTGAAGGCTGAATTGATCCGATATAGCAATGTGGAAAGCGTGTCTTCCATTTCCCATATTCCTGGTGCCGGAGTGACCATGGGTGATAATTTTAAAGTTACACCTGAGGCAGAAGCCTACGAAATGGACTATTTCCATGTGGATGAGGAATACCTGAGCAACATGGAATTGGGTCTGCTGGCGGGAAGGAATTTTTCCGAACAAAACCCTGAATCCAACAAGACCAAGATTCTGATCAATGAGCTGGCGGTGGAAAAGTTTGGCTTTGGAAGCCCTTCGGAAGCTATAGGACAAGCTATTTATCGGGGAAGCGATCCTACTCTCTATGAGATCATCGGCGTGGTGCCCAATTACATTCATCGGCACATGCTCATGCAGGATGCACCTATGGCGCTGATGTACAATCCGGCTGAGTTCGGTCAGTTACAAGTGAGATTTACCGGAAGCGAAAAAGCGATGCTTTCGACAATACAAGCCGCTTGGGATAAAGTCAATCCCGATTTGAAAATGAATTTTGAGTTTTTCGAAGTGGAAATGAATGAATTGTACAACGTGTTCTTTGGGGTGCTGGGAAAAGTAGTAGGACTGGTCGCATTTCTGGCGATTACGATTTCTTGCCTGGGACTGCTCGGCATGGCCACCTATGCCGCTGAAGTACGAACCAAAGAAGTCGCCATCCGAAAATCCCTCGGCGCTTCTGTCCCGGAGATCGCGATACAACTGTCCATGGGTTTTGTTAAACTGGTCGGTATCGCGATTCTGATCGGTCTTCCTTTGGCTTGGCTGGTCAATAACCTTTGGTTGGAAAATCTGGCTTATCGGGTATCCATTGGAATCGGCACGATCGGACTTTCTCTTCTTTTCATCGCCCTATTGACCTTATTGACAGTAGGATCTCAGGCCTTGAAAGCCGCTTTGCTCAATCCTTCGGATAGCCTCAGAAATGAATAAGCCAAGAAAATGCTGGAGGCAGGAGTAGGTTTTTCTATTGCGGATTCCGGTAAAATGGATCGCGTCAAGAAGATTTTTTGGTGCGATCCTTTTTTCAATTCTTGGCAAATCGATTCCCTGCCCATTAATAAAACAATCCTAACAAAAAGAATAAAAAATGGTCACTTTTAGTAGTTTCCAACGCCCTTGATCCATGAGCATTTTATTCAAATCAAAGCCTCTTACGGTCATTTTACTGGCCATTTACCTGATTTCACTTTTTTGGATCATCGTCCTCAAGTTCAACATCAGTGCCTATCACGACGGTGTGGAACGAAGCATGAATTGGATTCCTTTTCCCAGCCTCTTTGGTCTTTCAGGACAAGGAGATTTGAATGAGTCTCTCCTGAATATTTTTATTTTCATTCCGTTTGGCCTGTATGTTGGAATCCTAGGTGAAAATTGGCCCATCGGGCAAAAGCTCATTCTTTTCTTTGTGACCAGTTTCATTTTTGAAATCAGTCAATACCTTTTCAAGTACGGTGCCTTTGATGCCACTGATTTGGTGAATAATACGGCAGGAGGAGTCATTGGATTTTTGATTTTCGCTGGACTTGAAAAGCGTTTAGGCGAAAATAAAAGAGCCCATCACATCATCAATCTCTTGGGTTTGGTGGGCACTGTGCTGGTTCTTTCTTTCCTCTTTTACCTCAAGCTAAATCACCTGTGGATCTTCAGGATGGAATTGATCCAACGGTGAAAATGCTCGTCTAATGACAGAAGGAAAAGCATCTTGGAATTCAAAGTTGGTCATACCAAAATCCTTCCTTTTCTGATTTGTTGCCCCTCAAATAGGGAAAAGGCGTTGTTTTCTGATCAAAAAAGCCCATTTTTAATATCAGTACTTCACATTTTTATTTATGTCCAACATCCAACTTATCATCGAAGAGCGCGCCGCCGATATCGGCAAATTTCTCGTCGGCCGTCTCCTGCCCTTCCGCCAAAAGCGAATGATCGGCCCCTTCATTTACCTCGACCACATGGGCCCGGTGAAGCTCAATGCCCGGGAACAGATGGACATCCGGCCCCATCCGCATATCGGACTTTCGACTTTGACATTTCTTTTCGAAGGAAGCATCATGCATCGGGACAGTCTGGGCAATGCCGTCGAGATTCAGCCCGGAGCCGTCAATTGGATGACTGCCGGAAAAGGAATCGTTCACTCCGAGCGCACTCCGGATTACCTGAGGGATTCGGAAAAAATCATGCACGGCTTGCAGATCTGGGTGGCTTTGCCCAAGGACTTGGAACAAATGGAGCCGGAGTTTTTCCATATCGAAGCTCAGCAATTGCCTACCTGGGAAGAAGGTGAGCTTCAGTTCAAACTGGTAGCCGGAGAAGTGATGGGACATCGATCGGCAGTGCCTGTCTATAGTCCCCTGTATATGCTGGAGATCAAAAGTAAACAAAAACAAACCGTGGATCTGGAGGGAAAACTGTTTGGGGAAAGCGGCTTGTATATTCTGGGAGGAGGAATCGAAAGTGAAGGAAATCAATTTGGCCCCAAGCAAATCCTGGTAGCCAAGGATACCAGCTTATGTGCATTTACCATCGAGGCCAACAGTACGATTTATATTTTTGGCGGAGAGGCTTTTCCTGAGGAGCGGTTTATCGACTGGAATTTTGTGGCTTCCGACAAAGAGCTGATCCGAAAAGCGAAGGAAAACTGGGAAGCTCAAGCCTTTGCCAAAGTTCCGGGAGATGAAGAAGAGTTTGTTCCCTATCCCACCTTTCCCAAAAAGTAACCATGGATAAAATTACTGCCAGCATCAAAAAAGAGCTGTATAAAATTGAAATTCATTCTTCCTCCGGAAATGTCCTGATAGCTGACGAACCCGAGACCGTGGGAGGCAAAAATCAGGGCTTTTCTCCTAACGAACTGTTGGCCTCTTCCCTGGCAGCCTGCACCAGCGCCACACTTCGGATGTATGCGGATCGTAAAGGCTGGGACTTGCAAGAGGTGAAGATGGAGGTCCACCTGGAAGTAAACCGGGAAGGTAAACGCACTGAGATCTACCGGAAAATCGAGCTGATCGGAAACCTGGATCAGGCTCAGCGCGATCGGATGCTCGCCATCGCCAATTCCTGTCCCGTGCATAAAATCCTCAGTGGATCGATCTCGATTCAGACCGAACTGAAAGAAAATTAGAAGGGTGAAATTAGAAGTATGAAATCTGAAAGTTTCAGCTTTCTGATTTTATACTTCTTTCATTTATGAATCAAGATTTGAGGAGTAAAATCCTCCTTTGTGTCTTAGAGCCTTCGTGGCAATACCCCAAAAAAAAGCGGCCCCTTTCGAGACCGCTTTCAGGTGTGATTAGCACTTTTCTATCGGATTACTTCAGATCAAATCGATCCAAGTTCATCACCTTGTTCCAAGCTGCCACGAAGTCTTTTACAAACTTCGCTTTGCCGTCTTCGCAACCGTAAACTTCCGCATACGCTCTCAATTCGGAATTGGAACCGAAGATCAAGTCCGCGCGGGTAGCAGTCCACTTAGGTTCACCGGTTTTTCTGTCGCTACCTACAAACACGTTCTGCTTGTCAGAAGTCGCTCTCCAAGTAGTGCCCATATCGAGTAAGTTCACGAAGAAGTCGTTGGTCAACTTACCAGGAGTTGCGGTGAATACACCATGCTTGCTGCCATCCCAGTTTGCACCCAAAGCTCTCATACCACCTACGAGGGCAGTCATCTCAGGAGCAGTAAGCGTCAACAACTGTGCTTTGTCGATCAATGCTTCTTCGGCCTTCACCGTGCAATCAGCAGACAGATAGTTTCTGAATCCATCAGCCCAAGGCTTCAACCACTCGAAAGAATCCACTTCGGTTTCTTCCTGAGAAGCATCGGTACGGCCTGGAGTGAACGGAACTGTAATGTCGAAACCAGCGTCTTTAGCAGCTTTCTCTACTGCTGCGCAACCGCCCAAGACGATCAAGTCTGCCATAGAGATTTTCTTGCCACCACTTGCAGTGCTGTTGAATTCTTCCTGAATGCTGGCCAATACGCCCAAAACCTTGTTCAATTGAGCAGGATTGTTCGCTTCCCAGTTTTTCTGAGGCTCCAGACGGATACGGCCACCATTGGCACCGCCTCTGAAATCAGAACCACGGAAGGTGGAAGCAGAAGCCCAAGCAGCAGAAACCAACTCAGCTACGGTCAGGCCGGAAGCCAAAATGTTGGCTTTCAAACCAGCGATATCTGCTGCATCAGCCAAAGGATGGTTTACCGCAGGGATTGGATCTTGCCAGATCAGATCTTCAGCAGGTACTTCAGGACCTTTGTAGCGGGCCTTAGGTCCCATATCGCGGTGAGTCAGTTTGAACCAGGCTCTTGCAAAAGCGTCGGCAAAGTACTCGGGATCTTCATAGAATTTTCTGGATACCTTTTCGTACTCCGGATCAAATCTCATGGACAAGTCGGTAGTCAGCATGAAAGGCTTGTGGAATTTGCCGGGAATATGCGCATCAGGAATGATCGCTTCCGCATTCTTAGCAACCCACTGATGTGCTCCAGCAGGGCTCTTGGTCAGTTCCCACTCGTATTCGAACAAGAACTTGAAGTAATCATGACCCCACTTAGCCGGAGTGGATGTCCAAGCACCTTCCAAACCGGAGGTGATGGTATCCGCACCATGGCCTGTGCCATACGTACTGTTCCAGCCTGTGCTCATCTCTTCGATGGAAGCACCGGCAGGCTCAGCGCCTACATATTTTCCAGGATCTGCAGCACCGTGCGTCTTACCGAAGGTGTGGCCACCGGCAATCAGGGCAACTGTTTCCTCATCGTTCATTGCCATACGGCCGAATGTCTCACGAATTGCTTTGGCAGCCAAAAGTGGATCCGGCACCTTATTAGGTCCTTCCGGGTTCACGTAGATCAAGCCCATTTCGGTAGCTCCCAGTGGATGCTCCAATGCTTCAGGGCTTCTATGTGCGGTCCACTCTTTTTCTGAACCCCAATAGATATCCTGCTCAGGCTCCCATACGTCTGCACGACCGCCACCGAAGCCAAAGGTTTTGAAACCCATAGATTCCAAAGCCACGTTACCGGTCAAGATCATCAAGTCAGCCCAAGAAAGCTTTTTGCCATACTTCTGCTTTACTGGCCAAAGAAGCAAACGCGCCTTGTCCAAGTTGGCGTTATCAGGCCATGAGTTCAAAGGAGCAAAACGCTGCGTACCTGTTCCGGCACCGCCACGTCCGTCCTGCACTCGGTAAGTACCGGCACTGTGCCATGCCATACGGATCATAAATGGACCATAATGACCGTAGTCAGCTGGCCACCAATCCTGAGACGTAGTCAACACTTTTTCGATGTCAGCTTTTACTTCAGCCAAGTTTAAAGACTCGAATTCCTTCGCATAGTCAAAGCCCTCATCCATTGGATTGGACAAAGAAGAATGCTGACGTAGAATGTTCACATTCAACTGGTTAGGCCACCAATCAACGTTTTGCTGACCCTTGCCTGCTGCTGCAGCCATTGAGCCATTGTGGAAAGGACATTTGGAAATGTCGCCTCCGTTTTTGCTGTGTGTATCCATAGTTTATAGTTTAGTTAGATTGAAATGTATGCGAATTTAATAAAAGAAACCCGTATTAAAATTATTTTCCGATTGATAAAAACTATGACTCTTGTCAGGAAATAAAGAAGTTAGGGAGAAAGGAAGTTTGGAAGTTTGGAGGCTAGGAAGTCGGGAAGAATGGAAGTGGGAAATTGGACAGATTCAAAGTTGGGAAACTCCTGGCCACCCGAAAAAGAAGTCAAAATTCATTGGAAAGTGATTCGATGGAGCGCAGCAGTTGAATGATTTCCGGGTGGATTTGTTCATCTGGACTGTGTATGGAAAAGCCTGTTGGTTTTTGGTTTTCTTTACTTAGGGAGAACGAAAAAAAAGTTCCGTCGAGGACTAATCGACTTGAATTTTTAAGATTTGATTGCTCCACCAAATTCTTCCATTGGCTGATCAAAAGGTCCATTTCTTCCAGCGCTTTTTTATCCGTAATCAACATCGAATCAGAGATGTAGGTCGTCTTGGATTTGACAAATTCCTGTAAAAGAATTCGTTGTTCGTCTGAGGGTTTTTCCAAGACGGTGGTTAGATACAGGCTATCCGCTGCACTCCCTTTAGAGGGGAAAATCTTTTCTTTGACGATCAGAAGCCCTCCTTCATCACTTCGCTGAAGCGTAAAATTTATTTCCTCTTGTGCAGCGCTGGCTTTTTTGGTGATCCTGAGTTTGTAACAAGGCGAGGATTGGCTGAAAGCGAAAGTTGCCGAGAAGAGCAAAAAAAACGATAAGAAAGCATTTTTTACCATGCCATAACTTACGACAATTTAGGGCCAAGTTGTCCCCAAAAATCAAATTCTCGAAAACAAACTGATAAACAAGGAAAAGAAGTTTAAGAATTACATGCCAGTCTATTTTCTTAAACCACACTAGTGATATAGTTCCACATAAAAAAAGCTTTTCATCTATGTTCTCTAGGTGTCTATTGTGATTTCATTTTGATGAAAATCCCTTGGAAAGAAAAGGATTATACTATACCTCTCTCTTATTCACTTTGCAGAAACTTTGCGCCTCAGAGCCTTCGTGGCTAAGCATTTTTTTAGTCTTTATGGCAGACCCTCAAAAAGGAAAAATCAACAACGCATGCTGGCTGACCGTATTGAAATCCCTCCACACCCGATTGAGTTCGGTGTGAGTTTTAGCAGCTTCCAAACCGGCAAAAGGATGCATTTTGGAATTGACTTCACGGCAGATTTGTGTCAGTTTTCGGCTGCTCTGACTGACTGATTTGAGAGATTTGTTAGAGATTTTTCCCTTGATTTCTAGTTCATTCCAAGAAAATTCGACTGCTTCAAAAAATCTACCTCGGGCCGTTTCCAGCTTCATTTCACAGGATTTTTCCAGCTTTAGAAAATAGTCCAAGTGCTTTTGACCGTACTTTCGGAATTCATGTCGCTTCCAAAACGTCTCCGAAATCAGCCTTTGCAAATGTTTCGTGATCCCCAGAATATTCACCGCCAAAGTAGCCTCTGCAAACTGGAGAAAGGGATAGCGGAAAATCGACTCAGTTCTTGTGACTTTTTCCGGAAGGATTTCAAATGCCCGATGTAGAGGAACTTGAAGGTTTTCGGTTTTGAACGCATGACTTCCAGTCGCGATCATGCCCATGTAGCTCCATCCGTCAAGGATTTCCACTTCTTCTTTTTTCAGAATAAAAGCTTTGACAATAGGTTTTCCATTCGCATCCAACAGCGCTTTTCCATCCTCCAGCATCTCGCAATTGGCCGTGAAATACGTCGCATGTAAAGCCCCAGAAGCATAGGTCCAACTACCGGAAATCTCATAATGATCTCCCTTCCGATTGGCTTTTCCTCCCACAAAACCGCTTCCTGCCAGGCAAACCTTGGGATCGGTAAAAATTTCCCGACTGAGCTCCTCATCCAAAAAACCCACAAACCAGCCTGCCCCGGCACATAAGGTCACCGTCCAACCCATACTCGCATCGAGCCGGGCAATTTTTTCTTCCAAATACAAGGCGTTGAGTAAGGTCAAACCTAGACCCCCCAATTCTTTCGGAACAAACAGCTTGAACCATTTTTCCTGATAAATCAGATTGAGCATTTCAGGGCTCAGGCTACCTTGTTTTTCAGCTTTTGGAGCCCAATCGGTATTAATCAATTCGGTGGAAATCATGAGGCAAGTTTACGAATAAAAAGACCTACCCGGTTGGCTGCTTTCCTGCTTCTCCAGAAGCTGGACTAACTGTAGCTAGAATGTATTGACTTTGCAAAAAAAATCCTGCTTTCGGAAAAGCAGGATAACAGTTTACAAACGTCAAACTTTTCCAAAGTTCTAAACTTTGGAAAAGTTATCAGCAATCAAATCATTTCTTCTTTTTCTGGGCAGCCATCCACTCCATGATGGTAACGGGCCGACCATTGAGTATTACCGGTGAACCGTCAAAATCAGTTCGGGCAACATTGGCATGGGAATAAATCCAAGACCAGTGGCCATTGTATCGGAAGTCTTTTCCACCGTAGAATCCGGTGATGTCGTACACATTGTCATAGTAGGTGAAGAAGACATTTTTCGCTCCTGCTTGCTTCAATCGGTGGTATAAAGGAACTACAGTTTCATCAGGCTTGGTGGTCATGTCGTCTTTGGCATGCACAAACCACATGGGAACATTCTTGATTTTTTGAACTTGAGCATCAGAGATAAACTCATTGTTGTAAGCCAAAGCCGAGATGTATCCCGCCGCAAAATAATCCGGATGCTCAAGGATCAATTTCAAAGACATATAGCCTCCATTGGAGCAACCGCCAACATAAATTCGGGTCGGATCCACCAATGGATTTTTGGTTACAAAGTCCTGAATCAAAGCAAAAACAGCTGCATTGTAGATATCATTGGTCTGTCCGCGGGTCATTCCTTCCCCACTGTTCATCCAGAAAGTTGGGGTCTGAGGAGCCAAGACAAAAGCGCCTTCGCCAAACAACACCTGGATCTCTGGAGAAGCATAATTGAAGGCTTTGTTGCCCATCAAGGCGATGGTCGGATCAGTTCCCCCTTCTCCTCCACCGTGCAGCCAAATGATCAGAGGAGCCTTTGTCTTTAGATTTTTTGGAGAAAAAGCTCCGTAAGTCAAGGTCGTATTCTCATGGGTGAATTTGCCAGTCAGGTCAAACTCATCAACAATCGGACGGATTCGGCCAGCTTCCTCTCCCCAACTTTTTCCTGATTTGGTATGGACTACAGTGACGCCATAATCGATCCAGACATTGGAAGCACGATTGCCCATTCTCAGGTATTGGATACCTGATCCCAGCGGATTGACCGGGCTGACGGCAAGGACCAAGGTCAGGTGAGTACCGTCATCTTTTCGGTTTCCATTTTCGTCGGAAGCATATGAATAAACAACGCTTCGCTTGCCGGAAGTCTGTGCGGCGGGAATTTCACCCAAAGTAGAAGATCGGGTGACAAAGACTTCAAAATCCGCAGCACTGGTCTCCTTGGTGGGATTGGCATCGTGAAGAATCACCTTGCTGACTGCTGGTCCCCAGTCAAATCCTTCGATGACGAGTTTGTATTTACCCGGTGCAGGAGGATTGTCAATATTTGCCCAAACCAAAAAAGGAAGGGCAAAAAGGAACAGGAGAATAGGTATGTTTTTTTTCATAAAGGGTAGGTTTTGGGTTTGAAGATTTGGTTTGGGAATTTCGGAAATGTCGGGAATAGACCTAAAAAAATTACTCGAAAGGCAAGAAGTATGGAAGCTGGGGTGTAGGGAAGCATGGAAAACAAGATATTCGGAAGAGTAGCTCCAGTGCACCAAAACTTCCCAACTTCCCTACATCCTAACCTCCATTCTTCTTTACTTAATATTCCCCTTCTTCAACTCCTTGACCGCATAATCCACCGCACGGGCAGTCAGGGCCATGTAGGTGATCGAAGGATTTTGGGTGCCGGTAGAGGTCATCGCTGCCCCATCCGTCACAAATACATTGGGTGCCAAATGCATCTGATTGAAGCCATTCAACAGCGAAGTTTTGGGGTCACGTCCCATCCGGACTCCCCCCATCTCATGGATATCCAGCCCCGGGGCCTGTTTGCTGTCGTTTTTGTAAATATGGGTCACTCCTGCTTTAGTCAGCATTTCCTCTCCCTGCTCCAAGAAATCTTTCAGGAGTTTTTCGTCATTGTCATCGTATGCCACGTCTACCTGAAGTTGGGGAATACCCCAAGGATCTTTCAAATCCGGGCTTAGAGATACCAGATTGGTTTCCTTAGGGATCGTCTCTCCTTGCATCATCATAAAAACCGACCAAGGCCCTGGTTCCGAGTTGGCTTGCTTGAAATCAGCTCCAAAAGGCAAATCCCTCGCCCCTCCCCAGCCTCCACGACCGGCCGAATAGAATGTCATATAGCCTCGAAGGAAATCCATTTCCTGTTTTTTCACATTTCGGAAATTGGGAAGCATGACTGCCGTGGGGCGACGACCATAGTAATATTTATCCTCAAATCCTTCGAATCTTCCTCCCAAAGTGCCCCGATAATTGTGGAACGCAATGTATTTACCCAAAATCCCGGAATCATTTCCCAATCCATTGGGAAAGCGACCGGAAGTGGAATTGAGCAAAATCAGATTGGTATTCAAGCAAGCTGCATTCAGAAAAATGACATTGGCGAAATATTCAGTGGCTTCATTGGTGATCCTGTCAATCACCCGGACCCCGGTGGCTTTCCCTTTATCCTCATCCCAAATCACGGAATGAACTACCGAATCCGGGCGGATGGTCAGGTTTCCGGTTTTTGCGGCAGCTGGTAGAGTTGAAGAGTTAGAACTGAAGTATCCACCAAATGGACAACCCCGATAGCATTGGTTTCGGGCTTGGCATTGACCTCTACCTTGGGCCAGATGGACATCCTTTGGTTGGGTCAAATGGGCACAGCGTCCAATCACAAATTTGCGGTCTCCGTAGGCTTCCAGAATCCGCTTTTGAACCTCCTTCTCCACACAGTTCATCTCCCAAGCAGGGAGAAATTCCCCATCCGGGAGTGTTTCCAACCCATCGTAATTGCCGCTGATTCCCACAAAACGCTCCACATAGCTATACCAAGGAGCGATGTCATCATATCGGATCGGCCAGTCCACAGCAAAACCGTCTCTTGCCGGCCCTTCAAAATCAAACTTGCTCCAGCGCTGGGTCTGACGCGCCCAAATCAACGATTTACCCCCGACCTGATAGCCTCTGACCCAGTCAAAAGGTTTATTTTGGATATAAGGATGCTCTTGATCTTTTACAAAAAAATGCCGGGTGTCTTCTGCATAGGCATAGCACCGATTGACCACAGGATTTTCCAACTTTTCTGCAAGCGGAATGCGGTTGCGATGAGGCATATCCCATGGGGCTGAGGTCATGGTCGGATAGTCCTTCAGGTGTTCTACTTGGCGTCCCCTCTCCAAAACGAGAGTTTTTAGACCTTTTTCACAAAGTTCTTTTGCAGCCCAACCTCCGGAAATCCCGGAACCCACTACAATAGCGTCGTACTGATGAGTATTCATAGTGGAAAAATAAGTGTTTGGAACCAAACTTTACGAGAATTTTTGGTTTTGATAAAGCATGGAAGTTGGGAGGCTGAGCGGTTAGCAGGTTTGGTAGTCAGGAAGCTAAAAAGCCAGTGAATGAAAATTCCCTGAGCAGATCATCATCGACCGTTATTGAACATATTGCTTGAAAAATAAAGAGCTTGAAAAAAGAAAACCCAAGCCTCAAATGATTTCAGGCTTGGGCTTTTAAAGTATTCTGAATATCCGCTCTCCTACCAGTAGACTTAGCTAGCTTATGAAATTTCTCAAAAAGGCAGAAATCGAGAATCCTTCGGTCGCCTGTGCTGAGCACAGTTGAAGCATCCGACCCATTAAAGAAAGAGAATTTGGCTGGTGGTGCAATAGCGGACAATCAGATAAAGGATTTATCAAACTAACCTTACTCGTACCTCAAAGACTCGATAGGGTCTAGTTTACTTGCTTTGAAAGCAGGGATGTATCCGGCGATCAGACCTACCACAATACAAATCGCAAAAGAAATAATCATCCATAACCACGGAACCAAAAATCCTCCCGGTCCAATGAAATTTGCGATGATATTGCCAATCCCAATGCCCAGCATCATCCCGAATAAGCCTCCGATCACGCAGATGGTGATTGCTTCTATCAAGAATTGCTGCCTGATCCGCAAGGGTGTGGCACCTAAAGCTTTTCTGATTCCGATTTCCCGAGTTCGCTCGGTGACCGAAACGAGCATAATATTCATCAATCCAATCGATGCTCCCAAAAGGGTAATGAAGCCAATCCCGAATCCTCCGATGCGTAGATATCCTGCCACTTCTTCCAAACTTTCGGCTACAGATTGACTTTTGGCCAGCTCAAAGGAATCTTCCTGAGCGACCCGGTCCTGCCGGATTTTGCGCATGATTCCGGTTGCCTGGCCCATTTCATAATCGATTTTTCCGGGATCTGAAGCCACTCCGGTAATCCTGTAATTGAACGTCCCCCGCTTGTCAAGTCGGGAGGCATTTTCTATGGGTATCAAAATCTGCCGATCAGCGCCTTGGTCCTGCCCCACTCCACCTTGTTTATCCAAAACACCTACCACAGTGTAAGGTCTACCGAAAATGACGATTTTCTGATTGAGCGGTTCCTCACCTGATTCAAATAGCGTCTCTTCAAGTTCTTTTCCAATGATAGCCACATTGTTTCCGTACCGTACTTCCATTTGGCTGAAGTTTCTGCCTTTGGCCAATTTCATGGCTTTGATGGAAAGGTAATTTTCATCTCCTCCTCTTACTCTGGTGTTTGGATTGGTCTTTTTCGAACCTCTTTTTACTTCGGCAGCACCAGAAACGGAAGTAAATACCGTGGAAATCCCGATAGAAGCATACTGTTCTTTGAAACTTTGAGCTTCACGGAAAGTGATGGATGGATAAGTCTTTTCTGTTTTTCCTTCCTGAACTACTCTTCCCCCGCTTGCCCCTTTGTTTCGAATATCAAAGGAATTGGCACCCAATCCGGCAAAACTCTCTGCAATTTGGGCCTTTATTCCATCAATGGCGGTCAGCATTCCCACCAAGGAAGATATTCCAATGGCAATGATCGCTCCGGTCAAAACGGTTCGAAGGAGATGGACTTTTACAGAATTGAGAGCCTCGCGGACATTTTCGATCAGATTCATGGAGTGTTCGTTTTAGAACAGGTTATGGAAAATCTTGTAAAAGACAGGTTTAATTATAAAGAAAATGCACTTGAATTAGGGCATTTCAGCATTTTTTAACTTTCAAATCCCTCTGCATCCTAATCGGATTTTTCCATGCTCTGCAGTCATGGGTAAGTTCAATGCATTCGATCTCCTCTCAGTTCTATCTCTTTGAGCACCTCTGCTTCAAAAGTAAGCCACTCTTGCCAGCGTTTATTGACTTTCTCAGGATCTTGATACTTCCTCGCCATTTCAATAAAGGTCACATAATGGCCCGCCTCTGATATCATCAGTTCGTAATAAAACTTTTGAAGGTCAACGTCCATGATGTGTTTGGACAAAAGCTTAAAGCGCTCACAGCTCCTTGCTTCAATCAACGCATTCATCAGCAAAGACTCGGTGAGCTGATCCATCCGGCTTCCTCCTTTTTTGACAAACTCGTTAAGTTTGGCTACATACTCATCTTTTCGCTGCCTCCCAAACTTCATCCCCCTTTTTCTCAATTGCTCCATGACCCGCTCAAAATGCCCCCACTCTTCGGCAACAATTGGAGTCAAAGTGTCGACCAAAAAGTCCAAATCATTGAATCTGATAATCAGACTAATGCAGGAGGAAGCCGCTTTTTGCTCACAATAGGCATGATCAGTCAAGATATCCTCAATCTGCATTTGAGCTATATCCACCCAGCGGGGATCTGTGGGCAGCTTGAGATGGAGCATTTTTTGACGTGTGGATTCTTCCCAACTCATGGCAATTACGATTAACGATTGGTTGATTGACGACTTAATTCAAGATTTTGACCCTTCTTTTCAAATCTCAAAACCAGAAATTTAAACTCCTTCTAATGGTCAATTTTAAGTTTATTTATTCCAAGTATCTTAAATCTTGTGTCTAATGTCTTGTGTCTTACTTTCAATCAAACAAATACCAAGTGATTCCCAAATCCAAAAATGATCGATAGCCGGTGTAATCGGGTGTCACAAAATATCCTTCATTGGACATCATTCCAGCATTGAGATGATTGTATTTAAACAGTACCCTCGTTCGATTAATTCTAAAATCCAGGAAAATATCAGCCACAGGATAGCCGTAAACATTGAAAGTGTTTTGAAGATAAAATTGCTGGTAGGACGGATTATAGGCCTCGGCAAAGAAGGAAGATTTGTATCTTACATCCACACCCAATTGGACAAACACATTTTCATTAAATAGCGGGCTATCAAAATAAAAACGGGTATTACCATACCATTTCGGAATTCGAAATTGGTCAGCGGCCTCTCCTGAGACTTGAGTGAAAATGACTTCGGCATCCAGTCGAAACTTTTTACCTAATCTAAAATTGGCCGCAAAGCCCGGCATAATCATAAACGCTTCACCGCTTGCCTGGGCGACAAGTTGATCTTCCCCAAAATAGATGTAATTGTTGACCCGATTCAGTGTCAGACTGGGTCTTAGTCGGAGGTTTTCCAAGTCGACTTTAATGCTCCCTCTTACCTGATCGACGCCGATATCCGAAAAATTATTTTCCCATTGAAAATGATTCCCATAATAGATTTGCTGCATGGAAGTGGGCTTATACAGCGCTTTGGTGTATTCCACATCCAACCATGGGGAAATAAAAATGCCATGAATCTTAAAATTCCCGGGGATCAGGTATTCTCCGTCTGCACTGACTTCCCATTTTTCAGAAATCTTTCCAATCAACTCCCCTCCGATATAAAATTCATTGAACGCGGATCTTTTATTCGGAAAAAAGGGACTCTCCATCCGACCATTTCTCAGCTTCATAAAGGAATTGTAGTAAAAGCCTTTGAAGGTTCCTTTTAATCCAAACTCATTTCTCCATTCTTCAAAGTCATTTTTATTTTGTGTGGTATCTGGATTGTTGAACCGATTTGAATTAAAAAACAGAGCATCGGGGGTATCCAAAAGTGATTCTACTACCAGATTCTGATTTTTTCGGTCAAAAACATGATAAAACTGCAGTCCATTGCCCAGCTTATACTCGTGATACAAATGAAAATCCTGTCGCAGATCCCTTGCTCGGGTATTTTGAAGCCAAACTTTGGCATCTTCATAAGTAAAATACAGGGAATTGGGATCTACTTCAGGAGGAATGATCCCTCCTATCTCATTGACCACATGTTTCATTCTGGAAAAAGCCGCTAGCAACCAATAGCGGCCGTTTTCAGATCGGTAATTGGTATGCAAACCATAGGCATTCTGTACGGTCATATGGTCGTCTCGCTGCGCCGGATTGAGCGTTTTACGAATCCTTAGCGTATTGAAATCCAAGCCTATATTCCATCTGGGATTGACATTTCTGGCAAAGGCAACATCCAGCATGTTGCGGTTACCTCCACCAAAAAACGCAGACATTTCTGTGAATGGGGATTTGGTATCAAAAAACTTCCTTTTGGAAGGATCTCTAAAATAAAGATCGTAGGCATGAAATCCGGAAGTCACTCCAATGACTTCAGGTACAGAATAATACATCGGCTTGGCAGCACTTCCGATATTACCCAGGTCCTGATATTTCCAGCCTGATTTAGCTACTGGATCATAGTTGTGAAAATTATCCAGAAGAGTGTCTTGCTCGTAAAGTTTGAGGTTATTTCTCTTGATGGCTTTCTCAAAAAAATAAAGCGTGGTTTTGGGGCCATACACCTGCTTGGTACTATCATCCAATAGCGTCCGACGCCCCTCAGCGTCCTCCTCCTCTGGATCTGCCAATTGTCTTCCTTGCCTCGGGCCCTGATTTGCCCCTGAGTTCACCTGGGGTATGGGTCGCTGCGCAAAAAGTGGCTGAAATGCCAACATCAATAAAAATACAGGGATTAAAGCTCTTTTTGTCACTTTTCTATGAATTTTTCACGAATGATGCGGAGCAAGTTTTCCTGTTCATCAGATTCAAATTTTACCTGGATAGGCAGGGCAAAAATCGAAATTTCCTCCAATTTTTCCTGTTCGGCCAAGGATTTTAGTTTTACAGCATCTTTTTCTGTGGTAAGGAATACCGGACTGGAATCGCGATGCTTTTTCCAAATGCCTAAAATTTGGTGAGCTTCCTTTGGACCGTAATCGTAATGGTCAGCAAATGAAACGAATTCCAATACCTCAAAATTACTTTTACAAAAATTCCAAAACAGGGTATTGTCAGCCAATCCAGCGATCAATACCACTCTTGAATGAAATTCGGTGGATTTTCCCCATATCCATTTCGGCTTTCCATATCCGATCTTGGAGAAAAAAACAGGAATATCCCTACAGGCATATTTTCGGATCGAAATCAAATAGGATTCTTGCTCCGATTGGGACAACAATTCTGGACTTTTGGTTACGATGACCATATCAGCTCTTTTCACATTTCCTCTTCGTTCTCTCAACCTTCCCAAAGGCAAAAGAAAATCCTTGAAAAAAGGTTTGGAATATGGAGTCAGAATAATGCTGAAATCTGGCTGCAGCCTTCGGTGCTGAAAGGCATCATCCAACACCACCAAACCCAATTGAGGATGGGACTGTGCCATCATGTGAAGGGCATTCACGCGGTCTTCTCCCACAAATACCGGGATCTCTTCTTCAAATTTCCCGTAAATCTGCAAGGGCTCATCCCCGATCTCTTGCGCAGAACTCCCTGGATTTGCCTGTAAAAAACCTTTGGACCTCCTGCCATACCCTCTACTCAAGGAAGCTATGGCATGGGATTCTCGAAGATGACCGATTAAAAACTCCACCATGGGAGTCTTTCCCGTTCCCCCTACGGAAAGGTTTCCTACGACTAATGTTCGAATCGGACTTTGATAGCTCCTGATCCAACCCAAATCAAAGAGGATATTTCTAACATCCGTGATGCAACGAAAAAGAAAAGCAAAAGGAAGAAGGAACACTCCGTACCAGGGCATTGGGCAGAATTGCTAATTTTGACCAAAGAAAAGAAAAAATATGGGATACCGAATTCAGGATGTCTTATCCTTTCTGGAGCAATATGCACCGCCGGCCTATCAGGAAAGCTATGACAATGCCACATTAATTTGCGGAAATAGAAGCGCTGAATTGACCGGTGTGCTTTGTACCCTCGACTGCACCGAGCAAGTGGTGGAAGAGGCAATCGCCTTGGGTGCCAATCTGATTATCGCCCACCATCCTATCGTATTCAAAGGTCTAAAAAGCCTGACCGGAAAAAATTACGTAGAACGGACCATCATCAAAGCCATTAAGGCCGATATGGCGATTTATGCCATCCACACCAATTTGGATCATGTGGCCACCGGAGTCAACAAGAGAATTGCAGATCGTTTGGGTTTAAAGGAAAATCGGATCCTTCAACCCAAAAAGCAACTTCTGAGCAAACTGGTCTTTTTTGTACCTGCCAAAGACAAAGAAAATGTGCTAAAGGCAATTTTTGATGCAGGAGCCGGCCAGATAGGTGAATACAAAGATTGCTCTTTCCAGGTGGAAGGAGTTGGGACCTTTACCCCCTCAGAAAAGGCAAATCCCCATATCGGCAGTAGGGGTATTCCCCAACAGGAACCAGAAACCAGAATTGAGGTCATTTTACCCAACCACCTGAGTCAAAGGGTAATTGCCGCCATGAAAAAAAGTCATCCTTACGAGGAGGTAGCCTACTACCTGAGTGTATTGGAAAATGAACATCAGGAAGTGGGAGCAGGAATGATAGGGATTCTGGAAAATCCCCTTTCAGAAGAAGATTTTTTCGAACATCTCAAGGAGCGCATGAACCTCAGGCATTTTAAGCATACTCCACGGATTGATAGGCCTATAAAAAAGGTCGCCGTATGCGGAGGAGCCGGTATTTTCCTATTGCCTGAAGCTAAAAAGGCACAAGCCGATGTATTCATTACCTCTGACATCAAGTACCACGAATTCTTTGATGCAGATGGCCAACTGGTGCTTTGTGATATCGGTCATTATGAGAGTGAAATTTTCACAAAAGATTTATTAGCCGAACTTTTGTCACAAAATTTTCCTAATATTGCACTCTATTTGACAAAAGTAGTTACTAATCCCACATCCTACCGATAGTACATGGAAAGTACAGTAGCACAGAAACTCGAAGCTATCTACAACCTTCAACTTATAGATTCTAGACTAGATGCCATCATTAAAGTAAGAGGAGCCCTTCCTGAAGAGGTACAGGACCTCGAAGACGAGATAGCAGGCTACGAAACCCGCCTCGAAAAATTCAAGAGAGATATTGAGGTTTTTGAGGAAGACATCAAGCGGTACAAAGAAAACATTAAGGAATCTGAAAAGCTGATCAAAAAGTATCAAGATCAGCAAATGAATGTCCGAAATAACCGTGAGTACGACGCAATCACCAAAGAACTTGAACTGCAGGATTTGGAAATCCAAGTTTCCAAAAAGAAAATAGCAGAAACAGGTGTAAAGATAGACGCCAAAAAGGCAGACTTGGAGGAACTCAACAATCTGATGAAGGATCGTCAGAAAGATCTGGACCTCAAAAAAGACGAACTCTCGACTATCGTTTCTGAAAGCGAATCCGAAGAATCCAAACTTCAGGCAGAAAGAGAAAAAGCCAGCAAGAAAGTAGAAGAAAGACTAATCAAGTCCTACTCCAAAATCAGAACCAATGCGAAAAACGGTCTTGCGGTAGTGATGGTAAAAAGAGGAGCTTGCGGAGGTTGCTTCAACACAGTTCCTCCTCAGAGACAAGCCGATATCCGTGAAAAGAAAAAGCTGATCGTTTGTGAGCATTGCGGAAGAATACTCGCAGGAGTTGAGGATGAAGTGGAAGACGACACTGTAAAAGCAAAAAGAAGAACAAGCAAAGCCTAACAACTTTGTATTCCCATAAAATCTCCGAGAACTCGGAGATTTTTTTTATGCCCAAACAATTTTTACTTTTTCTGACTTTTATTGGTAAATTGTCAGCTATGAAAAAGTTAGTAACACTTTTATTTCTCTTGACACTCTCCCTGACAGGATTTAGCAAAGATCCTGATTCCAAGACTTTCTTGGCCCTTTTCAAGGTAAAAGAGCTCCGAACTCATAAGACTAACTTAAAGGAAATAGAATCTCAGTTTTCATCATTTTTCTCGACCAAAACCTACGACGGCAATTCCGAATTGGCGCTTCTGATCGAAATCCCCTCCTGTGATTTTGACGAGTGTTTTTTGGGAGAGTTTCTGGTTGACCTTGGAGATGGGTCCAAGATTCAACTCCAAAATTTAGCTTTTCGTCTTTTTGACTTATCTGAAAACAAATCCCTCTATCAGTCTTATCTCGCGATGTACGAAGCGGAACTCTCTCAAAAAAAGAAAACACAAAAAACCGCTAAATCGGCTTCAATGCCTTGAGATGTTCCTGGTCATTGAATTTTTTCACCTCGAATACCCCTTCTTCAGATTGTTCCAATAAATACAGACAGAGATTATTGTGTTCATACTGATCCATATCCCTTAGGTCAGTATTTAGAATCAGGCTCAAGAAAATCCTCATCGCACGTCCGTGCATGCAAACCAGGATTGTTTCACCCGGTCCGGAAAGGACAATATTTATTCCCCGCTTCATCCTGACAGCAACAGTGTTGGGACTTTCCCCGCCTGCGATGGCATAATCCAGATTTCCCTGCTGCCACTGATGGAGCATATGTCGGTAGTATTCCCCCTCTTCGGGAGTCATCGGTGTACCCTCGTAATCTCCCCATGAAATCTCATTCAGTTCTGACAATGCCCTGGTGGGAATTCCCAAGTCAATAAATTGCTGAACAGATTGCTTGGTTCTGATCAATGCTGTGTGATAAATCTGATCAAAGGAAACTTCCTTATAGGCTTCAAAAAATGCAGCTGCCTGGGCACTTCCTGTCGCATTGATCGGCGCGTCTATCCCACTACCCTGTACAACTCCCTGAAGATTAAAATCTGTCTGCCCGTGTCTGACGAGGTAAATTTTTTTTCGGTTCAAGTTTCTTTATTTTTGTCCAAAGCCCAAATAAACTTCATTTAGCCCAGATTTTAATGGTTTTTGTTACCAAACCCACCTTAGAGCAACTGAATACACCAAGACGTCAATCCATGGTGGACCACTTGGGCATCCAGTATACTGCTATCGGGGACGATTTCCTGGAGGCAACAATGCCGGTAGATCATCGAACCATCCAACCCTATGGCTTGTTACACGGAGGTGCCAGTGTGGCATTGGCAGAGACCTTGGGAAGTGTATCCTCTTCTTTGACCTTGGATTTGGAAAAGCAAGTTTGTGTAGGCTTGGAAATCAACGCAAACCATCTCAAAGCAGTCAGGGAAGGAAAGGTAAGAGGCATTGCCAAACCGGTGCATTTGGGTAAATCCACCCAGGTGTGGGAAATAAAAATTTACAACGAAGCCGACCAACTGTGCTGCATCAGCCGGATTACCATGGCGATTTTGGATAAAAAATGAATTTAACGGAGACAATTACTTCGATTGCCCAAGAGGAAGCTGTTAACCTGCTTTTGCTAAATGGATTGAATTCAGGTGGTTCTTTTGCCCTATGGCGAAAACCTAAGACACAAACCTTAGAATTTATCTTAGACGATTCTTATTCCGCACTTCGGTTAGGCCTAAACTTGGAAGAGTTGCCTCAAGGATTCGTGGTTCATCCTTTCGCAGATCAGGAGGACAAAAAAGCTTTCTTCATTCGAGCTAGTCAATACTTCAAGTTCAATTTAGCTGAGCCACTTTATTCGGAAGACCTTCCGATTTGGATCCAATCAAGTCTGAATTCTGATCAAAATAATTCTCAGAAGATTGAAAGTCTGTTGCGTCAGAAGTCCGTATTGGACAAAAGCAATCCAGTACATGGAACCGAAAAAGAGGCGTTTTTACAACTGGTCAATCTCGGAATTGATGCCATTTCCCGTGGGGAATTGGAAAAAATTGTTCCCGCCCGGACCAAAAAAGTAGCCCTGCCTGAAGGATTTGACTTGGCCAGAACTTTCTTGACCCTCCTCCATTCTTACCCCAATTCCTTTGTCAACTTCTTCCATATCCCACAGGTAGGTACTTGGATGGGAGCGACTCCGGAAGTACTGATCGAAACCAAAGGAGACTTTTTTTACACCATGGCCCTTGCCGGTACCCAACCTGCAAAAGGAGAGAATCCCATGAAGTCAGCCGCCTGGACCCAAAAAGAAATAGAGGAACAAGCCTTGGTCAGCCGCTACATTGTCGATTGCTTTAAGAAAATACGACTCAGGGAATATGAAGAACATGGGCCAAAAACAGTCATGGCCGGAAATCTGCTTCATCTCAGGTCGGATTTTAAAGTGAATATGAAAGCCACCGGATTTCCTCAATTGGGGTCGGTCATGCTCGACTTATTACACCCGACCTCGGCGGTTTGCGGAATGCCCAGAAAAGAGGCCCATGAATTTTTACAAGAACATGAAAGCTTTGACAGAAGCTTTTTTGCAGGATTCCTGGGACCTGTCAATATCGAATCAGAAACCTCGATTTATGTCAACCTACGCACGGCAAATTTCCAGGAAAATGAAGTGATTCTCTTCGCCGGTGCGGGAGTCACAGAGGATTCCGATCCGGAAAAAGAATGGGAAGAGACCGAAATGAAGTGTGAAATCATCGGCAAATTCATCAAAAACCCAATCGCTTGATCATTCAGCCCATTCTCGATCTGGTGGCCATCTGTGCCAAAAAAGGAATTCAAAACGCCATCCTTTCCCCGGGTTCACGCTGTGCGCCCTTGACTTTGGCTTTTGTCCGGCATCCCGAGATTCACTCCCGGACCATTTCCGACGAGCGATCTGCGGGGTTTATAGCCTTGGGCATGGCCCAGCAATTGGGTCAGCCCGTGGTGTTGGTTTGTACTTCTGGTTCGGCGGCTTTGAATTACTTTCCTGCGGTTTCAGAGGCATTCTTTCAGCAGATTCCTTTATTGGTTTTGACTGCGGATCGACCAGCTGAGTGGATCGATCAGTGGGATGGGCAAACGATTTTTCAGGAGGAAGTTTACGGCAAACATGTCAAGAAGACCTTCCGGTTTCCGGATTCCTTTGAACAAAAGGACCAGGTTTGGCATGCCGGCAGAATAGTCAATGAAGCCATCAACTTAAGCAGGCAATTTCCTGCTGGACCTGTTCACATCAATATTCCGCTTCGGGAGCCATTTTATCCTATCGAGGGTGAAAAATTTGAATACCCTGAAATACCCCGAGAGTTTACCACAGTTACCAGCCAGCCCCAACTGAGTGAGGAAAGTCTGAAGCACATCAAAAACCGCCTTCAGGAGGTGAAGCGCTTGATGATCATCCCTGGTCAGCAAAAACCGAATCCGTCACTTCAATCCTTACTGGATCAGCTTTCCAAAAACCAAAACGTGGTGGTCGTGGCCGATACCATTTCCAATCTTCAGGGTGAGCAGAGCATTTGCCTTCATGATCATTGGTTGGGTAATGAAAATCTTCCCGGGGAATTGGCGCCGGATCTGGTGATTTCATTTGGCAAATCGCTGATTTCGAAGTCATTAAAGCAATTTCTCAGAAAGCAGGCAATATCCCATTGGCATATTCAGCCCGATGGTCAGGCCAAAGACACCTTTCAGCACTTGACCCGGATTTTGGCTTGTTCTCCCTTAGGCTTTTTCACTTGGCTTGCCCAAAACCTACCTACTCAGGAAAGTGAATTTGCGAAAGCATGGATGAGTTTGGAGAAAAAAGTTCAGGCCGCTTTACCGCCAGCTTTTGAATCGGTGGAATTTGGAGAATATTCAGTTTTGCACACGCTATTGAAAAAAATTCCTCCCTTTTCCAAAATTCACTTGGCCAATTCCATGGCGGTGCGCTATGTGAATTTTCTCGGGAAACGAAATCAGGAGATCATCTGCAACCGAGGTACGAGCGGCATAGACGGGAGCAACAGTACGGCTGTGGGATGCACGTTTACCACCAAAGAACCGGTAACCTTGATCACGGGAGATATGGCGTTTTTCTACGACAGAAATGCCTTTTGGCACAACTACGCTATGCCTAACCTGCGAATCGTGATGCTGAACAATCATGCCGGGGGAATATTCCGACTGATCGAAGGCCCAGCCAAGCAGCCGGAATTGGAAGAGTTTTTTGAAACCAGACAAAAACTCAATGCATTCCATTTAGCGGCAGAGTTTGGTTTTGAATACCAGTTGATAAAAAATCAGGAGGAATTGGAAAAAGCCCTGACTAACTTTTACGAGCCAAGTCTTAAACCCAAAATCCTGGAAATAGAATCTTCCAGTCCGAAAAATGCGGAGATCCTGAAGCAGGTGAAAACGCACATTAAAAGAGCAATTCAAGAAAAATGAGACACTTAATTATAGCACTGACGGTCTTAGTGATTGGCTGCACCACTACTGAAAAGGAAACGGAGCTGTTTGACAGCTTTGCCAACAAAGAAATTGCAGTGATCTACCTGAGTCAATTTAATCTTGACAGTGTACCCAGCGAAATTGGCAAATTGAAAAAGGCAAAGTCCTTGTACATCACCAAGGACAGCACGGGAGGCTGGGCTGTTTATCCCCCAGCGAGCGAGCTGGAGCAAATGACTGAAGTTCCTCCCTTTCGAAAATTACCAAAAGAACTTGGAGCGCTGACGAATCTTCAAAATCTCGGACTGGTCGGCCTTGATTTAAAAGAACTGCCCGACAATTTTGGTCAACTTCAGCATCTCGACAGTTTGAACTTGGCAATGAATAAACTGGCCATTTCGAAAGAGATTGGCAAACTCAAAGAACTAAAAAACCTGAAGTATTTAGCGCTTTTTGGAAACAAGGTAGACTCAACCGATGTAAATGAGCTTAAAAAAGCAAATCCAAATCTGGTAATTACATTGGATTAGAATAATGGTTTGCCATACCTTTTTCTTCTTTTTATAGGTGAAACTCTGAAATAAGGCATGTTTCAATGACAGCTATCCAAAAGACGAGAAAAGATCAGAATAAAAAAACTTGCTTTGACCTCGTTTGGGCAATCAAGAAAAAGCGGAGTTGAGGATTAGAGAATTTTTGGAATCTCGGAGCCCTTTGAAAAAATCAGAATCTTAATTCTCTTCATGGTCAGAAAACTTTAAAAACTATCGGGAGAACTGCTTCTCCCGAGGTTGTTGATAGCCCAAATCATCAATCCCAACTGACCGATCTCGAATAAAGTCAGCGGAATTAAGCCGAAAATCACGCCGATTCCGGAGAAAACCAAAATCCCTGCGATGACTCCCAAGGCACCGATAACTTGCGGAATATGAGACCACAATTTTTTGTACATCAAGTAGCCCGCCCCCATCAGTGCATAGCCGAATCCAAAAGAACTCAACTTCACCAAGTAATAATCTTGGATGTCCAAGCCATCTGAAAAAAGCGCAAATAGATCCACCGGATACCAAATCACATTCATTCCCATCATCACCCAGAGGGCAATCTTCAGAAATGGGTTGGGAAAAAACTTCATCAAGGCAATCCAACCGCCCAAAAAGGCGATATAGGTCAAAAAGGTGCCGACCTTGATCCAAGCAAAGGCAGATGGGTTTTCAACATTTCCCTGCTCTATCCATTCATATTCCCAACCGATCTCAAAAAAGGCGAGGAAAAAATAAAGTACTCCAGCTGCAAACGCCAGATAAAGATATCCCGGGATTTTCTTTTCCTCATCCGCAAATCCGGTTCTGATTTCTTCCCATTGATAATCCAAAGCCTCAAAGAGCGCCTTGACCGTGTAACTTCTCGGAGTCACTTCTCCTGCTTCGATCCGCTGAATGGTGCGGACATTCAGGTTGCATTTTTCGACGAGTTCCTCTTGCGTGAGCCCTTTGGCTTTTCTCAGTTCTGAGATTTTCTTGCCCAATTCTGGTTGCTTCATTGTGAATTGTGAGTTTGATTTAACCATGGCAAGATCTCAGATTAGATTTTTTGAAAGGCCGAAACGAGGGCGGAATTGACCCGACATTTGGACGGCATTTAATTTTGGATTGAAAATAGGAGAATCCTTAAGGATTTAAAGATTGGGAAATTGAATAATTGAAAGATTAAACCGAAATGAAATCTCAAAAATTGGTTGGAAAATCAACTGAATAAAGAGAATACCTTTCCCAAAACCGGATTACGATTTTCTGGCTTCCAAATCACTGACAGTTCCGTAAACTGGGAGATTTCCGGAATCTCCATAAAACGAACCTTCAACTCATATCCTTCTTTTAAGGACGTGGGTACAATGGCAATTCCCAATCCATTTTCCACCAATCGGAAAATGGTCAAAGCATGCACGGATTTGTGTTTGATCTTCGGCATAAATCCCGCATCCCGACAAATCCCCATGATCTGCTCGTAGTAATAATTGGAGTAATCGGACGAAAAAAGGATAAACGGCTCAGTGGCAAATTGGCCTACACTTTTGAAATCCTTGGACTGAATGGGATGATCTGCGGGAACCACCAAAGAAAACGTATCCCGAAAAACCGGTTTCATCTCCAAGTCCTCCGGCACCGATGCCAATCGCACAAAGCCCAAGTCCAACTTATCCTTTTGGATCATCTCTACTTGGGTCTGATTGCTCAGTTCTTCCAGGCTTGTAGTGATTTTTGGAAAATTCAGGCTGAGTTTTTTCAATAAATCAGGGAGCACCTGATTGGAAGCCGAACCCAAAAATCCGATTCGCAACTCTCCTTCTCTGCCCTCAGCAATTTCCAACAACTGCTGCTTCGTGCTTTCCAAATGATTCAGGACAAAATCCACTTCTTCTTTCAGATAAGCCCCTGCAACAGTCAATTCCACATGTTTTTTATCCCGCTCAAATAGCTGCACGCCCAACTCTTCCTCCAACTGCTTGATCTGCCGACTTAGCCCGGGTTGAGAGATAAACAACCGCTCGGCTGCTTTCCGATAGTTCAATTCCTCTGCCACTGCTTGGAAATAACTCAGATGTCTCAGTTCCATTAATACCTTGTAGTTATCATTTATTGACAATAATAGTATCAAAAAGCATCAAACCAAAGGGGTAATTTTACACAACCTTTGAGGTCTTAAAGACCTCGAAGGTTTCCATAATTAAGATTTTGAACATTAAATCAAAACCTTCGGGGTTTTAAAAACCCCAAAGGTTACAATACCCATGAAAACCTTCCACTACGGACAAGACACGCTCACCGCTTCACTCGCACTTGGATTGGCAAGAAAAGAGATCAAAGGCATCCTGAGTCATGAAACTTTACAAAAAATCAAAGATTCCGCCCAGGCTGTAGAAAAAATCGCCCAAGGCGAAGCCATCGTCTATGGAATCAATACAGGCTTTGGTCCGCTTTGCACCACCAAAATCTCGGCAGCAGACACTAAAACCCTTCAGGAAAATCTCCTGAAAAGCCATGCGGTCGGAGTCGGGGAACCCGTAGATCTGGAAATTTCGAAACTGATGTTGGTACTGAAAATCCATGCCTTGGCACAGGGGTTTTCTGGAATCCGTATAGAAACTGTCGAGCGGATTATATGGATGCTGGAGAATGACATCATTCCGGTAGTTCCCATTCAGGGCTCCGTGGGAGCATCTGGAGATTTGGCTCCTCTTTCCCATTTATTTTTGCCCTTGATCGGTTTGGGTAAAGTCTTTTTCAATGAAAAATTGGAACGGATGGACACGGTCTTGGCTCAATTCGACAAAAAACCACTCCACCTTGGACCCAAGGAAGGTTTGGCTTTAATAAACGGAACCCAATTCATGGCTGCTCATGGAGTAAAAGTAGTAGAGCGACTGCACAATCTCCTCACACATGCCAACATCACGGGCGCCATGATGATTGAGGGGTTGATGGGTTCGGTCAAACCCTTTTCTCCCGAACTCCATCAACTCCGGCCCTATTCAGGCAACAAACACGTGGCACAGACCATCCTGAATCTATTGAAAGACTCAGAAATCGTTGCCTCGCATCTGCATTGTGCGCGGGTTCAGGATCCTTATTCCCTTCGATGCATGCCACAGGTACACGGGGCAAGTTGGAATGCATACCTTCATCTGAAGGAAACACTTGAAATTGAAATCAATTCGGTGACAGACAATCCGGTGGTTTTTGATGAAACGCACACTATTTCCGGAGGCCACTTTCACGGACAGCCCATTGCATTACCCTTGGACTATGCAACTCTTGCGGCTTCGGAAATCGGGAATATTGCAGACCGTCGAATCTATCTCTCCATCGAAGGGGATACCCCGGGAGTTCCCAAACTTTTGCTCAAAGAAACCGGCCTGAACTCTGGATTGATGATCCCTCAGTACACCACAGCGGCTTTGGCTTCAGAGAATAAAGGTCTTTGCTTTCCTGCTTCGGCTGATTCTATTCCCACTTCATTGGGTCAGGAAGATCATGTCAGCATGGGAAGTATCAGTGCCAGAAAGGCACTTCGAGTAATCGAAAACGTGGAAAAAATCCTTGGAATCGAGTTATTCTATGCGGCACAGGCCATGGACTACCACGCACCATTGAAGTCCGGAAAAATCATGACAGCTATTTACGAGCGAGTGAGAAAGGCTATTGATCCGGTGGTTTCTGATCGGATCTTGTACGAAGATATGGAGACAGCCATTGAGTTGGTGAAAAGCGGAGAGTTGGTAAGTCTAGCCAAAAAGGTGGCCGATCAGGAAGGATTGGCTTTCGAAACGGAGTGGAGTGAGATTTTTAACTATTAAAATCCCCCACAGATTCACACAGAAAAAGCCACAGATCTTCACGGATTTTAAATCAGTGGCTATCTGTGATTTTTTCTGAGAAAATCTGTGGGAAACAAAAAAACATGAAAAAGCTAAAACTAATCGGCCCAATTTCCCAAGTTTTGACCTTGGACCACCTCCCGGTCAATGGAGCTTTGATAGACGATCAATTGGAGATTATCGAGCAGGCAGGTATCCTGATCGAGGGAGAAAAAATCCTTCAGGTTGGGAAGTGGGAAAGCCTTTTCAAAGCATTTCCAGAAGCTGAGATTTTTGAGTTAAAAGGCGATTTTGTGGTCCTACCCGGAATGGTAGATTGCCACACCCACATCTGCTTTGGAGGATCGAGAGCCAAGGATTTTGCGATGCGAAATGCGGGAAAAACCTACCTCGAGATCGCCCAAGCCGGAGGTGGAATCTGGGATACGGTGACCCAAACCCGAAAACTCAGCCCATCCGAATTGGCTAAAATTACTGCTAATCATGCCAATCGACACCTTTCCGAAGGAGTGACAACCATCGAAGTGAAAAGTGGGTATGGACTTTCTATCGAGGAAGAACTGAAAATGCTTCGGGCGATTCAAGAGGCAAATCGATCCACTTCAGCCGATTTGGTCTCTACCTGCCTCGCTGCGCACATGAAGCCAAAGGATTTTTCAAGTTCGAATTCGGAGTATTTGTCAATGATTTCAAACGAGCTTTTCCCCATTCTGAAAAAAGAAAAGCTGACCAACCGAATTGATGCCTTCGTGGAGAAAAGCGCTTTTTCCCCTGAAGAAATCGCCCCCTATTTCCAACATGCAAAAGAGCTAGGCTTTGACCTTACAGTTCATGCAGATCAATTTTCAAAAGGTGGATCAAAAGTTGCCGTTGAATTTGGTGCTCGGTCGGCTGATCACTTGGAAGCCTCCGGAGACGAAGAAATCAAACTTTTAGCCCAATCAAACACCATTGCTGTCGCTCTTCCAGGTGCTTCCATTGGATTAGGTTGTGCCTTTACTCCCGCCCGAAAACTACTAGACCAAGGTGCTGCATTGACCATAGCCTCCGACTGGAACCCGGGTTCGGCCCCGATGGGAGACTTGCTGGCGCAGTCTTCCATTTTGGCCACATTCGAAAAACTCAGCACCGCAGAGGTCTTGGCAGGAATTACTTTCCGAGCAGCGGCTGCCTTGGGATTGAATGATCGAGGAAAATTAAGCACTGGTCAATTGGCTGATTTTATCCTTTTTCCAACTTCGGATTATCGGGAGATTTTATACCAGCAGGGGAAGATGAAGCCGGTGGAAGTGTGGAAGAAAGGGAGCAAGGAGGTTGTTAAGCTTTGATGTCCGGTGTCGGATGACCGATGTCCGATGAGAATAATAACAGCATATTACTTTCTTTTCTTGGGTAAAGAACCGCAAGAATGTCGTTAATCGTAATTCAAAAATCGTAAATACCATGTCTTTTCAAGATCAAATTATACAAGGAATCCCTGCAGTTTTACCTCCCAAGAAGGGAAGGAATCCTGCTATTTCGCATGCACCAAAGCGGAAGGATATTCTTACTCCAGAAGAGAAAAAACTGGCTCTAATGAATGCCTTACGCTATTTTCCAAGAAAATGGCATTCCGAATTGGCTATTGAATTTTTAGACGAACTGAAGGCATACGGCCGCATCTACATGTATCGCTTCATGCCGGATTATGAGATGTATGCGAGAACTATCTCGGAATATCCTGCCAAATCCAAACAGGCCGCAGCGATTATGCTGATGATCCAAAACAACCTTGATCCTGCTGTTGCACAACATCCCGAGGAACTGATCACTTACGGAGGAAACGGAGCCGTTTTTCAAAATTGGGCGCAGTATCTCCTGACCATGAAATACCTCGCGGAAATGACCGACGAGCAAACGCTTCACATGTATTCTGGCCACCCTATGGGGCTTTTTCCCTCTTCTCCAGAGGCACCACGAGTCATCGTCACCAATGGCATGATGATCCCAAATTACTCCAAACCCGATGATTGGGAGCGATTCAACGCCCTCGGCGTCACCCAATATGGTCAGATGACGGCGGGTTCATACATGTATATCGGTCCTCAGGGAATCGTCCACGGCACCACCATTACCGTCATGAATGCTTTTCGCAAAAAATTGGGACCCGGTCAATCTTCCAAAGGGAAGCTTTTCCTCACAGCCGGACTGGGTGGAATGAGTGGCGCACAGCCCAAGGCAGGGAATATTGCGGGTTGTGTGACCATATGTGCGGAGGTCAATCCCGCTGCTGCCCGAAAACGCTTCGAACAAGGTTGGGTAGATGAATTGATCGAAGACTTGGATCAATTGGTTGAAAGGGTAAAGCAAGCAAAAGCTCAAGAAGAAGTGGTTTCCATTGCCTTCTTGGGCAATGTAGTAGAGGTTTGGGAGCGATTTGATTCGGAAGATATTCTTATTGAACTCGGGTCAGATCAAACTTCTTTGCATAATCCTTGGGCAGGTGGATACTATCCCGTTGGGCTTTCTTTTGAAGAATCTAATCAACTGATGGCGGAAAATCCGGGAGCCTTCAAAGAAAGAGTTCAAGAATCCCTACGCAGACAAGCCTCCGCAATCAATCGGCACGCAGCCAAAGGAACTTACTTTTTTGATTATGGAAATGCCTTTTTGCTCGAAGCCTCAAGGGCCGGTGCTGAGGTTATGGCCGAAAACGGAATTGATTTCCGTTACCCAAGCTATGTGCAGGACATTTTGGGGCCGATGTGCTTTGATTACGGATTCGGGCCATTCCGATGGGTATGTACTTCCGGAAAAGCCGAGGATCTACGAAAAACCGATCAGATTGCTGCTTCGGTATTGAAGGAACTAATGATAAATGCCCCTGCATCCATTTCTCAACAAATGGAGGATAACCTCACCTGGATTGAGGAAGCTGAGAAAAACAAATTGGTGGTGGGTTCAAAAGCTCGAATCCTCTATGCTGATGCAGAGGGAAGGGCAAAAATCGCAGATGCTTTCAATCAAGCCATTGTATCCGGTGAAATCTCAGCCCCGATTGTCTTGGGCAGAGATCATCATGACGTGAGCGGAACCGATTCCCCTTATCGGGAAACGAGTAACATCTACGATGGGAGCCGGTTTACTGCCGATATGGCCATCCACAATGTGATTGGAGACAGTTTCCGTGGAGCGACTTGGGTATCCATTCACAATGGTGGCGGAGTCGGTTGGGGTGAAGTGATCAATGGTGGATTTGGGCTGGTTTTGGACGGAAGTCAAGAAGCGGAGAGAAGACTCAAAAACATGCTTTTCTACGATGTTAATAATGGGATAGCCCGAAGAGCTTGGGCGAGAAATTCGGGTTCGATGGAAGCGATTCGGCGGGAAATGGACAGGACTCCGGGATTGAAAGTGACAGTTCCGGAATTAGTGGATGAGGAGCTACTTTTCAATTTGGATTTCTGAGGAAACAAAATCAAAAAGTTTAAATCGATATATTTGATTAAATATCAATTCTATGCTGACGAAAGCCAAGGTTGTCAAACAACTTGAAAAACTACCAGAAGAATTCACTTTAGACGAATTAGTTGACCAGTTAATCCTAATTCAAAAGATTGAAAAAGGGCTAAAAGACTCAGAAGAGGGAAAAGTCATTTCTGAAAAAGAACTAGACAGTGAAATAGAAAAATAGTTCAAATAAAATGGACTGATCAAGGTGTTTCAAATTTGAAAGAAATCGCCCTATACATCAGTAGGGATTCAAAAAAATATGCGAAAATTCAAGTTCAAAGAATCAAAGAAAGAACCCAAATTCTTAAGAGATACCCTTATTCTGGCCAAATAGTTACATTTTTCAATCTTAAAGATATCCGGCAACTGGTGGTTGGGTCATACATTATCATATACAAAGTAATCCATGAAACTCAGATTGATATTTTGACTATTCATCATAGCTCAAGAGACCTTGGCTCGAGAGAAATAGAGATCTAAAATCTTCAAACCGGTTTAGTTACCTAAAATTTTTCCAAAGTTTTGAACTTTGGAAAAGTTCTTTCAACTTTCCTCAAAAACCTCCTCCAAAGCCAATTCAAATCCGGGAAGTACGGTGGAGGTTACTTTTTGACCAGTTGTAAAAAGGCGCGAAGGCTGATAGACCCCATTCACCAAAATATTGATCTGAAGGGTATTTTCTACAGGGTGAATAATCCAATATTCCTTCACTCCAAACTCCTGATAGAGCTCATATTTGTTTTGAAGTTCTACCTGACTATTGCTCGGAGAAAGGATTTCCACAATCAAGTCCGGGGCACCTAAACAGCCTTTTTCATCCAATTTGGACTGATCACAGATCACTGAAATATCTGGCTGAACTACCGAATCAATGATTTTAAAATCCGGATCTTTTGAAAATCTGACATCAAAAGGGGCAGAATAAACCTTACAAGGGTGTCCTTTCAAAAATGTGTGAAAAAGTGAAAATACATTCCCAGACACGGCTTGATGTCTTCTACTCGGAGCAGCAGCTTTGGCAAACATTTTCCCTTTGATCAACTCCACTATTTCTTCGAAATCCCAGTTCAAATAATCTGCATAGGTATATCCGGAAAAAGTGGCATCAGGCTCTCGAAATGCCGAGACATCAATATTCTCTTTCTCAGGAATTCGGTAAGGCTTCATGGCTTTTATACTGTAGTATACAAAATTAACAAACAAGTTTCCCTAAGTTAGAGTAAAAACCAAAAGACTCAAATCGAAGCCCTATGAACCTTCACCAAAACCCTTCTCCCTATCATTGGTCCGGTCGAAAATCCGATCAACTCGACTATTGGCATCAAGCGGTACAAACCATCTCCAACTTGAACCTTGTTCAAACCACGGGAAAGAAAGTGGGAATACTTGGCTATGCAGGTGAAGAAGGTGTGATCCGAAATCAAGGCCGTCTCGGAACCTTAGAAGGTCCTGCCGCTATCCGTAAAATGCTGGGTTCGGTGGCCTATCATCTTCCCGAAAATCTACCGCTTCTGGATTACGGAGATATTTTCACCATTAATCAAGATTTGGAGGCCTCACATGTGGCTATCTCTCAAATCACCCTTGATCTGCTTAAAAGCCACCACTTCCCTGTCCTGATTGGAGGCGGTCATGACTTAGCCTATGCCCACGGCCGAGGAGTGCAGCAATACATTTCTGAAAAAGGTGAAAAACTGGGGATCATCAATTTGGATGCACACTTTGACCTGAGACCCTTGGCAGATGGAAAAGCCCACTCTGGTTCGCCTTTCCTTCAGTTGGCCCAAGAATTTCCGGACAATTTCCATTACTTGGCCTTGGGAATTCAACGGGCAGCCAACCCCAAATCACTTTTCCAAACAGCCGAAAAACTCAACGCGCGATACCTGGTCATGGAGGACTTCCGACTCAACAATTGGGAGTACATCGAGGAACAAATCATTTGGTTTTTGGACTCCGTCAACAAGGTGTATCTGAGCATTGATCTGGATGGATTTTCCTCCGCTTTCGCTCCAGGAGTATCGGCTCCCTCACCCATGGGTTTTAATCCTCAGATTGCTTTCAAGGTCTTTGAACTGATCGCCAAAAGCAAAAAATTGATCAGCTTGGATGTGGTCGAACTCAACCCTAAATATGATCAGGACAATGCGACGGCAAGGCTCGCGGCAAGGGCCATTGAGTATATTTTGAGGAAGGTTTTTGGGTGAAACTTGAGCAAAATCCTACTGTCAGAAAAGAGGGTCAATAAATAAAAAAAAGGCTGAATTTTTCGAATTCAGCCTCTTTTTTTACTTGAATTAAATTACGGTATCCACTTGATATCCTTAAAATTGGGCTTCCGCTTTTCAAGAAATGCATTACGCCCTTCTTTTGCTTCTTCGGTCATGTAAGCCAGACGCGTTGCCTCGCCTGCGAAGACCTGCTGACCGACCATTCCGTCGTCGGTTAGGTTCATCGCGAACTTCAACATCTTGATCGAAGTCGGTGACTTGGCGAGAATCTCCTGAGCCCATTCATAGGCCGTATCTTCCAATTCGACATGAGGGATCACGGCATTGACCATACCCATATCAAGCGCATCCTGAGCGGAATAATTTCGACCTAAAAAGAAGATCTCTCTCGCCTTTTTCTGTCCGACCATTTTGGCCAAATAAGCCGAACCATACCCCCCGTCAAAGCTTGTCACATCAGCATCGGTCTGCTTGAAAATCGCATGCTCCTTGCTCGCCAAAGTCAGGTCACACACCACATGCAAACTGTGCCCTCCTCCCACTGCCCAACCCGGAACCACCGCGATCACGACCTTTGGCATAAAGCGAATCAGACGCTGCACCTCTAGGATATTCAAGCGATGGTATCCATCCTCACCCACGTAGCCTTGATGACCTCTTGCACGCTGATCACCTCCCGAGCAAAAAGCCCATCCACCATCTTTCGGAGATGGTCCTTCCCCGGACAGCAAAATCACTCCGATAGAAGTATCTTCTTGCGCATCGTAAAAGGCATCATAAAGTTCGGCAGTGGTTTTTGGACGAAAGGCATTTCGGACTTCAGGGCGATTGAAGGCGATTCGAGCCACGCCATTGCATTTTTTGTAGGTGATATCTTCGTATTCTTTGGCAGTAATCCAGTTGATCATGATCGTTTGGTTTAAAAATCACATTTTTGTGCAAGTTAACCCTCTCCTGCGGAATTTGTTACTTGGATAAACGCTTTCTAACCGCTTCCAACTCGATGTTTCGACTCCATTTTGAGAATCAAGTCTATTCAAAAGCAGAGGATTTTGAGGTAAATCCAAATGATTTGCCGGAGTTTGCTCAGGCTGCCTTTTCATTTTGCAAAAGATTTTTGGAAGGAGAAAAAACCTTTTCCCAATCCACTTCCGGCTCCACAGGAATTCCAAAGCAAATCAGCATTTCTAGGCTTCAAATAGAGGCAAGTGCAAAGGGGACAGGATCCTTTTTTAAAACTGACTCGGATTCAAAACTTCTTTGTTGCCTCAATCCGGCCTATATCGCCGGAAAAATGATGCTGGTGAGAGCGATGGTTTGGAACAGCGAAATCCATTTGGTGGAGCCAAGTTCCAACCCGCTGAGCGGTGTCGACGGAGATTTTGATTTTGTAGCGATGGTTCCCTTGCAAGTGCAGGCATCCTTGAAAGATGAGCGAAGCCTTCAAAAACTAAAATCCATCCAACAGCTGATCATCGGGGGCGCTCCAATTTCTTCGAAGTTGAAAGCCAATTTGGTGGAAAACGGAATCAAAGCGTGGCAGACCTTCGGAATGACCGAGACAGTATCTCACATCGCATTAGCTGAAATCGGAAATAAAGAACTGCTTTATCAAACTCTTCCCGGAGTGGAAATCGGCCAGGATTCCCGAGGTGCGCTTTGGATTAAATCCGAAATGAGCGGCCCTTCCCCCATTCAAACCAACGACCTGATTGAACTTCGGTCAGAAACATCATTTGTTTGGCTGGGGAGGGTGGATTTTGTGGTCAATTCGGGAGGAATCAAGCTTTTCCCTGAACTGATCGAGCAAAAGGCGGAGGAAGTTATCCAAGAGCTTTTCCCCGGAATTTCCTTTTTCTTTATCGGAGAAAAAGAGGATGCCCTCGGAGAAAAACTGGTGCTGTTTTTGGAAACCCTAGAAAGCAGCAGCCGTGTAAAAATTCTCAAAGAGCGGCTGTCAGATGTATTGGGTAAATACGAACTCCCCAAAAAAATCTATTTCAGCCCGAAATTTGTCCGAACAGAAAGCGGAAAAATAAACCGTTTGGCAACCTTTAATACGCTATGATTCCTCTCATTCAAGTCCTTTTCTTTTCGCTTTCTGTATTAGTTCTGAATCCAGACAATCCCAAGCTGGAAATTCAAATCAATCAAGCCAAATCCGATAAAGGAATGATCAGGGTGTTGATTTTTTCAAAGGAAACCGGCTTTCCGGACCAACCTACTAAAGCACTCAAAAGCCTTTCCATTTCACCAAAAAACAAGTCCGGCCTCCTTTCTGTAACTGACCTTCCTCCGGGAAAATATGCGGTTTCGGTGATTCACGATGAGGACAACGACGGCAAACTCACCACCAATGCCGTAGGATACCCAACAGAAAAATTCGGCTTCTCCAATAATCCCAAAGTGTATTTCAGTCCCCCAAGTTTTGAAAAAGCTGCTTTTGAACTTCAGTCAGAATCAAAACGAATAGAGATCAATCTTCGCTAATCAATATTTCTCAGCCAACCTGTGATGGAGATCCGTTCTTTTTTAGTCGGAAGTACCTCATGAGGGATCTCGGCACTCAGAAATACGACCAATCTCCCGCCTAAAGGAAGTACATCCGCGATACGTTCAGAACCGTCTTCCTGAGGAAAGTACATCCGAAGTGCTCCCTCATCCTCGGCTGACCAAGAATCATTCAGGTATAAAATCACCGTGACTACCCGATGAGGCACTGCATGAAACTGGTCCAAATGCTTCTTATAAAATGACCCAATCGGATATCGGGCAAAATGTCCTTCAAACGAGCGCAATCCTAAAAAGCATCGCTGATTCAGTACTTGGCGGATTTGCTCGATTTTTTCCCAATAGGCAGCCTGAAGTGGACTGAGATTATCCTGATCCATCCAGAGAACTTCATCACTTCGGATCTCGGTTCGCACCTTCTTTTGTCCGCCTTGGCCCACTGCTGCATGACGGAACATTCCCTTTTCCAATAACTCGGTTTGCTCCTTCAGCAAGGCTTTTCTAAACTCCTCATCCACAAAATCATCGATGATCACATAGGAATTTTGGTAAATCTCAGCGCTGATCCGATCCAGTACTTCTTCCATAGTAGGTCCTTTGGGGTGCAAAATAACCACTTAATTGCCCGAAAAACCATACTTTTGCAACTGCTATGAAAATGAATACTTCCAAATCCTCCCTAACAGGAATTATCCTTGAATACGATTCAGGTATTGTTCCTCCCCCCTACAGTCATGTGTTCAGACTTGCCCTCGACTGGGGAAAGGATAATTTGGAGGTTAAACTAGACCTGCATTACACCGAGCGGGAGGAACTCAGCGAGCAGGAAATCCTCGATGAGGGATTTACTCTTAACGATGATTACAGCTATCACGGAAAGTTAAACTCGGTTTGGATCCATCCTATACAGGATCTCTTTGCCACCACCCGATGGACCAACAAAGACATAGATGAAGGAGGAATCACCGTCACTCCTATTGAAAAAGGCAAAGATGAAGGAGTGAAGATTCCGGCTAATCAAGAGGAATGGCAGCTGATGGCTCAAGACCTGATTCAGGCGATCTATGAGACGGTCAAAAAAGAGCTTCCGCTCACAGTACACTATCGCCTGGTCGAAAATGATCTGACGACTGATTGCAGCCTTACGGTCCATTTTTCCAATCGGGAAGTCATTTTTGAAAAAGCCGGAAAAAGCCGAACCATCCATTGGGAGTATGCCATTCAGCTGATGAAAGTAGTATTTACCCCGGACTATCATTACGAACTAGCCAAAGAAGAACCCGGCAAAAAGCGAGGGGCCTATATCGATTGTGGAGACGGATTTTGGCACGAACTGGGAAAAGGAGTCGTCAATATTGACCCTTCTTTTGATGCAGTGACCAAGATCCGATCAGGATTTCAGACTCTGATCGAAGGTTAAAGTAACCTCTTGCATTTAAGAACCTGATTTAGTTACCTTTAAGTGGAACTTAATCAGGTTTTTTTTATGAGCGCAGGAAAAATTTTTATCAGTTACCGTCGGGAGGATACCTCAGGAGAATCGGGACGACTCAAAGATAAGCTAGAGCAGATTTTTGGTGCAGAAAACATCTTTTATGATGTCGAAACACTGGAAGCCGGACTCAACTTCGATGAGTCGATTTCTAAGGCTTTGACCGAAAGTAAAATACTTTTAGCCATGATCGGCCCGCATTGGCTAAAGATCACCGACGGGGAAGGCAAGCCAAGAATTCAAAAAACCAACGACTGGGTTCGAAAAGAAATTGGACTGGCATTACACAAAAATATTCGCGTGATTCCGATTTTGGTCAACGGCGCACAAATGCCCGATTCCGAAAGTTTGCCGGAAGACTTACGTGAACTCTCACTAAAACATGCCCAAGAAATCAGCTCTAGCCGGTGGAATTACGATGTAGGCGAACTAATCAAGGTTTTGGAGAAAATTGTCCCTCCAAAGAAAAAAGAAACTGTTTTGAACACGGGCAATTTTCAAAACACAAGCAGACCTCCATTACCACCAAAACCCAAATCCTGGTGGGCCAAAAATTACCTTTGGGTCTTGGGAAGTTTTGTTGGTTTTCTTTTGCTGGTCGGATTATGCAATCCGGAGGAGTATCCTTTGGAGCCATCAATAGATTATCCTACGCAAGAAGAATCAATCGTAGTCGATCCGGAAAATATAATTCCCGACCAGGAAAGTAAACCCTCCAATTCAGGACAAGGATCTCAGGCAGATCCTAGGGTCGTCAATCCAAATGGTACAGAAATCTACAATTCACTCACGCTCAAAGAAACTCCTTTTGAATTTGGTGGAAAGTGGTGGCTTTATGAAAACGATATCCGGTCCGGCTACTTCCAAATTGTTCAAGAAGGAGCACGGTTTACTTTTAACTATTACCTTTTCAATGTCCATGTAGGAAGTGGATCTGGGTACTTTCAGGACGGATATTTAATTTCGGACAAGTTCATCATGAAAGACAATCCTGAAACATTCGGATTTTCTTTTTACTCCGAAGATCAGGGCAAAACCTGGCTGGGTCAAACCTACGCCGGACAGCAAACCAGCCCAGCCTATTTGGTTAAAAACTAACCCTTGATTTTTCTCAAATCTTCCTGAATATCTTTGATCATTTCTCCCAGATCTTCCAGAGTCAGTGGCTTTTTTTTGTCCCCCGGATTGGGAAAGTCGGTACTTATAAACGCCTTGGCTTCCCAAACTTCCAAGACATCTTCTCCTCTCACTTCGTAAGGTTTGTAATGCTCATTGTCTGAGGCCAAAAAAAGTTTGCCATTTTCTTCCAGGTAATTGAAAACCCGCTTATACACAACGCCCTCTGTTTGTGTGACCAGAATGTAAGTCCTTCCGCTTTTGATTTGATGGAGTTGCTCCACATAGGCGCCGATCACTATGGTCCCCGGGATCAAAGGCAACATGGAATCTCCTGCCAATTCGAATGCCCGGTAGGTAGCCTGTCGGGAAAGGTTAGGAAGGTGAAATTGGGGCAGTGTTTCCATGTATTCCGGATCCGCAAAGCCATTGAGATACCCGGCCGATGCTTTTTGCCCTACCAAGGTGATATTCTCTCTATCCGAATCATCCGCTGCAATGGTCAGAATATTGATTCCTCGTTTTTGGATGGCTTTTCTCCCCAGATTTTCAATATCATGCTCCAAAAGTTCTTCCAACCCTACTTCCAAAAGTTCGGCTAGCTTTTTTAGCGTAGCCAATTTTGGCTCGGATCTGCCATCCTCATACGCGCTGATCATGGTACGTTGCACATCCAATTGATCTGCCAAATCATTTTGCGTGATCCCTTTTTGCTTTCGCAAAAACCGAAGATTGGAAGGTAAGTAGCTCATGCCGAAAACAAATAAAAATTATGGTCTTCTTCAATAGGCGGAACAGGAAAGAAAGGATTCAAATTCATCATTTCCTCTTTTCTTCTTTCCAGCCTTGATTTGATTTCTTCGATAATTTCTCCAACCGACTTTGGCTCATTGACCAGCAAATAGCCGTATTGAGGTCTACGATCATCTTCAATGAAAAACTTAACCTGACAATTTCCGGAGTTGAGTGTCTTGGTAGTAATGCTGATTTTTTCAGTGCTTTCCATAATTGCTTTTGCTAACGAGTGCTAAGTTAGAAATGTTACTTTTACCAACATCAATTAGATGAAAAAATAAACATTATTTTCTGACAGCAATTGTCATCTTAAATACCAAAAATCAATCAGCTGAAAATCAGGACAGAACAGGATGATGATTTTAAGGATGGTTCACACTTCCATGAAAGGCAGCTGTTCATTTGAATTTTAAACCGCTCAGCTAATAAGTCCATGATTCACGAACTTTTGCGTAGTTCCTTTGTATACTAATAAAAAAGACCAGTATCCGAATCAGGAAACAGAATACCTCATTCGATCACATAATTGAAAAATGAAATACCTAGTAGCGATCCTTTTTGTTTTATCCTCTCTTCCATTGGCAGCTCAAACCTTTTCCGTCAAAGGGAAAGTTTTTGAATATGGAAAAACAGACCCCATTCCCTACGCCAATGTACTTTTATTGACGGTATCTGATTCTTCACAAGTGTCAGGGACGATCACAGAAATCGATGGAGAGTTTGAGTTGACCGGAATCAGAGAAGGACAGTACCTATTTAAAATTCAATATTTGGGATACCAAAATTACTTCAAAACGCTTTTGGTATCCTCCAATCAGGATTTGGGGAAAATAAGTCTGAAAGAAGAAGCGACCGCCCTCAATGAGGTCGTGGTGGCAGCGCGAAGATCCACGGGGACTCAACGAAGTGACACCACGATGTACAATGCGGATGCCTTTAAAACCATGAAGGATGCCAGCGCTCAGGTTTTGATCGAAAAACTACCCGGTGTGGTATCCGAAGGGGGAGTTTTGCAGGCTCAAGGTGAAAATATTGCTCAAATCCTGGTCGACGGAAAACCCTTCTTTGGAAATAATGTCCAGGCAGCATTACAGAATCTGCCCGCTGAAGTCATTCAAAGCATTGAGATTTTTGATCAAAAAAGTGAAAAAGCACAATTGAGTGGATTTGATGACGGTGAGCGGCTGAAAACGATCAATATCATCACCAAACCCAATCGGAGAAAAGGGCAATTTGGCAAAACCACAGCGGGATTTGGTACTGATGACCGGTACCTGGTGGGTGCGAGCGTCAATATCTTCAATGAAGATCGAAGAATTACCCTTACCGGTCTGACAAACAATGTCAATATGCTTAACTATTCGAGCGATGCCAATTCCCAGGCTGATGGGAGACCTCAAGAAGGCATTGTCAAAACGAATATATTGGGCATGAACTACACTGATCTTTGGGGAGAAAAAATCAAAGTGACGGGGAGTTACAATTATACCAATCGCGAAAATGTAGGCATTGTGTCTCGGGTAAGAGATTTTGTGACAACCAATGAGGAAAATCAAACCTACACCGAGACTGCACGGGATGTCAGAATCAATCATGAACATCAGGCCAATTTGAGATTGGAATACAACCCCAATTCCAAGAACCGAATCTTGTACATTCCCAGGTTCTCTGCCAGATTTGAAAATGAAAACTCTTCATTCTTTGGTGAAACCAACAACGGTGCTATTCCCATTAACCAAGTAGAAAATCAGCGCACCGGAGATTATCAGGATTTTGATTTCTTCAACCGATTAATCTACAGCCACAAATTTGATAAACCCGGCAGGACTTTGACCCTAAGATCCATCCTCCACAACGGATGGAACATTGATGACTCCGACCGGAAAGCGAGAAATGTGTTTTTTGAAGGGGATGTGGCCCGAACCGAACGTATCGACCAACGCACCAGCAGAGAAAGACAAGGATTGAGATGGGAAACAGGGATCTCTTTCACTGAAAAAGTAGGTGAAAAAGGACAATTGGAAGCGGAATATGAAATCGGAAACCGGGCGAATGATTCAGACCAGCGGGTATTCAATGTCGAAGGAGGAGACTTTGAGGCTGGTACCATGATGCTAGATACCGCCCTATCCAACGTGTTTTTGAGCAACTACCTTACTCAGGAGTTTGAATTGGGATACCAATTTACCGGAACTAATTTCAAATTTCAGACAGAGGTACAGTATCAAAATGCCAAACTGGAAAACACCCAGGATTTTCCAAGGCCTTTTGATCTGAACAGAAAATTCACCGCCATCCTTCCCACAGTAAGAATGGAATATAAATTTTCTCCAAGTACCAACATTCAGGTGGATTACGATACCCGAACTGCCGAACCTCAAATCCGACAGCTTCAGCCGGTCATAGACAACTCCAACCCCTTGCAACTGAGGACAGGTAACCCTGATTTGGATCAGTCTTATACCCAAGAAATTCGGGTCAGGTTCCGTAGCCAAAATCCGGACACCGACAGAAGCTGGTTTTTGTTTACCAGTTCATCCTTTGTCAACAATTTCATCAGCAACAGCACCTTCATTGCCAATGAAACCACTGAAATTCAGGATGGAATTGTATTGGAAAAAGGATCACAACTCAACCGGCCCGTCAACTTAGACGGATACTGGGACCTGAGATCTTGGCTAAGCTATGGCATGCCTCTAGACTTCATGAAATCCAAATTGAATCTAAATATGGGGGGTGGAGTGACTCGAAGACCGGGACAAGTCAATGATCTGATCGGATTCAACAACTCTCAGCGATTGAGCGGCGGATTCTCCATCAACAGCAGCATCAGTGACCAAATCGACTTCAATATTTGGTCCAGATCATCCTTCAACAATGTGGAAAACACGCTAAATCCGAATCTGAACAATCAGTTTTTTCAGCAGCGTTTCCGGGTCAATTTCAACTGGATCATCTGGGAAGGGATCATTTACCGTTTGGACCTCAACCATCAGATCAATACCGGACTCAATGCTGGATTCAATAACAATTTCTCCCTGATCAATATGAGTATCGGTAAGAAAATATTCAAAAACCAGCGTGGAGAGATCAGCTTGATGGCTTATGACCTTCTGGGCCAAAATGCCAACGTCAGACGAAATATTACCGAAACTTTCATTGAAGACATCCAAACCAACGTCCTTCAGCGCTACTTCATGGTGTCCTTCACTTATAACCTGAGAAGATTCAGCAAAGGAATGGATGAAGATCGGTACAATGAAATGTATCAGGAACGAAATAACTAATAATTGTGATAAAATCCTCGGAAGAGGCTTTTATCACAACTATTGACCCCAAAACACTATTCCCCAGCCAACTCTTTATTTTATGGAAAAGAAAAAACCCTGTGAAATTACAGGGCCTTTCTAACAACAAACAAACTTTAATGGGGGTGATTCAACTTTTCAACTACTTGCTCTTGGTTCTTTTTCTTTTTCCTTCCGGAATTATAGCCAAAGCTAAAGAATAAGATTATGCAAGTGAAATTGAAGTATACTAAGTGAATTTTTTTAGATATAAAGTGAATTATTGAGGAGATATTTGGTCGATTTTAGCTGTTTATAATTTGATTTTTATGATTGTCCGCAATTACACCACCAGCCAAATACTCTTCGATTAATGGGTCGGAAGACCGATGACCGAAGACCGAAGCATTCCAGATTTCAACCTTTTCTAGAAAATTTTTAAGCTCGCTTAACTTTCTGGTAAGAAAGCGGATGTGCAGATAAATTTTTAATGGTCAGACCTGCCTACTGCAGCCAGGTAGCCTGTCCCGATCTTTGATCGGGAGAATGCCCTGGATAATCATCCGCCTCCCGATCCGCCGCTTCGGACGGGACAAGTTGTGCGAGTAGGCATTTCATCAAAAAACCACCCCTTCCGAGGTGGTCTAATGATCCTATCCGCTAGCTTCCTTTACTTTCCAAATTGGGCTTTAAGCATGGCTAACTTATCCGCCATACTTCCTTGGGACTCTTCAGCCTTTTGAGTTTTCACGGAAGGCTTTTGCTGACTTTTACCTCGCTCAGCAAATGGATCCGACTTCATACTCAATCCAATCCGCTTTCTGGCCACATCCACCTCCATCACGGTCACCTGAACTTTTTGCGCTACACTCACCACCTCATTGGGATCCTTGACAAATCGATCCGCCAGATGGCTGAGATGAACCAATCCATCCTGATGCACGCCGATATCCACAAAAGCCCCAAAAGCCGTAATGTTGGTCACTATGCCAGGAAGCTTCATCCCGACTCTCAGGTCAGCCATGGAATTGACTCCCTCCTGAAACTGGAACACCTCAAAACTTTCTCTCGGATCACGACCCGGCTTCGCCAATTCCTCCACGATATCTTGCAAGGTGGGCAATCCCACCGTTTCGGAAACGTAATTTTTCAAAACGATTCGGTTGCGCAGTTCCTCCGAACTCATCAACTCCTGCACCGAGGCTTTGAGGTCTTGAGCCATTTTCTCAACCAATTCATAACGCTCCGGGTGTACTGCCGATCGGTCCAAGGGATACTTGGCATTGCGGATTCTCAAAAATCCTGCGGCCTGTTCAAATGCTTTTTCTCCCAATCGGGGTACTTTTTTCAACTGAGCCCTACTGGAAAAGGGTCCATTTTCCTTTCGGAAATCGACAATATTCTGCGCGAGCACAGGGCCCAAACCGGAAACGTAGGTAAGTAATTCTTTGGAAGCTGTATTGACTTCAACTCCTACTCCGTTTACCGCAGACATAACGGTATCATCGAGTGCATTTTTTAGCGCATTTTGATCTACATCGTGCTGGTATTGACCTACTCCGATGGATTTGGGATCGATTTTGACCAACTCCGCTAAAGGATCCATCAATCGTCGACCGATGGATACTGCCCCTCGCACGGTCAAATCCAATTCCGGAAATTCATTTCTTGCCACTTCCGAAGCCGAATAGATTGAAGCTCCTGATTCATTGACCATGGTCACGATCACAGATTTGGAAAGTCCGAGAGACTTGACAAAAGCCTCGGTCTCCCGACCTGCTGTCCCATTACCAATGGCTATGGCTTGGATAGAAAACTTATCCACCAATCCTTTGACCGTCATGCCCGCGGCGGCTGTCTGGCGTTGTGGTTCGTGCGGAAAAATCGCCTCATAGTGCAGCAATTGTCCCTGAGGCCCCAGACACACCAACTTACAGCCGGTACGGAAACCCGGGTCAATAGCCATCACAGACTTTTCACCCAAAGGTGCACCAAGCAGCAGCTGTCGGAGATTCTCCGCAAAAACTTTGATGGCCTCTTCATCCGCTTTTTTCTTGGTCAGCAAGCGGACTTCCGTCTCCATACTAGGTTTCAGCAGTCGCTTGTAACAATCCTTAATCGCTAGCTTGACCTGATCTATGGAAGAATTGGCTGCATTCTCCAAGATCTGACGCTCGATGAGGGCCACCGCCGAACCTTCTTCGGGACAGGAATCCAGCATCAAGAAAAGTTCTTTTTCTCCCCTTCGCATCGCCAATACCCGGTGGGAAGGTGCAGTTTTGATCGGCTCAGACCAATCGAAATAATCCTTGTATTTGATCGCTTCAGCTTCCTTGCCGGGAATGACCCGAGAAGTGAAGGTTCCCTCTTCAAGGAAAAGCTTCCGCATCTTTTCCCGAACCTGGGCATTTTCATTTACCCACTCCGCGATGATATCCCGGGCACCTTGCAGCGCCTCTTCTACGGTTTTGACTTCTTTTTCCTCACTTAAGTATTTTTCTGCTTCAGCCTCCAGGTCAAAGGAGGTTTGGGCAAAAATTCGCTCAGCGAGAGGTTCCAATCCCTTTTCTCGGGCAATCGTGGCTTTGGTTCGTCTTTTTGGCTTATACGGTAGATAAATATCCTCCAACTTGGCCATGGTTTCGGCGGCATCAATGGCTTTTTTGAGTTCGGGATTCAGCTTACCTTGCTCTTCGATGGACTTGAGGATTGCTTCCCGTCGTTTGTCCAGTTCGCGTAGCTGTTCGATACGATCCCGAATGGAGGCCACCTGTACCTCATCGAGGGTGCCGGTGGCTTCTTTTCGATATCGGGAAATGAAAGGGACGGTAGCGCCTCCATCCAAGAGTTCGATTGTCGCCTGAACCTGATGAGGTTTGACACCAAGTTCGGAAGCAATTTTACTTTCGTAAGTCATATTGTAGCGTAATTCTTTTCACAAAAACTAGCCTGCAAGATAAGCCTGCTTTTGGTCCCAAAAATCTTAAATGTGCGATTGGTCACTAAGGGACTGATTTAAAGATTGTAAATTTGAAAATTCAAAAATTGATTGGATTTCGGATATGGGATTTCGGAATTCGGGAGTTTCAAAATTAAACCTAGGTGATTTCTATAGGTCCACTCAATACCGTAAAACTTTTGCTGTTAAAAATCGAAGCATCGTTAAAATCGAAATAAGTTTGAGTAATCTGAATGATGAATAAAGGTCCGCAACGTGTCGTAAATCGTAAATCAAAAAATCGTAATTCGTCTCATGGATTGGAAAAAGGAAGTTAAGTCTTGGGGTCTAATACTGGCATTTTTCGCATTTCTCTATTTCACAGGTTTGCTTCCGGTGATTCAGGGAGGTGTTCAATCTGTATTGCTATCCACAGGGCTGATCAATCCCAAACTGGAAATTCCCGATCTGAGGGATCAGAAGTTTGACTACCGTGGTCAGTTTAAAGATTTTGAAGGGAAGCTGATAGATCTTCAAGATTACCGTGGAAAAACCGTATTTATCAACCTATGGGCTTCTTGGTGCGGACCCTGCCGAGCGGAGATGCCGCATATCTCCGAACTCTATAAATCTGTAAAAGACACTCCAAACCTGGAATTCCTCATGATCGGGCTGGACCATGACATCCGGAAAAGTCAAGGATTTATGGAAGGAAAAACCTGGGGATTCCCAGTGGTTCATGCCAGCTTTGGGCTTAATCAAAGCCTTCAAAGCGAGTCAATTCCCACGACATTGGTAGTCAATAAAGAAGGCAAAATTGTATTCTACCAGCAGGGCATGAGCAACTTCAACACGGACGAGTTTCGGAAATTCTTGGTAAGTCAATAATTGAAATGGATTTTTCAACATTAAGAAGTTAAGAGAATTAAGGATAATGACCAAAGATTCTCCTGATCGGAACCAGAAAAAAACATGATTGAATTGAATTCTTAATTTCCTCAATTCCCTAAACGGTGAAATTCTCGCTATCCTGACTTTCGGAAAAAAGAATCCTCTGATTCTTTTTAACATTAAGAAATTAAGAGAATTAAGGATATAGACCTAAGACTCCCCTGATCAGAACCAGAGAAAAAATTATGCTTGACTTGGATTCTTAATTTCCTCAATTCCTTAAAATGAATATACGGAATCTTGCCAGTAGCATTTCTAAAGATCAGAAGACCAAGTTAACGCCATGTTTTTGGGAATCTTCGGTCTTCGGTCATCGGTCTTCCAGCCCAAAATCAGGGGAATATTCGTCAACTGGCAGAACGGCGTATAATCAGTTTCCTTAATGGTAAAACCCAAAACTGGATTTGATTAAAAGCTTTTTCAGTTGATTTATCCACTTTTTGATTGTCAGGATTGAGAAAAAACAGTAATCTGTACCCTCAACCCAAGTAACCCATGAAAAATCTTGCCCTGACATGCTGCTGGGTGATTGCCTGTATTTTTTCATCCCAAGCACAAAATTCGGTTCTCTGGTACAATGCGCCTGCCGAGAAATGGGAAGAAGCACTTCCCGTCGGGAATGGACGACTGGGGGCCATGGTTTTTGGAAAGACCGGCTTTGATCGGATTCAGCTCAATGAAGATTCGCTTTGGCCCGGTGGTCCAGAGGACTGGGGATTGGCAGAAGGCAAGCCGGAAGATTTGGCACAAATCAGAAAATTTTTGATCGAAGGAAATCACCACAAAGCCGACTCCTTGATGGTTCTGAAATTTTCCAGAAAAGGCCTCACCCGTTCCCATCAGACCCTTGGAGACCTTTGGTTGGATTTTGATTGGAAGGAAGTGTCCGAATACCGGAGATCATTGGATCTGGAAAAAGCCGTGGCTGAAATTTCTTTTCTGAGTGAAGGGTATCAAGTGCGTCAACAGGTCTTTGCCTCCGCTCCGGACCAGGCGGTTTTGATTCAACTCACCACTGACCATCCCGCCGGCTTCAACGGAAAAATCCGTCTCAATCGCCCCTCCGACCAAGGATTTCCCACTGCCCAAACCACCGCACTTCACCCTCAACTGCTGGAATTGAGCGGAATGGTTACGCAGCGAAGCGGACAGATCGACTCCAAACCCTTTCCCATCACCGATGGGGTAAAATTCCGAACCCTCCTTTCTGCTCAAAGCCCGGATGGAAAAATCAACGATACAGAAGCTGGATTGGAAATAGCAGGCGCAAAGACCCTTTACCTCAAACTGGTCACGGCTACCTCTTTCTATCACCCAGACTACGAAAAAGTGGCTTTGGATCAATTGGAAAAAATCTCCTTCAAAAGCTGGGGAGAGCTCCAAAACGCACACGAGCGGGAGTACCAAAGTTGGTTTAACCGGATGAGTTTGACCTTGGGACCTGAGCATGAAGAGCTCATTCCCACTGATCAGCGAATCGCAAGGGTGAAAAATGGCCAAGTTGACCTGCATCTGGAAAAGTTGCTTTTTGACTTTGGAAGGTATCTCCTGATCTCTTCCTCTCGACCCGGCACCAATCCTGCCAACCTACAAGGAATTTGGAATCAGCACATTGCCGCCCCCTGGAATGCAGACTACCACTTGAATATCAACTTACAGATGAACTACTGGCCTGCCGAGGTCACCGGACTCAGCGAGCTTCATCTCCCTCTTTTTGATTTCACAGACGGGCTGATTGAGCATGGAAAAAAGGCTGCTTCCACCAATTTCAACATGCGCGGGGCCATGCTACCCCATACCACAGATATTTGGAAAATCCCCTTTCTGCAGGCTGCCACAGCCTATTGGGGAAGTTGGATAGGAGCTGGAGCTTGGTTGGGAAGACATTATTGGGAACATTACCTGTTTACTGGAGATGTAAAATTCTTACGAGAGCGGGCATTGCCTGCCTTTGAGCAAATCGCGCAATTCTATTCCGACTGGCTGATGATCGATCCCCGTGACGGCAAGCTTGTCTCGGCACCCTCCACCTCTCCTGAAAATCAGTTTATCAATGAAAAAGGCATCAAAGCCGCCTCTACATTGGGAGCAGCCATGGATCAGCAGTTGATCGAGGACATCTTTTCCATTTATCTCAAGACTACTGAACTTCTCCAAGCAGAAACTCCGCTTAAAGCCATTATTGAGAAGCAATTGAAATCCCTCCGCCCCGGTGTGGTTTTGGGAGCGGATGGAAGGATTTTGGAATGGGACAGACCCTACGAGGAACCCGAAAAAGGACACCGACACATGTCGCACCTGTATGCTTTTCATCCGGGAAATGCGATCACCTTGAGCCAAACTCCAGCTTATTTTGATGCAGTAAAAAGGACACTTCAATACAGGCTAGATCATGGAGGTGCCGGCACGGGCTGGTCAAGGGCGTGGTTAATCAATTTTTCGGCCAGGCTGATGGATGGAGAAATGGCCCATGACCACATTCAAAAACTCATTTCTCAATCACTTTACCCCAATCTCTTTGATGCGCATCCACCTTTTCAGATAGATGGCAATTTTGGGTATACTTCAGGAATCGCCGAGATGCTGATTCAATCCCATGAAGAGGGAATTATCAGGATTTTACCTGCCTTGCCTAAGGCTTGGGCCTCGGGAAAAGTAGCTGGTTTGAAAGCAAGAGGAGGTTTTACCTTCGATTTTTCTTGGGAAAATGGAGAAATCAAAACGCTGAAAATCCATTCTCACTTAGGAAACGCGACCACGATCTTTGCCGACGGGTCCGAAATGGAACTTGCCTTGGGTAAAGGAGAAAGCTTTGAAATGGAATTTTAATCTGATTCGAAAAGGGAATTATTACCTGATGAATTTTCTTTCTACCTTCCTTGAATGAGCATTCCCCAAGTTGAGGCAGTGATTGTCGGCGGCGGTTTTTCGGGCATTTCGGCTGCCAAAAAACTCCATGAAGCCGGATTGTCATTTGCGGTATTGGAAGCCAGGGAAAGACTGGGAGGAAGGGTGTACACCAAGCGGTTTGATGACAAACTTTACCTCGATTTTGGCGGTCAGTGGATCGGCCCGACTCAAGACCGGATGTATGCACTCTGCCATGAGTATGGCATTGACTATTTCGAAACGTACAATGAAGGAAAAAATATCCTGGATCTGGGAGAAAGACTGAAAACCTATCGAGGCACCATCCCAACCCTCGATATTTTTTCCCTACTGAATCTGGACTGGGTCATTCGCAAACTGGAAAAGCTGGCCCGGCAAATCGATATCCATAAGCCTTGGAACCATCCTAAGGCTGCTCAATATGACCAACAAAGTCTGGAAGATTTTCTTCGACGAAACACCAAAACCAAAGCTTGCTATCAAGTCATACGGATAGGATGTGAAACCATCTTTGCCTGTGATCCGGATCAATTATCCCTGCTTCATGCCTTATTCTACATCCGATCGGGCACTTCCTTGGATTGTCTGATCAACATCAAAAACGGAGCCCAACAACATCGAATGGTGGGAGGAATGCAATCGTTAATCGAAGCGATGGCACAGCCCTTTTTGGAGAAAATCCGATTTAACTCACCCGTACGCGCTATCCGGTATTCATCGGGTGAAGCCCTCATCCAATGCGACGGGTTTTCAATAAAGGCAGCACACGTCATTGTAGCTATTCCTCCCCCACTGCTTTCTGAAATCCATTTTTCACCCCCTCTCCCATCGGAAAAACAAAGACTGCTGGCTAACTACCCGATGGGAAAAGCCGGAAAGTGTTTTATGGTGTATCAAGAGCCATTTTGGAGAAAATCCGGTTTTTCAGGCCAAGCGCTTGCGGATGATAAATTCGCTTTCCAGACTCTTTTTGACTGCTCTCCAAAGGACGGAAAACCGGGAATCCTGATGGCTTTTACCTTGGGAAGTCGGGCGGATGATTTTTTTAAAAAAAATAAAACCGATCGACAAGCTGAAATGCAGGAGATGGTCGAAAGGTATTTTGGCAAAGAAGCAGCATCTCCCATCCGATATGAGGACTTCACCATGACAGATGAAATTTGGGCCAGGGGCTGCTATGCGGCACTGATGCAAAAAAATGCATGGTCAGAATCACAAGACACCTATCGGAAATCAACGCCACCTTTGTATTTTGCTGGGACAGAGGCTGCAGTCAGATGGCATGGTTACATCGAGGGGGCTGTATTGGCAGGCGAAGCTGCAGCCGCGGAGATTCTAGCATCATCCCAGTATGGTTAAACGACTGATCAGTTTTCTAATTCTTTGCCTGTTCATTGGACTGATTTGGTCTTTTGCTGGCAGAAACCAGCCCCCAATTCCACCCAAAGGCTATCTCACCCAAGTCCAGGAAATCAACCCAAATGACAGCCTGGAAAGAACCCTGGTAGGCATCCAGCCCTATATGCAGGTAAGTGATTATTTCTATCAGGCAAGCTTTGAAGAAAAACTCAGAATTTACCTTCGGGAGGCCAATTCCAGAGGATTTTTGGCTAAAAAATCAATTGTCGTTTTTCCCGAGTACCTTGGGACATGGCTCGTTTTAGAAGGCGAAAAACACGGTATCGCCAATAAAAAAAGTCTCCATGAGGCCATGAGCCTAATGGTTCTGAGCAATTTGGTTGAGTTTGGACTTTACTATTTTCAGGCAGGGCCGGTGAAGGATAAAGTAGCCGCTACGCTTTTCAGAATGAAATCGGTGAGAATGGCAAAAAACCTCTACCTGACCTTTAGTACCTTGGCAAAAGAATTCAATACGCACCTTGTGGCAGGATCTATCATTTTGCCAAATCCACGAGTGATCGATGGAAAACTGGAAGTCGACACTTCAGGAGAGCTCGTTAATGTAAGTTTTATTTTCGGGCCGGATGGAAAAATAGTAGGGGAGCCGATTTTGAAAAGTTTCCCGATCGAATCCGAACAGCCTTTTTTGGCATCCAACAACCCGGAAGAACTCCCTGTTTTTGACCTTCCTATGGGAAAAACAGCGGTTCTTGTCTGCGCAGATAGCTGGTATCCCCAAGCTTACGAAAATGCAACAAGAGCACAGGCAGAAATTATCCTTGTCCCCTCCTATTGCACAGGTACCGGTACCATGTCCAAAGCATGGCAGGGGTACAGTGGGTACGAAGAACCCGTCGGCACAGAATTGTCGGACATCGGAAAGATCACCGAAGCTGAGGCCTGGAAAAAATATGCTCTCCCTGGCCAAATTACCCGTACCTCGGCCCGATTTGGAATCAATGTGTTTATGAGGGGAGAATTGTGGGATATGGGATCCGATGGTCAGCCGCAGGTGATCTATGATGGCAAACCCGTCGACATCAAGTCCTCAGAGCGGGCAGGTATTTGGGCGCTAAATTTCTAGGCTTATGTGCGACACGCTCGTAGCTTTACCCTCGGTAACCGGTTCCGGTAATCTTCTTTTTGGTAAAAATTCCGATCGGGAACCTTTGGAGGCACAGGCTATCTGTCATTTTCCCGGAAAAATCCATCAAGAGAAATTCCTCCAATGCACCTACCTCTCCATTCCTCAGGCAGAGTTGACCTACGAAGTTATTCTTTCCAAGCCTTTTCAGATGTGGGGAGCAGAGATGGGGGTAAACGAACACGGCGTGGTGATCGGCAACGAGGCGGTGTTTACCAATGTCAGGTTTGACAAAAAGCAACTTGGTCTCACCGGAATGGATCTCCTGAGATTGGGTTTGGAGAGGGGAAAAACGGCAAAAGAAGCCTTGAAACTGATCATCACCTTGCTCCAAACTTATGGGCAAAATGCCTGCGGAGGCTACCGAAACAAGAATTTCTATTATCACAACAGTTTCCTGATCGCAAACCCGGAAGGAGCCTTTATCCTCGAGACAGCCGGAAAATCCTGGGCGTATCGCGAGGTGGAATCGAAAGGGAGTATTTCTAATGGATTGACTATCGGGGAGGACTATTTGGAAGCCCACTTTGAAAAGGAACCGCGGAACTTCCAAGTTCTCTTCTCAGGCAATCGGGAAAGCTTTCAGGAAAACTTTTCAGACCTGCTCTATACCAATGCAGGCAGGTCCGCACAACGCCAAGCGTGTACATTGGGATTTTTGGAAAAGAAGCGGAACGTCGAAGTAGTGGATTTCTGCCAGGCGCTGAGACAGCACGACCGGGAGGATTTTGATCCCAAGAAAGCTACCACAGGCTCTATCTGCATGCATGCAACCGGCTTCACCAATCCCTCTGACACCACCGGAAGCATGGTGGCCGAAATCCGGAAAAGTGGCCCCTCCACCATTTGGCTGACGGGCACTTCCCATCCCTGCATGAGTTTGTATTTGCCTTTTTACCTGGGTACCCACATCCCGTCCGAACATCTGACTCCAAGTGAGAAAAAAGACCAAAGCCTGTGGTGGAAGGCAAAAAAATTTCAATCTGCTGTCTTGAAAAACTACCCGGCTATCCAGCCCCAACTGAGAACCAAATGGGATCAAATCCAGAAGCACTGGATTGCCAAAGACTCGGAACTGATTCAGAAGAATGCTTCAACGATAGCATTGAATGAATTTTCCCGAGCATGCCTCAGGGAATATTTAAATCTGTTGGAAGCTTAGATCAGGTATTCACCTTCCAAACATGACCTTCCGTATCGAGGATTTCTTTTCCCCAAATAGGTAGTTCCGCTTTGATTCGTTCTACCAATTCGTCGCAGGCTTGCATGGCTGCCTTCCGATGCTTGGAGGAGGTGAAGACGAAGAGGCAGATTTCCCCAACTTTGATCTCGCCCAGACTATGGTAAATATGCATGCAGGTCAGCGGATACTTGGCGAATATGGCCTCCCGGATTTCAAAGGCTTTCTCCAAAGCCATTTCCTCATAGGCTGTGTAGTCGATCGCTACGACTTTTCCTTCCGGCTTTTCATCCGCGCGGATCTGTCCCAGAAAAATGGAATGCCCTCCGATATCGGTTTTGCTGGCATGATTGGCAATCGATTGGGCGATTTTCTCGGAAGAAATGGGGCCCTGGACGAATATATTCTTGGGTTTGCGCTCTTTTTCCATGGTAATTGTTAGGATTTTAAGGCATTGATTCCACCCCGAATGGAGTAGATTCTTTTTTCGGGATAAACCTGCTGGAGCTGCTGAGCGGCTTTTTGGCTTCGTATCCCACTTTGGCAGAAAAACAATACTTCTTCCGAATCTTCCAGCCGGTCCAGGTGATTTTCCAGTTGGGAAAGGGGGATTTTCACCAATCCGGTACATTCCAAAGGAGGCAGTTCCCCGGGTTCTCTCACGTCTACAAAGGCCACTTCTGAGTTCATCTTTCGCATGGCCTCTGCCCAGGTCAATTGCTTGATTCCCTCACAGGCAAGCTCGTAATCGGTGATCATAAACGACGCCATTGACTGAGGCATAGCTTCCCTGGCACCTGGATTGGGAAGAATCTCTACCTCGTAGCTCTGTGAAGTGAGGCTATTGAAGAATAACACCCGATTGACCAGCGGTTTGCCATAGCCGGCAATCACTTTGATGGCTTCCAAGGCCATTAGATTACCGATAATTCCTGGCAAAACACCCAATACTCCTGTTTCGGCACAATTGGGAATTTCGGTAGCGGCAGGCATCTGAGGGTAAAGATCCCGATAGGTACAAGCGGAAGGTCCATGGTTAAATACCGAAACTTGTCCCTCATGCTGATAGATCGCACCGAAGACCAGCGGTTTTTCCAATAGCACACAGGCGTCATTGACCAAGTAGCGGGTGGGAAAATTATCCGTCCCATCGATGATGAGATCATAGGCGGAAATGAGCTCCTCTGCATTGTCATTCCGAATCATTTCCGGAAAAACCTCCCATTGGATATCGGAATACTTTTCCTGAAAATACCGAACCGCATTTTCAGCTTTGTTTTTCCCCAAGTCCTTTTCCCCAAACAGCACCTGTCGGTTGAGGTTGGAAAGGGCTACACGGTCTCCATCTACCACTCCTATTTTTCCCACGCCGGCAGCGGCGAGGTAGAGCAAAATCGGGGATCCCAATCCTCCTGCTCCAATCACCAAAACTGAAGAACTTCTGAGCTTGGATTGGCCTTCAATTCCCAAACCATTCAGGATCACTTGTCTTTCAAATCTGTTCATATCATCCTCCGGAAAAAGGGGGCAAAAGAGCAATTTCCATACCTTCCTCCAACTCAATATCACCTGGAGTCAGCTTTTTGTTTACCGCCAAGGTGAATTTGAGGGATCTTAGTTCAGGGTAATTTTGGAAAAGCAGGTTTTTCAAAGCTTCTGTGGTACCCGGGTTTTCGAGACTCAAAGATTCCTTTCCGATTTTCTCAGCAACCATCCCAAAGGCTTTGATGTGAATAAGGTTAGACATGGTTTAGTTTAATTCAGATACCAAGTTAAGGTTTAGTCTGCTTTCTTTCCCACAGATTTACACAGATAAGATCACAGATTTCATTGATGATCACAGACAAATTGATCTAAAGCTAAACGTTCAACTTCAGTGAACAAGGTTTAAAGTGATGGAGGACACCCATCTAGGCTTAGCACTATCCATCTGTGAATCTATGGCACTATTCCTGTTTCTCTGTGTCCTCTGCGCCTCAGCGGTGAATTTTTAACCCAAGATCAACTTCACCGCTGCAAAAGCCAACACAAAAGCCAACAGGTATTTCAACACCCTGGGACTAAACATTTTCGCTCCCAAAAACGCCCCCAAAGCTCCTCCGGCCACCGTCAGCGGTAGCAAAATCCAGAGTTGGGTCGAAAATTCGATATGAAAAACCGACGCCCCCAGAAATCCCGCCACTGAATTCAGGAAAATAAAAAGTGCACTTAAGGCCGCAGTTTCCTTCACCCCTGCCCATCCCAACATCAGAATGATTGGAGAAAGAATGATTCCTCCGCCTATTCCGATCATACCGGAGAGCAAACCGATCCCAAACCCGAGGATGGGTGCCATCCACCATTTTTGTGCGACTTTTGGGCTTTCGGACATCGGAAAAACTCCTGCAAATCGCAATACAGGAAACAGCAAGAGTACTCCCAAGATCTGCTTGTAAATGCCCGTTTCCAACAGGATTGTCCCCCCAAAATAGGCAGCAGGGATGGAGAAAATGGTCAAGGACAGAAAGAGTTTGGTGGGAAAAACGCCAGCCTTCCTGTAGTTCAAAAAGGAAATCATCGACACAAACATATTCAGAATCAGCGCGGAAGGACGGATTTCCTCCGGCGCAAATCCCATCAGGGCCAAGATCATCAAGTAACTGCTCGCTCCACCATGACCGACGGATGCATACATAAATGCTGCAAAAGGCATCAAAAAGTACAGAAACCAATCCCAAAGCTCCATCGGATCACCAAGGGTAAAAAGCAACCATACTTCCTCCTTCTACCCGGTCCTGATCCTCTGGAATCTCCACCAAACCATCTGCAATTCCGAAGGAAAGCAGGTTAAAAGACTCCTGTGCCGGAAGAATGACCACCTGATTATTTTCGAGTTTGGCCTTGAGAAAAAAGGTCAAAGGAGCTTTTTTATTGAAATCTGAGGCAATGGGAAAATAAGCCGGAGTCTGCCAAGCCGATGGGTTCCCCAACAACCGAAGCAGGCAAGGCTTCACGTATTGGATGAAACAAGTCAATACCGAAGCGGGGTTTCCGGGAAGGGCAAAGACCATTTTTTCTCCTTTGATTCCTGAAAATATAGGCTTGCCTGGCTTTTGCTTAATCTTGTAAAACACCTGTTCCACCCCATTTTCTTCCAAACTTCCTTTTACAAAATCATAATCACCTACCGAAATTCCTCCGGTCAAAAGCACCACATCTGAGACTTCCAAGGCCTCTTTGATCACTCGGGTGACTTCGGATTTTTCATCCTTTACCTTGCAAACCTCCACCTCAGTGATTCCCAATTGACTCAGGTAAGTGATCAAAGCAGGACCATTGGCATTGTAGATTTGACCGGACTGAAGGGTTTGGCCGATTTCGATGATTTCGTCTCCCGTGAGAATGATCGAAATGCGCGGAGCTGAATACACCTCCACCTCTTGAATTCCCAAGGAAGCCAACAACCCAATGGTACCCGGCGTGATCGGAGTGTTTGAGTTCAAGATCAACTCCCCCTCCTGACATTGGGAACCGGCCTTTCTCACATTCATTCCCCGGGTCAATTTTTCCAACTCAAAGAAAACCGATTCCCCAATCACATCCACCCATTCCTGTTGTACCACCGTATCCGCACCTTTGGGTACAGGTGCGCCGGTAAAAATCCGCACCGCTGTTCCTTTTTCCAAGGCAAAATCCCCCTTGGAACCTGCTTGCACCACTTGGGCAAGTTTCCTGCTCTCTCCTTGATCCTCCCAAGCAAACGCATAGCCGTCCATGCCCGAATTGTCAAAAGAAGGCACATTTATCGGAGCGAAGATTGGGCTTGAAGCAAATTTTCCCACCGCTTGAGTAAGAGGAAGCAGTTGGCTTTTAGGAGAAATGGTCAAACCTTTCAGCAGTTCCTTGGCTTTGGATACTTCTACAAATTCATTCATTATCCTCCGATTTTGATCATGCTTCGGTTTTCGATGGCATCAGGATTGGCTTGAAGGTAATCAGGAGAAAACTGACCTCCCAGAGCGGCATGTTTTCTGGAAACAGAAAGTCGAATCAAAGATTCCACATCCTCTCCCTTTCGCAGTGCTCCCAACAAATCCAGCTCCTCTTTGCCGAAAAGGCAGTTTTTGATCTTTCCATCTGCGGTAAGCCGAAGCCTGTTACAGTCTCCGCAGAAGTGTTCACTCATGGTTGTAATAAAAGCAAAGGTGCCCAGAAAGCCCGGGACTTGATATTTTTTGGCTGTATCGTGCTTTTTATCTTCGAGTTTGATCACCTCAAATTTTGCTTTCACCAAGTCCAGCATCTGCGCAGCGGTGATGACTTTCTTGCTTTGCCAGTGATTGCCGGCAAAAGGCATAAACTCGATGAATCGCATATGAAGCGGGAGCTTTTCGGTCATCTGAACAAAGTCACAGATTTCCTCCTCAATCACCCCATGAAGGGCCACGGCATTGACTTTGACACGGAAACCTTCCTGAAGCAGGAGTTGAATATTATCCCAAACTTGATCAAACTGATCACGCCGGGTGAGTTTTAGGAATTTTTCTCGGTTAAGCGTATCCAAGCTGACATTGACCGAGCGTACTCCTGCTTTTTTCAGGAGATCGATATGCTTGTGAATCAGCACTCCATTGGTCGTAAGCGTGAGCTCGACCGGAAAGCCGGAAAGCCGCTCCAATATTTCCGGAAACTCTTTTCTGACCAGCGGCTCTCCTCCTGTGAGGCGGATTTTCTTCACGCCAAGCAGGATAAAATTCTCCGCCAAGCTGAGAATTTCTTCTTTACTCATGAGCTTGGACTGAGGCATCCACTCCATCTCCTCCACCGGCATACAGTAGGTACAGCGGAAGTTGCAATGGTCTGTGAGTGAAATTCTCAGGTAATCGTGAACACGTCCGAAACTATCTTGAAGCATACACCAAGTTTAGGAAATTGTCAGCTGAAAATGGCATGTATCTGTTCCAAAAACCCAAAATCAGCACGAACCTTTCGATTTTACCCTGTATTCTCATTTTCTTCGATTTATCCGTCTCTTAGGCTATCCCAGTGGATCCGGCTCCTTTTCTAAACTGTGTCGGACTGAGTTTCAGGTGTTTTTTAAAGAAATTATTGAAATGTGTCACTTCCGTAAATCCCAGTCCAAAGGCAATTTCAGACACATTCCAACTGCTTTGCCTGAGTAGGATTTTTGATTCCTGAACGAGTCGATCAGCGATGAGTTGGGAGGTGGTTTTTCCGGTCATTTCCTTGACTGCCCGGTTGAGATGATTGACATGGATGTTCAATTGATCGGCAAAATCCGAGGGACTTCTCAGGCCCACCGTCTTGTGTGTGTCGTCGATTGGGAACTGACGCTCCAGCAGTTCCAAAAAAATGGAAGCAATCCGTAGGGAAGCATTGCCATGCTGGGTTTGTTGGACCTCTGCAGGCTGTAGCTTCATCCCAAAATGGATCAGCTCAAAGACCAGATTCCGGAGCCGGTCGTACTTGTATTTATACTCAGAGGCAAATTCGACCTTCATTTTCTCAAACAAATTTTCGACTTCGACCGCTTCTGAATCACTGAGCTCAAAAATATGGGTTCCATTGGGCTGAAAGACCTCATATTGCTGAATCTGCCCGAAATTCATAAAAAAATGAGGATTGAAAATGCAGTAAATCCCGGAAGAATGGGCGCCGATATGATCCCATTTGTAGGGTACCAAAGGATTGGAAAATGAAAGAGCTTGCTTTTGTATCTCATAGACACGGTCTGCATAATGAACCCTGCTGGCTCCTCGAACCAACATCACTTTGTAAAAATCCCTTCGACGGTAGGGTACCGTTTTCCACTCCCCGTTGAGATAGGGTTCCAAGGAAAAAATATTGAAATGCCCTATTTCGTTTTTAAGGCTTTCCGGGATCCAGTTGAATTTTCGTTTGTAAAACTCCTCAAGTGACTCTGATTTCTCCATTGATTCTATTTTTTGCTGTAGGTATTTGAAAAATTATACAACAAGCTCACGTTCCACACCAAATCATCTCCGGCTATGGTCGATTTGATTTTTTGGTTTACAAATCCCTGAAATTGAAAAGGGAAATCTCCTTTGATAAAAGTCACCCCGGTATTGGCATAGAAACCTGAATTCTCATCCACCTTCAAGAAAAACACCTGGGGATTGATCTTCATACTCAGGTCTTTGACAATTTTCAAGTCTGAAAAAGAGGTATTCCACGCAAGAAAATTCGAGTTCTGAGCTCCCAAAGACTTGAGGGCAGTGCCACGCAGGTAATACAACCCCACACTCACCCGATCTGTCAGTTTATAGGAAGAATTGACCTCTCCTGCCAAATAGCGGTTGCTAACCAGCATTTGGTCCGGATTTCCCTGTACGGTCATATCCACTTCCTGGAATAGAAAGGCTGGATGCCCGCCAATAGTCAAGGTAAATCTACTGTCTTTGATCACCTTGTATCTTCCCCAAAGGACAAAAGTCCATGGTTTTCCATCCATGCCAAATCTCAGCATGGGATCGAAAGAAAAGCGGTCACCTCCAATACTCAAGTCAAAGAAAGCAGCCGGTCTTCCCAAGGAAAAGGAGGGAATAATGGAAATGCCGTTGTTTGTAGCAGTGATCGTACCGTTGAAAAAATGGGATGCAGCCCTTGGCTCTTCCTGCGCTCTTGATTCATGGGCATAGCTCAAGATGAAAAACAGAAAATAAAGTTTTAGGATTTTGGACGGACTCCTTCCAGCAAGGAATGCTTCCGCATGGAATTGCAGGTTCATAGAGGGGTTAGGATAACTAGGTGATAGACAACACAAAAGTGAGAAAAGAAGCGCAGATTCAACGACTGAAATCAAATCAATACTTACACTTTTCAAACAATTGCTCCAGAGACAGTTCAGACTACACCACCAAGGAATAACCAGAATCTCAACCTATTTTGTTATTTCGAAAAGTTTATGGGTAGTTGAAATCAGGTATATCCCAAAAAAAAACCTAAATTTCCTTACATCAATTTATCCTTTTACAAACAGCCCAAAACACCAAATTTTATCACTCCAGTTACAAAAGTTGTACGCACCCCAATTTCATAAACCAACTAGCTGATTTCAAGAACCTTGAAACCAATCCTTATTTTCAAGTATTTCCTCTTCGCCTTATTGGGAATTCTTGCCGTGTGTTTTGGGTCTTTACATTCCTTTGGTCAAGACAGGGGGGAAGAAAATCCATTACCCTCATTTCCCAAAGACTATATTTTGGAAATTTGGGACAACTCCAACGGACTTCCCCAAAATGCAGTTTACGCCCTCGAAAAAGACAATCACGGTTACCTATGGATAGCCACAGAAGAAGGATTGGTTCGGCTGGATGGCACGATCCCCAAAGTCTTTGACAAAGAGTCCAATCCACTCATGCTGGAGCAGACCTATTACACCTTTTTCAAATCACCGGCAGGAATTTGGGCTTCAGCAGACCGAAGCATTGTGCTTTTGGAAAAAAATATTCAACTGGTAATAGATTGTCATGAAATAGCGGATAAGACTTGGATTCGGGCCATCACCGAGAATCAACAAGGGGAACTCCTCATCGGTACCCAGGCGGGAAAAATTCACACTTGGAAAGAGGGAAAATTTTCCCTGCTGGATTTTTGGAAGCCGGATTGGACTTTGGAGATTTTTTCATTCTTTAAAGTTAGTCCTAGCCTGCTTTTGGTGGGTACTACCCATGGATTGTACGAAGTGGATCTGAAAAACGAAAAAACACGACTGATCACTTCCGAATCCTTTATCGCCCAAAAAATCTTCGGTACCCCAGAATTCCTGTTGGTTTCCAATCCCAACGAAGGCATCTACCGATTGAACAATGAAGGTAAAATGGAATTGATTGCCTCCTATGCCGAATATAAAGACATCAACCCCAGTAGCCTGATTGTGGACAATGCCAATCGGATCTGGGCAGGTTCCTTGGAAAAGGGGTTGCTGGTCATTGAAAATGGTAGCCTTACCCGATATGATTATCCCGAGCTCAAAAATTTCACAATCAGAAAAATCATCAAAGAGGATGATATGCTCTACCTGGGAACCTTGGGAAAAGGGCTGGCGGTGGTCAAAACAGCCAAAGTCAGGCAACTGAAATTTGACGTCCTCCGAGAAAAGAACATCAAAGCCATCTATCAGGACCAAGACAGCAGTGTGTGGATAGGTACCCGGGCTGATGGGGTTCACCGGGTCAAAGGTGAAACGATTCGCACCTGGACCACCAAGGAGGGGTTGATTCAAAATGGGGTAACTACCATTGGAGAATATCGGGGAGAAATTTATGTGGGTTCCTCTACGGGCATCTCGGTCATTGACCAAAAATCCGGCAAAATAATTCGTACGATCACAGCCAAAGACGGGCTAAAAAGCGAACAAGTTCAAGGTGTCTATTCCGATTCCAAAGGCTGGCTTTGGATATTGACCCGATATGGAGGGATCCACTATTATGATTCCTCAGGAGTATTTCACACGGTTTCATTGCCTGAAAAAAACGAGCGAACCAGTTTCATCAGCATTCTGGAATTGCGAAACAAACAAATTGTCATCGGGTCCATTACCGGAGGGATATTCAAAATACAGGACGGAAAACTGATCGAAAATCAGATTCTACCCCTTACACCCGGGGAAGACGTGGTCTATGACATCCACGAGGATCAAAGCGGAGATCTTTGGTTTGCCACCCATGGAGGCGTATTGCTCTACAGCGGTGGGGAATTCCGCTTTCTCAAGAAAGCGAATGGACTAAAATCTCAAAGTGTATACAGCATCACAGAAGATCCCGTCAACGGGATTTGGGTCAGCAGTAATTTCGGAGTGCAGTACTTCTCAGACGAAGAACTAGCCTATCTTAAAGAAAGCCCAAATGAGAAATTTTTCTTGGCCTCCACGCTTTACAATCAACGCATGGGAATGCCCAATTCAGAAACCAACGGGCTGATCTTTCCTTCGGCAATTTTGGACTATAGTGGAAAAATATGGATCCCCACGGTGGAGGGTGTAGGAATCATTGATCCTTTCTCCCTTTCCGGAATAGCCAAAAAACCCACCAATTTCATCTGGGACGAACTTATTATCGGTGATCAGTATTCCCCCATCGAAAATGAAGTCAGAATCCCGAAAGGTGTCCGGATGTTTCAGATTTCATTTAGTCTGGTCGATTTCGACAATCCGTCCCAATACACTTTATTCTATCGAGTGGACAAAAAGGCGGGTCCATGGCTTCCGATCAAAGATCAGAGGCAACTGAACTTCAATGGGCTCAAACCCGGAAAATACACACTTGAGGTGATTGTACTCAGATTCGGTCAGATTGAATCTACCAAAACCCTTCAAATAGTCGTTTTGGCTTCCTTCTTTGAAACTCCCTTGTTTTGGATTATTATCGTTTTCCTAAGCATACTTTTGGTTTATTTTGTCTTCCAATTCTACTTCAGCAGAAGGATGAAAACGGAGCTCGAGGCGAAAGTAAATCAGCGTACGCAGGAGCTCAGCCATACCAATGAAAAGCTGAAAGAGGCCGTGAAAGAAATAGAAGATCAAAATTCTCTTCTCAAAGAAATCACCTGGAATCAATCCCATTTGGTAAGAGCCCCGCTGACCAAAGCAATGGGAATCAATCAATTATTAATCAAATACCCCAATTATTCCAAAGTGGGAAAGAGTAAAGAACAATTGGAAAAAGAACTATTGGAGACCTTAAAGCAATTGGATCAAATTGTGAAAGAAACCCATTCCATTTCAGAAAACCTGAAGAAAGATGAGTAAGGAAATGCCCATCGTCCTTATCATCGATGATGATCCCGGAGTGCTCTTTCTACATGAAATCATTGTAACCGAAAGTTCGCTGCACGAAAATCCACTTACTTTTTCGAGTGCAGAAGAAGCCTTGGATCATCTGCACAGGCTAGATTTCATATCGAACCGGTTCCTGATTTTTTTGGACATCAATATGCCTACTATGAACGGTTGGCAGTTTTTAGAACAGTTGGAAAAGCAGATCAACCATGCGGACATCAAGGTAGTCATGGTCACCTCCTCCCTCAGCCGTGCTGAGCGGGAAAAATCCAAGACCTATTCTCTGGTGATTGATTTTTGGGAAAAACCCATGGAAGAAGAGCAAGTTTACCAACTGATCGATCGATTGGGTTCTTGGTTGAAAAAAGGTTAAAAATGGGATTCGGCACCCCATTGAATAAAATAAAAGAAACCCAATCTTACTTTAGTTAATTTTTTTTCCCCTATCATTTTTTTCTGGAGCAACAAACAACGTAACTTTCTCAATAACAAACCCCTACACCTCTCACTTCTAACCAATCATGCTATGAAAATTTTAATTTCCATCCTGCTCATTTTTGCAGCGACCACAATCACAAAAGCCCAATCTCCCATCGATGACATAGTCAAAGATTGGGAACGCGCCAAAGCCTACACCAAAGAATACCTCGATGCCATGCCGGCTGAGGGCTATGCCTTGAAACCAACAGCTGAGATGCGTTCTTTTGCCCAACAAATGCTTCACTTGACCGATGCCAATTATGGAATTGGAGCTGCTGCAACAGGAGCTACCAGTCCTGTGGGAATGGGAGAATCCGAAAAAGCTACCGATCAATCCAAAGAAAACGTGACCAAGCTCGTGATGGCAGGTTATGATTTTGTGATCAACAGCATCAAGGCTATGGATCCGGCCCAATTGAATGAGACAACCAAACTGTTTGGTCGCTTCGAGTTGAGTAAAGCAAAAGCTATAGAAAAATGCTTTGAGCATCAGACCCACCACAGAGGTCAGACGACCGTCTACATCCGAATGGCCGGTGCGACGCCTCCTCAGGAGAAGTTGTTTTGATCTTCTGAGGTAAAACCCTTCCGAGACAACTTTTCCAAAGGTCGCCCCGGTTAGTGTCTCACTAACCGGAATGAAAAATTGATCAAGTGAGTGAGACACTCACTTGGGCCACAGAATCAACTTTTCCAAAGTTCAAAACTTTGGAAAAGTTTGGTCAACTCTCCGCCCCGGTTGGTGCCTGTCTGCCGACAGGGAGATCCCCACTAACCGGAACTTAAAATCTTCCCCATTTCCCTCTTCCTAAACCCACTATCATGTGAATGGATATTCACCTGGGTGGAATTCCTTTATCCTTTAAAAATGAAAAAACACTTCATTATCCTGGCTTTGACGCTGGCCTCCTTAAGCGCAAATGCCCAAACCCTCAAACTCAAAAACCAAGAGTTTGAACTTCACAATGTCACCGGAGAGATCGTCACCTTTCAAGGTAAAAAAGCCCTAAAGATTGAGCGCGATCTAACTGCCATCCCCTTTGATTCCACTCGGGTAGAAGCTACTGTAGATGAGCCACATTATGCCCGCTTGCTCGGTTTGGAAGATTTCGAAAACGGAACCATCGAGGTCAAAATGTACAGCCAACTGAAAGTCCCTGCCCCCTATTCGGGCATTGCGGGATTTATCGGGCTGTTTTTCCGAGTTCAAGAAGATGATTCAGCCTTTGAGAGCATTTATGTCCGTCCCAAAGTAGGCCGATCAGATAATCAGTTGTTTAGGAATCATACCGTTCAATATTTCTCCTATCCGGATTACAAGTTTGACACACTTCGAAAAATCGCCCCCTTCCGATACGAAGGTTCAGCTCCGGTGGCATTAAATGAATGGTTTACCATGCGGATTGAGGTGAATGGAGAAACGGCAGAGCTGTTTATCAATGACGAAAAGTATTCCTCATTTGTAGTAGACAAGATGTTGGGAAAAACCAAAAAGGGATTTGTGGGCCTATATGTCGATATTGGAACAATCGGATACTTCCGCAACCTGAAAGTGACCAAACGTGCTTATCTTGAAAAGAAAGCAGAAGACAAAGTGTCGGATATTTAAATCTTAATTTAACCAAGACATGATTAATCGTATTCTAATATCCCTATTGGTTTTAGTTAATCCCCTTTGTCTCCTTCAGGCACAAACTATACGATTTGAAGGGAAAGAGTTTGAAATCTCCAAGGTAAAAGCTTCCGTGGTGCAGTTGAATGGCGAGGAAGTGCTCCGTCTGGAACGGGATTTGGAAAATTTCCCTTTTGAAAAAGGAGTAGACGAACCCACTTTCGTCAAGCTGAGGGATTTCGATTTGGAAAATGGAACAGTGGAAGTCAAAGTGCTCAGCCGCTTATTGCCTGATGCGGCTGCCTTTGCCCGTGGGTTTATTGGTTTGGCTTTCCGGATTAATCCCGACAATTCTGGCTACGAATCCATTTATATACGGCCGACAAACGGGCGGGCTGACGACCAAATTAGGAGAAATCATTCCGTGCAATACTATTCCTATCCGAATTACAAGTTTGACCGATTGCGAAAGGAATTCCCTGAACTGTATGAAACCTATGCCTATATGGGATTGGATGAGTGGATCACCATTCGAATTGAGTTCAAGGACAAATCGGCCAAACTCTTCCTTAACGATCGAGAGCAACCATCCCTCCTAGTCAAAGAGATGCTTGGATCCACCACTTCCGGTTCGGTCGGACTCTGGTTGGATATCGGAACGGAGGGATTTTTCAAGGAGTTGAAGGTCATGCAATACTAAATATTCGATAGGAGTTAATTTTAATCTTCTTTTGAAAGTAATTTTTGTTTTCTACCGAATAAAATTTCTATTTTTTTGAAATAGGAAGGTATGTTGGATCGGGAAATGACCTAGCCACAACAAAAGTTTATTTTTATTGTGGTCCATTCATTTCACCGACTCCCGATACTCTTTGGGTGACTTGCCTACCTGCTGCTTGAAGAGACGGGTGAAATGCTGTGGATACTTGAAGCCCAAACCGTACGCAATCTCGCTAAGGGAAATTGAGGGATCATAAATCCGCTCCTTGGCCGTTTCAATCAACTTCAACTGGATAAATTCCTGAGCACTTTTCCCGGTTTCTTTTTTCACCAAATCCCCAAAATAATTGGGAGACAGGTTCAACTCGTTGGCAAAATATCCGACAGTGGGAATTCCAAAGTCTTTTGCTTTTCCGGATTTGAGGTAGGCTTTAAGGGAGGCTTCAAACCGCTCAATAGTCCCCACATTAACTACATCTCGAGTGATAAATTGACGGTCATAAAAACGAGTACAATAATTCAAAAACAGTTCAATATTGGACAAAATTACTGTTTTGCTATGCTTGTCAATGCGATCTGAAAGTTCATCCTCGATTTTTGCGAAGCAATCCATCACGATCTGACGCTCTTTGGGAGACAAATGCAAAGCCTCGGCTAACTCGTAAGAGAAAAACGAATACTGGTCAAAAATTTTCCCAAGGTGAGTGCCCAAGAGCAAATCCCGATGGAACAACAAAGCATAACCAGAAGGTTTTTGTGTTGGGTCGATATCTGACACCGTAATGACTTGCCCGGGACCTACAAAAACGAGTGTTCCCTCCTGAAAGTCATAATTCTGACGCCCATACTTGATGGTACAATTCACGCCCTGCTTAAGAAATATCCCATAAAAATGATAGCGAACCGCCTTCACATCAACGTTTTGCTGAGGCCATTCTCCCTTTGACAAATCCAAAACAGCTACCAATGGATGCTGATTGGATAGTTTCAATGGCTTACAATAATCATTAACGGTGAGTAGATCGATTACTTGGTTCATGGCTGTCATTTGGATCAAAAATAAAAGAATGGGTTAGGATTAGAATCCGGTTTTGCCGAAAACGGTAAAAATGGTAAGTGATCCTGTAATCTGGGTAAGTTGATTGTATTGAATGAAATATACCTTTGAATTGTCTCTTCAAAACCACAACTATTTACTGAAACTATGAAAAAGCACCTCTTCGTACTTACCCTTTTACTAGTAAGCGTAAGCTTTTCGTTTGCTCAATCCTCCACCGAGCAGGAAATCAAACAGCTGTCGATGAACAAGTGGCAGTGGATGGCTGACAAGGACATCGCCAAACTCACTCCTCTATTTCACCCACAGGCAAAATTTGTCCACATGAGCGGCACTTGGACAACAGCTCGGGAACTCGAGATCATCGAAACAGGCAGCATTTGGTACAAGAAAGCCGACGTGAAAGACACTGCGATCGAGATCGTCGGAAACACCGCCATCGTTTGGAATCGGATCACCCTTACCGCAGAAGTCCGTGGCAGTGATGTGGTGACTGAATTTACTGTGACTGAAGTGTACCAAAAAGAAGGTTCAGCGTGGAAAATGCTAGCCTTGACCTTCAGCAGCGTGCGTGATACGCATGAGATTCAGAAGTAAGCAATCAACCGAAATTCAAAGATTATGAAAACGACTATTCTAGGAATTTTATTCCTGTTTCTCAGTTCCTCATTGGCTTTTTCTCAAGATGAATCAACCAAACAGGAAATCATCGAACTCGCCAAAACCAAATGGCAATGGATGGCGGATAAAGAAGCCGACAAGCTTGCTGAGCTCTTTGACGATAAATCAGTGTTCGTCCACATGGGCGGTGCCTGGGGCAAAGAACGGGAAGTGAATATTATCCGAAGTGGCGGTATTTGGTACAAAAAGGCCGACATCCATGAAGTATCGGTAGAAATCATTGACAATACTGCCATCCTTCTCAATCGAATCACTTTGGTGGCAGAAGTCGGCGGAAATGAAGTAGTCAACCCGTTCATGGTCACCGAAGTCTATGTTAAAAAGGACGGGGTTTGGAAAATGGGTTCGCTTTCCTTCACTAAACTGAACACTCCAGGAGGGCAGTAAGGCAGGTTTAAATCCTGTCAAGCTCCTCAGGATTTGCAATCCCGAGGACTTATCCATGGGATTGCAAAACCCAATAAAAAGGAATGTAAATCCCTGTGATAGTTAGTTCGAGATTACAAATCTCGAACAGCTAAAACCGAAAACAAAAAACCAATGAAGCTCCTTCTCCTAAGTATTTTACTGTTTACCTCCCTGCTTGGTTCCTGCCAAACCAAGCCTGAGGCAATTTTGGAAAATACTCAGGTGGCCTCCGATAAAATACTTATCGTCTATCTCTCCCGCACCAAAAACACCAAAGCTGTTGCGGAGATGATCCAAGAGCAGGTCGGAGGAACATTGATCGAGGTGGAATTGGTGACACCCTATCCCGAAGACTACCGAGCCATTGTTGCTCAAGTGGCAAGGGAAAATGAATCCGGATTTCTTCCCCCTTTGAAAACCAAAATCTCAAATCTGGATCAATACGAGGTGATTTATCTCGGTTTTCCGACTTGGGGCATGCAATTGCCACCTCCGATGAAAAGCTTTCTTACTGACAATAACCTCAGCGGAAAGACAGTGATTCCTTTCAATACCAACGCAGGGTATGGGGTAGGCAGCAGTTTTAAAACCGTAAAAAAGCTTTGTCCGAAAAGTAGAGTCTTGGAAGGATTTTCGACCAAAGGCGGAGTGGAACGGGATGGGATTCTATTCGTCATGGAAGGTGAAAAGAGAATCGAGGTCAAAACCCAAATCAATCAATGGCTTCAGCGAATCGGAATTATTTGATAAGTGTAAGGATTCATCCTTTGCTCGTTCTTACTTTAGTTAATCTTTTCAGTTCATGGAAAACCCTTTGCAAGGGATCTGGAATTGACGTAATTGAACGCTAAAGCATTGAAATAATGGCCATAACCTCAGACAAACTTAACCGCCGCTCCTTTCTCAAAGTCTCCGCTTTGGCGGGAGGAGGAATGATCCTGAGCTTCAATTGGCTGGCAGGATGCAAACCCAATTTGGAGGAAGTGTTGGGCATGCCCAAAGAGTGGTTCAGACTCAATGGCTTTATCAAAATCGGAGAAAACGGGCTGATCACCATCATGTCTCCCAATCCAGAGGGAGGACAAAACATCAAGACTTCCATGCCCTTGATTGTGGCTGAGGAGCTGGATGCCGACTGGACCAAAGTCGTGGTGGAACAAGCCCCTTTGGATACGGACAATTTCACCCGTCAGTTTATCGGTGGAAGTCAGGCCATTCGCATGGGTTGGAAAGCCCTTCGAACAGCAGGTGCCACAGCCCGACATTTATTGATCCAAGCTGCCGCGCAAACCTGGAAGGTGGATGCTTCGGAAATCACCACCGAACCTGGATTTTTAGTACACAAAGCCAGCGGCAAAAAAGCCCATTTTGGAGAAATGGCTTCCTTGGCAGCTACCATGCCCGTTCCGGAGGAGGTTCCCTTGAAAGAAATTTCCCAATTCAGGCTGATCGGCAAATCCCATAAAAATGTAGAAGCCAAAAATATCGTGACTGGAAAACCGCTTTTCGGAATCGACTACAAAAAAGAAGGAATGCTGATCGCCATGATTGTGCATCCCCCTGCGCATGGGTTGCGGCTCAAGTCATTTGACGATTCTGCCGCCCGGTCCATGCCTGGAATCCGGGACATTTTTCAGATTAAATCCCATCAGGACGCCTACGAGCGTACTTTTTTTGACACGACAAGTTTCACGGATTTAGTGGCAATTGTGGGCAATTCTACCTGGGAGGTAATGAATGCCAAAAAGGCCATGAAAGTAGAATGGGAGGAGTTTGCTACCTATGAAGAAAAGCGGGATTGGAATGGGAGAAAGGAACTCCGAACTATCCCTGCTGGCCTAGAAAACCATGAGCAACAACTTCAAAAAATAGCTGAATCAGCCAAAAATGGCCGAACAGTCCGCAAAGACGGCAATCCGGAGGCTGCTTTTGCCTCGGCTGCCAAAATCATCGAGCGCACCTACAACGGCCCCTTTTTAGCGCACAACTGCATGGAGCCGATGAATTTCTTTGCCCATGTGCAGGGAGATCGGATTGATTGTGCCGGCCCGCTTCAAAAGCCCGAACTCACTGAACAGGCAATTTCCAGCCGATTGGGAATACCAATCGAAAATATCAACATCGAAATGACCCGATTGGGTGGCGGATACGGTCGCCGATCCTATGCCCATTGGCTGATCGAGGCGGCAGTGATTTCCCAAAAAGTCAATGCACCCATCAAGCTGATCTATACCCGGGAGGACGACATGACGGGAGGAATCTACCGTCCCATGTACCAAGCTACCTACCGTGCAGCTTTGGACCAAGACAACAACCTGACCGGATTCCATGTGAATGCCGGAGGCTTGGTGGAGCCTCCCATTTATCCCAATCGTTTCCCCGCTGGTGCGGTCGATAACTATTGGGCCGAGGAATGGGCCGTTCCTTCCAATATCACCGTGGGTTCTTTCCGGGCCCCCCGGTCCAATTTCATCGCAGCTGCCGAACAGTCCTTTTTGGATGAAGTGGCTGAGGCTGCTGGAAAAGATCCGCTTGAATTTCGATTGGAGCTTTTGCAAAAAGCCAAAGCAAATCCTGTGGGAGAAAACAACGACTACGATCCAGATCGATTTATCGGAGTGTTGGAATTGCTCAAGACCAAATCAAATTGGGGACAAAGCCAACCTGGAATCTCCCGGGGAGTATCGGCCTATTTCTGCCACAACAGCTACGCAGCACAGGTATTGGATCTGAAAATTGAAAACGGGCAAGTTCAAGTAGAAAAAGTAGTTCAGGCCGTCGATTGCGGCTTAGTCATCAATCCTGATGCGGCAAAAAACCTTTGCGAGGGTTGCGTGGTGGACGGGATTGGGACAGCGATGTATGGAGAGTTGAAGTTTGCCAACGGCGCTCCAGATCGATCCAACTTTGATCAGTACCGGATGATCCGGATGAAGGAAGCTCCAAAAGCGATCGAGACCCATTTTGTGGAAAGTCAGGTTGACCCAACTGGTCTGGGCGAGCCCGGATATCCTCCAGTATTCGCGGCCTTGGCCAATGCACTTTATCAGGCAACTGGCAAGCGGTTTTATGATCAGCCCTTTGCGAAGCAATTGGAGGGGTAATTACAATAACTGGTGGTCTGTGAGTACACAGACCACAACAAAAAAATTATCTGTGCTTCTGTGACGGATTTTAACCTAAACAATGCCTCGGTTAGTGTCTTCACTAACCGGAACAATGCAAGTGAGTGGAGACACTCACTTGGGCAAAGAAACTTCAAAATATTCATGGTCAGAACCGTTGTTTTGACCAAGTAACCCCGCTTTCAGCTGATTACCAACCTATTGTCACGGACTGTCAGTATATAATTTGGCTACTGACAGAATTCCGTATATTCATATTGTTTTATATAAAAAACAATCCTTAAATCCGGGAATTAATTTAGCCAACCTAAGGATAATTTTTTCGACATCCATTCAATTCACTCTCTCCCGAAATTCCCCAGGAGTCATACCTATTTGCTGCTTGAAAAAGCGGGTAAAATGCTGGGGATATTTGAAGCCCAATTCATAGGCGACTTGACTGGCGGTTTTGTTGGGATCTAGAATCCGCTCTTTGGCGATTTCTATGATCTTCCACTGGATGTATTCCTGGGCGGTTTTCCCTGTTTCCTTTTTCACCAAATCCCCAAAATAATTCGAAGAAAGATGGAGCTGCTCGGCAAAATAGGCCACGGAAGGAAGCCCAACCGACTGAGGTTTGTCGGATTGAAAGTAATCATTTAAAAAGTCGACAAACCTTTCCATCAATCCCTGATGCACCGAATCTCGGGTGATAAACTGGCGATCATAAAACCGAGAGCAATAGTTAAGCAAAAGCTCTATTGTAGAAACGATTATGGTCCTAGAATGCTTGTCAATTCCCCGCTTGAGTTCCTGTTCAATCTTCAGAAAGCAATCCAGCACCAGTTCGCGCTCCTGCTGTGACAGATGCAGTGCCTCCCGAATGGAATAGGAAAAGAACGTATACTCCTGAATCCGCTTGGCAAGCGGAGTTCCAAATAACAAATCAGGATGGAACATCAGCCCCCAGCCTTTGGGTTGAAAGGTTTCTACCAATTCTGGATTTCCCAATCCAACCACTTGGCCCAAGCCAATCGCCAAAAGCGTCCCTTCCTGATAATCGTAGGAATTCCGACCATACTGGACTTCAGATTCTTTGGAAACCTTCATAAAGACACCATACAAACCCATCATCATCTTTATTCGCCGCATAGGTTGCTGCTTCGAAAAGTCAATGACCGTCACCAATGGATGAAGGGTTTCTTTGCCTACCAAATCATTGGCTTGGCTAATTTGATTGATTTGAACTATGGTCTCCATGAATTCTGAAATGCTGATGAATCAAAATTACGGGAGTTCCCGGGGAATCATAGCCATAGAATCCCCAATCGGTAATCTTGGTTCTACTTACAGTAATCGGGATACAAAATATTGGAAATCAACCTCCCAATTTTGCATCATCAGTTTAACACAAATCTAAAACCATGAAAAATCTTATCTTCCTTTTCGCATTCCTTTCGACCACAGTTGGCTTTGCACAGACAGCCACTGAAGCAGCAATCAAAACCCTTTCAAACGACCGAAATAAGGCGCTCATGGAAAGCGACTTCGCCACTTTGGAAGCCATTTACGATGAAAACTCTGTTGCCATTCACTCAAACGGAATAATCAAAAGTGCTACTGAGCACCTGTCCGATGTTCGGATGGGATTCCCCGTTTACCGAAAAATCGAAGTAAAAACCCAAACCGTTTATGACTATGAAACCACCGCCATACTTGTTGGAACTGGGGATTTCCAGATCACCATGAACGGACAGCAAATGGACTATAAAATGGTATTCACTGAAGTATACCAAAAGAAAGGTAGCGGATGGAAGTTGATCGCCCGACACGCGAGTGCGATGTGAGTCTTTAGTCACGAAAAATCCCGGAGCCTGTTACCTCTCCGGGATTTTTATTTTGGATTCAATTCTGACCATAAATTGAATTCATCGACTTATGTATTGATAAGGAAGGTAAGTCCTTTACCCTAATTAGTAACCAAAACGAATAAAGCATTCGACTACGATTCAAATTTTTTTTTAGTTCCTCCATTGGATCCACTTGATTTATACAAGCTTCTGTTTGATTTCCGTAAGGTGCCCCCCATCGGAAATCCCTAACTTTAAATTCTAATTTCAACAACTATGGCCACTTTCAATCTTACCATCAACGGAACCTCCAAGCAAGTCGACGTGGACCCTAGCACCCCTGTGCTTTGGGTTTTGCGTGACCACTTGGATTTGGTAGGCACCAAGTTTGGTTGCGGCATCGCCCAATGCGGGGCCTGCACCATTCACCTCGATGGCAATGCAGTTCGCTCCTGTCAGCTCCCCGTTTCAGCAGCGGAAGGTGCTTCGATTACCACGATAGAAGGCCTCTCTGAAAATGGGGATCATCCTGTTCAAAAAGCCTGGATGGAGCATGACGTGCCTCAATGCGGGTATTGCCAGGCTGGTCAGATCATGACTGCTGCGGCTTTGCTTCAGCAAAATCCAAATCCAAGCGAAGAGGACATCGAAAACGCCATGAACGGCAACATTTGCCGCTGTGGCACTTACCTTAGAATCAAAGCTGCTGTAAAAACCGCCGCCCAAAACCTTTAATCCAAAACATCGATGGCAACTTTAGATAAAAAATTGGACCGCAGGTCATTTTTGAAAGTATCAGCCCTGGCAGGTGGAGGAATGGTGCTCAGCTTTAGCTGGCTGGCGGGATGCAAGCCTACTCCGGAGCAGGCTTTGGAAATGCCGAAGGAGTGGTTTGAACTCAACAGCTATATCAAAATCGGGGAAAACGGAGCCGTCACACTTTTCTCCCCTAATCCGGAATTTGGCTCCAATGTAAAAACCTCCATGCCGATGATCCTCGCCGACGAACTTGATGTCGACTGGAAAATGGTGATGGTGGAGCAGGCGGACTTCTGGCCCCAGCGTTTCGAGCGACAGTTTACAGGAGGAAGCCAAGGCATCCGTCAGGGCTGGATACCGCTTCGTACCGCTGGTGCTACGGCGAGACAAATGTTAGTGAATGCCGCTGCCCAAACCTGGAAAGTCCCCGCCTCAGAAATCACTTCCACAGCAGGTGTTTTGGAACACAAAGCCTCTAGCAAAAAAGCCGGTTACGGAGAAATGGCATCCTTGGCAGCTACGTTGGAGGTGCCCGAAGATGTTACGCTTAAGGAACCGAAAGACTTCAAAATCATCGGAACCTCCAAGAAGAATGTGGACATCGAGAAGATCGTCTCTGGCAAACCCCTTTTCAGCATTGATCACAAAGTAGAAGGGATGAAGTACGCGGCCATCGTACATCCTCCTGCCTTTGGCATGAAGCTGAAGTCTTTTGACAAAAGTTCGGTGAGCGGCATGCCCGGTATTTTGGACGTCTTTTCCATCAATCTGTTCAAAGACGATTACGGAAGAAACTTCTTTGACACCACCACTTTTCCGGAAATCGTAGCCATTGTAGGCAACTCCACTTGGGAGGTGATGCAAGCCAAGAAAAATCTCGCAGTAGAATGGGAAAATGCTCCTGAATCCAATTTTGAGGTAGCCGGTTTTGGAGGTCGACCCAACACCAAAATGACGGTTCCTGCGGGTTTGGAAAACACCAACCTCCACAAAGAGCGCATGGCCGAATACATTCAAAAGTCGGGGAATGTGGTCAGACGAGACGGTGATCCGGAGGGAATGTTTAAGAAAGCCGCCAAGATCATTGAAAAAACTTACGCTGCACCTTTTTTGGCTCACAACACCATGGAGCCGATGAACTGCTTTGCAGACGTCAAAGGGGATCGGGCGGTCATCTATGGACCTACTCAAGCGCCGGAGTTCATTATGAACACCCTATCCAGTAGCCTGGGTATCCCCAAAGAAAATATCCAAATCAATCTTTCCCGAATGGGTGGTGGGTTTGGCCGAAGAGCCTACAGTCACCACCTAACCGAGGCCGCATTGATCTCTCAAAAAATCCAGGCGCCTGTGAAAATGGTCTATACCCGGGAAGACGACATGTCCTCTGGGGTGTACCGTCCTACGTATTCTGCAACCTATCGGGCAGCCTTGGATGAAAACAATAACCTGCTTGCCCTGCATGTGAAGGCCGGTGGGATTCCGGAAACACCCCTTCATGCCAACCGATTCCCAGCCGGGGCGATTGACCATTACCTTGCGGAATCTTGGCAGATCGAATCCAATATCACCATTGGAGCATTCCGTGCACCACGTTCCAATTTTATCGCTGCTGCCGAACAGAGCTTTTTAGACGAATTGGCCGAAGTGATGGGCAAAGACCCGATTGATTTCAGACTGGAATTGCTCAAGCGTGCAGAAACCAACCCGGTAGGGGAAAACAATGACTACGATGCCAAGCGCTACGCCGGGGTATTGGAGCTAGTACGCGACAAATCCAACTGGAATACTCCTGCACCCGAAGTTCATCGGGGCGTATCGGCTTATTTTTGTCACAATTCCTATGTCGCAGAAGTGGTAGATACCAAGATAGTAGATTCAAAACCGGTAGTTGAAAAGGTCTATGCAGCTGTTGATTGCGGCATAGTGATCAATCCGGATGCAGCCATCAATATGGGTGAAGGTGCAATAATTGATGGCATCGGCAATGCTTTCTTTGGTGAATTGACCTTTGAAAATGGAGTGCCCTCGAAGACCAACTTTGACAAGTACCGCATGATCCGCCAAAAGGAAACCCCAAAGTCGATTGAGGTTCACTTTGTAGACAGCAAAGAAGATCCAACCGGATTGGGAGAACCTTTCTTCCCTCCTGTATTTGCCGCCTTGGCCAATTCCCTTTACAAAGCCACAGGCAAGCGCTATTATGAGCAGCCTTTTGCTCCTCAACTGGAGATGCAGAATCTGAAGATGTGATTTTCATTCAAAATCAAATCGCCTGAGTTTTTGACTCAGGCGATTTTTTTCTGAAGGTCTCCAAAAAAAACTACAGGATTAGCTTAGACCTGTCAGGTGTTTTACACTTTCATTGCAGTGGGTGAACAACTAAATTCATATACGTTTTGCTTGTCTTTCACCCCGAGAGGGACTGGAATTTTTATGAAATCAGCCTCCAATTTCTTCTCCAAGCTACGCTAGTCAAATTTTTTGCCGGATCATCCACTTGGAATTCCGGGAAAGAGAAGTTGGTGTAATTCCACTTTTTCCTCACCAAATACCAACTCTCACCTTCCTAAAAGCTTCCCATCCAGGCATTTTTGACTACCTTTGAGACTCATTGAATTCCTCTCCCTCAGTCTCCAACACTTCCAGATTTTTTGGTCCGACTTGGTTTGGTCCGGAAGTTATCTCCAAAGACTGATCGATTTGCCTGTTCAAGCCCCGATTAAAAACGAGCCAAGGCCAATTTCCTTGGATTAATTCCAATACAAAAAAAAGAGCAAATGATTGAAAGTACGACAAGTGACATGACTCTAGAACAAACTCTCCCCTTCACAGCAGGATTAAAAGTCCTGATTACCTCAGACGAAATCCAAGACGAGTTGGTATCCAAGCTAGCTGATCTTGAGGTGGAGGTTCTGTGGCAAAAAATACCTGAATCATTAAAAAATCTAGAGGAAACCTTCACTTTCCGTCACGTCAAGCCGGCCTTTGATTTTGCCGAAGAGCAGGGCTTGGACCTAGTCATTGCAATAGATTCCAATACCAACAAATTTTCGGTTGGAATCAGAAAATCTTCGGATGGCGGATTTATGTTGCTGAATGTCCACCATACTTCGCTGATCTTGGCTAAGCTGATCTTGGAAAACCAGGTAGCATTGAGCTGTAAAAAATCCATTTTCATCACCGATCTGTTGGACAAGCTTTTCGCTAAGTATCAGGCACCGATGACCACCCTTGCCCATCTATCCGGTCCACTTGCCGTGCAGGAATCCTTTCTGAAAGCAGAAAAAGGTGAAACCTTATTCATCACCGAAAATCAGGAAATCCAGCTCAAAGGCCAAAACGACAGCCTGAGCTATCTCCTTTCCCAACTGCTGATTGCTGCAAAAAAGGCAAAGTCCGAAAATCAAACCCTCTTCGATTTGTTGATCGGGATCTATCAGGAGTTTGGCTTCCAGCGGGAAAAAAATCTGGCCGTATCGATCGAAGAACCATCCCAGAAGGCATTTTTCAAGAAAATAATCGCTCGCCTGAAAAAGAAACCGCCCTTGACGCTCGGGATGAATGAAATCGTGAGCATCGAAGACCTGAGCAACGGAACACTGAAAAATCTACTCAGCGGAAGAATCGTCCCTTCCAAATCTCCTATAGCTCCGGCGCTTCAGATCCAGTTAAGCAGTGCGACGCGTATCCTGATTTTCCCGCAGGGTGACCGGATCAACTTCTTTTTCACCAGTCAGGGCCGACAGATCAACAAGGATAATTTCAGCACCATCAGTCAGCAGCTGGATCAACAGGTGGTCAAACTGATCGCGGAAATCAACCGGTTGGGATTGGAGAATTAATCCCCGTACCATAGATCCAGGAAATGACAAAACCAAGTATTCGTCCTCTGGACCGAAGGATCTGATTAGAGCCCGGGGAGAACTCTGGGCTCTTTTGCTCTCTGCACTAGCAGCTTTCCCATCCAAGATTCCATTTTTTCCCTCTGTGAACTCAAAAAGGCCAATCAAGAAGAAAAGAAACGAGTTTCCTGAAAACCTCAATCCCTGAATTCTCTCCTTTTTCCTCCGCGAACTCCGTGGTAAAAAACCTTCGCCCCCTTAGCGGTGAATTAAGGGTGGAAAAAAACTTCGAGGTTCTTAAAAACCTCAAAGGTTAGCCGAGAACTCTATGGTTAATATCCAAGTGAACTTGAAAGCAAAACAGCGGCACTTATTGTCTCTACTAGGAGATAATAGATCCTTTCGATATCTTTTGCTCCACCAATCCTCAAATCCATGATTTCCTCTTTTATCAAATCCTCGGTATTCGTCAGCTTTTTACTGATTTTGGTTGCATCTTTTCAACCTATCCTGGCCCAAACCACTCTTTCTCCCAGCAAGCCTCGGATTATCATCACTGCCGACCCGGAATTGGATGACAACAATTCCCTGATTCGCCTGATCCTCTATGCCACGGATTTGGAAATCGAAGGCTTAATCTATGCCAGCAGTCAGTTTCACTGGAAAGGAGACGGTCAAGGAACGGAGTGGTTTGTACCCGGCCGGGAATATGACCGCTTTGGAATGGGTGCTTGTCCTTGCACTTCCTGGCGCTGGGCGGAGGATGAACGCTTTATTCATGAAATCGTTGAGGCCTACGAAAAAGTCTATCCCAATCTGAAAACCCACCATCCCGACTACCCCGCTCCTGCTCATCTAAAATCAAAAATCCGCTATGGAAATATCGAATTCGATGGAGATTACGGTCAGGACACCCCGGGTTCGGATTTGATCCGGGAGCTGATCTTGGATGACAAATCTGGCCCGCTTTTCATCACGGCCTGGGGTGGAGGAAGTACCATCGCACGGGCGCTCAAGTCCATCCAGGACGAGTTTGAGTTTACCACCCAGTGGACTGCCATGCGGGACAAAATCAACAGAAAAGTCATCCTTCTTCCCTCCGGCGATCAGGACGATACTTTTGCGACCTACATCCGACCCACTTGGCCGGACATCGAAATCCGACAGTTCAGCCAAGGACCAAATTACGGCTATGGCGCCCAACTCCGGGCGACTCCGGAAAATGCACCCTACTTGACTTCCCAATGGATGAAGGAAAATATCTCCGCCCGTGGGCCCTTTGGCAAACTCTACCGCGTTTGGGGAGATGGTAAGCAGATGGTCAAAGACGACAAAGTGGATTACTTCGGCTTCTCGGGCTATACCGACGAGGAGCTAAAAGCCATGGGATATTTTGTCTGGATGCCTGTTCAGGAAAAGGGGTCCTGGCTCGGCGAAGGCGATAACCACACTTTTATGAATATGGTGGGAAATGGACTTCGTGCCTTTGAAAAAGGCTATTTCGGAGGCTGGGGCGGTCGTGAACTGACTATGAGAAGTCAGGGAGATGTAACCGGATTTGCTACCCAAGGCACAGCTGATGATATGGCCCAAATGCTTGGCAGTCGCACTGTCACACAAGAAGGATTTCCCAATTTCTTTCCCCAAGCTCAACATGATTTTGCCGAAAGACTCAAATGGTCCATCACCCCCAGATTTGAAGACGCCAACCATGCTCCTCAAGTCCGGTTGGAAGGTCCGTTGACCTTGATGGCTTCTCCCGGACAAAAAGTAAAACTCCACGCTTGGACTTCCGATCCGGATGGGGATGAGGTCAGCGTGAGTTGGTTTCAGCTACCGGTGGTGACCTTCGGTGGGGAGGTGACTTTTTCTCAAAAAACGGGATCAAAAACCGAGGTGGCTATCCCTGAAAATGCACAAACAGGGCAGCAAATCCATGTGGTCTTACAGGCTACAGACCAAGGAAGCCCTTCCCTGACCAGTTATCAGCGGGTTGTGATTCAAATCAGGTAAATTCCACAGGTTGGTGAAAAGACCAAATCAAGTAGAAAAAAATTACTATGGCTAGGCGAAAGCACCGATGGCTTTAAGCCATCCGGATAAAATGAGAGGAAACCAGCTTCCAACCATTTTCCCGCTCTACCCATACATCGATAAAGTTGAGTTTTTCGGTAAGTTCCTCTCCCTGCAAGAGTAAGGAAAAAGTACCTTCACCATGCACCACCGAAGCAGAACCGTAAGATCTGGAAATCCACTTTTTTACGTCTATATGTTGAAAAACAATTTTCCCGGTCTTCAACCTTTGAAGCAATTCAGGTTTGTTTTCCACTTTCCCGTTGGGATAAAACATCAATCCTTTTTCATCAAAAAGAAATGAAAAGGTATCAAAGTCTCCTTGCAATAGGCTGAAAAATTTTTCTTCCGATAAGGAAATAGAATTGGATTCTGGCATGAGAGTCTCCATGAGCATTAATTAAGGGTGATATTAAGCACTTTGGGTGATACCTTTTTAATAACCATTTGTGTGCCAAACCCTTTTGAACCAAATTGTAAAGCAACTGCATTGAAAAGTAGCTGAGGCTCACTTTTGCTGTTTACCTTTCGTTTTGGGTGCTATTTCTTCAAGGGATATTTTACTCAAGCCAATTCTCCGGTTGGAACGAGGCATTGCTTCCCAAATCAGAGATTCCCCTCCTGAAAGAAAACCCTGAGAAGCCCAAGCACGAACACCCCATTTTCGCCGGGCGATCTTATGGATGTGGGTTCTTAAATGTTGCTAAAAAAATCCGCGTCTTGTAAAAGCTGTCAGGGGAATGGAATCCAAAAGGACTGGAGGACGTTACCTAAATCACATGTTTATCGGCTTCACTGCCCTAGCGGAATGTCATATCCCGCTCCAGGAAAGCATTTGGAACAGATTGTGAATACATTGAAGCAAAGTAGAGGCTAAAAAAGAAGGAAATGAAAAAGATTGTATTTGTCGTTTTTGGAGTACTAATTCTGCTCTTAGGAGCTGTTTTAGCTATTCCCGTCTTATTTAAGGACAAGATTTTGGCAAGAATCCAACAGGAAATCAACCAATCGCTTCAGGCAAAAGTCTACTTTGACCCAGACCAAATTTCGTTAAGCCTTTTCAGGCACTTCCCCAAAGTCAGTGCGGGACTGGGAGGATTTGGCGTAGTGGGCATTGATCAGTTCGAAAAAGACACGCTGATTCATGGCGAACGACTGGATTTGGCATTCAATCTCAAATCTGTCCTTTTCGATGAATATCCGACCCTTTCCGGACTCTATTTCGAAGGCGGCGATCTTTACATCAAGGTTTTGGAGGATGGAAGTGCAAACTATGATATCGTCAAACCTTCAGAAACATCCAGCGAAGAATCTTCCAGCCAATTCAAAATAGAAATAGAAGAGATCCAAGTCAGTGGCCTCAATCTGATATATGATGACCGATCTCTCCAATTTGTGATGGCAATGGGTGATATCGAGGCAAAAGGAAGTGGAGCGTTTACCCAGAATGTGTATGATTTGCCCTTGCAGCTTACCTCCACTATCGCAGACCTCAATTACGAAGGCACTCATTACCTCAGCAATAAGCAATTTAAGGGAGAAACCCTGCTTCAAGTGGATATGGAGCAGATGAAATTCAGCTTTCAAAAAGGCAGTTTTTCCCTAAACGATTTTTTGTTCGACCTCAGTGGTTTTGTAGCACTTCCGGAGGACGGAATTGACTTTGACCTCAACTTCAAAAGTCCTCAAACCGACTTCAAACAATTACTCTCCCTGGTTCCGGGGATGTATCAGGAGGACTTCAGCAAAATCAAGACTGAGGGTTTGATGGCTTTTGAGGGATTTGTCAGAGGAAAATACTCAGATTCCGAATTTCCCGCCTTTGATATCAAGCTGGAGGTCAACGACGGAAAGTTTCAGTACCCAGATCTTCCTATGCCTGTGAGTGACATCAATTTGAAGTTCCAGGCCATCAACCCAAGCACGGACTTGGAAAATACCCGAATCGAACTGCCTGTGTTTTCCTTAAATGTAGGATCTAACCCGATTTCAGGTAAACTGACCGTCGAAAACCTCAAAGATTATCCCTTGGATGGAAACCTGAATGGCAAACTGAACCTGAAAGAATTGACTTCGGTCTTTCCGATCCAAGGCACTCAGATTTCCGGAGTGTTGGATCTTCAGGCCTCTGCCAAAGGAAGATATGACCAAGAAAAAAACATACTTCCGGTGATCCAAGCCAACTTTAGCTTGGTCGACGGATTTGTAAAAAACGCTGAATACCCCATTCCTCTTGAAAAAATCCAGGCAAATGCAAAAGTGCTAAGCACCAAAGGAACTTTGGATGATTTTCTATTAGAGTTAAGTTCATTTGGATTTGAGTTGGAAGGCGAGCGGATCTCGGGGAATCTGTCCCTGAAAGACTTTGAAAAACTCAATTGGCAGGGTACCGTCTCCGGGGGAGTGGACTTAGAAAAGCTAACGGCCATTTTCCCTGTGGAAGGAACTACGCTTTCCGGGAAAATTCAAGCCGACCTTTCCAGTACTGGATCCTATGCGGATGTAGAGGCCAATCGGTACGAAAAAATACAGGCCAGTGGAACCATGGGAATACGAGACCTTACCTATCGATCAGTCGAGTATCCTCAAGGGGTGAAAATCGAGCGCGCCCAACTCGATTTCAATCCCCAACGCGCCAACCTTACGGAATTCAAGTCCCAGTTGGGTAAAAGCCCATTGGTGGCCAACGGATACCTCTCCGGATATATGGACTATTTGCTATCAGAATCTGGAATCCTTAAGGGGCAACTAAGCCTAAGCAGTTCCAAATTTGATGTGAATGAGTGGATGAGTGACAGCAGTACTCCTACTGAGGAAGGAAAGCTGGAAGTGGTCAGCCTGCCCGAAAATCTTGATTTTACCATGAGTCTCTCCGCAGATGAGGTGCTTTATGACAACCTCAACCTGAAAGAAGTAAAAGGGACCATAGTCCTTCGCGATGGAGTTTTTCAGTTTTCGGATGCGGGAATGAAAGCTTTGGATGGCAGGATTCGAATGAAAGGAAGCTATGACCCGAGAAATCTCACCGCCCCGGCATTTGATTTCAATTTGGACATTTCAGAGCTGAGCATTTCAAAAGCATTTCAAAGCCTAACTACGGTCCAGGCCTTTGCGCCGATCGCCAAGGATCTAACCGGTTTGGTCAACATCAATTTCTCCGGTCTGCTGGGGCCGGATATGATGCCGGTATTGCCGTCTTTGGATATCAAGGGAATCCTTAAAGTAACCGAGGCAGCCTTGAGAAACAGTGCGATTCTTCAGGGAGTGACCAGCATCACCGGATTGAAAGATGCCAACACCTTGACGATGAAAAATCTCAGCATTCCTGTTTCTATCGAAAACGGAAGAATGGAGATCCGACCTTTTGACCTGAAACTTTGGGATTATCAGACCACCGTCCAAGGAAGTGCTGGTTTTGATGGATCGATGAACTACCTGCTCAACATGATGGTGCCCGCCGGTAAATTTGGTGCCCAAGCCAATACCCTACTGGCTACCATCTCAGGGACTCAGGCCAGTGAATCCACCTTGATCCCGCTATCGCTCAACCTGAGTGGAACTTACAACCAACCCAAAATCGCACTCGCAGGCGGAAACAGCATCGAAACACTTCTGACTAATGCTTTGAGATCCAGACTGGATTCCGAAAAGCAAAATCTTCAGGAAAAGGCGACTCAGGAATTCCAGGCCGTCCAAGACAGCCTCAAGCAAGAACTCAAACTGAAGGCCGACCTCGTTCAAGACAGCCTAAAAAAAGAGTTGGAGAAAAAAGGAGCTCAAACCAAGGACAAAGCAGTGGAAGAAGCGAAAACCATGCTCAAAGGACTTTTGGTAAAGCCCAAACCCAAACCCGACACCACCCGAGTGAATAACAATTGATTGAATTCGGATAATACCCTGTTCAGTTCGTTAACGAATTTCCTTCAGATTTTAGGACGGAAGACCGATGGCAGAAGACCCAAGATGCCCAAACATAAATGTGAATTTGGTATTCCCTTATTTAAGATTTGCTACTGGCAAAACCCCATCGAAATCAACTTCCCTCCCGTTCAAAAAACCGCTCGGCTATCCTAAGTGGACGGAAAGTCAGGCGGTTTTTCACTTTCAATGCACGGCTACGTTTGGCGATATCTTTCAGCGTTTTGAGCACTTCGAGCGTATGATCTCCTTTGTTGATCATGATGCACTCAGCCATAGCTGCACGGCCTGCATCGGTGATTTCTGCCCGGGAAGCGATTCCTGATTTATGCAGGTTTTCCAATACTTGGGTAGCCCAGATCACCGGTACATGCGCCGCCTCACATAGCCAGGATATTTCCTCCTGAATCTCCACCAATCGCTCAAATCCAATTTCCACAGCGAGATCTCCACGGGCAATCATCACCCCAAAATCCTTTTCTTTCATCCCTTCGAGCAACAGCTCTGGGAGACGAACCACTGCCTCTTGGGTTTCTATTTTTAAAATAACAGGAGGAATTTTGGCAGTAAACTTTCTCATTTCCTCCCTCAACTCTACCAAGTCTTCCGGTTTCCTGACAAAAGAAAATCCCACCGTATCGGCGAATTTGCAGGCAAAAGGCAGGCAAGACCGATCAAACGCAGTCAATGAGGGAACGGCCAGATCGGAATCCGGAAAATTGATTCCTTTCTCAGCCTTGAGAAATGGTTTCTTGGATGAAATCCGCTCCACTTTCAGGGCTACCCCCTTTTCTGTCACCTTATCCACACGAGCCAAAATCAACCCATCATCAAAAAACACCCGCTCTCCCACTTTTAAGGCTTGAATCACGCCGGGTTCATTGGGACTAATGACAACCTGATTGGAGGAAAACCCTTTCCCTTTCTCACTCAACCAGATTTTCTCTCCCTTCTTTATCTCGGCTTTTCCTTCAGATTTTCCCTTTTTGAGCAAAACCGTACGGATTTTTGGTCCGGCAAGATCAAGGTGAATTTTGCACGAAAGTCCGGTTTTCTTACTGGCCTCGCCGATGTTCTCAATCATTTTTAGCCAAACCGATTCATCCTCGTGGGCACAATTGATCCGGGCCACTCCCATGCCGTTTTTTAACAGGGCCTCCATCTGATGTTTGCCTTCCAAAAATGACGCATCCATAGTCACCATCACCGAAGAAGGCCAGGTCTCTCTGGGCAAGCCAAAAAGTCTGTGACTTCGCTGTTCCATGGCCTGGAGCCCATAATCCATGGTGCATACAGCCGGATGAAGAATCTTCACTCCCAACCGTTCCATAGTCACCTGAATCTGACGGTGGGTATGACTCTCACAACTGGCCAAGGAAGACAATCCGTATTCATGCAGTTGTTGCTGCAATTCCTGGATATCCGTTTTCCTCAAGACCAGATAGTGTAAAAAATTAAGCGCGGAGTCTCTGTTATCCGGCGACAGTCGCTGAAGGAGCTCCTGAAACTGATCCTTCACCTGGATCATTTCGGAATCTAAAAATAGAAGTTGCTTTTTGATAGCGGTTCGGATGGGATCCATGTATGGGCAGATTGAACTGGTAATTTCCCATTAATTCTCTAATAATTTCACAACTCCGCATTCCATTTTCAAATCCCGGCAAAAATTCAATTTCTATTGTTTTCAAGGCATTAGCGAATGGATCGAAACTTTTTTATGAGATCCATGAAGCGTTTTGCACGGTGCAGGCGTAATGGCTTTGAATTTCAAAACTAAATCCAACACGTATGAATCAGACCAAAAACTCCACCCTTAGAAGGGGATTTCTTGGCTCTTTAATCCTCTTGGGAGCTTCACTCCTTACAGGTTGTCTTGATGATTTCGATGCCCCGCAATTACCGCCAGCATCCTATGTATCCATTTATCAGGGTTCGCCTGATGCGCCGGCTTTGGATATTTTTGCCAACTCCAACAGGGTCACTTCGACCCCTCTTCAGTATTCCGAAGTGTTGGCCTACAGCGCATTTTATCCAGGGGAGCGAAACTTCCGGATTTCACCTTTTAATTCGGCTACCGCTCTCGTGGAAAAGCAGTTTAAGCTCTCTGCAGACTCCGTGTATTCCTTCTTTGTAGTCAATGAAGTAGCCAATCTGGACGCCTTGATTGTCAAGGATGTATGGACCGAACCTACTACAAACCAAATCCAACTTCGGGTGGTCAACCTTTCTCCCGATGCGGGACCAATTAATCTGAAAGCAAGTGGAACCACCGGTGACCTGTTTACCGGAGTAGGGTTTAAGGGAGTATCCCAGTTTAAAGAACTTCAGGCAGGGAATGTAACCTTCAGTGTAGTCAATCCAGCTGATGGCACGCAATTGTTGACCTCTGGCAACCTGGAACTGAAAGGAAAAAGAGTCTACACGCTGATCATCCGGGGTAAAAAGAGTGAAACCGCCGGAAATAAAAAGCTGGATCTTCAGCTGATCACCAATTACATCTATTTCTAATCAAAGACGCCTCAATTTTTTAATCTATCAGATTTCCCGAAGCCTAGGGTGGGCTTCGGGATTTTTTTATTTGAGAGGCGGAGGTGGGCTAACTTTCCCAAAGTTTGAATAAGCAGAATTCTCTATCTTATTCTTATTCCTGAGCATGAATAAATTCTTTCTTGTCATTAACCAGATGCTTTACCTGGTTCCAAAGGTCAAAGAACTTTTAAACTACTCCCTTTCTCATCTTGAAGACTTTGAAGCGTATTAATCTTCCTGCCCACTTGACCATGTCCAATCTTGAGGATGTTTTACAAACTCATGGTTCAACGGAATAAGGTGATTGTAGAGTAGGGTTTCTTGCCAAAGATTAAAAGTAGGGTCAGGCTTTCTTTTGAAGTTATTCATGAAAAGGCTACCCATTCCCAGGTATTTTTTATGGAATGCTTGAGCGTAGAAATTGAAAAAATAGAAGAATCCCATCAAACCCAACTTTTCCAAAGTTTGGAACTTTAGAAAAGCATTCATCTGCCACCCTTTGCGACTTTTTCGTCCTTGCGAGAAAATATATAGAATTAATTCAACCTAAGACCTTGAACAGTAGACACTTCAACTATTCCTATTTTTGGGATTTTATAAAGGTTTTTTCTTGTAAAAAAACCACCCCAGATGGCTCTGAGGTGGTTTTTGTTGGTTTAGGTTTTCGTAGATATTACTTCTTGATGGCGCCAAAATTGATCTTGAAAGCCGCACCCACCACTCCGGGATTTTCTCCCGTTCCCGAAATATCCTGAATGGGGTAATTGTAAAACGGCATGATCAGATAGCTGGTCTTTCGGGATTCAAACACCCGGATATTTACCCCTAAATTGGCGGTAGCTAAAGGGAAGAATCGCTGTCCGGGAACATTCAAATCGGAAGACACAGCAAGCTGCTCAGTCTTTAGCGTAGAAGCATTGGCTGATACATTCATGGCGTCTGCCACATAGACTTGTCTGGTGAATGAAACGACTTGTTCGGCCTGTTGATTGAAGGTGATCAGATTGGAAAAGCCTGCCTGTACCGACACGGCCTGGTCACGGGTGATGGGATAGCGCACATAGAGCGGGATGTCCACCTGTACCTGCTGCACTTGCTGAGATTCTCTCACTGCTGATGAAAATCCAGCCACTTGTGCATAATCCTGACTTTGACTGGACTGATTGAGGTAGTTTAGGCCCAAACCAGAACCAAGGGAAAGTTTATCACCAACCTTCAAATCATACACTACGCCCAATGCCAAGCTGGAACCTGAGGTGGCCACATTATTCTGTGTACGGGTTCCGAAACCCGGCCCAAAGCCAAGAATCAGGGAAGAATAGGTCACTTCTTCGGTCGGCTCCTCCTTCATCTCTTCCCCGATTTGTGCCAAAAGCCTGGCTTTGGCTTCCTCTTCGGTCATGGTAGGCGGTGAAGGCTTTTCAAGCTGAGGGTCTGAAGTTGGCTCTGCTTCAGCAATTGGTCCTATCCCACTAATAGGCTTTTCCGGCAAAATTGGCAGGCTTTCTTTAGCCTGAAGGTCTGACTGTTCAGCACTTGCCACAGGCAAATTCTGCTTTAGACCGGATTGAACCGGCTGATTGGCTTTGGTTTTCCCCGGCTGAGAAGCCACTTGATTCAACTGATTTTCGGCGAATAATTCGCTCTTATTCCCTTCTGAACTGAGATGGGCTTCTCCCGTATTTTCGATAGATCCTTTGTCCATGGAAAGGGTATCGGAGAATTCCTGTGCCACATCGGCCAATTTCTCCAATCCGGATGAAGGATTTTCAGAAGGAGAGAACCATAGATTTCCTATCAGGAAAAGCGCTGCCAGAGAGGCAGCTATCCCGCTGATCCAATAAAACACGGGAGGAATCCCCCCTGCTTTTCTTCTTTTTTCGAAAGCCTCCCAGGCTCCCGGTTCGTAAGGAAGAGGGCTGTCCTCCTGCTGCTTTCGCAGAGAATCAGCCAGACGTTTACTCCAGTTATCTTCCTGCATATTCTTTAAAATGAATGTGTATCAACTGACGGAGCTTATTTTTTGCCCTCGTCAGGTAAACTCTTGAGGAGCTCTCGGTGATTTCCAACCGCTCGGCAACCTCTTTGTGACTGTAACCCTCCACTTCATAGAGGTTAAATACCAGCTGATGATCTTCAGGCAGCTGGTAAAGCAGTTTCAAAATCTCTTCATAGGCCAACTGATCCGGAGCGTATTCGGCATCAAAAACCGGGGTTTCTCCGTCAGCCTCTTCATGATTTTGAAACTTTCTGTTTCGGCGATAATAGTCGATGGCTGTATTGACTGTAACTCTTCTCAGCCAAGGTTTGACAGAAGGGGTGTCTTCCAGCTTCTTGACTGAATCGAAAAACTTCAAAAATGCATCATGGGTGATTTCCTGTGCCAAATCCCTGCTTTTGGAATAAGACATACTGATCCCCATGACATAGCCATAGTATTTTTTGAAAAATAATTCTTCATGCTTCCTTGACCGTCGTTTGCAACCGTCGATCAACTCTTCGTCTGATAGATTCAACTCAATAGTTTGTAATTCTGGCCTGAATTTCTTCTTTGGAACCCGTAGAAAAAAGAGATTTTTAATCAATGATTGCTTCTATTCTTTTTCTACCATTCTTCTCTAATACGAAATGGGTCCTGGATACGCTACAGAGCCAGCGAAAAAACTTCAGAGCAAAGCGAATTGAGGAGAAACAAAGCCAACATTCCTTTTCCCCAATCGATGTTTTGAAATCAAAATCGCTATGACCTATTTCTCATCCAGCATTCGAATTTCTCATTTGACCACCTCATCTTGCTTCTAAGTTTGGCGGGGAAAGCTAATTTGGAGAAGAGGGAATGGCTTTAGATGGAGACTGAAGCTGAAAGTTTCAAAAATCCACCTGCATTCGATGGGCAAAAATATCCTCTAACTAAAAATCAACTCGGATCCACATCCACGATCCATCGTACCGATCGAAATTCGGGAACTGCCTGAAGCTCTTCAATGATTTTTGCCAGACTTTGCTTGAACACTGCCTGGGTAGTACCCTGTTTATCCAGCTTGATCAGGGACTCAAACTGGTATTGGTTTTTGATCCGGACGATAATTCCTTTTTCGGGTCCCAGGACGATCTTTTTCACGGCGATATTCGCCATCTGATGATGCAGCGCATGGGCGGCTTTCTGAGCTGTCTTGGCGTCTGCATGTCGGGTGGTGATTTTGACCAGCTTGACGAAAGGCGGGTAGTAATACTTCTTACGATCAATCATCTCCTGTCGGAAAAACTCGAAATAATCGCCTCTGATCACTTTCCCGAAAAGGTCATTATCCGGATTGCGGGATTGAATGACTACTTGCCCTTGGATATCTCTCCGTCCCGCGCGACCGGCTACTTGGGTGATCTGCTGGTAGGCCCTCTCCCCTGCCCTGAAATCCGGGAAGTTCAAAATCCGGTCACCATCCCAAATCCCCACCACGGTCACTTTGCCAAAGTCAAGTCCTTTGGTAATCATCTGCGTACCCACCAAAATATCAATCTGGCCTGCGGCAAACTCATCCAACAAGCGCTGATAGCCATACTTGTTGCGAGTAGTATCCAGATCCATCCGACCCAATCGGGCTTCGGGAAAAAGCAAACTCAAAGACTCTTCGATCCGCTCGGTTCCCATGCCTTGAGTGGTAAGTTGCGAACTCCCACAAGCCGGACAGGCTTGGGGAATCTTTTCCTTATAGCCACAATAATGGCAGCGCAACTCCTCGGCAAACTGGTGGTAGGTCAAACTCACATCACACTGCACACATTGGCCAGTCCAGCTGCAATCCTCACACTGTATGTAGGGTGAATAGCCCCTGCGATTTTGAAAAATGATCACCTGCTGTTGGTTTTCCAACGCGTTTTGGATCTTTTCTCTCAGCAATCGGGTGGAGTCCAATTTGAGCAGGTTCTTTTTCCGATCTGCGGAAATATTCGCCAAATGGTACTCCGGCAAACTGGCATCTCCAAAACGGTGGGTAATTTCCACATAACCGTATTTGCCTTGGGTAGCATTGAAGTAAGATTCAAAGGATGGGGTAGCCGAACCCAACAGTGTCCTGGCCTGATGAAAATAAGCCAGCATGATGGCCGCATCCCGGGCATGAAAGCGCGGTGCCGGATCAAACTGCTTGAAGCTCGGTTCGTGCTCTTCATCCACGATCACCATACCCAAACTGTCGAAAGGAAGGAAAATCGAAGAACGCACGCCCACCACAAAGGAAAACCGTCCGCTGAGCACCCCATTCCACACTTCCACCCGCTCATTGTCGGAGTATTTGGAATGGTACACACCCATCTGTGAACCAAAAACCTGCTTCAGCCTCCCCACGATTTGGGTGGTAAGGGCGATTTCCGGCAAAAGCAAAAGTACCTGCGAACCGCTTTCCAAGACTTCCTGAATCAGCTTGATGTAGATTTCAGTTTTCCCCGAGCCGGTCACGCCGTGCAAAAGCACGGTTTGTTTGGTTTCAAAGTGGGTTTTGATTTCTTCGAAAGCAGCCTGTTGAGAAGAAGAAAGCTCCGAAGCTTCCCGCTCGGCGGCCTCCTCTTCGATGCGGTTGACCACGTGCTTGAAGGTCTCAAACACCCCGTTTTTGATCAGGGTCTTGAGCGAACTTTCAGAGTCTCCTTCTTCAAGGAGTGTGGCTTTATCTACTCCTTTTTCATTGAGTTGCGGTCGCTGGAAAACAGGAACATCCCGCAGAAATTTCAGCAGAATGGATTCCTGTTTCGGCTTTCCTTGGACTGCTTCAAACACCGCTTCCAGGGCAGCTTTGCTGGCCACAATGTCTGGATGAAGCCTAACCCGTGTCTCCACTTTCGGAGTGTATTTCTCCTGCACTCGTTCAAAAATCAGGATGGCTTCCTTGGCCACCAAACTTTTCAGAATCGGGTGAATGGTCTTCACTCCTAAAATCTGCTCGCAGTCTTCATAACTCAGTTCATCTTTTTTCTCCAGGGCTTCCAGGATTTTCTCTTCCCGTACATCTAGAGGGTATTTGCTGGTCTCGGCATCAAAGTTGGGATTGAGTTGGACTTTACTTTCCGAAGAAAGCCTTAAACCCGAAGGCAAAGCGGCAAACATAACCTCCCCGATATGGCAGAAATAGTACTCTGCCATCCACACCCAAAAACGAATTTGGAGGGGATTCACACTGGGCTGATGATCTAAAATATCCAAAATCGGCTTGGCTTCATAGGCCTGAGGGGGCTTGTTGTGCACCTTGCCAATGATGCCGGTGAGCACTTTTTTCTTCCCAAACTGCACGATTACCCTCAGCCCGATCTGAATCTGGGGTTGGAGATTTTTGGGGATTTTGTAAGTAAACATCCTCGGAATCGGAACGGGCAAGATGATATCCGCGAAATTGTTTCCGCTGGATTTGTCCAAAAAATCATGTTCCGCAAACAGAGATTCCACTAAATCAGCTTAAATAAGGGAGTTGAGCCAAGGCTTCTTCTACGGTACTTACCGGCCTGCGGCATGCCCGATCGAAGCAGACGTAAATTAAGGCATTTCCTGTCGGATCGGCGGTTTTTCCCTGAAGAATTGGGACGTTTTCTGTCGGAGTTTCAGACCACGTCAGGACTAGATTGGGCGAAAAGCCCTGCTGAAGTTCCATGCCTTTTTCTTTTGCCCCCTTTCCAACGATGGCGATTTCGGCAGTAGGCACGAGCGTCTCCAAATAGAAATTGGCCCAATTGCAAAGGAATCCGGGTTCTTTAAGCACCAGTTCCTTCATCCCCCCCAGCATTTTCTGGGCGATTTGGCCATATTTTTCTTCGTAGGTCAAAAGGGAAAGCCGGTGATATGCCCGAGCCAAAATCGAATTGGAAGCCGGAATCACATTGTCAAAGAGCTCCTTTTTGTTGGCAATCAGCTTTTCGGCTTTAGGATTATTGAAGAAGAAAAAACCATCTGTTTCGTCATAAAACTGATCCAGACAGAAATCCGCAAACCGCTGGGCCCCTTCCAAAAACTCCCTTTCACCACTGGCCTCAAAAGCCATCAGATTGGCTTTGATCAAGGCAGCATAGTCTTCCAAAAATGCCGGAGTATAGGCTTGACCGTTTTTGTAGGAGCGATGCAAAATGCCATTTACCACCATTTTTTCCTGAATAAACCGAAGGTTGGCCAAAGCCAAGTTCAAGAGATCTTGACCCCCTGTGGCATAGAAAGCCTGAATCAATCCGGCATCCAAAAGACCGTTCCAACCTGCCAGGATTTTATCGTCTTTGCCTGGAAAAATCCGCTGATTCCGTACTTCCAGGAGCTTGGATTTAACTATCCTAAGCTTCTCCCTCAACTCGTTTTCCTCCATCCCAAACTCCGCTGCAATCTCCACATAAGATTGCGTTTGAAACAGAATATTCACCCCATCTTCCCAGTTGCCGTTGGGCTTGAGGTTATAGAGTTTGCTTAGCCAAGGGAGCTCTTCGGCGACCAAAGATTGCAATTCGGAATAAGTCCAGGTGTAAAATTTTCCCTCCACCCCTTCGCTGTCGGCATCTTGGGCGGAGTGAAAACCGCCTTCTTCCTGAAGCATTTCGGCTTTCAACCATTCGGTGGTTTCGGTTACTTTTTCGAGAAAAAAGGCATCTCCACTGACCTGATAAGCCTTGGCATACAATTCCAATAGCTGCCCGTTGTCATAGCCCATTTTTTCAAAGTGAGGAGCAAACCATTCTCCGTCCACCGAATATCGGGCAAAACCTCCACGCAGGTGATCGTAGATGCCTCCCATTCCGATTTTTTTCAGGGTAAAAAAGACCTTTTTCTTGAGGGATTCATTTCGGGAAAGAACCGCATAGTCCAAGACGAACTGCCAAATCGCCGGCATGGGAAATTTAGGGATGCGATTCATTCCGCCCCATTCCGGATCAAACTGAGCCGAAAGCTTGGTAATGATCTCCACCAATTCATCTGGATCAAACTCGGTTTCTCCTGCTTCAATGCCGTATTTCTCGGTTTCTTTTCGGCTAAGGCTTCGACCAAATCCCTCCGCACTCTCCGCCAACTGATCCACATGCTTGGCAAAGGCATCGGCGATGTTGGCGAGGAGTTGTTTCCATTTCAGATTGGGGAAATAGGTGCCTCCGTAAAAAGGCTTTTGATTAGGCATCAGGAAAACATTGAGTGGCCAGCCTCCGTGAATCCCCATCGCCTGCACGGCATCCATGTAGATGTTGTCGATATCGGGGCGCTCTTCCCGATCAATCTTAATGCAGACGAAGTGCTCATTCATCAGGTCGGCCGTCACCTGATCTTCAAAACTTTCCCGCTCCATCACATGACACCAATGGCAAGCCGAATATCCGATCGAAACCAAAATCGGCTTGTTTTCCACTTCCGCTTTTCGCAGCGCCTCCGGGCCCCAAGGATACCAATCCACTGGATTGTGCGCATGCTGGAGAAGGTAGGGACTTTGGGAATGGATGAGGCGGTTCATGGGAGGAGGAATGGGAGGTAGGGAGCTTGGAGGTTGTCGAGTTGTCAGCTTCGCGTTGTCGAGTTATAAGGTTGTCAAGTTATCGGGTTGTCGATGTTGTCTGGATACCTGAGCTTCAAGTTTTGTGCATTTTTTGCAATCTTAAATCTGAAGTCTTGATTCTTGATTCTTGCATCTATTGTTTAATTCGACTCTCCACTTCAGCAAGTTCCTTTGAAAAATCAAATTCCGCATTCAATCGTTCCAGCTTGGTAAGTAAGTTTTGGAGAAATTTTCGGTGGGTTTCGGTGTCGGGATTGAATGGGCGATGGGCAAGTTCAAGTTGGACTTTTTGGATTTCGGATACTTTCTCGCGGGTGGCTTCCTGAAAAATAGCCTGCTGCCATTTTTGCCAGATATAGTCCTCCGCTTCTTCGGATGGATGAATCAGGTCGGACTTGTAGAATCGGTAATCCCGGAGCTCGTCCATGATGATCTCATAGGCAGGGAAATAGCTAACCGAACTCAATCTCCGCTCCAGATTGGCACATAGGACTCGGAGGAGGCTTTTGCTGAGTTGATTTTCAGCTACTCCATCCTTGATATGTCGTACGGGACTGAGGGTAAGGATAATTTTCAGGTTGGGAAAAGCACGGGAGAAATTATCGAGCACAGACCAAAGCCCCATTTCCATTTCTTCCAAGCTCGACAGCCTTTTCTCAAACATTTTTTGTGGCTGCTTGTGGCAATTGGCAACCCGCCCAAACGTCTCATGCTCGTAAATCCAGGCCGTACCCAAGGTCAGGATCAGGTGGGTTCCCTGTTCGAGGTAAGATCGGGTCAGGCCTAGCTTTTGGGAATAAATTCCGGTGAGTTCTTCGGGGGACTTCCCTCCTATATCCGAATGGGTAGAATAGTGAAGGAAAAGCCCATCACGCGCTAGCACACCATCTTGCTCTAAAGGATCCTGAAATAAGGCATGATCCAGCAGATCGGCCAGATTGAGGGGATGAAAGAGCGTGCCGAAGGGATTGACCAAGATATCAAACTTGGCATTTTTCATCTTTTGCCCGATCGTCTGAGCAAAGCAGGAGCCCATGCTAAGGATCTTGCTCTGATGAGAGATGGGAAAAGGAGAATCAGGAATAGGAAAATCGATGGACCAGCGCATGGGGTAAAGTTATCTGACTGGGTCATGATGAAAAAATTACCAGTCAAAATTGATTGAAAAGAAACAAGCAAAGAGAAATCGTTTTACCATTTCTTGAACCATGAAGAGCATGAAGGAAATTAAGGAACCCCTTTTCAAAAGCTTAAAGAAAATTTAAACGGTCATTATTTTCTCAAAATCTTCATCAACCACAAAATAGCACTATGTCTCAGCCAGGATATTTCTCTTTCATGAAGTCGTAGGACTGTTTGATGAGTTCTCGGAGGACCCCATCATTCACATCCGATAGCTTGTTGATATAGACGCAGGAAGCCCCTGTTTTGTGTTTGCCAAGTTTGGCAAAAAGGTCCTCAAACTTGGTTTCCATGCATCCCATGAGGTAAAGTGAAAGCGCGGCCTTTCGGGGAGCGAATCCGGCGATGAGGAATTCGCCTTTTCTTCCGCTTTCGTAGTGGTACTTATATTTCCCAAAACCCACAATCGAATCTCCCCACATCACCGCTTTTTCTCCGGTCACTTCTTCCATGATTCTTTTCAACTTGAACGCATCTTCCTTCATTTTTTGGGATGGAGTAGCTTCAAGAAAGGCATCTACTGAAGCATCTGTGGGTTGGGTTTTGTTTTCAGCCATGGTCAGTATTGATAAAGTTCGATAGGCAAGTCATCCGGATCTGAGAAAAAGGTGAATTTCTTTCCCGTAGTCTCATCGATACGAATCGGCTCTGCTACCACACCCAAGTTAGCCAAAGTTTGGACTTCCTTTTGAATATCCTCCACAGCAAAAGCCAAATGCCGGAGACCACTGGCTTCCGGTCGGGATACTCTTTTGGGTGGATTTGGGAAAGAAAAGAGTTCGATCAGGTAGGTTCCATTCAGCGCCAGGTCCAACTTGTACGATTGCCTTTCGGCACGATGCACTTCCTGAATCGGTTGAAATCCGAGGATTTCGGTGTAAAACTTTTTGGATTGCTCATAGTCCGAGCAGATAATGGCGATATGATGGAGTGCAGAGAGTTGGAGCATTTTGGGGGATAAAATAATTCTTCAATAAATTCTACTCTGCATTCCTACCGATTGATGAGGCGTTCCAGTTCGTGAGCCAATTCCTTTTTATCGGGGAGGTAAACTTGATATTTACTCACTAAAAGCTGGTTTGCAATATTTTCGGTGGCATACTCTACCAGAATCTGATCTTTATATGCTCCCAAGATGATCCCCACAGGTTCATTATCACCTTCCACGTTTTCTTCTTTTCTGAAGTAATTCAAATAAAGATTCATCTGACCAATATCTTGATGATCGATTTCTCCACGCTTTAGGTCAATCAGAACAAAACATTTCAAAATCCGGTGATAAAAAACCATGTCAACAAAAAAGTGCCTGTTAGCCAACGTGATTTTATACTGTCTTCCAATAAAGGCGAATCCCTTTCCCAGCTCCAACAGAAAATGTTGCAAGTTATCAATCAAGCTTTGCTCCAACTCTCCTTCCGTAACTAGCTTCCCATGCGGAATTCCTAAAAATTCGAAGACGTAAGGATCCTTGAGCAGATCCTTAGGAGATTGAATTTCAGCTCCTTTCTCTGCTAAATCAAGAATCGTTTCTTTGTCCTTGGAAATCGCCAAACGGTGGAAAAGCATACTCTTCATCTGTCGCTTTAGTTCTCTGACGCTCCAGTTTTCTTTCTCGCATTGTTTGGCGTAAAAACTGATTTCTAAAGGACTATCTCCCTTCAAAATTTCAAAATAATGGCTCCAACTCAATTTGTTAGACAGTGTCTCACTTTTTGGAAATTGAAGAAAAATCTTCCTCATATAAATCAAATTCGATCTGCTAAAGCCTTTTCCAAATTCGAGGCTAAGATCACGGGAAAGTCGATCCAAAAGTTGATCACCATAAACCGCTCTATCCTTTCCGTTTTGCTCGTACTCGACGATGTGCCTGCCTACCTCCCAATAGGTCCTTACCAATACCTGATTAATCACCACACTGACCTTCGACCTGCCGAATTCCAGCGCTGAAATGATTTGATTTTTTAAACTTAGGTAGTCAAAATTATCTCTTAAGCCATTCATAGTAGTAGTAGTGTGAAAAAGTGAATGATTTTGTAATTCAATCTAATCTGTTTTTCTAAAAACAACATTAAGGTATATCCATTAAAAGGCTGGAATCAGATAAAATCTGATAACGAATTCTAATTTCAAACCTAATTACACATCACAACCAAATACTTAATTTGCTGCTATTATTTGTCGGTCATTTAAACAAAAAAGCCATCCAGAAATCTGAATGGCTTTTAGTAAGAGTTGAAGGGTTGATTATTTGGTAATAGTGATCGTTTCGGTTTCTATCTTTTTACCATCCACGATCTTGATTTCTTTCTTCACTTCCTTCTTAATCATGTCTGCATCAGCTACCGCAGAATGGTCTTTTTCGGAAATATGAGGAGCAATAACTAGGGCCACAATGGACATCAATTTGATCAGAATGTTCATCGATGGACCGGAAGTATCTTTGAATGGATCACCTACCGTGTCACCGGTTACAGATGCTTTGTGCGGTTCGGATTTCTTGTAATAGATTTCTCCATTGATTTCTACTCCCTTTTCAAAGGACTTCTTGGCATTGTCCCATGCACCCCCGGCATTGGACTGGAACATTCCCATCAATACTCCAGATACTGTTACACCGGCAAGCATACCGCCAAGTACCTCAGGACCAAAGGCAAAACCCACAATCAAAGGTGAAATCAAAGCAATCGCACCCGGAGCGATCATCTCACGGATAGAAGCTTTGGTGGAAATCTCAACGCACTTTTCGTATTCAGGCTTAGCCTTGTACTCCATGATGCCCGGAATCTCGCGGAACTGACGTCTTACTTCATTCACCATGTCCATGGCTGCACGACCTACAGCCGCAATCGCCAAGGAGGAGAAAATAAACGGAATCATACCTCCGACAAACAAGCCGGCAAGCACGTCTGCTTTGTAAATATCAATCGCATCGATGCCCGCAATACCTACGAAAGCCGCGAAAAGCGCCAGGGAAGTCAATGCTGCAGAAGCAATTGCAAAGCCCTTTCCGGTAGCGGCTGTAGTGTTACCTACGGCATCCAAAATATCAGTACGTCCACGAACTTCCTCAGGAAGCTGACTCATCTCGGCGATCCCACCGGCATTATCCGCGATAGGTCCGAAGGCATCAATCGCCAACTGCATCGCAGTCGTGGCCATCATACCTGCAGCAGCAATAGCCACACCGTATAGACCAGCAAACTCATACGCTCCATAGATCCCCCCAGCCAACACGAGGATGGGAAGTACAGTAGATTCCATCCCTACAGAAAGACCACCGATGATATTGGTCGCATGGCCGGTAGCACTCTGCTTGATGATGGATAAAACAGGCCTCTTACCCATGGCAGTGTAATACTCGGTAATGATGGACATCAAGGTACCTACTACCAAGCCAAGAATGATAGCATAAAACACGTCCATATTGGTAAACTCGTAGCCTCTGATCGACAAAGTCTCCGGAAGCATATATCTCACAATAAAGAAAGAAGCGATACCGGTAAAAATGATGGAAGACCAGTTACCCATGTTGAGTGCTTTCTGCACGTCACCTTTGTCATCTTTGATGGTTACAAAGACCATCCCCATGATGGAGAAAATGATACCCAAACCAGCCAATACCATGGGCAGCAAGATCGGAGCAATTCCTCCAAAATTATCCAAAGAAACAATCTCACGACCCAAAACCATGGTAGCCAAAATTGTCGCAACATAAGAGCCAAACAAGTCAGCACCCATACCTGCCACATCACCCACGTTGTCACCCACGTTGTCCGCGATGGTGGCCGGGTTACGCACGTCATCCTCAGGAATACCTGCTTCTACTTTACCAACCAAGTCAGCTCCTACGTCAGCTGCTTTGGTGTAGATACCACCACCCACTCGGGCGAAAAGCGCGATAGACTCAGCACCCAATGAAAAACCGGCTAGGACTTCCAGCGCAGTCTCCATTTCTTTACCATTTACTCCTGCTCCTACAGCTACCACATAGACTTGGTAAAATACGATAAACAATGCGCCAAGCCCTAAAACTGCCAATCCGGCTACACCTAGGCCCATGACAGAACCGCCGGTAAAGGAAACTTTTAGCGCCTGCTTCAAGCTGTTTCGGGCAGCTTGGGTTGTTCTCACGTTGGCTTTGGTAGCGATCTTCATCCCGATATATCCAGCCAATGCAGAAAAGAAAGCTCCGATTAGAAAGGAAATAGCAATTACCGGACTGGATGTCTCGACCAATGTACCAGACCATGCCAGAAGAAGGCCTGCAATCACGGCAAAGTAGGTAAGTATCTTCCACTCCGCTTTCAAAAAGGCCATCGCACCATCGGCGATATAGCCGGAAAGTTCGACCATGTTTTTATCTCCGGTCTCTTGCTTACTTACCCAGGCGGATTTGATCGCCATGGCCAGCAAGCCTACCAGTCCCAGCGCAGGGACTACATAAATCAGCGCTTGTTCCATATGTTATGTTGATTCAATTTGGGTTTGTGAAAATAGTTGGGCAAATATAGAATTTATCGCCTACCTGCCAACTTTGATTTCAAAAGCTTGAATTTGGGAGAAAGCAGGAAAGAAAATTGGGAGCAACCCCAAAAGTACCAATGCTGAAAAAGGGCCTTCTATATACTTTAATCGCTGGTTTATATCAAAACCATAGCCTAATGCCGGGAGAAATTCAGCCTATCAAAAATCCCAGACACGAAAATTCCACCAGGGCTATTCTCCAAGAGCTAAATCAAACCATCGGATTTCCCAAATTCTATTCCCATTCCATTACCTTGAAAATTCTCCTGTTCTAGTATTTTTGATCAACAGATTCAACTTCTGATAATGACACTGGACGATTTTAAAAAACTGTCTTCTCCTTCGGATGATTTTTCACCCGAATTGAAAGCCCTTTGGCATGACTTCCAAGGTGACTGGACCAAAGCCCATGACCAAGTGGATCATTTAGAAGGAAAATCAGCAGCCAGAGTACATGCCTATCTCCACCGCAAAGAAGGAGACCAGTGGAATGCGGACTACTGGTATCGCAGAGCGGGAGAAGCCCGGCCTGGGGTCTCTTTAGAGCAAGAGTGGGAAGAGCTCGCAAAGAGGTTTTTGGCGGTTTGAAATTTGAGATTTGAGGTTTGGCGTTCGACGTTCGGCATTAGATATGAATCATTCATTGATCTTTTCAACATCGAACACCGAATGATGAACGCTGAATAAGGAAGTTGAAAAACCGAGAACAATAAAGGAAAATCTACTCCTTTTTCACCAGCACCAGATTCAATCCCTCCAAATAATCTCCATCCGCAAGTGCTTTGATCTCAAAGGAGAGCATCCCGGGGACAGATTCCACCTGCATATACTCCAATTGCTTGGCATCCACTCGGAGCAGGTACCTACCTGGCATCAGACCATAAGAATAAAAGCTTCCATCTGAGAATGTTCGGATGATTTCAGTCGGTTCAGTGTCACCCTCTCTTAGCAGTTCCAACCTCAAGCCCCCTTGACCCTGCTGTACCCCGCTTCTTTCCAGAAGAACGAATCCATCAATGATTCCTGTTTGATACAAGGGAATATCAATTTGGCGGAATCTGTTGGGTTCAGCGACAAAGGAGAAACTTTTCAATTTTGGAGCAAGATTGGGATTGGGCAATGCGGCGATATCAATATCCAAACGATACTTCCAATAGCTTTGAAGCTGTGTGATTCTCAGAACTCCGTCAGAGCCCAGGAGGATATTTGCAGACCGGTCCAATCTCACCGCCTTGGCGGGCACGACTTCTTCCCCTTCATCAAAGAGCCCATTTTCATTGGAATCGATAAACAGGCGGACTGTTGCACCTGAACGGGTAACCTGATCACGATTACTGGGAATCAGCACCCCTCCTGCAGGGTCATAGGCCACCGAACCACTGAATCCCTGCTGAAAAACATGGCCTTTTGTTCGTTTCGAAAACTGAGTAGACGTCCGCAAGGATTGGAAATCGTACAAAAATCCAACTTGGAATTGGGAAAGGTTGCGAACCAATTCTCTATCGTATCCCAAGGTAAATCGACCTTTTTTAAACAGGGTTTGGGACAAAAGAAAACTCACAGATTCGCCTTGTCGCAACAAGGTGGAATACCTGAACTGTCCCCTGAGGAATAGCCCGCGTACATAGACCGGAATGCTTTGATTTCTGGGCAACGTGTAGGTTAAGGAACTGGTTAATAACCCAAACTGGTTTTGGCCTGGGTTTTCCGGATCATTGACAAATCCTCTAGCCCCTCCCCGATAATTGAATCTCAGAATGACGCGGTGGATTTGTGTATTGAAATCCAATTGGTAGTTGTTGACGCCCAAGCCGGTATTAAACCAAATCCGCTCTCCTGTGACCCTGAAACCGGAAAATTTACCCGCGATTTTAAAGGGATAAAACACATTCAGATTTGCATCCCTGGTTTGCCCTCTGAAATTGAATGCTGAGCTGGGATTGTACTCGGTGAATTGGGCATTGATGCTCGTATTGCTTGCGTAAAAGACACTGGCATTGGCCCGATAATATCTGTCCGGCAACGCATCCACATTGAGTAGGTATTGCTGAAAAAGTCTTGCTGAAAGTCCAAAAACAGGGTAAATGCTTTTCTCTCCAAAAATCTCCCCCTGATCCGCACCCGCTCTTACGGTCAGCGCATTGCTGATACCGTAGGAAATATCTGCATGGGCAGCGAGAGAAGTGCCCAAGCTGTCAAATGTAAACTGAGGCAACCCTGCCTGAATATTGTACCCTACAAATCCCTTTGGTAAAAAAGTAAATGGCACCTGAATCTGCCTGTCCTGAACGATTACTTCTCCTTGTGGAGTATATATTCTGGTGCTAAGCCGGACAGTTCCGTAGGTCACGGGAGCATTGAACCGGTAATAACCCACTTCATCTGCGCGTGTAAAATCTACCAACTGCCCACCTATGAGCAATTCGACTTCAGAATCAGGCACCGTATTCCCATCGATGACAAAGACATCAAGGTCAAGTCGGGGAATTACCGGATTGTTGGTCAGTGAAACCCCTATCAAATTAGCCGCATCTGTGAAACTGGTAGTGGTGATTTGACCGGCTGTAATACTCGCCAACCCGACATTTCGCTCGGGCTTCATACCTCCCGGAAGCACATACCTCCAGCGCAATCCGGAAATATTGCTGAGTAAGCCACCGCTATTGACATTTCCGATGTATGTCCCCTGAAGGTCTCCTCCCAAAAACTCCAAACCGGTATTGAAACTCATCCCCAGGTTATTACCCAAATCTGTGGTCGTATAATTGATGTTGTAATCAAGCACCCCCAGGCTCAATGCTTTTCTTTGTCGCTCATAAAGCAGGGGAAGCTGAGCATTGGCTTGACTTGACCGCTGTTGGAGCTGTCTTCTGATACTTTCTCTTTTTTGTCGCTCCTCGATCGGAAGCGTAAAATCGGATTTCATACTTACGCTCAACGCGTAGGTATTGACCGTAAAAGTGATCCCAAAGATCCGATGGAAATAATCTGGGTGGAGAAAAAGATCCATTTCACCCAAATAGTATTGATCTGCCGGTAAAGATTCAGACTTGCCTTTTAGGATCAATTCCTGCGTCACGGGATCAATGGACCAAGTGTCATTTTTTGAGGGATAAGCTCCTTTCAGGCCCTTTCCGCTAGGAGTCCTTTCACTTGGGACAAAAAGTAAACTCAATATTTCACCCAAAGGCAAATAGGCTACTTCACCAAAAAACACCCCATTTAGGTAGACATTCCCAACTGCAGGGTAATTAAAATTGAGCAAAACCTCTCCATCCGGCTCTTGCTGTGCAAAAACAGGGTTGGAGATTCCTGCCAGAACAAACAACAGAAATCCAACAATAAAAGCCCTTGAAGATTTCAAGTGTCTCAAGAGATTTTATCCTTTGGGTGATGAGAAAGGAAAAAGATCATCAGGCTATTTATTGAATAGTCAGATTGACGGTTTGACTAATCAAGGAGGCTTGAACCAAATCAGAGGATGGTATATCCGATCTTTTGGTTTCATACGTCAGGACAATTTCGTAAGTCCCCGGAGCAAGTTGATCCGGCATTTTCAATTCCACAGCTCTTTTCCCGGAGAAATAAAGGGCGACCGTTTGTTGATTCTCCGCCAAAACTTGTTTTTGAGCATTTCGCAAGGTAGCGGTGACACTTCCCAGATAGGGGGAATTGCCTGTAACTTTAAATTCAGGGATCACACGGATGATACCCTCATTTACCTCTGTGCTCACCTGACCAAATTCCAGCCCCGTCGTGACAGCGCCCACTTTTTGAAATGCGGCAATGACCTGATCAAATTTGAAGTTGACCTGAGTGGACACGCCCTCGTTGGTGGTTTGTTCCACATCTGCGGTTTGCGCATTGGAGGTGATCTTGACTCGGGTGAAATAGGTGCCCGGCGCCAAAGTCCGATCAGGCCTGGCCTGTAGTCTCACCGTCTGCTGCTGCTGAGGAGCCAGAATAAAGGTCCTTGGAAAAGCCCTTAGTCGGTCTCCCATCCCAAATTGCTTTTCGCTCAGACTGTCCCCATAGACCATAATCAGGTTTCCCAAATCATCATTTCCGGGATACCCAAAGAGAAAACTGACATTAATTTCCTGGGGTGTTTCCCCGGGATTGGTAATGAAAATCGTCCCAATACCATTTTGGTCTATGAAAACTGTGGTCGGCGCAATAGAAATTTGAGCCTTGAGCCTTAGGGGAGTCAAGAAAATTCCCAAAAGGAAAATGGATAGAATTGCATTTTTCATAGTATAATGGAAAAAGGCCGACAGGATAAGCTGTCGGCCATTTTAAGATTAATTGTACTCGACGTTGATATTGAAAGTCCCTTCGTAGGAACCGGTAGTCTGATTGTTCAGTTGCGGAATGGTACCACCCACCCAAAGGAAATAAAGACCAGAGGAAAGGGTCACTTGTGATCCACTTGCCACAGCGAGTGCACCGGATTGATTGGTAGACAAGGCATCACCTACTACTTGTGGAGTCATCACCATGGTAGCTGTCCCCCCACCGGTGATGGTCAGTGTCACGGTCGGGTCATAGGATACGGTGACACTTGCATCGGCTCCGGCCAAATCAAATCTGGCTACATTGGTCACCGAACCGGTATTAAGATTTGATGCCCCATTGGCGTCCAGAACAACATTTCCCGGGGTATTGGCGGAAAGGTTACCAAATGCGATAGCATTCTGAGTGACATCCAAGTCAATCGTCAAGTCTGCCAAAATAGTAGCAGAGGCCTGAGCTGTGGATGCCTTTTGAGCTTGGGCAGCCAGAACTAATCCTGATGCCAAGGCTAGGGTGAGTACTGATTTTAGAATTGTTTTCATTTGTTTGTTTGTTTGTTTTAATCGACTGTTTACTTGATTCATTTTCTAGCAGCATCGACTATCCTCGATAATCTTTGCTTGAAGGGTTTATTGGTTTTTCATAGGCATGTGGTTCATGATTTTGAAGGTTTTAGATTTATTTTAAGGGTATTCGATTTTCACAGTAAGGCCTTGAATGACAGGCAAACCCAGCCAAGACTTGAGGTAAGGAGGGCTGGGATCCATCTTTCTGATCAATTTATTTTGGGCATTCATCCTCAAGGCATGAGTTCCCCCGCCAAGATTGACCGCATTTTCAAAGTCAGCACTTCCATCATTGAGAAAAAATGACTCAGGAGGTGGGAGAATTTCCCTATTCGGATAATTCACTTCCAGCAGGAAAGTCAGGTTCTCTTGAGCTTCGATTCCCACCCATACCTTGGCTTTATTTTTCTCCCAAGTGTCTCCCATTCTGGAATCAACCAATTCAGCACGGAATTGAACACCGGCCGGAATCTCTAACCGAATCGCCACCACCTGGGCAGAAACTGAGATGGGAAAGACTAATACCCATCCGATAAGTGCGATATGGATCAGGATTTTAGTCATTAGATGTGAAGTAGACGTTGACCGTGATATCACCTGAATATTGCCCCACTTGGATCTGTCCGATGGGCCCCAACTCTCCATAAAGAAAAAGCCATGCTATGGATTTTGGACGGGTATAATTCCCCGATACCGGAGTGGGCGGAGGGCCGGGAGCTCCGGACAGTCTTCTGTTTACCGGAAAGGTGATGGTATTGAATCCGGTCGGCAACTGTACCGCACCGGCCTTTGCACTCATTTCATCTCCAGCCTGCAAATTGTTGTAAGCCAAAGCCACCCGAAAAGGAACCGTTTTGTCTGCGTCAGACTCTGTTCCATTCAGACTCAAAAAAACAGGAGCGTCCACTTCTACCGTCAAATCAAATCCTTCTGGAGCTTCGATCCGAAAAGCCACAGCCTGTTGGTCGGACAGATTGATGGCCACAGCTGGACTATTTACCCTGATATTGGGTTGCTTTAGATTGAAATTCAAATTGGGACTCGCCAAAACAGGAGTGATCGTGATGTCATCGCTCCCAGTCCAAGTGCTGAAATTTATTCGTTGGGCTGAAGCATCCGGACCAAGCTTGAGGAATGCCAAACCTAGCAGCAGCCAAACCTTTCTTTTGGAATATGTCTTCAGGCTGTCCATTAGATATATTCCAGTTCGATGACAAATTCTGACAAATACATACCGGGAGTCGCCAATGCCAAATCCAAATCCGCTCCAAGCCAAAGGAAAAGCACGCCCTGCTCGCTAAGTCTCACATTGGCCTCCCCGACTTGCAGTAGGGTACTTTGAAATTGGGTATCCTCAAAAGCTTCACTGACAAAATATTGAGCAGAAACCTCCCCCAGACCATCATTGACCTCTTTTAGTGTTTCATTTTGGAGGAAAGTAATCCTCACTCTTGCACTGGGATTGCCCAAAATCTTAAACATCCCGGCAAATCCGCTGCTGGTCGGCGAAACCACAATTTTATTGTCAATGACCGCTGGACTGATCAAATCAAGGTTTCGGATGGTGAGCATTTGGAGATTGTCGGTGACGGTCGCTGTTGCTCTGACCGAAAGCGTGGCCTGTCGCGTATCATCGACCTGAGCAAAAGTTCCGCTTGCCCAAAAACAGAGGAAAGTGATTAAAATGCAGGGTAAAGAATGCTTCATCAGTTTTTGATCAGTTTTTGGGTGAATTGTCCAATAGAGGTTGCGAGCCGGATTACATATATCCCTTTTGGCAGGTCAATAGCAGCCGGAATCCACTCCACTTCATGCATGCCTGGAAGGTATTTTTGTGGCGAAAAGCCTCCGACTTTTTGTCCCAAAAGGTCATAGATCCCCAACTCAGTAGTTTCCTCATAAGGAAGGAAAAACTTGATTTTGGTTTCTTGGCTGAATGGATTGGGCGAAGGAGGAAAAAGTTTGGGCAAATCTGGAAGGTATTCCACTTCACCCTGAGGAAATGCTCCAATGTAAAGGGTAAAAGGTCTTTTAGGCTTTGAACTCGAAGTGGTTCGAGCGTTTAGTTGATGCCCGTCTAACTCCTCACTTTCTCCGAGTTCGTAGGGTGTCTGGAAGATCACTGCCTGTGGTGTTGCAAGACCATCCCATGTTTTTCGTGAATTGGAAATAGGGGACTTTGGCGCTTCCAATTCGAAGGTGTAGAAAGCCTCTTTCTTCATGTCAATGGCTTTCTTGTGGATATGATCCATCAACACGATCTCCAATCCCGGATCCCAATCCTCCGGCAACTTCCAATTCATCAGGTAGGCCCCTTTGAAGCCCTCCCCTTTTCGGGAAGCAGACAGATGTAGCGGAATGATCCGATTTTGCCCAGCACTCAAATCCGGCTGGTGGTTGATGACAAGGGGACTTTTCGTCTGGAGTGATCCAAAAGAATACAACAGCAGCCAATCTTCCCCCAATGACTCCAGCTGATAGGCATCTTTGGGATCGGCACCTTCCATGCCGTCCGGTCCAAAGGTGATAAAGGATTGGGCTCTCATCCCCTCGCCTGCCACATTCAGCTCAAGAACTGGAGGCGATGAGGTTGATTTTCTTCCGGAAAAACTGGTTGACAAAAGCGATTTGGCTCCATTTCCGGTGAGTTGAAGGATTGGAGCAGGGGCATTGGACTTGACCCAAAAAGCTTGAAAGGGAGCAATCCGCCCATTTCCCAAACTACCTGTGGTTCCATTCCAGGTCAAAAAATCTCCCTCGGTAGGATCCCAAATGTAAATCGTCTGATCAACATTGGATTTATTCCATCCACTCGAGGCATGAAAATCAATCACACTTGCCGTTGGGTTGGCGACTAAATTAAACCCTTCATCCGCCTGATTGACCTCTGTCCATGTCCCCGAAACTTGCGTTGAGTTAGAAGTCCTTGGAGTGAAGGTCAGGCCAAAATCAAAAACTCCAGAAGCCAAATTAACTTCTGTACCGGTGACAGCTATATTTCTGGGCAACACATCTGCGTAATTTCCTCCTCCCGGTTTTGAATCTCCATTGAATACATAAAAATAATGGCCTCTTCCTGCCGGAACATTGGCTGATAACGAAGTAGGCTGCCTCCATCCTTGCAGGGTGGTTCCTTTGTCTGTTTCATCCCACCAGAGCAAGTTGGGCTGAAGAGAAGGATTGCTTGAACCCGGGAATCCTTGGGTTTCCAAGCCGGCTGTCAGATTGGAATAGGTGGTAGAAACAGGAGTCCCTACCATTCTCCATCCTTTTTGACCGGTAAAAGTCTGCCTCATTTCAAGGGTTGGATTGGAGGTACTTCTATTTATATACTGCGATCCCGGCTGGAGAATCAATCGTCCACTGGAAGTAGACAAAGATCCCGTTGGTGTGATCTCCATTTCCCGGTTTGCTTGGAGCGTCAAGGTATTTGCTCCGGTTAACACCACCGGACCGGAAACCGGAGTAATATTTCCAGAGACGCTAAGGGTAGAACTGATGGTCTTTGTTCCTGATCCCAAAAAGGATAAATTTTGAAATCCCCCTGTTCCTGTGACTTGAATTGTTCCGGAATTGGAGCCTGTGAATTGAACCAAAGAATTTCCCGGCAAAAAGTTTCCCGACTGATTCCAGTCCCTTCCCACCTGATGTGTGAAATTCCCTGCTTCAAAACTGGCTCCAGCGGCAATAGTGAGGTTGCCCAAAACGGAAAGATTACTTAAGGCCGAAACTGTGCCTGATCCAAGGATAGAAAGGTGATGAAATCCCCCAGAACCTGTTACCTGAATGGATTTGGAGGAATTGCCCGTGAACTGAACCGTAGAAGTCCCAGAAACAAAAGTGCCTGACTGGGTCCAGTTGCCTTCGATTTGAAGATTAAAGGACCCCGCATTAAAAGTTGCGTTGGAAAGAATCGACAAGTTTCCACCAACAGAAAGACCTAAGATGGCCGAAGAAGTTGCTGAACCTGTCAGAGTAAGATTCCCTGAAATGGCACTTGTTCCTGATTGGAAGGTTTTTGTCCCGGAATTTGAAAGAGTGAGGTGATGATAATCATCGTTGTAGATTGTTTGATCCAATCCACTGTAGATAAATGTAGAAGCTGGCCCGATCTGAAAACTGGTCCATCCAATTGACTGAATCGGCTCACCTAGACCTGTAAGCTCAATTGTACCTAAGATATTTATTAAATGAGACCTATTACCTGATAGAGTCAAGGTCTCGCATCTCAAATAAGCTACATCAGAAACCACCAACCTTATCCCTCTGTCCCTGTTTGAATTTCCATTTGCAGATGCGTTAAGGACAACAGTTGTAAACTGAGAAGTTCCAATTCCCGCTATTGTAGCGTCTGCTATATTATTTGAATTATTATTTTGAACAGTTAAAGAGCCAAACATTCTTGAAACATCCATATTCAAGGTAGCCCCACTGTCCATGATAATATTGTTTCCTACAGGGATTGAGGAAGCGTTAACTGTCGTATTGGAGTTGATGGTAGTAGATTGTGAAAAACTCAACCCATAAATCATCCAAAAAAGTCCAATTAATAGACTTCCTTTTCCAGATAAAAAAAAGATGGATTGGCGTAAAGTTCTAATCATTAATCTTTTGAGCACCTTTGATGAAAGGTAAATGGGCTTTTTGGGATAGGTGATAAATGGAAAAAGCACTTTATTCTATACAAAATACTTTTTCATGTATGGATCAGATCAATAATTGATCCAATCTGCATTTTCACGATGCCGAATCCGATAAAAAATTCAATTTTTCCCGAATAAATCCATGAAATGAAGTGTAAAAAAATGTAAACTATATGAATTGGAAAAATGACGACTGGTTTTCCACTCATGAAATTTTCATTTTCTTAAGTTGGATTGTTTAGGAAATCGATTTCCAACTGACAGGCGGGGAAATGATCGTTTTTTACCTTACTAAAATCAAATCATTCTACCCTATTCTCTCAGAATCAGGAAATATTAAAAAAATTCCAAACTCTTAATTCCCAACCAGGTTTCATTCCTATGGTATGGCTAAATTTATTTCCGCTTCTGATTACTATTTTTTCGGGGAATAGTCCATCAGATTTTGTTTGGAAGAATCGACTATTGATCTATGACGGTAATCAAGACTGCTCGGAGTGGCTATCGGAAGACGAACAAAAAAACTTAACAGACAGAAAATTGCTTTTCTTTCATTTTTCAAATGGCAGGTTAATGCACACCAACTACACGGGAGAAATCCATGTGCAGGATTTTGTCAATCACCTAAAACGGGTCAAGTCCCAAAATGAAAATTGGATATTGATAGGTTTGGACGGAGGAATAAAATCCACTGGAGACTTCCCGCCCAATCCATCTAAAATCTATCGCCTCATTGACGCCATGCCCGTGAGGCAATCCGAAATCCGGGGCAGAAAATCCGGCTTTCCTTTCTGAAATCGATTCTAAAACCTTCAAAAAATACCCGATATAGGGTATGTTTTAGGAGTTTTAGCTTTTCTACATTAGCGGAGTTTATCGCTGATACTATGAAATTCTTTTACCTTTCTTCCAAGCCCAATTCCCAGGGCGAATTTGAAATCCATGACAAAGAATGTGAACACATTCCGGACTCTTTAGATCGGGACTACTTGGGCCCCTTTAACAATGGATCTGAAGCTTTGCGAAAAGCAGAACTGTTAAAGCCATCTGTAGCACTTTGCCATAAGTGCTGCAAGCAAACCTTCCAAGCTGTTTTCTTTAAATCCAAAGATCAGGAGAAGTAACCTCTTTATTTCCTCTTGTGAACCAAGGAGATAACCTTACTCCTGATCAAATTCATAAAAGAGGCTGGCAAAAAATCCAGAAAGTTATAATTTCGCCTCTTGTTAATCGGGGTGTGGCGCAGTCCGGTAGCGTACACGTCTGGGGGGCGTGTGGTCGCAGGTTCAAATCCTGTCACCCCGACTTGATTATCAAGGAGTTACAAAGAAATTTGTAACTCCTTTTTTATTTGCACAAGATTTGCACAAAATCGGCTTTATTTCTTGCAGATTCTTACTTTGAATTAATTCGTTTCAGTTCTTCAAATATCTTTTTTTGAAGATCAATCACATCATCAATTCTAAAAAGCCAAGCCCCAACGAATCTTAAAATGATTAAGATCACTAGAAGAACCATCAAGGAAGTCAATAAAAGGCCAATTTTTGGGTCAAGCATATTTTTCAATTTTAAGGTTTGCTAGGTGAATCAATTTTCCCCTAGATCTTTCTGAAAATAAGAAGAAAATCATTTCCCAAATACCAACCGCCTTTCGGTTTCTCGAAAATCAACCCTTTCAGCTTTTTGGATTGCCTTGGAAAGCTTCAGATACTTCTTGGTTGGCTTGCCTGCGTAGGTCTTTTACAGGTGCTTCTTTCCTGCTTCCAAATCTTGGGATACTGCATTGAAGTACGTTAGAGCACTTCCTCAAAATCCTGTGTTGAATTCAACCCAAAATGTGGATCCACTTTGACCATCGGATTCAACCCAGATTTTCCCGCCATGCAATTCGGCAATTTTTTTACACACCGAGAGTCCTATCCCATTGCTATCCTTTTTGTTGCCCAGGGTTTTGAATATTTTGAAAATGGCCTCTTTCTGATTTTCAGGTATTCCAACGCCATTATCCGTAATCTTGAATACCACAGATTCGCTTTTTTGAAAGCAGGAGATGAAAATTTCCGGTATCCTTACCGACCTATACTTGAGTGAATTGCTAATCAGGTTCGTGATCAGGCGCTTGAACAGAATGGGGTAAACTCTGATTTTTTTTACGGTGATTTCGGCTTTTATCACCCCTCCATTTTCCTCTAGTTCTCTTTCAAACAGTTGAATGACCGCCTTGATTAATTCCTCTGTTTCCACAGTTTCCAATTCCTCCTCCAAAGTCCCTGTACGGGAATATTCGAGAAGATTTTCAATCAGTCTTCCCAATTCTACGGAGGAGGCCCGAATTACATCCAAATATTGCTTTCGCTTCTGGGGATCAAGATCCTCCCCCTTTTTATGGATGATATCCAATAAGCCTGTAATATTTCTGACAGGGGTTTTGAGGTCATGAGAAGCGACATATGCGAACTCTTCCAACGAACTATTGACCTCTTGGAGTTTTTGGTTTTGCTCCTTTATTCTTTGGTTGAGTCGATGGATCTGTTGCTCCTGCTCCTTTTGGATGGTAATGTCATTCTGGATAGAAAAGAATCCAATGAGCTCCTGATTTTTGTCAAACATGGGTTCGGTCTGAATCCTCACCAAATATTTATTGCCTGACTTGGTGTAGTTGATCATTTCAACTTCTGTGGCAATTTGATTTTTGATCCCTTTTGCCATCAGCCTTTTCGCCTCTTCAGTACTTTCTTTTCCCTGAAGCAAATGCCCCGGTTTTTTACCCAATACCTCCGCTTCTGTATATCCGGTCATGTTTTCAAAAGCATCATTCACAAAGGTGATTTTGCCTTGACTGTCCGTAATGATCACAGCATTGCTCGTTTGCTCCGCGATCAATGCCAATTTCTTCAGCTCTACATCCTGAATCATCCGTTGATTAATATCCCGGGTGGAGATCAGGATGTTTTCGATTTTCCCGTCACCCAACTGAAGTGGCTTTAGATTGGATTCCATCCAACGGTTCACTCCTGTCCAGGTCCTGAATTTAAATTGGATCAGGCCGGGTGTCTTCCCCTCTTTAATTGCTTCTATGGCATTTAACCATTTCTTTTTGTGAGCCGGATCCGGGATTCGATCCAGCAGATCCAATTCAGCCAATCGCTCGATTGGATATCCCGTAATTTCAGCACCTGAAGGGGAGCAGTATTTCAGATTCCCACTCAAGTCCAATATGGAAATCATATCCCGGGAATTGCTGGCGATCAATTCAAAAAGCTCGGTCTGACGCGTATGCCTGCTATTCAGCAAGTCTAAAGTTTCATTGGAAACTTCCAATGCACGCTCCATTCGGTTGTATCGGGAAACGTTGACAAAAACCATGACTACCCCCTGTATCTCTCCGGTATGTGATCGGAAGGGTGAGATATTCAATAGAAATTCTTCGCCTTTGGTATCACGGATTTGGGTTTCAAAACTTGATTGGGAATCAAAAACCTTTTCAATATGTCCCATCAAGTCCTCCAATTGAACCTTCCCCCGAAAGTGACTGATATTACGCCCTACATCATGTGGCATGAGGTCGAGGATTTCCCGAATAGCCGGGGTAAATCTGCGGATATTCAGGTTCACATCCAGAAACAACAAGGCGATCTGTGTACTGTGGATCAGGTTGTTTAGATCATTATTGGTATCCGACAGCTCATTGATTTTCTGCTGATATTCAGCATTTACGGTATATAGCTCCTCATTTACCGATTCGAGTTCCTCATTGGAACTTTGAAGCTCTTCGTTGGCGGCCTGAAGTTCCTCATTGCTTGATTCAAGTTCCTCAATGGTAGATTGAAGGTTTTCCCGGTTTATCCTAAGTTCTCTCTCGAGAATATTTATTTTCTCTTTGGATGCAGCGTTGATTTCTATTTTTTCAAAAGCCTTCTCATTTTCTGAAGTTTTTTCAGGCTCGAAAGTGGCAATCAACTGAAAGGCATTTTCGATAAGCTGCATACGTCGAAGCCTGATGGTGAGAAACCTCTCTCCCTCGTAAAACTGTCGGAGCATTCCACCTATTTCCACTTTATTGATCTGTGTCGATATCCCCGAATGGAGCACTTTGTTTGCCACCACTTCAAAGGGTATAGCAAGTGCATCGGGCAACATTTTCAGCACATTGGTGGTAATTTCGCCAGAGGGCAAGGTCAGCCAACGGTGAGCATTTCCAGTGGTATGAAGGAGGTTGAAATCTTCATCCGTGACGATGGAGTCCGGGACAAATTCCTGAATCAATACATTTTGGATCTCGGTTAAGAGTTTGCTCCTAGAGGACAGCGGAACCGGCGCGATTGCCTTACTTTGACTAAAATAATCAGATGGAGTAATGCTGTGTTTCCTTGAACTTCGGATCTGCTGAATCCCCTTCTTGTTTTCCTTGTTTTGAAAAATTTTGGTCTTTTTATCGAATTCAATGAAGTATTCGCTTACATCTCCGAGCGATTCACTTGCTCCCAAAAACAAAAATCCATTCGTCCTAAGCGAGAATTGAAACATGGAAAATACCCGCTGCTGCAGTTTTGAATTCAAATAGATCAGAAAGTTTCGGCAGCTGATCAGGTCAATTCGATTGAAAGGCGGATCCTGCACCAAGTTGTGCGCGGAAAAGATGATCATTTCCCGGATTTCCCTGGCGATGGTGTATCCTTTTCTTTGTGGGATAAAGTAGAGATTGAGAAATTCCTGCGGAATCTCTGTGGAGATACTTTCCGGAAAAATTCGGTTAGTGGCTTGTTTGATTGCCTCTTTATCCAAATCAGTCGCAAAAATACTCACATCAAACTGCAACTTCTGACTCCTGAGATAATCTTTAACCAAAATCGCAATCGTATAGGCCTCCTCTCCCGTGGAGCATGCCGGCACCCAAATCCGTAGGGATTTGGACTCCATATTTTCTTCAATTAATCGGGGAATAACCTGTTGTCTCAAGGCTTCAAAATTGTCCTCATCCCTAAAAAATCGGGTGACACCGATCAACAATTCTTTGGCAAGCAAATAAGGCTCCTGATTATTGGTTTTGATGTAGGTAAGATATTCCTGCATTTCCGAATAGCCCAGCAAGCTCATCCTGCGGGCAATCCGTCGGGAAACGGTAGAATATTTGTAATCAGTAAAATCCACCCCTATCTGCTGATAAACGCTGGTTAAAACAGCAGTAATCAATCCCTTGTTATCCTGGGAATTCAAAAACTCCTTGTGGATTTCATTGGTGGTAAAAAAGAAAGCCTCTATCTCCCTGTGCATCTGATCCACCGCACAGATTTTATCCACCGCTCCCGTGAGAATGGCACTTTTTGGCATCCCGTCAAACTTAGCCGTGGTAGGATCCTGAGCGATAACCAGCCCCCCCTTTTCCTTAATGTATTTGACCCCTTCTGATCCATCACTTCCGGTGCCGGACATGATGATGGCACATGCCTTCTCGTGGGCTTGTTCCGCCAGTGAATTCAAAAACGAGCTGATTGGAAAACTGAGCTGTCGGTCCTCTTTTTCAGTAAGAAGGAATCGCCCGTCTTGGAGCTCTACAAATTTCTTGGGAGGATTCAGATAAATTTTTCCGGGCTCCAGTGACATTTCATGCTGGATCACTTCAATCGGCAAACTGGTATGCCGTGACAGCAATTCATCCATGAGGCTTTTGTGATTGGGGGCCAAGTGCTGGATAAGAACATATGAAAACCCGGCATTGGGTTTCGCATACTCAAAAAACAATTCCAATGGCTCCAATCCTCCTGCGGAGGCTCCAATACCAATAATCGGAAAGGTATAATTCATTTCACTTTTTTCTTGATGAGGATAGTTAGGTAAAATTTCCGAATCAATTACTCTTCTTTTTGTTCAAATCTGATCGCCTCCAAAAAAACTGTTTCTTTAGCGGTAAACAGAAAATCGTCCACTCAATGGAAATACTCCTAATTTTTCACACACCGAGTAATTAAAGTTCAGCTTTTTTTGTGCAAATCCTTCTATTCAAAATCCAAAAAATTCCTAAGTGCAGTCCATTGTAAATTAAACATCTTTATCAAGAAGTTTTTTTTAACTAGATAGTTATGCTTTTAAATCCATGTTCTTCCATAAACAAAAAAGCCCTTTCCATCCACAGCCCCAAGTATTTGGAACCAGATAACGGAAAGGGCCTTACAACTAAAATACAGGGATGTTTTTCTTCCAAGTCAAATACCGGAACACCCTTTAGCTTCTTGTCCCCAATATCCAACTTTTCGCTCTACCACATGATCACGTCATCCTTGCTCTGTCGCTCATTGAAGCGGAACAGGTTCAGCGCGACCGTAAACTCATGGATCCCTCCCGGAAGCAGGTAGGAACCCACCATCGGAAATTCATACACATAGCCAATTCTTAGTTTGCCTGTCAGAATTCCTGCCTGGACATTGCTCGCATAATCAAAGCGATGGCCCATTCCGATCCAAAACCGATCCATCATCAGCAGCTTCAGGTTCAGTTCCATTATGTCGGGCAGGTTTTTTCGTGTTCGGTAAAAAGCATTGCTGGTAAACGCAAGGTTTTCACTTACCGCCTGACGGAAACCCGCCTGCACCATGTGCTCTGCCGGATAGCCCTCCATAAACTCATCTCCCCGCTGACTCTTTCCGCCATTCACCCGATGTACACCATAGGACAGGTAATAATTGGCGTGGGTCAGCGCCATCCCGATATTGAAGTCGATCACATTCAGGTTGCTGAAGGTCCCATAATATTTCCCGATCGTCGGGTCATCGGATTCCTCGGTCGTCAGCGCATTGCCGTCCAACCGGATGCTCTGATAGCTCACCCCCGTGCCCAGGCGAAGGTTATGGGATCGGCTGAGTCGGACTCTGGCCGCATAGTTGACCGTCAGTTCGTTTTCCCGGAAAGCTCCAAAATTGTCCTGCAGCAGATTGACTGAGACCGCATTCTTACCCAACAGGGCCGGATCCTCCTCCCCTGCCAGTTCGCCAAAGTCTATGTCTGCGGACAGAAAGTAGGTCTTCGGTGCCCCCTCTATCCCGCCCCATTGGTTGCGGACAAAGCTCCTGACGGTGCTCCCCTCATAGCCTGTCAGGGCCGGGTTGAAGTAGCCCTGAAAGTGCGAAAACTGGCTCACAAACTTGCGGGATTGTGAATATGAATTTCCTGAACAGAACATCCCTAAGATGAAGGTCAGAAGTGAAAGCAGGATGGTATATTTTTTCATCATTTCTTAAATTCGAAAGGGTTGGATTGGGGGACTGTCCTGTCTGGACAATCCCCGGTTTTCAATTGGCTTATTTTCGGATCAGGTTCAGTATTCCTCTTCTGGACTCCCCGTTTTCTCTGGTTTCCAGCACCCATATATAGGCACCTGTCGGAAGTTCTTTCCCTTCGAAAGTTCCGTTCCAGCGGATGTCGGCATCTTCTGTGTAGAAGACTCTTCTGCCATCCCGGTCAAACACCTGCACCCGCGCCCCGGTGAAGAATCTCATGTCCGGCAATCCCCAGGTATCATTGACTCCGTCACCATCCGGGGTGAAGGAATTGTAGACCGTCAGTTCGGACAGGTCTTTCCGCACCCGTTGAATCCGGAAGGATTTTTCAAGGATGTTTCCATCCCGGTCGGTAACCCGTACCTGTACGGTAAACTCTGTTCGCCCGGCGGCCTCGTCCGAAGAGCTCCAAAACAGAATATCCGATTTGATCTCAAAGAAGGCATTGTCTGCCTGGCCGGGAATCAATTCGATGGTATGGATTCGATCGACCGGATCAATCACAAGGAACGCACCGACGGCCACGAAATAGTCCGTTCCGGCTGGAGCAAAGGTGTTGTTGGAAAGCAACAAGTCCTGTGGATTGGCTTTTGGCAACACGATTACTCTTTGCACTGCTTTTTGCCCTGCCGGATTCAAAATACCCGCCGGAAGATTCACCGTTCCAAAGAGTGTGTAAGTACCCCTCTTCAGCAGATTTAAGGTGGATCTATCCCAAACCACCGGATAGCGAAGGATTTGCCCGTCCTGAGTCAGTATATCTACTTGACCTGGGAGCGTTGGATCTACTGACCAAGGGGTGGTAATCTCTCCTCCGGAAAGAATCTCCGCCAATGTTGCAGGAAGAATTTCCAAATCGGATCCGACGAACTCAATCTGGTAATTGGCATTGGCAGCGAGCGTCCCCTGATTTATCGCATAGACTCCTACCGTTTCGCCCGCAACCCGTTCCAAACCGCCACTCAGGATCGCTTCGGTATCCGACAGCTTAAATCCTGTAACTGTAAAAGTCAACACCGGATCCACATTGCCAAAGATTTTGCTTTTTGGTTCGGCGTTGATTTTCAACAGCGCTTTCCCAATGGTCAGGGTACCGTTTACAAGCGTGATCGTATAGTTCTGGTCTTCACTGCCTGTCAAGGTAATCGGATAGGTACCCACATTCGAGCTTTGTGTTGCCGTCGTGCTGATGCCCGGTTCGGTGGCCACTTTCGTGTCGCCGTTAACTAGACCATCGTAGGTGAAGGTCAATGGAGGATTCGCTTCTCCGTAAGTCTTGGACTTATCGTTTGCGGTTATCGTCAAGTCCTTCTTGCCGATCGTTAAGGTTCCATTCACTAGTGTGATCGTATAGTTCTGGTCTTCACCGCTTGTCAAGGTAATCGGATAGGTACCTGCATTCGAGCTTTGTGTTGCCGTCGTGTTGATGCCCGGTTCGGTGGCCACTTTCGTTTCGCCGTTGACTAGGCCATCGTAGCTGAAGGTCAAGGCCGGGTTTTCCTCTCCGTAAGTCTTGGACTTGTCGTCTGCGGTGATCGTCAAGTCCTTCTTACCGATCGTTAAGGTCCCATTCACTAGTGTGATGGTATAGTTCTGATCTTCACCACCAGCTAACGTGATCGGATACGTACCCGCATTTGAGCTTCGTGTCGCCGTCGTGCTGATGCTCGGTTCGATGGTCACTTTCGTGTCTCCGTTGACTAGGCCATCGTAGGTGAAGGTCAAGGCCGGGTTTGCCTCTCCATAAGTCTTGGACTTATCGTTTGCGGTGATCGTCAAGTCCTTCTTACCGATCGTTAAGATCCCATTCACTAGTATAATGTTGTAGTTCTGATCTTCACCACCAGCTAATGTGATCGGGTAAATTCCAACATTTGAACTCTGAGTCGCCGTCGTGATGATGCCCGGTTCGGTAGCCACTTTCGTGTCTCCGTTGACTAGGCCATTGTAAGTGAAGGTCAGTGCTGGGTTTGCCTCTCCGTAGGTCTTCTGCTTGTCATCGGCCGTGATGGTAAGAGCTTTCTTGTCCACGGTCAGGGTACCGTTTACCAGCGTAATGGTATAGTTCTGATCTTCACCACCAGCTAACGTGATCGGGTAAGATCCCGCATTCGAGCTCTGAGTCGCCGTCGTGCTGATGCCCGGTTCGGTAGCCACTTGCGTGTCTCCGTTCACCAATCCATTGTAAGTGAAGGTCAAGGCCGGGTTTGCCTCTCCGTAGGTCTTAGACTTGTCATCTGCAGTGATGGTTACCGCTTTTTTGTCCACGGTCAGGGTACCGTTTACCAGCGTGATCGTATAGTTATCATCTGATCCGCCTGTCAAGGTAATCGGATAAGTACCTGCATTCGAGCTTTGTGTCGCCATCGTGCTGATGCCCGGTTCGGTAGCCACTTGCGTGTCTCCGTTGACTAGGCCATCGTAGGTGATGGTCAGTGCAGGGTTTGCCTCTCCGTAAGTCTTCTGTTTGTCATCTGCCGTGATCGTCAGAGCTTTCTTGTCCACAGTAAGGGTACCGTTTACCAGGGTGATCGTGTAGTTCTGGTCTTCGCCGCCCATTAACGTAATCGGATAGGTACCCGCATTCGAGCTTTGGGTCGCCGTCGTGCTGATGCCCGGTTCGGTAGCCACTTGCGTGTCTCCGTTCACCAATCCATTGTAAGTAAAGGTCAAGGCCGGGTTTGCCTCTCCGTAAGTCTTGGACTTGTCGTCTGCAGTAATAGTGACCGCTTTCTTGCCAACAGTCAGTGTGCCTTTTTCATAGGTGATCTCGTAGTTGGATAGGCCGGGGCCATCTGCTTCTGAAATCAGGATGTCGTAGGTGTTTACTGTTGCCGTGGCCGGAGCGCCTGTCGAAGTGATCGTGGCGGAAGTGACTGCGTCTTCGTTGGTCAAACCTTCGGTGGTGAACTCGGTACCCGCAAAGGTGTAAGCTGTTCCGTAGGTCTTGCTGTCGCTGTTTGCTGTGATCGTCAAGGCTTTCTTGCCTACGGTCAGCGTTCCTTTTTCATAGGTGATCTCGTAGTTGGATAGGCCGGTGCCTTCCGCTTCTGAGATCAGGATGTCGTAGGCGTTTACTGTTGCTGTAGCCGGAGCGCCTGTGGAAGTCAGGGTCACTGAAGTCACGGCATCGCCTTCTTCCAGTTCTTCGGTTGTAAATTCCGTTCCTTCAAAGTTGTAGGTATCACCGTAGGTTTTGCTGTCGCTGTTAGCCGTGATCGTCAAGGCTTTCTTGCCTACGGTCAGCGTTCCTTTTTCATAGGTGATCTCGTAGTTGGACAGGCCGGTGCCATCTGCTTCTGAAATCAGGATGTCGTAGGTATTTACTGTTGCTGTAGCCGGAGCGCCTGTGGAAGTCAGGGTCACTGAAGTCACGGCGTCACCTTCCTCCAGTCCATCGGTTGTAAATTCCGTTCCTTCAAAGTTGTAGGTATCACCGTAGGTTTTGCTGTCGCTGTTAGCCGTGATCGTCAAGGCTTTCTTGCCTACGGTCAGCGTTCCTTTTTCATAGGTGATCTCGTAGTTGGACAGGCCGGTGCCATCTACTTCTGAAATCAGGATGTCGTAGGTGTTTACTGTTGCCGTGGCTGGTGCGCCGGTAGAAGTCAGGGTCACTGAAGTCACGGCATCGCCTTCTTCCAGTCCATCTGTCGTAAATTCCGTTCCTTCAAAGTTGTAGGTATCACCGTAGGATTTGCTGTCGCTGTTTGCTGTGATCGTCAAGGCTTTCTTGCCAACAGTCAGTGTGCCTTTTTCATAGGTGATCTCGTAGTTGGATAGGCCGGTGCCATCTGCTTCTGAAATCAGGATGTCGTAAGTATTCACCCCTGCCGTAGCCGGTGCTCCTGTCGAAGTGATCGTGGCGGAAGTGACTGCGTCTTCGTTGGTCAAACCTTCGGTGGTGAACTCGGTACCCGCAAAGGTGTAAGCTGTTCCGTAGGTCTTGCTATCGTCCTTGGCCGTGATGGTCAAGGCCTTCTTTCCTACTGTAAGTGTTCTTTCTATATTTTCTGCGGGGAATCGTGAATCATCACCTGCTTGTGAGGCCGTGATTGTCGTACTTCCAGCTTTTAGAACAAAAGCCTGATTACCAGTGATGCTTACTACCGTTGGGTCTGCAGCGGTATAGGTTACGGTCAGACCTTGATCGGTTTCGGCATTACCTAGTGTAAAGGTCGCATCTCCGTAGGTCTTTTCGGCAATTTCAGGGAAGGTGATCGTTTGAGGAAGCGTACTGCGTTCCAGTCCTGGTATCGGATTGACCTCCAAATCAGTTCCAGGAATATCATAAGTAAATCCTCGGAGGTAAGGATAGGAAATATATCCTCCATCGACGGCGGCTACTTTTATATTCCACACCGTATCAAAATCCCATTCGGCATCCAAGAAAAGTGCCTTTTCTTTTAATTCCGCAGTCAATAAACCTGTACCGCCCCCTTGATTTTCCTCCTGCCCAGTCAGTGTTTTATCCCAGAAAGACTGAGTGATCGTACCTTGCTGGGCAATTCCGGTCAATCCACCCACATTTAAACCCATTCCAACAACACTTCCAAAAGCATAGGAATTGGTCAAAGCCAATTCATAACTGTAGCCTATGATTCCACCTACATAATTGGAAGTACCAGTAACTGCAACTTCAGAATAGGAATTATGAATCTTTGGATAGTAGCCCTGACCAACAAGGCCTCCGATATAATTGGTCCCAGAAACAATTCCTTTTGCATAGGACTTGCTTATTTTTAAATCAGAACCATAACTCTCATAATAACCGACTAGTCCTCCTAATGACTGCCTCCCTGAGATAGACACATTTGCAAAACTGCTTTCAATTTTGCCTTCATATAATTCACCTAAAAATCCTCCCAAATAATACTTTCCGGACACGACTCCTTTGACAGAAGAATTTAATATCGTTGTATTATATCCTCCACCTGCCAGAAGCCCACCATAGTATTCCATGGAGGTGAGATTGCCATTGATCACTTGGATATTTTCAAAATTCAGATTATCCACATACCCAGCAAAAAATCCTGAATTACCCCTCCCATTAATTACAAAGTCTTTGGCAACTATATTTTTGACAACTCCATAATACAAATACCGGAAAATGCCATTCTCCCAATTAGTTGGCCGATTGATGTTCAGATCTGCAATCTCAAATCCTTTTCCATCTAACACGATAAAATTGACATACCCACCTGGCTCCCAGCCCAACCCTTCATTCGCGGTTTCTGATGCATAGTTTTCATACCCGCTGCTTGAAGCATCAAGATCATTGGTTAACACAAAATACTTTCTGGCTGTGGGCCCTGTTCCACTGAAAAATCGAATATTATAAAGGTGCTGCCAGTTGGAGATTTGATAAGGATCCGATTCTGTCCCCGCACCTCCGGCAAAAAACTCCTTGGTATTTTCTACAGTCATCGCTCCACTAGTTGTATTCCCGGATGCGTCGGTGACCTTATAGGTGATCGTTGTATTTCCCGGAGCAAAAGAAAATGTCCCCACCTGTCCCAGCCCGGAATTAGTATGGGCACCGGACATTTGCCAAGAAAGGGTCGAACCTGAACAATTGTCTCCGAAAACCACATCAGGAATTGTGGTCTGCCAATTATTGGAACTCTCGGATTCTCCGGAAAGATTTGCCAATCCAGAGATAAAGGGCTCTTGATTATCTTCTACCGTGACAAGCTGGCTTTTGACAGTTTCATTTCCTGACGCATCTGCAGCGGTCCATTCAATGGTAATTTCACCGCGTTCCAACTCGATTCCAGCCAAAGAATTGCTACCTGAAGCATATTCCTGAATGTATTCGTGGGGGCCAAAGCTGATTTTGATATCGTCCCAAGAAACCGCAGCTCCACCGGAGAAAACCACTCTCCAAGATCCTGAACTGTAATTAGTGTTTTGGTTAAAACTCAGGACCTGCTGTGTGACCGTATTGGTAAAAGTCCCGGTGATGTTGGTGCCGTTATCGACAAAACTTACGATGACAGGATTGGAATAAAATGAATTACCGGGCCGACCATCGAAGCTCGTTGAGGATAGATTCGTTTGGCCATTGTTAAAATTATGGATTCTGAAATAAAGGCTGTTGGTAGGCTCATTGGATGAACTTGTGTTTTTGAGTCCAGTACTCCGAGTCCCAATGAATGCGAGTCCAGTTCCGGCAAAACGAAGTGTTGCTGTCACATAGACCGGATTTTCTGCCGTGGGAATAAAATCAGCGACCGTTCGTAAGGTACCCCGGTCATCTCCTCCCCCGGTACTACGGTATGCTCCACTGACCACTCCCCCTGTGGGAGAGCCGATTTCAAAATTTGCAGGATTCCAAGCACCAGAGTTAAAATCCTCGGAAATCAGATCTGGGCTGGGAAGCAGTTTTTGCAAAGAATAAGTAAGAGAAGCCAGGCTTCCACTGTTGTCTGTAGCGGTAATCGGATCAAATTCTGTCCCCTGAACGGTGTAGCTGCATTCATCAAGATCGGTATTACGATTGGCATCCGCGGGGAGTATTAAAACCGGATCAGTATCATCATTGGGAGTAAGAGTTTCAAAACTCACCACTCCCCCATAGCTCGTCCCCTGACTATTGGTGGCATAGGCTTGATAATAGTAAGTCGTAGAAGAACTTAGACCCGAAACTGCTTCACTGAAAGTACCGGTTCCCAAACCATCAGCTACCTGGATTACTCCCCCTTCTCCTAAGGTTGGGGTATTGTCTGATGAGGAATAAACAAATCCTCTAGCGGTTACTGCCGCGCCTCCGTCTGAAGTGACATTCCCATTCAAGGTGGCTTCTGACGAAGTTATACTTGTAGCCGTACTTGTGGTTAATGTTGGTGAGGTAAAAGAAGCGGCCGGACCAATTTCCAAATCGTCAATCCTGAAATTCTGAAAGGATGTGCCAACAACAGAAAACTCTATTCTAATCTCATCTACATTTGAAAATCCAGAGATAGAAGTAAAATCATCCGTGTACATCGTACCCGAAATCATATTGTTCCGACTTAGACTTGCTCCGGTGACTAAAGAACCATCTTTATACCCTTGATAAGTAATATCCCAATCTGTAAAAGACCCAAAGGGTTGAACTTTTATTGATTTAAATGAGAATTCTCTGTTATCATTTGACTTGATAATTGCCCTGGCAAGATTCGCATTGGGGCTGGTACCCACTCCCTGGATAATGAGTAATTCATTTCCGCTGATTGAAGTACCGGAAACTCTAGCTGTATGCGTTGGATCAATGGTTACAGAGGTAAAGTCAAAACACTCCACAGTAGCAGTAGCAGAACCAGTTCCTGAAGCCAATTGGGTGAACGATGTATATAAACCTTCAAAATCAGTGACCCCAACAGCTGGTGCACAACCCAAAACCGTTGTAACAAAACTTTCCACTCCCACATAAGAGGTCCCTACACTATTGGTTGCATAGGCTTGGTGATAATAAGTAGAAGATGAACTTAAACCTGATATCGCTTCACTAAAGGAACCCACACCCGTACCATCAGCTATTTGGGTTACTCCTCCCTCCCCTAATTTTGGGGTATTATTTTCAGATGGCGTTCCGTCAAAATTTGCTGCGAATACAAAAAAAGTTTTGTTGAAGGCTGAGAAAGAATGATTGTCACTGATTTCTTGACACCCAGTAAGTCCTTGATCATCAAAACTTAACGTGCTGCTTTGTGCATTTACTTGAAAAAAAGAAGTAAGGATAAAAAGCAACCCCGCTAAAATCCCTTGTTTTTTTAATCTAAAAACACTTGTCAAGCAATTCAGAAAAGGAAATGGACTGGTTGGAGATAATCCCATGGAAGGGAGGGGGCAAAAGACCGTAGAGCGTAGCTTCATTTAGGTGAAGATTGATGGTTAACTTCATTTCAAATAATCACCTAAACAAGGGCATTAATCCTTCTTATTCCATTCACCTAATGATTCAAAGTATGTTTTTGAATCATTAGGTAAATGAAGTACAGCGTAAGAGGAAAAAAATGAGCTCAAACAATCTAAAAGGACCGAGCAATCCTGATAGGGATGATGCTTGATTCTCTAAATTCGTACGAAGACTAACAGCATTTTATTTGGGAATGGTAAAATAGGATACAGTCTCCTGTCCATGCCTCGGATTCCAGCCAAATCCCTTCATGCCAACTTTTGGTAATGTCCCCTCACCCCCTCTCTTTCACCCAATCCACCACTGTTTGGATGAGTTCCTCCCGGTCGTGGTCATGAATCAGTTCATGATATCCGCCAGGAAATAGCCGCAGGTTCTTGTCCTCGCTTTGTACTTTTTGGACAAAGAGCTCCGAGCCTTTGGGATTGGTCAGCCCATCATCCGTACCATGTAGGAGCAGAACCGGCAGTTCAAAAGAGGCTGCCTCGGCTTGGATTATCTGCATCATCTGATATACTTCATGGGCTGTACGGGCAGGAATGGCTTGGGTATAGTTGAGTGGGTCGGAAAGGTAGGAATGCACCTCCTCGGGAATTCTCGAAATCCGCGATGGGTCGAGTTTGAGGGCTTTCAGTCGGGGCAGCCATTTGCTGAGCATTCCTGACACTGCAATCAGGAGTTTGGAAGTACCTTCTGCCTCTTTGATTGCCGGAGAGCTAAGGATTACCCCTGCTGCATTGGGTTGATACTTGATCACATAGGCGGCAGCCATTCCTCCTCCCATGCTGTGCCCATAGAGAAAAGTAGGAAGACCCGGCAGGTAGGCACGCACTTTTCCATATAGCGCATCGATATCCTCCAGGTAGTCCCGATAGGAGGAAAAGTAGGCATCAGGCCCTCCCTCCACCGACCTGCCATGACCCCGCCCATCGAAAGTGAAGACTGCGATCCCCTCGGCTACAAGCTTTTCTACCAAGGCGGAATATCGCCCGCTATGCTCACCCAAACCATGAATCAGTAAAAGCCCTGCTTTCGGCTCATCGGGCAGCCATGCCTGAAGGTAGAGTTTGAGTCCGTCATGGGTCTGGTAGGAGGTCTCGAGGTGCTTCATGGATATAGATTGATCGGTTGAAAATAGAAATTTGATTTGGATAAAAACTATCTTGAAACAAAATCAACCTGTACCTATGCGCAACCCAAAATTCCTACTCAGCAGTCTGTTTACCCTTTTGGTCATCGCTTCCACTTTTGGCCAGGCCAAGGTCTCGCCTGAACGCTTGCAGCGCTATGATTCCTATTTCCAAAAAGAAATCGACGCAGGACGCCTGCCCGGAGTGGTGACGCTACTCTACCGAAATGGAGAAAAAGCCCACGAATCTGCCTTGGGCTTCAGTGACCTATCATCCAAGACACCTATGCGGACCGATCAGATCTTTTTTATCCAGTCTATGACCAAACCCATCATCAGCACGGCATTTATGATGCTATATGAAGAAGGGCACTTTTTTCTAACAGATCCGATCTCGAAGTTTCTACCCGAGTTCAAGGAAATGAATGTAATCCTTGATCCTGCGAAAGGCTCTTCCGGAGGCACCGAACCAGCCAAATCTCCCATCACCATTGCCCAGATATTGAGCCATACGGCAGGATTTGTTCATGGTATCGGAGGCACCAAGCTTGATGAAGAGGTGGCTAGAGCAATCTACCTATCAGGGCCCAAAACCATTGAGGAAAGAGTCAAAGCACTCGCTTCGCTGCCCCTTGCCAGTCATCCGGGAGAAAAATGGAACTATTCTGCTTCACCCGATATTTTGGCTCGATTGATCGAGGTCATTACCGGTATGAACCCTGCCGAGTTTTTGAAAACCAGACTTTTTGACCCCCTTGGAATGAAAGACACAGGGTATAATTTGAATGAAGCTCAAAAAACCCGGATGGTTCAATTGCATAATTTCAATGAAGAAGGGGTCTTGGTCAAATCCCAAAGGCAAACCCCAACTTCGGGAAATACAGTCTATGGAGGTACTCATGGCCTTTTTTCCACAGTTCAGGATTATTCGCTTTTTGCGAGGATGCTCTTAAATGGAGGCGAATGGAATGGTCGCCGTTACCTCAGTCCCAAAACCATCGAGATCATGCGGATCAATCAGTCTGGGGAATTATTTCAAGATCCCGGCAAGGGATTCGGATTGGGGTTTGCAGTAGTGGATGACTTGGCCGCGACCAAGGCCACGGGTTCAGAGGGCGCATTTTACTGGAGTGGGGCCTATTGTACCTATTTTTTCATAGATCCCAAAGAAAACATGGTCGCCATCTTTATGACTCAAGTCAATCCATTTAGCTCGTATTATGAAAATAAGTTTAGGCAAATGATCTATCAGACGCTGGAGTAAGCAGGCCAACCTAAAATCAGGTGACCTGACTGATTTTTCTCAGGAAATTTACGCTGCAAGTTTTCTTACTTTAGGTATTGAACCCCACAAGACAATGAAAAATCCAGTTCATCTCCCGGTTTGGATTAAATTCTGTTTGGCATTAGGGGCCGTGATGGCTGTATCTTCATGCGGTTCGGGGGATACCGCCATTACCTATCCCAAAAGACAGACGATTTCGGAATCCGTGTATGCCTCAGGTTTAGTGAGAGCAAGGGATCAATATGAAGCTTTCACCCTGGCCAATGGTCCGATTCAGGAAATATTTGTTACAGAAGGGGACACCGTCAAAGTGGGTACTCCTTTACTCCAGATTTACAATGAAGCAGAAAAGCTCAGAAGGGAAAATGCTCAAATTGCCCGCTCCTATGCGGATCAGCAAGCCAATCAAAATCGGCTCAGAGAATTGACACTGGCGCTGCAATTGGCAAAAAGCACCCATCAAAATGATTCCCTTCTATTACTAAGGCAAAAAAACCTTTGGTCCAAAGGGATTGGGTCTGCGGTGGAACTGGAACAGCGCCAACTCAGGTATGAGAATTCCAAAACAGGCTTCCTATCTGCTCAACTCCGACTCGATGAACTGAAAAGGGAAATCGAGTTCAATACCAAAAACGCAGGCAAAAATCTGGAAATCAGCCAGGTAATGGAAAGCGAGTACCTGCTAAAAAGTAAACTAGACGGAATCGTATTCGCAATTTTAAAGGAAAAGGGAGAAATGGTCAGCCCTCAGACTCCACTGGCTATTCTTGGGAAAACGGGGGAATTTGTTCTGGAGCTCCAGGTAGATGAATTTGATATCGTCAAGGTGGAGCTTGGTCAAAAAGTACTGGTTTCCATGGACAGTTTCAAAGGGGAGGTTTTTGAGGCTGAGGTCACAAAAATCCATCCGATCATGGACTCCAAGACCAAGACCTTTACGGTAGAAGCACAGTTCAGCAAATCTCCTCCAAGATTATTTCCCAACCTGAGCTTGGAGGCCAACATCATTACCATGGTCCGGGAACAAAGTTTGGTGATTCCGAGAAGCCTGTTGTTTTTGGATAACAAAGTCATCACCGCGACTCATGATACGCTGGAGGTAAAAGTAGGTCTAAAAACCTATCAAGTGGTGGAGATATTGGAAGGAATAGATGAACAAACCGGGCTTATCCAACCTATTAGATGAATTGGTCACTGATATTGGAAATAGCCCGCGCATTGATGCTGGCACGGATCAAGCAAACCTTGATTGCTGCGGTTGGCGTGATGTTTAGCATCACCATGTTTGTGGCCTTGTTGGGCTTTATGAATGGGCTCAATGGGCTATTGGATGGATTGATTCTAAATCGAACTCCCCATATCCGGCTCTACAATGAGATCAAACCCAATCCCAATCAGCCGATTGATCAAAGCAGGGAATTTTCCGGAGGAGTCAATATTATCCGGTCGATCAAGCCGAGCACCAGCAGGCTTTCGATTTACAACAGTGCATCCATCATCCAAACCCTGGAATCTGATCCCCGAGTCCTTGGAGTCAGCCCAAAAATCTCCACTCAGGTATTTTTCAATGTTGGCACCATTGATCTCACCGGATTGGTCAATGGGATAGACGTGGAAAAAGAAGCTCAATTGTTTGCGTTTACCGATTATGTGACGGAGGGGAATTATGGGGATCTCAATCAAATCAATACCATCATTTTGGGTAAAGGGGCAGCCGACCGGATGTTGGCCTCCATCGGGGATGTAATCCAAGTGACCACCGCACAAGGTAATCGGATGCAGCTCAAGGTGGTAGGCTATTACCAAAGTGGATTGGGGGATTTTGACAATGTAAACAGCTATGCCTCACTTTCCACGGTTCAAAAAATGCTTGGAGAGCCCCCCTCCTACCTCACTGATATTCAGGTCAAATTGCACGATTTCAACCTTGCCCCTCCCATGGCGAGAGAGCTGGAAGAAGTTTTTGAAATAGATGCGGATGATATTCAAACGGTCAATGCTCAATTTGAAACCGGAACACAAATCCGAAATCTGATCAGCTATGCAGTGGGCATTACACTTTTGGTGGTTTCTGGATTTGGGATTTACAATATCCTGAACATGATGATCTACGAAAAGCTGGACACCATTGCCATTCTCAAAGCAATCGGATTCAGCCCGCAGGATGTCAATCGGGTATTTATTACCATCGCATTGAGCATTGGCTTGGTTGGTGGTGTTGCAGGGTTGATTTTTGGGTACTTGGCAGGACTTGCCATTGATCAGGTCCCATTTGAAACCCAGGCCTTGCCCACAATCAAAACCTTCCCCGTAGACTACAATCCCAAATATTATATTATCGGAGGCACTTTTAGTCTGATCACGACTTACCTCGCTGGATATTTCCCGGCTCGAAAAGCTTCAGGGGTGGATCCGGTAGAAATCATTCGGGGCAAATAAGTGGAAAATGTCTGTACTTGAGGCAAAAAATATCGATAAATTCTTCTTCAATGCCACGACAACCCAGGTTTTGAAAAAGGTAAGCTTCCAGATCGATCGGGGAGAATTTGTATCAGTGATGGGAAAGTCCGGTTGTGGTAAATCCACCTTGCTTTACATCCTTTCCACCATGGATACAGATTACAAAGGTGAACTGATTTTGGACGGAGAGCTTATCACCGGCAAATCCTCAGAATACCTTTCTCGGATTAGAAATGAGAAAATCGGGTTTGTGTTTCAGTTTCACTACCTGCTCCATGAGTTTTCAACCTTGGAGAATGTGATGATCCCGGCCTTAAAACTTGGGAAATATACCAGAGAAGAGATTGAGCACCGGGCAATGGAGAAGCTTCGGATATTTGACATGCAGGATCATGCACTGAAGAAAGCCAACCAACTTTCCGGGGGGCAAAAACAGCGGGTTGCTATCGCTAGAGCATTGATCAATGATCCTTTGTTGATCATGGGAGACGAGCCCACGGGCAATCTGGATAAGAAAAATTCGGACATCGTTTACGCCAAATTCAAAGAGCTGGCCCAGGACTTTGGTCAGACGATGCTGATCGTGACCCACGACCCTGAATTCGCCGCGGGCACCGACCGAACCATTGAGATGGAGGATGGCAGGGTGGTGAGTTTTGAGTAGGGACGTCACTGCGAGGAAGCACGACGAAGCAGTCTTTCAATATTTTTTCCCTTTATGAAGATTGCTTCGTGGCCATTACCTTCTGCTAAGGTTTTAACTTCCGATTAGCCCCTTGCAATGACGTTAGACTAGCGGTTCCTGCTGACTCAGACAATGAAACGAACCCAAACCCCAGATAATATCCGTGCTGTCGATTCCGATCACCCGCCTGCCAGGGAAGCAATCACTCAGGATATCGAGTGCTTTTTGGTCATTTTTATCCCGGAAAGTCGGTACCACCACTACCTCATTAGCGATATAGAAATTGGCATAGGAAGCAGGAAGTCGCTGATCTTCCCAAATGACAGGACTTGGCATTGGAAGCTCCACAATATTGAGTTGCTTACCGTTTTCCAGGCGCATTTTCTTAAGCATTTCAAGATTTTCGGCCAGAATCTCGTGGTTTTCATCGGCTTTGTTTTCCTCCACTACGGTCACCACGGTATCTTCATTCACAAATCGGGTGATGTCATCAATATGCCCGTCCGTGTCGTCTCCGATGATGCCATCTCCTACCCAAAGGATATGCTTCACCCCATAGTAATCACAGAGGTACTTTTCGATTTGGGCTTGGTTGAGGTGAGGATTACGGTTCTCATTCAGCAGACAAGCGGTTGATGTCAAGAGCGTTCCTTTTCCATTGAACTCGACCGAACCGCCTTCCATGACGATTCCGGGTTTGAAATAGGGAATTCCCAAGTGCTCCGCAATTTGAATCGGAATCTGATTATCCAGGTCGTGTGGCGGGTATTTTTCACCCCAGGCGTTGTAGTTCCACTTGACCAGCACTTTCTTGATTTCCGCATTGGGATTGATCAGGAAGGCGGGTCCATGATCCCGGCACCAAGCATCATTGGTTGGGAAAAAATGGAAAGCAATCTTACTCAAGTCTGCTCCAGCCTTTTCCAAATGTGCCAAAGCAAAGGCCTTCATGGCCTCATCAGCCACATTAATATTGACCTTCTGACCTTTGGCAACTTCTTTTATAAACTGGGAATACGGCGCAAAAATCGTCTCGATCTTACCCGGCCAGCTCGCTTCCTTATGTGGCCAACTCAGCCACATGGATTCCTGTGGGGCAAATTCAGCCGGAAAGTAATACCCCAACTCAGCCGGAGTCACCACCCCGGTTTTAGCCAATTCAAACAAATTCTTCATGGCTTATTCTTCGTCAAGGTAACGCTTGGTGATCGGAGCGTACGAGTCGATGCGTCGGTCTCTGAGAAAAGGCCAGTGCGTTCTATATCGGTCGGAACCCGTCAAATCCAATTCCTCCACGTGGATTTCTTCTTCCAAATGAGGGGCTTTATAGGTTACCCGGCCAAAGGCGTTGGACACAAACGAACCTCCCCAAAATTGCATCGGACCTTCGATGCCTGTCCGGTTGACGGAGACAACTGGAAGTCCATTAGCTACCGAGTGTGAACGCTGAATCGTCTGCCAGGCATTGTATTGATCCTCATTGGTCTGCTCATCCTGATGCAAGGCCCAGCCGATCGCAGTGGGATACACCAAAAAGTCAGCACCTTTCAAAGCGGTGATTCGAGCCGCCTCAGGATACCACTGATCCCAGCAAATGAGCACGCCTATTTTTCCGAATTTGGTAGGGAAAACCTTGTAACCCAAGTCGCCCGGAGTGAAGTAAAACTTCTCAAAATAGCCCGGATCATCCGGAATATGCATTTTTCGGTACTTGCCGAGATAAGTTCCGTCCGCATCCAAGACCGCCGTGGTGTTGTGATAAAGCCCTTCAGCCCGCTTTTCAAATAGGGAAGCCACGATCACTACGCCAAGTTCTTTGGCCAAGGCCCCGAGCGTATCGGTAGAGGGACCGGGGATGGCTTCGGCAAGCTTGAAGTTTTCGTAATCCTCTACATCGCAGAAGTAAAGGGATCTAAAAAGTTCCTGCAAGACCACGACCTGCGCGCCTTTTTGGGCGGCAATGCGGACGCCAGCGATGGTTTTCTCCATGTTGTCGGCCACATTCCCAGAGCAACTGAGCTGGACCAGACCTACTTTGACGGTTTTGTTTGCCACGGTGTACGGTTTTTGTTTAGGCCGCAAAGATACCTTTACAGGGGGGGAATGGCAAATGGGGAGGCAGGGAAGTTGGGAGGTATGGAGGGTAAGTTGTAAAAAGGAAGTAGTAAGTGGTGAAATGATCAATAATCAAATTTCAAGGCGAGGAAGTAATCAGCTGTTTTGAGTAGTTTTTTAGAATATGAAATACCCATGAGAAAATCCTTCTCACACAACTTATCCCGTCCGCCGCCGCGGATTGGGAGGGGAATGATTATCTAGGACATCCTCCCGATGAAAGATCTGGACAGGCTGCGGTAGGCAGGTCTGACCATTAAAAATCAAATTATAAACAAATGATTTACCAAAATCTAGAAGCTTTGATAACAATAAAACAGCTCAGTTTGAATTAGATTTTGAATTTTCAGGAGAGCCAATTCGCTGGTTCGGCCTAATGAAGCTAGACTAATTTTAACCTCAGAGCTTCCGTCCTTTTAAAAACAAACGGTTTTTATTTGAAAACGAAATGCATAAAAATGAATATTAATTTCATAAATTGAATTTTTTCTTTAAATTCCTTCTTGGAAATATGCAATCGCATCGGTACCACTCCCTGTGGTTTATCTGTTTTTTTAGTTTCAATTACACATTTTAAAAACCAAGCCTATGTTTCTCTTAACCAGAAAAAGTCCATTTGGACTGTTAATTATTGCCATTTGTGTGGCAATGGTAAGTTGTATCCCTGATACTGGTATTGATCCTGTATTGGATCAGGAAATAGAATCTGAAATGAATGTGGAATCTTGGGATGAAAATCCCGTCGCCAACCTGAAAATGGACCCCGAAACGTTAAGACTTTTGTCAGCGCTAAGGGAATCTACCAGCCAATTTCATCAATTCCAATGGGCCTTAGATGCTGGATTTGAAATGGGTTCTCACTGTGTGGAAATTCCGGGGCTCGGAGAAATGGGGTATCACTATGTAAATTTCCCGGGAATATTTGGGGAATATGATCCGAGTATGCCACAGGCATTACTTTACGAACCCATGAAAAATGGAAAAATGAGATTAGTTGGGGTTGAGTTCGTCTTGGATAAAGCCACTTGGGATGCGGCCAACGAAGAGCCTCCCTTTTTTGGAAGCCGGGAGTTTGACTTCGACAATGCCATCGCGCTTCCTTTCCCTAACTACCAATTGCATATTTGGATTTGGAAGAATAATCCCAGTGGGATTTTTGAAAAATTCAATCCTACGGTTTCTTGCCAGTAATTTCAAAAAGCTGTCCTACGATTTAGGACAGCTTTTTTAGGTTTTGCAATTAGAATAATCTGACCCTCTGACTAGATAAAGTTTTTTGAAAATTTCCCGAATAAAAGTCTGAAAAGTGGTATATCAGATTCGTAGGGGCTCTTTCCAATACAAGCCGTATCGTCTCGATAATTTGATTTTCGGAAAAGTTTATCGGACTATCCAATCCCTTGAGGTTTCTGTTTTCGCATGACTAGGTAACTTCTCTAAAAAAAGGCTCTATTCTGAATTTTCGTATTTGGTAGTGGTTGCTAAATTGTTTGTCTTCCAATTCTTGTCCTGTGATCTTAAAAGTGGATGTTTCATGAGCTTAGTAAAAATGCATTTTGTCAGTAAACTTACCGGAACATTATTAATGTAATGACCTATGAGAAGTAAACCGGACATCATCGAACCTTATTTGAAAAAACTCGATGAAAAGAACTTCGATCTTTCTCATGTGAGAAAAGCTCTGGAAGAAAAGGATTATCCTGAAGAGGAAATTAAAGCCATCATCAAAATTCTGGATAATGAACTCCAACAAAGAGCTTTTGAAAAACTGAATAACGCCACCCGATTTAACTTGATGGGACTGGGACTTACGCTAACAGGAATAGGAATACTGGTGACCTTTGGTACTTTTTTGGGCTTTATTCCCAGTGGAAACTCGTTTATACTTGCTTATGGACCCATTTTAGGAGGAATTTCATTGTCAGTTTCTGCCTATTTCAGCAAAAAGAAAAACGGAGGTCGGGAAGGTAAATTCAGAAATCAGGGGCGAAAAAATTGAAACAGTGAATTCTATGATTTTACCATTCTTTGATATTCTTCAATACCATCCAATAAGAATTTTTAATCTAAATGCTTAATAATCCATCACCGTACCCAACTTTTCCCGTAGCTCCAAGGCCTTTTCCAAACTGAGTTTTCCGAGCTTTTCCAAAAATCGGCGGTTATCCTAGGCACGGAATTAATTCAAAAAAATCAATACTCACTCTTATCATCAGGAGATTAACCTCTGAATAAAAAAGATGAATATCTGTGCATCTGTGGCCAAGATTTGCCAAACCCCGTCTGGGAGTAGAAAGGTTCATTGGACTGGGTGGAATTTGCAATTCCACCCTAATATTTCAACCAATTTGTAATTGGTAAATTAGGTCAAAAATCCATCACCGCCCCCAATTTCTCCCTAAGCTCCAAAGCTTTTTCAGTATTGAGTTTTCCTAACTTTTCCAAAAATCGGCGGTTATCCAAAGCACGGATTTGATCTACCAAAATCTCTGAGCCTTTTTCCAATCCTGTGCCTTCCGAGTTTAAACGTACTCTTAGAATATTTTCTTCAGCTGAAAGTTGAGTGGTAATCGGGCAAATCAAGGTGGAAGGATGATCCAAGTGATTAAGTAAATTGGTCTGAATCACAACCGCAGGACGGATTTTTCCGGGTTCGGTACTTCGGGCAGGATTCAGATTAACCAACCAATTCTCATATTGCCTCTTCATCGATCAGCTGATCAAATTCCGCATTCACTTCCATGGAAAAGTCTCTGACCATTGCCGAAGCTTTAGCAAACGCCTTGGCCAATTTTTTTCGCTTATGATAGCGATTATAAAAATCCAAAGCTTCATTGATATACCTATTTCTTGAAATTCCCTTTTCCTTGAGAATATCCTCTGTTTCCTCAAAAACAGATTCATTGAGTTTTAAAGAAAGTGTTTTCATCTGCTGATAAATTGTTTTTTAGAGGTCAGATAGCCAGTCCCTTCCCGATAGCTATTGGGATCGGGAGAATCTCGCATGTCTTGACACCAAAATTGGTTGAAAAGCTATGAGTCATGCCTGTCTGCCTCAGGCAGGCTCGATTTCATTCTTCTAAAAAGTATTACCAAAGGTATATACCTTTTCCCAAGAAAGAATGTTCGGATTTTGAGGAATTGCCTTTGACAAACAGGCTAAAAAAAACCAAAAAACCACCCATAGTTAATACGGATATTTACCCAACCACTCCCAAAAGTTGTCCTTGTGGATCATTTGCAGCGGTTGGGGACTGTAAGTCTCCTCAAAAATTTTGGGATACTTCACCTTGGCCTTTGGATTCCACTTAAACTCAAACGGGTAGATTTTTCCGTCGATTTCCTCGATGTAGTCAATCTCTTGTCCTCGGACATTTCTCCAGAAGTATACCCTGCCATAAAAACCATGATAGTTGAGCAATTTGGTTCGCTCGGCAATCAGGAAATTCTCCCAAAGCCCTCCCACATCCGCGCGGGAAGCAAGCGTGGCAAAATTTCCAGTTATGCTATTCATAATCCCATTGTCCACAAAATACACTTTCCTGCTTGTGCTGATTTCCCCGCGGAGATTTCTGGAAAAGGGATTGATTCGCTGGATGATAAAGGCCTTTTCCAATAAATCCATGTAGTTTTGGACAGTTGCTTTGTCTGCTTGGACAGTCTGGGAGAGTTCGTTGAAACTAACCTCCGATCCAACTTGCCAAGCCAATGCCTGAAGGATTTTGGCCAAAAGCTCAGGTTTTCGAATCCCTTGAAAGTTTAGTAAATCCTTGTACAAATAACTGGAAGCCAGATTATTCAGAATTGGAATTTCGGCTCCCTCTTGAGTAACCACCTCCGGATAAGTACCAAAAACCAAAAACTTCTCCAAGGCTGAAAGGCAGTAGGGCATTCCCATACCTTGTACCAGTTCGGACCATGAGAGAGGAAATAAGCGATACTCCCATTTTCTTCCGGTAAGTGGTTCATATACCGAACTAGCCAACTCCAAAGCAGAAGAACCCGTGACAAGACACTGAATTCCCTCAAAATTATCGACAATGAGTTTGAGCGTTAGCCCTATTTGAGGAATCCGTTGGGCTTCATCCACGACCAACACTTGGAAGGAACCGATATATGCTTTCAAAAATGACAGGTTCGCATTTTGAAGTGCCTGTTGTGTAGTCAAATCATCCCCATTGAGGTACAAGAAAGGCTTCCCCAAGCTATCAGCCAGCCTTCTAACTAAAGTAGTTTTTCCTACTTGCCTCGGTCCCAAGAGTAAAATCACCTTCTTAAAGTCGATTTTTTGAGACAAAACCCTGAATAGTTCTCGTTGAATATGCATAATCAGAGATCATAATCCCCAAAAATACGTATTTTTGGGGATTACAATCCCCAAATATTCATTTTTCTCAAAGATCAGGACATTTAAGATCCTCCAAAATTTTATTGAGCGCTTTTTCCCTCAAGTTGAAAAAAATTCAATCTATCTGTGCATCTGTGGCCAAGATTTGCCAAACTCCCTATAAATCCTACTTTTAACCCAACCTAACCCATTAACCTATGAAAAAACTATTTCTATTTACGCTCCTGATTGGCTTGGGAGCATTTACCACCTTTGCCCAAAAAGGCACCAAAGAACGGATCAAAGTACACAGCAAAGCGCTCGAAGGAAATCTGATTGGAGATCCGGCAGATCGTGATGTGACCGTTTATCTTCCTCCCTCCTACGCCACCAATCCTGATAAACGCTTCCCTGTGCTGTACATGCTGCATGGGTTTACCGACACGGACTCCCAATGGTTTGGCTGGGAAAAGCACTGGATCAACCTGCAGGACGTGATCGAGCAATCCCTTGCTGAAGGACTTTCCAAAGAAATGATTGTGGTCATGCCCAATGCTTATAATAAGTTTAAAGGCAGCATGTATGCGAGTTCGGTCACGGTCGGCGACTGGGAAACCTTCGTCACCCAAGAACTTGTCCGCCATGTTGATGCCAACTACCTAACCATTCCAACCAAGGAAAGTCGAGGTCTTGCCGGGCACTCCATGGGAGGCTATGGTACCTTGCGCCTGGGAATGAAAAATCCGGATGTCTATTCCGCCATCTATGCCCTCAGCCCCTGCTGCATGGATGGAGGAGCCTCCACCAATCCGGAATTGATGAAAAAGCTGGAGACACTTACTCCCGACCAACTCCAAGCTACTTCCTTTTTTGAAATTGCAGCCTTGGCGACCTCGGCAGCTTTCGCTCCCAATCCCAAAAATCCTCCCCTTTACCTGGATCTTCCTGCCAAAAATGGAGAAGCTCGACAAGACGTGATCAACAAAATCATCGCCAACCGCACCCTCAACTTTGTAGACCAATACATTCTCAATCTCAAAAAACTCAAAGCCATCGCTATCGACGCGGGACTCCAGGATCGCGGAATCAGTGAAGCTACCAAAACCATGCACGAGGTTTTGGATTCCTACCAAATCACCCATTTTCACGAAAGCTACGAAGGAGATCACCTCAACCGGATTGCTGAGCGGATTCAGACCAAAGCGCTTCCCTTTTTCTCAGAAAACCTGGTCTTCCAAGCTCCCACAAAACCAGAGATCATCGAAAATGGAGGCCAAGGAAGCTTTCCTGCCATCATGACTTCTGCTACAAGTTTGCCTACGCATACCCTTTTTCAACCTCAGGATTTGTCCAAGTTTGGAGGCAAAGACAAACTCCCCGTCATCGCCTGGGGCAATGGGGCCTGCTTTGATTCCCCCTGGGAGCATATTAATTTTTTGAATGAAGTAGCGTCGCACGGTTTCTTGGTAATCGGAATTGGAACTATGCCCAAACAGACAGACATCCGCTCCAAATCTCACAAACTACTCGATGCCATCGACTGGGCCATCGCCCAAAATGCAGATCCGAATAGCCCCTATTTCCAAAAGCTAGATATCCAAAAAATAGCCGTAAGTGGCATGTCATGCGGAGGACTGCAAACGTTGGAAGTGGCCGGTGACCCAAGAATTACCACCATCGGGGTATTCAACAGCGGGGTATTAGGAAATCCCGGAGGAGGAATGCCTGGTATGGCTCAAGTCACCAAAGAAAAGTTGAACGATATCAAAGTTCCCACGCTCTACCTCTTGGGTGGAAAGTCGGATATAGCCTATGGCAACGGGATGGATGATTTTGCACGGATCAACCATGTGCCTGTCTTTGTCGGCAATCTCGAAGTGGGCCACGGCGGCACCTATGGCCAACCTTACGGAGGAGAATTTGCCCGGGTAGCGACTGCTTGGTACAAGTGGCAATTGAAAGGCGATCAAGAAGCTGGGAAGCTCTTTTCTGGAAAAACTCCCGGTTTGGCAAAATCAGAGGGTTGGGTGGTAGAAAAGAAAAATATGGATTGAGTCCCTTTTCAGGCCTACACGAGGAATGTACAACGGTAAAATCGCATTAGACCTGTCAGGTGGGGTGTAAAATATTTGATTTGAAATTAAATATTTTACACCCCATTTTAGTATATTCCATAGTCTAAATTTATTGACCTATGGAAGATGA
>NZ_QKTX01000008.1:76901-214963 GCF_003253485.1 Algoriphagus aquaeductus | reverse complement strand
AGTTTAGAGGAGTTTCAAATATTGAATTCTTCCTTTTTAGACTCTCAAATATCTATGGCTAAAATTTTAACCTCCCCAGATAGTAAGACTGATCCCTAAAAAGTATGTAAACGTAGTACATGTTTGAAAAATAAAAGAGGCCTGCATTTTCTGCAAGCCTAAAGTGGAGGATAACGGATTCGAACCGATGACCTCTACACTGCCAGTGTAGCGCTCTAGCCAACTGAGCTAATCCCCCTTTTTATTACTTCAGAATCGAATCGATGACCTTCCCGCACCTTTGCGGGACGCTCTAACCAACTGAGCTAATCCCCCAGTTCGAGGTGCAAATATAGACTGAGATTGGTTTGAAGCAAATAATTTCTTTAATCCTGAGAATAATTTATCCTCGTCAGAATACTTCTTCCCAAGGTGACCTCGTCTGTAAACTCCAATTCTCCACCAACAGGGATACCTCTGGCGATGGTGCTTACTTTTACTCCAGACTCTTTTAATCTTTTGCTTAGATAAAAAGAAGTGGTGTCTCCTTCCATCGTTGCGGAAAGTGCCAAGATGACTTCTTGAATTTCTCCATTCCCTATTCTGGAAAGCAAACTTTCGATCTTTAACTCCTCAGGTCCAATTCCCTGAATAGGCGAAATCACTCCGCCCAATACATGATATAGACCTTGGTATTGATTGGTGTTTTCAATGGCCAGGACATCGCGGATATCTTCCACCACGCAGACTAAAGCCCGGTCTCGTCTATGGCTTTGGCAGATACTACATTCTTCCTGATCGGAAATATTGTGACAAGTCTTGCAATAGTTGATCTCCTCCCTCATCCTTGTTAAAGCCAAGGCCAAAGCCTCAGTCACTGCCTCATTTTGCTTGAGCAAATGAAGGGCAAGGCGTAAAGCTGTCTTTTTGCCGATGCCGGGAAGTCTGGATATTTCCGTGACAGCATCTTCGATCAATTTGGAGGGAAAGTTCAAGTAGGAGGATATTATACGATGGCTGCTTGGATTCCTGCGTCTAAGATTGCCTCACACATGGGCTTCAATTCTTCACGGGAACCTTTTTTGACTGAACATTTGCCTTTGTAATGAATAATCAAGGTGCACTGCTCCGCCTGTTCATGAGAATGCTTGCACACTTTCATCAATACTTGAATCACATGTTCAAAAGTATTGATGTCATCATTAAATACGACCAGGTCAAGTGCTTCCTGATCGATCAGTTCCTCTAGGAGGACTTCAATCTCTTCTAGTTCCGGAAGGGCTATGCTGAATTGGTTCATTTGGCAAAATTAAGAATAATGGACAACTTAGCGAGCGACATACCCTAGCTTTATGAATCCCCAAGTCGTTCTCGTAGTCATTTCGGCCTATTTTCTTTTACTTTTTTTAATTTCTTGGTTTACCTCCCGCAAAGTAACAGCGGATACCTTTTTTACAGGCGACAGGCAATCTCCATGGTTTTTAGTAGCCTTTGGTATGATCGGGGCATCCCTGTCAGGGGTGACGTTTATCTCAGTACCCGGTGAGGTCGGTAATTCCAACTTCTTTTACTTTCAAGTTGTTTTGGGATATACACTGGGCTATTTCACCATAGCGAAGGTGCTTTTACCTCTTTATTATCGGCTTAATCTGGTTTCGATTTACTCTTATCTCGAGGATCGGTTCGGATTTTGGTCTTACAAGACCGGTTCTTTTTTCTTTATCCTATCCAGGGCTTTGGGATCTTCCTTGCGGTTGTACTTGGTGGCAAGCGTATTGCAATTGATTTTGTTTGATTCCTTGGGCATCCCTTTTTGGGTTTCGGTATTGATTACAGTAGGCCTGATTTGGCTTTATACCCATCGAGGGGGGATCAAGACTGTGGTGTGGACGGATACTTTACAGACTGCTTTTATGTTGGCCTCTGTGGTGGTAACTATAATATTGATTGGAAAGGATTTAGAAATCAAAAGTCTTGGAGCGTATATTTCTGCGGTGGCTCAGGACGATCGATCCGCGGTTTTCAATTGGGATTGGAAGGCAGGAACCAATTTTTTTAAACAGTTCATTTCAGGGGCATTTATCACGATCGTCATGACAGGTTTGGATCAGGACATGATGCAGAAAAATCTCACTTGTCGCACACTAGGTGATGCCCAAAAAAATATGTTTTGGTTTACCATCATTCTGGTAATAGTCAATCTCTTGTTTTTATCTCTGGGTGTAATGCTTTACCTGTATACCGAGGCTAAAGGAATTGCTTTGCCTGCCAAATCTGACCAGCTTTTTCCGATGCTGGCCACTCAACATTTCTCCGCATTCACCGGGATTGTTTTTGTCTTGGGGATTACAGCGGCTGCCTATTCCAGTGCAGACTCTACACTCACCGCCCTGACCACTTCGTTTTGTTATGATTTTCTTCAGATTGAAAGGAAATACGCTCCCGAAAAACGGGTTGCCATCCGTAAAAAGGTACATCTCGCTTTTACAGGCCTGATGTTTTTGTTGATCTTGGCTTTTTATTGGCTCAATGACCAAAGTGTCATTAATTCGGTCTTCATCATTGCAGGCTACACCTACGGGCCACTTTTGGGCTTATACTCTTTTGGGCTTTTTACCAAACTTCAAACCAATGACCGATGGGTTCCGGCCATAGCGGTCATTGCACCTCTACTGACTTTCGTCATCAGTTCAAATTCTGAAAAGTGGCTCTGGGGGTACAAATTCGGCTTTGAAGCCTTGATTTTAAACGGAGCTTTGATGTTTCTAGGACTTTATTTGCTTCGCAAAAAATCCTAAATCCCCAGTTCCTTTTCCGGATCCCAAAAGACCTTGTCAAAGTCTTTTACCTGATCATTTTCCACCACTACACCATCTGCTTCCAAAAGCTCCTGCATCCGAGTAGGCGTCCCGAAGTGGTGTTTTCCAGTCAATAAACCCAATCGATTCACTACGCGCTGGGCTGGCACATCCGGCATAGAATGAGCTGCATTCATCGCGTAGCCCACCATTCTAGCCCCGCTTTTCAAGCCCAAATAATGCGCAATCGCCCCATAACTGGTCACTCTCCCTTTGGGAATTTCCCGCACTACCTGATAAACCAGGTCAAAATAATTAGGCTTTTCGTAGTTCATGAATCCAGTTGATCAGCGCTTGATTGACTTCTTTTTTGACTTGAATTTCGATCGGTTTTTCTCCAGTCTTGATAGGGAATTGGTATCGGATCAAAAGCGTTTCTGCCTTCCGTTCGATCACATTGAGCTGCGCGCCTTCTTTAAAAACCGTCTCAGGATACTTTTCCAAAACCACGGTCAATTGATCCTCTAACTGATCGAGATGAACTTCATTTTTGGAAGAAATCTCAGAATCGAAAATCACCTGATGGGTGTTGTTTTTCGAAAAATTGACCACATCAGTCGACAAGGCCATCAAATTAGGGATCAGGATGATCTCTCCGGAGTCATTTTTCAGGACCAAATTGATCAGGGTGATATCACGGATAAAACCCACATGGCGTCCGATTTGGATTTTGTCACCGATTTCCAACTGATCCGAAAACATCATGATCAGCCCATTGACAATATTGGTGATGTAGTCCTTGGTCAATAGCGCAATCGCTGCCGCCACAATCGTAATACTCGTCAAAAACTCCAAGGGACGAATGCCAAACGCCAACATCAGAGAAATCAAAACTGCAATTACATTGAGCAGCGTCTCAATCCGATCAATTCCCACTACAAAATTGGGTTGGACCTTGGACTCTTCTCGCTGTCTGAGATAGATATTCAGGGTGATAAATCGGCCCAAGGCAAAAATCACATTGGCACTCAATAAAAAAATCAGGGCTCGAAGGACATGCTGCAAAATTTCATTTTGATCCAAAAACGGAGTCAAAACGGTATCTACCGCATAAAAAATTTCAAGAACAATCAGCAAAGCGAGCTTGATGGCGAAGTTTCTTCGGCGGACATTTTCTTTGACTCGGATACTGCTTTTTAGGTGATTCATGGTTCAATCGAAAAATTAAGGCTAATTTTAGCAAATATAGGACGGATTAGAAGGACTGATGAGCAGAAATATAATCGTAACTGGAGCAGCGGGCGCCTTGGGGGCCGCCGTGGTAGAAAAATTCAAGCGGGAAGGTTATCATGTCATAGCCTTGGTCAAGCCTGATGCAAATGAGGTTTCCGAAGAAGCTGATGTAACCTACGAAGTAGACGTGACTGATGAAGAGGCGGTTGCTGATTTTGTGAAAGAATATCAAATTCAGTTTGGAGAACTGGACGCCATAGCGATGATTGTGGGAGGGTTTGCCATGGGAAATTTGGAGTCTACCACACAGAAAGAATTGAACCGCATGTTTCAGCTGAATTTTTTCAGTTCTTTTTCCATGGTTTCAGGCTTTCTTTCACTTTTCAAAAAACAACAGCACGGCACTTTCCTTTTTGTAGGAGCTCGTCCGGCTCTTCAATTGAAAGACGGTACGGGTACAGTTGCCTATGCTCTTAGCAAGAATCTGGTCATTTCCCTGTCTGAAATCGTGGCAGAGGAGGTAAAAGGAACAGATATCCGAACCCATGTATTTGTACCAAGCATCATCGACACTCCTGCCAATAGGGAAGCCATGCCGGATTCTGATTTTAGTAAATGGGTCAATCCGGCAGATATTGCGGAAGCGATGCATTACGCGGTGAATACTCCAGCACTTAGACAAATGACCTTTAAACTCTACGGAGGCGTATGATTATGTTCAGGAAAATTATTCTATCCGCGATTTTGGCTTTTGTATACGTTATGCCAGCTTTTTCCCAATCGGAGGAAAAAGCAGTGGAAGAAGTCATTCGAAGTCTTTTCGAAGGTATGAAGTCCAAAAATGCTGAACAAGTTGCCGCTGCATTTTACACGGAAGGACTCATGCAAACAGTCCAAGCCAAGCCTGAAGGAAGTACGGTTGGCAGTAATTCGGTTGCAGATTTTGTGAAAAGAATTGCAACGACTCCTGCTGAGACCACTTTGGATGAGCGAATTTTAGATTACCAAGTCAAAGTAGACGGAACCCTGGCATCGGCCTGGACTCCTTATCGATTTTATGTGAATGGAAATTTCAGCCATTGCGGAGTCAATTCCTTTCAGCTGGTCAAAATGGCCGAAGGCTGGAAAATCGTCTATATCATTGATACCCGTAGAAAAGAACCTTGTGAAGAGTAAATTTTATGAACGAATTCAAAGCTAAAGTCTATCAAACTGCCATCGATCTCCTCAAGCAAAAAGAAGCTTTGCTTGCCGAAGAGCGTAAAAATATCATAGAAAGTATCCTTGAAGAAGAAAAAAACAGTGCAGGAGATAAGTATGAGACAAGTCGTGAAACCATGACTCAAGACTTAAATTCGATCGAGAAGCAAATCAAACAAAGCAAGCTTGACCTGGAGGAGTTATACCGATTGAATACCATTAAGGATACCCCTCCAACCGTTCAGGAAGGGGCTTTGGTCAAGTTGGGTGCTGAATGGTTTTTGCTGGCTGTCAGCATCGGACAAATCAAGGTGAATGATTCCAAGGTCTTTTTGCTGAGTAAAAATTCTCCTTTGGGTGAACTCCTCATTGGAAAGAAGAAAAAGGAACAAATCAATTTCCGAGGAAAAATGCAAGTAGTAGAGGAGTTGGCCTAATTCAATCCAAACATTCAAAGAACGCTCACTTTATCTGAAAAAGGTGAGCGTTTTCTTTTTTGATTGGCCATCATTTCCTTTCCCTTTACCTGAATTCTGATGCAAAACCGGGGGTGAGTTGTTTTTTTGTATTTGCTCCGAACGAGAATAGGTTCTTTGGGTTTAATTGTCAAAAGGGTAATTTTTTATGCTTCTTGGTGAAAAATATCTAAAAAAATCGCATTTGATTGATTCATTTCTTGGTCGATCGGTTTTTTCGCTGTAAGATTGTCAAGTCAAAACACCAAGCTATGGTATTTGCAGCGCAATCGTACGTTTTTTCTGAACCTTTTCAGTTGATTGGAAAGGAAGCTGCTTTTTTGATGACAACCACCGGCATGATGACCACGATGATTACGGGGTGACCCGTCGTGATCATCGAGTACCCGCCCCTGAGGCCTTTTTTGGCCAGATATTAATTTCCAGCAATCAATTTTCCCTTCGTCTTTTATGAAAATCATCAAGTTTGGAGGTTCATCCGTAGCGAACCCTGAAAACATCAAAAAAGTCTTTGCCATCCTTCAGGACAAGCTCAGGCATCATGAAATCGCCGTTGTTTTTTCAGCATTTGGAGGAGTCACCGAGAGCCTGCTCACCATCGCAAGACTCGCCCGTGAAGGTGACCAAGCTTATCGCGATTTGCTTCAAACCCTCGAAGAAAAGCACCTCGACATCGTGCGTCAGCTCATCGCCGTCCAAAACCAATCCACTGTCATGACCTATGTCAAGGTCCGATTCAAGGAATTGGAGGACCTTTTTCATGGGATTTATTTGATTAAAGAAAATTCTGCTCGGACCTTAGACTATGTCGCAAGCTTTGGAGAGCGGCTTTCTGCTTTCATTTTGGCGGAAGCCATGGCTGGAAAAGGCATCAAAACGCAGTTTGTAGATGCGAGGGATGTGATCCGGACCAATGACCGCTTTGGTCAGGCCCGAGTGGATTATGAAGTAACCAACAGTTTGATCAAAGATTTTTTTGTAAAAAATGACGGAGTAAAAGTCATCACCGGATTTATAGCCTCCACTGCCAAAGGAGAGACGACCACCTTGGGCCGTTCCGGTTCGGATTACACCGCAGCGATTTTCGCAGGAGCCTTGGATGCGGATGATTTGGAAATCTGGACTGACGTCTCGGGTGTTTTGACCTCAGATCCCAAGTTGGTTTATACCGCATTTACCATTCCACAGTTAAGCTACAATGAGGCGATGGAGCTTTCGCACTTTGGTGCCAAAGTAATCTTCCCGGCTACCATGCAGCCGGCTATGAAGAAAAACATCCCGATCTACATCAAAAATACGTTTGAGCCTGAAAATCCGGGAACCCTCATCAACGGGGAGGTAAGTCACGGCGCTCTGATCAAAGGAATCAGCTCCATGTCGAATATTTCCATCGTGACCGTACAGGGTGCGGGATTGATCGAAGGAGGAGCAACAGTAAGCCGGGTGTTCAAAGCTTTGGCAGAAGCTAAAGTCAACATCGTGTTGATTTCCCAGGCTTCTTCCGAACACAGCATTTGCCTGGCGATCAAAACTCAGGAGTCTTATCTGGCAAAGGAAGCGATCGAGAAGGAGTTTTTCTACGAAATCAAATCTGGGGAAATGGACCATGTTTCCCTTCTCCACGGTTTGGCTACCGTCGCTGTGGTGGGTGAAAACATGAAGCAAAATCCGGGTGCCTCAGGCCGCATGTTCCGTGCTTTGGGGCAAAACAATATCAACGTGGCGGCTATCGCTCAGGGAAGTTCGGAGCTGAATATCTCCGCAGTGATTCCTCAACCTGATTTGCAAAAAGCCCTCAACGCCCTGCACGAGGCATTTTTCCTTTCTGAAAACAAGGTTCTCCACGTGTTTTTGGTGGGAACCGGCTTGATCGGCAAGGCCTTGATGAAGATGATCGCCCATCAGCAGCACAAGCTTCTAAAGGATAATGAACTTGACGTGCAGATTCACGGCTTGGCCAACAGCCGATACATGGCTTTCCATGAAGATGGGTTTGATCTGAAGCATCCCCACGAACTGGGTGAATCCGATCAACCCATGGATTTGGACAAGTTTATCACGCAGATGGAAGAGATGAACTTCTCCAACTCGGTCTTTGTGGATTGCACGGCAAGTCAGGATGTGGCGGATACCTATGCGCGGATCTTGGAGGCCAAAGTAGCCATCGTGACGCCAAACAAAAAGGCAAACTCCTCTTCCATGGACAACTACCGCGCGCTGAAGCGGATTGCCAAGCGTCGTGGAGTCAAATTCCTTTACGAAACCAACGTGGCAGCAGGCCTTCCAGTCATCAATACCTTGCAGGATTTGATGCTTTCCGGGGACAAAGTCATCCGGATCGAGGCGGTGCTTAGCGGCTCGATGAACTTTATTTTCTCCGAACTTGAGAATGGAGCGCCATTCTCTGAAGTGGTGAAAGTGGCCAAAGAAAAAGGCTATACCGAACCCGATCCTCGGGATGACCTGAGCGGAATGGACGTGGCCAGAAAAATCCTGATCCTTGGTCGCGAAGCTGAGCAAGAATTGGAATTCGACGATATTTCTATTCAAAGCATGGTTCCTTCGGACTGTCAGCATGCCAAAACGGTAGATGAATTTTTCGAAAAGCTAAAAGGCCATGATGCAGACTTCGCAAAGCTCTTGGCCGATGCCAAAGCCAAAGGAGAAAAACTTCGCTTCATGGCAACGCTTGAAGATGGCAAAGCCAAAGTTGGTTTGAAATCCTTGCCGGAATCCCATCCTTTCTCCAGTTTGAAAGGCAGTGACAATATGATCCTCCTGACTACGGATCGGTACCATGACCGCCCAATGATCATCCGCGGTCCCGGTGCGGGAGCAGATGTGACTGCTGCCGGTGTATTTGCTGACGTGATTCGAATAGGTAACTACACTCGGGAATAATGAACTCGGTCAGAGCTTTTGCACCGGCCACAGTCGCCAACGTGTCTTGCGGGTTCGATATTCTCGGATTTGCAATTGATGCGATGGGCGATGTGGTAGAGGTGAGAGAAAGGAATGAGCCAGGGCTTCAGGTTGTTTCTATTACGGGTGATGGAGGCAGATTGCCTTTTGAAGCAGAGAAAAACACTTGTGCAGTAGCCATTAAGGCTATGCTCGATGAACTTGGACAAGACATCGGAATGGAAATTTACCTTGAAAAGGGACTTCCACTTGGTTCCGGTATGGGCTCAAGTGCGGCGAGCGCAGTGGCTGCTTTGGTGGCTGCCAATCGCTTGCTAGGTGAACCTTTTGAAAAAAAGCAATTGCTGCCCTTTGCCATGGTGGCTGAGAAAGTCGCCTGCGGTGCCGGACATGCAGACAATGTCGCTCCGAGTTTGCTTGGGGGATTTGTCCTGATTCGGGATTACCATCCGCTCGATGTGATCAAACTTCACGTGCCGGATGGTTTGCATTGCACGCTTTTGCATCCGCATTTTGAGTTGAAGACTTCCGATTCCAGGTCGGTTTTGCGAGATAGCGTTTCCTTAAAGCATTCCACGATTCAGTCAGGCAATGTCGCGGGATTGATCGCTGGGCTATTTCAGGAAGATTTTGAGCTGATCGGGAGATCGCTTCGGGATGTGATTGCCGAACCGTATAGGGCCACCTTAATTCCAGGTTTTTACGAAGTAAAAGAGGCCGTCAAGGCAGCTGGAGCACTTGGGATGGGCATTTCGGGTTCTGGCCCGACACTCTTCGCCCTTTCCAAAGGAGAACAAACTGTGCAATCTATCATTGACGCCGCCCAGCAAGTGTATGACTCCATCGGTCTCGGTGTGGATACCTATCACTCCGCGATCAATACCCAAGGGGCTTTTGTCCTCGAATAACCCACGCCATGAAGTACTACAGCACCAACAATCCCAATCATAAAGTTTCGCTCTCCGAGGCGGTCATCAAAGGACTCGCGCCGGACAATGGCCTCTACATGCCTGAGCGGATTCCTGTTTTGCCCAAAGAACTCATCGAAAAGATGTCCGAAATGAGTTTCCGGGAAATCGGCTATGCCGTTATTGGCGCCTTGTTTTCGGAGGATTTGAGCGAAAAGCAGATTCACGAACTCGTCGATCATACCTTGACCTTTGATGCGCCGATAGTAAAAGTGGAAGAGGATGTCTTCAGTCTGGAACTGTTTCACGGGCCGACTTTGGCCTTCAAAGACTTTGGGGCGAGGTTTTGCTCAAAGCTGATGAGCATGCTGGTAGGAGAGCAAAGCCAAAAAGTTCGCGTGTTGGTCGCTACTTCAGGGGATACCGGAAGTGCCGTGGCCAATGGTTTTTTGGGCGTTCCAGGTGTGGAAGTGATTATCCTTTTTCCAAAAGGAAAAGTCAGTCCACTTCAGGAAAAGCAGTTTACGACCTTGGGACAAAACATCACTGCTTTGGAGGTAGATGGAGTTTTTGACGATTGCCAAACTTTGGTAAAGCAGGCCTTTTTGCATCCGGATTTGAATCAAAAATTGCTTCTGACCTCCGCCAATTCGATCAACATCGCCCGTTGGATTCCTCAGTGTTTGTATTACTTCTACGCCTATTCCCGATTACCAAAGGCTGGCAAAAAGGTCGTGTTTGCCGTGCCAAGTGGGAATTTTGGAAATATCGGAGCGGGGATTTTAGCCCAGCAAATGGGTTTACCGATCGACCGCTTTGTAGCAGCAACCAATGTAAACAAAGTAGTTCCGGAGTATTTGCATGGCTCACCCTTCCAAGCAAAGCCCTCGATTCCTACCGTCTCCAACTCCATGGATGTGGGCAATCCGAGCAATTTTCCAAGACTTCAGGCCCTGTATGGAAGCGATGAGGAGCTGTTTCGGGAAAATGTCAAAGGCTATTTCTATACCGACGCTCAGACTATCGAGGCGATTCAAGCTGTGCAGCCATTGGGCTATACCCTCGATCCGCATGGGGCAGTGGGGTATTTGGGTTTGAAAGACTTTATGACTGAGAATCCAGGATTTGTTGGAGTCTTTTTGGAAACCGCCCACCCGGGCAAATTCCGGGATGTGGTCGAGGAAGCCTTGGGAGAAAAATTGGTGCTACCCGAGCGATTGGCGGCTTTTCTGCAAGGAGAAAAACAGGTAATTCCGATGGGAAAAAGCTTTGCCGAGTTTAAGGGATTTTTGGAGAGGTTGGATCAGATTTGAATTTGATAGAGTCGAAAAATCTTTCCCCAACTTTTATAAGCGTACTGTCCTGCTCTTCGAAATAAGGAAAGGCATACCTCGCTAAATAAAAATTGGACTGAGAATCAATCAAAATGTTATTATGAGTTTCGGTTTTACTCACCGTATCTTTTGAATAACCAAATAGAATTGAATTTGGAGCTATCGGATTAAAATCAATTAGGTTGTATTTACTATTTTCTCTAAAAAATTTATTGGTAAAGTAGTTTACTAAGTATGCTGAATCAATTTTACTTGGGTTAAGTTTAAGGATAATGAATTCCAATTTATTAACAAAAGTACCCTTGCCATAAATAGTGTCGTCAGAATATTCCCAAATATGAGTTACTGTAGGGTTTGGGAAAAATGCAGAGACCTCATCGAAAATTTCCTTTTGAGCATCTAGATTATATAAAGAGTCAATCTTATATTCCCAATAGGCCTGCATTAATTCGTTTCTGCTGTGATTTGACTCTGAATCATATTTTGCTTGTAAGAAGTTTAGTTTTTTCCGATATAGGTCAAGTTTGGAAAGAGACGTTTTTTTATCATAACCATAAAAATCGATTTTCTTGCTGAGATCTTTAGCTATTGCTTGAGCTAATCGGGCATGGTATAATTCATGAGTGAAGAGGGTTCCTTCAATATTGTGATCTTTTTTTAACCAAGAATTGTGACGATCAACATAAGCTCGTGCAAAAAGCGAGTCATTTTCTTCAATCAGTGTGATTTGAGTTCTGATACTAGCCGAGGATTTAGTCCAGATTTCATCTGATCTCATAAAGTCCTCAAGTTCGAGGCCTGTCGAATCTGTGAGAATTTTATATCTATTGAGTTCCAATATGGAGCTTTTCTGGGACATGTTGAATAACGCCGCATTGTAAGCCAGAAGAAAAAGGATAGAAAGAATTTTGATTTGATTTCTCATCTTCTTTTTAATTTCAAGGGCAAAGCTACAGTCAAAATGAAAATCAATTCAGAAATTATTGTTGAGAAGATAATTATTGTAATAAGATTTAATGAGCTTCCGATTTTATAAAATTGATTGGTAATATTAAGCGATAAGCTAGCAAGTAAAAAAAGAACACAAACGAATAAAATATCTTGAAAAATTCGCCCTAGTGTATTATTTACTTTTCTATTATCTAAATAACAGATTCCATGCATTATAAAGACTGGAACTGTAAAGATTACAAGTATTGAAAAGTATTCATTCATTGGGATATTGAAGAAATTGATGGTTGTTACTATTGAAATAGATAGTAATGAGGCTAAAAGTGCCGGAAGTACATTTACTAAGGAAAACTCCTTTATTCTAACTTTCAACATAGATTGTCACTTTTATAAAAATACCTCATTCGATTTCCTTGCCCTTCTGATTTAAGAATATTATCCTCCACCGCTTTCTTCAAATCCCTACTTGCTGTGGCAGTAGAAATGGTTTTAAACACTTTCATATACTCATTCCTGGTGAACGGGCTTTTTCCCAAAGATAAAAAGTAAGTCATTCGATCTTCCGGATGGATGGTTTTTCCTTTTACACGAAGCAGGTCTTCTAGTGCAGCATCGAGAATTCGAAGCATGTACTCGATGAAAGCCGTGGAATTTCCCATTTTGTCACTCAGTGCGAGAGCCTCATAATACTCCGATTGCGTTTTGTGGATCAATGTTTCAAATGGCAGCGATTCGAATACAGGATACTTTTCCTTTAGAATTACGGTCTGCCAAAGCCTTCCCATCCGCCCGTTTCCATCCAAAAAAGGATGAATGAATTCCATTTCATAATGAAAGACACAGCTTTTTATCAGCACAAGTTCTTGGTCATCCTTTAGGTATTTAAAAAGATCTTTCATCAAACCAGGAACATTACCAGCAGGAGGGGCTAGATGTGCCACTTGCGAACCCTTGACCACTCCCACACCTCGAGTTCGATAGTTCCCGGAATTTTCGATTAATCCCTTCATTAAAATGGCATGAGCAGAAAGGAAGGATTTTTCCGAAGTAGATTTCAGGGAATCTAAATTTTCATAAAGAGAAACAGCATTGAGCACTTCCAAAATATCTTTTTGCGGCCCAATGACCCGTTTGTCTTCCAAAAGTGCCGTTATCTGATCCTCGCTTAAGGTATTTCCTTCGATTTGAAGCGAGGAGTGGATGGTCTTTATTTGATTTTGCTTTCGGAGTTGGGGAGAAGGTTTACTCAGGAAAAGTGCATTTGCCTCACCTATCTTCTCCGAAATGGAGCTGATCCATTTCAAAATCTCAGGAGTGATATCATAGGGAGGCTTCACTGATAGTATCATTTGATACTATCAAAGATAATTTTATTCTTGATTTCTTGTCTTGAAATGGGGAATAATCCGTCTAAACCACCTCCCAAGGTTCAAAAACCGGGATTTGACTCGTCTTAAAATCGTTCTTGTTACGGGTGATGATTCCTCCAATTCCCGGAATACTAGAAGCACAAAAATGCTGGACTCCGTCTTCCAAGTCTTTTAAATCTGATGCTAGCGCTTGTTGAATATGCGCCTTTTGAGTGGGTTGTATCTCCAAAAAATTGATGAGTCGACTGATTTTGATCCTGCTTTCGGCTTCTCCGATTTCTTTTGAAATGATGTAATAGCTGGTCAGAATCGAGTTGTCTGAAGTCCAAAGTTCCCATTCATTGAGAAGGGATTTGTTAAATATTTCTAAGGCATATTTCCCAAAAGGATGCCGATTTCCCAAAAAATCCAGTAGGATATTAGTATCCAAAAAATAACGGTTCATCTGCTGTGTTTTTGGCTTAAAATTTCCCGGATTGCCTCTTTTTCATTCAGTTCAGTAGGTAGATTGACCGAACCAAAAAGCCCTTTAAACTCCTCAGGAATGTTAGCTTGCTGCAATTCAGCTTCAGCAATCTCTTTTTCCAAATATCGCTCTACCAGATCCGAAAGGCTTTTTCCGGAATTGCCCGCAAATTCCTTCGCCTTTTCAATCACTGATTTTTCAATGGTGAGGGTAAGCTTGGTTTTCATTACACGTGTATTTTAATCCAATATACGTACAATCCTTTTTATTGATTCTGTTGCTAAAGAAAATTTAGAAAACGATTCTTCCTTTACTATTTTCAATCCCTAACTCAAACCTGATCTAATCATGCACCAATCAAACCGTTACCTCAGCCTGATCCTTTTGGCTGGATTTGGCTGCTCTCAGCCTCAAGAAACTACTCAGACGGTAGAAGCCGATTCCACCGCTTCCAAATTTGCTCATGCTCCTTTGGTAGAGCATATCTATACGGCAGACCCATCTGCCCATGTTTTTGAGGGTAAAATCTTCATTTATCCATCGCACGATATTGAAACCGATGTAGCTCAAGATGATATGGGTTCACATTTTGACATGAAGGATTACCACGTGTTTTCTATGGAAAGGCCAGGAACTCCTGTGGTTGATCACGGTGTAGCCTTGAAACTGGAAGATGTGCCTTGGGCAGGACGCCAACTTTGGGCACCGGATGCGGCAGAGAAAGATGGGAAATACTACCTGTACTTTCCTGCCAAGGACAAGAATGATATTTTCAAAATCGGTGTGGCAGTTTCCGATCGGCCTGAAGGCCCATTCAAAGCCGAACCTGAACCGATCAAAGGCACCTTCAGCATGGATCCGTCTGCATTTCAGGATGGAAATGACTATTACCTCCTTTGGGGTGGAATCTGGGGTGGTCAGCTTCAATGGTACGAGAACCAAAAACTAATTCCGGGAAGAAAAGGACCGACCGATGGAATTCCTGCACCTGATCAAAAAGCTCTGATGCCCTACATCGCCAAACTTGGGGACTCGATGACCGAATTGGCAGAAAAGCCTCGTGAACTCCTTATCCTCGATGAAAAGGGTGAACCCATCAAAGCAGGAGATAATGCTCGGCGATTCTTTGAGGCGGCTTGGATGCACAAGTACAACGGGAAGTATTATCTGTCTTACTCCACTGGAGATACGCATTACATCGCCTATGCCATTGGTGACAGTCCTTATGGCCCATTTACCTATCAGGGCAATGTACTTGATCCCGTCCAAGGATGGACCAATCACCATTCGATTGTGGAGTTCCAGGGAAAATGGTACCTCTTCTATCACGACACCGAACTCTCAGGAGACACACCGCTTCGAAATATCAAAATGGCTGAATTGACCCACCTGCCTAACGGGAAAATACAAACCATTAATCCAATGAAGTAATAAATAGCCGGTGAGAAGCCGGCTTTTTTGCTTTTATCTGCAGCCTGAATAGACTGCCTACAGGGCTAAGATCCTTGCAATTTTTTTTCAGAGTAGCGTGAAACAGACATCACTGGAAAGACAAAAAACTCGTCAAGATTCAAGATACTGTTCAATTGAAAAATGATTCTTCTACTATTCAGATATGGGATAAGCTTGTGTCAAGAAGTCAAATTTCTGATTTGGCTATTTTGGAACGATTTCTTTTTATAGGCAGTTTGCCAGAAGTAAGTCCCTGAATCACAGTCTTCACTCGCTTGGACTTTAGCCTACTATCCGAAATACGTAATGAATTTCAATCCACCCAGCTTTCTAAAGATCTCTATAGCAGCGGTACTTCTACTTGGCCTTTTCGGAGTGACGGCCTATCGCTTTTCCCCAAAAGGATCAAAAGAACCAACAGAAGTTTCAGTCTCTGCAAGTGAACCTGTAAAGTCCGATTCCTTGGAAGCCGATGTGCTAATTAGGGATAGTCTGGAGCAGTTTGGGAAAGGATTCTTAGGCGTACCCTACGTGTATGGAGGCACGAGTGGTAAAGGTTTTGATTGCTCAGGTTTTGTCTATTATGTGTATCAGGAATTTGGAATCAGAGTACCTAGGACTTCTGCACAGTTTGAAAATTTTGGCAAGGAAGTGCCAATAGAAAAGGTGAAAAAGGGGGACATCCTGGTTTTTTTGAGCCCAACTCGAAATGTCATCGGCCATATCGGGATCGTAACTGATCCGAAAGGAATGGAAAGCGAGTTTATCCATGCCTCCTCCAGCAAAGAAATGAAAGTGATGATTTCCAGTCTCAAACAGCCTAGCTACACCCGTAGGTTTGTCAAAGCTGTCGCTGTTTTGTAAGGCTGAAAAAGTTGATTTTCCGAGTTTAAGACAGGACCTGCATTTTTACTTTCTCCGCTCGATGGAATAGCTTACCAGATCCCTGAGGGAAGTTTTGTAGACCGAATCAGGAAATTCTTTCAAAATCCCCAAGGCCTCCTGATAGAATTCGTTCATTTTCTCCTTGGCATACTCTAGACCGCCACTTTTCTTGACAAACCCAATGACTTCATTTACAGCTTTTTTGTCTTCAGATCGGTTTCGGATGAGGTAAATAATTTTTCGTTTGGTAAGCCAATCTGTATTTCTTAAGGCATAAATGAGCGGAAGGGTCATTTTCTTCTCTTTGATGTCTATGCCTACAGGTTTACCGATTTCATCCTCTCCATAGTCAAAAAGATCATCTTTGATTTGGAAAGCCATACCAACTTTTTCCCCGAACAAGCGCATTTTTTCAATCGCCAATTCATCACTCCTGACACTCGATGCTCCGACAGAACAACAAGATGCAATCAGACTTGCGGTTTTTTGGCGGATGATTTCATAATAAACCTCCTCATCCACGTCGAGCTTGCGGGCTTTGTAGCTTTGCAAAAGTTCACCTTCTGACATTTCCTTCACTGCATTGGATACGATGCGCAGGAGGTGAAAGTCGCCATTGTCCACGCTGAGCAAAAGTCCACGAGATAGCAAATAATCCCCAACTAAAACAGCAATTTTGTTTTTCCAAAGGGCATTGACCGAGAAAAAACCTCTTCGATAATTGGCATCATCCACCACATCGTCATGGACTAAAGTGGCAGTGTGTAGCAATTCAATCAGAGCGGCACCCCGATGGGTGGATTCGTTGATGGTCCCGCAAACCCCTGCCGTCAAAAAAACGAACATCGGACGCATTTGCTTTCCTTTGCGCTTGACGATGTAGTTGGTGATGTGGTCGAGGAGCTTAACCTTACTTTTCATAAAGTCCCGAAACTTATGCTCGAATTGAGCCATTTCGGCTTCAATGGGAACTTGTATTTGCTTAAGGTCTGGTTTCATCGGGCTTTGGTGCCGTAAAAATAATACGCTTTCCGGCACTCACAAGAGTTTATTTGGTATCCATTGCTCAACTGCCTTGACATGCAAATCGTTCACGGCTTTTTTGTAATTTGTTTGAGCTGAATAGCAAAATCCTTTACACCCAAAACCCACACTATGAAAAAAATCAAAATTGAAATCAAATGGGGTCTCCTCTTTGTGTTGTCCGGACTGATCTGGATGATTATCGAGAAGGCCCTAGGTTGGCACGATGTGAATATCGAGCAACACGCCACCTACACGCTTCTGTATGCGCCAATAGCCGTTGCCCTCTATGTATTTGCACTCTTGGATAAAAGAAAAAATGCGTATTCGGGAAAGATGAATTACGTACAGGGATTGATTTCAGGCCTAATCATCACCTTAGTGGTAGTGATTTTGACGCCGCTGAGTCAGTATATCACCCATGAGTTTATTTCTCCAGCCTATTTTCCCAATGTCATCAAACTGAGCGTCGACAAAGGGATGATGACTCAAGAGGAAGCTGAAGGGCATTTTACCTTGGTCAACTATATTCAGCAATCGTTGATTTTTGCTGCTTTTATGGGTTTGATGACCTCCGCAGTGGTAGCGCTATTCACCCGATCAAAAGGCTGATTCTGAGTGCCCTTCCCATAAATTACCTTTGGGAAGGGCTTTTTCTATATCTTTGAGGCCTTTTATTTAACCAGAAAACCACTTGGAGGAGAACTATATCAAACACCGGTACGCTCCCATTTTGCCCAAAAAGGATGAATGGCCTGTGGTAAAACTGGCCCGGGAACGTAAAGAATTTGTCAAGAAAGTTGCCGATCTGGCCGAGGGTAGAATTTTGGGACTGACCGGGAAGAATCCGGACATTCTTAAAGAAGAGCTGGAAACTACTCTCTATAGAGAAAAACTTAGAGTCAAACAAAATCCTTGGGACGTAGATCCTGATGATGAGTCCCATTTCTGGGGGGAGGTGAAAAGCTCCCTTCTTCAGATTAATACCGATACTGCACTCACCAAAGCTAAAAGACTTGAAGCTTATCAGGAAGTCTTGCAAAGAATCACTTCCCGGTATGCAGAGGAGATCGCATCAAATTTTAAAGCCTCCCATTATAAGTTTACCCGCAGTGTGGTCACTTACGGCTTTGCAAGATTGCTCAATGCCGCACGTGTCAAAGGATTCAAATCCATTTTCAGCAATCAATATACGCTTCAGGACAAGATTCAAATCACCGGACAGACCGATCAGATTCGCGACCTAGCCACCAAAGGCACGATCGTGATGGTGCCTACCCACTTTTCCAACCTGGACAGTATTTTGATTGGGTGGATCATATCCGTTTTAGGCATGCCTCCATTTATCTATGGAGCAGGTTTGAATCTTTTTAATATTTCGATTTTCGCCTATTTCATGAACGCTCTGGGAGCTTACAAGGTAGATCGGAGAAAAAAGAACATGATGTATTTGGAGACCCTAAAAACCTACTCCAAAGAAGCCATTCAATTTGGATGTCATTCCTTGTTTTTCCCGGGAGGAACCCGATCCCGCAGCGGTATGATCGAATCCAAACTTAAACTCGGTCTTCTCAGTACCGCGATCGAAGCTCAACGGGCTAATTACCAACAGGGAATTACGGATATCTCGGGTAAGATTTTCATAGTGCCTGTCACCATCAATTATCATTTTGTACTGGAAGCTCCGGGATTGATTCAGGACTACCTGAGTATTACCGGTCAAGAGCGATACTATAAGGAAAATGATGAGTTTTCCACCTCGTATAAGATTTCCAAGTTCTTGGTCAAATTCTTCACCAAAGGTTCCGATATCTCAGTTTCCATCGGCCGGGCAATGGACGTGATGGGGAATTTTGTGGATCAGGAAGGAAACAGTCTTGACAAATGGGGTAGATTGATCAATACCCGGGATTACTTCGTTTCAGATGGGAAAGTAACCGTAGACCAGCAGCGCGAGGAGGAATACACCCATATGCTGGGCAAGCGAATTGTAGAGGAGTTTCACAAAATAAACAGGGTTTTCAGTTCACACCTGGTTGCTTTTGTTGCTTTTGAATTAATAAAAGCAAAAAATAAAAAGCTTGATCTTTTTGATCTTATCAGACTTCCGGAGGAGGATATTTTCCTTCCTTATGAGGAGTTTAAGTCGGCCTGTCAGCTAGTGTTGGATCGGATATTTGAGCTTAAAGCCCAGGGGAAAATTGATATTGCTCCTCATATGAAAAGAGACATGGATGCCATCATTGCTCATGGATTGGATAACGTGGGGATGTATCATGCCAAGCGTCCTTTGATTAAAGACAAACAGGAAAATATCGTCACAGAAGATATGAGCCTGTTGTATTTCTACCATAATAGACTACATGGATATGGCCTCGAGAAACTCTTCTAAACCGAAATTGATCGGAGTGGTTGGTGTTGGAAGCTTTGGAACTGCCATCGCCAATATGCTGGCTGAGAAAAATGAAGTGATGGTTTATGCCAGAAAGCAAGAAGTGGTGGAAGAAATTAACTCGAATCACACCGCTTCCGGTAAATCGTTAAACCCAGCTATTCGGGCAACCTTTTCTCCGGAAGAGATTTCGGCTTCCTGTAATGTGCTTTTTTTTATGATTCCCTCAGCCGCTTTTGTGGAAGTAGCGCAGACTTTTGCTCCGTTTTTGCATCCCTATCACTTGGTAATTCATGGCACGAAAGGTCTTGCATTGAACCTTCCAAAAGGAGAATCTTTGGACGAAGTAAAAAAACTCCACCGAAGTCAGATTTTGACGATGAGTGAAGTGATACTTCAGGAAACTGTCGCGGTGAGAGTGGGTTGTTTGGCTGGACCAAATATTTCCAAAGAGCTTAGCCAAGGCCAACCTGCTGCCACGGTCATTGCCAGTAAGTACAATGAGGTGATCTTGGAGGGGCAGCGCCTGCTTCGCTCTGAACGGTTTCAGGTTTATGGAAACTCTGACATCATCGGCGTTGAGCTGAGTGGTGTGCTAAAAAATATCATCGCTATTGCAGCCGGAGCCTTGGCTGGCTTGGGATTGGGAGAAAATGCCAAAGGACTTTTGATCTCGAGAGGGATGGTAGAAATGGTCCACCTCAGTAAGGCTTTGGGAGGAAGTGTGCAATCTGTGATCGGACTGGCAGGAATCGGGGATTTGGTGACGACCTGCAATTCGGTGGATTCCCGGAATTTCACCGTCGGCTATCGATTGGCCAAAGGAGAATCGCTGGATCAAATCCTCGATTCCATGGAAGAAGTGGCTGAGGGGGTGAACACCATCCGAATTATCGATGCCTTTATCAAAACAGTAGGAATCCGAGCACCGATTACTGAAAATCTTCATCGGGTTTTATTCGAGGATCTCTCCATTGAAGAGGCTTTACAGTTTTTGATGAAATATCCCTTTAGCGTGGATGTGGACTTTGTGTAAGATTTTATCTTGATTTAAATCATGCCAATCCGGGTTCTGACGAAAGAGGAAAGTGAAAAAACTTCTGAAGAGGAGTTTAGGACTCTGACGCCTGCCGAACGATTGGTGGCTTTTTTGGAACTCAGTAGGAGAATCAACCGGCTTTTCCCCTCTAAAATAACATTTGAAGAGTGAAACAAGGGGAGTTTTATTTTGAAGATGAAAAAATAAGAGGGCCGAAGCCCTCTTTTACTTTATGCCCCCGGCAAAATTTTAATCAGTAACCCTGTACCCTCCGTGACTGCATAGATATAGCCGTCTGGACTTTGGGATACTTGCCTAACTCTGCCGATTCCCTGCAGCAATTTTTCTTCGCCGGTAGCTCGGGTTCCGTTCATTTCTACTCTTGCAATATGAGTTCCAGCCAGAGCGGCCACCAAAATGTTCCCTCTCCAAGCAGGATATTTGTCAGAGGTGACCATGGTCATGCCACAGGTGGCGATGGATGGAGTCCAGTATTTCACCGGTTGCTCCATGCCTTCTTTTTCGGTGATATTGGTAATCGGTGTCCCGTTGTAGTTGATGCCGTAGGTGATGACCGGCCAACCGTAGTTTTTTCCTTTCTCCAGAATATTCAGCTCATCGCCTCCTCTTGGGCCGTGTTCCACTTCCCATAGGCGATTATTGGCCTTGTCAAAGTAGAGCCCTTGAGGATTCCGATTTCCATAAGTCCAAATGGAAGGTACTGCTCCAGAGGTGTTGACAAACGGATTGTCAGTAGGGATTCGGCCATCGTCATGGATTCGGTGAATTTTTCCATGGGAGTTTTTTAGATCTTGGGCATTGTCCTGACTTCCCCGCTCTCCGTTGCTGAAGTAAAGGAAGTTTTGGTTGTCAAATACAATGCGGCTGCCGTAATGTGTGCCTCCATTCCAAACAGGCGTGGTAACGATCAATTCCTGAAAATCCGCTATGGCATTTCCATTGAGTTTGAATCTTGCGATTGTCGTTGCCCCTCCATTGTTGACGGGCTTGGCATAGGCAATGTAAATCCATCCGTTTTGGGCATAATTGGGGTGAACGGTGATGTCTAAAAGCCCTGCCTGACCATTGTTATATACCGAAGGTAGTCCGGTTACTTTTTGCCCGGTAAATTTATCGTCTTTGAAAATCAGGATTTCACCTTTTTTCTCGGTGACCAGCATACGATTTTCACTGATCCAGGTCATTCCCCAAGGGTTTTGAAAACCGGTATAAAGCGTATCGATCTTGATCACCATTTTGTCTGTACTTGTGGTGAATTTCAGCTCAGACGTTGGATCGGGGGTCGGTTCCGTTTCTTTAGCAGTACATGCTTGGAGACTTACCAAGGTTCCCAACGCAAAAAGCAGGCACGAAAAGCGAATTCTCATGGGGTTGAATTTTAGAGGATTAACGTATATCGATAACGACCAAATTTCGAAATCGGTTTTTATTTATGCCGGAAAATCTGGTTTATCTACGCAATCGAATACCCGGACGGATCGAAAAAAGATGGGTAATTCAAAAAAATAGGCCTTCCGATTTCTCAGAAGGCCTTTAAATGAGTAAGATTAGCTTATCGGATCGGAAGCAATTTGACTAAAAGTCCGGTCGCTTCAGTGATCGCATAGATATAGCCATCCGGGCTTTCAGACACCTGACGAACTCGTCCAATGTCCTGAAGGAGTTTTTCCTCGGCCACATATTGAGTTCCGTTCATTTCCACTCGGGCAATGTGCTGCTTGGCCAAAGCCGCCACCAAGATATTTCCTTTCCAGGCTGGATACTTGTCTGAGGTTACGAGGGTCATTCCGCAAGTGGCAATAGAGGGAACCCAATAGTGAACGGGCTGCTCCATGCCTTCTTTTTCAGTAATGTCCGTGATTGGTGTACCATCATAATTTTGTCCATAGGTGATGACCGGCCAACCGTAGTTTTTACCTTTCTCAATTAGATTAAGCTCATCTCCACCCATTGGTCCGTGCTCCACTTCCCAAAGCCGATTATTCACTTTATCATAGATCAGTCCTTGTGGATTTCTGTTGCCATAAGTCCAGATAGAGCTGATATTCCCAAGAGAATCGGTGAAAGGATTGTCGGCAGGAATTGTTCCGTCATCCTTTACGCGGTGGATTTTGCCATGCGCATTATTAAGATTTTGCGCATTCATTGGGATATTTCCTTTGTCTCCATTGGAGAAATACAGGAACCCGTCATTGTCAAATACGATACGGCTCCCGAAGTGACGGCCACCTTTCCAGGAGGGACCAGCGGTGATCAACTCTTCCTGATTGACTGCATTATTGCCTTCCAGCTTAAATCGCATAATCGTAGTAGCAGCAGTGCTGTCCTCGAAATGCTTAGCATAGGCGAGGTAGATCCAACCATTCTCAGCGTACTTAGGATGTACAGCGATATCCAGCAAACCTGCCTGATTGACGTTGTGTACAGGAGGAAGGCCTTGGATTTTTTCTCCCGTGAATTTGTCATCCTTGAAAATCAGGATTTCACCTTTACGCTCGGTGACCAGCATTCGGCCGTCACCCAGCCAAGTCATTCCCCATGGGTTTTCCAACTCGGTGTGGAGGGTGTCCACTTTGATGAGCAGTTTTTCAGTTTGAGTAGCGAAAGTCTCATCGATGACTTGCTCTTGTTCTTTTGGACCACATGCTGTCCAGAGGGACATCGATCCGGCCAAAAATGCAATTGAAAGAAAATGTTTGTTTGAAGACATAGTTTCCGATTTTATGAGCTCTAATTTAAAGCTAATACCTTAAAATCAGAATTAAGTTTTGAATAAAGGTCTTAAACCGTGACCAAACTTGAATGTAAAACTACCGATTGCTCTACTTCTTCGACCATTTGAGCAGAACCGATTAAAAGCGGTGTCCGCTGATGAAGGCTCTCTGGCTGAACATCCAAAATTCGTTGTTTCCCGTCACTGGCTTTTCCTCCTGCTTGCTCAATGATAAAAGCCAAAGCATTGGCTTCGTACAATAATCGCAGTTTTCCGGATGGGTTTTTCTGGGTAGCAGGGTAGAGGTAGATCCCCCCTTTTAGTAGGTTTCGGTGAAAATCCGCCACCAAGCTCCCTATATAGCGGGATTGCATTTTTCGCTCTTTGCAGGATTGGATGTAGGCAGCGATCCCTTTTTCCCACTCCAGTTGAAGACCTTCGTTGATGGAGTAGATGTTACCGGTCTTTGGAGCTTGGATGTCTGGGTGAGAAAGGAAAAATTCCCCAAGGCTGTTTTCGTAGGTAAAACCATTGACTCCGCAGCCTGTGGTATAGACCAGCATGGTCGAGGAACCGTAGAGTACATATCCCGCGGCTACTTGCTCGCGACCGGGTTGCATGATGTCCTTGAGTTGTATGGGACTTCCGATCGGAGATTTTCTTCGATAGATCGAGAAAATTGTCCCGATGCTGATATTCACATCGATGTTGGAGCTCCCGTCAAGCGGGTCGATGGCCACGACATATTTGCCTGAGTTATTTTGAAGGTCAATGACGGCATCTTCTTCTTCGGAGACGATGGCGCATACCTCGCCGCCTTTGCTTAATGCCCGCATGAATCGAATATTGGCGATCACATCCAGTTTTTGCTGCTCTTCGCCTTGGACATTGGTTTGTCCAAAAGCGCCTCCGATGTTGGCCAAGCCCGCACGATTGGTCTCGCGATTGACTATCTTCGCTGCCAAAACAATGTCCCGGAGTAGCTGTGAGAGCTCTCCTGAGGCAAAAGGAAAATCACTTTGTTTGAGTTTGATGAATCGATCAAGTGTAATTCCGACGGAGTAAGCCAGGCTCGTTTGGTCTGGCTGGAAAGGGGAAGTTTTCATTCTTTGAAAAGTACAATATTTGGGTTTATACTCTGGAAAATTAGGAAATATTCTTTATGGCAAAAACTTGGATTTACAAATTTGGAGGCGCTTCAGTCAAAGATGCCACTGCAGTGAAAAACTTAGCTGAAATTCTCCGTAATCGATTGCGAAAAAACCTCATTATTGTCGTTTCCGCCATGGGAAAAACCACCAATTCGCTGGAAGGCATCTTGGCAAACAAGCTAAACGGACTTGATTTTTATGAGAATAGTGCAATTTTAAAAACTTTCCATCGAGAGATCTGTGAAGAACTTTTTCCGGCAAATCATGCTGTTTTTGCTCAAATCGAAAATCTTTTTTTTCAACTCGATCTTCAGCTTCAAAAGCCGCTGTCCCGTGAGAATTACGATGAATTTTATGACCAAGTGGTCTGCTTTGGTGAACTGATTTCTTCCAAAATCGTGGCGGAATACCTGTGTTATCAAGATCTACTCGTGCTGTGGCAGGATGCTCGGGAAGTCATTCATACTGATTCTGACTTTCGCTTCGCAAAAATCAATTGGGAGAAAACACGCAAGGCTTGTCAGTCCACTTGGAAACCGATGCTGGAAAATTTCCCGATTTTGACGCAAGGATTTATCGGAAAGGATCCAAAAGGCCGAACCACAACATTGGGTAGGGAAGGGTCAGATTTCACCGCTGCGATTTTGGGAACGAGCTTGCATGCAGGCTCGGTCACGATTTGGAAAGATGTGCCCGGTGTGCTTAATGCCGATCCGAAGCTTTTCCCAAACACCGAAAAATTTGAAGAACTCGGCTATCGGGAAGCTGCCGAAATGACCTATTTCGGAGCCTCGGTCATTCATCCCAAGACCATCAAGCCTTTGGCCAATGCCGGGATTCCGCTTTTTGTCAAATCGTTTTTGAATCCGGATGCCCCGGGCACCAAAATCCACGAGCATGCCACACCACATGAAGTGCCCACCATCGTTTTGAAAAAGGATCAGATTCTGGTGAGTTTCAAAGTCACCGACTTCACCTTTATCGAGGAAAAACACATTCATCGGATCTACGAGCAGCTGCAAGCACTCAAGCTGAGGGTAAATATGCTCCAACTTTCTGCCATTTCAGTTTCGATTGTGATTGATGCACAGCTTTTCAAGTTTGAGCAGCTTCTGGAAAAACTCAAGGGAGAATTTGAAATCCGATACAACGAAGGTTTGGAACTGTTGACGATTTTGAAGCAAAAAGCAGAAGAAATTCCAGCATTCCTGATTGGTTATGAGGTTCTTTTGGAGCAATCCACCCGAAATACCTTTCAGGCCGTTCGCAGAAAAGTCTGAGCGAATATGCCTTGTCGACCTGAAGTTTTTCTAACTTCAAAGGGATAACCTAAAACCCACCTATCGATGACTTCAAGACGTGATTTTCTCCAAAAAGCAGGACTTTCGACCCTGGCTGTGAGCTTACCCTTTACCGATGCACTTTCTGCCATGAGTTTGGAGCGGGAGGATAAAGTCCTTCGCGTAGCCATCATGGGCTTGGGAAGCTATGGTACCCGAGTGGCAGAAGCGATGAAAGATTGCAAGCGGGCCAAGCTCGTCGGGGTCATCAGCGGTACCCCTTCCAAAATCGAAGCTTGGAAGCAGAAATACGGCATTCCCGCCAAAAATTGCTATAACTACGAAAACTACCATCAGATCAAGGACAATCCGGATATCGATGCGGTCTATGTGATCACACCCAACTCCCTGCACAAGCCGCATTCCATCGGTGTGGCCAAAGCCGGAAAGCACGTCATCTGCGAAAAACCCATGGCACTCAATGCCGAAGAAGGGCGAGAAATGATTGCGGCTTGCAAGGCAGCCGGGGTTCATCTCATGGTGGGCTACCGCATGCACTTCGAAGCCAAAACGCTCGAGGTGGTGAAAAAGCAGCGGGCTGGTGAGTTTGGAAAAACACTCTTTTTTCAGGGATTAAGCGGTTTTATGATTGGTGACCCAACACAGTGGCGACTCAATCGGGAGCTTGCCGGAGGAGGATCCATGATGGATATCGGTGTGTATTCGATCAATGGAGCCCGATACATGTTGGGAGAGGAACCGATCTGGGTGACGGCTCAAGAGGTGAAAACCGACCCGGTGAAGTTTAAGCAGGGGGTGGATGAGACGATCACATTTCAGATGGGGTTTCCTTCCGGAGCGGTGGCATCTTGCCTTTCGACCTATTCGATGAATAACCTGGACAAATTTTTCCTGAACGGAACCAAAGGTTTTGCAGAAATGCAGCCTTCAACCGGTTATGGACCTATCCAAGCCCGCACCAATCAAGGCCCGATTGAAGCACAGCACATCACGCATCAGACTACCCAAATGGAGGAAATGGCAGCCATCATTCTGGATGGGAAAAAGCCGTTGATCCCTGTGGATGGGGAAGAAGGGTTGAAGGATTTGGTGATTGTGGATGCGATCTATGAGGCGGTACGCACAGGAGCGAGAATCAGCCTCATTTGATCCAAAAATGGATTAGGAAAGTTTCAACTGCATAAAAACCAAAGTCAGCCACTTCCCAAATTTGAATGACACTTCGGGCATTCGGGCGGTTTCCCGAAACCCCAAGCGCTCGTGAAAGCGATAGCTTCCCAGGTTTTCGGAGTCCATGCCGGCAATCATCATGTGGAAGCCTTGTTCTTTGGCTTTTTCGATCAGCTGACGCATCATTTCAGAGCCCAAGCCTTTGCCTTGGGCTTTTTCATTGAGGTAGATGGAGTGCTCGAGGGTCTTGCTGTATCCCGGCTTTGCACGGAATTTTCCATAGGTAGCATAGCCCAATACTTCCCCGTCTAATTCCCCAACAAGAACAGGGAATCCATCTCGGATTTTCTCCGCAAACAGTGTCTGTACCTCTTCGAGCGTTTTGGGGTAATAGTCGTAATTGTGAGAGGTGTGAAGGATGGAGTCATTGATGATTTCGCGGATAGCAGCTGCATCCGTATCCCGATAAGTTCGAATCTGAAAGTCCATTATTGAAATCGGTTAAGCGTTTTTTCGATTCCGGGAAGGTATGCGGTGCCAAAGAGATTCAAGTGCACAAGCAAAGGATATAGATTGTAAACGGCAATTCGGGTTTCGAACCCGGGCTCAAGAGGTAAGATTGACTCATAGGCTTCATAAAACTTGGCATCAAATCCTCCAAAAAGCCTCGAAAATGCCAAATCCATTTCCCGATGTCCGTAGTAAATCGCCGGATCGATCAGGCAAGGTCTTCCATCAGCTCCACAAAGTACATTTCCTGACCAGAGATCTCCATGAAGGAGTGACGGTTTTTCTTTGGGAAAAAGGGACTCCAGTTTGGGATATAGGGTTTGAAATTTTTTCAGAAATTCCAGCGGAATCAAGCGGTCGAAATAGGCTTTTCCCAGTAAGGGTTCGAGTCGGTGTTCGATGAAAAAGTCCAGCCAATTGTCCAGAGCATGGTTTTTTTGGGGTAAGGAGGCGATGAAGTTATCATATTCGAGTCCGAACTGATCCTGATGATTGAGGTGGAGATGGGCGAGGCCCATGCCCAGATCTTCCCAATACTCTGGATGTGGGCGGCTGCTGGGGATGAATTCCGAAAGCAGGTAATTGTAGTCTTCTACCCGGCCGTGTGCGACCGATTTAGGGATTTTCAAAAAGGTAGACTTAGCCAATTTCTGAAGTCCTTCAGCTTCTTTTTTTAGAATATCTCTTTCATGATCAAAATTGAGTTTAAGAAAAAATGACCCTTCCGAGGTGTTTAGCTGGACTCCTTGATTGTGGTTTCCTGCTGCAACGAGGCTCGCTGAAATAAAATGAACCGAGGGGCCAAAAGTGTCAAAAAGTACCTGTTCGTAAATTTGATGCTGGTCAAGCATAGAGTTGATGAGTGACCTTTACCTGCTCCAAAAATCCTTCAATTGATTCCTCCAGGATTTGATAAATCTCGTCAAAACCTTCTTCTCCTCCATAGTATGGATCCGGAACGGGAAGGCCTTGCCAATCGGAGACGAAGTCTCTCATCAGATGAATTTCTTTGGTCGGGAAATTGTACCGCGCTTTAAGATTATTGAGATTTCTAAGGTTGTTGTCATCCATGGCGATGATATAGTCAAATTCCCGGAAGTCGGTTCGATTGACTTGTCTGCCACGATGGTCGATTTTCAATCCGTTTCGTTGGGCACACCTCAATGTCCTTTCGTCTGGGAGTTCTCCGATGTGATAGTCTGATGTACCCGCACTGTCAGATTTGAATTTGCCCTCCAATCCCAGCAGCTTGATTTTTTGATTAAAAATAGCTTCTGCAAGCGGTGAACGGCAAATATTTCCTAGGCAAACGAATAGAACTTTAATCATACTCTTTCAATATACTGGTCTGATAATTAGGTTGAAAAGTCAGGTTATGAATCTACTTATTTTTGGATTTAATTCTACCCGATTGAAATCAATTTTAAGGAAAAAATATTTCTTGAAGTTTTTATAGAGTGCAAAAATCAAAAAAAATGTGGAAATCTAAGGGATTGGCTACTTTTGGATGATGAAATTCATATATCCTGTTTTTTTGGGATTACTCACTGCGCTCTTACCAGTGATCGGTTTGTTTTCCCCCAAAGTCTCCGGATTTTTAGCAGGGCGGAGAAATCTTTTTATTATTCTTCAGCGATACCGAAATGAAAATCCCGGACCATTGGCCTGGTTTCACGTCGCTTCACTTGGGGAATACGAGCAGGCAAGGCCAGTCATCGCTGCACTAAAAAAGAGCAGAGAAAATCTGGCCGTGGTGGTCAGTTTTTTCAGTTCCTCCGGATACGACCATGTCATTAAAAAACCGCAACCTCATGTAGATTTTATCACCTACATACCATTGGACCGAAAAAGTTGGGCAAACAGATTCGTCACCATCCTCAGTCCTGAGATCGCTTTTTTTGTCAAGTATGACCTGTGGTATCACCATGTTTTAGCCCTAAAGAAAATGTCGGTGCCCACTTTTCTCCTTGCGGCATCTTTTCGGGAAAATCAAATTTACTTCACCTGGTACGGCGGGTTTTTCAGAAATATTTTGACTCAACTGGACTGGATTTTTACCCAAAATCAACAAAGTATTGAATTGCTTCAAAAAATCGGAGTTTCAAAGACAAGCCTTGCCGGAGATACCCGTTTTGACCGAGTGGCCGCCACTGCACAATCTCCCAAGGACTTGGCGGACGTGAGGACCTGGGTACAGGGTAAGCCGACTATGGTGGTAGGATCAGCTTGGGAGGAAGATATGCGATACCTGATTCCTTTGATCAATTCCAAACCGGAGTATTGTTGGATTGTAGCCCCTCATGATCTCAATCCGGAACCAATGGATCGATGGGCAAGTCAGATCGAACTTCCTTCAAAAAAGTATTCCCAGTGGACTTCGGCCGATTCCAATTCTGTGCTTTTCATCGACAACATCGGGATGCTTTCCTCTCTTTATCAATTTGCCCGGGTGGCTTATGTGGGAGGAGCTTTTGGAAAGGGACTTCACAATATTTTGGAGCCCTTGGGATTTGGAGTTCCGGTGATATTTGGGAAAGTCAAAAAAGCTGGAAAATTTCCCGAAGCGGCACAAAGCCAATCAGTAGGTTGTGGATTTGAGATTGAAGATGAAAATCAACTACAATACATCTTTGCCAAGCTGGAAGAGGATGATTTTTACCATAAAGCAAAAACATCTGCCCAAAATTGGGTATCATCGAACCTTGGTGCCGCAGATCGCATAGTATCCTTTATCCATGCCAAAAATCTTTCAACATGAAGGGAAGAGTCATCAAATCCACAGGAAGCTGGTACTTGGTCAAAGTTGAAGAACTGGTGATTTCTGCCCGGTTAAAGGGGAAGTTTAAGCAGGAAGACCTCAAGCTCACCAATCCTATAGCCGTGGGGGATTGGGTAGAATTGGAAAAAGAAGAGGGTCAAGAAACGGCTGTCATTCAGGATATCTTGCCGCGAGAAAACTATGTGATCCGAAAGTCTACCCGAAAGCAGCATTTTTCACATATTATTGCCAGTAATCTGGATCAGGCAATTTTGGTCATTACCATGAAAAAACCACGAACCTCTTTGGGGTTTATAGATCGGTTTTTGGTGAGTACGGAAAGCTTTGGAATCCCGGCCATTTTGGTAGTCAATAAGATGGATCAGCTTGAAGGTGAGGATGAAACCAGTTGGCTTCAAGACATTCACGAGATTTATGAGCCGCTCGGCTATCCTGTTTTGGAGGTTTCTGCCTTGAAGGATCAGGATTTAAAATCCAAGTTTTTACCCTACATCCATGGGAAATCCAGCCTGATCTCTGGGCATTCGGGAGTAGGGAAAAGCACGCTGCTAAACGCATTGATACCCGAAGCTAAACAGGACACGAAGGAGATTTCGGGATACAGTGCCAAAGGGGTGCATACTACCACGTTTGCAGAAATGTTTTTTTTACCGGAAGGAGGGGATTTGATCGATACACCCGGCATCAAAGAATTTGGTATTCTGGATGTGGAGGAGTTTGAATTGTCACACTACTTTCCTGAAATGAGACAATTTCTAGGTGAATGTAAATACAACAACTGCACGCATGTCAACGAGCCCGGATGTGTAGTGGTCCAAAAGCTGGAAGAAGGATATATCCATCCCTACCGATATCAGAGCTATCTGAATATTCTTCATGAGGAGGACAGCCACCGATGATCGGTTTGGTTAGCCCAGCATTTTGGCCTAATTTTCCTTTTTCAAAATCAATCCATGAGCGAGGTACTTAATCACAAACAGGTAGGGCAAAAAATTACCCGAATGGCCTTTGAAATATATGAGCGAAATATCCATACCTCCGGGGTGGTCTTTGCAGGGATTACCGGGATGGGGACCACACTCGCACACCTCTTAGCCTCGGAATTGAAAAGGATTTCCCCTATTTTGGTAGAGGAGGTGGAAGTAATTTTGGACAAAAAATCAATTTCTACTTCAGGAGTTGAGCTCTCTGATTCTTTGGATATGAGTGGCAAAACCATCATTTTGGTCGATGATGTCCTGAATACCGGAAAGACCTTGGTTTATGCCATGAAGCCCTTTCTGGATCGGGAGATCCAAAAAATGGAAATTGCGGTCTTGGTCAATCGAAGTCACGGCTTGTTCCCAGTCAGGCCAGATTATACAGGATATGAATTGGCCACCACGTTGAGTGAACATATTCGGGTGGATTTTTCTGATAACAACTATTCCGTACACCTACACTGATCATGTCTGTACATTCCTCTGCTTCCGTCAAGCGAATCACCACACATACCCTTCAGGAAATGAAGCATCGCGGTGAGAAAATCTCCATGCTCACGGCTTATGATTATTCCATGGCTAAAATCGTAGATGCAGCCGGGATAGATATTATTTTGGTTGGGGATTCGGCATCCAATGTGATGGCAGGTCATGAGACGACGCTCCCGATTACTCTGGATCAGATGATATATCACGCCTCCGCAGTCGTCAGAGCGGTGAGGCGTTCATTTGTGGTGGTGGATATACCGTTTGGCAATTATCAGGGAAACAGCACTGAAGCGTTACGGTCAGCTATCCGAATAATGAAAGAGTCCGGTGCCCATGCCGTCAAGGTGGAAGGGGGGGCTGAAATCAAAGAATCGGTCATAAGAATACTCAGTGCAGGTGTTCCTGTGATGGGACATTTGGGCTTAACTCCGCAGTCTATCTATAAGTTTGGGACCTATACAGTCCGTGCCAAAGAGGAAGCAGAGGCAAACAAGCTTTTGGAAGACGCGAAAGTTTTGGAAGAATGTGGATGCTTCGCGTTGGTACTGGAAAAAATCCCCGCCACCTTGGCTAAAAAAGTAGCTGAGTCTATTTCTATTCCGGTCATTGGGATTGGGGCTGGACCACAGGTTGATGGGCAGGTACTGGTTATGCATGATATGCTGGGGATCACTCAGGAGTTTAAGCCTAGATTTTTAAGACAATATGCCGATCTCCAGAAGATTATGATGGAGGCTTTCAAAAATTACATTTCGGATGTGAAAAGCCGGGATTTTCCCAATCAGTCGGAGAGTTATTAGTTTAATATCTGAGCTTAATTAGGTTTACCAGTAAAGTCCCTTTATCATTAGAAAAGAAGAAAAAGCACCCCAAAAAGGGTGCTTTTTTGTTTTAAATAGGGCAAATGGCGTATTACAGGAGCAATAGTGGTGCGATAGCTTTGATCAAAATTCTTTTCACTATGAACAAGCTATACAAAACCACTCAATCGATGTTTCTGGCCTGGGTAATCCTTTTGGCCTTTGGAACATCCGCCCATGCGCAAGAACCGCAATGGAAGCTCTCCTTGGAAAAAGGGGTAGAATGGACCAAGTACACTCCCAATAAGATTCTGTTGGTGGGGAGTTCGGACTGGGGACTGCACGGAGTAGATGCCAACACCGGCAAGCTGCTTTGGTCAAATGAGGACCTTTACAATTCTGCCAAATCCCTGAAAGGTCCTGACGGAAAAAAACTCGGCTACACGGCAGACCTTATTCAGGTCTTGGAGGATCCGAACCACGCTAAAATATCGGATTTTGCTTTGGTGAAGTATACCGACAATGTCATGGTAAAAAACTTTGTGGTGATCAATATTCGAACCGGCGAAGTAGTCATCAATCCCAAAATGGCAGGAATGCCCGTGGTCAAGGTGATTGGACCTGAAGTAGCTACCTTCAACTATGATGGCTCTGGCTATATTCAGGAACTGAAGGGGATTTTGCTTACTGCGAGCTTTGTGGATATGTACCAAGCCGGAAAGCCATATACTCAAATCACCAAATTTATTGATTTGGAAAGTGGTAAGGTAGCTTGGGAAAGCGATCAATTTTCTTCGATTTTTCTCCCCATAGTAACGAGTGATAACCATCTCCTTTTCATCGGTGAAAAAACCTCTGCAAAAATCGATGCCAAAACCGGGAAGCCATTCTGGACATTTGAAGTGGCAGATAAGAAAAACAATTTCGAGGCTTTCGATGCCAACATCAGACTCACCGAAGGATATTTTTACCAGAAAAAGGGAAATCAGGGGGTGGTTTCTGCTGTAGAATTAGGCTCGGGTAAAGTATTGTGGGAGAAACCCCTTTCTACCAAGGATGCTCCTATGCTAAAGGCGGAGAATTTTGGAGTAATAGTGTCAGATGAAAAGAATTTTACCCTGATGGAAGCTGAATCTGGGAATACCAAATGGACAGCCAAGAAGCTTTCAGGGATCGTGGTGGACTTGGGTAGGGATCGAGGGATCGCTGTGGGAGAAAAAGGCAAGTACTTGACCGTATTGGATAAAAATTCAGGTGCAGAAAAATGGTCCCAAAAGATCAAAGGAATTCAAATCGATCAGATGACTGGAGCGGGAATAATGTACCAAGATGAAGAAGGAAGTATCGGGTTGATCGATTTTGACGGTAATCTTAAATGGGGAAATAAGGATATGATCAAAGGACCTGGAGTGCTAAGGGCCAAATCAGCCTTGGATTCTGAAGTGTTTTATGCTGACGGGAAGGTGTTTCATGTCAATCTGGTAACCGGTGAGAAAAAAGAGATTATCGGCAAAGTGGATTTTAATGAAAAAGAAACTCCGGATAATCTGGAATATACCGGAGCCAATTTTATCCTATCCTCCAGTCAAAACATGCTGGGGTTTGACGAGAGCGGACGTGTGCAGTTTCAACAGCATTGGGCTTCTCCAAAGATCAGCTTGGCAGGAAGGATAGCACTTCGTACGATGCAGGTCGCCATGGTCGCTATGGCTGCTGCAAATGCGTATGCAGAAGGCGCCAGTACGGGAATGATGGGCTATCAGAGCATGGCAAGCAGACAATATGGGATTCAGCGCGAATTTTTTGAAGATATGTCAGGAGCATTTGGTCAGGCTGCCAATCAGCGTTTTAAAGCGTCCAAATCCAGAGGAGTGTATAATTTCATTTTGACAGATGTGGGGGAAGGAGTCGGTCTAGTCAAGGTGGATAAGGTGAGTGGTAAAGAAGTGGGAAAAATTGTCTTAAATGACAAAGAACCTGTCTATGATTCTGATCCTGAAAACGGAATGATTTTCTACAAACCTTCCAAGAAGGAGGTATTTGGGTATACTTTCTAAAGTTTTCCCTGCTAATAAAAATCCCGGGCAAAGATGTCCGGGATTTTTTCTATCTGGAGATTAGAAATCTTGTAATAATAAGGGACAAAAGACCAGAATTATCTTCCTTCATTTTTCATCTGTTTATAATTTGATTTTTAATGGCCAGATGGAATGCCCCGGATAATCATTCCCCTGTGTGAGAAGCATTTACTCATGGGCATTTCCTGTGAGATAATCCAAGAGAGTTTAGTCCTTGGAGAAAGGAAAGGCTATCAAGATGGATTTTTTAAACCCCGACCTCAGGAGGCCTTTTCTTTGACCCTCAAGATAAAGTCGCTCAACACATTCATGTAATTAATGAATGCATCATAGGGCGTGTCGTAAGGACTGAAATATTCATGGACCGATCCATCTGAGAAGAATTTGGTACACATGTAGTAGAAATGGTCGGAAGTCTGTAAATATTCCCAATCACGAAGAATCTCCGGATCATCGATTTTTCGGATTTGCTTTTCGAGTTCATATAATCGGTCAAAAGCCTCATCCTGCATGTCATTTCCAAGCCAGGCCGTTAGGTCACGTTCCTCGTCAGCCCAGGATATGGCTGTGGGGACATGAATTTTGCTGACTGCAGGAACCGCGGAAGCAACTTCTGAAGGGGTTGAAAAAGAAAAATCCGAATTTCTGAACACAGCCTCCGGCAAATGCCTCATGAATTCAAATATCCCTGTTTCGGCCCACTGATGCTCACCGAAAGTTTCATAATCCATGAATAGATTGACCACTTGTTCTTCTTTGGGAATGGCATTGAGCCAAGAGACGAATTTGTCGGTGGTCAGGGGAAAGTCCGCCCAAGTCTTATTGCTGAACCGGAAGGCAATATCATCGGAAAGACGGAAGTTTTTCAAAAGAACTTTCAATTCGGGCTTGTTGGCATTGGAATAGACATAGTTGGGGCTTTTCCAACCAAGGACATGTTTTGCTCCTTCAGTGAGCATCGCTTGGTAGCCCAATTCAGCGACCATTTCCCCGATTTGGTCTGAGTAAATCAACTCTGTATTTCTAAAAACGGTAGGCGAATACCCATTGAAAAGCTGTTTTATTTTTTCTTGGTGCTTTTTTACCAAGGAAAAGAATTCTTCTTTACTCTTCAGGGCAGCCAAGGAATGGGAATAGGTCTCGTTGAGAAGTTCTGCATGTCCTGTAGCTACCAGTTTTTGGAAGCTTTCCAAAACATCGGGAGCATAAGCTTCCATCTGGTCCAGAAATGTACCCGAAATCGAAAAGGCCACTTTAAACCGTCCATTGTACTTTTGAATGAGCTCCATCAAAAGTGCATTCATGGGGAGGTAGCATTTTTGAGCCACTTTTCGGATTACATTTCTATTGAGATAGTCGTCCCAGTAGTAATGATCCTCTCCGATATCAAAGAATCTATAAGGCTTGATCCTAAAGGGCTGGTGGACCTGGAAATAAAAGCAGACGGTTCTCATGATCGTTGAGCTAAAGTTTTTTCGTACACAGTGACAAGTTTGGCAGCGACATGCTCCCATTTCAATTTTTTCAGTTCTTCACCTCCAAGTTCCTTAAACATCCTTGAGATGCTGTCATAATGCAACAGCCCAAAAATGGCATCAGCCATGGCGTCTACATCCCAGAAATCTATTTTTATCGCATTTTTCAGTACCTCTGCTACTCCGGATTGCTTAGAAATAATCACTGGAGTATTGTGTCGGACAGCTTCCAAAGGAGCAATTCCAAAAGGTTCGGATACCGAAGGCATGACATAGACATCACTGATGGCATACATATGATCTACATCATCCCCTTTCAGAAATCCGGTAAAATGGAACTTGGTCCCCATCCTGAGCTCGGCCACTCGGTCGATCATCCTGTTGAGCAGGTCACCCGAACCCGCCATGACAAATCGGACATTGGGATCACGTTCAATTACTTTTTTAGCGGCTTCAACAAAATATTCAGGTCCTTTTTGGAAGGTGATCCGGCCAAGGAAGGTGACGATTTTTTCAGGGACTTTTTTCTGATAAGCGGATTTGATGATACTGGCATCCAATACAGCATTGTGCAATACGGTCACCTTTTCTGCGGGGACACCATATTTTCTGACACAGATGTTTTTGGTCAATTGACTTACCGCTACGATATGATCTGCTGCATGCATTCCTGCTCGTTCTATTTCATAGACAGGTCCATTGACAGATTCCCCGGATCGGTCATATTCGGTAGCGTGGACATGGACTACCAAGGGTTTTCCGCTGATTTCTTTGGCAGCAATTCCTGCCGGATAAGCTAGCCAATCGTGTGCATGGATAATGTCAAAATCCTTTCGATCTCGGGCTATTTGTGCACCTACCAGCGCATAGCGAGATACTTCCTCCATCAGATTTTTGCCGTATTTTCCACTAAACTCAAACTTGTTGGAAAATATACTTTCATCCACATCGGTACGATCGTGAATGGCATAATCTGTGAATTTTTTGAACTCTTCCGGTCCCAAATAAGGAACCAGAAAGCTGTTTACCTCAAGGTAAGTGAGGTTTTTCCAGATCTTTTTAAATTTCCTTTCTCTATAGTCGATTGTTATATCACTGGCATTTACAAAATCGGCAAGGGGCTCTTCGTCACCCCATAATTTTGGGACTACAAAGATCACCTCCTGATTGTGGTGGTTCATTCCTTGCACCAAGCCATAACATGCTGTGCCCAGTCCGCCTGAAATATGTGGTGGAAATTCCCAACCAAACATCAATACTCTCATATAAAAAGTCTTTAGATCCTTTTAACTATGTCCATCATTCTTAGCAACTCTGCCACACTCCACGCCTGCGAGACAGAGCCCTTGGGTCGGTGTGGCGCATCTCCATCATATATTTCAGCAACGGTTCCAATTCCATATTGGGTCATTACCCCATCAAAGCTTTTGATGATTTTCTGCACAAAATTTTTAGCAGCTTTGCCATGAAGCTTTAAGTAGCCTTCCACAAAATGACCGAGAGGCCAGGCCCATACGGTACCATTGTGATAAGCATGATCCCTGCTGATTTGGTTACCGAAATAATACCCTTTGTATCCGGGATCATCCGGCGAAAGTGAACGAAGGCCTCTTGGGGTTAAGAGTTTGGATTTGACGATTTCCAATACCCTGTCGCACTTTTCTTCTGAAAGAATGGTATAGGGTAAGGAAGTGGCAAATACCATGTTTGGTCTGATTGACCAGTCTTTCTCATCCCCATCCACCACATCTGCAAGGTAACCATAGTCCCTTGACCAAAACTCGGTTTCAAAGGATTCTTTCACCTTCCCGGCTAGGGAAAGATATTCTTCATCCCCCGTCAGCTCATGGTAGAAGCATAGTGCATTATACCAAAGGGCCTGAATTTCCACGGGACATCCGATTCGAGGGGTCACGGGGCCGTCGGGGGTAATGGCGTCCATCCAGGTGAGTGCTATTCCCTCCTGACCACCCCAGATCAATCCGGAATCCAGCATGTGAATATGGAACTCTGTGCCTTGTTTATATCCTTCAATAATCCCCCTGAGTTTTCCCAGATATCGATCCTGGACAGTTTTTTTGTCTCCGGTATACAGTATGTATTGTTGAAGAGACCAGAAAAACCACAGGGGAGCGTCCATTGAGGTCATGTTGGTGTAATCACCGCTCCCGATATTGGGGAAAAGTGGGCCCTTGAGATCTCTTGCCATGGTGTCCATGATTTCCAGAAAGGTCTCTGAATCCCCTCCCGAAAGTGTCAATCCCGGAGAAGCGATAAAGGTGTCTCTTCCCCACCAGCCAAACCATGGGTATCCTGCGATCACCCGCACATCCCCGTCCCTTCTTCTGATAAACTGTCCGGCAGAATTTCGAAGGCAGTTTTCAAAATTGTTTCTGGGGATTCTTCGTGCTATTTCTTTAGAAAAAGCGTTTTGTCGTGTATCCGGATCAGCTTCAGTCAAACCCGCCGAAAAAATGACGGATTCTCCTTTTGCAATGTCGAATTCAAAATAGCCCGGGACAAAGAGATCTTCTTGGTAATCATATCCCCGTTCTCTTTCTTGGATGTATTCTACATTGTAGTACCAATCCGGAATAGAAACGAATTCACACTTTTTGGAAAGTTGGAGAAACAGTGGATCGTATTGAGGGTAAAGCCTGAATTTTACTCCGTTTGGTACAATTTCATGTTCCTTGTTGATCAGATCATTGGCTTTCATCAGCTGGTGATAGCCCCTGAAGGCGAGAAAGGGCTGAATCCGGATTTTTGTGGGAGAATGGGCTTCGACTAGCGTATATCGGATCATTACCCTGTCCCTGTTGGTGTCCAAAATCAGCTCTTTTTGCAGCACCACACCACCGACTCGATAGGTGAGTTTGGGAATGGGTTCAGAATCAAAATCCTCTAGATATTTATGTCCCCTTGGAGAATAATTTCCTGGAAATTTGGAGATGCCAAGATTAAAACTGGCTCCTCGCTGGATCACTGTTTCATGGACTGTAGAAAGAAGAACATGATTTTGGGAATCAATCTGAGGTTGGGGGACTACCAACAAACCATGGTATTTTCGAGTGTTACATCCGATGATCGTAGTGCTGGTGTAGGTTCCAGATCGATTGGTCCGAATAATTTCCCTTTCCAGGGAATAATTCAGATTGATTAATTGGTTTTTATCAAAGTGGATATAACTCATATTGGAAATTGAAAGAATTTAAAAATAGAGTTTTGCACGGACAAGAAAAATTAAAGGGAAAAAAATAAAGGTTATGTTTCCATAACCTTTGTCGAAATTTTGAAATTCAGGAGTGAATCGGTTCTTTTTGAACCTCCTCAAAGGCCTTGATTGATTCCTCAAACTTGCTCAGGTAGCTTTGAATCTGCCTGATATTTACCGGCTTCACCACCGGAAATTTTGGAGCGGCTTTGAACAAAGTAAACATAGTAGTGTGGTTTAGTCTGATCGATTTAGTCAAATCGTATGCCAACTTGAAATGACTTATAACAAGAAAACCCCTCGAATGAGGGGTTTTGGGGTGAAAGACCGGGTTCGAACCGGCGACCTCTGGTGCCACAAACCAGCGCTCTAACCAGCTGAGCTACAATCACCATTTTATTTTTCCATGAGGGCGTTTCCTCAATTGGTCTGCAAAAGTAAGGACTCGGCCTAATTGGTGCAAGGGAGTGCTTATTTATTTGTAAAAAAAGTTAATCGCTCACCTTTTTTACTTTCATCAAATATCCCTTCACTGTACGCTAAATGTCCGGAAACGATCGTGTGTGTTACTCTGGATTGGAAAGTATGCCCCTCAAATGGGGACCACCCACATTTAGCCAGGATATTTTCTTTACTGACGGTCCAAGGGGAGTTCAGATCGACCAGCACCAAATCTGCCAAATAGCCTTCTCGGATAAATCCCCGGTCTTTGATTCGGAACAGGCGTGCCACTCGATGAGTCATTTTGTCAGCAATTTTTTCCAGACTTATTTTCCCCTGATGATAAAAGTCCAGCATGGCGACTAAGCTATGCTGGATCAAGGGTCCTCCTGAGGGTGCTTTGAGGTAAGATTGTGCTTTTTCTTCCAAAGTATGAGGCGCGTGATCGGTAGCAATGACATCTATCCGGTCGTCCAACATCGCCTGAAAGATTTGATCCCGGTCATTGGCCGTTTTCACGGCGGGATTCCACTTGATCCGATTTCCTTTGGTATCGTAATCCTCCTCTGCAAACCACATGTGGTGGATGCAGGCCTCGGCCGTTATTTTTTTCTCCTCCAGCGGAATTGAATTGTCGAAAAGTTCCAGCTCCTTGGCCGTACTGATATGTAAAATGTGGAGGCGGGTGCCGTACTTTTTGGCCATCGCCACCGCACGGCTGGAGGCATCATAGCAGGCCTCTTCTGACCTGATTTTTGGATGGAATTTTACCGGAATATCATCCCCATAAATTTTTTTGTATTCCTCGAGATTGGCTTTGATGATGTGGTCGTTTTCCGAGTGGATGGCCAACAGGCCTTTGAATTCTTTAAAAATTCCCTCCAGCGACTCGATGTTGTCCACCACCATGTTGCCGGTGGAGGAGCCTTGGAATACTTTCAAGCCGCAGACATTTTCCAAATCCAGCTTCAGGATTTCTTCCAGATTGTCATTGGTTCCGCCCAGAAAGAAGGAATAATTCGCCAAGGAAACTTCTTTTGCTCTTGCATATTTTTCTTCCAAAAGCTTAATAGTCACCGCTTGTGGTACTGTATTGGGCATTTCCATATAAGAAGTGGTGCCGCCTGCCACGCCGGCTTTGGCCTCGGTGTAGATTTCACCTTTGTGTGTGAGACCCGGCTCACGGAAGTGTACCTGATCATCAATCACCCCTGGGAAAAGGTGTTTTCCCCTTGCATCCAAGTGGATATCAGCGGCCTCCAGGCTGAGGTCAGGGCCGATTTTGGAGATTCGCCCTTCTCTGATCAAGAGATCTCCCGGAGTAATCCGGCCTTCATTGACTATATTTGCCCCGGTGATCAGGATACTTTTCATCGTTTCTTCTTTTTTCAAGTGGAGATTTCAATTCAAAATTAACAATCATGAGCAATGAAACCGTAGGGTTCGATGTATTTAAGCTAAACAAACAATTGCTCGATGCAATCTCCGAATCTGGCTATATCACACCAACTCCCATTCAGCAAAAGGCCATTCCCTTGGCATTGGCCGGCCACGATGTACTGGGGATTGCTCAGACGGGGACAGGTAAAACTGCCGCCTATATCCTGCCTGTCCTGATGAAAGTGAAATTTGCGCAAGGGAAGCATCCCCGGGCTTTGATTCTGGCTCCGACTCGCGAACTGGTCATGCAGATCGAGGAAGTTGCCCGGCAGTTAGGAAAAAATACAGACCTTAGAATTGTCTCCTTATATGGAGGTCTCGGCCCAAAGACTCAAATCGAACTGATCGAAGCGGGTGTGGATATTCTGATTTCTACACCGGGTCGATTTATGGATATTTACCGAAAAGGAAATATCTATCCCAAGGATCTCAAAACGATGGTGCTGGATGAAGCGGATAAAATGATGGATATGGGATTCATGCCTCAGATTCGTTCTATTTTGGAAGTGATTCCCAACAAAAGACAAAACCTTCTTTTCTCAGCCACTTTTTCAGGGAGGATCGAGCACCTGGCAGCCGAATTCCTGGAGTTTCCGGAGCGTGTGGAAGTAGCCCCTTCCGCGACTACTGCCGAGACGATCGCTCAGGTCAAATACACGGTGCCCAACATCAAGACCAAAATCAACCTCTTGGCGAACCTCTTGCAAAATGAAGAAATCAGCCGGGCGATGATTTTTACCCGAAGTCGAAAGAATGCCGAGTCGGTGTATTCTTATTTGGAGCGGAAAGACTTTGGAGAAATCCGGGTTATCCACGCCAACAAAGGTCAAAATACCCGAATCAATTCCATGGAGGACTTCAAGGCGGGGGATGTTCGAATCTTGGTGGCGACGGACGTAGCTGCGCGGGGTTTGGATGTCACGTTGGTGTCTCATGTGATCAACTTTGATGTGCCGCTGATCTATGAGGATTATGTGCATCGAATCGGACGAACTGGACGTGCAGAAAATGAAGGAAAAGCCATCACCTTTATCAATCCGGCAGAAGCATACCATTTTGAAAAAATCGAAGAGCTGATCCGGATGAAGGTGGAAGAATTGTCCATTCCTGAGGAAGTGGATGTGCCGGCCACCCCATTTGAAGAAAAGCAAGCCTACGAAAGAGAGCTGGATAGATTAAGGCAACGTGATAATCCGGATTACAAAGGAGCTTTTCACGAGAAAAAAACCCAACCCAAGAAAAATATCGGCAAGGGTGAAAAGGTAAAAGCGAAAAAGCACAGTAAAAAGCCCAATCGAAATCAGTTGAAGACCAAGAATCAGAAGAATAGGGGGAAATAAACTATATGATTGTCCGCAATTGCACCACCAGCCAAATTCTCTTTGATTAATGGGTCGGAAGACCGAAGGATTCCAGATTTTAACCTTCTAGAGAAATTTCTTAGGCTACCTATGCCTTCTGGTAAAAAAGTAGATTTACAGATAAACTAATTTTAACATCTATTTTTTTTTCTTTTTAATAATATTCGGAGAATTTAGGGCTAGGATTAAGTTAGTTTTTGATCTATGAATCTGGTAAGATTTACCCTAATATTCTTTCTTTTTGTCACCTCAGCTTGTGACCCAAAATCGAAGCAGGTGAATTTTCAACCTGATATTGAAATGATATCTATTCCGATTTCGGAAGTCTACCTTAATTCCTATCAGGTTTTGGATAGTTACTCTGAAAACGGAGTTAATAAGCTTATTGCCTACAATCCGTCTAGACATGCACTGGATTACTTTGATTTGGATGAAGCTATCGCATTAAAGTCAATCAACCTTTCTTTAGATGGGCCAAATGGAGTAGGTAGAATAGAGTCAATTTATTGGCATAATTCTGATTCCATTTTTCTTTATGAAAGGGGGAAAGTCCATCTTTTGAAAGAGGGGGGAGAAAAGTCAACATCATACGATTTATATGGACTTTTCAATGGGAAGAATCTTGGAGAGCCAGTATGTAATTTTTATTTCAAGCTCAATTACCTGGCAAAAGAAAAGTTGATTTTCTTTTCCCTTATCCACCACGGAGCGAATCTTGAAGAAAGATCAAATCTACCATTAGTTGCCTCTGTCAATATTGCGACCTTGGAGGTAAAGGCACTTCCTATTTCACATACTAACCATTATAAAAAAGTAGGAGGCAATGTGGGGTTTATCACCTATTTGGGGTTTCATAGTTTTATGAAGAATCAAATGATTTATAATTATCAGTATGAGTCAAGTTTGTTCTCCATTGATCCCAAAAATCAAGCCGGAACATCTAGCATATCTCATGAAGATAAATACACTCCTGAATTGATTGATTTGGAAAATATTGATCAGCATGCGATTGATAACCCACATTTTTTAACTCCAATTCCTGATAACTATCGAAACCTAATCTATCGTGGTACTTGGGATTCACCTGATCTTTCTCTTAATGAATCTGGCTTCACAGAGAAGAAAATTTCAATCAGCGTTTTTGATTCTGAACTGTCCTTGCTTTCTAAATTTGATCTTCCCAATTATACCTACCAAATCAATAATTGGTTTGTGAACAAAAACGGACTGTACCTGAATTATGCGCATCCTCGTAATGAAAAGGTTTCTGAGGATTTTTTAATATTCCATGTATTTCAATTTGACCAAGAAATTGAAGAAAAATGATTGGGGTGATTGGTTTGATTTTGGGCCTTTTTCTTAGTCCCTTAGCAGAAAACATCTTAGTCCCGTTGGATCATTCGGATCCGCAAAGCAGGAAAATTACGATCACTTATCATTATGAAAATGAATTTGATCCTGATAGAAAGACAGTCTTCACCTTGGATGATCCGATTGATGATGCTTTTCAGAAGTTTGATTTAGGTGAAACGGTAAAAGAAGAATTCAACTGGGTTAGGATTTCCGGAAGGCATTTTTCAGAAGATCTTCAAAGTTTCATGAGGGAAAGTTCACCTCAGGATTGGGAGAAAATCTACCGCTGGTTGAATCAGAATCAGGTTTCCCAAGACATTGAAATGATCAGAAGAAAAATTTTGGGTCAAAAGAAAGTGACCTTGCTTGGTTATTCTTCATCCACAGGTATTCTGCTTCATTATTTATCAAGCTATGCTCCAACCGTAGAAAAACTGATATGCATCAATCCATTTCTAATGGATATTCAGACTAATTTGAGTTTTTGGAATTTTTCCAATTATTTTCAAAATAAACAGACCGAATTGACTGACGCTGAATTTTTTGAATTTGCATACCGATCTTCTGTAGATTTTTTCAATTCTGATCCGTCTCTGAGAGACAGTTTAATCAATTCATCACTGAAGGTATTTAAGGAAAGCTCTTCAAATGATATGAAAACAAATTTTCCAAACTCTTTAGCTGTGCGGTTTTTTGAGCATTCCATTGAACTCATGACAGAAGCAAATTCTGATTTCCCGATCGCTAATTTTTTAAAAGAGAAAAGTAAACCGCTTTGGACGGAGTATTTCAATAAAAGATTCCCACTAATAGGTACCAATTATGATGTGGGTCTTAGTTTTACAGGACAAGTGATCATCCTTGGAAGTGTTTATGATATTTTAATTAATCCCAAGGTAGTAGATGTCTTAGCAGAATTTTTTCCTAAGAGCACGTTGGTTTTATTTCGAGATGGTCATTCATTTGAGAAAATGCGGGAAACAAAGGAATTCTATGTTTTGCTTTTGGCATTTTTGAAAAATGATTTTCAACAGAAAGTTCGATCATATCAAATCTTGAGTGATTTGAACTTGCTTTTTATAGGAAAGAATTACAACAACATTCGGATAAATTGAAAAAAAATGGCCCCGAAATTATTTCAGGGCCATTTAATTTATCTGTCTGTTCTCGTGTTGGTTCCGTCAACCGGAGTTCTTTGGTCTCTGTTGGCCAAGTCCCAAGCGGTGTGGAAGATCAGTTGCGCTCTTTTGGTCATCAGCGGAAACTCGATCTTGTCCACGGTGTCAGTCACCTGATGGTAGTCGTCATGCACACCGTTGAAGAAGAAGATCACCGGAATATTGAACTTCGCAAAGTTGTAATGGTCTGAGCGATAGTAGAATCTGTTGGGATCGTCTTCCGCATCGTAGCGATAGTCAAGGATCAGATTGGTGTAGGTGATGTTGTTGTATTCGTTGATTTTCTTCAGGTGAGAAGAAAGCATCTCCGAACCGATCACATAAATGTAATCTTTGTTTTCAGCCTTTTGGTATTCGTAATCGATGCGGCCCACCATGTCGATGTTGATGTTGTTCACCGTATTGGCAATTGGGAATACCGGGTTTTCGGCATAATATTCAGAACCCAACAGTCCCTTTTCTTCACCGGTCACGTTCAGGAACAGAATGCTTCTTCTTGGCTTATTGCCATCTTTGGCGGCCAAAGCAAACGCCTCTGCGATTTCCATCACAGATACAGTACCCGATCCATCATCGTCAGCACCGTTAAATACCTCTCCGGTGGAGCTCACACCCACGTGGTCATAGTGAGATGAGATGACCAGTACTTCTTCTTTTTTGTCGGTTCCTTCTAGAAAGCCCATTACATTGACCGCTTCTACAGGGGTTTTGGTTTTTACGACCTGGTAGGTAGCTTTCTGAGATGTGATGCTGGTTGGATTGGATTTAGCGGCCTCTTTCAAGGTTTCCACTGGGGTACCAAAAAGCTGGGCCATTTTATCAGAGCTGACCATAAAGATCGGTCTCTGCTTGATTTCCTGATCAAAGCCGATTCGGCCTCTACCGGCCAAGGTTTTGTATCGGTTGGCGATTCGGTCAAAGTTGGCCTGGCCTTCCATGGTCACAATCACGATTCCGGCAGCACCTGCATCCATTACCTTATTGACTAGGTCATTGCTTCTTACGCCAACAGCCCAAAGTCCGACCAATTTTCCTTTCACATCTACTTTGGCCAGGTTTTCATCCGTCACCAAGCCTAGGAATACCAAATCAGCTTTGGCTGCTTTGGCCATATTTCCGTCGCCGGTAAATACAAAGTCTGTGTTTTCTACCAGTTTTGCTTTACCGATCTGAAGTGTCACTTTAGTAAAATTGGTGCTTACCAATGGGACATTTTGGAAGTAGCTACCATTCACTGGAGCGGAAAGGCCCAAGCCTTTGTAAAAATCTGCCAGATACTGTGCGGCAATTTTTCCTTCAGGAGAGCCTGTATCCCGGCCTTTCATTTCGTCAGAGGCCAGGTAGGTGAGGTGTTTGGTTAAATCTTCTACCGTAATGGTATTGGCGTATTTTACCTGAGTTGGATTCTGAGCCAGAACCGGCGTCATTAATCCCATCATCAGGGCACCGCTAAATAGGAGTCCTTTGTTCATATTTTTCAGTTTAGGGCCCTAAGCTAGCCAAATTTTTAACCCTCTTAAAAACCGCTCGTCAATTCTGGTGTTTAGGAGGTAAATAATTGAAAGTGTGCGAAGGCTTTTCTTTCAGGAAACCTTACCTTTGCGCTCGTAAAATCGGGATGATTCCAAACCCAAATAGATCATACTTCCATAGCGTTCTTTATGCAGATCAATCTTTCTAATGCTGTCAAATTTGAGAGCAGACACAATGGCCCGACAGAGGCGGAAATCGCGGAGATGTTGGAGAAAATCGGTGCCTCTTCCCTGGAGGAATTAATCAACCAAACAGTCCCTACTTCTATTCAACTGGAGCGTCCGCTAAACCTTCCGGCGGCACAACTGGAGTCTGAGTTTTTGAAAAACTTCAAAAAACTTGCCTCCAAAAACAAGGTGTTCAAGTCCTACATCGGGATGGGGTACTACGACACGATCGTTCCTGGAGTAGTGTTGAGAAATGTGCTTGAAAATCCGGGATGGTACACTGCCTATACACCCTATCAGGCTGAGATCGCTCAAGGTCGCTTGGAGGCGCTGATCAATTTCCAGACTGTGGTGATGGAATTGACCGGAATGGAGTTGGCCAATGCCTCTTTGCTCGATGAAGGTACCGCAGCAGCGGAAGCGATGACGATGCTGCATGCCGTAAAACCTAGAGAGAAAAAGAACGCCAATAAGTACTTTGTTGACGAAAAGGTATTCCCTCAGACCAAAGCCTTGCTTGTCACCCGTGCGGAGCCAATTGGAATTGAGCTGGTCTTTGGGCCACTTTCTGCCTTGGATTTGACTGATCCTGAGTTGTATGGCGTAATGTGCCAATACCCGAATGCAGACGGAGCAGTAGCTGACTATTCAGCCATCGTCGCAGCAGCTAAGGATAATAAAGTATTGACTGCTTTCGCTTCCGACTTGTTGGCTTTAACCCTTTTGACTCCTCCAGGGGAAATGGGCGCTGATGTCGTGGTAGGATCTGCCCAGCGTTTTGGGGTACCGATGGGCTATGGTGGACCGCATTCTGCGTTTTTTGCAACGAAAGATGAATTCAAGCGTCAGATCCCAGGAAGAATCATCGGGGTTTCTATTGACCGTGCGGGAAACAAAGCCTACCGAATGGCTCTTCAGACCCGTGAGCAGCATATCAAGCGCGAAAAAGCAACTTCCAATATTTGTACTGCTCAGGTTCTATTGGCAGTGATGTCCAGCTTTTATGCGGTCTATCATGGACCAACAGGTTTGAAGAATATTGCCTTGAGAACTCACGGCTTGGCCAAACTTACGGCAACAGCTTTAACGAAAATGGGTCTTGGTGTTTCTTCTAAGACTTATTTTGACACGATCAAAGTAAGCGCTGATGGTGTTTTGCAAAAGAAAGTTCAGGATGCTGCACTCGCTGCGGAGATGAATTTCAGATATGAGGAGGGTGCGATTTTTATTTCTTTTGATGAGGCAAAAACCGTGGAGGATGCCGCAGAGGTGATTTCTGTTTTTGCGAAAGCAACCGGAAATTCAGCTCCTGATGTTCACGCGATGGCAGCTAATCTGAATTTGGAGTTGCCGGAGGCTTTGATGAGAAAGTCTGAATATTTGACACATCCGGTATTTAATAATTACCACAGCGAACATGAAATGCTTCGCTACATCAAGCGGCTTGAGACCAAAGATCTTTCTTTGGTCCACTCTATGATTTCTTTGGGATCTTGTACGATGAAGCTTAACGCGACTGCGGAGATGATTCCGGTGACTTGGCCGGAGTTTGGTCAGTTGCACCCATTTGCCCCAATTGATCAAACGGAAGGATATCAAGAGCTCTTCACTAATCTGAGAACTTGGTTGACCGAGATAACCGGTTTTGCAGACACTTCTCTTCAGCCTAACTCCGGTGCCCAGGGTGAATATGCAGGTCTGATGGTGATCAGAGCCTATCATATGAGCCGTGGAGAAGGCCACAGAAATGTAGCCTTGATCCCTACCTCTGCCCATGGAACCAATCCGGCTTCTGCTGTCATGGCGGGAATGAAAGTGGTCTTGGTCAAGTGTGACGAAAAGGGAAATATCGATGTAGAGGACTTGAAAGTCAGAGCAGCAGAGCATGCGGATGACTTGTCTTGCTTGATGGTGACTTATCCTTCTACCCATGGGGTGTTTGAAGAAGCCATTCAGGAGATTTGCGCAACGATCCATCAATATGGTGGTCAAGTGTATATGGATGGAGCCAACATGAACGCTCAGGTTGGTCTGACCTCTCCGGGTAGAATCGGGGCTGACGTCTGTCACCTAAATCTGCACAAGACCTTCTGCATTCCTCACGGTGGTGGGGGACCTGGCATGGGACCAATTTGTGTAGCTAGTCACTTGGCACCTTTCCTACCTGGAAACCCCGTTGTGAAGACAGGCGGAGAGCATGCGGTTTCTTCGATTTCGTCAGCACCTTATGGCAGTGCCAGCATTTTGCCAATTTCATACGCCTATATCTCCATGATGGGTGGTGATGGATTGACGAATGCCACCAAAATGGCGATTCTCAATGCCAACTATATCAAAGAAAGACTTACCGGCCATTACTCAATCCTTTACACCGGATCTCAAGGTCGTGCCGCGCACGAGATGATCTTGGATTGCCGGGCATTCAAAGAGGTAGGAGTAGAGGTAGAGGATATCGCCAAGCGACTGATGGACTATGGTTATCACGCGCCTACTGTATCGTTCCCTGTTGCGGGAACTCTGATGATCGAGCCGACCGAATCTGAGACTAAAGCGGAATTGGATAAATTCTGTGATGCGATGATTTCGATCCGTGCTGAAATCAAAGAAATCGAAGAAGGAAAGGCCGACAAAGCAGAGAATGTGTTGAAAAATGCGCCTCACACTGCTACTATGGTATTGACAGGAGAGTGGAATCTTCCATACAGCAGAGAGAAGGCAGTTTTCCCAATCGCTTATGTGAAAGAAAACAAATTCTGGCCTTCTGTCCGCAGAATTGATTCTGCCTACGGAGACAGAAACTTGGTATGTAGCTGCATTCCAGTGGAGGAATATGCGAAAGAGGCCGAATTGTCCTAATAAACGCAACATAAAAATGAAAGAGGCTGTTAATCGACAGCCTCTTTTTTTTAGCCTTGTGGTATAGGATTAAGATCTACGATTTCCACCTCTAGTCCTCCGAATTTGTTACCGACAAAATTATACACCAGAGCTCCAATAGCTCCAAAAAAGACGCCTATGATTCCATAAAGAATTGGGATAAATATTAACATGGCAACTCCAAAACCGGCCCCTGCCATGGGAATTTCTTCACCTACCAAAGAGCTAATGGAGCTGAATATCAGTGCGTAGATGAGGCCGATTACAATTCCTAAAATTCCTAGCGTCAGCCCATAAACCTTAGCGGCCGATCCGACATCGATTTTTTTGATTACTTGCATAAAAAGAGAAGTTAAAGTTTAGTCTTTAAAAATTAGGCAAAAAAAAAGCACGTTACCAAACGTGCTTTCAGATTTTAAATGATTTTTAGACATGAACATGTCGCTCGGCATGGTAAGATGACCTCACCAAAGGTCCTGATTCGACATATTTCAGTCCTCTTTTCAGTCCTTCTTCTTTGTAGTGGGCGAAAAGATCCGGATGGATAAATTCTGCCACTTCGATGTGCATTTTAGTTGGTTGAAGGTACTGACCCAACGTGAGGATATCACAGCCGTTTGCTGCCAAATCATCCATGGCTTTGTAGACTTCGTCTTTGGATTCGCCAAGGCCTAGCATGATACCGGTTTTGGTGCGTTTGCCGAATTCTTTGGTCAATTTGATTTGTTCCAAAGATCGCTCATACTTGGCCTGAGGTCTTACCATTCGGTAAAGTCTACCAACAGTTTCCATATTGTGTGAAACTACTTCCTGTCCTCCTTCAATCATTCTATAGAGGGCATCCCAGTTTCCTTTTACGTCAGGAATCAAGGTTTCAATGGTAGTGGATGGAGACATTTCTTTAGTAAGAACTACAGTTTGATACCAAATCTCCGCTCCGCGGTCTTTCAGTTCGTCTCGGTTGACGGAAGTGATCACAGCGTGCTTTACTCCCATCAATTTGATGGCCTCAGCAACACGTTTTGGCTCCTCAGTATCGTATTCAATGGGCCTGCCAGTCGCCACTGCGCAGAAGGAACAAGAACGGGTACAGACATTTCCCAAAATCATAAAAGTGGCTGTTCCGGCACCCCAACATTCGCCCATATTTGGGCAATTTCCACTTTCGCAGATGGTATGGAGCTTATGTTCGTCGACTAGTTTTCTGACTTTGGCATATTCCTTTCCTACAGGAAGCTTCACACGAAGCCAATCAGGCTTTTTGCGTTTGGTAGCTTCCTCGGAAATTACGGGTAATTCGATCATCGTCTTGAGATTTGATACAAAGGTAACTCCGGCCTATTCAAAAACCCAAACCGGTTTTATTTTCTGAACCCATAGAAAAAGGTGAAATAGGCTGATTGAAAGAGTTGGTTATTTTCGGTGGTTGGGATTAACGGAATTTCTTTGTTATAACCCTCCAGCATATATCCAAGTTCCAGTCCGGTCGCACTGCTTTTAAAAACCCCAAATTCAAAATTAATGGCAGCTTTGACCATGGCTCCAATTGCCAGCTCAGATTGTCCAATACCCTGAAAAAGTCTGCCGGTACCCAAAATATTGAATCGGCTTTGATGAACATCAGGATTATATTGTTCTACAACCGTTTCGACTCTATTGACCGCGTATTCTATGTAGTAGGGGGCGATTAATCCAAAAGACGGACCTACCGCCGCCAATGCAGAAACTTGGACACCTTGGTTCGGTGCTTTTTTGAATAAAATTATTTCCCTTCCATAGTGGGGACGGATGGCATAGAGATAGTTTGACTTTCCAAAAACGTAGCTGTTTCCTAATACAGTATTGTACCTTGTTTCTTTTGGGTTTTTCACATTTGAAAGTTCCAAGCCCCAAAATGAAAATTGAAAATCGTCTATTCGAGTGCCATTTTTGAATACTAAACCGCCAATAAGACCTCCATTGGTGTTTTTATTCAATCCAAACATGAACTCTTTGTCGTATTCATAATTGCCCACGTCATCTCTTTGGGAAAATCCCTGGAACGAAATAAAAAATAAAATCAATGGGAGGAGGAATTTCAGCTTGATCATTCGAAATGGTCGAAATTATTGCCCTAATTTTGGTTACAAAGTATTTAACTGAATTTTAAAAGTAAGAGTTTATGCCCACTATAAAAAGTACGTATTTAGGGAATTTAAGAACCCAAGCCACTCATTTGCAATCTGGAAATACGCTCATCACCGATGCTCCCGTAGATAACAACGGTAAAGGTGAGGCTTTTTCTCCTACGGATTTGGTATGTGCTGCTCTTGGGGCATGCATGGTGACTATAATGGGTATCGTTGCTGAGCGAGAAGGAATTTCGCTGGAGGGCCTTTCTTGGGAGATGACCAAAGTAATGCAGTCCAATCCCAGAAAAATTCAAGAAATCATTGTTGATTTTAAGTGGGATCAACCCGGTGGGGATAATATCCTTCGGCAAAAGCTTAAAAATGCCGCTAAAACTTGCCCTGTAGCTTTGAGCTTGGACCCTGAAATAAAGCAGACTGTGAATTTTAATTTTTGACTTGTGGTTTCCTTGATGAGGAACCCGGTAATCTTGACTTATAAACCCAAATAGACATGTGTTATCTTTTTGAAAGTTTCAGAGGATGGAAAAAGTATTGTGAAGAGAATAAAGTGTCTCTAGTCCAATCGGTAATTGAATATGAGGTAGAGCAGAAGAATTCCTCCCCGGAAAAGATTTGGGAAGGACTCGGACAAGCCTACCAAGTCATGAAGGAAGCTGTAAAAACAGGGCTCAAAGAAGATATGACCTCTCGGTCAGGGATGATTAACAATGGTGCTAAAAAAGTATTCAATAATCCATTGACTGTCCTGTCCTCTGAGTTTCAAACACTCATTGCGCGTGCTTTAGCGGCAAAAGAGGTGAATTCCTGTATGGGCAGAGTAGTGGCTGCGCCCACTGCAGGCGCTTCCGGGATTCTTCCCGGAACTATGGTGACACTCCAGGAAATCCATCAGTTGGAGGACCAGAAGATATTAGAAGGGCTGCTCATTGGAGCTGGCATCGCCTTGATTATTGAAGAAAAAGCAAGTTTGGCAGGTGCTGTGGGTGGATGTCAAGCTGAAACGGGTTCTGCTGCGGCTATGGCTGCAGGTGCTATTGTGTATTGTTTGGGAGGTGATGTGGATCAGTTGTTTAATGCTGTAGCAATTACAATTCAATGCATGCTGGGATTGGTCTGTGATCCAGTGGCAGGATTGGTAGAAGTCCCTTGTGTAGTGAGGAATGCCAGTGCAGCAGCGATCTCTTTCAGTTCGGCGCAGATTGCATTATCCAGTGTAAACGCTGTAATCCCGGTGGACGAATGTGTAGAGGCAATGGGTGAAATAGGAGCTTCTATGGAAAGCAGGTATAAAGAGACTGCAATGGGCGGCTTAGCTGCCACACTGACTGGTCAGGAAATTTCAAAAAGGGTTTTGATTCAGGATATTGAAATTTTGCCTGATGAAAATTTAACCGAGTAAATTCTTGATTGCCGGGATAGACAAAATCCAGTCTATGGAATAGCTGAAAAATGCCGCCCATATCACAGCACTCAGGAACATATAGGTGAAAATCCTTCTTTTTTGAGTGCCAAACGAAACCAAAATGAGTGTTCCTCCTATCGGAGTAAGCAAAATAGGTGTCAGAAATGCAATGCCTAATTCGCCATACTTACTCCATACGCTAACAATGTTTCGGTTTCTTCTAGTGAAGAGTTTTTTCTTACTGCCAATTTTAGATTGGTAAATTTTTTTTAAGCGATCACCCAGAAATGTGAAAATGGTTACACTTGACATCATGCTCAAAATGGTTACTCCCATCATTTGCCAAGGTTGGTATCCAGCGGCAGAACCTAATACCGGACCCGCAATAAATTTGAATAGCGAAAGGAAATAGATTCCGAAAAATGTGTACAAGGAATCATTCATAAAAGAAAATATAAATAAGAGAGATAAGCCAGTAATAGAATAGACCCTTCAACCTTTGAAATTCTCATTTTACTCCGCATCAATGGGAACAACAAAATTGAAATTCCCAGCATCCATAAATAATCTGATTGAATAAATGCTTCGGAAACGCCAATTGGCCTTACTATGGCCGTGATTCCAATAATTGAAAGGATATTCATGATATTACTTCCAATGATATTTCCAAGGGCCAAATCTGTCCTTTTCGAAAGGGCTGCAATGATGGATGTAATCAACTCCGGAAGACTTGTGCCTATGGCGATGATGGTTATTCCAATGACTCGTTCGGAAACACCAAACTCTTTGGAAATTAAAACTGCATTTTCGACCAAAAGCTCGGATCCGAAATAAAGACCAATTACTCCTCCAAAAAACAAGGCAAGGGAAATCAGCCATCCATAGTTTTTAACCTGCTCGATTTCTTCTTCAACTAATCTGGTTTCTCCTGTTAATCCTACGCCTAAATTTCGGAATAGGTATCCATTGAATAGGATGAATCCTCCAAAAAGAATGATTCCATCCCAAAGGGAGATTTTATTGTCGAGGCTTAGTAAATAGAAAACAATTGAGACAAGAATCATCACTGAATAATCGAACCGAATGTTTTCTTTTCGAATCAAAATGGGGTAAAAAATCCCGCTCAATCCAAGCACCAGGCCAATATTTGCGATGTTTGAACCCACTACATTTCCGATCGAAATGTCGCTGTTGCCTTTCAATGCGGCGTTTAAGCTGACCAACAATTCAGGTGCAGATGTCCCAAAAGCGACCACTGTTAAACCAATGAGTCCCGTGCTCATGCCGAGTTTGAGAGCGATGGAAGATGCTCCGTCGACTAATAGTTTTCCGCCAAGAAGTAGGATGAAAAGTCCTAAAAGCAAAAGATAGTAAGGTGTCATATCAAATCTTTTCTCCAAATGCCAAATCTCCGGCATCCCCAAGTCCAGGTACGATGTAGGAATGTTGATTTAGTTTTTGATCCAATGCTCCCAGCCAAATTTTGTATGGAATATTTAATTGTGATTTGAGGTATTCTACTCCCTCAGGAGCAGCAAAGGCTGCCGCAACATGAATTATGCTGGGTTTGCCATGTGTCAGGAGAGTTTCGATGGATTTGATGAAAGATTTCCCTGTGGCCAACATGGGGTCAGCAAGGATCAATTCTTTTCCGGTTAAATCCGGGCTTGCATGGTATCCCAGATTAATGGTAATTGAATCTGATTTTTCTTCTCTAAACGCTCCGATAAATCCACTTTCAGCTTGGTCAAAAAAATTAAGAAATCCTTGGTAAAAAGGTAGTGAAGCTCTCAGCACAGCTACAATGACAGGTTGTCTTTTTGGAATTTCTACCGTCATTTTGGCAAGAGGTGTTTCTACTTCATGACTTTTATATTCCATAGATTTTGAAATCTCATAGGCCAGAATTTCTCCTAAGCGTTCAAGATTTTTCCTAAATCTCATTCTATCCTTTTGCGTATTGAGATTACGGAGCTCTGCCAGAAACTGGTTGGCTATGGAATTTTGGTTAGAAAGAATAAACATAGGGTGAAATTAAAATAAAACCCGGTGATTAACCGGGTTTTGAAGAGGTCTTATTTGATTTCAAAGGTTGTTTTTCTTGCCATTTGCCGGGCATCTTGAGAGGATTTATCCACGGATGTGTCCTCCCCGTACCCTTTGTAAGAAAGCCTAGAAGCTTCTAATCCAGATGAAATGAGTAAATCATAAACGGACTTTGCCCTACGTTCTGAAAGTTTAATGTTGTAATCCTCTGGTCCCAATTCATCCGCATACCCTTTTACTTCAATAGAAGTTCCAGGATTTCTTTTTAGGAAATTTGAAATGTAGTTTACAGCGGTAATGGAGTAAGTCTGAGGTTTATCACTATCGAAAGCAAAATAAACATTAACATAGCCCTCATTGATAGCTTTTTTGAAATAATCAATCTCATCTTTAATTTCTTCAAGCGAACATCCATTTGTGGAAGCGGGACCGGGTACAAATGGACATTTATCTAAATGGTCCGGCGTTCCGTCTTGATCGGAGTCTAGCGTGGCTCCATCCGACCCAACCCTGGCACCAATTTGCGTGTTGGGTTCTTTGTCTAAATAATCAGGTACGCCATCACCGTCAGAGTCTTTCAACATATCCTTGATTCCGCTGATAGCTTCTTCTAATTCGAGTTTTGTAGCATACTTGTCTGAGGAGATATACCAGTCGGCGTGCTGTTCGGACTTCCCTAAGTAAAAGTTAAGGCCAATAGTACCTGTCCACCACCCTCCAACTGCATGGACAAAAGGGTTTGCTGGTGGATTTGGCTGAAATGGAGCGTTGTAATTATTCCCATCAAATGTATAGGTCTGGCGGCCATTGTGTATGTAAGAAATATCTCCCACTAAAGCCACTTTTTCAGATAACTTCAATTGAGGAGTTACACCTGCAATAATGTTGTAAACGTAATCAGGTTCTTGATTGAAAACTGAATTTTTAAAATTCAATAGGCCAGCCCCACCACCAAAATGGCCAAGAAGTCCTAGTTTATTTGAGAAATTTTCAAATTTCATCATTCTACCATAGTTCATTACCATTTGGAGGTTAGCTCTTAAATAATTGGTTTTAAATTCTGGACTTTCTCCTTTTACCTCTCGAAACGTTCCAGTTCCTAGGTCTCCTTTAACTCCAAAATATTCATTGAACATATATCTGGCGCCAAAATCAACGTGACCGATATTTAATGTCGGTGAAAGGTATCCAGGTGTAAGGGGACCCATAGCCTTGTTAAACCCTCCATTGACCTCAAATGACCATTGATTAAAATCCTTTTGGGCTATGCCAGGAATAACAATCCCGATTGTGAGAATTAGAAATAAGTAGTTTTTCATTTTTGGGGGGTGATATTTGGGATGATTTGCGTACCAAAAGTAAAAAAATCCTATCTATCTGACATAAAAAAGCCCGTTCAATTTGAACGGGCCCTTATTTTATCAAGTGAATGTTATATTATTTCACTTCGAAGCTTGCTCTTCTAGCCAATTGTCTAGCGTCAGCAGATGACTTATCAACTGAAGTATCCTCTCCATAACCTTTATAAGAAAGTCTAGAAGCATCAACTCCTGAGGCTACAAGCAAATCATAAACTGCTTTAGCTCTTCTTTCAGATAATTTCATGTTGTAATCTTCAGGACCAAGTTCGTCTGCATAACCTTTGATTTCAACTTTCACACCTGGATTTCTCTTCAAGAAGTTAGAGATGTAGTTTGCAGCACTTACTGAGTAGGCCAATGGTTTTGCACTGTCGAATGCGTAGTATACGTTTACGTATCCATCATTGATGGCTTTCTTCAAGTAATCAACTTCTTCTCTTTCTACTTCTGCAGGAGGACATCCGTTAGATGAAGCAGGACCTGGCTGGAATGGACACTTGTCCAAGTGATCAGGAGTACCGTCACCATCCGAATCTAAAGTTGCACCTGAAGGGCTAACTCTTGCACCTGCTGGAGTATTTGGTTCCTTATCAAGGTAATCAGGCACGCCATCTCCGTCAGAGTCTTTCAGCATGTCCTTGATTCCATTGATTTGAGTAGCCAATTCTTCTTTAGTAGCATACTTATCGGCTGCGATGTACCAGTCAGCGTGCTGAGTTTGCTTACCTAAGTAGATATTCAATCCGATAGTACCGGTCCACCAAGTTCCGTTAGCTCCATAAAAACCGTTGCTGATGTCAGGTCTGATTGCTGTGGCACCGTCGAAGGTAACTGTCTGGCGACCATTCAAGATGGTTGAGATATCACCGACCAATGCAATTTTCTCGCTCAATTTAATTTGAGGAGTGATCCCGAATATCAATGTGTACACATTGTCATCGAAATCATTGTAGAGGTTTTCTTCAGGATTAACCAATCCGACACCAGCACCTCCATGCATTAATAGACCAAATTTTCTGGTGAAAGATTCAAAATTCATTATCCTTCCAACATTCGCCACACCTTGTAGATTCAGGCGATTGTATTTTGTGTTAAAACTTGGACTTTCCCCTTCTACTTCTTTGAAGGAACCGAAACCGTAGTCAAGTTTCAAACCGAACTTTTCATTGAACATGTATCTGACTCCAAAGTCAACATGGCCAATGTTTAATGTCGGTGAAAGATAACCACCTGTCAAAGGAGCCATTGGCTTGTTAAAACCTCCGGTAGCCTCGATTGACCATTTGTTGAATTCCTGGGCGTTAGCAGCTACTGCCATCGCTCCAGCCATAAGGGTTGAGAGTATAAATTTTTTCATGACAAAAAATTTTTTGTTCAAATTTTAAGTGATTGATAGATGTGATTACAAATTTATAAACTTTTAATTTACTGCAAATCTAGATGTTTTATTTAATTGCCAACTATAACACCTGAAATTATATCAGTCCAAATTTTCAGTTTATTTAAGCATTATTAACATAATTGGTGCCAAAAATGAAATTTTTATCCGAATTGCTTTCTGTACAATCAGTCTCTGGTGATGAAGCAGAAATTTCCTTTTGGGTCCTTAATTTCATCGAAAAACGAAAGAAATCCTGGAAGGTTTTACCGGATGTTTTTTTTGGCGAAAATTTCCACGATTGCATCTTACTTAAATTTGGCCATCCTACGACCGCCGTTTTTGCCCACATGGACACAATTGGTTTTATGACCAGGTATGAAAATCAGCTCATACCGGTAGGTGGCCCCGAGATAATCCCAGGGACTAAACTTGTTGGAAAAGACAGTCTGGGAGAGATTCATTGTCGCCTTGTCGGGCAGGAAGATGCCTTGTTCCATGATTTTCCAAGAAAGATTGATCGAGGTACTAGGCTCTCGTTTCATCAGGATGTTCGTGTAAACGACGAATTCATTCAAGCGGCTTATTTAGATAATCGGTTGGGCGTTTACAATGCGCTTCAACTTTGCGAAAATTTGGAAAATGGGTGGGTCATTTTTACTACTTATGAAGAACACGGTGGCGGAAGCATGCCATTTTTACTTCAGTTTATTCAAAAGGTAGCTCCCGTTAAAAATGCCTTGATTTCTGATATTACGTGGATTACTGAGGGGATTTCTCACCACAATGGGGCGGTAATTTCCATTAGAGATAAATATATTCCGAGAAGAAAGTTTATCGATAGGATCATTCAACTCGCAGAAAAAAGTGGAATTCCGTATCAATTGGAAGTAGAGGCTTATGGAGGAAGTGATGGAAGAGAAATCCAATTTTCGCCATACGCCATTGACTGGTGTTTTATCGGCGCTCCGGAGGATCATGTCCATACTCCGGATGAAAAAGTTTCACTCAAGGATTTGGATTCAATGATCTCTCTTTACAATTATTTAATGAAAGAACTCTAATCTTGTCAAATGAGCAAAATCCAAGTAAATGATAAAACCTTCGAAATTTTTCTGCCAAAGGAGAAATTGAACCAAAGAATTTCTGAATTAGGTAAGGAGATTACACAAGATTTTGAAGGGGAAGAGCTGATCCTTTTGGGGATTCTCAACGGTTCTTTTATAGTAATGGCCGATTTGGCAAGATCCATTGAATTGCCTGTTTCTTGTGAGTTTTTAAGGATTTCCTCCTATTCAGGTATAGAATCTACCGGAGAAGTCAAATCTGTTTTAGGATTATCGGTTAGTATCACCGGTAAAAATGTCGTAGTGGTAGAGGATATTGTAGATACAGGAATCAGCATGAATTATTTGATTTCTCATCTTTCAGGGTTGGGTCCGAAGAAATTGAGCATTGCCACTTTACTGTTCAAAAGGGAAGCTTTTAGGTTTAATTATCCACTTCATTATGTGGGTTTTGAAATTCCCAATAAATTTGTCGTCGGCTTTGGCCTTGATTATGATGGATTGGGGAGAAATCTTCCGGATATCTATCAGCTAAGTACTACGTAAAAAGACCCCTGTAATGCTAAATATTGTTCTTTTTGGCCCTCCCGGTGCGGGAAAAGGCACTCAAAGTGAAAAAATCATCGCTTCCTACGGATTGACTCATCTTTCTACCGGTGATCTCTTCAGAAAACATCTCGGAGAAGGAACTGATCTTGGTAATCTCGCAAAGAAATATATGGATGAAGGCCATCTTGTACCAGATGAGGTAGTCATTCAGATGGTAGAGCATAAAATCAATACTACAGATGAAAGCAAAGGCTTTATTTTCGATGGCTTTCCCCGAACTACCGCACAAGCTGAAGCTCTGGATGTCATGCTAGGAAAGCACGGGATGAAAATCTCCGGAATGATTGCTTTGGACGTTCCTCAGGATATTTTGAAGGAGCGAATCAAGGAGCGGGGAAAAACTTCAGGACGGGCGGATGATCAAGATGAAGAAAAAATCAACACTCGGATCAAAGTATATTTGGCGGAAACTTTACCAGTTGCAGCGTACTATGAAAAGCAAGGCAAGTTTAAAAATATCAACGGAGTGGGTAAGATTGAGGAAATCTTCGACGAAATCTCAAGAGTAATCAATAGCTACTGATTTCCAAGGTTTTCTTAATTTTGCAATTCCAAGACATGGCTAAGCTCTCGGGCTTAGCCTTTTTCTTTCCCAGACCATGGCTGATTCCAATTTCATTGATTACGTAAAATTTTGTTCCAGATCCGGTGCCGGTGGAGCTGGTTCTGTTCACTTTAGAAGAGAAAAGCATGTCCCAAAGGGTGGGCCCGACGGTGGAGACGGTGGGCGTGGAGGCCATATTATCATTCGTGGCAATGCCCAACTCTGGACCTTACTTCACCTTAAATACAAAAAGCATGTAATTGCTGATCCAGGCAAAGGAGGAGAAGGAGGAAGAAGGACAGGGGCAGATGGTAAGGATGTCATTTTGGAAGTCCCATTGGGAACAGTAGCCAAAGATGCCGAAACTGGCGAAAAGCGATTTGAAATTACAGAAGATGGGCAGGAAGTAATCCTAACACGAGGCGGTCGAGGCGGGTTGGGCAATGACCATTTTAAGACGGCAACCAATCAAGCTCCCCATTTTGCCCAGCCAGGCGAACCTGGGATTGAAGAATGGATTATTCTGGAGTTGAAACTTCTGGCAGATGTGGGACTGGTCGGGTTTCCAAATGCAGGAAAATCAACCCTGCTTTCCTCTATTTCAGCAGCTAGACCTGAAATTGGTGATTATCCATTTACCACTCTTGTGCCCAATTTGGGGGTGGTGGGCTATCGCGACGACAAATCATTTGTAATGGCGGATATCCCCGGTATCATCGAAGGAGCTGCAGAAGGAAAAGGTTTGGGGATTCGTTTTCTAAGACATATAGAGCGAAATTCCATTCTTTTGTTTTTGATTCCTTCCGATGCATCCGACTTGCAGGAGCAATACAGAATCCTGCTAAAGGAATTGGAGAAATATAATCCGGAGCTATTGGACAAAAAGCGAATCTTGGCGATTTCCAAGGCTGATATGCTGGACGAAGATTTGATCAAAGAAATGGAAGCTGAGGTGCCCAAAGATATTCCTTATGTGTTCATTTCATCGGTAAGCCAATTTAATCTTGAAAAGCTTAAAGATTTAATCTGGCAGGCGATTCATTCATAAAAATGTCACTTTGTCAGCAAACACCCTCTGGCAAAGTCCTTGTTATTCGATTACCGCTCAAAATTGCGTGAAGTAAGTATGAAAAATAAAGAACAAATGGACCAGGAAACCAATCAGCCCTTGGAGGATCAATTGGTAGATGAAAAACTCCAGCAGGAATCAGATTTGTCAACCGATCAAATCCAGCCTGAAAGTCTTGAGTCCAAATTGGAAGCAGAAGTGGCAGACCTCAAAGATAAATACCTTAGGCTGTATTCAGATTTTGAAAATTTCCGTAAGCGGACCGCTAAAGAAAGGATTGATTTGATTAAAACTGCCTCCGAAGATGTCCTTAAAGAATTGATTCCTGTAGTAGATGATTTCGAAAGAGCATTTAGAGCATCTGAAAGTGAAACAGATGTCTCCAAAGTTCGAGAGGGAAATCAGTTGATTTTCCATAAGTTTTTGAAGGTTTTGGAGTCAAAAGGGTTAAAACCCATGGAAGATTTGATTGGTAAACCATTTGATGCCGACACCCAAGAAGCCATTACTCAAATCCCAGCGCCTTCCGATGACATGAAAGGAGCTGTCATTGATGTGGTAGAAAAGGGATATACCTTAGGTGAAAAAGTAGTGAGGTTTGCCAAAGTGGTGACCGGAGCATAATAGGATATGGCAAAGAGAGACTATTACGAGATACTGGGAGTATCCAAATCTGCAAGTGCGGACGAAATCAAAAAAGCGTACCGTAAGCTCGCTATTCAATACCATCCCGATAAAAATCCGGATAACCCTGAAGCGGAAGAGAAATTCAAGGAGGCAGCTGAAGCCTACGAAGTCCTGAGTAACCCTGACAAGAAAGCCCGATATGACCAATTTGGCCATCAAGGCCTAGGAGGCAATGGGGGCTTTGGAGGCGGGGGGATGAACATGGAGGACATCTTCTCACAGTTTGGAGATATTTTTGGTGGCGGAGGCTTTGGATCCTTCTTTGGTGGAGGCGGAGGAGGCCGACGTACCAAGAAAGGGACAAACCTGAGGGTAAAACTGAAGCTCAATCTTCAGGAAATTGCCAACGGGGTTGAGAAAAAGATCAAGGTCAAGCGTCATGTTGTTGCTCCAGGAGTGACATTTAAGACTTGCTCAGCATGTCAGGGAACCGGTCAGGTGAAAAAGGTGGTAAATACCATGCTTGGCCAGATGGTTTCTGCCAGTACCTGTGCAGTATGTGGTGGAGCAGGTCAGATAGTTGACAAAAAACCAGCCGACGCGGACTCCCGAGGACTTATAATCAAAGAAGAAGTCATTTCGATCAATATTCCTGGTGGTGTGGGCGAAGGTATGCAACTCAGCATGTCAGGGAAAGGAAATGAAACCCCGGGAGGAATTCCAGGGGATTTACTCATTGTAATTGAGGAAGCTGAAGAAGGGATTTTCCAGAGAGAGGGAAACAATGTAATCTATGATCTGCATATTTCCTTTATTCAGGCCGCTTTAGGAGATTCTGTAGAAGTTCCAACTATTGACGGGAAAGTGAAAATCAAAATTGATGCAGGTACCCAAAGTGGAAAAATGTTGAGGCTAAAGGGGAAAGGCATCAAAGATATCAACGGATATAGTAGAGGCGACCAATTAATAATGGTCAATGTTTGGACTCCTACACAGCTCTCTAAGGAAGAACGGGCTACTCTTGAAAGATTGAAAGATTCAGAAAATTTCAAACCTGATCCAGGAAAACAAGAGAAATCCTTCTTTGATAAAATGAAGGAATTTTTCTAATTCATCAAAAAGCCAGATTTGATTCTGGCTTTTTTTATATTTTTCATAAACCTTTTCTGAGTCGCCCCGTACCAACCGTATGCTGAAAAAACTGTGTCTGCTTCTATTTCTGATTGTAGCGGGTGGATTACCCAGCAAGGCACAATTTGTAAAAGAATATAAGGTTTCGGAGAAAAAAGACTTTGACCTAGTCCAACTCAATTTTACCACCTACAAAAGTTTGACTCAGCTGAAAAGAGTCAAAACCCTCGAGCCACTTTATATTCACGGACACTTATCCAAATCTAATGTCCTTCCTGATTTTAGGTATTCCATCAAGAGAAATATTCTTGATGCAACCTTAATCCATAAAAATGTCGAATCTGATAACCTGGGCAAAAGCATCACTTCTAAGCTCTTTTCATCAGAAACAGACTTTGAACACTCATGGGATATAGGCTTGGGATCAAATTACCTGTATGAACTCGATTTTAACTTAGGAATGGGGGCGGCAGATTTTGATCTGTCTCAAATCCCCGTTTCCAATTTTAAAGTTAAAAGTGCCAGTGCAGATGTTGTCATTCGCTATGGATCCGATGCGCCCAATCAGGTGGCAATGGATACTTTGTTGGTGACTTTGAATATGGGTAAGGTTGAAGTGCAAAGGGCAAATTTCACCAATTCAAAAAAAATCATTTTAGAAGTCAATTATGGTAAAATTGACCTGAATTTCAGCGATGGAATGTCTGCCGGATGCCAGGTAATCGCCGCAGTTGGTGGAGGAACAGTCAATCTTAAGCTCCCATCTGATACTTACCCCATCAAAATTAAAATGAAAACCACTCCCATGTGCCGGACTTCTTTGCCGAAATATCTAAAATCACTGGATAAAGAAACTTACGTGACAAAGGGATTTAGTGCTTCAGACCCGAGGCTATTAGAATTGATTTTGGATGTGGGAGTTGGTTCAATTACAGTGGAATAAAATCCGATGCTCAAAATCACCCGGCTCAATAAGGCTTATTCAAACCATCGTGCATTGACAGATGTGGATTTAGTAGTCCCGCAGGGTATGATTTTTGGCCTACTCGGTCCAAATGGTGCAGGAAAAACAACGCTCATCCGAATTATCAACCAAATCATCGAACAAGACAGCGGGACGGTAGAGATTGACGGCAAATCCCTTTCGCCTGATGATATCCGAAAGATTGGCTATTTGCCCGAGGAGCGAGGTTTGTATAAGAAGATGACCGTTTGGGATCAACTGATCTACTTTTCCAGATTGAAAGGTCTAGATCAGTCGGAAGCTAAAGGAAAAGTCAAAATATGGCTTGAAAAGCTGGAAATCGGAGGGTGGAAAGAAAAGAAAATAGAAGACCTATCCAAGGGGATGGCCCAAAAGGTCCAGTTTATTTCCACGGTTATTCATGAGCCTAAACTGTTGATTTTGGACGAGCCTTTTTCCGGGTTTGACCCGGTCAATGCAGAGATTATTAAAAATGAAATTCTGGAGTTGAAAGCTAAAGGTACCACGGTGATTCTCAGTACCCACAGAATGGAGTCAGTAGAATTACTCTGCGACCATGTGGCCATGATTCATAAGTCGAGAAAAATACTCGATGGTACCATCCGAGAAGTTAAGAACAGTTTTCGGCCACAAGAATTTTCGATTTCTCTGATCAACCTTCTGCAGGATTTACCGCAGGACTGGAAAGTTAGGCATGACGAAGATCGCGCATTTAATTTTTCTTTACCTCTGAATGGGAGATCACCCAATCAGTTGCTTAAAGAATTGATGGAGTACGGTGAAGTGATGGAGTTTAAGGAAAAAGTGCCATCAATGGAGGAGATTTTTATTCACCAGGTAAAGGCAACCCAATATGAATAAGATTTTCCTGGTCATTCAAAGAGAGTATTTGGCAAGGGTCAAAAAGAAATCCTTTTTAATAGCGACCTTGCTTACTCCACTTATTTTCCCGGCGATCATGGGGATTTTTGTTTGGATCGCGGTTTCGGAAAGGGAAAATCAATCGCTGAGGATCATCGAGGTCATCGATGAGACGGGTTTGTTTTTTATGGAAAGTTCAGAGCAATATGCTTTTACTTCCTCTATAAATGACCCTGAAGAGGCCAAAAAAATGGTTCAGGAGGGCGAGCGTTATGGGTTTTTATACATCCCAAAGATGGAGATCTCCAATCCAAAAGGAATTCAGTTTTTCGGGATTGAAAATCCGAGTATGAGTCTGATGAGCTATTTGGAATCTGCCCTCAAGCGGAAAATAGAAGATCAGCGTCTTTACGATAAAGGGATAGATCCAACCGTATTAAAAGAAATCCGAACCCAAGTTTCGATTCAATCGGTCACCTTAGGAGAATCTGGCGAGGAAAAGATCAATGATGCCACCGTTAACTATGCCATTGGGTTTTTAGCCGGTATCTTGATTTACATTTTCATTTTTGTCTATGGAAATCAGATCATGCAGGGAGTGATCGAGGAAAAATCCAGTCGAATTGTCGAGATATTAGTTTCTTCACTGAAGCCCTTTCAGCTGATGCTGGGTAAAATTGTGGGGATTGGGGCAGTGGGACTGACTCAGTTTCTGATTTGGGTGGTCTTGATTGGGACACTTACCACACTCGTGACAGGAGTATTGGGTATGCAAATGCCTCAACAACAAGCCATGGAACTCGCTAACCCAGAGATGGCACAAGCTACGCCGGATAGTAGTGAACTTGCAGACATCCTGATGGTCATCCAAGGGATTGATTTTGTTGCCATTGTAGTAAACTTCATAATTTACTTTTTGGGAGGCTATCTGTTGTATGGAGCCTTGTTTGCAGCGGTTGGGTCAGCAGTTGATGCGCCTTCAGATGCGCAACAGTTTATGTTTCCCATTACTATTCCCTTGATCGTAGCCTATATGGGTTTGTTTGTTTTTGTGCTTCAAGAACCCAATTCCACCACCTCTTTTTGGCTATCCATGGTTCCTTTGACCTCGCCTATAGCCATGATGGGTCGAATCAGTTATGGAGTTCCTTTCTGGGAATTGGCCTTGTCCATTGGGTTGTTGGTACTCGGATTCCTGTTTACCACTTGGTTGGCAGGTAAGATTTACAGAATCGGAATCCTGATGCATGGGACCAAGCCAACGTATAAAATTCTTTGGAAATGGATCCGATCGAGTCAATAGGATTGGACGGAGTCTGATTTTGATGGTTATTTTTTTTCCAAGCCTAATTGACCTATTTTTCTCATGACTGAATAATTGAATCCAAATCATTAATTCAGTATACTAAATCAGAATATTCTTGAGTTTCTTACTCAGTAAGCATTTTCCCAACGAATGAAAAATAGGTTTCAGGATCTGACTTCGATCGATTTTTATCAAAACAAAAAACAGGTTAAATGGCTGGTATTTTTTGTTTCTATTCTAATTGGTTCTGGGTCGATTTGGTATACCAATCTCTTGGTGGATGAACTCAGGGAAAGAGAAAGCAGGCAGATTCAATTGCTGTCCTCGGCATTGGAATATGCCGCTACCACTTCCGAAAACCTCACCTTTATCAACCAGGAAATCATTCAGCAGAATTATTCTATTCCCATCATCATGGTGGATGCCGCAGGTGAGCCGATTGAATTCCGGAATATCAAGTTTAAAAAGAATGCCAATCAGGCGGATTCTGTTAAAACCTTAGACAAGGAACTGCTCGAGATGCAGGAGGAATACGAGCCCATTTACCTTCAGGAGGCCGATATCCGAGTGTACTACCGCAATTCTGAATTGCTGACCAATCTTCGTTATTATCCCTACGTCCAACTTGCGGTTATTTTGCTTTTTGGAGCATTGGCCTATGCACTTTTCAATCAAAGTAAAATCGCCGAGCAAAACCGCGTTTGGGCTGGTTTGACGAAAGAAACGGCCCATCAACTCGGGACGCCTATTGCTTCTCTGATGGCGTGGATTGACTACCTGAGAAATTCTCCCGTTTGGGAAGAAAACAAGGAAATCATCCAGGAAATGGACAAAGATGTGGTCAAGCTCCGAATGGTGACCGAACGATTTAGCAGTATAGGGAGTAAGCCAGTCATTCAGCCAGAAAATCTGTACCAAGTCATCGAAGAAACCATCACCTACTTGCGACCGAGAATTTCTACCAAGGTAGACATGTTTATCAATTCTGATTCCAAGGACTTAGATGCCATGATGAACAAACCCCTTTTTGAATGGGTGGTGGAAAATATCTGCAAAAATGCAGTCGATGCCATGAAGGGGAAAGGCACGATTACTATTGATATCATACAGGACAGCGATAAATATGTCATTGTGGATATCACTGATACCGGAAAAGGCATCGAAAAAAAGAACTTTCGAAAAGTATTCAACCCCGGTTTTTCCACTCGTCAGCGGGGTTGGGGCTTGGGCTTGACTTTGGCCAAACGCATCGTAGAAGGCTACCATGGAGGGAAGATTTTTGTCAAAAACTCTGAAGTCGGCAAAGGCACCACTTTCCGAATTATGCTATTGGGCAATCTGGAGGATGCTTCACAGTTTATTACCGAGGGGATTTTGGAATATTAGCGAATTTACGAAGGCAGATTTACGATTTACGACGGGAAACTGGACTTCAACCTTTTACCCACAAGTTTGAGCCTTTGAAAATCAGGGTTGAGGTTCGGTTTGATATCGTAAATCGTAATTCAAAAATCGTAAATCCATTTTCTTACCTTTGCCCCCTGAATTTTACTACCCATGAGTTTGACCGAGGAAATCAAAAAGCGGAGAACGTTTGCCATTATTGCACACCCGGATGCGGGAAAGACCACTTTGACCGAAAAGTTGCTCCTTTTCGGAGGGGCAATTCAGACCGCTGGTGCTGTCAAGTCCAACAAAATTGACACCGCTACCAAATCCGACTGGATGGAAATCGAAAAGCAACGGGGCATTTCCGTGGCGACTTCGGTGATGGGTTTTGAATACAAGGATGTCAAAATCAACCTCCTTGATACGCCGGGTCACCAGGACTTCGCGGAGGACACCTACCGTACCTTGACTGCGGTGGATTCCGTGATCATGGTCATCGATTGTGTGAAAGGCGTTGAGATCCAGACCGAAAAGCTGATGGAAGTCTGCCGCATGCGAAATACCCCGGTGATCTGCTTTATCAATAAGCTTGACCGGGAAGGCCGAGATCCTTATGATTTGTTGGATGAGGTAGAAACCAAGCTTAATATCAAAGTTCGTCCGCTTTCCTGGCCAATCGGGATGGGAAAAGGCTTCAAAGGAGTGTATAATCTCTATGAGAAAAAGCTCAACCTCTTCACTCCTTCGCAGCGAAAGCTCAGCGATGACCGTCAGGTGTTTGAAAACTTGGATGACCCGCAACTTGATGCCTTGATCGGCCCGGGAAATGCAGCTCAGCTCCGGGAAGATGTGGATCTGATCGAGGGAGTGTACCCTGATTTTGATGTGAATGAGTATCTAGAAGGGAAAATCGCCCCTGTCTTTTTCGGTTCAGCAGTAAATAACTTCGGCGTAAATGAAATGCTGGACACCTTCATCAAAATCGCCCCCACTCCAAAGAGTCGGGATACCGATGTGCGGGAAGTAAATCCCGAAGAGTCCAAATTCTCCGGCTTTGTCTTTAAGATCCACGCCAATATGGATCCGAATCACCGGAACCGAATCGCTTTCCTAAGAATCTGCTCGGGTAAATTTGAGCGAAATAAGCCTTACAACCATGTCCGTGGACCCAAGCCGCTTCGTTTTTCCAATGTGACCCAGTTTATGGCTCAGGACAAGGAAATCATCGATGAGGCTTTTCCGGGGGATATTGTCGGACTTTACGATACAGGAAATCTAAAGATCGGAGACACCTTGACCGAAGGGGAAAACATGGTCTTCACGGGGATTCCGAGCTTTTCTCCGGAGATCTTCCGAGAGGTGGTCAACAAGGACGCGATGAAGACCAAGCAATTGGAAAAAGGACTGAAGCAATTGATGGAGGAAGGCGTGGCGCAGCTATTCACCTTCGAAATGGGACAGCGGAAAGTCGTCGGTACGGTCGGGCAACTTCAATTTGAAGTGATTCAATTCCGATTGAAAAACGAATACAACGCCACCGTGGAGTTTCATCCGATGAACCTATACAAGGCCTGCTGGATCAGCTGCAAGGACAAAAAACAATTGGATGAATTTGTGCGCTCCAAGAATCGATACATTGCCCGAGACAAGGACGACAAGTTGGTCTTTATGGCCGAGTCCAAGTCATGGCTACAAATGGTGCAGGACAACTACCCCGAAATTGAGTTCCACTTTACTTCGGAGTTTTAGGGGCTTCAACCCTCCAAGGGTTCCGAACCCTTGGAGGGTTTTCTTCGCTGCTTTTGGGAAAGAATCTTAGCAGGAAATTCAGAAATTACTCCCTAACGCTAAACTTCAACAGAATCGGAGAGTCGTATTCTTCTGTTTCAATGGTACTGAACTCAATGAAATTTTTTATTCCTGACCAATTTGGATCATTGTCTACCAGTTTCTTTAATTCCTGCTTTGGAATTGAAAGTGTAAAATTATTCCGGTCAGCAACTAAAGGCCCTTCCGTAAACACTAGCGATTCTGATTTTTTACTTAAATAAGCCTTTCCGGTTTTTTTATCAAAGAAGCCAATTCTTGGGTCAATCACGTATCGTACAACTTGGTCTTGCTTCTTATTTAAATTGAACAAAAGGTATCGATCCGATTCTTCATAAAATCTTCTAAGATGAGTGAGTTTTGCAGCACCAAGTGTTTCAAAAAAACCGTTGAGGTTGTGTCTATCGTTTTCTTCCCAAAGTTCAGTGTCAGAAATGAATTGAAATTTTGGTTTGATTTCCAGCTCCTCGTTGATTTCAAATATTTTGGCTGAGGCAGGTTCATTAAACAAGATTGAACCGCTAAAATTCGTGGTAAGGTGTCCTGATATGTTTTTTAGTAAAATGGGAAATACATCTGAACTGTATGGAAAATAGGTCCTTAATGTATCACCTTCGAGGTTGTAGATGGCCAAATTCTTATTGAGTTGATTAAAGTAAGTCAAGGATGCAAAAATATGGTTGTTGCCTACCGCCAGCTGATCCAACTGGTCTTTGAATTTGATACTGTAAAGGAATTCACCTTCCTTGGAATAAATGGATGCTTTCCTCCCGGATCCACTTCCAATCACGATATTCCCTCTCTCATCTATTCCAAAATCTGAGAAATTAGGCAACTCTTCGGGACCTTCTCCGATTTTCCCAATTCGATTGAGTGGTTTACCATTCGAATCAAATCGAATTAAATTTCCTAAGGTCTCATCCAGAGCGAAGTATTCGTTTTGATGTACTTTAAGTCGATAAATTGTTGAAATAAAATAGTCTTGGGAGAGTTTTAACTCAATTGCACTTTCGAGCTTGAATAATTCCCAGAAATCTTTTTCTAGCACTTCTGATAGCAAGATGGGGTACTCTGCTTCTTGATCTAAGTAAAATGTTGACTCTTTATTCTGAGGCGAACAACTTAATAAAATACTGAATGTGAGTAGTCTAAATAATTTTCTCATTTTTAATTACAAGTCCTTTTTAATTGAATAAAAGTAGTTGGATTTTCCCGCTTTCCCCTCCTGACTTATTCCCTCGGCCTCAGCCTTGATCGTGGTTTCCCGATCCGAGTTGTAGAATATGACCGACGCCTTTCCCGTAGAGTCGGTTTGGATCATGGGTGCCCAAAAGAGCGTTAATCTGCGGCCGGGTCTTGGGGAAGGTAAATCTTCCGGAAGGTAGGTGGGTGAGTAAAACTCCCGTTCCACCTGGTATCCTCTCAGTCCTTTGGGATTGGGCTTTCGTAAAGGCTGAGTATCCAGTTTGTCTGAGGAGTTACCTTTTTTGGTATAAAAAGTAATCGCTCCATTGGCTCCCCGAGCTCCGAAAATGGCGGTATCGGCACCTTTCCATACCGAAAATCGCTCGATCTCCTGTACGGGAATGGTATGTAGAAACTCCAACTGAACCGGAATATCATCCACCAAGATCAGGGGTTCTAAAGAGCTGTTTATCGACCCCACACCCCGGATGATTACCGACCAAGTTTGTCCACTGCCGATGACTTGTACGCCTGCAACTCGGCCTTTGATCAGATCCAACGGGTGAAGTAGATTTTCCAAAGCGGGATTTCCGGCTACCTGCATGTTGACTGTACCGCTGCCATAGATTCGTGGGCCGAAGTTCGGTTCCTCTATTTTTCTGCCCCGAATTTCCACTCCATCCAGAACAAAGGCTGTCGTGTCGAGATCGATGGCCCGGTTGATATTTTTTCTAAGTGTGGATTCGGAAATGAATTTTTGTTCAGAAGCTGTATTTCCAAGCCATTGATTTGGGTTCCAAGCCACTGAAGAAGGCCTTTTAGCGTCATTTTCCAACAGGATCTCTAAGTCCGTTCGGTTGTTTTTCGATTTTCCTTCCAGTATTACTCCTGTGGAGTCAAAAAAGATAAGATCCCGCAACTCAAACTTTCCATTTGTGTCAGTAACCGTTTTTTCCGAGGAAATTACCGGATAGAGAGACAGAAAGGAAATCGTTCCTCCTGCCTCTGCTTGGCCTGTTTTTGTATTTTTAAGGGTTCCTTGAATGGTAATTCCCTGCTCTTTTGGAAATTTTGCCTCTGGAAGAGTCCCCGTCAAGGCCTCCATTATGGTATATTTTCGCCAGCCTTGCGTGAGCATCAAATAATCCAAGGCTTCTTCCCGATCGGAGTTTTTGGTATGGAAATAATAGCCGGGTTCTTCAATGTGCCCCTTGAGCTCGGAAGTAAGTAAGAGGTGAGTGAGGATGGAGGTTCCATGTTCAGATTCTTCCAACTGTTCCGCATCCACCACACTGAGTGAAAGATTGGCGATGGCGGGTTTGCCCTCCTTGGTTTTTGCCTCGATGTCCAGTCGTACCCGTTCTCGGGGCTGATAGGTAGCCTTGTCAGTGGTGATTTTGATCTGTAAATGATCCTGGTGATCGATAAAAATAAGCCGCTCCGCCAGAGGAACCCCATTTTCATCTAAGGCAGCTAACTGGGCGATTCCGGTTGGGAATTCTTTTTTCTTGATTCTTACAAAAGCGACCTGATTGGAAAGGTCCACTTGTCCCGTAGCACAAACCAGCCCGCGACTTTGAGCCACCAGAAAAACGGATTTTCCGGGAGACTTACCCGAAGTCAAAAACTTGATGACCACTTCATCGGATTTTGGGGAATTGGTCACAGCCATGATCAGTCCTGATTCTAATGCGGCCGGCAAAGAGAAGGTTTGATCATCCCCTTCGATTTGGACAGTGTAGGTTTTTCCTTTTTCGGGCAATAAGGCGAATACACCCATGCCTAAAACATTGCTTTCGAATGATCCAATTTCCCGAGTTCCTTCAAAGATTTTTCCTTTGACTTTCTTGCCCAAGCCATTTGAATCCAAGGCTTTGAAGGCGACCTTGCTGAGAATTCCCTCCACCAGATTTCCCCCTTCCGGGAAAAATTGGAGATCAAGTTCGGAGACTGTTTGAGCGTGTGGACGGGGAGAAGAAAATTCGGAGAGAACCTTGATGGGGCGCTGAAAGAAATATTCCTCCCCAACGTTTTTCATCCATTGGGTATAAGCTCTCAGGAGGTAAGTGCCCGATTGCAAGGAATCAGGTAGAGGAAGTTGGCCGCTGCCAAAGCCATCCGGCGAATAAATGATTTCCTTTTGGATGAGTTGATTTTGAGCATCGATCAATTCGACATAGATTGTGCTGCTAAGCGTGGAGGGAAGGAGAAAAGGTCCTTGGGTCAGGTAAGCTTTGAACCAAATCGTTTCTCCCGAGGCGTAAATTTGCCGATCTTGGTGGAGGTAGATTTTTTCCTCAGGTAGCTCAGCAAGGTATCGTTGGAAAGAAGCGATAATCCTGGGTAAGGGGTCACTGATGAAGGTGAATGAAAAAAGGAAAACGGCTAAAACTCCTGAAAAAAGGATTGAGAAGTATTTTCTGACTTTACGTTGAGGCAAAATATAGCTTGGGTTTATTCTGTTAGGTTGGGGGCTTTATTTTTCTCCGAACGGAAAATTAAACTTAAGGATTTAATCATTTCCTGAAAAAACCTCAATAAACTTAAAATTCCTTCCATCAAATAACCCCTTATCACTCAATTTCAAATCCGGAATCACCAGCAAGGCCATAAAGCTCAGGGTCATAAAGGGGGAATTCAGGCTAGAACCCATTTCCTTGGCCATCCGGTCGATTCGGGTATAGGCTTCGGCCACCTGATAGCCGTCTTCTGGAGACATGATCCCTCCTACGGGTAGCGGGAGAACCTCCTCCTTTTCTCCCGAAACTGCTGAAATTCCGCCTTTTGCTTTGATCAGGAGATTCACCGCTCTGCTGATAGACTCGTCATCGATTCCCACTGCAATGATATTATGAGAGTCATGTCCGACTGAAGAAGCGATGGCCCCGGTTTTCAGACCGAAGTTTTTGATAAAAGCCACCGCAGGAGGAGCATCCTGATAGCGGTTGACCACGGTGATTTTCAGAATGTCTTTTTCCAGGTTAGGTTCTGCAAATTCGTCGTGAATCAAAATTTCTTCCTCGATCTCAGGGGTGATCAGTTGCCCGTCGAGAGCTTCGATTACCCTTACTTTTGTGCCGGAGGCGTAGAGTTGAAAATCTTCCGATTTTTTCAGCGAGGTATTGAAATTATTGATGACCTCATTGTTGACTCGGGGAATGAGTGTCTTTCCGTTTTCGGCCACCTTTTGGCCTTTGATATAAGTGGCCAGGACTTCAAACTGTTCCAGATCCTTGACCAGAATAAAATCAGCTGGATCCCCTTCCCGGACTTGACCCACCGGTAAGGAATAGTGAGTAATGGGATTGAGGCAGGCTGCTCTCAGCACGTCAAACACCTCTTTTCCCTTGGCGATTGCTCGGGCGGCGAGTTCATTGATATGACTGATGGCCAGATTGTCAGGATGCTTGTCGTCGGAGCAAAATAGAATCATATCGGGATAGTCGTCGATCAGATCAATCAGCGCTTCAAAGTTTTTGGCGGCCGAACCTTCCCGAATGGAGATTTTCATCCCGAGTTTGATTTTGCTCAAGGCTTCGGCATAAGTGAAGCATTCGTGATCCGTGCTTGGCCCTGCGGACACATATTTTTCTGCCAGTTCTCCCATCAGGCCAGGCGCGTGGCCGTCGATGGGTTTGCCGTATTTCTGAGCAATCCGGATTTTTTCCATCACTACAGGATCTCGATGAACTGTCCCCGGCCAGTTCATCATTTCGGCCAAGTAAAGAATCTCGGGTCGAGCCATCAGATTTTCGATATCGGCAGCATTGATTTCTCCTCCGGCGGTTTCAAATGGAGTGGCCGGCACGCAGGAAGACGCGCCGAAAAAAAAGTGGAAGGGCACCTGTTTGCCGTTTTCGATCATGTATTCTACGCCTTGCATGCCGCAGACATTGGCGATCTCGTGGGGGTCTGAGATCGTGGCGACCGTCCCATGCACCACGGCCAGTCGGGCAAATTCCGAAGGAACCAGCATGGAAGACTCCACGTGAACGTGGGCATCGATAAATCCCGGCATTAAAAAAGGGAGCTCTTTATCGGGTTGGATTTCTTGGATTTGGGTGATTTTTCCACCCTGCACAGCCACTTTGGCGGGGTAAATCTTTTTGCTAGGGATGTCTACTAAGTTGGCTTGTATGTTCATGGGTAGATTGATAAAAATCAGTGAATTTCAAGACTATTTACTCCCAGTGGGGGGAGTCTTTCGGGATGGTTTAAGATTAAAACTACTATATTTGCCCAAAATTAAGCAGTAAACCAAGACAGCTTTTTTGATGGGTAAAATCGTCATCGCCATAGATGGATATTCGGGATGTGGAAAAAGTTCGACGGCAAAAGCAGTAGCCAAGGATTTAGGGTTCACTTACATTGACTCGGGTGCGATGTATCGGGCTACCACACTCCATTTTTTAACAAACTATTTATCTCCCTCTAATCCTCATGATGTCGAAAAGGGATTAAAGTCTCTGGAAATTACCTTTCAAATCAATCCGGATACCAGGAAGCAAGAGACCTACCTTAATGGGTTGAATGTAGAAGATGAAATCAGAACCATGCGGGTTTCCGAACGTGTAAGTGAGGTGGCAACCATCAAAGAAATCCGTAAGGAATTGGTAGCTCAGCAGCAACGATTGGGTAGAAAAAAGGGGGTGGTGATGGATGGAAGGGACATAGGTTCAGTTGTTTTTCCTGATGCAGAATTGAAAATTTTCATGACGGCTGATCTGGAAACCAGGGCAGCCCGGAGGCAACAGGAGCTCTTAGAAAAAGGGGAACTGGTTGATCTGGAAGAAATAAAAAAGAATTTGGCAGAGCGTGATCGGGTTGATTCTTCACGGGCAGAAAGCCCGCTGACTAAAATGCCTGACGCCATTGAAATTGATACGAGTAAGTTGGCTTTTGCCGAGCAAGTGGCTCAGATCGTAGGACTTGCAAAGGAAGTCATAAAAAAGGAAAAGGACTATGCAGGTAACCATTGATAAAAACTCAGGCTACTGTTTCGGAGTAGAGTTTGCCATCAAAATGGCAGAGGACGAAATGGAAAATAGCGACGGACTTTATTGTCTGGGAGACATTGTCCATAATGACATGGAGGTCAAGCGGCTGAGAGAAAAAGGCCTCGTGGTGATCGATAGGGAACAGCTTCAAGAGCTCAGCAATTGCAAAGTGTTGATCAGAGCACACGGAGAGCCTCCAGAAACATACAAAACAGCCATTGAGAATAATATCGAGCTTATCGATGCCTCCTGTCCTGTGGTACTCAAGCTTCAGCACCGAGTGAAAAATGCATTCGATAAAATGGAGCGGGAGAATGGACAGATTGTCATCTATGGTAAAAAGGGGCACGCTGAAGTCATTGGACTGACTGGGCAGACTTTGGAGAAAGCCATCGTAGTCATGGAGGATTCGGATCTGGAAAAAATCGATTACCAAAAGCCGGTGACCCTTTTCAGTCAGACCACCAAAAGCACCAAAGGTTTCTACGAATTGTCTCAAAAAATAGAAGACCGCATCAAAAAGGCCAAAGGAGAATTGACCGAATTGGACTTTAACGCCAATGATTCGATCTGCAGGCAAGTATCCAACAGGGAGCCCCAACTGCAACGCTTCGCTCAGGAAAATGATGTGATTCTTTTCGTATCAGGAAAAAAGAGCTCCAATGGAAAGGCACTTTATCAAGTTTGTCTCCATGAAAATCCGAGAAGTTATTTTATCGAAAACGAAACAGAGCTCGACCCGGAGTGGTTTCATCCTGGAGATAAGGTGGGGATCTGTGGTGCCACTTCCACACCGATGTGGCTGATGGAACAGGTAAAGTCCTATGTGGAAACCATGGAAGAAAACATGCTTCAAGCTTAAGTTCATTCCTGATTTTCACCGCCTGTCCGATTAATCAAAAGTTCGAACAATAAATGTGACCAAGCCTCCATTTCAAAAGGTTTTTCTTTAGATTTGGGGCGTTTTTCAAAAGCTCATAGTTCAAAAACAGATATGTCTAAAATAGTGAAGCTTAAGAAGGGATTCGACCTCAAGCTAGTTGGAAAGGCTCCTTTGGAGATGTCCAACTTTGCCCCGGCAACGACCTTCGCCATTAAGCCAACGGACTTTCCCGGGATTCAGCGTCCCAAAGTCCTTGTGAACGAAGGAGATACGGTCAAGGCCGGTACTCCCATCCTGATCGACAAAGCCTTGGATCAGGTAATCTATGCAGCGCCGGTTTCCGGAGAAATCGTAGAAATCAAGCGAGGTGAGAAAAGAAAGCTCCTTGAAATCAAGATTTTGGCTGACCAAACAATCACCCACGAAAACTTTGGTAAAATTGACCTCAATCAGGATCGTGAAGCCTTAGCTGCAAAGCTTGCTTCTTCCGGAGTTTGGCCAAATATCATCCAAAGACCATTTGGGATTGTTGCCAACCCTTCAGATACACCGAAGGCAATCTTTATCTCTGCTTTTGATACTCATCCTCTCGCTCCTGATTTTGGATTTACCCTTCAGGGAGAAGAAAAGTATTTCCAGGCTGGCGTGGATGCCTTGGCTAAATTGACAAAAGGAAAAGTTCATCTGAATGTCGACGGCTCCAAGTCGGCTCCTGCGATTTTCTCAGGAGTGAAAAATGCACAGATCAACCAATTTTCCGGTCCACACCCTGCCGGAAACGTGGGTACCCAGATCCATCATTTAGATCCGATCAACAAAGGCGAAATCGCCTGGACTGTCAGTCCTTATGGCGTTGTCCAGATCGGAAAGGCTGTACTTGAGGGTATCTATGATGCCTCAAAAGTAATCGCTTTGACCGGGTCTGAACTGACCAAAACCGGCTATGTGAAAACTTATTCCGGAGCGAATGTATCTTCTTTCGTAAAAGGTAACCTCAATTCGGGTCACGTTCGGGTGATCTCAGGAAATGTGTTGACAGGGGAAAAAGTGAATTTGGATGGATTCTTAGGATTTTATCATAACCAAATCACAGTCATTCCTGAGGGTGATTATGAGGAATTCTTGGGATGGATCAAGCCAAGTACTTCCAAACTTAGCTTCCACAAAGCGATTGGTATGCTCTCCTTTCTTAATAAAGGGGAATTCAAAGTGGACACCAATACCCACGGTGAAGAACGTCCGTTTGTGGTGACCGGTGTTTTCGAAAAAGTAATGCCAATGGATATTCTTCCAACATATTTGTTCAAAGCAATTGTTGCAGAGGATTTTGATGAGATGGAGGAGTTAGGTCTTTATGAGCTGGTAGAAGAAGACGTAGCGCTTTGTGAATTTGTGGATCCTTCCAAGAATGATTTGCAGGAGTTGGTAAGACACGGGATAGAATTATTAATGTATAGTTAAGATATGAAGGCATTACAAAATCTCTTCGATAGCATAAAGCCAAACTTTGAGAAGGGTGGCAAGTGGGAAAAGTTTCATACTCTTTATGAAGGCCACAGAACGATTGCTTTTGCACCTGATTTGATCACCAAAGCTAAAGGTACCCAGATTAAAGATGCAACTGACTTGAAGCGTGTGATGATCACGGTAGTGATCGCCATGATTCCAGCCTTGCTGTTTGGTATCCTTAACATCGGTCATCAGCACTTCATCGCTTCCGGAGAGGAGGCGACATTCCTTGACAAGGCGATCTTCGGTGCACTTTCTGTGCTTCCTATTCTGATCGTTTCCTATGCGGTTGGCTTGTTGACAGAATTCACGTTCTGTGTGATCCGAAATCACCCCATTTCTGAAGGGTACCTAGTTTCCGGAATGTTGATTGCACTGGTAATGCCTCCGTACATTCCTCTTTGGCAGGTTGCTTTAGCGACAATTTTCGCTGTCGTAATCGGCAAGGAAGTTTTCGGAGGTACGGGCATGAACATCCTCAATGTGGCAATGACCGCCCGTGCATTCTTGTATTTTGCCTATCCGGCACAGATCTCCGGGGATCAAGTGTGGACTTATCTGGGAGAAAAAACTGCCGTTGACGGATTTTCAGGAGCGACCGCACTCGCGGTGGCCTACAACGCCGGAGTGGAAGGTACACCTGCTGTAGAAGCACTTTCTTCCCATAATGCCTCCTTTGGCGCTGACTTTAGCTTCCTTAATATGTTCATGGGCTGGATCCCAGGATCTATAGGTGAAACATCTACGCTGATGGCCTTAGTAGGGGCCGTCATCTTAGTAGCGACAGGTGTAGCAAGCTGGAAAATTATTGTTGGTGGATTTGGCGGCGCTTACGCCATGGGATTGGTGATGAACGCACTGGCTGTAAACGAATACATGGCCATGCCTGCTCAATATCATTTGGTAATGGGTGGTTTGGCATTTGGGGTAGTCTTTATGGCTACGGATCCAGTATCTGCCGCTCAAACGGAAACAGGTAAATGGATTTATGGAATTCTGATTGGTGTTTTGACCGTAATCATCCGAGTGACAAATCCTGCCTATCCGGAGGGAATCATGCTTGCGGTTCTATTCATGAATGTGATGGCACCATTGGTTGATTATTATGTAGTAAAAGCTAATAAAACAAGGAGGATACAACGTGCAACAGTCTAATACATACATCATCGTCTTCTCGGCGATTTTGACAATCGTTCTTGGGTTACTCCTGTCTGGCACTTCCCAAGTTTTGGGGCCTTTACAGCAGGAAGCAATTGCTTTGGATAAGAAAAAGCAAATTCTTGGAGCCGTGATTGATCCGAGTGAAATTGACAACATGACTCCTCAGCAAATCAATGAATTCTACGCCACTCGAATTTCTGCCACGGTGGTAGATATTAACGGGAAAGAAATTTCCGGAGTGGAAGCAGAAAAAGTGGAGATTGCAAAGGATTATAAAAAACCTGCCGATAAAAGACAGTACCCGGTTTTCATGTTCCATGCCGAAGGAAATCCTGAGGCAGTAGAATCCTACATCTTCCCGCTTTATGGAGCAGGACTTTGGGATGCGATTTGGGGATACATGGCTCTGGAGACAGATATGAATACGATAGCGGGTATTACCCTGGCACACGCAGGTGAAACTCCCGGATTAGGAGCGAGAATTACCGAAGGTAGCTTGCAGGCTAGATACGTGGGAAAGAAAATTTTTGATGAGTCCGGTGAATTAGTAGCCGTTCAAATGCAAAAAGGTGAAGGGAAAGATTATTCTTCTGATGCTCACAAAGTGGATGGGATGTCTGGTGCTACGATCACGGCTACAGGTGTGAACAATATGCTTAAGGCTTATTTGGGGCACTACCAGGCTTATATCAAGAATAAGACATCCAACCAGGCAGTAGCCGGTCTTTAATTTATTTTCAACTCAAAGAATTTCTGAAAAATGAGTACTGAAACAGTAGAAAAAGCGATTGAGAAAAAGCCGGCTGAGCCCTTATTCTCAAAACGCAGAAAGAAACTGGTTACTGATCCTTTGGTGGATGACAATCCGGTAACTATCCAGGTATTGGGGATTTGTTCTGCACTAGCAGTTACCACCCAAATGAAGCCTACCTTGGTCATGGCGATTTCTGTAATATTTGTTATTGCGATGTCCAACTTTGTGATCTCGTTGATGCGAAACACGATCCCTAGCCGGGTTCGAATCATTGTACAACTAGCCGTAGTAGCTACATTGGTGACTCTGGTGAGTGAGGTGCTGAAAGCCTTTGCGTACGATATGTATAAGGAATTATCCGTATTTATCGGTCTGATTATTACCAACTGTATCGTAATGGGTCGACTGGAAGCATTTGCCTTGGGAAATAAACCTTATGATTCAGTATTGGATGGTTTGGGTTCCGCTCTTGGATATTCCTGGATTATCTTGACGGTGGCTTTCTTCCGAGAGCTATGGGGCTCAGGTTCCGTATTCGGAGTACCTGTATTTGATTACGTTTCCAGCATTTTCGGTCCTGACTTCAAGTTGGCGACCAACGGCTTGATGGTTTCTCCAGTGGGAGCTTTTATCATCCTGGGTTTGATCATCTGGGTACAGAGAACTAAGACAGGTTACGTTGAACACTAAAAAGGAATTAAAATGGAATTATTCAGCTTAGGTATTCGGTCGATTTTTATCGACAATATGATTTTCGCTTACTTCCTTGGGATGTGTTCCTTTTTGGCCGTTTCCAAGAAAGTCAGCACAGCTTTGGGACTTGGTGCTGCGGTAGTATTTGTACTATCGGTGACCACTCCAGTCAACTGGCTTTTGAACGAGTTTGTATTGAAAGAGGGAGCTTTGACTTGGGCTAATGCTAGCCTTGCGACGATTGACCTATCTTTCTTAAGATTCATCATGTTTATCGCCATCATCGCTGCGATGGTTCAATTGGTAGAGATGATTGTGGAGAAGTTTGCACCAGCTCTGTACGGGCAATTGGGTATCTTCCTCCCTTTGATCGCGGTAAACTGTGCCATTTTGGGTGGATCGCTTTTCATGGCTCAGCGTGATTATACTTTTGCAGAATCGGCTGTTTATGGATTTGGTTCTGGAACTGGTTTCATGCTTGCTATCGTTGCCCTGGCGGCAATCAGAGAGCGATTGAAGTATTCCGCAGTACCCAACGGACTCAAAGGCCTTGGAATCACCATGCTTCTGACTGGTTTGATGGGAATTGCGTTTATGTCCTTTATGGGTATTGACCTTTAAAATCAAAACTTAGTAGATTTTAGGCTCTGGGGGTAACTTCAGAGCCTTTTTATTTTTGCGGTACATGGACACGTCTTATTCTTAATTATCTTTCACTATCATAACTCAAACCCAAAACATATGAAGAATTTATTTGCATTTGTATTCGTGTTTCTTTTTTCCATTTCCGGTTTTGCGCAGAAGGGTAAGTGGATTGAACTTTTCAACGGCAAGAATCTGGAAGGATGGAAAATTTCTGAAAATCAGGCCTCTTTTTCAGTGGTGGATAAAACGATTAAAGTAGACGGACCTCGTGCCCATGCGTTTTATGCCGGACCGGTCGGCAATCATGATTTCAAAAATTTCGAGCTAAAAGTGGAGGTCAAGACTATGCCTAAGGCTAATTCTGGTATTTTCATCCATACTACCTACCAAGAAACCGGATGGCCGAATAAAGGCTACGAAGTTCAGGTGAACCAATCACACGGAGACTGGAGAAAATCAGGTAGTCTTTATTCTTTCAATGATGTCCGAGAGGTCTATGTCAATGACGGAGAATGGTATACCTATCATATCATTGTCAATGGTGACAAAGCGACCGTGAAGATCAACGATAAAGTGGTGATGGAATATGATGAATCTGAGGATCAAAACAGACCTGCCAATGCCGGAGAAAAAAAGTTTGACCGAGGAACTATCGCTCTTCAGGCCCATGACCCTGAGAGTGTGATCTATTACAGAAGTGTAAAAATTAAACTCTTGGATTAAATTCAGTTTTCCTCAACCAATACAGTCTAGGAGGATCTGATCTGCCCTAAAGCTGGTGGAGATTTGAAATTTTTAAATTTCCACCAGTTTGTGTTTTCTCCGGGAATGCTTAACTATGCTTTGGAAGGCTTTTTGAGAAAGTCCTGTTCTAAACTGATTGTGAAAACCTATGGCCTTTACCTATCGAAGAATTCTCTCCTATTTTTTTCGAGGGCTGTTATTTTTAACCCCTTTGGTTGTCACCATTTATATTGTTTATGAGATATTTCTTTTTTTGGACAACCTGATTCCTGTCCCTATTCCGGGGATAGGGATTTTGATGGTTTTGGGATTGATCACCTTTGTAGGCTATCTCGCGAGTTTGTTCTTCACCAAGCCCCTGTTTGACTGGTTTGAACGGGGAGTATTCAAAATTCCTTTTGTGAATCTACTTTATACTTCCATCAAAGATTTGATGGGGGCATTTGTAGGAGAAAAGAAGAAGTTTAGTTCTCCGGTAATAGTCGAAATCTCAGATACAATGAGTCGGCTTGGATTTATTACACAGGAAGATTTGACGGTGATTGATCTTCAGGATAAGGTGGCGGTTTATTTTCCACACAGTTACAATGTTTCTGGGAATGTTTTTCTCGTCAATAAAGAGAAAGTCAAGCCCTTGAAAGGGGTCCGAAGTTCTGACGTAATGAAATTTTTGGTGTCAGGAGGGGTTTCCCCTTTGGAGCATTGATTGAGGCATTGAGCCTGATGCCTGGATTGGTTATATCTCCGCTTTTTTACCTGAAGGCTTTGCAAACTTTGGAAAGGTATCGAAAAGGTGAATATCTGAAATCCTTCGTTCGCTTGTGCTGGGCGCAGTCTAAGCATCCGACCCTTAAATCATAGCCTATTTGGATCGTGAGGCTATTGCCGATAATCCTATTTGGTCAAATCCCAAATTGTCCCAAATGATGCTCGACATGTTTTGCATGAAATTTTTCCCATTCCTCAAAGGATAGTTTTCCAAACCTTGGATGCATTGTTTTAAGATCAGGCTGCTGATCAAACGTTTGATAATATGCTTCTACTGATTTTAGAAGTTCATTTTTAGTCTCTTCAAGATTTGAGTATCTCAATTCCATGAGCGTTTCAGGCAATCCGGGTGCTTTGATTCCTCTTGGAAAAGTGAGATCAGAAAAGATCAAGGCCTGTTTTTGCGCCAGTTGTTTTTCGGTGGGTTCAAATTCCGGGATTTTTATCCGTCCGTAAGAAAGTTTGTAAGTGAGTATCAAATGCTCAACCATGTGTTGAGGAGTCATGATACCAAATTGCGCCGGTGTCGAGGGCATCAATTTGTCGAGGCGGGTTTGAAGAGTGTCTTTGATCATGTCTTAGCTGTTTAGATAAAAAAAGCGCTTGATACCATCAAACGCCTTTTCTCCATTTTACGAACTCTAGAAAATTAAATTAACTGCCGCACATTTCGCATCCTTCGGGGTTGTCGAGAGAGCATGCGATTGCATCTTGTTTTTGATTTTTTGCTACTTCAGGTTCACTTGCTTTTTCAACTTTTGGCTCCAAAGCAGATTTATCCAAAGTGAATTTGATAGCCGAAGTGGCTGCTTGAGATCTGAGGTAATACATACCGGTCTTCAGTCCTTTTTTCCAGGCATAAAAATGCATGGAGGTCAGTTTTCCGAAATTCGGGTCTTGCATGAATATGTTCATGCTTTGAGACTGACAAATGTAGGCGCCCCGGTCTGCTGCCATATCGATAATGACTTTCTGCGAAATCTCCCAAACCGTCTTGTACAGATCTTTGATGTTCTGAGGAATGCCTGGCACGTTTTGTACCGAACCGTTGGTTGAGATCAAACGGTTTCTCATGGTGTCATTCCATAATCCAAGATCAATCAAATCCTTCATCAGGTGTTTGTTTACCATGATAAATTCACCTGAAAGGGTTCTTCTGGTGTAGAGATTAGAGGTATATGGCTCAAAGCATTCGTTATTGCCAAGTATCTGTGAAGTGGAGGCAGTAGGCATTGGAGCTACCAACAGTGAGTTTCGCATGCCGTACTTTTTGATTTTCTCCTTCAACCCATCCCAGTTCCATCGGCCTGACTTAGGAGTTACACCCCACATGTCAAACTGGAGGATGCCTTTGGATGCAGGGCTTCCCTCATAGGTTTCGTAGGTGCCTTGAGTTTTGGCTAATTCCATAGACGTCTCCGCAGCAGCATAGTAGATCGTTTCAAAGATGTCTTCATTCAATCCTCTCGCTTCTACGGAGTCGAATGGCATTCTCAGCATGATGAAAGCATCTGCCAATCCCTGAACGCCCAACCCGATAGGTCTGTGTCTGAAGTTTGATCTTCTGGCCTCTTCAACAGGGTAGTAATTGATGTCAATTACCTTGTTCAGGTTTCTGGTGGCGACTTTGGTGATTTCATAAAGCTTGTTATGGTCAAAGAACAACTTTCCATCAGGCCCTGTTGTGACGTATTTTGGCAACGCGATGGAAGCTAAATTACAAACCGCTACTTCGTCTGGCGCAGTATATTCAATGATCTCAGTGCAGAGGTTGGATGACTTAATGGTTCCCAAATTCTTTTGGTTGGATTTGCCATTGGCTGCATCCTTATACAGCATGTATGGAGTACCTGTCTCAATCTGAGATTCTAATACTTCAAACCAAAGCTCCTGAGCTTTAATGGTTTCTCTTGCTTTTCCTTCGCGCTCGTATTTTTCATACAATCTTTCGAATTCTTCGCCATGGCAGTCAGAAAGTCCGGGGGCTTCATTGGGACAGAAGAGTGACCATTCTTCGTTTTTCTCCACACGCTTCATGAACAAGTCAGGAATCCATAGTGCATAGAACAGGTCTCTGGCTCGCATTTCTTCTTTACCGTGGTTTCTTTTCAGCTCAAGAAAATCCTTGATATCCGCATGCCAAGGTTCCAGATAGATCGCGAAACTTCCCTTTCTTTTTCCTCCTCCCTGATCGACATATCGTGCAGTCATGTCGAAGTTTCTAAGCATCGGTACAATTCCGTTAGATACTCCATTGGTGCCCTTGATATAGCTTCCTTTGGCCCGGACATGGTGAATAGAAAGCCCGATACCACCAGCCGATTGGGAGATTTTTGCACACTGTTTTAAGGTGTCATAGATACCGTCAATGCTATCGTCCTTCATGGTCAGCAGGAAGCAGGAGGAAAGCTGAGGTTTTGGAGTACCTGCATTGAACAGGGTAGGAGTGGCATGAGTAAACCACTTTTCAGAAAGCAAATGGTAGGTTTCGATGGCTGAATCGATATCCTCCCGGTGAATTCCTACTGCCACTCGCATCAGCATATGTTGGGGTCTTTCTACGACCTTACCATCCAAGCGAATCAGATAGCTTCTTTCAAGGGTTTTATAGCCGAAGTAATCGTATCCAAAATCTCTCTTGTAATCAATCACCTCATCGAGTTTGGCAGCGTACTTTTTGATGATGCCGTATACTTCTGTGTCGATGAGCTGGGCATTTCCACCGGTCTTGGGATTGACATAGGTGTACAATCTTTTCATCGTATTGGAAAAAGACTGACTGGTGGTTTTGTGAAGATTGGAAATGGCAATTCTCGCAGCCAAAATAGCGTAATCCGGATGTCTCACCGTCAGAGATGCACAGACTTCCGCCGCCAAATTGTCCAGTTCAGAAGTGGTCACTCCATCGTAGAGTCCATCAATTACTTTTTTGGCAACCTCGATGGGCTGGATAAATTTTGGATCAAGTTCGTAACAAAGATTCTCAATCCTAGCTGTGATTTTGTCGAATCTAACTGATTCTCTTCTTCCGTCTCTTTTGATTACTAACATACTCAGGTGATTTTAGGATGGTTGGTGGTTGAAAAATGGATGGTTATCAGAAGTCTTCCTCGATGGAGAAGCGTGCGGAACTTTCGGCCGGTTCGGTGGATTTCATGACGCCGGCTTTTTGATAGTCTCCCACTCTTTTTTCAAAGAAGTTGGTTTTCCCTTGGAGCGAAATCATATCCATGAAATCAAATGGATTGGTGCTGTTCCAGACTTTTTCACAGCCCAGTTCCATCAATAATCGATCTGCTACAAATTCGATGTATTGGCACATCAAGTCGGAATTCATCCCAATCAGCCGCACAGGGAGTGCATCAGTGACGAATTCTTTTTCAATCGCTACAGCGTCCATGATTATTTCCCGCACAGTATCTTTTGGAAGCTGATTGTTCACATGTTTGGTGTAAAGGTGACAAGCAAAATCACAGTGAAGTCCCTCGTCCCGTGAAATCAACTCATTGGAGAAGGTAAGGCCCGGCATCAGGCCTCTTTTCTTCAGCCAGAAAATCGAGCAGAATGAACCGGAGAAGAAAATGCCTTCTACTGCTGCGAAGGCAATGAGTCTTTCTTGAAAGGTCCCATTATCGATCCAACGGAGTGCCCATTCCGCTTTCTTTTTGACACAATCGATATGTTCAATAGCATTCAATAACCGATCTCTTTCTACGGCGTCTTTGATATAGGTATCTATGAGTAGAGAATAGGTTTCGGAGTGGATATTTTCCATTGCGATCTGGAATCCGTAGAAAAACTTGGCTTCTGTATATTGAACCTCTGCCACAAAATGTTCTGCGAGATTTTCATTTACAATACCATCAGAAGCAGCGAAGAAAGCCAATACGTGGGAAATAAAATGTCTCTCGCCATCATTGAGGTTTTTCCAATCAGTCAAATCCTGGCTTAGATCAATCTCCTCTGCTGTCCAAAAACTCGCCTCAGCTTTCTTATAATACTGCCAGATATCGGCATGCTGAATCGGAAATAATACAAATCTTCCTTTGTTCTCCTGTAAAATGGGCTCTTGCTGCATCGCTCTCTCGGTTTTGTTGTTCAAGTAAAATGGTTTTAGCCTTTAAACTTGTCTTCATTTAGACTGGTGATAACAAAGGCTGCCTCTTCAGAACAGCCTTTGAACAAATATGTGACGGAAAATAATAAAAAAAAACATGCAAAAAGGCTGTTTTGACCAAAAATTGACCAAAGGTCGAAAAATTCATTAAAATCTATTAATCAATAAGATAGAAGTATTGAAATAAATCAAAGGATCAATCATTTGGACGTTTTTGGCCATTTGGAATAATTTTCAACATTTTCAAAAAAGTTTTCCACAGTGATTTTTGAATCAAATTTTGAACAAAAGTCAAAAAATAATGGAATCAGAAGCTCTTTTTTTTGATTTGGTTTTCAGGGATTTGCCTCTGAGACCGTCGAGCAGACATCAAAATCAGTGTTGATTTTTCGGAAAAAATCGTAAGCGAGATTGACCATAATCTTAGTCCCTCAGATTTACCGGCAAGATTAAGGCTTGATCCTCTTTATTGAAATTTGGGGAAAGTTTTTTTGTTCAATTTTCCTTCTCTATATTTGCACTCCGATTTCGATAAATCAATTCTCATGTACGCAATTGTTAACATCGCAGGAAAGCAGTTCAAAGTAACAAAAGATCAGTTCGTCTATGCCCCTAAGTTGGCTGGCGAAGCTGGCGCTTCCGTCGAATTTGATCAGGTCCTCTTGGCTGAAGCCAATGGCACTGTATCCGTAGGTGCTCCCGTTATTGCCGGAGCCAAGGTATCCGGGAAAATCCTGGATCATGTAAAAGGTGACAAAGTGATTGTCTTCAAGAAGAAGCGTAGAAAAGGCTACAAAAAGAAGAACGGTCACAGACAAGACTTCACCAAAGTATTGATCGAAAATATTTCACTCTAAGATTTTCCCTCAAGGAGATCATAAACGAATAAAACCATGGCACACAAAAAAGGTGTAGGTAGTTCCAAAAACGGTCGTGAGTCACATTCCAAAAGATTGGGTGTGAAGAAATTTGGCGGTGAAGCAGTAATCGCCGGTAACATCATTGTGAGACAAAGAGGCACCAAGCATCACCCAGGTCTTAATGTGGGTGTTGGAAAAGATCATACTTTGTTTGCTTTGACAGACGGAGTGGTTGCTTTCAAAACCAAAGCTGACGGTAGATCTTACGTTCACATCGTTCCTTCTCAGGCTTAAGTACTACTTACAAAAAAACATAAACCTCTTCCACAGAAGAGGTTTTTTTTTGCCTCTACCTCATTCTTCTCTGCCCTTTATCAATTTTTTGAATAAATATCTGGATCAATCAGCTATTTTTTAATTTGAATTCCAATCAACAAGACCTTACATGTACACTCCTTTCAAATCAGCCTGGTCAGGACTTCTCCTGATTTTGCTGCTCTTGGGCAATACGCTTTTTGCTCAGCAAGTCCCCGGTCCCAAAATTTACGATGCCATACAATGGCGACTCATTGGCCCTTTCCGAGGTGGTAGGGCTGACGGAGTCACAGGCGTCAAGGGAAGTGACAAAGCCTACTATTTCGCTTCCACAGGCGGAGGAATCTGGAAAACCACCAATGCCGGCCAAACCTGGAAATCTGTCTCTGACGGCTTTTTTGGAGGCTCCATGGGAGCTGTGGCAGTAGCAGAAAGTGATACTTCCGTCGTCTATGCCGGTGGTGGTGAGAAAACCGTTCGAGGCAATGTGTCTTTTGGTTATGGGATCTGGAAAAGCATAGATTCAGGTAAAACCTGGTCTCAGGCTGGTCTAGACAAAAGCCGCTTCGTTTCCCGTCTTCGCATCCACCCAACCAATCCCAACGTGGTCTATGCCGCAGTGCTAGGCGATATTTTCAAGCCTGATTCGACCCGTGGCGTTTTCAAGACCACCGACGGCGGGGCTACATGGCAAAAAATTCTGTTCGTAAATGACGTTTCCGGCGCGGTAGATCTGATTTTGGATCCCAATAATCCCGAAGTGATCTATGCGACCACTTGGGAATTGAAACGCACTCCTTATAGCTTGGAAAGCGGTGGTCCCGGTTCCAAGATGTTTAAATCCACCGATGGGGGCAAAACCTGGGATGAGCTTTCAGCTAAAGAAACATTCCCCAAAGGCCTTCTTGGCATCATGGGAATTGCGGTTTCTCCGAAAAACTCCAACCGCCTTTACGCCATTATCGAGAATGACAACGGTGGTGTATTTACCTCCAAAGATGCAGGACAAATCTGGGAGCGTGTGAATGAAGACCGAAACCTGCGTCAGCGGGCTTGGTACTATTCCCGAATCTATGCAGATACCCAAGACGAGGAAACCCTCTATGTGCTCAACGTGGATTACCACAAGTCTACCGATGGTGGAAAGACCTTTAAAAACTTCGAAGCTCCCCATGGAGATCACCATGACCTCTGGATCGATCCTGCCAACAATCAGCGAATGATCATTGCGGATGACGGGGGAGCGCAAGTTTCCGAAGATGGTGGGGCGACTTGGTCCACTTATATGAATCAGCCAACCTCTCAGTTTTATCGAGTGACTACGGACAATAGTTTCCCTTACCGGATCTATGGGGCGCAGCAGGATAATTCTACGGTCCGAATCCGTCACCGCAATGACGGTGGAGCGATTACCGAGGCCGATTGGGAGCCTACAGCAGGTGGTGAATCCGGCTGGATTGCTCCGGATCCTTTGGATAATGACATCGTGTATGGCGGTTCGTATGGTGGCCTCTTGACCCGGGAAAATCACCGCAACGGAACTTCCCGTACCGTCAATGTATGGCCTGACAATCCGATGGGCCATGGGGCTGAGGGCATGAAGTACCGGTTCCAGTGGAACTTCCCGATTTTCTTTTCCCCACATAACCCAAAGCTGCTTTACACGACCAGTAATCAGTTTCACCGCTCGACGAATGAAGGCCAAAGCTGGGAGGTCTTTTCTCCTGACCTGACTCGAAATGACAAGAGTAAACTTGGTCCTTCAGGTGGTCCGATTACCAAGGACAATACTTCGGTGGAATATTATGCAACCATCTTTACTGCAGCGGAGTCTCCTGTAAAGCAAGGAATCATCTGGGCGGGTTCGGATGACGGATTGGTGCATGTGACTGTGGATAATGGAAAAACCTGGCAGAACGTGACTCCGAAAGAAATGCCGGAGTGGCTGCAGATCAATTCGATCGAGGCCAGTCCATTTGAGGCTGGGGAGGCGTATTTTGCAGCGACCGGCTACAAGAGCGGTAACTATGCCCCTTACCTCTACAAGACCAAGGATTATGGAAAAACCTGGACCAAGATCGTTTCAGGTATCGATGCGGAGCACTTTACCCGTGTGGTGCGAGCTGATCCTGCGAAAAAGGGTATGCTCTATGCAGGAACGGAAACAGGCATGTATTATTCCAAAGATGATGGGGCAAGTTGGCATTCGCTTCAGTTGAATCTTCCGATTGTGCCGATCACTGATCTGACGATCAAGGAAAATAACCTCATCGCTGCGACTCAGGGCCGTTCGTTCTGGATCATTGATGATCTGACTGTACTCCATCAGGCTGAGCAGGGAATTGCAAATAAGGCCTTCCATCTCTACAAGCCACAGGATTCATACCGAATCGATGGCGTTAAGCGAAACAGCCTGACCAATGGTTCCAACCGTCCGGGTGGCGTTCTAGTCTATTATTTCCTAAAGGAAAAGCCCAAGGAGGAATTGAAAATCGAATTCTTCAATGAGAAAAATGAGCGTATCCGATGGTTCTCTTCCAAGGGGGTGAATGGGGATACTCTGAAAGTCAAAGAAGGGGCGGGTGAATTCAATTGGAACCTAAGGGCAGAAAATGCCGAAGGCTTCGACGGACTCATCATGTGGGCAGCCAACCTACGTGGACCTAAAGTAGTTCCGGGAACCTACAAAGTGAAAATGACGGTGGATGGCCAAGCGCAGGAACAAAGCTTTAAAGTCTTGGCAGATCCTCGTTACGAATCCACGCAGGCTGAATTGGAGGAGCAATACACTTTCCTTTTGGCCGTGCGGGATAAAATCACCGAAACCCATCAGGCTATCAAGATGATTCGGGTGTATCGATCCGAGTTGGATTCACTTTCTACCAAACCTGACAATCTCGAAGCCATCAAAGCCGAAATGCAGGAGATTGAGGAGACGCTCTATCAGACCAAAAATCGAAGCGGTCAGGATCCACTTAACTATCCGATACGTCTAAACAACAAACTCGCTCACTTGAGCAGTGTGGTCGGTAATGGAGATTACAAGCCCACCGATCAATCTGAGGCAGTAAGAAAAGAGCTGACTGAGCAAATCGATGTGCAGCTCGCTCGATTCCACAAACTGGAGCGAGAGCAGATTTCCCGACTGCTCAATATCGAGGAAATGAAAACCAAGTTGGAAATCAAGAAGTAATGCGAAAGGCCTCCGGAGTGATCTGGTGGCCTTTTTTTGATAAGGCCTGGTAGGTTTTGAAAACCTACCAAGTCTTTGTTTTCTAAAACAACCTAAACCCCTTAATCTGCTCCAAAAACATCCCTGCACTCGAGGGAGAAATGATCAAAATAAAGGCAATCCCAAAAATCGCTCCGTACAAGTGCGCGTCATGATTGATGTTGTCCCCGCCTTGTTTTCCCTTGACATAAGAGTAAATCAAGAAAAGAACTCCAAGGATAAATCCCGGTAAACAGATGATTCCAAAGAAGCAAATGTCTGAAAGTGGCATCAAAATTATACTTGCAAAAACTGTTGCGGCCGTACCTCCCGAAGCTCCCAAAGCGCGATAGTAGCTGTCTTCCTGATGCTTTTTATAAGTGGGCAAATCTGATATGACTATCCCTAAAATGTAGAATAACACAAACAAAATTCCTCCTAAACCCACTCCAAATTTGTATCTCAGAAACAATTCCACCACGCCACCAAAGAAGTAAAAGGTGAACATGTTGAAAAGTAAGTGCATGTAGTCCTTGTGGATAAATCCCGATAGGACAAACCGATCCCATTGATTCCGATGCTTGATCCGATAGGGCATAAACATCCATCGATCCATCATTTCTGGTCGATTGAAGGCCAAAATACTCGTGATCGCAGTGATCGCGATAAGGATGACGGTCAGCGATAATTCCATGGCTTATTTCTCCCGGTGAATCAGGTCTTGGGTGATGGCATAAAGTGCCTGATAATATTCCTCATTTTGGAAGTGAAGGCCATCAAATTGGCTGAAGCCCGCATCAAAATAGGATTGCATCTTGGCTTCGGTTAGGCTGCGGATGCCGAGTTTTTCATAGATTGCCTTTACGGCATTTACCTTTTCGACTTTGTCAAATTCCTTCAGCGAAAGCCAATAATTCAATGCTGCCAAATCTTCCCCTTGGGCCAGTTCCAAGGCCTTGATCAAGAGGAAGGTCTTCTTATTGGAAATGATATCTCCGCCTACCTGCTTGCCAAATTTGGCCTGATCGGCATAGACATCGAGGAGGTCGTCTTTCAGCTGGAATCCCACACCGATATTCACGCCAAACTCATACAGCTTCTGCTCATCTTCCTTTTCAGCCCCAGCCAAAACTGCTCCGAGCTGAAGAGCAAAACCCAACAACACGGCTGTTTTGAGACGGATCATATTGATGTATTCGTCTTCGTGGACGGTCTCGTAGGCCTCAAAGTTCATGTCAAACTGCTGCCCTTCACAGACTTCGGCCGCTGTCTTATTGAACAGGCGGATCACCTCAGTTAGCAACTTTGGATCTGTACCCAATAGCAAATCATAGGCTCTCACGAGCATCACATCTCCGGAGAGAATGGCGATATTGGCATTCCACTTTTCATGAACCGTAGCCTTTCCTCTACGCAGCGGAGCATTGTCCATGATGTCGTCATGCATCAGGGTAAAATTGTGAAAGACCTCCACTGCCGCCGCCTGAGACAGGATTTCCTCGGGATTTTTCCCATAGATCCCATACGCCAAAAGCGAAAGCAGCGGACGGATCCGCTTGCCTCCGAGGCTCATGATGTAGGTGATGGGTTCGTAAAGTTCGGTGGGTGATTCTCCGAAAGAGTGGGTGGTGATGTGTTGTTCCAGCTTAGTTAAAAGCGCGTGGGCGAGACTTTTTTCTGTCATTTTCTGCAAATTCCAAATCGATGGTTCGACGGTCGATATCGGTGTTAACCACTCTGACCATTACTTTGTCACCCAAAGTGATCATTTTTTTACTTCTCGTCCCAATCAGACGCATGTTTCTTTCGTCAAATTCATAGTAATCGTCGTCCATATCCTGCACCCGAATCATGCCTTCGCACTTCGTTTCAGTGATCTCGACGAAGACTCCCCACTCGGTCACGCCGCTGACGATACCCTCGTAATCCTTCTGTTCGGCAAGGGACATGTACTCGACCTGCTTGTATTTGATGGAGGCGCGCTCGGCGTCTGCGGCACGCTTTTCCCGCTCGGAGGAATGCACACATTTCTGCTCCCAGGATTCTGCTTCAGGAGATTTGCCTCCCTCCAGGTAATGCTCCAGCAGTCGATGCACCATCATATCGGGGTATCGGCGGATAGGAGAGGTGAAGTGGGTATAGTGTGGAAAAGCCAAGCCAAAGTGACCTTTGGGCTCGGTAGTGTATTTGGCTTTGGCCATGCTTCGAATGGCGAGTTGCTCGAGGACATTTTGCTCGGGTTTGCCCTGAATCTCATCCATGAGTTTATTAAGTGCGGCAGAGATTTTCTGCACGTTGGTCACGTCCATTTGATGGCCAAATCGCTTTGCAAAACCTGAAAATGTCTCCAACCGGTCCAAATCCGGGCTGTCGTGTGTTCGATAGACAAAGGTGTCCGTGCCGTTATTTTTCTTGTAAATAAATTCAGCTACATACTTATTAGCCAAGAGCATAAACTCCTCGATGAGCTTGTGGATGTCTTTCCGCTCTTTGACAAATAGCCCAAGTGGCGTTCCTTTTTCATCCAGCTTAAACTTCACCTCGACGGTCTCAAAGTTGACCGCTCCTTTGTCAAATCGCTGCTTCCGGATCTTTTTAGCCAGCTCATTGAGCAAAGTCAACTCCTGGAAATAATCTCCCGATTGGGTATCGATGCACTCCTGAGCTTCCTCATAGGCATAGCGTCGATTGGAATGAATGATGGTCCGGCCGATCCAGTGATTGACCACTTTGGCATTTCGGTCCATCTCAAACACACAAGCAAAAGTCAACTTGTCCTCGTTGGGACGAAGGGAGCAAAGCCCGTTGCTGAGTCGCTCGGGTAGCATAGGGATGGTGCGGTCGACCAGATAAACTGAGGTGGCTCGATTGAAAGCTTCCTTCTCCAAAGCTGTTTTAGGCTTCACATAATGGGTCACATCGGCGATATGGACACCAATCTCCAGGTTGCCATTTTCAAGTTCCCGATAGGAAATCGCATCGTCAAAGTCCTTGGCATCGACTGGGTCAATCGTGAAGGTAAGTACGTCGCGAAAGTCTTTTCGGGCCTTGATTTCCTTGGCAGAGATCTTTTCGGGAATGGCATTCGCTTCTTCGTCGGCCTCTTTGGGATATTCGAAAGGCAATCCGAATTCGGCCATGATGGAATGGATTTCCACCTCGTGCAAACCGGCCTTGCCAAGTACACGAATGACTTTTCCTGTAGGATTTTTGTCATCCTCTCTCCATTCGGTCAGCTTGACAATGACTTTTTCATTGTGCTCGGCCCCCATCAAATCACCGCGATGGACAAAAATGTCCTTGTGCATCTTTTTGAAATCAGGCACCACAAACGCAAATCGCGGGGAGATTTCAACCCGACCCACAAATTCATCCCGGCTGCGCTCCAAGATCTCGAGCACGCGGCCTTCGGTACGACCGGTTTTCCCTTTTACAGGAAATACCATCACCCGGACTTTGTCTCCATCGAGGGCCTGCTTGAGGTCGGCCTCTTTGATCAAAATATCTCCATCTACGGCTTCCTTATCATCTGGGACAATGAAAGCAAAACGTGGATTGACAAAATCAACCGTTCCGGTGATGAAGTCAGGATCCTTGGTGGACGAAAAATAATTTCTTGCATTGCGGGAGACTTTTCCGGCATCTACCAGTTGGTAAAGTACCGGTTCGACTCCGCCTTTGTTGAGTGCGTCCCGGATATCGAGCTGCTTGATGATCTGCTTGGCGTTGTATTCCTGGCCAAAATTAGAGTCTAAAAATTGAAGGATTCGTCGGGCCAGTGAGGCGGAATCATTTCCACCGGAATAGCCCCCTTTATTTTTTTTTGAATGTTTTCTGTCTGATTTTCTTCCCATGAGGGGTGTATTTTTTCTTAAGGTAAAAAGAATTGGATGCTCAACGGCATCAATCCTTGTGATCTTTTTTTGAATCTTCTGCGGAAACTATTTCAATTTCCATTTCGTCAAGTTGCGGATGCATGGCCATATAGATTCGGGCGGTTACTTCCACATCACGTTGACAGTATTTTTTGATTTTTTCGAGGTCTTTTTCTTTGTAAAAAGTAGCATTGACCTCGCTGCCATCGATGGATTCTTTGGAGGTGGGAATTCCAAAAACACCCGCCAAGAGCTCCAATCGCGTGTAATATTTGTAGTCACCAAAACGCCAAAGCTCCATCGTGTCCAAATGCCTTACTTCCCAAGGCTTTTTGCCGGCGATGTGTAGCGGCTCGGGAAGGGAAATCCCGTTGATCAGCATGCGTCGGCAGAGGTAGGGAAAGTCAAATTCCTTGCCGTTGTGCGCGCAGAGGATCCATTTTTTCTTCTCTAACAAGCCTTTAAACTCCAGTAAAAGTTCCCTTTCTTCCTCATGCGCAAAAACCTTAGATCGGAAATAGAGCTTTTTCTCTTTCTTTTTGGTCTGAAAAAAGCCCACACCCACACAGATGACCTGCCCAAATTCGGCATGGATTCCTGCTCGGTCAAAATACAGGGAACCAGGCTCCGGATTGGGGTTTTCGGTGCGTATCAGCTTTTCTTTCTTGAGCCATTCGGGCTGAAGGCGTGGATCGAGGTCCTCGAAGTGCTCGGTTTGCGAAGCCGTCTCAATATCCAAAAAAAGAATGTCGCTCAATTGGTCTAAAAAATCTGCCATAGTGAGGAAAGATTAACTGTGAAGGATGCCTTCCAATCCCAATTCCGGGATCATCCGGAGGTTGACAGGATCAAAACTGCCAGGAGTAAAGATAAACTTTTTGTCAAAAATCTGATCCAGAATGTAATAGCTGACCCAGTATTCATTGGTAAGCGCAAAGACAGATGGATCGATGGGTTCGACTTTGGCAACGGATTGCGACCCAAGCTCCTCAATCATATGTCGTAGGGTGGAGGTTTGTTTTTTTTCCCCGTCCAAAATCCCATAGCCTTTGGATGTGATCATCACGTTGCTTAGTTCGATGAGATTGAGATTGATGATAAAGACGCCCCATTCAGCACCGGTGGGTTTTTCTTCTTTTGCTATGGCTAGTTTTACTCCTGTGACGGGTGAGAAGTCGATGTCTTTTTTCATTTTCCTATTTGAGTATTTAGGAGCTGTTTATTTCTCGAATTAAACTTTTTAAATCCCCCCTGCCCCCTTGACAAGGGGGAGTTGCCTTGATTTGGACCTCAATCTCCAAAACTAGAATTTAAAGGGATTTAGTATTAAGATCTATTTTACTTCGATCAGGTTCATTTCAAAAAGGTCAACCAAGTGCTTTTTGACCTTGTTTTTGGCTTCGGTTTCATCCACAGGTATGCCCAATTCCAGATGAAGAGAAGTCACGGCCTTGTCATCGATGCCGCAGGGGATGATGTGTCCAAAGTAGGAGAGGTCGGCATTCAGATTAAAGGCAAATCCATGCATGGTCACCCATCGGCTGGATTTGACACCCATGGCGCAGATTTTTCGTGGATTTTTTTGTTCCACATGATCCAGCCACACCCCGGTCAGTCCATCGATTCTTCCTGCCTCAATTCCATAATCTGCCAAAGTCAGAATAATAGCCTCCTCCAATAGCCGGAGGTATTTGTGGATGTCGGTGAAGAAATTATCCAAGTCCAGGATCGGATAGCCGACCAACTGGCCCGGACCGTGGTAGGTGATATCACCGCCCCGGTTGATTTTGTAGTAGGTAGCATGGTGTTTTTCCAAGCCCTTTTCATCCAAAAGCAGGTTTTCAGGCTTTCCGCTTTTTCCCAAGGTGTAGACATGGGGATGCTCGACGAAAAGGAGATAATTCGGAGTTGGGGCTTGTTGATCGGCTGAAAGGTTTCGATTTTTGATCTTCAGAGCCACGATCTCGGCAAAAATCTTTTCCTGAAAATCCCAAGCCTCCTGATAATCCATGCAGCCTAGATCTCGGAATTGTACTGATTTATTGATAATTTGGTTCATGTGACTTCCTCTTGGAATTCTTTTTCAACAGCCCTTCTTGCTGTATCGTTCTTCGATTTTTCAAAATTAACCAATAAATCCGATGGCAGAACACAACGACACTGGAAGACTGGCCGAGCAGCTTGCCGCAGATTGGCTGGTGAGCAAAGGCTACGAACTCTTGGATACCAATTACCGACATGGACATGCGGAGATCGATCTGATCATGCAGCATCGGGGACTTCTGATTTTTGTGGAAGTCAAATTCCGTTCGGGCACAGGTTTTGGGTACTCAGAGGAGTTTGTTGATTCCATTAAGAAAAAACTACTCGTGAAGGCCGCCGATCATTATATCCATGAAAAAGACTGGCACAAAGACATCCGTTTTGACATCGTGGGCGTTTACAAAGACCGGAATGGAAATTTTAACTTTCGGCAGTTTGAGGATGCGTTTTATTAAACTTGGTAGAGGCAAGAGGACCGAAGATGGAAGACAGACTGAAGTAAATCAGTTTTCAAAGTTTTTCTGTCTTCGAAGTTTGAATCAAGTTCTACTAGTAAATAGAACGTTCTGGGAAATGAATGTACGGGAACCTGCCAGTAGAATCCAAGGATGTCAGTGGATCAAGTTCATGTCACGTTTTTGGAAATCTTCGGTCTCCTGTTTTCCATCTTAATACCTGATAACTATTCGTCTACTGTCAGAATACCGTATGTTCAGATTCTGTAATTTTCCAATCACCCAATAATTCACTTATATCTAATGAAAAATTTAATTCTCTTTTTGGTATTGAGTCTGTTTTCCGTTGTGGCATTTGCCCAAACTGATGAAAAAGGTGAAAAAATCATGGCTGATTCGGAAGATGCCAAGGCTGCTTTTCTCAAGGATGATCCGGGGATGATGGAGTTTTTTGAAAACTCCTACGGTTACATCATTTTACCTAATGTAGGCAAAGGGGCTTGGGGGGTAGGGGCCGCCGCAGGAAACGGAATAGCGGTCGAGCAAGGAGTTCATGTCGGTTTTGCACGAATGACTCAGCTTACGATCGGCTTCCAAGCGGGAGGTCAGGCGTATTCCGAGGTGGTCTTTTTTGAGACCAAGGAGGCTTTTGACCGCTTTAAGCAAGGAACTATTGAAATGGCAGCACAAGTTTCCGCTGTTGCAGCCGCTTCGGGAGCTTCGGCCAATGCCAAATACAATGAAGGAGTGTTGGTTTTTACCCGAACCAAAAAAGGGCTGATGTACGAAGCCTCGGTAGGAGGGCAGCAGTTTAAGTTTCGAGCCAAGTAATCAATCTCGTCGATACACGAGATTTCCCTCCTTGTCCCATTCGGCCCGGATATAAGGGCGAAAATTTTTGGTATAGGGAGTCTCCTGGTATTGGATTTCCCGTTTGCGAATGGCCTTGGTGTTTTTGGTGTCCCAGTACTCGGTCCAAAGGCCTACTTTTTCTCCGTATTTATATTCTCCGGTGACAGCGATTTGTTGATTTTCGTAGAAATGGAAGTAATTTCCCTCCTCCAGTCCATATTGGATAGGAATGATTTCTTCCACTGATTTGGATGCCTCATTGAAGTAGCTGACCTTGGATTCCTTGGGCCAACCTTCGCTGAAATGGGCTTTATCCTGAAGCACACTTCGGTCATCAAAAACCATCCAGGTTTTGTGTTTCATTCCATAATAAAACATCCCGCTTTCTACGACGGTCTCATTTACCAATCGCTCATAGGGCCCGTGAAGCAAATAGCCCAGTCCTTTTGCAAACCCCTCCTTTCTTACGGCTTTTTCTTTGGGATCATACCAATAGACATCTCGGATATATGGATTGGGATTTCTTTCAGCGTCGGTGTAGTTAAAGTATTCCAGATATTCCTGGCCTCTGATCGAGCGTCGGGTATACCCCCTCATGGTTTTGATTCCAAACCAGATGTTTTTCCGGGCGTTTTTCTTTTTCTCTTTTTTTTCCTCCTTAACTTTCTCTTCATCGAATAGTAACAAAGGTGCTACAGTCGGTAAAAGCACAGAACTCACGACGCCTGAGGAGTCCGGATCTGACTTTTTATCTGGGTCGGTTTTTTGAGCCATGCCGACTTTGCCCAAGCCAAAAATTAAAAGGAATAAAATGAGGGTTTCTTTCTTCATTAAGGCAAAAACGAAGTTGGAGCTTTGCTATTTTATTCAAAAATAACATTCTGTTTGATTTTAAACTGAATTTTCTCGGGAGCATCCACTTTTTCCAAATTGAATGAATATTTTGATTTTTTGTCGATTTTTCTCCAAGAGGGAAGCTTTATCCCCGATTTATCCATCAATTCCATGGGATTATTTAGAATTTATAATCTTCTGTCTATTTTTGAGGAATTTGTAAAAAAATCAATCAAAAAATGAATTCTATTCTATCAGATCGCATCCTGAATATGGAAGAGTCTGCTACTCTCGCTATGGCAAAAAAAGCGAGAGAGCTCAAGGCTCAGGGTATTGACATCATCAGTCTCAGCTTGGGAGAGCCGGATTTCAAAACTCCAAAGCACATTCAGCAGGCTGCCAAAGATGCGATCGATGAGGGAAAATATTTTGCTTATCCTCCTGTGGCAGGCTATCAGGATCTCCGGGAGGCAATCGCCAAGAAACTCCGGGAGGAAAATAATATCACCCAGGCAAAGGCTGAAAACATCGTAGTGTCTGTAGGTGCGAAGCATTCCATCGCCAATACCTTCATGTGTATCATCAATGAAGGGGATGAAGTGGTGATCTTCTCTCCGTATTGGGTGAGCTATGCCGAAATCATCAAACTGTGTGGTGGTGTGCCTGTCCTGATTGAGGGTACACTGGAGAATAATTTCAAAGCTACTGCAGCCCAGTTGGAAGCGGCGATTACGCCGAAAACCAAGGCAGTGATCTATTCTTCACCATGTAATCCTACCGGCTCGGTCTTTTCTCAGCAGGAGTTGGAGGCGATCGCAGCGGTGGTGATGAAGCATCAAAACATGGTGGTGATTGCTGATGAAATCTATGAGTTGATCAACTTTACCGGTAAAAACTTCAGCATCGCTTCCCTTCCGGGAATGTTTGAAAGAACGGTGACGGTCAATGGTTTCTCTAAAGGTTATGCGATGACTGGCTGGAGAGTGGGCTATATCTGTGCATCTTTGGAAATCGCAAAAGCGGTAGAAAAAATGCAGGGACAGTTTACTTCCGGAAATACCGGAATTGCCCAGCGAGCTGCCTTGGCAGGTATCGCAGGGGATCAGACTCCAAGTCAAGAAATGGCTGCTGAATACTTGAAGCGTAGGGAGTTAGTTTTGGGGCTATTGAGAGATATTCCAGGAATCAAAACTCACGTGCCTGAAGGAGCCTTCTATTTCTTTCCTGATGTGACTGCATTCTTCGGAAAGTCCGCCCATGGACACAGCGTGGCTAATGCCGATGATCTTTGTCTTTACCTTTTGGCTGTGGCTAACGTTTCGCTGGTGACTGGTTCTGCTTTCGGAGCACCCAACTGCGTGCGTATTTCTTACGCAGCATCCGAAGCTGAATTGATTGAAGCAATGAAGCGAATCAAGAAAGCGCTGGGCGATCTGGCTTAATACGTTTGTAGACGCTATTCCAATTGCCCCGGCGAAAGTTGGGGCAATTTTTTTTCGGGGTTAAATTTCCCGAAGACCTGACCGCTGTCAGGCAAGTTTCCACAGAAAAAGACACAGATTTTCGCGGATTATTCCGATAAAACCCCAGTCCATTCTTAATCTAAATTTTACTGAAAATCATCTTTATTTTCTACCTAAGCAGAAAGCCCTAATTTTGGCCAAATCTTTTATCATGGCCGAAGTACTCGTCATCACTCCCGTAAAAAACTCCATCGAAACTACCCTCGATACGGCCAAGGCAATTGCATCTTCTACGGTGAAAGTCCATCATGTCATTTTCAATGACTTCAGTTCGGCGGAGACCAAAGCGATTTTGGAGAAGAAAAAAGCAGAGATCGGCTATGAACTGATTCACATCGAAGACCTCACAGACCATCCTTCACCCAATTACAAATTGGTGCTTCAGCTTTCACAAAAGCGGGCGCTCGAAGAAAACCTTCCGCTTTTAGTCATCGAGTCTGACGTAGTAGTGAAGCAGGATACTATTGAAAAGTTGCTTCAAACGCTTAATGCTCAATCCAAGCCTGGTTTGATTGGCTCCGTGACTGTCGATGAATTTGGCGTGGTCAATTTTCCTTACCTCAAGTTTAAAGGAGTAAAAGAGCCGGTGATCGATACGCAGCGGAGTTTGAGCTTTTGCTGTACGCTATTTTCACCTGATTTTTTGAAAAGCTATGATTTCACAGGGCTGGATGAGGCTAAGGATTGGTACGATACCTTTATTTCAAAAAAGGCAATCGAGTTAGGTTTCAAAAATACGGTGCTGATGAATGCGCCCGTGTGGCATCGTCCACATGCAAGCCGTCCTTGGAAGCAACTCAAGTACACCAATCCCCTGAAATATTACTTCCTGAAATTTTGGAAGGGATGGGATAAAATCTGATCAGAGTTTTCCAAGGAACTTCAAGAGGGTATTGTAAGGCTTGGACCAGGTTCGTTGAAAGCGCAAAGGCCCATTTAATTCTCTTTCGAAGAAGTCCATATGTTTTGCGTTGAGATAGGCAATCCGCTCCCTTTTTTTCTGATTGGTTCCGGTTTTTTTTCGCTTGCTGCCGCTATGAATGCGATAGTGAAATCCAATAAATGGGAGTTTGACTACCTCTCCACCATTTTTGAGCAGTTTAATCCAAAATTCCCAATCCTCGCGGCCCATGGTCATGTCTTCTGAGAAGCCTTCTGCTGCTTCCCAGTCTGATTTTCTAAACAATGAACAAGCAAAAATCATATTGTCTCTTGCCAAGAGATTAAGGCTGAAGGGTTTAAGCTTCCATGGTTTTTGACCAAAGTCCCCAAACTTGACAGCTTGGCAATACACTACTTTTACCTGCTGGGATTGATCCAGAATTTTGGCTGCTTCGGAAAGATAGCGCTCTGAAATCAGATCATCTGCGCCAAGAGGAAAAAGATAGATCCCATTTGCGGCTCTGCAACCTGTATTGAGTGCTGCTGAGACTCCGGCATTCTTCTGGGAAATTACCACTAGTTCAGAATGTTGTTCTGCAAGTCGATTGGCAATATCCAAGGAGGAATCCGTAGATCCATCATTTACCACCACAATTTCCAAGGGTATATGAATGGAATGAAGGGCAGAAAGGATAGTTTCCTCCAGGTATTTTTCTCCATTAAAGACTGGAATAACGACAGATATCAGAGACTGGGACATTTTTGAGTCTAGGGTATGGGGTTAAATCATCAAAGATCGTGTAAATAAATATTCATCCAAATGAGACCAACTTTCAAACTGGACCAAGGGAATAGGATTGGAAAAAGGGAGGAGGAAAAATTGAATCGGTTTTCCCACCTTTCCAGACTTTTATCCTAGGGCAATGAATTTGCCTTGAAATAGTTCAAATTAAAATTTGATAAATTGAAAAGATTAAATACTTTTAGTTCGGTGATTAACAACTTTTCTCATATTTCCTTTTTCAAAAAATGAGATTCTCAGGAATCCATTTTTCGAACTCTCATAGTTTCAAAGGATCTTGACCACGGTCAAGATCCTTTTTGATTATATTTGATGCCTGATTTATTGTTTTATGGAGCGAAGTGTTTTCCTGATTTTTTTATTGGTCTTGCTTGGAAGTTCCCTTGTGTCCGGGCAATCCAAAATTGACTCTGCCTACATTTCTTATGATGAGGAGGTGATGGTCACCCGGTTTTATTTTTCCAAGAAGTTTACCGATTTCAAAATCCCTGAGAAGGAAGTTAGGTACCGTCCGAATACAGGTCTTAATGCCGGATTGGGATTTACTTATCAAAAATTTACCTTGAATGTGGCCTTTCCGCCTTCGTTTTTAAACCCAAACAGAGAGAAAGATTTTCCGAGGTTTTTGGATCTTCAGGGGCACTTTTATCCTGTAAATTGGATGGTGGATTTCTTCGGACAGTTTTACAGTGGGTACAAAATTCCCGATTGGCAGGGGAGTGGCAAACCCTATCTAAGACCGGATATTGGGTTGCTTAAAGTGGGGATTCACGTCAATTACGTTTTTTTTGGAGACCGAATTTCTATCAATGCGGCCATGCATCAATCGGAGATCCAAAAGAAGTCTGCGATTTCACCGTTGGTAGGGTTTGAGGTCTATCGGGCAAGGGTTTCTGGGGATTCCTTGATCATTCCTGAGGAGTTAGCCCCTGATTTTAATTATTCTAGGGCTGATTTTATGCATTTGGGGCCAAATGTTGGAGTTTTGGGAACTCTTGTTTTTGGCAAAGGTTTTTTTGTCACGGGAGCATTTTCTGGGAATTTAGGTGCCGGTCATTCCTGGCTCGATGGGGGAAATGGCGAGAGAGAAAGCGATTGGAGCATCCTCCTAGGCTATCATTTTAGAGGCTATATCGGCTACAACAGTTCACGGTTTGGCTTTAACCTCAACTACGTCTACAAAAATCTCAACCTGAATCCGATCAGGGAACTTGAGCAGTCCGCCGACACGGGTAATTATCGCCTCAACTTTGTCTATAAAATCCGACCCGGGGAAAAATTTTCAAAGACATTCGGCAAATTCAATCCGACCAGAATTCTTTGAAATTGGTCGGGAGAGGAGGGAAGAATTTTTAGCTTTGAGTCCTAATCAATTCCCGTTTCTATGAACGATCCATTTGGCATTCATCTAAGTCTTAAAAATCTTGGTATCCACTCGACTAACCTTGGTTCATCGACAGGTTTGACCTGGTTGGATTCCGGAGCGAGTTATTTTTCATCTGATTCACCGGCAGATGGTCAGCTCATCGCACAAGTTCAGGGAGCTTCTGAAGATACGTATGAGGCGATCATTTCTCAGGCATCGGTTGCTTTTGAGAAATGGAGGCTCGTGCCGGCACCTCATCGGGGCGAGATCGTGAGGGAAATCGGCAATTCGCTGCGTGAAGTAAAAGCAGATCTAGGAAAACTCGTTTCCTATGAAATGGGCAAATCCTACCAGGAAGGATTGGGAGAAGTACAGGAGATGATTGATATCTGTGATTTTGCTGTGGGTCTTTCACGTCAGCTTTACGGTTTGACGATGCACTCCGAGCGTCCGGGCCATCGGATGTACGAACAGTGGCATCCGTTGGGTATTGTAGGGATCATTTCCGCTTTCAATTTTCCTGTGGCCGTTTGGTCTTGGAATGCAGCCTTGGCCTGGGTATGCGGAGATGTTTGTATTTGGAAGCCTTCGGAAAAAGCACCGCTTTCGGGGATTGCTTGCCAATATATCGTGGCTAAGATTTTTGCAAAGCATGGATTTCCTGAAGGTGTTTCCAATTTGATCATCGGTGACTATAGAATAGGAGAGCTGATTTCTCATGACTCCAGAGTTCCTTTGGTGTCTGCGACCGGATCCACCCGAATGGGTAAACTGGTGGGAAAAGCAGTGGGGGAAAGATTGGGGAGATCCTTGCTCGAATTGGGAGGCAATAATGCCATCATCATAACCGAGCATGCAGATCTTGACATGGCTATCCGGGGAGCTTTATTTGGAGCGGTAGGTACTGCTGGTCAACGATGCACTACGACACGCCGCCTGATCATTCAGGCTAATGTCTATGAGGAAGTGAAAAGCAGACTGGCCACAGCCTATTCCAAACTGGTTATTGGAAATCCTCTGGACGAAAAAAATCATGTGGGACCACTTATCGATCAGGATGCTGTGAAAAATTACCTCATCGCTATCGAAAGAGTGAAAGCTGAAGGGGGCAAAGCTGTAGTCGAAGGAGGAGTCCTTGCCGGATCTGGTTTTGAATCAGGATGCTACGTGAAGCCAGCGATTTATGAGGCTGAAAATCACTTCGAAATCGTGCAGCATGAAACTTTTGCCCCCATTCTTTACCTAATCAAATACGAAAATCTCCAAGAAGCCATCGCACTTCAAAACGGAGTGCCTCAGGGATTGTCTTCAGCGATCATGACTACTAACATGAGAGAAGCTGAAGCCTTTTTGTCGGTAGCAGGCTCGGATTGCGGTATTGCCAATGTCAATATCGGAACTTCAGGAGCTGAAATCGGAGGGGCTTTCGGAGGAGAAAAGGAAACCGGTGGAGGCAGGGAATCAGGCTCTGATTCCTGGAAAGCCTACATGCGACGTCAGACCAATACCATTAATTATTCCTCGCAGCTACCATTGGCGCAAGGCATCAAGTTTGATATTTGATTTCAGGAAAAATTGATCCAGACCAAGGGCAAACTTGATTTCCACTCGAAGTCTGGTTTGCCTTTTTTTTAGAAAGGGGACTGCTGGGATTGAATCTTTCTCCGTCCGTTCTAATCCCGAATGGATCGAATATCTGCCAGTACTTCAAAGGCGTTTGAGTCTCGTTTTCCTTTCCTCTTATCCCATGGTTTACGATTTTCAGGGTGCCAGAGCGTTTTCCTAACTCACTTTTCATGGAGAAGAACTTCCTTCATTTCCATGAGTTGGGCCATTTCTTCAGGGGCCAGAGTCGGATAAGCAAGATTCATTTCATCCAAGGCCTTGATCATGGCAGCGGCAATAGCAATCCTAGCGTAGGATTTGTTATCAGCGGGGACTACATACCAAGGGGACTTCTTGGTGGAGGTCTTTCGGATCATTTCCTCGTAGGCTCTCATATAGGTATCCCAATGGTTCCGCTCTTTGATATCACCGGAGTTGAATTTCCAATTTTTGTCCTGCTGATCGATCCGCTCAATGAACCTTCTTTTCTGCTCCTCTTTGGACACATGCAGAAAGATCTTAATCACTTTTGTTCCGTTTCGGTCAAGATATTTCTCATAGTTTCGGATGTCTTCCAATCGTTCCTCCCATATTTTTTTTGTGATGAGCTGAGGAGGAAGTTTTTGGTTATGAAGAATGGCCTCATGGACTCTGACCACGAGTACTTCTTCGTAATAGGATCTGTTGAAAATGCCAATTCTGCCTCGTTCAGGCAAAGCCCGATTGCATCGCCAAAGGAAATCATGGTCGAGTTCCTCAGCACTTGGGGCTTTGAATGAAGTCACATGACATCCTTGAGGATTGACACCGGACATGACGTGTTTGATGGCTCCGTCTTTTCCTGCGGCATCCATAGCCTGAATGATCACCAAAAGAGACCATTTGTCTTGAGCATAAAGGATTTCCTGTAAAGTTGAAAGTGCGCTGACTCCTTGTTCAAGTGCTTCTTTTACCAAAGGCTTGTCTTCGGGGCCAAGATTCATCTTGGGAATAGTAGAAAAATTTTTGAGCTTGAAATTTTTACCCTCGCCAACACAGTATTTTTTCGCAAACTTTTTTGCCCGTCCTATGAGCTCTTCATCGCTCAATTTCTTCAATTCTGAAACGCTGTCTTCTTGGTTATGGATCATGATTTGAGTGGGTTACAGGTAAGAAGTCTTTTGAAAATCTGTTTTTGTGAGTGATACTTGGTTTTGGAAAAGGGGGCCTCTTAATTGAATAAGTTAAAGAAATAACTGATTAAATGCCCTCTGAACTCGTATAAAACGAATAAAATCTTAGATTTAATCACTTTTAAAAACCAACAAACGGACCATGAAGAAGATACTTGTTGCCACTGGAGGAGGGGATTGCCCGGGATTGAATGCGGTCATTAGAGGCATCGTCAAAAGGGCTTCTCAGGAAAAAGACTGGGAGGTCTGGGGAAGCTTTGAAGCATTGAACGGTCTGATGGAAGAGCCAACAAGGCTGATCAAATTGGATGATAAAACTGTAGCAGGAATTCACGTTTTGGGAGGGACTATCCTTGGGACTACCAACAAGGGAAACCCAATGAACTATCCAGAACGCCAGCCCGATGGTACTTTTAAAACAGTGAATCGAATTCCCTGGTTGGTGGATCGGTTAAAATCCAAGGGCTTTGATGCGGTGATCAATATAGGGGGAGACGGTTCCCAAGCGATCTCCCAAGCCATGTTTGAAGCAGGCATGCCAGTGGTGGGTGTTCCGAAAACGATAGACAATGATCTTTCTTCAACTGATTTTACGTTTGGCTTTCAGACGGCTGTTCAGACAGCGAGCGACTCATTTGATCGGTTAGTGACCACGGCCGCCAGCCATCACCGGGTTATGATTATGGAAGTGATGGGAAGAAATGCCGGTTGGATAGCACTTTACACCGCCATCTCCGGAGGGGCCGAAATCTGTCTGATTCCTGAGATTCCTTACGATCTTGATGTTTTGGTAGAGCGGATCAAAGGAAGATACAATGAAGGAAGAGGTTTTGTCAATATCGTAATTGCCGAAGGCGCCTATGCCAAAGAGGGAACAATTACCGCTTCAAAGGGAGAATTTGGCAGGCATTCCGTCCGATTGGGAGGGGTTTGTTTTTCGCTCAGTCAACAGCTGAAGGATGCAGGAATTGAGGCGGATATCAGAGAAACTGTCCTAGGCCACACTCAGCGTGGAGGTACACCCATAGCCTTTGATCGAGTCATCGCCTCTGTATTCGGAGTCAAAGCTATGGAATTGGTTTTAGCCGGAAAGTTTGGTCAGCTGGTCATCTTGAAAAACAATGATTACACCGCTGTTCCGATCCAGGAAGCCATCAGTTCTTACAATGTGGTAGATCCTCATGGTACCCTGGTTCAAGCGGCAAAAGGGTTGGGGATTTCTTTTGGAGACTAAATACCTCTTGCTGTCAATTATTGAGGGGAAGGAATGAGAAAATAAGCTTTCCGGAAAATCCCTTTGGTCAGCCTGACTAAAAAGGTATTGGCACACAACTAGATAGTCATTCCTTCAAAATAGGACCTCGAAAATTAGAGTGGAACTTTGAGCGAAAGAGAAGGATAACTCCTTAGCTGACTAGTCATGGGAAGATTCAAACTTTGCGACCCAAGGCTAAGTTTCGCAGCAGTTCTTCCGTTGTATCCTGAAGATAAAAAAAGCGGGATACTTGTGCTAATCGACAGGACCCCCGTCAAGCTGAAAAAACTCTTGACTCTTCGGTTATTGCTCCCATCAGTATAGTCAAACCTATTTGGTATGGCCGCAGCTGTAAGGATCATGGCTGTTCCTCCTCCGAGAAATATCCAGCCTGCTTTGTATTGGGTGTCACTTTTTTTCATGAGGTCTTCTATCAGGAACTGCTGTGACTTGGAATCTTGACCATACCCCTGGTAATAAAGACCAATCAGAATAAGAATTAGAATAGATTTCTTCATGGGATCAACGATTCAAGGTTAAAGGAATAGAAAAACTGACTGCAGGATACAGTCCGGTAGAAGTGCCCGTGTTGGGAAGATTTGGAATTCTGCCGGTTACTAAACTCAATTTTCCCGCCTTCCTTCCATTCGATGCAGAACTGACCAAAATAGGAATACTGACCAGCGTAGAAATACTCCCAGCAGTAAACAGAATGGCTCCCGTCACTCCTAAAAACTCAGATCCCCCGCCCCAAGCCGCACCAAACATGGCTGTGCCGATCACCGTGGCGCCGAGTCCCGTCCCCAGCATGATCAATCCGGTTTTTTTCTGCTTTTCACTCTGACGGAGGAATTCTTCGATCAAAAGCTTGTTGGGGTCTTGTTGGGCGATAAGCGGCTGAGTCAGCCCAGTCCAGATTAATAGGGAAAAAAGAAGAAGTTTTCGCATTACTTACTTTGGTTGTTTTGATGAATGGGAAGAGGATCAGTATACCAGCCGGAATCAAGGTAAATAATATTTTCAAAACTGCAGTCAGGATGCAATCTGAAACTACGGTGTTCGGGGCTTTGGGGTCGGAGAATGGCCATGGTAGCGGATTTTCAAAAATGGATTGTTGATCCCTCTCTTCCGAAATAGGGCTATTTTTTTTGCAATGAAAAATAGAAATATTCACATAAGATTATTTAAATTAAACTTTATTCAAACCCAAAAAACTTTTTATTCAATGCCAGCACAGCCACTTGAGTTGATTTTAGCCCGACAATTTGGAGATAGCTTGAGCCTCCCTATGTTTCTGGTAGATCCTGATGGAAATTTGCTTTTTTACAATGAACCTGCCGAGTCCATTTTTGGACTAAAATTTAACGAAACGGGTGGAATGCGGCTCGAAGAATGGGCCACTATTTTCAAACCCACAGACCATGCTGGCAATCCCTTGGCTCCGGATCATTTACCTCTTGTGAAGACGCTTTCATCCAAACTTCCTGCCAATGGAGAGTTTTATGTAGATAGTTTGATTGGAGTCAGGACTTTGATTTCGGTCAGTACCTTTCCAATTATGGGAAAAACAAAAAGATTTTTAGGTGCAATGGCGATTTTTTTGAAATCACAAGAACTATGAGAGCTAGAATTTGGGGCTGCAGAGGTTCATTGCCTGCTCCTGGTCCGGAAAATCACAGGTACGGGGGGAACACTTCCTGTATACAAGTCACAGAAGGAGATACTTGTCTGATCCTTGATGCAGGGTCAGGTATCATGAGGTTAGGTCGGTTTTTGGGTCCCGACGTCAAAGAAGTCCATATTTTGCTCACCCACCTCCACATCGACCATACCATGGGGTTGGGTTTTTTTCAGCCGCTTTACAATCCAAACGTGAAAGTACACTTGTGGGGGCCCACTGCCGGCCAAGAATCCTTACTTCACCGATTGAGGAGATACTTTTCGCCTCCTTTGTTTCCGGTAAAGATGAGTGAACTACCCCAACATCCAGAAGTACATGAATTGGGTGATGAGGAATTGACCATTGGGAATATTAAGATTCGGTCTCAGTTTATATGTCATCCTGGTCCGACATTAGGGTATCGACTGACTGCCAATCAAAAAACAATTGCCTATTTGCCCGATCATGAGGTTCTGCTTGGTTCCTCCGATTTCCCTAATGATCCCGAATGGACCAGTGGATTTGACCTTGCCAATGGGGCTGATATTCTGTTTCATGATGGTGCATATACCTCCAAAGAATATGTTGGCAAGATGGGGTGGGGGCATTCCTCGATTCGTGATGCGGTTTTATTTGGGAAGATGTGTAAGGTGAAGAAGTTGTCCATTTTTCACCATGAACCTACCCGTACGGATGATCAGATTGATCTTCTTTACAAAGAGGCACTTCGAGACGGTAATTTTCAGTTTCAGGTTGAAATGTGTGCCGAAGGCAATGTGTATGAAATGTAAAGTGGAGGCATGTTTTTTTCTGACCGACTGGCTTATTCTTGACGGATCAATCGATTCGCTTGTTGGTTTTCAAATAGGCAATGAGGTTTACGATTTCGGTTTGCGTCAAATTTTCAAACAATCCTGAAGGCATCATCGATACCTCAGTCACCTCTCTGGAGAGTATGCCAGACTTGTTGATGATCAATTGATCTTGACCAACGATCCTCAAGGTGACTTGTCGGTCATTTTCGGAAATGATGTTTCCCGAATAAGTCCTTCCGTCTCTTGTATTGATTACGACCATCTTGTAATCATCTTGGATTTCGGCAGTTGGTTCAAGCACATTCATCAGGATATACTCTGGGTCGGTTCGGTTGCTTCCTGTCAGATCAGGACCTATTATTCCACCCTCTCCGAACATTTTATGACAGCTTCCGCAGGATTTGATGAAGACTGATTTTCCGGCATTAAGATTAGCAGCGTTCAATGCCGACGGATTGAGCATTGCCCGGTATTTGTCATAGGCTTCCTTGTTGCTAGGCACCGATTCGATCGGTCCCCATACTTCAATAAACCCACTTCCTACCACCCGTAGAAGTTGCCTTGCCACACTGGCAGGCACCTCGGATTTGGCAATTTTTTTGGACTTGATCTGCTGGGTTAGCATGTTTCCATACCGAGCCCGCGAGGAAAGGGTCTGCATGGCTTCCAACTTTTCTTCTTGAGTCAATTTCGGAAAGCTTTCCAATAGCAATTTTCCCAAAGGTTCGCTGTCAAATGCCGCAATGGAGCGAATCGCTTCTTTTCGCATTGCTGCTTCCTGAAACAACACCGGGATCTCTGATACTAGTCCCTTTTGTTGTTGAGCAGTAAGAGTTTGAAGTGCTTTCTTCCGCTGGTCCAGGGGTAAGCTTTTGTTTTTCAGAGTGGCGAAGGCCCGTTGGGTAGCTTCCGTATCTCCGAACAAACCTGAAATTTCCAATGCGAGTTGTTCCTTTTTCCCTCCGGCCTTTCGAAGTTTTTCTGAGACGGATTTCCAATTGGAAGGAGTTTTTAGATCGATTCTTCCTTCCATCCCGCTCAGCATCCCAGAAAGTAAATGGTCTGCATTTGAACTGCCTTTCTCAATCAAAGCGACCAGTTTTTCAAGTTGATTGCCGTCCACTGCCCGTCGGGCCATATTTTGGGTCACAAAACTAAGTTTGGATGAAGGAGCGAGGGAAAGAAACTTATCCGGATTTTCTGCAAACCAGGGTTCTATTCCATACCAGAGCATTTTGGGGAGGTTGTGATCTTTTTCGTCTTCTTGATGCTGTAGCAGTCCTTGGGCTATGGTCCATTTTTCGGAAGATGAAATTCTTTGCAGTGCGGAAGTCAAATAAAGCCTCACTACGGGATCGGGATCAGAGACTGAAAGTGTCCTGAATTTTGCCAATGCTTCAACAGAAGGATTCATGTCCTCGCATAGCAATTGGATGGACCAGGCTCTCACGTAGGGATCTTTGTCGGATAAAGATTGAATCAATTCTTTTTCTGTAAATCCTCCGATTTGCTGGATGGTCCACATGGCACGAAGTCTCCAATCAGGATTGGGGTCTGTGGAGAAAATCTTCTTCAGGGCCGTCACGGTATTTGCTTGGAGTTTTTTTTGAACAGAACGTTTGTGCAGAATACCCCTTGCTCTTCGTGCATGCCAATCTGAGGGATTGGTCTGCAAGGCCACCAACTCGGCATCAGTCATTTTATTCAAGTCCGTATATCTTCCGGGAAAATTTTGAGTGAGGGACTTCTCGGGCATAATCCGGAAAATGCGCCCGGTCTCTTCGTTCAGTACTTCTTTGCCGCAAATGTCCGCATCGTGCCAATCTAGCGCATATAGCCCCCCATCTGGCCCGATCTCCATACTGAATCCTACCCACTGTGCATTGTTGGCCATCATAAACTCATCGCCATGTTTGCCTTCATACCCGGATCCTTTAGGGATAAGCAAGTCAGAAAGTATCCCATGCTCGTGAATGTTGGCCATGAAAATCCGTCCTTGCTCTTCTTTCGGAAAGGCGTCAGACTGGTATACTCTCGCGCCTCCATGGGCTGACCGATGGCTGTGATTGGCGATTGTTTTGATATCCTCGTACACGAAAGGATTGAAATGCTGTCCGCCTTGGCGATGGTAGATTCCCCCAGGTATTACATGCCAAAGGTGAGGAATGACGCAGGCGCTCATGAATAGTTGTCCTTTTGCGTTGTAGTCAATACCCCATGGATTGCTGAATCCATGTGCGACTACCTCAAATCTATCTTTGACCGGATGGTACCTCCACACGCCTCCGTTGATGTCTACCCCGTCTGCTTCGAGCAGGTCCTCGGGGAAAGGATCCTTGTGATAATAAAGTTTGGCATTGGCATTGGGTTTCCGGATTTTTGAAGGTGTGGCAAAACCCTGTAGTCCATAGAGCCATCCATCTGGTCCCCAATGTAGACTGTTGAGCGTTTCGTGCCGATCTCGAATTCCCCAACCGGTCAGAAGGATTTTGATCTGATCCAGGTCAGCTTTGTCATCTCCGTTTTTGTCGGGCACAAAAATCAGGTTGGGAGGTGCTCCTATAAACACCCCGTCAAAGCCTACTGCCAGTGCCGCCGGAAAAGCCAACCCCTCCATAAAAACGGTTTGCTTATCGGCTTTCCCATCTCCATCCGTGTCCTCCAAGATCAAAATTCTGCTGTCTCCTGAATTGGAAAATCCGTCTCCCCGGGACTCGTAATCCTTGTTTTCAGCAATCCAGAGCCTGCCCCGATCATCCCAGCAAAAGGCCATGGGTTGGGTCATCATGGGCTCGGAAGCCCACACGTTTACCCGGTAACCCGGCTTGATAGACATGGCCTCGACGGCTTCTTCGGCAGTCAGAAATTTGGCATTTCTCCCTTCCTCCTGGGCCAATCCCCAAAGTTCGGTGGTGCTATACATCCCCGTTCTTCCGGAGAATTTGCCCCAATCCTCGTTGATTTTTAGGTCATTGGCTTCTCCGGTGTAGACCAGAAGCCTGAGCTTGATCGATTCGGTTGTCCCTTCTTCGATGACCCAATCACCATCCCGTGTAAAGGCTGGACCTAATCCCAACTGGCCATCTACCCTCCATTTGTTGGGATAGCCACGATTTTCGGGATGATCAAAAATGGCCACATTGGCTCGGTCTTCCCTTCCTTCCACCTTCATTCCCACATTGATCCACATGGAAGGCTGCCCTTCCGCCTGTGCATTTTTTTGTCTTGCGGCATTGATGATTTCCCCATCGATTCCCTCTTGCCACGGCATTCTCAGAAATAGACTTCCATAGTCATATTGTCCGATGGTGAGTTTGGTTTTCGCGTCTCCTTTCCACTCCAGGTCCAGGAGGTATTCTCCGTTGTATTCGCTCAGGGTCCAGTTTTGAGTCTCCTCCATAATGGGATTTCCCAAGGAATCCAACAGCTGATAGACCGTCTGCCATTTTACCTGCTCTCCGGTATGCTCGACTAGGTTCAGGGCTACTTTTTTCCAATATTCTCCTTCCGGGTGGTGGAAATAATCTCTTCCGTTAACTCGTGTGAAACCCCAATACAGTCCGGTTTGATGCTTATGATGGCCTGGGCTGTACTCGGTAAGGATTCCCTTTCCGTCTGGTGCAAGAATGGGATGAATATATGGTCTGAAATTTTCCTTGGCATGTTGGGTCAGGATGGGTTCTGTTTCTCCTTTTCTGAAAACTGAAATGGTACCCTGGGCTTCATCTTGGATCAATGAAAGTTCAGTGGCTTTCAGATCAGAATTTTCCTCTGAGGATTCTTTGGGTTTGCAATGGATCAGACAAAAACAAAGGAAGATTCCAAGGCAGAGGGTTTTAGAAAAATGCATGATCTAGGAAATTTTTGGGTGGTTGGTCAACTGACTCTCCTGAATTTGCCAAGGAGCGATCATAAGATAATAATTGCCAATAAATTAACCCGTATTTCCAGTTTGGAAATTGTAGAAGGATAGGTGTATTTTTTTGTCCTATACTTTGTATGAAAAGGTATTTTAAAGCAAAGTATCGTACCTCAATTCCTTGCAGGTTGCCGATTGGGAACTTAAAGGCTGGAAAGGTAATCCAGAAGATTTTTGATTTCTTCTTCCGAAAGACCCGCCAGGAGGTTTTCATACATCAATGATTTGAGGACTTCCTCGCTAGACTGGATTTCTGATTTGGGTATTTGGACGATATGATTGCCTACCAGCATCAGAGAGATGGCATTGTCGTCCGTGTAGACAACTCTTCCCAGCAGGACCTTTCCGTCTTTCTTGGTGATTTTGGTCGCGATCATACTGGGTTTGATTCGGTCTGAGGGTTTGTTGATTTCTTCCAAAAGCTCTGCCTGAGAAAACTCCTTTCCGATTCCTTTTAAGTTAGGGCCCAAAAGCTCCGTGGTTCCGTCTACGGCATGACAGGCAGAGCAGGCCCTAATTGCAAAAAGCTGTTTTCCGTTTTCCAAGGAAGCTTCCGATAGGTCCAGCTCTTTGATTTGTTTATGAATCGGGTTTTTTCCTTCCAATCCGGGATCATAGATAATTTTGTAAAATCCCCCGGTTTTCTTTTCAACGGCATTGTACCAATAATCCGAAATCCCGTGATGAGCGACATACAAGGAACCATCCGCTCCAAAGGCTAAATCAGAAAGTTTGGGAATGTCCACTACGGGGAACTCCTGAAACGAATAGCCAGAGGAAGATCGATTCACCACCACTCTTCCTACTCCGCCTCTGGTCCAGTGTTCACCAGGGCCATAAAAGGCCACAAAGAGATTCCCCCCAGTGCCGCCAAAATCATTGCTCACCGAATTGAATTCAATCCCGCTTGGAGCAATTTCATTTTCCAAAGAAAAAACCGGAGGAATGATCGTATCAAACTTGCCTTCGTATTTTTTGGGATTGTGACCGTAAAATTTCCCGGCCTGCAGAAGGTTGAGCTCTTCGGTAGGATTGCCTCCGCCCTTGTTATCGGCAAAAAATAAGTCTCCCGAAGGGTTGAAAGCCATGCCATGGATAGATCGGATGCCTGTGGCTACCTGTTCCCACTGACTGCCATCCGGTGATATTTTCAGAATCGATCCCCTTAGGCCTTGAGGGTCAGGGGAAGCTCCCGGATTCCAGGAGTCGGTGGTAAGTACGAAGTAAATCCAGCCGTCAGGGCCTACACTGAGTGCCGAGGTCCATTCATAGGGATGGTCACTGACAGGCATTTTGTCGAAAAAGGTCCAGGAAGTGTCCGCTTTTCCATCTTGGTCCACATCTTGGAATGCCTTGATTTCTGTTCGGGTCCCTATAAAAACGGTTTCGCCAATATGTGTAAATCCAACCGGGGAATGCAGGCCTAATTCATTCAGATCGGCAAAAAGTAAGGCCGAATCTTCGAGTCCGTCCTGATCCGTATCTCTAAGCGTGTAGATCTCTCCGCTTTGGTTGGCGGCAAAAAGAAAACCCCCAGGCCCCAGAGAGATCTGCACAGGGTTGACAATGGTCACCCCTTTGTCAATAGGGAGCTTGATGACCCGATAAGGGCCATAGACCGCTGCGGTGGTGTCTTCAAAGGTTAGGTATGCTGGGGTAGAAGGGGATTGACAGGAAGACGCAAGAATAATTAGGAGAAGGAATAAGGGAATTCCGGATGGTGTGATGCGGGTCTTCATAGCGTGAATTGGGATACAAGTCACTGAAATTAAAGAATTTCCAAGCTAAAAAATAGCCTAACCTGGGTAAGGAAATTAGGTTTTCAAATGGATCATTTGAACTGCAATAATGCAAAATCCATGATTTTGTCCCAATCAAAACCAATAAGGTCATGGCTTCCTTCTCTCAGGTGGTATGCTACGGATTTTTGGTGAATGGTGGATAATGAAAAAGTAGTAGGGATTAGAGAAATCTCAATCTCTGATTTTCTAAATCTCCGAATCTCTGTCCTCACCCCGCCCATCCTTCTCGGTCCAGGCTTCGGTACTGAATCGCCTCGGCCAGGTGCTCGACTTTGATGCTGTCGCTTTCGGCAATGTCGGCAATCGTTCGGGCTACTTTAAGGATGCGGTCATAGGCCCGGGCGGATAGCCCGAGACGCTCCATGGCGGTTTTGAGCAAGGCTTTGCCGGCTTCATTGATCTGGCAGACTTCTTTGACCATGTGGGAAGGCATCATGGCATTGCAGAATACCTCCGGATTAGATTCAAAGCGTAATTTTTGTTTTTCTCTTCCCTGGATGACTCGCTCACGGATCGCTTTGCTGGATTCACTTTTGCGGGTGGAGGTCATCTCGTCAAATTTCACCGGAGTCACCTCCACGTGCAAATCGATGCGGTCGAGTAGGGGACCACTGACCTTGTTGAGGTAGCGCTGTACGATACCGGGACCGCAGACGCATTCTTTTTCGGGGTGGTTGTAGTAGCCACAAGGGCAGGGGTTCATACTGGCGATCAGCATAAAGTTGGCCGGGTAGTCCACGGAGACTTTGGCCCGGGAGATGGTGACTTTTCGCTCTTCAAGCGGTTGGCGCATCACTTCCAAAACGGTGCGTTTGAATTCCGGTAGTTCATCCAAAAACAAAACTCCGTTGTGAGCCAATGAGATTTCTCCCGGTTGCGGATTGCCGCCACCTCCCACCAAGGCCACGTCTGAGATCGTATGGTGAGGGCTTCTGAAAGGCCTTTGGGCAAGTAGAGAGGCATTTTTACCAAGTTTCCCTGCCACCGAATGAATCTTGGTTGTCTCCAAGGCTTCCTGAAGAGAAAGTGGAGGAAGGATCGAAGGCAGACGCTTGGCGAGCATGGTTTTCCCAGCCCCGGGAGGACCGATCATGATCACATTGTGCCCGCCCGCTGCGGCGATTTCCATCGCCCGCTTGATGTTTTCCTGACCTTGGACATCAGCAAAATCAAATTCATTGTCGTCGAGTGAGTGATAAAAAATCTCCCGGGTATCCGTCACCAACGGTTCGATTTCTAAAGTGCCTTGGAGAAAGTCCACCGCCTGATCGAGTGTTTCCACTCCAATAATATCCAAATTATTAACGATGGAGGCTTCTTTGGCATTTTCCAGGGGAAGGATAAACCCCTTGAACCCTCGCTTTCTCGCTTCGATGGCGATGGGAAGGACGCCTTTAATCGGGCGCAGATTCCCATCCAAAGCGAGTTCGCCCATGATCACATAGCGATCAAGTTCGGGAAAATTGACCTGCTCGGATGCCTGCAGGATCCCCATCGCGATGGGGAGGTCGTAGGCCGAACCTTCCTTGCGGATATCTGCCGGAGCGAGATTGATGACCACTTTTTGCCTTGGCATTCGGTAGTTAAAGTATTTCAGGGCGGATTCTACCCGCTGCTGCGATTCTTTCACAGCCGAGTCGGGCAGACCTACCATAAAGAAACTGGTACCTTGCCCCACATTCACCTCGATGGTGATGAGATTGGCATCCACGCCAGATACAGCACTTCCAAAAGTTTTTGCGACCATAGGGAATGAAAAAAGGAGACGGTTTGGTCTCCTTAATATACTCGATTGTGAAAATTAAATCTTTATTGATCTGTGAAATTTTGACGTGGGCGAATCATTCCTGAAGATTCTTCCTGATTTTTTTGGGGAACAGGTTTGGAAGGTTGGGCTATTTTTGGATGCTCAAGATCATATAATTTGGCTTTGACCGAATTCATCTCAATTTCCATTTTCTTGATTTGCTCGGTCAATCCTTTGGTATGTAGAGTCTTGGTAATCCAAGTAGCAAGAAACAACAGGAGGCCAGTCAGAAATACTTTCACCAAAGAAGAGGAGGCGATGGGGTCCATTCCAAACAAGGAACCCAAGGACTCGAAAAAGATAAAGAAAAGTAAGAATAAAAAGAAGTAGGCTAGCAAGGCGAGTTGGAGATAATGGGCTAGAGTTTTCATGGCATTTGGTTCAGAATTGGGTAATACTAAAGTATCATACAGCTTGTATACTCGAAAGTTTCTGATACAAGCCTTCAACCAACAGAAGCTCCTGATGAGTTCCCTTTTGGACGATTTCACCACGCTCTATGACCAGAATTTCATCAGCGTGTTGGATTGTGCTTAGCCGATGGGCAATCACCAAGGTAGTCCGGTTGCTCATTAATTTGGTCAAGGCCTCTTGGACCAAAGACTCAGACTCCGAATCCAGGGCAGAAGTCGCCTCATCCAAAATCAATACCGGGGGATTTTTCAATACTGCCCGTGCAATACTCAGACGTTGGCGCTGTCCACCAGAAAGCTTAGATCCGCGATCCCCGATATTGGTTTCATAGCCTTTTTCCAACTGAGAAATAAACCCATGAGCATTCGCAATTTTGGCGGCTTCGATGACCCGGGCTTCGGTGGCACCTTTGATACCGAAGGCGATATTGTTAAATACGGTATCATTGAACAAAATGGATTCCTGAGTTACAATTCCCATAAGATTTCTTAAGTCCTGGGTCGAAAATTCACGAATATCTGTGCCATCCAACAGAATCTGTCCTTCCGCAGGATCATAAAATCTTGGGACCAAGTCTGCCAGGGTGGACTTACCACCTCCGGATGGACCAACGAGGGCAATGGTTTTCCCTTTTTTCAGGGAAAAATCAATGTTTTTAAGCACCAATTGATCCTCATAGGCGAAACTTACTTTTTTGAAATCAATGGATTGGCTGAATCCGGAAAGGGGCTTGGGGTGATCCGGAGATTTGATTTGACTCGGGGTGTCAATGACCTCAAATATGCGCTCTGCGGAAGCAATGCCCCGCTGAATACTCGACATGGCACGGGAAATTTCTTTGGCAGGATTGAGCACCTGAGTGAAAATAATGATGTAGGTGATGAAGTCGGAAGCGCTCAAATCAGACTCTCCACTCAATACCAGACTGCCTCCATAGACCAAAATCCCTGCTACGACCGACACACCCAAAAACTGAGAAATGGGTGAGGCCAATTCATTTTTCTTGGCCATGCTGACGTTGACCTGAGAATAATATGCGGTCTCCCGATCAAACTTTTCTCCGACAAACTGCTCTCCATTGAAGGCTTTGATGACCCGCATTCCTCCGATGGTTTCGTCCAAAATGTTGACGATTCGCCCTAGAGACTGCTGACTCTGCACAGCTCTCTTTTTAAGCCTTTTGGTAATACCTCCAATGATCGCTCCTGAAATGGGAATGATCAAAATAGTGAAAAGGGTCAACTTCACGGACATGAAAAAAAGAACCGCAAAATAAAGAAGGATTGTGACAGGCTCCCGAAATACGACTCTAAGCGATTGTACGATGGTATTTTCCACTTCCTGTACATCATTGGTCATTTTGGACATCAGGTCTCCCTTGCGCTCGTTGGAAAAATAACCGATGTGCAAAGCATTGACTCGATTGAAAATATCCATCCTCATCTCTTTGATCACCACGGCACGTACTTTGGCCAGCACCACTCCGGACAGGTAGGTAAACAAGTTGGAAAGGAAAACAGAACCCACAATGATGATACAGACAAAAATCAAGGTTCCAAATTTGCCGTATTCCTCACTCACCATCAGAAATCGATGATTGAAGAGGGATGTGAAATAGTCCACCGAAAAGCTAAACGAGGGCATGGTTCGGAATCTTTCCATAGCCTCAGGTTCTACCTGCTCAAAAATCACATCAAAGAGTGGCTTGAGCAGGGTGAAATTGAGTAAGCCAAAAACAATCGCCAAAAAGGCGTAGAGTATATAAATCGGAACAAACCTTCCAAAAGGGCGGGCATAGGAAAGGATCCGAAGGTAGGTTTTCATTAAATCAGCAAGAATGAATCAGCCCGCAAGTTACGCAAAATTGGCTGAGTGGGTTTTGTCTAGAAATTGAAGTCAGGTCTGACGAAATTCCAACGGAAGGCCAATTGCATGAAATTGCTGCTTTCAGGAGCACTAAGATCTTGCGCGGTTCTTCTTCGAAACGAATGCGAAGCATCGATGAAGAAATTGTGCCTTAGCATATAGCTCGCGGTCAGGTTGGATTGAATCACCCTGTTTTCTACGCCCTGACCGATGAAGTTTCCAAAGAGACCCGTCGGACTGTTTTCCAGTCTGTTTTTGAGAAGATCGCCTCCCCAGTTGATTCCGGCATTTTCATCTGCACCAAAGTATTGGTACATGCCTGTGAGATTGAGATCCAGTCGGGGAAGGGGCTGGAACCTGAGGATTCCCACAAATTCTCTGAAGTTGGCTCCTCTTGGATGGGTCAGAGGAGTCCTCCAGTTGGTGTAAGATTGGTGGGTGACTTTTTCCTGAAAAGTGTACGGTCTAGCCTGATTCCATTCGATCTGGAGATCTAGATTTTTGATTCCCAGAGCATTCATATATTTATATCCTGCCTGGATTCCGTACTTGTTGCGCTTGGAACCTTTTCCATCGATTCCAAAAAATTCATTGAAGACAAACTCATCCAGAGCAAACTGTCCATAGAGTTCCATGCCCGGTCTGAATATCCATTTACCATCCAATCCCAGCATGACTTTGTCCGGGGTCCCTTGCTGCTGCTCTACCCAGCGCGTAAAAATGATCGGGTTGAAGTAATTGAAATTGATTTTGTCGGTCATGACCGAGGAGAAAAAGCCCAAGTTCATGCTTTTGCCCACATTCATACCTAGGCGATGATAGGAGAAATATTTCTGGGGATATCGGCCATCTGTAGGTCTGCGTCGATTGTAAAAGACATCGGCTGTCATTTGGGTCCAGAGGTTGGTCAATTGAAATCTCCAAACTTTTGTATTGAACTTGACAAACATGTAGGGGTTTGAAAAATCGGAAATCTGGAAAGAGCGATATCCTTCACCCACAAAATTACGGTCGTGTCCGGCTTGGATCTCGATATGTTTGGTAATCTGAAAAGACACATGGCCCAAAGCAGAAAAATAGCTGTATCCGTCTGATTGATATTCTTTCCAAAAACCTTCACCAGGCACGGCACCATTGTATGCCGCATAGTTTTTTACCCAAGAAGGGAAAAACACTTCGGAGGTGGTCAGGTAGGTGTAAAAACCCACTTTTTTGTCCACCGAACCTCGTATCATTAAACCTCTTGCCAGCCTTGCCGGGTTGCGCTCATTTCCGGTTTCGGTTCCGCCACTGAGATAAATAACAGGTGAAAGGTGAATCCCAAAGTCTTCTCCTTCGTAATGTGCAAAATCTCCTGGCCGCCGATAGAGTGATTTAAGAAAGGGTTTTCTGGACTCTAGAAGCTCTCTTTTGGAAAATTCCCAAGAATCCTGACTCAAATAATCCAGGTTGAATTGATCCGATTTGGATTGGATGACCGTGGGATTCTCTGCCAAACTATCCAAGTATTGCGCTAAAATATCCCGGCGAAAGGGCTTGAACCCTGTGTTGAAGAAAGGGTTGGTTTTGCCTTGAAGGATTTCATATCGTTCTATTTTATGGTAATACTCCCGATCATAAGGTATATAGGCTCCTTGGGATAAGGCCGGATATGATACTACGATCGTCTGTAAAATTCCTATGAGGAAGAAAAGTCGGAGGTAGAGATTTTTTTGCATCACCTAAATCTAGAAAAGAAAAAGAAATACTTTTTGAATGAAACCAAAGGAATCTTGAAATGCGGGATTTCGCATATCTGGAATTTATTCAAATAATTTAAAACCAATCGTTTGAAGTCGGTCCATGATGTTCTGGATCAGATTGGATGGATTTTTGTCCATATCCTGTCTGACGCTTAACGTCCTGTTAACGGTCAAAATGAGCTTTATCTTTATCTTTGAAAAAATTCAAAATCAACCATGAGACCAATTTTCACTGTTTTTCTGATGTCATTCATGCTCGCGACTGGTGTGATGGCACAGGAATCACCCAAAAAACCCAAGCTTGTAGTCGGGATCATAGTAGATCAGATGAGGCAGGAATATTTTTATCGCTTCGCTGATCGGTATGTGGATCATGGATTCAAACGTTTCCTGAATCAGGGATTTATGATGACCAACGGGCATTATAATTATATCCCTACCTATACCGGACCCGGACATGCCTCTGTGTACACAGGTACTACTCCTGCCACACACGGGGTGGTTGCCAACAACTGGTTTGTGCGCTCACTCAACAGGATGATTTATTGTGCTGAGGATTCGACCGTGACCAACGTGGGAGGGAGCCCGGAAAACGGGAAAATCAGTCCTAGAAATATGCTTTCTACCTCGATCACGGATGAGTTGAGGTTGTCTACCGGGAAGCGATCCAAGGCAATAGGAATTGCGATCAAAGACCGTGGTGCAAGCCTTCCAGCCGGTCACACAGGTGATGCTTACTGGTATGATGATGTAAACGGGGAGTGGATGACTTCCACCTATTATTATGAGACTCTCCCTCAGTGGGTAGCGGACTTCAACGCCAAAAAGCGGCCTGATTATTACCTAAAGCAAACTTGGACGACTCTTTTTCCCGTCGAATCGTATGTAAACAGCCTTCCGGACAATAATGATTTTGAAGGTCCTTTTATTGGGAAAAACACCCCGACCTTTCCCTACATACTGGACTCGCTGAAGGAAAATAACGGTGGCTATGGTTTGGTGGCCTCGACACCCTTTGGCAACAGTCTTACCCTTGACTTTGCCTATGCTGCCATAGAAGGAGAAAAGTTGGGTCAACGTGAGGTGACTGATTTCTTGGCGGTCAGCTTTTCCAGTCCGGATTATATAGGACATCGGTTTGGTCCCTCTTCAGTAGAAGTGGAGGATAATTATCTACGACTTGACCGAGAGCTGGCTCAGTTCTTTGATTATTTGGACAAAAAATTCGGCAAAGGCGAATACCTCGCTTTTATTTCAGCTGACCATGCTGTAGCTGACGTACCCGCCTACATGATCAGTGAAAATATCCCCGCGGGAAATTTTAACTCAGGGATGGTCTTAGGGCAATTGAAAGGATTTGCACTGGCGATGTATGGAGAAGGGGACTGGATTATGAACTTTTCCAATGAACAGATTTTCCTGAATCATGAGTTGATCAAGTCCAAAAAGATGAATCTGGAACAGATGCAAAGAGATTTAGCGGAGTATGTATTACGGTTCAGAGGAGTGAAAGAAGCGTATACCGCTACGGATTTACGAAGACAAGAATTTACCCAGAACCGGCCTCATCTACTCCAAATGGGCTATAACCACAAAGCATCTGGTGATGTCTTGCTGATTTTGGAACCGGCTTGGCTGGTAGGCGGTCAGCGAGGCACCACACATGGATCGGGATTTACCTATGATACCCATGTGCCTATTGCATTTTATGGCTGGGGGATCAAACCCGGTAAAAGTGCGGCCTACACCACTGTGACAGACATTGCACCTACCCTGGCCCAATTGCTCCAAATCCGAATGCCGAATGGAGCTACCGGACAACCGATCAAGGAATTGTTGGATAGGTAAAAGATTCTATTTTACATTTCTTTTATGCACCCCTATTTCATTTTCCTTTCTCGATAGAAGGAAGGTGAACTAGGGGTGTTTTGTTACAAAATTACCAAGAGTACTGTTGGGAGGTTTTTGATTTTATTTCTAAATTATGAGCTTTCATTTTCATTAATGACTCATTCATACTCAAATATTTGGACTCATGTGGTGTTAGAAGTCAAAGACCAACAACCCGCAATCTCAGAAAAAGTCCGCCCTTTGGTAAAAAAAGCATTGGAAGAATATTTTTCTGAAACAGAAGATCAGCAAGCGGGCTTTAGTGTTCTAGCTGACCATTTGCACCTCTTGGTGAAGCTTCCCCAAAATATGTCCGTCGATCAACTGGTGCATTCGATCAGGGGACAAATCTCCATCCGTTTGGAAAGAGAAAAGCTAGGGAAAAGGTTAGATTGGGAAGATCGCTATCATGCGCATTCAGTAAGCCTAAACCGGCTTTCGATCATTAGGTCATTGATAGATCGACAGGAATTGAAGCATAAAGAAATGACTTTGAAAGAAGAATTAAAATTTTTCGGTCTGTAAAGAAAAGAGGCCTGATTTTCGAAATCAGGCCTCTTTTGCTTATTCCGTCCAGCTCATGGGATAATTTTTGTCTACAAACTCCAGTGCATCCGTCGTGATGAATAAGGGACGGAAGGTGTCCAGCATGACAGCATATTCTTTTGTTTCTTTAGCTCCGATGGACTTTTCAACTGTCCCCGGATGAGGACCATGAGGCAGCCCTCCCATGTGGATGGTAAAGGATCCTCTGTCGATTCCCTTTCGGCTCATGAATTCCCCTTCGGCATAATACAATACTTCATCGGAATCGATGTTGCTGTGATTGTAAGGAGCAGGTATAGCCAAAGGATGGTAATCAAAAAGGCGGGGAACAAAAGAACAGATTACAAAACCCCAAGCCTGGAAAGTCTGATGAACCGGGGGTGGTTGATGAATGCGGCCGGTGATGGGTTCAAAGTCATGGATCGACAGGGCATAAGGATAGAGGTATCCATCCCAACCTACGATATCCAAAGGACTGTGTGCATAATGGTATTGGTGCAGGAAGCCCTGTTTTTTGATTTGTACTAGATAATCTCCTTTCTCACGCTCGACATGGATTTCATGGGGAGGCCGGATGTCCCGCTCACAATATGGGGAATGCTCCAAGAGTTGCCCTACTTCATTTCGGTACCTTTTGACCGTTTCGATAGGTCCATGAGATTCGATTACGAGAAGTCTGAGTGGACCTTCTTCTGCAAATTCAAATCGATAGATGGTGGTTCGGGGAATGACTACATAGTCTCCTTTTTTCACCTCCAGTTTTCCAAATTGGGAGTAAAGCACCCCTTCTCCATCATGGATGTAAATCAGTTCATCCCCGTCTGCGTTTTTGAAGTAATAACCCATTTTACGCTTTTTTGGAGCGCAAATGCCCATCATCACATCGTTATTCATCATGAGCATTCGGCGGGCGCTGAGGTAGTCATCTCCTGTGGTTTCTACTCCCGAAGTCTTGAGGTGTGTTTGGTTGAGTCCATGTTCCTTGGCAGGTTCCCAATGAAAGGGCTTGGGTGTTCCGATGGATTTGACTTCGTTGGGATTGTAGATATGGTACAGATTGGAATAAATTCCTGAAAACCCTTTGGAGCTCACCAGCTCTTCTTTGTACAAGCTACCATCCGGCTGGCGGAATTGGGTGTGGCGTTTAGGGGGGATTTGCCCCATTCTTACATAGTAGGCCATATTTTCGGGTTTATATTCGCTGCTAAATTACAATTTATCCCAGGAGGAAAAGTCGATAATCCAACCTTTTATGGGTTCAACCCTTCTCCTTTTGGTAAAGTTTTGTAATTTTCTTCAACTCAGAAATTATGAAAAATTTAATTCTCCCTTGCATTCCCTTTATTTTATCGCTTACTGTTTTTGCACAGGGCAGTCTACCTGCAAAACTACTTTGGTCTCAGGAGTTTGATCAGAGCGGATTGCCTGATCCTAAATGGTGGAGCTATGACGTGGGGGATCATGGCTGGGGGAATAATGAACTTCAATATTATTCCAAGGAAAATTTGAGAAATGCCCGGATAGAGGATGGGGTCCTGATAGTGGAAGCCCATGCTGACTCCTCCCGTCCCAAAGGATACAGTTCGGCAAGATTAGTCACCAAAGGAAAGGCGGCTTGGCAATATGGATACATTGAAGTTCGGGCCAAATTGCCGCAAGGACTCGGTACTTGGCCGGCTATTTGGATGCTTCCTGAGGAAAATCGCTTTGGAGGATGGCCAAAAAACGGAGAAATCGATATCATGGAGCATGTAGGATATGATCCGGGAGTGGTCCATGGCACGGTGCATACGGAAGCCTTCAATCATGTGAAAGGAACCCAAAAAGGGGCTCAAAAAAAAGTGGAGACCTTTGAAAGTGAATTCCATCTGTATGCGATCGATTGGAAAGCAGATAAAATTGATTTTTTTATCGATGGACACAACTATTTCACTTTTGAAAATACAGGTGGTGATTATAAGGAGTGGCCATTTGATCAACCCTTTCATTTGATTTTGAATATTGCCGTAGGAGGCAATTGGGGAGGGCAAAAAGGGGTGGATTCATCCATTTGGCCTCAGCGGATGGAAGTGGATTATGTGAGGGTATATGACAAAATGCCGGATTGATGCCGGAAAGTAAATCGTAAGGATTTGCTTTCATTTTTTGGGATTTAGAGATATAGTCTTTTACTTAACCACATCTCTTTAGTTAGAAATACTCACGCCAAATGAATAACCACGTGCTGAAAAGAAGAAAAGTCAGAGCTTTTATTATCATCGGGATTTTATTGTTGATGCTTTATGGGAAAAACCTTCTCGAGAGACAGTCCTTTCGGAGTATCAGCGGCACCTTTACCGAAGTGTATAATGACCGCCTTGTAGTGGAAGGGTATATTTTTAAAATTTCAGAGAAGTTGTTTAAGATTCAGAAATTGGTGGATCATTGTGATTTAGATTATGATTATTCCAAGGTGATCAATGAAATCTCCGAGCATGAAAAGGCAATTCTGGATATTGTAGTGGAGTTTGAGGCCACCAATCTCACCGAGCAGGAGGCCACCTATCTGACTGATTTTAAGAAAATAATTTCAGAGGATCTGAATATAAAAAACTACAACTTGCTCTACACAGATTCATCCGGGGTCAATCGTGAGCAGGTCAAAGTATATGACCAAAAAATCACCCGAGCTCAACGGGACCTGGACAACCTCAGCAAAATCCAATTGGAAGAAGGTGAAAAATTGATCAGCAAAGCCAAAGTTCTCATCAATCGTTCCCAGATCTGGGCTCAGTTTGAAGTGGCTCTGCTGATCATTTTGGTGGTCGTCATGTTTCTCTTACTTTTTAGAAAGTCAGAAAGCAGTGACCGGGAAATGATTTAAAATTCCAAAGAAGCCAAATATCGAGCATTGGCTTCTGCAGCTTCCAGTGGAGTGCCTGTAGGGAATCTCTCCTGCTCCACAATGAAATACTCCATTCCCAAATCTTTGGATTGTTTGATCAGACTGGCATAGGGGATTTCACCTTGACCCAGCAATACTCCCCGCTGATGAGGATCGCCCGTGCCGGCCTCCGCGTCTTTCACATGACAAAGTCTGAATCTGCCGGGATACTTTGCCAAATACTCACCGGTATTCACATTGGCCACATGGGACCAATAGATATCCAGTTCAAAATCAACCAAAGTTGGATCAGTTTCATTCATCAACAGGTCCTGAGGAAGCTGACCTTCCAGCTCAACAAAGGTATAGTCATGATTGTGGTAGGCAAACCTGATTCCGAAGGCCTTCAGTTTTTCACCAATTTGGTTGAATTGGGTGGCCATTTTTCGATAATCTTCCAATGATTTTTGGGGACCGATCCAGGGGCAAATCAAGTATTTAATTCCAACTTCTGCTGCCTGTTGGGCTTGAGTTTCCAGGTTTTCGAACACGTTGCAGTGACTGGCGACCATTTCCACCCCTATCTCATTCATCAACGATTTGAACTCGGGCGGAGTCATTCCCCAAAGGATTCCTTTCCCGCCATCAAAACCTTCAAACTGCTTATATCCATATCCAGCTAAGGCGCGCATGGTCGCCACGGGATCCAAAGCCATGTCTTCTTTTACGGAGTATAATTGAATGCCAAACTTGTCAAGTTTAGATTTGGGGGTTTCTGCCGTTGACTCTTCCTTTTTGGGTGCTGCACAAAATTGAAGTGGCAGGAATGCAGTGCCCACACCGAGCATCGCACTGATTTGAATGAATTTTCTTCGTTGGTTCTTCATAGGGGGGTAGAATGAAAATGCCTGCCCAAAATAGGGGCAGGCAATGGGTTTGAATTAATTAGGATCATCCGGTATAGGCTCGGTCTCCTTTTTTGTAGTCCACGCAGGGGTCAAAACGACCTGGCGTCTCTACATATCGAAGCGCTTGAGTGGCTCCGATTTCAGAAGTAAAGTACCCAAGCACGGTCAAATCTCTCAGCATATTGATCACGATGGGCTGTCTCTCTTCTCCGCTTGCTTTGAATTTTTCTTGCATTCCGTTGAGAAAAGCCAATCTGTCTTCTGCTCCTGCTTCCATGAAATCAGTCCCTTTTTCGGTCTTGAAGTCTTTTCTGAGCGCATTCAGACCATCGATAAAGGCCTTTTGCTGATCTGCATCATAGCAGTCCGTCACCATCATCTTCATAAACTCGCCAATCTTCGTAGCCTTGGCTCCCGGAGTATCAGTGGTAGGAATGATGGTTTCTCCGATTTCATCCAAGAATGCCAAATCATCCGGAGTGAAATTCAGGTCTTTGATCTGAGTGTCCGGTGCACATCCGGTCAAAATAGCGGTGGCACCGATCATAGTACCTCCCATCATGAGCACGACGCTTTTCAAAGCATCTCTTCGATTCATTACAGTCATATCTTTTTCAGATTAGAGGTTTTTCTTTTTCAATTCTTCCACGGCGAAAGCTGCCGCTCGGGCAGTCAAAGCCATGTAGGTCAAGGATGGGTTTTGAGCTGCTGCCGAAGTCATACAAGCTCCGTCAGTTACAAATACGTTTTTAGCATCCCAGACCTGATTGTTGCCGTTAAGCACCGAGGTTTTTGGGTCTCTTCCCATTCGGGCAGTACCCATTTCGTGGATGCCCTGTCCGAAGGTGTAGCCATTGTCATAGGTTCTTACGTTTTTGAATCCGGCCACTTCGAGCATTTCAGCAGCGTCGGCCATCATGTCTTTACGCATGTTCAGCTCGTTTTGCTTGATTTCAGCATTCATTACCAGCGCTTCCATGCCCCATTTGTCCTTCACTGTATCAGAAAGTTTGATGGTGTTTTCATGGTAAGGCAAGATCTCACCAAATGCAGTGATCCCCATCGACCATGGTCCCGGTTCGGTGAGGGCATCTTTCATCCCCGCACCAAATCCTAGTTCGGCCACATCTCGGCTCCAGCCACTTCTGCTGGCACCTCCCTGATAGCCGAATCCTCGGATATAGTCACGTTTTTCTCCGTTGAGGTTTCTGAATCGTGGGATGTAAAGTCCGGTCGGTCTTCTTCCAAAATAATACTTGTCTTCAAATCCTTCGTAGGTTCCGCTTGCTCCCAACCGGAAGTGGTGATCCATTACATTATGCCCTAATTCTCCAGAGCTTGATCCCAGTCCACCTGGCCAAATATCAGTGGCTGTTCTCATCAGGATTGCTGTGGAATTGAAAGCTGAAGCACAAAGGAAGATGATTTTGGCATCATACGCTATGGTCTGATTGGTTTCCGCATCCAATACCTCTACACCGGTGGCTTTTTGAGTGTCTTTGTCATAGATCAATCGACGTACGATCGACCAAGGTCTCAAAGTCAAATTGCCGGTGGCTTGTGCAGCGGGAAGCGTAGAGGCCTGGGTACTGAAGTAGCCTCCAAAAGGACAGCCTAGGGAGCATTTGTTTCTATACTGACATCCCGGACGTCCGGGAAGCGGCTGCGTTATGTTGGCAGGACGTCCAATGGTCCAGGTTCTTGCCCCTTTGTAATGCTCTTTGATTTTAGCTGCACCGGCCTCTTCTACACAGTTCATCGGCATAGGTGGCTGGAATTCTCCGTCGGGAAGGATGTCTAATCCATCCTTGGAACCGGATACTCCGATAAACTTTTCCACATAGCTATACCAAGGCGCAATATCCTTGTATCGGATCGGCCAATCTACGGCGATACCTTCTTTGGCATTGGCTTCAAAGTCAATCTCAGCCCAGCGGTAAGATTGTCTTCCCCAAAGTAAGGATCGGCCTCCCACCTGATAGCCTCTGAACCAAGTAAATGGTTTTTCTTCCACATAAGGAGAATCACTCTCATGTGCCCACCAGTCCAGATTGAGCTCATTCAGAACGTAGTCTCTCTTTAGATTGGGGTGATTATTCAGGTGCTCTTGTGTTCTTCTTCCTCTATGTGGAACCTCCCAAGGTGCTAAGGTTGCCGTCTTATAGTCTTTTACATGTTCGACCATTGGGCCTCTCTCCAGGAGCAATACTTTCAGCCCCTTTTCCGTCAGCTCTTTAGCGGCCCATCCGCCGCTAATCCCTGACCCAACTACGATTGCGTCATACGCTTCATTTGCCATAGGTTATGGTATTTGGTTTAATTAGTTACACATCACATACTTGCACTGCCTGAGCGAGTGCAGCGATTTTATCCTCAGACTTTGGGATAAATTCATGAGAAACATATCCTTTATAGCCAGTTGCTACAATGGCTCTCATTACCGCGGGATAATTGATTTCCTGGTTTTCATCCAGTTCATTTCTGCCTGGATTTCCGGCAGTATGATAGTGACCAAAGTATTGATGATTGGTCTGGATACTCCGGATGATATCTCCTTCATCGATCTGCATATGGTAAATATCAAAAAGGAGCTTAAAGTTTTCACTACCAATCATTTTGCAGAGCTCCACTCCCCAAGGGGAAAGATCACACATGTAATCTTTGTGGTTTACCTTGCTGTTGAGCAACTCCATTTGGATGATTACGCCGTGCTTTTCGGCCACGCTCATGATTTTTTTCAATCCTTCTGCGCAATTTTTCATCCCGGTCTCATCATCCATTCCGTTACGGTTGCCGGAGAAACAGATCAGGTTTTTGTACCCGTATTTAGCTACTTGAGGGATCAATTCTGTATAATTCTTGATCAACTGTTCATGGTATTGGGGATCATTCCAGCCTCGGGGGATGCCTAGCTCAGCGCCATTGCACATGGAGCAATCGACTCCATGTTTTTTTAAAGTATCCCAACCCTGAGGACCTACCAGATCGATTGCATTGAAGCCAATTTTTTTAATGGCGACACAGAGTTCATCCAAGTTCAGCGAAGGCATCGTCCAGGCACACACTCCGTGGTTGATATTACCTTTCAGTGGAAGGGGATTTAGCTCCTTAAAATCAAAGGAGGTTAAACTCCCGAAGGCGGCGCCACCCAAGGCCAATTTTTTAAAGGCTAATCGCCGGCTAGAATCAAAATTCATAGGTTATTGATGGGTTAAGGTTTGAGAATTGTTTTTTCAGGTTTGAAAAAAGTGATGAAAAATAGTAAAACCAAAAGGGAAATCCCAGCAGGAATTAGCCAAATTGACTTCCAGTCGTGATTGCCAGCCAGATCAAGGTAATGGTTGGAGATTTGACCTGCTGCCCAAAACCCAATCAGCATCCCAACTCCATAGGTTGCTAAGGTAATTAAGCCTTGAGCAGAGGATTTGAATTTTTCGCCTGCATGGTAGTCGGTGTAGATCTGACCGCTGACAAAGAAAAAATCATAGCAGATTCCATGTAAGATAATGCCCAGCAACAACATCCACACGCCTGCCTCTGCATCCCCAAACGCAAACAGGAAATATCTCAAAGCCCAAGCCAGCATGGCGATGATCAGGGTCTTTTTCAATCCGAATCTGGAAAAAAAAACAGGCAATGCGAGCATAAACAGTACTTCAGATACCTGCCCCAATGCCATTTTTCCGGTAGAGTTTTCGACACCGATTTCAGTTAAAAAAGGGCTGGCATTTTGATAGTAAAAGGCGAGTGGAATACAAATCAGAATGGAAGAAATAAAAAAGATGGCGTAATTTTTATGTTTCAAAAGGGACAAAGCATCCAGTCCCAAGGCTTCGGAAAGCTTGAATTTTCCTGAGCTTTTCGCTCTAGGAGGTGTGGCAGGCAGCGTAAAACTATAAATCCCCAAAATGACCGACACACCAGCGGCCATGAGCCAGGTGTTTTTCAGCAATCCTTCGCCCATGCCTGACTGACTGTCCCAAGCAAGGTAAGAGATCAGCATTCCCGCTGCTATCCATCCGATCGTTCCCCAAACTCTGATGACCGAAAATTCTTTTTCGGGATTGGTCATTTGATTAAAAGAGATCGAATTGACCAAAGCAAGAGTGGGCATAAACAGGATCATATAGGCAAGGATCAATGGAAAAAAACCTCCAAAATCGACCGCTTGATATAGCATGTACATCAGTAAAGCTCCCAGAAGATGAATTACTCCCAGGATCTTCTGGGCCTGGAAGTACCGGTCTGCAATCAAGCCCACAATAAATGGAGCGATGATCGCACCAAATGACTGAGTGGAAAAGGCTAGTGAAATGTCTTGGTCTTGGGCCTTAAGGTTGGTGCCTAGAAAGGTCCCCATAGTAACATACCAAGATCCCCAAACAAAAAATTCCAAAAACATCATTAGGGATAGACGAAACTTGATCGGTATGGGCATAGGCAATTTTGGGTTAGAAAAGTGTGATTTTAGGGCGTGGAATTTAGAATTTGGGCTTTTTACTCTATTTTAAGCATCTCAATTGAGAATCCTAAGAAAGGGGTAAAAAAGTTTTGGCAAAGCCATTCATAACCCAATGATGCAATTGGTCATAAACCGCCTTCCTTTGAGGGAGAATAGCCGAAATTTCGCTTCCAACTCAAAAAATCATAAACTCAATTAACCTATAAACTAATCTTTTGACCTATGTCAGCAGCTAAAAAACTGAAACTCGGCCTTGTGGGCGGAGGTCCAGGATCTTTCATCGGAGCTATTCACCTGAATGGTGCTCTGATGGATGGGATGTTTGAATTGGTGTGTGGAGCGTTTAGCTCCAACCCAGCTAAATCCAAACAAAAAGGGGAAGAGCTCATGCTCGATCCAGCCAGGGTCTATGGCAACTATGATGAGATGTATGAAAAAGAATCTCAACGTCCTGAAGGAGACCGGATGGATGTGGTGGCGATTGTGACGCCAAACAATGTGCATTTCGATCCTACTGTGAAAGCCCTGAAGCATGGTTTCCATGTGGCTTTAGATAAGCCGCTTACGCTGAATTACCAGGAAGCCAAAGACCTCTACCATATTGTCAAAAATTCGGATCGGAGATTTCTCCTTACCCATACTTACACAGGCTATCCGATGATCAAGCAAGCCAAACAAATGGTCATGGAAGGTAAAATTGGTAAAGTCCGCAAAGTATATGTGGAATATCCCCAGGGGTGGCTTTATAAGCTTCTCGAAACCGAAAACAACAAGCAGGCAGAATGGAGGACCGATCCTAACCGCAATGGTTTGGCGGGCTGCATGGGAGATATCGGAACCCACGCATTTAATATGGTCGAGTATGTCACCGGATTGAAAGTTTCGCATGTCTGTGCAGATTTGTATATCAAAATCGAAGGAAGACCGATCGATGATGATGGAGTGGTTTTACTTCGTTTTGAAAACGGGGCCTCAGGGGTATTGATGGCATCTCAGACCGATACTGGATGCGAAAACAACCTGAAGATCCGTGTTTACGGAGAAAAAGGAGGACTGGAGTGGGAACAGGAACTGAACAATACCTTTGTTTTCAGAGAGCCAACCGGACCGGCTCAGATTTACCGAGCAGGGACTGGATATTTAGGTTCTATGGCCCAAGAAAACACCCGAACCCCTGCGGGACATCCAGAGGGCTACATCGAAGCTTTTGCCAACTTGTACCGTAATTTTGCCCGATGTATCTATGCTGATCGTGCGGGCCAAAAACCCAAGTGGGAGTGGGAAGATTATCCCGGTATCGAGGATGGAATCCGGGGGATGGCTTTCATCGATCATGTCCTTCGAAGCACTCAATCAGACCAGAAGTGGACCCCATTTATTGTAGAGAAATAACTTTTACTCAAACTATTCAAACCCGAAATCAATATGAAAACTATTAAAGGGCCTGCAATCTTCCTTGCGCAGTTTGCTGATGATAAGGCTCCATTTAACAATCTTAAAAATATCAGTCACTACATGGCTGATTTGGGTTATAAGGCAGTCCAGATTCCTTCCTGGGACACCCGAATGATCGATTTGCAGAAAGCTGCTGAAAGCAAAACCTATGCAGATGAGATCAAAGGAATTGTGGCGGACGCTGGTATGGAGATCTCTGAGCTTTCTACGCACCTTCAAGGCCAATTGGTTGCTGTACATCCAGCTTACAATGAACTCTTTGATGGATTTGCCCCTGCCAATCTGAAGGGGGATTTGAAAGGAAAATCTGAATGGGCTACTCAGCAGCTAAAGTATGCCGCCAAAGCATCCGCAAACTTGGGACTCAATGCTCACGCCACTTTCTCAGGAGCCTTGATGTGGCATACCGTATATCCTTGGCCTCAGCGTCCAGCCGGTTTGGTAGAGACAGGATTTACCGAGTTGGGCAAAAGATGGAAGCCGATTTTGGATGCCTTCGATGAAGTCGGAGTTGATGTGTGCTATGAGCTTCATCCCGGTGAAGACCTGCATGATGGGATCACCTTCGAAATGTTTTTGGACAAAGTGGGTGGCCATAAGAGAGCAAACATTCTTTATGATCCAAGTCACTTTGTGCTTCAGTGTCTGGATTATCTTCAATTCATTGATTTTTATCACGAGCGGATCAAAATGTTCCATGTGAAGGATGCCGAGTTTAATCCGACAGGAAAGCAAGGAGTCTATGGTGGATTTCAAGGCTGGGTGGAAAGAGCCGGAAGGTTCAGATCTTTAGGAGATGGCCAAGTTGATTTTGCAGGAATATTTAGCAAACTTTCGCAGTATAATTACAGTGGTTGGGCGGTGTTGGAATGGGAATGTGCCATTAAGCATCCTGAGCAGGGAGCGGCTGAAGGGGCACCGTTTATTGCCTCTCACATTATTAAGGTTACAGAGAAGGCTTTTGATGATTTTGCCGGTACGGGTGCAGATGAAGCGTTCAATAGAAAAGTATTAGGAATTTGAATACCCAAACTAAATAAACAATGAAAATTACAAAACCATTAAACCTAGCCCTGTTGGCAGTGGCGGGACTTACCTTCGCCTGTGGAGGTGGAGAAAAAACAACAGAAACAACAGCTGAGGCCTCTGCACCGGCAGCTTCACCAGCTAAAGAAATCAGCCTTGAAGACAAGTACAAAGACGATCCTATCTACATCAAGGGTTTGGAGAAAGTAAAAGGGTCAGATTGTACCTCTTGCCATATGGTAGAGCGTAAAATCGTAGGGCCTTCCTATGCAGAAGTAGCTGCAAAATATGAAAGCACTGAAGAAAACATCACCATGCTAGCACAGAAAGTGATTGCAGGTGGAGTTGGTGTATGGGGTGAAGTGCCTATGCCTGCACACCCAGGTTTGAGCGAAGAAGATGCAAAGGACATGGTTCGCTATGTGTTGCTTTTGAAAAAGTAAGAAACAGATGAATAGACAAACAATTATGATTTGGGCAGCGGCAGGTCTTTTGGTGGCCTGCTCACCACCCAAAACTGAAGAAACCAAAACAACCGACACGACAACCGAGGCTGCGGTTACAGAAGAATGGATATCCCTTTTTGACGGTCAAACCTTCAACGGATGGTCTAAATATGGAGGAGGAGAGGTCGGTAAAGCCTGGAAAATTGAGAATGGAGAGCTCTATCTCGATGCAGCGAACAAAGATGGCTGGCAGACTGGTGATGGAGGTGATATTGTGACCAATGAGGAGTTTGAAAATTTCCATTTCAAGTATGAATGGAAAATCGCTCCGAACGGAAATAGTGGAGTCATCTTTTTGGTTCATGAGTCTCCGGAATATCAATATCCTTGGCAAACAGGTCCGGAGATGCAGGTATTGGACAATGCCGGTCATCCAGATGCTAAAATTATAAGTCACCGGGCAGGTGATTTATACGATCTGATTGTCAGCAGTGAGGAAACCGTAAAACCTGCAGGAGAGTGGAACCAAGCTGAAATCGTAATCAATCAAGGCAAACTTGATTTTTATCTCAATGGCGTAAATATCGTTTCCACCCAACTTTTCACTCCTGAGTGGGAGGCATTGATCGCAAAAAGTAAGTTTAAAGATATGCCGGGTTTTGGTAAGTATAAGAAAGGTAAAATTGCCTTACAGGATCACGGAGATGTGGTCCATTATCGGAACTTGATGATAAAAAGACTATAAAAATAAAGGGCTTCAATCGAAGCCCTTTATTTTTATAGTCTGGTCACATCGTTTTTTTTGATATAACCAACTTGGTTTTTCCATTCGATTTCAAACCAAACATCTTTAGAAGATTTGATTTTTACCCGATGTCCAGGCTCAACCAAGCCAATAGGTTCTCCTCCGGCTGTCGGTTTAGTCATGATCAATGAAGGACTCGAGGTGACTAAGGCGGTATTAGGTCCTTTTAGAAAATTATTGGTTACAAAAATCAAAGTAATTAGAATCACTGAAGGCCAATAGAATCTGGCCTCGGTGAGTTTATTTCCTTTGGACCACAGGAAAATCAGTGACATGATCAAAAATAAGGTCAGTGAGGCTACAATTAATTCTTTGTATTCCACCAAAAAAAGAACAAACCGCATGCCGTCGCTTACTTCATAGCCTACTAGTTCAGATTGTTTTGTAAGAGATTTTATTTTAGCGATGGTTTGTGGATTAGGACTTAGGTCGTAATACTTACTCAGGTACAAAGTCGCATTTTCACTGTCTCCAATTCCTTCGGCGATGAAGGCCATTTTCAATAACATCGAAGGGGAATATATGCCTAATTGGAAGTTCGGCTGGTAAATTTCCATGGCTTCCTTATAGCTTCGTTGATTAAACAAAGAATCTGCTACCAAAAGCTGGGGTACATTGGCCTGACAATGAATACTTTGTAAAAACAGAATAAAAAATATAGAAAGTTTTGTAAGAAAGATTGATTTGAGGCTTTGCATTTAGGAATCAGAGTCATAAATTTGCAGTCCAATTACGGCAATGATCTGGCAAAAAGCAAGCTCAGAGAGTCAATTTGGAAGATTTAAGATTCCGTAGCTCAGCTGGTAGAGCATCCCGATTTTATCGGGAGGGTTCAGGGTTCGAGTTCCGCCGCAAAAGCAAAAGCGCTTTGCATATATAAAATATTAGATTCCGTAGCTCAGCTGGTAGAGCAATACACTTTTAATGTATGGGTCCTGGGTTCGAATCCCAGCGGGATCACAAGTTTAACTTGTAAGGAGTTAAAATTAAAGTTTCGGGGTGTAGCGTAGCCCGGTATCGCGCCACATTTGGGATGTGGAGGTCGTAGGTTCGAATCCTGCCACCCCGACTTTATTATAACTAGAAGTAGTTATCCAGGTCCGCTAGCTCAGCTGGATAGAGCAACTGCCTTCTAAGCAGTAGGTCTTAGGTTCGAATCCTAAGCGGATCACTAAAAAATGAGCGGAATTCGTTCCGCTTTTTATTTATAAAGCCGATACCGTAGCTCAGCTGGTAGAGCATCCCGATTTTATCGGGAGGGTTCAGGTTTCGAGTTTCGCAGTAAAAGCAAAAGTGCTTTGCATATATAAAATATCAGATTCCGTAGCTCAGCTGGTAGAGCATCCCGATTTTATCGGGAGGGTTCAGGGTTCGAGTTCCGCCGCAAAAGCAAAAGCGCTTTGCATATATAAAATATCAGATTCCGTAGCTCAGCTGGTAGAGCAATACACTTTTAATGTATGGGTCCTGGGTTCGAATCCCAGCGGGATCACTAAAGCAGACTAAAAATGGTCTGCTTTTTTTATTTTTATGGAATTCAACTTTTTCGCTATGGCATGGGTCTATATTTTGTATTCGAAAAAAATCGACAAGTACTATGTAGGTGCCTGTACGGATTTGGATCGCCGGCTTTACGAACATAATCTTGGTCACTCCAAATTTACTTCCACCGGAGTGCCTTGGGAGTTGGTGTACAAGGAAGAATGGGTGGATCTAGTTTCGGCGAAACAACGAGAGCTGAAGATAAAAAAGATGAAGTCAAGAGCGTATATTCAAGATCTTATCCGAAAATGGCGGACGGAGCTCAGCTGGTAGAGCATCCCGATTTTAATCGGGAGGGCCCTGGGTTCGAATCCCAGCGGGATCACTAAAGCAGACTAAAAATGGTCTGCTTTTTTTATTTTTATGGAATTCAACTTTTTCGCTATGGCATGGGT
>NZ_QKTX01000008.1:0-76794 GCF_003253485.1 Algoriphagus aquaeductus | reverse complement strand
CCGGAGTGCCTTGGGAGTTGGTGTACAAGGAAGAATGGGTGGATCTGGTTTCAGCGAAACAACGAGAGCTGAAGATAAAAAAGATGAAGTCAAGAGCGTATATTCAAGATCTTATCCGAAAATGGCGGACGGAGCTCAGCTGGTAGAGCATCCCGATTTTAATCGGGAGGGTCCTGGGTTCGAATCCCAGCGGGATCACTAAAGCAGACTAAAAACGGTCTGCTTTTTTTATTTTTATGCAATTCAACTTTTACGCTATGGCATGGGTCTATATTTTGTATTCGAAAAAAATCGACAAGTACTATGTAGGTGCCTGTACGGATTTGGATCGCCGGCTTTACGAACATAATCTTGGTCACTCCAAATTTACTTCCACCGGAGTGCCTTGGGGGCTAGTTTTCAAGGACGAGTACCCCAGTGGGATCACTGGAGCAGACTAGCAATGGTCTGCTTTTTAGGCTTGAGTCGAGGAAGTCTCAAAAGTTCAAAGGGTCTAAGTGTTTGAAATGACCGTTTTGCTTTATTTTTTCTTTAGCCTGTTCGATTGCTTTCATCACAGGAATCATCCTCTTGAAGTGTTTGATTAAGAAAACAGATCGCTCTTCCTCTGATTCCATTTTAAGAAGTTCGAGTTCTTCTTCCAGTTTTAAACCTACCTTATGGGCGAAGGAAAAAGAGTTAACTGTTTTGGGATCAAATTCGGTTTTAAAGTCAAGGAGAAAAAGTACTTCCTTTAGATAAAAATTAAACTCATGATGTAGTGCAGCGCTGATTCTTGGGTCATTCTTCAGGTATTCGATTTGTCCTCCTGCATACAGTTTTCCGGAAATCGGGTTATCAAATGTTTGGATTTGAAAAGCAGAAAGACAACGGGTTTTGATGTCTAATCTTCCGTCTTCATAGCGCTTATAGATTTTTTCCAGTCGTACTTCTGTGCCGTATCCGGTGAGTTGATTGATGTAGGTACAGATTCCAAAAGTTAATCCCTCTTGTTCGGCATCGGCAAGAAGTTGGCGGTACCTGGGTTCAAATATGTGAAGGTTTAGGTCCTCTCCAGGGAAGGCCACCAGCTTCAATGGGAAAAACGGGAGATATATCATTCGCTTGTGAAAGCTAAACCTAGCGGTATGGATTTGGTTGATTTTGGGATTTTTAAAACTGAAAATAAAAGCCCCGAATCTCTCCGGGGCTTTTCAATTATTTACTGGCAATATAGGCCAAAAGGTCCACTACCTTGTTGGAATATCCCCACTCGTTGTCATACCAAGAAACCACTTTCACAAAGGTGTCAGAAAGCTGAATTCCGGCTTCTGCGTCGAATATGGAAGTTCTTGCGTCACCGATGAAGTCATTGGAAACGACCGCATCCTCGGTGTAGCCAAGCACACCTTTCATGGTGGTTTCAGAAACCTCTTTCATTTTGGCGCAGATCTCAGCATATTTTGCTGGCTTCTTCAATCTCACGGTCAAGTCAACCACAGAAACATCAGGAGTTGGTACTCTGAAGGCCATGCCGGTCAATTTACCATTCAATTCAGGAATTACTTTTCCTACAGCCTTTGCAGCGCCGGTTGAAGATGGGATGATGTTTTGTCCGGCACCTCGTCCACCTCTCCAGTCTTTGGCAGAAGGTCCGTCTACTGTTTTTTGAGTCGCAGTAGTTGCGTGAACAGTGGTCATCAAACCTTCCTCAATACCCCAGTTGTCATTCAATACTTTGGCGATTGGAGCCAGACAGTTGGTCGTACAAGAAGCGTTGGATACAAAAACCATGTCCGGAGTGTAAGTGTGCTCATTTACACCCATTACAAACATTGGAGTGTCGTCTTTGGAAGGTGCGGACATGATCACTTTCTTAGCTCCCGCGTCGATGTGTGCCTGTGCGGACTCTTTGGTCAAGAAAATTCCGGTGGACTCAATGATGTAGTCGGCACCGATTTCTCCCCACTTCAGATTTGCAGGGTTTTTCTCGGCGGTTACTCGAATGCTGTTGCCATTCACGACCAAGTTCCCGTCTTTCACCTCTACAGTTCCTTTGAACTGTCCGTGCGTTGAGTCATACTTTAGCATATAGGCCATGTAGTCCACGTCGATCAAGTCATTGATCCCTACTACTTGGATGTCTGGTCTTTCTACAGCCACTCGGAAAGCCAAGCGACCGATTCTTCCGAATCCGTTGATTCCTACTTTAATCTTGCTCATAAGTTGTTATTATTTTGAGTATAGGTTTGATTTCACAACCTGGTTCAGGAGGCCTCTTTTGGCCAAAATTTCCCGAAGGGCAGGCTAAGTTATTACAAATAAATGGTCTCCCCAAACTTCTACAGGCCTTCCCAAGTCCAATACCCATGGAATTGAAATTCAAACGATTTCGAGTTTGAAAATTTTTCTTTTGGGAAAAAGGCAGATTTAAGTTGGCGCTTTTACCTATTTTCAAAATTCACTTTCCTCAAGGCCATGTTTGTCAAAGCCATTCAAGAAGTAGCCGGATTCACCCGTGCGATTCATTCCATATCCCGGAATTTTGGAAGCCAAAAAGCTGAACGGGGCGCGGCTACCCTGTTTTTTGTCAATGAAGAAGGCTGGGCACTCACCTGCAAGCATGTCGCCCAATGGATTGCTCAAGCCGATGCCATCAACAAGAAGTTTCACCAATTCCTTTCGGAAAGTCATGGCCTTTCTGCTCAACTGGCCAAAACAGTGGCCAAAAAGTTGGGTTTGGATGAAAATAAGACCGCAGAAATGCGGATCACCTTTGTGGATTGCGTGGACAAAATCTCTAACATCCGATTCCTTCATCATCCAGAATACGATCTTGCTCTAGTTAAAATCGAAGGTTTTGAAAAATTGGGAGTCACCAACTTTCCCAAGTTTCTGAAAGAAGATCAAGCTGTGCAGCCGGGTCAGATGCTCTGCCGATTGGGTTTTCCTTTTCCTGAATTCAGCAACTTTCAGCTCAACTTGGAGAAAAATCAATTGGAATGGATCCATGGTGGACAGGCCCGATCTCCCCGATTCCCTTTGGAAGGAATGGTTACCCGATTTTTAGGGGATCAAAAAGGAAAGATTTACGGGATCGAGATGAGTACTCCCGGTCTGAGAGGTCAAAGTGGTGGGCCGATGTTTGACACCGAGGGGATCATAGTAGGCATGCAAAGCCGGACCAAGCATCTGCATTTAGGATTTGATATCGAGGACAAGGAAATCGTGGCCCATGGGAAACTGAAAAAAGTGAATGACTATGCGTTTATCCATCTAGGGGAGTGTGTGCATGTGTCAGTGATGAAAGAATTTATGAACCAGCATGGAGTGAAGTTTCAACTCGCCTAGATCTTTACGCTAAGCTTTTCCAAAGTTTGGAACTTTGGAAAAGTTGGAATAAAAAAAGCCGGGCTTCAACACCCGGCTTTTGCTGTTTATGCCAATTGAGCAAGAATCTCGTTAAAGATTTGGCTTGGCCTCATCGCAACAGAAGTTTTTGATTCATCCGGTCTAAAATAGCCTCCGATATCCACTGGCTTGCCTTGTGAACCGTTGTATTCGCCCACGATTTTGCCTTCATTTTCTGCCATTGCTTTAGCAATCGGAGCAAATTTGGCTGCCAAAGCAGCATCCTTGGTTTGCTTGGCCATTTCCTGCGCCCAATACATCGCCAAGTAGAAATGCCCACCTCGATTGTCCAATTTGCCAACCACTCTTGCCGGAGATTTGTCTTCCTCCAGCCATCTTCCGGTAGCTTTATCCAAGGTTTCTCCCAAGAGAATCGCAGTAGGATTGTCAAAGGTCTGCCCCAAATGCTCCAAAGAAACAGCCAAGGCTAAAAACTCACCCAAGGAATCCCAACGCAAGTGGCCTTCTTCCGTGAATTGCTCCACATGCTTAGGGGCTGAACCACCCGCACCGGTTTCAAACAGTCCTCCTCCATTCATTAAAGGAACGATAGAAAGCATTTTGGCAGAAGTACCTACTTCAAGAATAGGGAACAAGTCTGTAAGGTAATCTCTCAGCACATTTCCGGTCACCGAAATGGTGTCTTTTCCTTCTTTGATCCTCTCGCAGGAGAAAAGAGTAGCCTCAACAGGAGACATCACGTGGATTTCCAAACCTGTGGTATCGTGATCCGGAAGGTATTTCTCTACTTTTTTAATCAATTCGGCATCGTGCGCTCTGTTTTTGTCCAACCAGAATACGGCAGGAGTATTGGAAAGACGGGCACGGGTCACTGCCAACTTCACCCAATCCTGAATCGGAGCGTCTTTGGTCTGACACATTCTCCAGATATCTCCTGCCTCCACTTCATGTGAAATCAGCACTGTTCCATCTGTATCTACTACATTGACTGTGCCTGCAAAAGGAATCTCGAACGTCTTGTCATGCGAACCGTATTCCTCTGCCTTTTGAGCCATCAAACCTACGTTTGGCACAGAACCCATCGTGGATGGGTTGAATGCTCCGTTTTTCTTGCAAAAGTCAATCACGGCTTGATACACCCCAGCGTAACTTCGGTCAGGGATAACCGCTTTGGTATCTTGCGGCTTCCCAGACTTGTTCCACATCTGACCGGAAGTCCGGATCATCGCTGGCATTGAAGCATCGATAATCACGTCACTTGGCACATGGAGGTTGGTGATTCCTTTGTCAGAATTAACCATCGCCAAGTCCGGGCTATCAACATAGCAGGCATCGATATCAGCCAGAATTTCAGCCTTCTTGTCTGCAGGAAGTTTTTCCAAATTGGCCAAAAGGTCCCCGAAGCCGTTGTTCACGTCCACTCCGATGGATTCAAGGGTTGCGGCATGCTTTGCAAAAACCGGTTCGAAAAACACTTTTACCGCATGACCAAAGATGATCGGGTCAGAGACCTTCATCATGGTAGCTTTCATGTGTAGGGAGAAGAGTACTCCCTGAGCTTTGGCATCAGCTTTCGCCTTTTTCAAGAATGCCTTGAGCTGTGAAATGCTCAAAGACGACGCATCAATCACTTCCCCTGCCTGAAGTTTCAAGCCGGATTTGAGAACTTCTTTTTTGCCATCTTTTCCGACCAATTCAACCGAAACAGTCGTTGCAGCAGGCATGGTCATGGATTTTTCACTTTCGTAGAAGTCGCCTCCGGTCATGCTGTCCACGTGGGACTTGGAGTCCGCAGACCATTTGCCCATGGAGTGAGGATGCTTTTTGGCGTAGTTTTTCACGGCCAAAGGAGCTCTTCGGTCGGAGTTGCCTTCACGGAGTACGGGGTTCACAGCAGAACCTTTGATTTTGTCGTATTTCGCTTTGATCGACTTTTCTTCTTCTGTTTTTGGCTCTTCAGGATAATCAGGAAGAGCGTAACCTTTGGCCTGAAGTTCTTTGATCGCAGCTTTGAGCTGAGGTACGGAAGCGGAAATATTGGGAAGCTTGACGATGTTGGCTTCTGGAGTAGTAGCGATTTGGCCGAGCTCGGCCAGGTCATCGTTGATTTGCTGCTCAGGCTTCAAAAATTCAGGGAAGTTGGCAATGATTCTTCCGGAAAGGGAAATGTCACGGGTTTCTACTTGGACGCCCGCAGAGCTGGTAAAAGCCTGGACAATGGGTAAAAGAGAATAGGTCGCCAATGCAGGTGCCTCATCAGTCAGCGTGTAGAGGATTTTGGGAGATTTACTCATGATTTGAATAGGATGCTTAGGTGAATTATCCTGTTTTCCTTTTGAAAAGGTGGCTTAAAAGTGCTGCCAGCAGTGGAAAAGTAAAACAGGGTCGAAATTTTTCGGCCTAAAAATACGAAAAATAGGACGGTTTCAAAGTCCGCTCACAGAATCCAAACCGATATTGAAATGCGGTTTTTAGAGAATTTGAAAGGAATCCGCATCACGCCAAGCGGGGAATTTGGCACGGAAGTCTTCCAGGTTTTTGGCAGATAAGGTGACCATGTCGATAGACTCCTGTTCTCCCAAATCAAGCATTTTTTCCCCTTTGAAATCGTAGGCTGCGGAGTGACCATTGTAAGGAATGTAGTTGCCATCTTCACCGACTCGGTTGACTCCTATGGAATAGGATAAATTCTCAATAGCCCGGGCAGGCAAAAGCGCATCCCACGCAGAAATTCTAATGGCCGGCCACGAAGCAACATAAAATAGGACATCGTAACCAGCTATTCCGTCTTCCCAGCCATTTCGAGACCAGACCGGAAATCGGAGATCATAGCAGACTTGAGGGCAAATATTCCAACCTTTCCAAGAAAAAATAGGAAGTTTTTTACCCATGGAATACGTCTCCTGCTCATTAGCCATCCGGAATAGGTGGCGCTTATCGTAGTGCTCCGTGTATCCGTCCGGCGCAACCCAAAGCAGCCGGTTGAAAAATCTGCCGCCTTCGGTGATAATAGCGCTTCCGGTGATCACCGCTCCAGTTTGTGCTGCGAGTTGCCTCATCCATTTGTGGATGTGAAGATTCATCGGTTCGGCCAGCTTTGCGGCCTCCATGGAAAAGCCAGTCGGAAACATTTCAGGCAAAATGATCAGATCACATTTGCCTTTGAGATCCCAGATTTTTTCCTCCAGCATCCCAAGATTGGCAGTTTTATCCTGCCAATGTAGGTCGGTTTGGACCAATGCAATGCGGAGTTCCGGGCTCTTTTCCATCATTTTAAAGGATAAATCATGCGGTAATCTGCGGATACTTTGCCTTTGCTGATGTCGATCAGTTTGGACTGAATCAGCCGCTTTTTGAGACCTTTGAGGTAATCCACAAACAGGATTCCCTCCAAGTGGTCGTATTCATGCTGGATGACACGAGCCGTCATGCCGGAGAATTCCTCTTCTTTCAGGTTCCAGTTTTCGTCGTAATACTCGATGGTGAGTTTTTCCGGGCGGATGATTTCGGCCCGCACATCAGGTATGCTAAGGCACCCTTCTTCGAAGCCGAAATTATCTCCGTATTCATCCAATATGATGGGATTGATGAATGCCCGACGGATACCTTTTTCTTCATCATTTTCATCCAGCATGAGGGAGCTGTCGATTACAAACAGGCGGACTCCCTGATTGATTTGTGGAGCAGCCAGTCCCACGCCATTGGCATGGTCCATCGTGGCATACATGTCTTTGATCAGTTGGGATATATCTGTGCCTTCAGCAATATCTTCTGCCTCTTTCTTCAAAATGGGATTGCCGTATGCGACTATTGGGTAGATCATTGTCTTTCTAGGTAGGATTGTAAGATGATGGCTGCGGAGACTTTGTCCAGATTTCCGGACTTTTCTTTTCGGTCTTTCTTTTTACTTCCCATGGCAATCATGGTTTGCATGGCCATTTTTGAAGTAAACCGCTCATCAATCAATACTATTTTTTTATCGGGGAAGGTCTTTTCTAATTTTTCTTTCAATTGCATGACCTTGGGGGTCATTTCGTTGTCTTGTCCATTGAGTCGGGTGGGATGACCCAGCACCAAGGCTTCCACTTCTTCCTTGGCGAAGTAGGCCTTCAGATAATCAAGGAGTTTACCGGTCTCAATGGTTTCCAGCGGATTTGCCGTGATTTTTAACGGATCGGTAACAGCCAGTCCTGTGCGTTTGGTTCCCAAGTCAATGGCTAGTACGCGCGGCATCAGTTGGTTTGGATTTGTTTTCTAATCTTTCGAAGTGCCTCTTTTTCGAGCTCCACTGCTTTTGGAAAAAGCAATTCATCTTCAATTTTGGCATGAATGGATAGTTCTCTTTCAAAATTTTGGAGTTCGTGATAGAGCACTTTCATGGGTAGAGGAGCATCTTTTTCCAGAAAATAGTCCTTGGTGAGCAAACGGATTCCTTCCATTTCATCATCATGGATTTCATGATGGTCAGCCAATCGCTGTACAGGATCTTTTTCCAGAATGACCAAAGCGTCCTGAACTCTAAATTCACCTTGTTCGATATCTTGGAGAAGCTCTATTCTTTTGAAGAGTCGACTTTCTTCTTCATGGATATGATGGATAAAATCCTCCACAAACAAAGGAAACATGATTTTCAGATCGGCCATCAATGCCTCATATCCCTGTTGACCTGGAATACCTGAGATTAGATTGGACAAAAATGGAAGTTCTTGCCTTACAAAGTAATAATGCTTCTTTTTGAGGTAAGCGACGAGCAACTCGATTGGATTCAGATAGAGATCTTCTAGAGAGGGGTCCTTTTGTTGGGCCCAATTTTCCAGATGCTCGACAAGTTGCCTAGGGTTGACTTTGTGCTTATGGCAAACCTTCTCCAACGAATCAGTGGGATATTGGTAAAAGCTGATCCCGAAATAGTGAAGCACAGCAGCAAAAACATAGTTTTCAGAAACTAATTCTCCCACTGAGGTCTTCTCAAAATCTTGCTTCCACTGCATTGGACAAAAATAATTTTTTTTGAATGAAAAAAGGGGAATAAATCTGACCTTTATCTTTCCCAGCCGTATAAACAATCGTTAATTTTATCTAAAATCAATTTTAACGATCAATCTTTTTACGGTAGTTTGAGTTAATTCGAGAAGAAAATACAAGTAAACGTGAGCGAGACCAAAAATACTAAAGCACAAATCCGATTGCCGATCCTATTGGCACTCTCCATCTCTGCCGGAATTTGGATTGGGGCGACATTTGCAGAACCTAAAGGAAGTCAAAATGATCTGAGAGCTGCTCTGTATAAGCTCCAGGAAATTATGACCTATATCAACAGAGACTATGTAGACAGTGTCAATACCAATGATCTCGTGGAATATGGAATCAATAAAATGTTGGAGAAACTGGATCCCCACTCCAGCTATATTCCCGCACGGGATGCTTCCTTGGCACAATCTCAACTAGAAGGAGAATTTGATGGGATAGGTGTCGAATTTGGTATTATCCGCGACACGATCTATGTGGTAGCGCCTCTTACTGGTGGCCCTTCCGAAGCTTTGGGAATTCAATCCGGAGACCAGATTATCAAGGTAGACGGGAAAAATGTTGCAGGTATAGGCGTGACAAACCGTGACGTGTTTGATTACTTGAGAGGTCCCCGCGGATCCAAAGTAGTAGTAGATATCAAACGTAAAAACACGGCAGAACTTCTCAGTTATGAAATCACCCGGGACAAAATCCCTCAGTACAGTATCAATGCTTCCTACATGGTCAATAAAGAAATCGGATACATCAAAGTGACCCGATTTGCAGCTACGACCTATGAAGAGTTCAAAAAAGCAGTTGGGGATCTCCAAACCAAGGGAATGAAAAAATTGATCATCGACCTCCAGGGAAATCCGGGTGGTTATATGGGCGCAGCGATCAATATGGCCGATGAGCTTTTGGGAGATCGGGATTTGATTGTTTCCCAAGAAGGAAAAGTGAGCCAGTATAGTCAAAAGGCGTTTGCCTTTAAACCCGGTATGTTTGAAGAAGGGTCAGTGATTGTGCTGATCAATGAAGGTTCTGCTTCCGCATCCGAGATCTTGGCCGGTGCTATCCAGGACAATGACCGAGGTCTAATCGTAGGCAGAAGATCGTTTGGAAAGGGCTTAGTGCAAATGCCCATTGATCTTTCCGACGGAGCTGAGTTGCGCCTCACCATTGCCCGATACTTTACCCCTTCAGGCCGATCTATTCAAAAGCCTTACGGTACAAACTATGAGGCCTATGAAAGAGATTGGGTCAACCGGTACGAACACGGGGAGTTCTTCTCTGCCGATAGCATCAAATTCAATGATAGCCTGAAATATGAAACAAAGAAAGGAAGAACTGTCTATGGAGGAGGAGGTATCATGCCGGATTATTTTGTGCCTTTGGACACTACCATGAACAGTGCCTACGTGGCTAAACTGTTCAATACGGATTCCTCCCGAGAATTTATTTTGGATTTTGTCAACAAAAATAAAAGCACCTTCACCGCCACTACCTTGGAGGATTACTACACCAACTTTAAAGTCAGTGATGCCATGCTGATGGAATTGGTGGAATATGGCAAGAAAAACAAGGTGGAGTTTGACAGTAAAGACTTTGCCAAATCAAAGGAGTATCTGAGAATTCTGGTGAAAGCTCATTTGGGACGTCAGATTTATGACGATAATGCATTCTACAAAGTCATAAATGATATCAACGAAGTTTACCAGCAAGCATTGAACCTATTCGATGAGGCTGATAAAATAGCACTTGCGAGCAATTTGAAACCGGCCGGAGGAGAATAATCTTTCATCGGCCTAGTAATTAAGAGCCAATCCTTTGCGGTTGGCTTTTTCTTTTTCGGTCAAGCCAACCCCTATATCTCAGCAATTTTCAAAATCCATGGTTTTTATCTCTAAAATTCAAATCAATCATTTAGCGGTTCATGTGTCTTCCCTATCGAGATCAGTGGAATTTTATAGTCGGGTGATGGGTCTTCATCAAACTGAGGAACCATTCAGGGATGGATTGCATACATGGTTTGATATGGGAGAAAAAAGTACCCTCCATTTGATTGAGGAGTTGGAATTGAGTCCGCCCATGGAAAAATCCAAAACAAACCATCTGTGCTTCAGTGTGAGTGATTTTGATTCATTTATTCAAAATCTCCAAAATCAGGGCTGTTCTTTTGAAAATTGGGCGGGAGAGAAAGGAGTAATCAATGTTAGGCCTGATGGAATCCGTCAGATATTTTTTCAGGATCCTGATGGGTATTGGCTGGAAGTCAATGATGATTGTTGACTTGAAAAAAGAGCTTCAGGTTATTTGGCAAGAATAAGATCTTCTTTTGCCACCCGGAATCTTTCTCCATAAATCCCCTCAGGAAGGCCTTTGCCGCAACCGATGATCATGCATATTTCGGATGATGAATTTAAATCCAAAATTTTCTTTACCCGCTTGGAATCGAATCCTTCCATAGGACAGGTGTCATATCCGGAAGCTTTCATCCCGAGCATAAATGTCATGGAAGCCAATGCGGCACTTTTGTGAACAGATATCCTCACTTCAGTTTCTCCTACTTCCCGTACCATTGGTCTACGGAGTCCGACAGTGAAAGCAATGAGTTTTTTAAGGATTGACCATCCCAAGAATTTGCCGTAGAGTTTGGGGATTAATTTCCCATAGTACCCCAAGGCTTGTTTCAACTTTCTGTCCGGTCGGTTTGCATAGGTGGTGGCAATATGGTCATAGTTTGCCTTGGCATGTTTTTTCCAAAGGTCTCTACGAGTCACGACCACGACCAGTTCTCTTGCTGTAGTTGCCGCTTTTTGCCCCATGCAAAGTTTGGCAATACGATCCTTCAATGGAGAAGATTCGGGAACACGGATAAATTGATACAACTGCAGATTGGAGCTATTGGGAGAAAGTAGGGCTGCTTCCAGGCATTTTTGGATTACCTGTCCGTCAAAAGGCTCTTTTTGATCAAAGATCCTTACTGATCTTCTTTGCTCTACTGCCTCGAAAAATCTTAATTCCTGTACCATTTTCTTCTTTTAACCCTTTTTTGGTGGTTGGATCGGTCTAAAATTTTCAAGTTTAGGCCTACTTTGCATTAAATACTAATCCGCATCAAACATATGTTTTTTACCCTACTTAGACTGCAAGCGCTAAAAAGTTTTCGGTCCACCAGTTTCGCCAAAAGTGCCTTAGCCACCGGGTTCATGATTTTTATCGCGCTTCTGTTATTGAGTTACGTTTTTTTTGCAGGACTCTTTTTAGGAAGAATAATCGAATTGATTGCAGAAGGAAGAGATGCTCTTGATTTCTTGAATTCAGGGCTGATTTACTTTTTTTTGGTAGAGTTTATGTATCGCTACTTTATCCAGAAGCTTCCTGTTGTGGAGTTGGAAAGTCTACTTCACTTACCTATCGGAAAGAAACGGATCATTCAGATATTGATGCTTCGATCCTTTATTTCTCCTCTGAATCTGATTGCCCTGTTACTTTTTTTGCCATTCGGCATTCAAGACATTCAGGAGCAATACGGTACATTGGGTTTTATATCCTGGTTTGGCACGTTGCTGTTTTTCAGTTGGACCTTGCATTGGTTTATGTTATGGTTCAAGCAGCGCTTTGAGGATAGCATCATCGGTTTATTGGTGGTCTTTGCTACGCTTATCCTGGGTGGAGGAGCGACATTTATGGGGTGGTATAACATCGGGGAATTAATTGCTCCTATGTTTGCAATGGCCCTGACAAGTTTGATTCCATTAGTGGTGTTTTTTCTTCTTTGCGTAGTGGCGTTTATTTTGGCATTTAGATATTACGTTCAAAATGCCTATCTCGAAGATCTGAGTGATGAGGAAGATGTACGATTCGTCAATCAGAGTTTTGGATTCTTTTCCCGCTTCGGGGTGGCAGGAGAATTGGCCAATCTGGAGTGGAAGCTGATCGTTCGCCACAAGAAAAGCAGGACCTACCTCATGTTATCTGCATTCTTCCTCCTGTATGGTCTGATTTTTTACACCAATCCTCAATACCAACGAGTGGAAGGAATTCATCCCATATTCATTTTTGTAGGGGTATTTATCACTGGGATATTTATGATTCAATATGGTCAGCAGTTTCTAAGCTGGAATTCAGGTAATTTTGACTTTTTTCTGAGTAAAAAGGCTGGTGTCGAGTCGCTTGTGAAAGGAAAGTATCTGTTGTTTTTGAGTATTTCCCTGGTGTGTTTTCTGGCCTCTGTTCCCTATGCATATTTTGGTTTCGAAATCCTGATGGTCCATTTAGCCACATTCCTATTTAATATAGGTATCATGGTCCATGTCATAATTTATTTGGCCCTTTGGAAACCCAAGCCCATGGATCTGAACAAAGGCGCGATGTTTAACTACGAAGGGGTGGGGGCTGCCCAGTTTTTAATTATCATTCCGTTGATGGCAGGGCCTTACCTGGTATATCTGCCATTTTCATTACTGATTGGGGATTATGCCGGCCTCATCGCTTTGGGTATCAGTGGAATGATTGGTTTGTTGGCATTCAAACCACTTTCCCAATTGAATATTCAAAAAGTACTTTCTAATCGATACGAAATCTCATCTTCATTCCGTCAAGAGCTATGATCCAACTTTCCCAACTCAAAAAACAATATAAAGAAGCCATTGTATTGGATATCCCCGAATTGGAAATTTCCAAGGGGGAATGCTTCGGCCTGGTCGGAAACAATGGCGCCGGAAAAACTACCCTTTTCCGAATCATTCTTGATTTGGTGAGGGCTACCTCCGGACAGGTAACAATCAATGGGGTGGATGTGAAAAAAGATGAAAGTTGGAAGTCTCTTGTGGGAGCTTATTTGGATGAACACATGCTCTTGGCCTATCTCACCGCGGATGAGTATTTTGAGACCCTAAGAAAAATCTATGGGCTTTCTGAGGCTGATCTGAAAAGTCATCTGGAGAAATTTACTGAACTTTTCAATGACGAGGTTTTGGGTAAAAAGAAATATATCCGAGATCTTTCTAAAGGAAACCTTAAAAAAGTGGGAATCGCGGCTGCTTTAATGGGAAATCCCGAAGTGGTCATGCTGGATGAACCTTTTGAAAACCTCGATCCAAGCTCTCAAATCAGATTGAAAAAACTGATCCTGAGAGAAAAGGAGCAGTCCAAAATTACCTTTTTGATATCCAGCCATGACCTCAATCACGTGACCGAAATCTGTGATCGGATCGTGCTGTTGGAAAAGGGAAAGGTAATCCGGGATTTAAGAGAAAAGTCAGAAATGATGAGTAAGTTGGAGGCTTATTTTACGGGTTGATCAGGAGATTATTTACATTATCTGATGGTAAAAGGCTCCTCCTGACAAACCTTCATGTTTTTGGATGAGATGCACCCTCTGAATACAAAATTACCGGGTTGACCTTTTCTGTATTTCTTGAGGCTGGAATATTTCCCGGATTTGCCACTGACATCCTCTGTGAAGAGTTCGTGTCCATCTATTTCCCAACTCATTTTCCATTCGTTGGTAGGAGGTAGTCCGTTAAGGACAATCAACAAGCCCACACTGTCTTGTACACTCAAAATAGGACCACCTACCACAGTGACTTCTTCGAGCGTAAAATCCGAAGGTTCGGGAGGGATAATATTGCAGGAGAGGAGAATTAAAAATAGCAGAGAAAGCTTTTTCATACAAATGGGAAACGCAGGTCAAGATACCATTTTAGCCAAAACGAAAAAACAGGTAAGAGTCTTCAAGCTTTAGGTTAAACAAAATGGATTTGCCAGGAAAAGAAAAAATCCCGTTCAGTTTGATCTGAAGGGATTTTTGTGGAGCTGGCGAGATTCGAACTCGCGTCCAGATAAGGAAGCACCGTACCGTCTACATGCTTAGTCACCTGTTGGTTTTTCGACCACGCTATGCTGGGTGACACACCTGAGCGGGGCTTATCGATTGGTCTTAAGCTTGCTTAATCGCATCACAAGCAGCAGTCCGATCAAGTCGACACCTCGGATCCACCCCGATCAGACGGAGGGTGGGGAGATGTGGCCGGGGAATCACTCTCGCAACTCAACCCTTTAAGCGATCTGTCCTAGTTAGGAAAGATTAGGCAGCCATGGCGTAAGAAGTTTCGCCATTTATCATTCGTATGAATCGTTTAAGGCCGTACATACTCCAGCCTGCATGCGAGCCCGATGATTACACCTACTGTCAAAACCGGTCAGCCCCATTTCGTTAGGAAGACAAAAGTAATCGAATTTTGGTTCCAATACGGGAAATTGCGATTTACGGTTTACGATACTTCGACTTCGCTCAGTACAGGTTTACGACTGGCAGACCCAGGTGAAGGCTTTTCTACCAAGGGTTCACTTTGCTCACTTAAATCCTGTTCACCATCAATCCTCCCTGCTTCCCGACTTCCTTGCTTTCCTGCCTCCTAACTTTCCGACTTTAGTAATCAATCTCTTAACCAAAATCTTTCCCAAAGACTCATTTTCACCCTTCCCGAATATCCACTTTTTTATATCTTGCAGCAATGGAAAATTTCGTCGTTTCGGCAAGGAAGTACAGACCGGCAGATTTTAAAAGTGTGGTGGGGCAGCAGCATATCACCACTACGCTTCAGAATGCGATCAAAAATAACCACCTCGCTCAGGCATTCCTTTTTTGCGGTCCCCGTGGTGTGGGAAAGACGACCTGTGCGCGTATTTTGGCCAAGACGATCAACTGTGAAAGCATCACCAAGGACTTCGAAGCCTGCGGAAAATGCGAGTCCTGCGTTTCTTTCCAAAACAATGCTTCCTTCAATGTCTATGAGCTCGATGCCGCGTCCAACAACTCGGTAGATGATATCCGAAATCTCGTCGATCAAGTCCGATACGCTCCTCAAAAAGGGCAATATAAAGTCTACATCATCGACGAAGTTCACATGCTCTCGACGGCGGCCTTCAATGCCTTTTTGAAGACCCTCGAGGAGCCGCCTAAGTATGCCATCTTTATTTTGGCTACTACGGAAAAACACAAAATCATCCCCACGATCCTTTCCCGTTGTCAGATTTTTGACTTCAACCGGATTCAGATCAAACATATTTCAGAGCATCTGAAATACATTGCAGAAAAGGAAAAGGTCGATTATGAGGAGGAAGCACTTCGACTGATTGCCACCAAGGCAGACGGCGCACTTCGTGATGCTTTGTCGATTTTTGACTTGATCGTGACCTATTCGGCAGGGAAAAAGGTGACTTATTTGGAGACTATTTCCAATTTGAATATCCTTGATTACGACTACTATTTTAAAGTCGTGGATGCCCTGTTGGCAGAGGATATTTCAGCTACCCTTTTGATTTTTGATGAGATTCTGAAGAAAGGATTTGACGGGCACAATTTTATCGTCGGGCTGAGCGAGCATTTCAGAGACCTTTTGGTGGTCAAGGACGAAGCTACCGTAGCTCTTTTGCAAGTGTCTGATTCTGCGAGAGATCGCTACCTACAGCAGACAGGGCAAGCTTCTGTTTCTTTTTTGCTTTCTGCGCTCAATCTGGCCAATCAGTGTGATATCCACTATAAGACTAGTAAAAATCAACGACTACATGTGGAGCTTGCCTTGATGAAAATGGCCAAACTGCCCCAGGCATTTCGTTTGGCGGCCTTGGCTAGTGTAGATACAAAAAAAAAAGACTGAGTGAATCGGTTTCAACTGCAACAGCCCCATTGCCTCCTTCTTCACCTCCAGATCTCAGCAAAGTAGGTGAAGGGAATAAAACTCCGCTCAAATCCACGATTTCCATTCCTACCAGTCTTTTCCATACCAAAAAACTGGTAGAGGAAAAGAATAATGCTCCTGATCAGGTAGTGGTGGAGAAAAGGCCAGAAGTAGCTGCGCCTACCATTATTCAAGAGTCCGTAACTTTGACGCAAGAGATGCTGGACCTGGTCATCCATTCGGTGAAAGACTTCTATAGACAGGCAAACAAAAATTTCGAACTGGCCATATTAGATCAACCCATCCAAGTGCTCAATGGGGAGGTGAATTTGCAGGTTATGGGTTCTGTACAGGAAGAGATCGCCAATAAGATGCGACCCGAACTGTTGGGGTTGATCAGAAAGCTGACAGGAGCTAACCAGCTCTCGATATCAGTGGAGCACAAAGAGGAAATTGAAGATAGTAGGCCAAAGCTTTATACCAATACCGATAAGCTGAGATTTTTGAGGGATAAGCATCCCGCCCTGGCCGAGTTTCAACGAAAGTTTGATCTGGATGTGGATTTCTAAAAGTCGAGAGAAATCCCAAAATTGATCAGGTTCTGAAGCTGCACGGCTTGTTTGGTAGTGCCATCATCCTGCCGGATAAATACTTCTTCATCGTAAATAATTACTGTTTCAATCCGCGTGGAAATGTATTTGTTGACCTTCATTCGGATCAAGGAGTTGAAGTTGACTACCATATTTCCAAATCGCTCATAATTGGAAAAAAGGTTGAGGTCTGATTTCCAAGTCACATTTTCCATCAGGATAAAGTCAACTACACCCAGCGCCAAAGACATACCTGCCTCTGCACGTACATTTTCACCCGGAGTGACCCCGAACGCACCAACTCTGCTCAGGGAGTCATCCATTACCATGGTAAACCGTCCGGTAAATGGAGAAAGAATGACCGATAATCTGCTTTTGTCAGGGTAAGTTCTCCGGTAATTGAGACCGGTAGAGGATTGTAGGTAACCGGGGCTTAGCAGATCTGAAATTTTGGTTCGAATTTCAGATTCGGCTCCTGCAGGTTTGGAGAATCGGTAGCCGGGAAGCAGTTGGGTCCTGGCGTCGAGTTGTGTCGTGAGATAAAGTTTTTCCGACAATTGACGGCCGTAGTTACTCACAAAGATGAAGTTATCGTTGGTTTTCCGGGTTTTAAAATCCCGTTCACTTTGTCTGTTAAATCCCAGATTGATTGTCAGTTGGGTGTCCCAAACCTTAGAGTCCTTTTTGTAATTCGCAAAAAGGGTTGTTCCTGAATTAAGCGCAAAAGATCCTGTACCTCCAGCTGCCCAATTGCTGAGGGTGACTTGTTGAATGTTGAGATTGTAATTTCCTCCCGTTTTCCAGAAAATCTCTTTTTTGGGTTCCTCCACGATGATCGAATCACCCAACATCAATAGCGTGTCTCCATTGATCAAAACCGTGTCAGGAATAATGAGTCGATCCTGTCCAAAGGAGTATTGAACAGAGAGCGATAGAAAAAATCCGAATAGGAAAATGGACCGAAGCATGGAATGTGGGATGTTTTCGGATTAGGGTCTTAAAATAACCAACTTTTGGCCAATGGTAATGATGTTTTGACTGCCGATGTTATTCCACTGCTTCAATTCGTCCACGGTGATTCCGTACTTTCTGGAGATCGCAAACAGGGTTTCTCCCTGGCTTACGGTATGGTATATTTTTTCGGATTGATTTTTTAAGCTTGGCTGATTAGTGGGCTGCACTTGAGGCGTTTCCTGTTGAATCGGATCAGATTGGGCCACCACAGTTCGAGGAGGAGTTGGGGTGTTGACAACCGGAACTACCGGAATCTCTTCCCCTCTTTTTCTGGTTTCCCTAAGATTCAACACCATTCCAGCCTTCAATTCCGAATCTCTTCTTATTCTGTTTTTTGATTTGAGTGCAGCGAGCCTAATTCCGTATTTTTGGGAAATACTCCAGAGAGATTCACCGGGTTGCACGACATGGGTTTCTACTTCGGCACTGGTTTTCTTTTTTTCAGTGTAATAGTAATTTCCGATTTCCACTCGCTCGTCTGCCGGAAGATCGTTCAGCTTTCGGAATTTTTTTTCTTTCATGCCGATTTCATCTGCAAATTTGCTGGGCGACATGGTTTTGGGAGCTTGAACTCCTTCCAGGTCATTGACCGTAATCTGATTGGGTTGGCTTGACTTGGTGGTATTGCCGGAAATCCTCGGAAATGAATTGGCCTGTTTATAGGCTGGAGAAGACTTGGCCGTGACGCTTTGGGATGCTTTGTTTTGGGTTGGCTTTTCTTCTGTTTTGAAGATTGCCGGTTCTACCGGAAGGGATCCCTCTTTGATATAAAATAAGGTGAAAGTCCCGGAAGGGATTTTTCCGTTTGCAGCCCATTTGTTGTATTCTTTCAGATGGTCTTCACTTACTCCGTATCGCTTGGCCAAGGCGGCCATAGTCACCGGACCTTGTACCTGAACCTCAGCTAGACGTTGAGTAGAGGAGGCAAAGACTCCAATTTGATTTTGATAGGCAATTTTATGGGCCAAATACTTCTTGAAATACCAATGGGTATTTCGATCCACTTCTATGCTTTTCTTTCCTGCGAATTGGTTGCCAAAATAGGCCTTGGCCCCTCCCAGGCCCATTTGGTAAGAGACCAAAGCAGTCATCCAATTATCCAGTGCATTATTGTGTTTTTTGAGGTAAAGAGCTGCTCCACGGGTGGAGGAGATGATGCTTTTTCGTTCGTCTACTTGGTTGTCGACTCTTAATCCTACCTCTTCCGCGGTTCCCTGCTTGAATTGCCAAAAACCTACCGCATTGGAAGTAGATACCGCATCGGAAATCAATCCGCTTTCCTGAATTACAAGATACTTCAGGTCATCCGGTACGCCTTGCTTGCGAAGTTCTCTTTCCACAATCGGCATAAACAGATTTACCCGATCCTGCTTGATTTTGAAGTAAGTTGGATTTCGATAAAGCGCATCGACATCGAGCTGAATTTCACGCTGTGCCTGTGGAGTGATCCGTACGATCAGGTCCGCAAATTCTATCTGGCTGGGGACTTGTGGGATTTGGGCTTGAACCCACTGTTGGGCAAAGACAAAAAGGGGAATAAACAGAAGGGTAATCAGTCGGGATTTCATCGAAAATTGCTTTCGTTTTGCTCTGGCCACGAAAAGCAAAAATGATTCCCTTTTTCTTAAATCAGAGTTTTCTGGCCATTAAAACTCCATCTCTGATGGGAAGCAGGATATTTTCCACTCTTGGATCCTGATGAACCAGTTTGTTGAAGTCCAAAATTTTCTGGGTGTCTTTGTCAATTTTTTGACCTTCCTCGACAAGGATTTTGCCCGACCAAAGCACATTGTCGGCCAGGATGATTCCTCCCGGTCTAACTTTGTCGATGACTAATTCAAAATAATCCCCATAGTAAAACTTATCCGCGTCGATAAACACCAGGTCAAACGGCCCATCCAAAGTTGGGATGATGTCTCTTGCATTCCCCAACCGGTAATCGATTTGATTAGCCAGTCCGCTTTCTTCGAAAAATCCCCTGACCATGGCTTCCAGTTCATCGTTGATGTCCAGGGTAGTCAGTTTACCTCCGTGTTTCAGTCCTCTGGCCAGGCAGATTCCCGAGTATCCCGTGTAGGTTCCGATTTCCAAAATCGATTCGGCATTCATCATTTTTGTGAAAAGCTCCAGCATTTTTCCCTGCAGGTGCCCGGAAATCATTCTTGGCATCAGGACTTTGGCTTGGGTCTCGCGCGTGATTTTTTTGAGAAGAGCATCTTCGGGACTGGTATGCGCTTCGCAATAGGCCAATAAAGCCGGGTCGATAAATTCCATTTCAATTAGGGGTGTAAATCAGGTAACTCAGCTGATCGGGATGAAAGATGTCTTGCGCAATTTCCAAAAGCTGCTCTGAGGTGGTGGCTCGGATTTGCTCGAAAATACGGTCCAAGGAGTCGATTTTGTTGTGATCGATGAGGCTTTTACCATAGACCAACATCAAGGCAGCATAGTTTTCTTCTGCCATAGCCATCTGTCCAATGGCTTGCTCTTTGGCAGAATGCAGCTGATTGCTGCCCAATTTTTTGCTTCTGAGTTTTTCCATCTCTCGCTGCACGATGGCCTGAGATTTTTTCAGGGTCTTTTCTTCTGTGCCAAAATAGATCCCAAAAAACCCCGTATCCGAAAACGGTTGATAGCTTGACTCGATGCTGTACACATAGCCGTAATTTTCCCGCAGGGAAAGATTCAGTCGGCTGTTCATGCTGGGGCCGCCTAAAATATTATTCAGTAGGTATAGTTTGAAACGATTGGGATCGTGGAGTGAATAAGCAGGCCTACCGATGGCACAAAGGGATTGGGTAACATCCCGCTGGACCGTTTTGAATTTGGGTTGGTAGTCATGAAAACCACTTCTGACATACAGCGTCCTTTTGTTTGGGATTTCTCTGAGTGGACCTTCGATGATTTTTAAGGCTTTTTCAAAGGAAATATTACCCACCACCGAAAACACGAGTTGGGAAGTGTCCAATCGAGTAGAGATAAAATCAAAGAAATCCTCCTGCTGGAATCTACCCACCGTTTCCTCTGTGCCTAAAATATTTCTTCCCAATGCATGATGCTCAAAAACCAAAGCATCCAAATCGTCCTGAATGGAATCATCCGGAGAATCCCGATACATGGCCATTTCTTCCAAGATGACCTGACGTTCTTTCTCAATTTGCTTTTCAGGGAAAGTGGAATTGAAGGTAATGTCATACAGGAGTTCGGCTGCTTTGGGGTAGTGATCTCGTAGCACCGAAGCGTAAAAGCAGACTTTTTCTTTGGTGGTATACGCATTGAGTTCTCCACCCAGGGATTCCAGTCTGTTGATGATGTGAAATGTTTTTCGCTTATGGGTTCCTTTGAAAGCCATGTGCTCCCAAAAATGGGCCAATCCTTCCTGCTCCTTGTCCTCATCCCGGCTACCGATATTCAGAATAAATCCGCAGTGTACGAGGCGGGTATAGGTTACTTCCTGATGTACAATTCGGATTCCGTTGGGTAGCTCTTTTATATTCAAATGCATACTGCGCTGTTCCTTTTTGGAAAGTACAAATTTAAGTTGAAACCCACTATCTCGGAATTTGATTCACTGGATTGGCATGATTTATTAACTTGCTCTGGTAATTATCTAGCTATGAAATATTCTCCCTTACCCAAAGAACTATACATCCGTAACCGAGCAAAGCTTGCCTCAAAGCTGGCTAAGAATTCTGTGGCGATTTTTAATGCCAATGACATCCTGCCGACGAATGCAGACGGGACGATGAAGTTTCGCCAAAACAATGATTTGTTTTATCTCAGCGGGATTGATCAGGAGGAGACCATTTTGCTGATCGCGCCGGATTGTCCCAATCTAGCCTGGAGAGAAGTACTTTTCATGAGAGAGACCAACGAGCATATCGCCGTGTGGGAAGGCCACAAATACACCAAAGAAGAAGCAAAGGCAGCTTCAGGGATTGAAAATATCCAGTGGCTTTCGGCTTTCGAGAATATTTTCAACTGGGTGGCCAATCTCTCAGAAAAGATCTACCTGAATACTAATGAGCACTTAAGAGCTGGTGTGGTAGTCGAAACTCGCGATGCCCGTTTTATCAAAAGCTGCAAGGAACGGTATCCGCTTCATCATCTCGAGCGCGTAGCTCCGATCATGCATGAGTTGCGCGGGGTGAAAGAACAGGAAGAAATCGATCAGCTGCAAATTGCCTGCGACATTACCGAGAAGGGCTTCCGAAGAATCCTTTCTTTCGTGAAACCCGGAGTGACTGAGTACGAAATCGAAGCGGAGTTTATTCATGAATTTATTCGCAATCGAAGTAAAGGTTTCGCCTACGAACCCATCATTGCCTCCGGTTCATCAGCTTGTGTGCTTCACTACATTGAAAATAACAAAGCCTGTAAGGACGGGGAATTACTTCTGCTTGACGTGGGAGCAGAATACGGCAATTACAATGCAGACATGACCCGGACCATTCCGGTAAATGGAAAATTCACGACTAGACAGCGCGCGGTTTATGATGCTGTTTTGAGAGTGCATCGGGAAGCGGCTGCTATCCTAAGACCTGGAGTGAACATTCAGGATTACCACAAAGAAGTGGGGTTGATTATGCAATCGGAGCTTGTAGGTCTCGGATTGATCGATCAAACCGATATCAAAAATCAGGATCCGAATTGGCCTGCTTATAAAAAGTACTTCATGCACGGCACCTCTCACCATTTGGGATTGGATGTGCATGATGTGGGTACCATGCACTATCCGATTACCACGGGAATGGTTTTTACCGTTGAGCCGGGCATTTATATCCCTGCAGAAGGGTTTGGTGTTCGTTTGGAAAACAATATTGTAATTCGGGAAAACGGCTACTTCGATCTGATGAGGAATATTCCGATCGAGGCCGAGGAGATTGAGAGTTTGATGAATTCCTAAATGGAAAAAAGGTCTGTGGTGAACAGGTCTTGGGGCAAGTGGGATAACTTTTCCAAAGTTTGGAACTTTGGAAAAGTACCTGACCTATAAAAACGAAAAACCCTCTCAGATCGCTCCGAGAGGGTTTTTTATTATTAAGGGATCGGGAAATTATCCGATAGAAATTCTCTTGAACGCGTTTACAGTCAAGCCTTTGCTAACGTTGTTCAGGTATTGTGCGATAGACAAAGAGTTGTCTTTCACAAACTGCTGGCTCAACAAGGTGCTCTCTTTGTAGAACTTCTGAAGCTTACCCATTGCGATTTTTTCAAGCATTTCTTCCGGCTTACCTTCAGCTCTGGCTTGCTCTTTACCGATTTCGATTTCACGCTCGATCATAGAAGCATCTACACCGTCTTTGTCCACAGCTACAGGATTCATTGCTGCAATTTGCATCGCTACGTCTTTTCCTGCCTCTTCTACGTCAGCACCGGAAGTATTCACCATACCTACCAATACACCCAATTTACCATTGGAGTGGATATAGGTTACTACCTTCTCAGCGTTGATGACTTCGTAATGAGAGATCTCGATTTTCTCACCGATTTTACCGGTCATTTCGATGATTTTCTCAGCTACGGTGATGCTGTCGAAAGGCAAAGCAAGGATTTGCTCGGTAGCAGTACATCCGTTGTTCACAGCCAAATCGATCAAGGTATTTGCGAACGCACCAAACTCTTCGTTTTTAGCCACGAAGTCAGTCTCGCAAGTCAAGGAAAGAAGGATACCTTTTGCTCCGCCATCCGCTACGCGGGTTACTACTACGCCCTCTTTGGTTTCGCGGTCAGCTCTGGAAGCAGATACTTTTTGACCTTTTTTTCTGAGGATGTCCACTGCTTTTTCAAAGTCGCCTTCCGCTTCTGTCAAAGCTTTTTTGCAGTCCATCATACCGGCACCGGTCATTTGTCTCAGTTTGTTTACGTCTTGTGCAGTAATTGCCATTGTGTGATCAGTTTATTTATCAACAGATTATAGAATTCATTTGGGAGTGTCGGAGGCCAAAATTAGATGTAAAAAAGTCCTCGCAACGTGATGTTTTTGTTAACTGAAGCCTTTGGCCTCAAGTCAGGCAAAAACAAAAAATTGAACATCGACCTAAGCCAGATGTTCAATTTTTGAGTATTCAAATCGATTGTGGATTATTCTTGTGTTTCAGCGTCCACAGCTCTTTTAGCCTCTTCCTCTTCAGAAAGTTTAGCATCGTCCTTGTCTCTCTTACGCTCAGAAAGACCTTCTTCGATAGCTGCGCCAAATGCTTTTACCAAAAGAGACACTGACTTGAATGCGTCGTCGTTTGCTGGGATTGGGAAATCCACCTCATTTGGGTTAGAGTTGGTATCTACCAAAGCAAACACTGGAATGCCCAATTTTTGAGCTTCTGCAATCGCGATGTGTTCTCTTTTAATGTCCACTACGAAAAGAGCCGCTGGAAGTCTGCTCAAGTCGGCGATACCGCCAAGCACGCTTTCCATTTTTTCTTTCTGACGGCTTACCATCAGACGCTCTTTCTTAGCCAAGTTTTTGTAAGCGTCCTCTTTCATCAGTTTTTCAAGACCTGACATTTTCTTGAGGGACTTACGGATCGTAGCGAAGTTGGTCAACATACCACCCAACCATCTTTCGGTCACGTAAGGCATATTCAGACGCTGAGCCTCTGCTGCTACTAGGTCCTTGGCTTGTTTTTTCGTGGCGACAAACATTACTTTTTTGCCGGAACGTACGATTTGCTTGATTGCGTTGGATGCTTCTTCGAGGCAAGCAAGCGTTTTGTTGAGGTCGATAATGTGGATACCGTTCTTCTCCATAAAGATATATGGAGCCATTCTTGGATCCCACTTTCTCGTCAAGTGTCCGAAGTGAACACCAGCATCCAGTAAGTCTTTGTATTCGATTTTTGACATGAATGAAATTGTTTTCTATTGAATGAAGATCGTTCCGATTAACGCTTAGAGAACTGGAATCTTCTTCTTGCTTTTCTACGTCCTGGCTTCTTACGCTCGACCATTCTAGGATCACGGGTAAGGAACCCTTCTTTCTTCAAAGGACCTCTGTGCTCAGCATCAAATTCGCATAGCGCTCTGGAGATTGCCATACGAGCCGCTTCTGCCTGTCCTTTGATACCACCACCGTCTACATTGATGTTGACGTCAAAGTTACCTTCTACACCCACGAGGGCAAGAGGCTGCTTTACGACAATCTGATGTAGGTCAAATGGGAAGTACACTTCAATTGCCTTGTTGTTTACGGTGATTTTTCCATTTCCCGGAGTCATGTAGATACGGGCTACGGAGGTCTTTCTTCTACCGATTGTGTTGATCATTTCCATGATTTAGCGATTAAAGGGTGATGGCTTTTGGCTGCTGTGCGGCATGCGGATGCTCGGATCCTTCATACACGTACAGGTTGCCGTACAACTTGCTTCCCAATCTGTTTTTAGGCAACATGCCTCTTACAGCCTTCTCAATCAAAATAGTTGAAGACTTCTGCTTCAACAATTTAGGAGTTGAGATTCGCTGTCCACCTGGGTAACCGGTGTGGCGCACATATACTTTTGCGTCCCACTTATCACCTGTCAGTCTTACCTTGTCAGCGTTGATTACGATCACATTGTCGCCGCAATCTACGTTAGGAGTGAAGCTAGGCTTCGTCTTTCCTCTCAGGATTTTCGCAACCTCACTCGCCAAGCGTCCAAGAATAGCAGACTGGGCATCCACAATCACCCATTGCTTTTCTACGGTGGAGCTGTTGGCTGAGATGGTCTTATAGCTCAGAGTATCCACTTTGTAACTGTTTAATTTTTAGCTTATTAATTAATTATCGACCCCAAAAAGGGACACAAAGATAGAAGCATTTATTTTTCTATGCAAACTATTTACAATCCTAAGCGCTAATTTTCATGGGCTTAGGTGTTTGCCTCCAATGAAGATTTGGTTTTGCTAGGCTGAAATCGGCTTGATCAGGCGTTTTTTTCTAATTGCTGGACCAAAACCTGGAAATCTTTTGGATAGGGTGCATGGACTGAAATTTCTTTGCCATCCAAACCTGCAAACCGAATCGAATACGCATGCAGGGAAACCCGCTGCATGATTGGGAGCTCTTCGGTGTCTTTTTTGAGATTGAAGCGGCGCTTGAGTGAAGAAAGGTACAAGGGATTGCCTCCATATAAGGTATCTCCGCAGATGGGAGACTTGAGGTAGGCTAAGTGAACCCGTATCTGATGCAGGCGACCGGTGATGGGCTTGCACTCAACTAAGGTATGCGCATAATAGGTCTTCAAGGTGTTGAAGACGGTCTGTGCGGGCTTTCCTTCTTTACTTACTTTGGCAATTCCTTTGTTGTTGGCCAAGAGATTACGGTCTACCAGCTCATCGCTGAATTCCTTAATCCCTTCGACTACGGCGTGGTAGACTTTCTCCACCTCCCTGTTTTCAAACTGAATGGCCAAGTGCCTGTAGGCCTCTGGATGCTTGGCAATCACCAGACATCCCGAGGTTTCCTTGTCCAGTCGGTGACATAGCTGGGCATCTGCTGTGTGCGCCTTGGCAAGGTCAAGGATGTTCTGCGCCTCGTGCCTGTCGTCTAAGCTCGAAAGGTAAGGCGGCTTGTTGATCACCAGGTAATCCTCGTTTTCAAACAGTATAAGGTTCTGAAAATCTATTTTCTTCATGGATCTCCTGCCTCTTCAAAGAGGGTGCAAAAGTAGCTAATCCTCAAGGGCAATAAAAAATATTCTCAAAATTAAGTTTGTATCAAGTTCAGCTGATTAAATGACTATGACTTGATACTTATTTATAATGTGATAGTAACTTGCCGTTAAGTTTTAAACTAAGAGAAGGTTAATTGACCAAATGCACCAATTGAGAACGGTAAATGTTACCCGCTACCTGATGCCCCTCCGAGAGGGAGGGTCTCTGCCGGCATTGGCTGAGGCAGATGATGGCTTTAATTATGTGCTCAAATTCCGTGGCGCAGGTCAGCGGGAAAAAGCCCTTATCGCAGAATTGATCGGAGGAGAATTGGCACGCCGGCTCGGACTCAAAGTGCCTGAGATCGTTTTCGCCCAACTTGATGCCGCTTTTGGCAACTCGGAGGGAGATGAGGAGATTCAAGATTTGCTCAAAGGTTCTCAGGGGCTAAATCTCGCGCTGCATTTTTTGTCCAAAGCCATGACCTTTGATCCGGGAGCAAGTCAGGTAGATGAAGAATTGGCATCGAAGATTGTCTGGTTTGACAGCTGGATTACCAATGTGGACAGGACGTTCCGAAATACGAATTTGCTGATTTGGAATCGTGAGCTGTGGCTAATCGACCATGGAGCTTCTTTTCTGTTTCACCATACTTGGGAAAATTGGGAAGGTCAGGCACTCAGTCCCTTTGCCATGATCAAGGATCACGTACTATTGCCTAAGGCAAGCCTATTGGCGAAAGTGGATCAGGAAATGAAGTCATTGATCACGATGTCCATGATTCAGGAAGTTGTCTCAGAGGTTCCCGATGAGTGGCTGTTGGCATCAAGAGATGTGGAGACCGCCGAGGAAGCGCGGTCAGTGTATGTAGCCTTTTTGACCAAGAGGCTTGAAAATTCTCAGGTATTCTTAAATCAGGCCGAAGATGCAAGGAAAGCACTTGTTTGAGTATGCGGTGATTCGGCTAGTTCCTCGGGTAGAGCGGGAGGAATTTGTCAATGTGGGTGTGGTGATTTGCTGCAAGCGTCAAAACTTCATTGCCTGCAAAATCCATCTTCCAAAGGAGAAATTATTGGCCTTGGATCCACTGTCAGATTTTTCTGTTTTTGAATGCTATCTTGAATCGTTTGAAAAAATCTGCCAAGGCGATCCCAACGGCAATCCCATAGGCAAGCAGGATGCGGCTTCCAGATTTCGATGGCTGACTGCAATGAGGAGCTCGATGCTTCAGACCTCCCGTCCGCACTCGGGATTTACGGAGCATTTACAGGAGACTTTGGAAAAGCTTTTTGAGGAATATGTTGCTTGAGGGGCTCATTACTGAGAGGTTAGTATGCTGCTTTTCCTAAAGCAGCACTAAGCATGTCTCGCAAAGCCGCGGAAGACGCCAAGGTTTTGGTTTCCAGTTAGCTGTTATCCTTCTTTTCCGAAAGCAGGATTTTCCCTCAAATCCATTAATTCTTAAGATAATTATGTCCATCTTCTGGTGAAGCAGGGAAGCTATGTCTTGTCAAAAATCAGGCTTTGGCCTCTGTAGGTTCTTTTTCCTGCACCTTCTTTTCCTTTTCGAGAGGCAGTTGGAAGCTGAAAATGGATCCTTTTCCTACTGTAGAGCTGACTGAGATTTTGCTTTTGTGGCCTTCCAGAATATGCTTGACAATCGCGAGGCCAAGTCCGGTTCCTCCTTTTTCTTTGGATCGGCTTTTTTCCACTCGATAGAACCGTTCAAAAATCCGTTTCAGATCCTCCGGAGGGATTCCTTGACCATCATCTTTGACATCTACTTGAATCTGATTTTTACTTGATTTGATGCCGACAATGACTTCCCCTCCGTTATGATTGTATTTGACAGCATTGAATATCAGATTTTGGCAGACTCTGTAGATTTTTTGGCGATCAGCCAGGGTGGTATAATTTTTCCCGGGTTCCGCTTCGAGTTTGATGGTCACTTCTCTTTTGGATGCCTTGTGCTCCAGCTCTTCGATGACTTCCTGAATAAGATCTTTCAAGTCAAATTCGGTAAATGAGAACTTGATCACTCCGCTTTCCATCTGGTTGAGCGTCAGGAGGTCCTGTACCAGGTGATCAAGGGAATCCAGACTTTTTGCAGCCTTTTTCAGGAATTTCATCCTGACCTGCTTGTCGTCAATAGCTCCATCGAGCAGGGTGTGGATATATCCTTGGGTGGCAAAAATCGGCGTTTTCAGTTCATGTGAAATATCAGCAATAAACTCTCTTCTGAATTCTGCATTTTTTTGCAGCGTTTCGATTTCTCGCTGACGGGCTAGTGCATAGGAGTTGATGACAGTATTGATTTTTCTAAGAGGGGAAAGGGAAGAGCGCAAGGATTTGTCCTGGATTTCGGAAAGGTCCTTTTTTTGGATTTTTTCCAAAAGATTATAAATGTTGCCAATCTCCCGATAGACCAAAAACTCCAGAGTAATGCTGATCAACAAATAAGAAATAGAGAAAGACAAGATCAAGGTCCCCCAAAGGGCAGCTGAGGTAGAGCTGGGAATCAAAGACAAAAATGCCATTACCAAAACGGCAATGGCAATCGCTAATATCAAAGATATCCCTCTGGAACCTGTCAGCATTGCTATCCTAAGTCGAACTTGTATCCTACTCCCTTGACAGTAGTGATGTAATCTTCTCCGATTTTTTCCCGGACTTTTCGAATGTGTACGTCCACCGTGCGGGCGAGTACAAATACGTCTGATCCCCAAATATTGTGGAGCAGTTCATCCCGACTGAAAACCATATTAGGGTTTTTGGCAAGGAAATACAACAGTTCGAATTCTTTTTTGGGTAGGGTGATGGTCTTGCCGGATTTGTCGATGGTGTAGCTGCCTCTGTCAATGATCAGATCCCTGATTTTGATCTGTGCTTGTTCTTGTTCTTTTTTGGACTCCCTTCGGAAAAGTGCGGCGATTCTACTCATCAATGCCCGAGGCTTGATTGGTTTGGTGATGTAATCATCTGCTCCCACATCAAATGCCGCCACTTCCGAATATTCCTCCATTCGGGCGGTGAGGAAAATGATAAAAGCATGCTTCAACTCGGGAATCTGACGGATCTGTAGGCATGTCTCGACACCATCTTGATTGGGCATCATGATATCGAGCAAAATCACATCAGGCTGAAACTTGGTCGCTGTCTTCACTGCTTTGATGCCGTCTTCTGCAGTGGCGACATCATAGCCTTCTTTCTGGAGATTGTACTTGAGGATTTCGACGATGTCCGGTTCGTCGTCGACTACCAAAACCTTGATTTTTTGTTTTTCTGCCATGAAAGGATTTCTTAATAATCAGGATAAAATTAAGGAATATTACAGGATAAGAACCAAACAATCGTTGGTCATAGGCAGAAAGTGGAGGGGTAAATCTCGAAAGTCTTTGGATTTCTTTCGGCATTGTTAACTCTGAGTTAATAAATTATTACTCAATTGTTTCTCAGTCCATTGGCAGATGCAATGTCCAAATTCAAGGAGCCGATGAATAAATTTGCTTTAATCTTAACCGGGATTTTATTCTGGTCTTTAGTGACCCAGACTTTTACAGGAAACTCACCTCGGAAAAGCTTGTTTTTCGGCATTTGAGGTGAAAAAACGTAGGTTTCTTTGGTCCCAAGATTAGTTTGAATCTTTTCAGTTCCCTCGTATATTAATTTTAGGTTATATATTTCTTTATCAAAAAAACCGGTGATCAATATCTCCTGGCCTTTTTTGAGATTGTTCAGGTCCATAGTTCGAAGCAAATAGAATCCGCTTACCAAATCCTGTACTTGGCCGGGGAGTTTATATTCTTTTTTTTCTTTCAGGTTTTTGTTTTCCCGGTCATATAGTTCTACGGTTGCTTTTTTATTTGCTTGGTCAAAATAGACTTTTTCGTTTTTCCGATACCTGCCTTCTTCGATGTACCGATAGGAAAGACTGGGAAGCAGCGTGCCCGTATCCAAGTGAGTTCCCCAATTGTCGTTTACTTTTCCGAAAAGTGTTGCCGCACCTTTGGTATTACCGTAGGCATCAATTTTATAATGAGGGCGAGAGCCTTCGGTGATCACCGAATTTCCCACCTTTAATTTCGCCTCGGCAAGGTTTAGCCACCCGTAAGAGACCTCGAAGTTCAACTCTTCGCCAAAAGTGAACGCATTATTTTTTGAGGTGACTTGTGCATCCGCAAAATTGATGGTAAGGCACATCACGATCACTATTCTCAAAAGGTAATTCATTGGATATCTGACAATACGTGACAAAACATGATTGTTTTGTGGATAAATACGCAAAAAGGGAGTGGAAGGATGATTAAAAATACGAATTTGGTCCTCGCAAACAATAGCCTTGTAACTCTTGGTTATGCTTTGGTCTTTACCTAAATTGGACAATTTAAATTTCATTTTATAATCTTCTCATGAGTAATAACGCAGAAAAACTCAAAGCTTTGCAGCTGACCATCGACAAGCTGGAAAAAACTTACGGTAAAGGTACCGTAATGAAGCTTAGTGACAATAAAGTCCAGGATGTACCGGCCATTTCTACAGGGTCGTTGGGATTGGATATGGCCTTGGGTGTTGGTGGAATTCCAAGAGGTAGAGTCATCGAAATTTATGGACCAGAATCCTCCGGTAAAACCACTCTGACGATGCATTGCATTGCAGAGGCTCAAAAGGCTGGAGGATTGGCTGCATTTATTGATGCCGAACATGCCTTCGATAAAAACTATGCTGAAAAACTGGGGATCGATACTGAAAATCTGTTGATATCTCAGCCTGACAATGGGGAGCAAGCCTTGGAAATTGCCGAGCACTTGATCCGTTCTGGAGCCATTGATATTATTGTGATTGACTCCGTTGCTGCTTTGGTTCCGAAAGGGGAATTGGAAGGTGAAATGGGTGAAAGCAAAATGGGGCTTCAGGCGAGATTGATGTCTCAAGCCTTGAGAAAACTCACCGGTGCCATCAACAAGACCGGATGTGCCTGTATTTTTATCAATCAGCTTCGAGAGAAAATCGGTGTGATGTTTGGAAATCCGGAGACTACGACCGGTGGTAATGCATTGAAATTTTATGCATCCGTGAGATTGGATATCCGCAGAGTAGGTCAAATCAAAGAGGGCGCAGACAATATCTTGGGCAATAGAACCCGCGTCAAAGTAGTAAAGAACAAAGTGGCACCACCATTTAAAGTGGTTGAATTTGATATCATGTACGGGCAGGGAATTTCTAAAGTCGGAGAAATAATTGACCTGGGTGTAGAGCTGGAAATTATTAAAAAGGCAGGTTCGTGGTTTTCTTACAATGGTGAAAAATTAGGCCAGGGTAGAGATGCAGTGAAAAATTTGCTTTTGGATAATCCAGAATTGATGGAGGAGTTGGAAGGGAAAATCAAATCCGCTTCAGGCTTGCTTCCTACCGAACCGACCGTGGGTTTGGAAGAGTAATTTACCCTTGGGTGATAAAAAAAGGAGGTTATGCCTCCTTTTTTTATCACTGAAATATTTTGCTTTTAGGCTGTTCGAATAGCTTCGACGGGATCCATTCGGGCAGCTAAAGTCGCAGGTACAATTCCGGCTACCACACCAATGATGGAGGAGACTCCAAGTCCAAGAATGATGTTTTCGAATGAAAGGATCAGATCCAAACTGCCAAGCTGAACAAAGCTGAGCATGAATACAAGTAAAATGCCTGTCCCTCCCCCGATCAAACTCAGGCAAACCGCCTCAAAAAGAAATTGAAAGAGGATAAAATAATTTTTAGCACCAAGTGATTTTTGGATCCCGATAATATTGGTTCGCTCCCTCACTGACACAAACATGATATTGGCAATCCCAAACCCTCCTACCAGAATAGAAAATCCACCGATCACCCATCCTGCCACTGAGATCACGTCGAAGATAGAGCCGATTGCATTTTGGATAAATTCGGTCTTGTTGAGAGAGAAGTTGTTTTCCTGCGTAGGCTTCAACCCTCTTTTGGCTCTCATCAACCCGGTCATTTCATTTTCCAAAGCAACAAGTCCCACATCCGTGTCTTTTCCTTTGGCGGCAATCGTAGGTTCGAGGCCGTTTCTTCCGGTATAGTACATCTTGTTGAAAGCTCCAAACGGAATCAGACATGCTTCATCTTTGGAAGGCAATTCCAAGAAGCCTTCACCTTCTTCTTCAAAAATCCCGATTACCGTAAATTTCATTCCCTTGATCTTAACCTCTTTGCCAATGGCCGGCTGATTGGGGAAAAGTGTCGTGGCTATCTTTTTACCGATGATGATCAGATTTCTGGATGCATTGATCTCTGATTCTGAAAAATATCTCCCTTCTTCCAGGGCTACTTCATAGACATCCTGATAGGTGTAAGCTATACCTGTAAGAGCTGTCCCTTGGAAGGAATTGCTTCCGGCTTGGATGGTGGCGGTTGCAGAGGCAGAAATAGTCACTCCTTCTGCGTTTTTCAGACGCTGTTCCAGGAATTTATATTCGGCAAAAGTCCCGGGGGGGCGCTGAAAATATTTCCACCAAGGATAGTCTTGAGGACCGGAAGCGAAAGGAAAACGATCTACGCGCATCACATTGGTGCCAAGAAATGCAAAGGAAGATTTTATTTTTTCCTCCAGTGAATCGACCAAAGTAAATACAGCAATGATGGCGAAAATCCCCACTGTAACTCCCAAAAGGGATAGGATGGTGCGGGTAAGATTGGATTTTAGGGCTGTGATAGCAAACCTGAAACTTTCCCAAGTGAGTTGGAAAAACAGCATACGATCAATAGTTGGTTAAAACAATTTGTCAAGTTAGCTGAATTTGGGCATTATTGTTATTAACTTTGCATTTTTTAAAGCAAAACAAATCACTGAGTTAGAATATCGAATCAGACTCCTAAAGTTTATCTATGAAATTATCAGATTTCAAATTTGACGTCCCCAAAAAACTTATCGCCCTCTACCCAACAGATAATCGAGATGAGTCCCGATTGATGGTGGTACATCGCAAAACCGGAGAAATCGAACACCGAACCTTCAAGGATATCCTGGATTATTTTGGAGAAGGGGATGTGTTTGTCACTAACGATACCAAAGTATTTCCGGCAAGACTGTATGGGAATAAGGAAAAAACCGGAGCGAAAATCGAGGTTTTTCTTTTGAGAGAACTCAACCCTGAATTAAGACTTTGGGATGTGCTGGTAGATCCTGCCCGAAAAATCAGAGTGGGTAACAAGCTTTACTTTGGAGACAGTGATTTGGTTGCAGAAGTCATTGACAATACTACCTCACGAGGAAGAACCATCCGTTTTCTATTTGATGGAAATGAGGAGGAGTTTCAAAAGACGATTGATACCTTGGGCGAAACTCCTTTGCTCAAAGAAATCATTGAAAGAAAGATCGAGCCTGAGGATAGAGAAAGATATCAGACCGTATTTGCAAAAAATGTAGGAGCAGTAGCTGCTCCCACGGCCGGACTGCACTTTACGCCACAATTGCTCAAAAGACTGGAATTGAAAGGTGTGGAAGTCACCCCCATCACCCTACATGTTGGATTGGGCACGTTCCGTCAGGTAGATGTGGAGGATCTTACCAAGCACAAGATGGATTCTGAGAATTACTTCATCCCAGAGAAGACTGTGGCATTGGTAAATGAAGCTTTGGATAATAAAAAACGGGTAGTGGCTGTTGGTACCACTTCCTTGAAAACCGTGGAATCTTCCGTGACTGCTGGTGGTAGATTGAAGGCAAGCAGTGGATGGACAGACAAATTCATCATTCCTCCTTATGACTTCAAAATCGCCAATGCGCTCATTACAAACTTCCATTTGCCGGAGTCTACCTTGTTGATGACTGCATCGGCTTTTGGAGGGTATGATTTGATCATGAAAGCTTACAAAGAGGCCGTCAAAGAGAAATATCGATTCTTCTCTTATGGTGACGCGATGCTTATCTTATAAACAATGAAGCCCCGAATGTTCGGGGTTTTTTTTTGTCCTATTCAAAAAAGTAAAAAATTGTCCTTTTCAGGCCACGAATTACTTTTGCAACAAATCAAACGAAATGCAGAAAGCAGCAATTTTGGTCGCAGGGGGCAAAGGAACCCGAATGGGAACTCAGATATCCAAGCAATATATTCCCATCGGAGGAACGCCGGTTTTGATGAGGACTTTGGAGACTTTTCACCAGGCCGATTCAGAGATACAGCTCGTCTTGGTTTTGCCAAAAGATGATTTTGAATACTGGGAAAGTCTTTGTTCGAAATATGATTTTACGCTTCAGCATCAGCTGGTAGCAGGGGGAGAGACCCGGTTTCAATCGGTAAGAAATGGCCTACATGCTATTGCATTCGAAGAAGGATTGGTGGCGATTCATGATGGGGTTCGCCCATTTGTCAAAACTGAAGTCATTCGGGAAAGTTTTGCTCAGGCTGAGCTTACCGGAAGTGCAATTGCTGTGGTTCCTTTGAAGGACTCTTTACGGGAAGTGACGGAGGAGGGAAACAGTAATTTTAGAGAAAGACACCGCTATCGACTGGTGCAAACCCCCCAGACTTTTCAACTTGAAAAAATCAAAAAGGCATTTTTAACAGCTGAGCGGCCGGAGTTTACCGATGATGCAACCGTCTATGAATATCAGGGATGGCAGGTTACCTTGATTGAAGGGAATCCTGAAAACATCAAGTTGACCGCTCCCGAAGATTTGGACTTTGCCGAATACCTGCTTTCAAAACGAAGCCATCGGTAAAAAATCTACCTGCAATTTCACCGACTTTTTTGACAGGTTCACCGACTTTTCCAAGGTTCTGGCCTAATGTTGATTTCTACAAATAAGTCTGCTAAATACTTTTGGTCAACAATTAAATTTTAAAACCATGAACAACTACACTAAACCACGAAACGACGGAAATATCGCCTTTGGATTTATCATTCTGGGCATTGGGGTGATTCTTCTTTTAAGAAAAATAGGCTTGTTTATCCCGGATTGGGTTCTTTCCTGGCCAATGATTTTGATCGCTATCGGTACGTTTTCGATTATCAAGCATGAGTTCAAAAGTTTCTTTGGATTCATCATGCTGTTTATTGGAACCTATTTTCTCTTGAAAAGGGAGTTTGATTTCGATTTCGGAATTGGTCAATACATTTGGCCTATCGGACTGATCATTTTGGGAATTTATTTGATCACCCAGAAAAACCGTGAAAATAAAGTCCTGGAGGATATTCGAAAAAACTGGGAGTCTCAACGTAAAACTACTTCTTCTTTCTCTTCAGGATCAAAATTGGAAGATGCCAAAATCGTAGAGGAAGGTGAGACCAAGAGCAGTTTCCATTCTTCGGACAGTGCAGGGTTTACCCGTACCACAGGGACTTCTTTTGCAGATCGACTCAATATTGATGCAATTTTCAGTGGGGTCAATCGGAAAATGATGTCCAAAAATTTTCAGGGTGGTAAAATCACCGCCGCATTTGGCGGAGCTGACTTGGACCTGACTCAAGTGGATTTTGAAGGAGTAGTTACGATCCAAGTGGACATTATATTCGGAGGAGTCAAAATGATCGTACCCCCACATTGGGATATCCGAACAGAAGTGACCAACATAGCCGCAGGTTTGGAAGATAAGCGATTCTTTCGCGATGGGGGAGTTGACCCGAGCAAAGTGGTAGTTTTGAAAGGTACCATTTTGTTTGGAGGCTTGGAAATCAAATCCTTTTAACGAGATTAAACCAACTATTTTACTACTAACACCTTGTTTTTAAACGTATTTTCAAATCCAAGACTTGGAAAATGGATCATCCCAGGAGCCGGAATTATCTGGTTCTTGGGGTGTTTTCTTTTATTGCGATATGAGGGCTTGGAGTTGGAGGAAGCTTTTACGGATGCTTTTTTTTTAGCAGTTGGCTTTATTGGTGGGGTGGGTATTTTGGATCAGGTTTTCAGTCTATACTCTCCGCAAGGACGGAATCTTTGGCTGGTTTTTCTTTTGCCGGTTTTGCTGAGTTTGTTATTGGTAATATCTCATCGATACCTATTGACTTGGTGGTTTTCGGAAGAAGATTTCTACTTAGAGCATTTGAACAATTCCTTTTATCTGCGTTGGGCTGTATTGGCCATGGCAGAGCAGTTTGTTGCATTATTGGCATTGGTAGTATCCAAACTGGAACGGCAGGAGGAGCTCAGCCGCAGAGAGGCTCAAATGCTTGAACTATCCAAAGAAGCTGAACTGGCCCAACTGCGACAACAACTTCAGCCACATTTTCTGTTCAACAGCCTGAATTCCATCAATGCGCTTGTCGTTGCTCAGCCCCATAAAGCGCGAGAAATGGTCTTGCTATTGTCTGATTTTCTCAGAGGAACGATCCGAAAAGACATACAGAAATGGGAAGTATTGGCGCAGGAATTAAGCTATTTGAAGATGTATCTCGATATTGAGCGAGTACGTTTTGGCCATCGGCTTTCTGTGGAGTTTTTCATAGGGGATGAGGCAGATACAGCCAAAATTCCACCATTGCTCATCCAGCCCTTAGTGGAAAATGCCATTAAACATGGTCTTTATGGAGTCACCGGTGAGGTGAAAATTGAAATAGATTGTCGAAAAGAAGGGGGATATTTGATCATCTTGGTGAAAAACCCCTTTGATCCCACCTATGTTGGACTAGAAGGGACAGGGTTTGGGCTGAGTTCTGTGGAGCGAAGATTATACCTTCTTTTTGGCCGAAAGGATCTGATACAAACCACGAATAGCAATGGGTTTTTTGAAGTTCAGATTAAAATCCCGCAATACTTATGATCAAAACCATCATTATTGACGACGAGCCACTTGCTGCCGGAATTGTAAAAGAATACCTTGATTCTTTTCCTCAATTCCAAGTTTTGGAAGTTTGCTATGATGGCTTTCAAGGGCTCAAGGCAATTCAGATCCACCAGCCTGATTTGATTTTTTTGGATGTGCAAATGCCCAAGATCACAGGCTTTGAGCTCTTGGAACTGTTGGAAAATCCTCCTTCTGTCATCTTTACCACGGCATTTGATCACTATGCATTGAAAGCATTTGATGCCAAGGCGTTGGATTATTTGCTCAAGCCTTTTTCACAGACAAGATTTCAGCAAGCCATTGACCGGTTTTTGGTCCAATTCAATCAAGGTAATCCCGGGGAGTCCAAAGAAGATGAGATTCAATTTCTGGCAGAAAAAAGCAACAGGTTGGTTGTCCGGGTGAAAAATGAAATCAAAATTATTCCAGTTCAGGAAGTGAATTATTTTGAGGCAGAGGATGATTATATCTCTATTCATACCCATGAGGGTAAATTTTTGAAAAAGATGACCATGAAGCACCTGGAAGAAAGTCTGGATCCGGTGAAATTTGCCAGAATCCATCGCTCATTCATTATTAGCCTATCGGGTATTTCGGGAATTGAACCCTATGAGAGAGATACCTACTTGGTTAAGCTAAAAAATGGTCAAAAATTACCGGTAAGTAAAACCGGTTATGCCAGATTGAGGCAAGTGCTGGGGTTGTAAGGGACGGAAAATGTTTCTAAAGGTGGACTCAAAAAAACGAAAGCCCTGACTAAGCAGGGCTTTTGTTTTAATATTCATCCTCGTTGAAGAAGAAATCATCTTTGGTCGGGTAATCCGGCCAGATTTCTTCGATGGTTTCGTAGGGTTCCCCGTCGTCTTCGAGTTCTTGGAGGTTTTCTACTACTTCCAGTGGAGCGCCGGAGCGGATGGCATAGTCAATGAGCTCATCCTTGGTCGCTGGCCAGGGAGCGTCCTCTAGATAGGATGCTAGTTCAAGTGTCCAGTACATAATGTTTATTTTAAGAGGTGTTCCGGATTTTTTAAGGTTGCAAGAATAGTGATTTTTTCAATAAGTAGTTTCTACTCAATATCGAGGAGAAAGTTGCTTCAAAATATAGTTTTTTACGTCTACTTTGCGCTTCAGCCCCGATAACTTTTTTTTCATCATCATCTCAAAGTCCGGTGTCTCTACACGGAAGTTGTCCGAATTGTTTTGCATCGTTTCCAATTCACTCTGGTCCCGGTGTAGTAAGTCCTTGAGAATCGAGGATTTGATCTGATTTTGTTCTTGTGGATTCTTGGTGTCAAAATCCTCATACTTGTTATGGGCGAGCTTTTCGAGAAATGCTTTCTCAAAAATGATGTCCATGAAAAACTGATAAGATCTTGCAGGAAGATTTGCCTCTTTGGGCTTTCTCATGGGAAGTTTTTTCCATTCTTCCTGAATAGCCTTGGCTCTGGAGGTGATTGCATAGCTGGTGGGCTGATGAGCCATTTTCTTCAATTCCTCCACCATGGTCTCAATTTTCCTCAAGACTTCCCTTGGATGCATTTGTGGTCCAGGATTGAGACCGCGCTTGTAGCGTGAGAAAATCCGGTTGTTGAGTTTTGAAAATTCATCCCAAAGTGGTTGGCGCTTCTCAGCAGGGACTTTTCCGGCTTCTTTCCATTCTTTTTGGATGCGCTTGCTGATTTCGAACGCCATTTTGGCATCCGGGAGATCATGGGCTTCTCTGGCTTGAACGACCAGCGCTTCATAGACCTTTATATTTTCTTCTGCCTGGAGTGCTAATCCTTCGTAAAAGTGTCTTCGGTTTTCAAAAAAAGTCTGGATCGCATCATTGAACTCCTGTTCAATTTCATCATTGATTTCTTTTTCTACAGGACCGGTTTTAATCCAGCGTAATTTTAATTCTTTCAGTTTTTCTGCTGTTTCCTTCCAGTCTGTATCGTTTTTAAGAGCCTCTGCTTCGAGAATTAGCGCCTTTTTGACTTCCAGATTTTTTGCCCGGTTGGCTAGAATGATTTCATTGAGAAAAGCTTCCTGCTGGTTAAGTTCTTCGATAAGAGGAATAAAATCGCCCAAGGCATCACTTTCGAACAGAGAGTCGCGTAGATGTATCAGCTTCATGAGGAAAGAACCTTTATTTTGGTTTTCCTGAATGTCATTTTTGAGCTTATCGACTTTTTCTTTGATCTGCTCAAAACGGGCTTCAAAATAGCTCAGTGTGGAGGCCTCATCTTCTTTAACTTCACCGATTTCTCGATCAGATTTACCCAAAAATCCTTTTAAAAAGACTTTTCCGTCTTTAATATATCCATAGGGATGCTCCATCTCACTACAATAGGTTATAGGTGGTTGTTTTCAATTTTGCGCAAAATAATCAATTACAGTGCACTTATCCTAAGAAAGGGATATTTTTGCCATCTTTGCCGATTCAGTCAAAACAAGCATAAAATCGTAGCATGAGCGCAGAAAAAATCATCTTTTCCATGGCCGGGGTTTCCAAGATTTACCCCCCTCAGAAAAAGGTCCTAAAGGATATCTATCTTTCATTTTTCTATGGTGCCAAGATCGGGGTGCTCGGACTCAACGGTTCAGGTAAGTCTTCTTTGCTCAGAATCATCGCCGGATTGGACAAGGAATTTCTAGGCGAAGTGGTGTGGTCACCAGGCTACACCGTGGGCATGCTGGAGCAGGAACCCAAACTTGATCCCACCAAGACAGTCAAAGAGGTAGTCGAAGAGGCTGTAGCAGGTACAGTAGCCCTTCTCAAAGAATTTGAAGAAATCAACGAGAAATTCATGGATCCTGCGCTGATGGAAGATCCTGATGCGATGGATAAACTCATTACCCGTCAGGGGGAAGTTCAGGAAAAACTCGATGCAGCCAACGCTTGGGAATTGGACGTCATGCTGGATAAGGCAATGGACGCCCTTCGTCTTCCACCTGCGGATGCCAATGTGGCGAATCTTTCAGGTGGCGAGAAAAGGCGTGTCGCCCTTTGCCGGTTGCTTCTTCAGGAGCCGGATGTGCTTTTACTTGACGAACCTACCAACCACCTTGATGCAGAATCAGTCCATTGGTTGGAGCAGCACTTGCAGAACTACAAAGGAACCGTCATTGCCGTCACTCACGACCGTTACTTTTTGGATAATGTGGCCGGTTGGATTCTTGAACTTGATCGTGGAGAAGGCATTCCATGGAAAGGAAATTATTCCTCTTGGCTGGATCAAAAGCAGCAGAGACTCAAGCAGGAAGAAAAAACCGAATCCAAGCGTCAGAAAACCCTTGAGCGGGAATTGGAATGGATTCGTATGTCTCCCAAGGCCCGACAGTCCAAAGGCAAGGCCCGACTCAATGCGTACGATAAGCTCGTGGGTGAGGAAGCCAAAGAAAAAGAAGCCAAGTTGGAGCTGTTCATTCCTCCTGGGCCAAGATTGGGTGCCAAGGTTATCGAAGTAAATAACGTGTCTAAGGCCTATGGGGACAAGCTGCTTTTTGAAAACCTCAGCTTCTCTTTGCCTCAAGGTGGAATCGTCGGAATTATCGGACCGAATGGAGCGGGTAAAACCACGCTTTTCAAACTGATCACAGGACAGGAAAAGCCTGATTCAGGTAATTTCGAGGTAGGCGAAACTGTCAAGCTGGCCTATGTAGACCAAGAGCATGATCAGCTTGATCCTAACAAGACGGTTTACCAGTTGATCTCCGGTGGCAATGAACTGATGAAGTTGGGCAATAAGGAAGTCAACGCACGGGCTTATGTGTCCAAATTCAACTTTGCCGGTTCTGACCAAGAGAAAAAAGTTGGCGTGCTCTCAGGTGGTGAGCGTAACCGAGTTCATTTGGCAATCACGCTAAAAGAAGGCGGAAACTTGCTCCTTCTTGACGAACCTACCAACGATCTCGACGTGAATACGCTTCGGGCTTTAGAAGAAGCCTTGGAAAACTTCGGTGGCTGTGCGGTGATTATCTCTCACGACCGTTGGTTCTTGGATCGTATCTGTACCCACATTTTGGCTTTCGAAGGTGACTCTCAGGTTTATTGGTTCGAAGGTAACTTCTCCGACTATGAGGAAAATAAAAAGAAGCGATTGGGTGATGTGACGCCGAAAAGGATTCGGTATAAGAATTTGAAATAAGTCAGAAAGCTTAAGTAAGAAGTCTGAAACTGAACCCTCGAAGATTTTTCTTCGAGGGTTTTTGTTTTTAAGGGGAAAGTTTGAGTTTTTACTTTAGGTTTAGTTTTTAAAAAAACTGATTATACGCTATTCTGCCAGTTGACGAATATTCCCCTGATTTTGGGCTGGAAGACCGATGACCGAAGACCGAAGATTCCCAAAAATATGGCGTTAACTTGGTCTTCTGACCTTTAGAAATGCTACTGGCAAGATTCCGTATATTCATTTTAAAAAATGAGCAAACGTAAAAAGTATTTTCACCTGTTTTTGATTTTAGCAGCCTTTGTCATTGGCTGCCTTTCTTTGTGGCACAGCGGTTTTTGGATTGAGGGTAGAAATAGGGTACCAAACTTCACTGTTATAGCGATGGTGCTCTTGGTGATATCCCAAGTAGGAATGTTGTTTTCTAAGTTAAAGAAAGATGAGTATTAGTCTCTGTTTTATTAAAGTGGATTGGTAAGCTAAATTGGGTTTTGATAGTTGAATTTTGATTTAAGCATTCTTCCTTTTTAACTCCAACACCGTTATCTCCGGCCAAATCCCAACTCTTCCCGGAAATGCCAAAAACCCGAAGCCTCGATTTACATGCAGATACCTGCCCATTTCCTCGTAGAGTCCGGCCCATTTGGGATAGCGAAGGGAAGAAGGACTCCATTTGATCCAGCCAGGAATCTCGATGCCAAACTGCATCCCATGGGTATGTCCGCTCAGAGTAAGGTGGATATGTTGCGCAAACTGCTTTACCTCCTCGTCAAAGTGGGAAGGGTCGTGGCTCATCAGAATTTTAAAACTTTCTGCCGAAAGGTTGCTCGCTGCTTTGGCCAAGTCCCCGTATTGAGCGAAACCTTTTCCCCAGTTTTCTACACCTATCAGATCGATGCTTGCCCCATCTTTTCTGATTTTGACGTTTTCATTTCGTAAAAGCTTAAATCCAAGTTCTTTCTGAACTTCAAACAGACGCTTTAGATTTTCAGCCTTAGCCTCTTGGCTTGGCCAGTACATGTAGTCTCCGTAGTCGTGGTTCCCCAAAATCGAATATTTGCCCATCGGAGCGTGAAGTTTTTTAAACGTCTCCACCCAGGGTTCCATTTCTCCGGCATGATTGTTTACCAAATCTCCGGTGAATAAAATGACATCTGACTTTTGCTGGTTGATCAAGTCAATACCGTATTCAAGCTTCTTTTTGTCATCAAAACTTCCCGAATGGATATCCGAAATCTGGGTAATCCTAAACCCCTCAAACTCTTCCGGCAAGTCATCAAATTCCAATGTGTGCTTCATCACCCGATAGCGGTATTTTCCGATCAAAACACCATGAAGTATTCCCACAAATGGTATGGCAGAAAGGACAAGAGCGGTTTGGCTGATGAATTTTCTCCGATCGGGTAAAAAGTCTCCCTGTCGGCTGCCTGAAAAAGACTGAAAGCTTCCTGTAAAAAAACGTAAAACATCCTCACCAACGAGGAATGTCAGGATTATCAGTTTGGGAACCAGTGACAAAATCATCAGTGAAACCATCGTTCCAAAATTCGGATTCATGGCTTCACTACTGAAGGTGAGAATACCATAAACGATGTATGCATACACCAAAATTGAGAACAGCCAGTAGCCAATCTTTACCCATGTCTGACTTGGGAAAATTGTTTTAAACGCTTGATAGGTATACCAATCAATCAAAGAAAGGAAGATAAGGAAGAGTAGAATTCGAATAAGAACCACTTGAAGAGCTTTTTGAAATGGAAGTTTATGGAGCTTTTGTTGGTAATCTAATTGGGTATTAAGCTTACCAAAAACGATAAGGGCTAGCGAAAGTTTAAGAAGAATCGCATTTTAGGATCAGGATATGTTTTGGTTTTTAGTCTATTCCTGAAATTTCAACTTGGTTTTCTCTTACTTTGTGGCGGAATTTTTCCAAACCAGCCTATTGACCTATGAGACAGCTACTCCTCAGACCCGGAGCAGAAGAATTGAATTACGAGATCCGGGGCATTGTAAAAAAAGCCCGGCAAATTGAAGCTTTGGGTTATCCCATGACCTGGGAAAACATCGGAGACCCCATCCAAAAGCATAACCACGTGCCCGATTGGATGAAAGCCATCATCGCAGACCTGCTCAAGGAGGATAAAACCTACGGCTATGCTGACTCCAAAGGGGTATTGGAAACCCGTAAGTTTTTGGCCAATATCAACAATGAAAAAGGTGGGACTCAAATTACCGCCGAGGACATTTTATTCTTCAACGGATTGGGTGATGCGATTGCAAAGCTGTATCAGTTCTTGATTCCAACAGCCAGAATAATCGGTCCTTCTCCTGCGTACTCAACACATAGCTCGGCAGAAGCAGCTCATGCCAATACCGCTCCGATCACCTACAAGCTTGATCCGGACAATCAATGGTTGCCTGATATGGAGGACCTTTACATGAAGGTCAAATACAATCCTTCTATTGTCGGTATCTTGATCATCAATCCGGATAATCCCACCGGAATGGTGTATCCCAAAGAAGTTTTGGAAGGATTTGTGAAAATCGCGGATGAATTCAGTTTACTCTTGATCGCTGACGAGATCTACCAGAATATCACCTATAACGGGATCAAAGCGGTGGCTTTGGCGGAAGTGATTGGGAGCCGTCCGGCAATTTCGTTGAAGGGGATTTCCAAAGAATTCCCTTGGCCGGGAGCACGCTGCGGATGGATGGAGTTTTATAATCGGGAGTCTTCAAAGGAGTTTGCCAAACTTTGCCAAACCCTTGAAAACGCCAAAATGATCGAGGTTTGTTCGACGATTTTGCCGCAGTTGGCGATTCCGAGGATCATGAGTCATCCGGAATACCAGGCCTATCGAGAGCAAGCCAATGCTCAAATCGGTAAGCGAAGCGATTGGATGCGGGAGATTTTGGGTGGAATTGAGGGAATTAAGTTTAACCCTACTCAAGGAGCTTTTTACAACACAATCGTCTTTGATGAGAAGTTACTAACGCCTAATCAAACGCTTCCGATTGAGGATGAGCGATTGCAACAGTTGCTGGATTCCTGGCTAAGTGATCCAGAAATGCCGTTGGACAAGCGCTTTGTATATTATTTACTTGCTTCCGAGCGAATTTGTGTGGTGCCTATTTCTTCCTTTTGCTCAGATCTTAGGGGTTTTAGAGTGACGTTACTGGAGGAAAATGAGGCGGTTTTCAAGGACACTTTTGAAAGATTAGGCGTGGCTATAGGAACCTATTTAGCATCTTAAAATTCATTCGTTATCATGGCTCCTGACTTTGATTTTTGGGTCAGGAGCTATTTTTTCATCTTCATCTTTTCCTGAACCAGATAAGTTTCTAAGATCAGGCTGTCCGGCATTAATCCATGCCGTGTACCAAAAATCAGCGATCATTTTGATGGATTTGCGCATCTGTCGCTCCACTTGATGGTCGAGCGCTATGGCATAAGCGGTGGTGAAATCTCTTGAATAGACTCGGACTGTCAACCCATTTCGCTCTTCATAGCTGTATTTCTGATCATCCGGAAATTGAGCTGTGAGTTCGCGCTCGACTCTCAGTACGCTATCCACCATGGAGTGAGCCCGGACTACCGCATCCCAAATTGCCAACTGAGGCTTTTCGACATATTCGGCTTTTCCTACCCAAAAGGAATAATCTTTGGCCAAAAGCTCTGGGACTCTGCTTTCCCAAAATCCATGGATACCTTCCTGCCCGGTAAGTTGACCGTTATAGTTTTTGGTTGTATGCAGCGGCACATTCAAATCTCCCAAGTAATGCCCCAAATCCGCCGAAAGTCGTAGAATGGCCGCTTTGTTCTTTTGATCAAATGCTCTGGTAAGGCCCAAAAAAGTTTGATAAGCGGACCAAGGTCCGATTCCGTGCGCTCTTAATGTATCTTCAGGGAATTTTTGAATTGCCTCAGGCCAATATTTTGGAAGAATATGAATTGCACTGTCTCCGTAATGGTCCAGATCAATGTAATGCTTTTCGGCTTCACCGACCACTGCATAGCGCCTTCGGTCAGGATTGACGGCTTTCTCAGTAATGAATTCAATTTCAGATTTATAGAGAGGCATCATCTCGGGAGGGAGCGAAAAAACAGCCTGCCGATTGATCAGGGAATGGGCATAGAATCCCCAAAACAAAGGGGGTTCTGGAAATAAAAGAAAAAGCGTTATTAAAATTAAAAAAATCTTCATTTCTGAAATTAATCAATTCTTTTCTTTGGTGAAGGCGAAAAGCCTTATATTTGAGCCTGTTTTGGACTTTTTTCCTTTATTTCGATTTGGTAAAAGTGCATGCAGAAAGGAATGTTACAAATTCCTTTGGCAGAATTAATTATTTACAATAACTTTGCACTCCGATTCAGAATAGGGGAACGAACAGCATTTATTAAAAAACAATATGGCAAATCACAAATCAGCTCTGAAAAGAATTCGTGCCAACGAAGCGAAGCGTTTGAGAAACAGATATCAGGCCAAGACCACTAGGACTTTCATCAAAAGGCTGAAGGCTGCTACCGATAAAATCGAGGCTACTGAGCTTTTCCAGAAGGTTTCTTCCATGTTGGACAAACTGGCGAAGAAAAATGTGATCCACAAAAACAACGCTAGCAATAAGAAATCAAAATTGGCTAAGTTCGTTAACGCGCTGGCTTAATTAAGAAAGACTTTCTTACTCTAAACCCTGCCAAAAGCAGGGTTTTTTTGTTATTTTTTACGACAAGTTCTTGTCAGTCATATTTTTAATACGCTTATGGACTCTACTTTTTCTACCAAAATCTCTGAATTGGCCGAGGAGGATCGGCCACGAGAAAAACTACTTCTCAGAGGAAAATCATCCCTCACGGATGCCGAATTGATTGCTATTTTGATCGGTTCGGGTACACCTTCGATGAGTGCGGTGGATCTTTCCAGAATGATTCTGCGGCATATCAATCATGACCTTTCTGCTTTAGCTAGACTTTCGGTCAAAGACCTAATGAAGTTTAAGGGGATTGGAGAGGCTAAGGCGATTTCCATTGTCAGCGCTTTGGAATTGGGTCGGCGAAGGAAAGAGCAAGACGTGCCAATAAGACAAAAAATCACCTCTTCCCGCGATGCCTATGAACTGATGCGCCCTGAACTTTTTGATGAGGTGATTGAACATTTTTACCTCATTCTCCTCAGTAGATCCAATTATGTGATCAAAAAGCAACTCATCAGTCAAGGTGGTACGTCGGGAACAGTAGTTGATCCCAAATTGGTATTTAAAACCGCCTTGGAGCATATGGCTCACTCCCTTATTTTGGTACATAATCACCCGAGTGGATCGGCAAGTCCTTCCGAGCAGGATAAAAAACTTACCCAACGACTGGTCAGAATCGGAAGGGACATGGATTTGAGCATTTTGGATCACATGATTTTCACCGATCGTGGCTATTTTAGCTTCGCGGATGAAGGAATTCTATAATCCGGTAGTTCGAAAATTAACTTCAACCCCAAAACTCCTCGGTCAGCCTAGGAGTTTTAGAATGTAAAAACCGATTATCTGTGAAATCAAGTCATATTTTGATAGGAGTAGTGTCGCTGGTCATTTTGGTAGCAATTGGATACATGTTTACCGCAGCCGAAAGTCCTGAGGCCTATTTGGAGAAAATTGAAAAGGAACGCGAGCGTCAGTTTAAGTTTATTCGGTTCAATATCGAGTCGCCTTTGACAGAGGAGCAAAAAAAGGATTTCAAATCCCTGACATTTTATGAAATCAACCCTTCCTATCGGGTCAAAGCCCGATTGGTGCCCATTGAAAGCAAAAAAGTACGGGAGGTGCCATTGACAGATGGATCCAGAGAAAAATACATTGAGCATTCTTTTGCTGAGTTTGAACTTGGGGGCAAGACCAACAAGCTGCTTTTATTGCAATCCATAAAGGAGACAGACATGCGCAATTTCTTTTTGGCTTTTGCCGATGAGACAAGTGGAAGAGAAACTTACGGCGGAGGTCGTTTCCTCAATGTGCGTCAAGACGGAAAGAACAGTATTACGATCGATTTTAATTTGGCCTACAATCCATATTGCGCCTACAATCCCGATTATGCCTGTCCGCTTCCGCCCAAGGAAAATCTGATGACTATCGCGATAGAGGCTGGGGAGAAAAATTATGACAAATAATCCCGCCCTCCCGCAATTCTTTTAAATTTGTCCACTATTTCAAAAGGTGCCTCTGCACCTTTTTTATTAAACAGCGGAAGTAATCCGAATTCAAATTCTTATGAAAATCTCGATCAATCGACTCAAGCAATACATTTCACTTACCGAAAGTCCTGAAGAAATCGCCGCACTCCTCACCCGTTCCGGATTGGAAGTGGAAGGAGTGGAGGAGTTTGTTTCCGTTTCGGGAGGCCTGGAGGGGATTGTAATTGGGGAAGTATTGACTTGTGAAAAGCATCCTGATGCGGATAAGTTGAGTATCACCACGGTGGATATAGGATTAGAAACTCCTTCCCAAATTGTCTGTGGCGCTTCAAATGTAGCTGCAGGACAAAAAGTGGTGGTGGCCACCGTCGGAGCAAAGCTTTTCCCAACCAACGGCGAGCCTTTTGAAATCAAAAAGGCCAAAATCCGTGGTCAGGCCTCCGAAGGTATGATCTGTGCGGAGGATGAAATCGGCATTGGTACATCCCACGCAGGGATCATGGTTTTGGATACCGTTTTGCCAAATGGGACTCCGGCTAAGGAATACTTTGAAGTCAGCGAAGACCATGTTTTGGAGATTGGATTGACACCCAACCGAGCAGATGCGGCTTCACATTTAGGCGTAGCCCGAGATCTGAAAGCTTTGCTTCGGCGTTCGATTTGCCTTCCTGCCGAAAAAGACTTGACCAAAGAAGTTACTGGACCTTCGATTTCAGTGGAAGTTCAAGATGCCAAAGATTGTCCACGCTATGCAGGAGTAGTAGTGACAGACCTGAAAGTGGCTTCCTCTCCTCAATGGCTTCAGAATTTCCTTCGCTCAATCGGACTTGAGCCGATCAATAACGTGGTCGATATCACCAATTTTATCCTTCATGATCTCGGCCAACCTTTGCATGCTTTTGATTTGGAAAAGATCTCCGATGGGAAAATCATTGTCGGAAAACTTCCAAAGGACACTCCCTTCGTGACTTTGGATGAAAAGGAGCGAAAGCTTTCAGGCGAGGAACTGATGATATGTGATCCCAATGGAGGGATGTGTATTGCCGGTATTTTTGGAGGGAAAGGATCAGGAGTCAGTGATCAGACGACCTCTATTTTCTTGGAATCTGCTTACTTCTCTCCAGATGTAATCCGAAAAGGATCACAATTTCATGGACTGAAAACCGATGCGTCATTCCGTTTTGAGCGGGGCACGGATCCAAATATGCCGGTTTATGCCCTAAAGCGGGCTGTCGCTTTGCTTCAGGAAATCGCAGGAGGAAAGGTGGCGTCAGAGCTCATTGATGTGTATCCAAATCCTGTTCAGGAATTTGTGGTGGAAGTGGAATATGCTCATGTCAACCGACTGATCGGAAAGAAAATCGAACCAAGCGAAGTGAAATCAATCTTGGAAAGTTTGGATATCAGGGTTGAAAATGAAACTCAAACCGGATTTACAGCGATCGTGAAGCCTTATCGGGTGGATGTTATCCGTGAAGCGGATATCATTGAAGAAATTTTGCGGATTCATGGCTTCCATCAGGTGGAGCTTTCTGAGAAACTGAGCACGGATTTCTTGGCCGATCATCCGGTGAAAGATTTGAATAAATTGCAATATCGATTGACAGAAATGTTGGCAGGTTTGGGGTATTATGAACTCATCACCAATAGTTTGACCAAACCGGTTTATGCCGAAAAATCAGGCTTCCTGGATGTCGCTCAAAATGTCGAGATTTTCAACAAGCTAAGCGAAGACTTGGGTGTGATGCGTCAATCCTTGCTTTTCTCGGGCTTGGAAGTAATGTCACACAACATCAATAGGAAGCAGACAGACTTACGTGCCTTTGAATTTGGGACAGTTTACCACAAAGTAGCGTCGGGATACAAAGAAGGCAGGCGTTTGGCGATTTTCCATTCAGGAAATAGAAGTGCAGAAAGCTGGATAGAACCGGCAAAGCCTTTCGCTTTTGCGGACTTATTTTCAACTGTGGAGAGAGTACTAGAGCGATTAAACATCGAAGTAGGCTCCATGGAGGTAGTAGAATCCGCACCTTTTGCTTACGGATTGATTCTCAAACTCGGGGAAAAAGAAATCGGCCGTCTGGGGCTTGTAGATGATAAAATGCTGAAGCTAGCAGAGGTTCGTCAGGATGTTTGGTTTGCAGAATTGGATTGGGATCTGCTGGCCAAAAAGGCATCGGGATTGAAAAAGTATCAGGAGATTTCCAGGTTTCCGGAGGTTCGTCGCGATCTGTCTCTAGTAATAGACAAAACCGTAACGTATGATCAAGTAAAAGTTGTCGCCGAAAAAGCCGGAGGAAAATTATTGAGAAAAATCGGCGTTTTCGATGTATATCAAGGTGATAAAATTGAAGCCGGTAAAAAAGCTTATGCCTTAAGCTTTATCCTACAGGATCAGGAAAATACCTTGACTGATAAGGTAATTGATAAAACTATGAGTAAATTGATCGAGGCCTTTCAGCAACAAGTAGGGGCTGTCATCAGAAGTTAAAAAATGATTCACGAGGAACTGCAAAAACTGGAAAGACTTGCCGTACAGGTGAGTAAAAAAGCAGAGGCTTTGACCGCTGAAAATGAGCAATTAAGAGCTAGGTTGTCGGCTCTTGAGTATCAAATTCAGGAAAAAGAGCAGGAAATCCATCATTTTAAAAATAAGATTAAAATTAGTAACATTGTGGACAACCGGCCGGTGAATTCTGAAGATTCCGCCGAAATGAGTGACTTAATCAATAATTATATACAAGAGATCGATCATTTGATCACCTACCTTTCCGAATGATATGGAGACGTTAGCCATTAAAGTGAAAATCGGAGATAGGGAATACCCCATGCGTGTGAAGCCTGAAGATGAAGGTAAAATTCGTCACGCAGGGAAACTGATAAATGAAAAGTTGAGAAAGTATAAGGCTGAATTTGGTCTTGATGATACTACCGATCTGCTGGCTATGGTAGCCTTCGATTGTATGGTGGAATCACTGGAGACCCATGAAGGCAATGCTGAGGACAGCGAGCACATTCAACGCAGTCTTTCACATATTTCAGCACTGCTAAGCAAAGCAGTCTGAATCTTGATTTCCACCCATTTCGTTGATTTTCGGAGCTGGTAGGTAACCTTCTATATACATACCTATGTCAGACGTACTATTTATCGTCCTCGCAGCCCTGGCGGGGCTTGGCGGGGGAGCCGCACTAGCAGGCTTTTTTATTAAAAATAAACATGCACAGCAAGAGGAAGAGACCAAAGAACGGATCAAATCCATGCTGAGAGAGGCGGAGATTACCGCCGAAACCATCAAAAAAGACCGAATTCTTGAAGCCAAAGAAAAGTACCTCAAGATGAAGGCGGAGTTTGATGAGGAGATGAACAATAAGAAAAACATCATCATCACCAACGAAAACAAGGTAAAGCAGCTTCAAAGCCAAGTTTCCAAAGACCAAGAAGCTCTCAAGCGAAAAGAAGCCGAACTGGACTCAAAAAAGGAAAATCTTCAGGCACAGCTTCATTCAGTTCAGGTAAAAAAAGAAGAACTGGATCGTGTGACCAATCAACGTATCGCGGACCTCGAAAAAATCGCAGGACTCACACGTGAAGAGGCACGGGAGCAACTGATCTCTATGTTGACCGAGGAGGCACAATCAAAAGCTTCTTCTCAGATCAAAGACATCCTCGATGAGGCAAAATTGACTGCTACCAAGCAAGCCAAAAAGATTGTTCTCGATACCATTCAGCGTACAGCTACTGAGCATGCGGTTGAAAATTGTGTTTCCGTATTCAATATCGAAAGCGACGACATCAAAGGAAAAATCATCGGTCGTGAAGGGCGAAATATCCGGGCTCTGGAAGCAGCTACCGGCGTAGAAATCGTCGTGGATGATACTCCTGAAGCAATCATCATCTCCGGTTTTGATCCTGTAAGAAGGGAGATTGCCAGATTGTCTCTGCATCGTCTGGTTCAGGACGGTCGTATCCACCCTGCCCGTATTGAGGAAGTGGTGGCCAAAACCGAGAAAAACATCGAAGAAGAAATCGTCGAGATCGGTGAAAGAACCTGTATCGATTTGGGTATCCACGGACTTCATCCTGAATTGATCAAGATGGTGGGTCGAATGAGATTCCGTTCTTCTTACGGACAAAATCTACTTCAGCACTCCAGAGAAGTAGCCAAACTTGCTGCTACCATGGCTGCTGAAATGGGACTCAATGCCAAGCTGGCTAAGCGTGCCGGACTTCTGCATGATATCGGAAAGGTGTGGCCTGAGGAGCAGGAATTGCCTCACGCCATCCTCGGTATGGAACTGGCCAAGCGCTACAAAGAGCATCCTGAAATCTGCAATGCCATCGGTGCTCACCATGACGAAATCGAAATGACCTCCATGATCTCCCCGATTGTGCAGGCATCCGATGCGATTTCCGGTTCCAGACCTGGGGCACGTCGCGAAATCATGGACAGCTACGTGAAGCGTCTAAAAGAACTGGAAGAGTTAGCCTTGAATTTTGATGGAGTAAATAAGTGCTTTGCGATGCAGGCTGGACGTGAACTCCGAATCTTGGTCGATGCAGATAATGTAGACGACCAAAAAGCAGGTAAGCTTTCTTTTGACATCTCCCAAAAGATCGAAAAGGAAATGCAGTATCCTGGCCAGATCAAGGTAACTGTGATCCGTGAAATGAGAGCGGTTAATTACGCGAGATAAACTGGAAATTGATTTTCTGACAAATGGCAACTACTTTAGGTGGTTGCCATTTTTGTTTTCTGATGTTTACAACTTATTTGTTTATCCAATTTATTAATGAAGCTCGATGGAGGCTTTTTCCAAGGAAGGTTACCCCTGAAGAAATCCGGTTTCTCGATGCCCACTTTCCGTATTTTACCCGGCTTAAACCAATACATAAAAATGAATTTATAAGGAAACTGGAGACCATACTTTCCACAAAAAGATTTATTCCAAGAGGTGGGTTAGAGGAGGTTACCTCCGAAATGGAAGTCATGATTGGCGCCACTATCACCATGGTGATTTTTGGTTGGAAAAGGCTACGATTGGCGCACTTTCACACTATTTTGGTTTACCCAAATGCCTATTACAGTACCGTTAATAAGGTTTACCACCGTGGAGAAGTCAACCCAAAACATGGGCTCATTGTGGTGTCATGGAAGTGTTTTGTAGAAGGAATGGCCGATCCTGCCGATGGTGTGAATGTCGGTATTCATGAAATTGCCCATGCATTGAAGCTTGCCAATCTGATCGAAACCGACGGGGAACATGAGTTTAATCCCAAAGCTTGGACTGAGTATACCCAATGGGTTCCGGCTGAAATGGATAGACTCCGAAAAGGTTTACCGAGTCTGTTTCGTGAAAGTGCTGCCTTAAATGAGCACGAGTTTTTTGCAGTGGCCTTAGAAAGCTTTTTTGAGCGAAGTCAGGATTTGAAAAACTATCATCCCAACATGTATAAAGCCTTGGTCCACTTACTGAGACAGGATCCCTTGGTATTAATGAAGTAGGCATGGAAAAGCTATACAAAATCGGAATCATTGGAACAGGTGCAATTGCCCTCAAGCACGCGCAAGCCATTGCTAGTTTGGCCAATGCTGAGTTGGTCGGACTTTTTAATCCAAATCCTTCCAGTGCGGCAAAAGCCCAGGAGAAATTTTCAGTCCCTGTTCTCAGCGATTGGGAAGATTTTATCGCAATACCTGATCTTGAGGTGGTGTGTATTTGTACACCTAGCGGAATGCATTTGGAGCCCGCGCTAAAAGCGATTCAAGCAGGAAAACATGTGTTTGTCGAAAAGCCGATTGAGGTCACTTTGGATCGGACGGATCAATTGATTCAAGCAGCCGAGGCCAAAAATGTCAAGCTCGGGGTAGTGTTTCAAAACCGGTTTTCAACCGATTTTATTCAGTTGAAGGAAGCCGTATTGGACGGTGTTTTTGGTAGAATCCTAATGGGTAATGCTGCAATCAACTGGTTTCGTGATTCCAATTATTATTCCTCCAGCCAGTGGAAAGGAACTTTAACCTATGACGGTGGAGGAGCCTTGATCAATCAGGCCATTCATACTTTGGATCTTCTTTTAGAAGTGATGGGAGAAGTGGATTCCGTTTTTGGAAAAGTGAGGACCACGCTCTATCCTATCGAAGGGGAGGATTTGGGAGCGGCTTTGGTCAATTTCAAATCAGGTGCGATGGGAACGATAACAGCCGGAACTTCACTTTATCCCGGATATTCAGAGCGCCTAGAGATTTATGGAACAGAAGGAAGTGCGATTTTGGAAGCAGGCAAGTTGACAGCATGGAATGTCCGAGGAATGGAACCTCCAATTGCAAAAACTGAACATAAAGCAGCATCAGGTTCCTCCGATCCCAATGCAATTGGATTCGAGCTTCATGCCAAACAATGGATGGATTTTCTCCAAGCGATCGAAACCGGGAATCAACCCGAAGTCGATGGACCCAAATCCCGAAAATCCTTGGAACTCATCCGCGGGATTTATCAATCAAGCAAGGAGGAACAGCTGATCCGATTTCCGTTCTCGGAATAAGGTTTTGCCACAGATGCACACATTTCATTTTTTCTGTGGATCTGCGGCAATAAAAAACCCGAAGCTTTCACTCCGGATTTTTTCAGATTTCTTACGTTATACTTCTGATTTTCTGATCACTTTCGCTCCACTTCCCTCAGATTCTCCATTTTCTTATTTCTCAAGAAGCCGTTGATATCTTCGAAGTGCTCACGAACTCGTTTATTGCCAAATTCAAACACTTTGGTCACCAAGCCGTCCAAGAAATCCCGGTCGTGAGAAACGACAATCAAGGTACCGTCAAAGGCCTTCAGAGCATCTTTGATGATGTCCTTGGTCTTCATGTCCAAATGGTTGGTTGGTTCGTCAAGGATAAGCAAATTGACCGGCTCTAGGAGCAACTTGATCATCGCCAATCGGGTTTTTTCTCCGCCGGAAAGCACTTTGACTTTTTTATTAATATCATCGCCCTTAAACATGAAGGCTCCGAGAATATCCTTGATTTTGGTTCGGATCTCTCCCACTGCAATGTTATCAATCGTTTCAAAAATCGTGATCGTCTCATCCAAAAGTGAGGCCTGATTCTGCGCAAAGTACCCGATCATCGCATTGTGACCGAGTTCACATTTTCCCTGGAAGTCGATCTCGCCCATGATCGCCTTGATCATGGTGGATTTACCTTCCCCGTTTTTCCCGACAAAAGCTACTTTCTGTCCCTGCTCGATGGTCATGGAGGCATTTTTGAAGACCACATGATCTCCATAGCTTTTGCTCATCTCTTCCACGATCACCGGATATTTACCCGAACGTGGAGAAGGTGGAAACCGGAGTTTCAAGGCAGAAGTATCCACTTCATCCACTTCTACCAGCTCCAGTTTTTCGAGCATTTTCACGCGGGACTGCACCTGAAGTGTTTTGGAATAGGTGCCCTTGAAGCGTTCGATGAATTGGGTCGTTTCGGCGATAAACTTCTGCTGCTCTTCGTAGTGCTTTTGCTGCTGCTCGCGACGCTCTTTGCGAAGTTCCAGGTAATGGCTGTATTTCGCTTTGTAATCGTAGATACGGCCCATCGTCACCTCAATGGTTCGGGTGGTGATGTTGTCGACAAACGCCCGGTCGTGGGAAATCACCACCACGGCTTTGGCTTTGGTCATGAGAAACTCCTCCAGCCATTGGATGGATTCGATGTCCAGGTGGTTGGTCGGTTCGTCGAGTAGGATCAGGTCAGGCTTTTGCAAAAGGATTTTTGCCAGCTCGATCCGCATTCTCCACCCTCCGGAAAATTCAGATGTGGATCGCTGAAAATCTTCGCGAACGAAACCTAAACCCAACAACACTTTTTCTACTTCTGCCTCGTAGTTGATCTCTTCGATGGCGTAGAATTTCTCACTGAGTTCGGAGACTTTTTCGATCAGTTTGTAATAATCTTCCGATTCATAGTCTGTTCGCACAGTCAGTTCCTCGTTGATTCGGTCGATTTCCTCCTTCATGCCGAGGTAAGAGGCAAAGGCTTTGGCCGTCTCCTCCATCACACTGCAATCATCCGCAGTGAGCAAATGCTGAGGCAAATAAGCTACGACATAGCCTTTTGGGGCAGAAACTGTACCGGAGGTTGGCTTGCTTTGTCCGGCAATGATCTTGAGGAGGGTAGATTTTCCCGCCCCGTTTTTACCCATGAGGGCGATCTTGTCGCTCTCGTTGATGTTGAAGGTGATATTGCTGAAAAGCGGGGTGCCGCCGTGCATGACGGTCACGTTATCGACTGAAATCATGAATCTTGGAATTGAAGGGGCAAAGGTAAGGATTGAAAAATTGAAAAATTGGAAGATTTAAAAATTAGCGGATAGACCATAAAAACTTAACTTCGCCCCATGCTTGTAATCGTCACCGGTGTATCGGGAACGGGGAAAACTACCCTTGGAACGCTCTTGGCCGAAAGGCTCCGTCTTCCTTTTTTCGATGCAGATCATTTTCATCCTGCGGAAAATATCGCCAAAATGAGCGCGGGGCATCCGCTGAATGATGAAGACAGGCAGCCTTGGCTTCAGGCATTGGCAGATCAGCTCTTGACTTCTGAGCAAAAAGGCGGTGCGGTTTTGGCCTGTTCAGCCTTGAAAAATTGGTATCGGGAAAAGTTGTCAGTTTCCGATAATCTCCGCTGGATTCATCTCACCGGAAGTCGGGATTTGATTTGGGAACGAATGCTTGCCCGAAAAAACCATTACATGAAAGCCGGAATGCTGGATTCTCAAATTGCCGTTTGGGAAAAGCCACAAAGCGGATTCTTACTTGATATCACGGGGACTCCTGAGCAATTGCTGGAAGCTTCCCTTCATTATTTAACTTCTCAACCTATGAACATGAAAATGGGAGTCATCGGGATGGGCGTCATGGGCAAAAGCCTGGCGCTTAATCTGGCCGAAAAGGGCGTTCCCGTCTCACTTTACAATCGATTTGTCGCCGGAAAAGAAGAAGGCATCGCCAAAAAAGTGCTCGATGAAAATCCGGAATTTTCCAATATGCTGGCGTTCGAGGACTTACAGCAGTTCGTGGATTCTTTGGAAAAGCCACGTCGGATTTTGATGATGATTCCTGCCGGAGCCGCAATTGATGCCCAATTGGACGCCTTGATTCCGATTTTGGAAAAGGACGATCTGGTCATCGATGGTGGCAATTCATTCTATCTTGATTCGGACCGAAGAGTCAATCGACTTAAGGAAGTTAGGATGCATTTTTTACCTATGGGTGTGTCCGGCGGAGAAGAAGGGGCGAGAAAAGGTCCTTCCATCATGCCCGGCGGAAATGCCGAAGGCTATGCGATGGTGGAGGATTTCCTGGGAAGAATTTCTGCCAAAGACAAAGACGGAAAGCCCTGCGTAACCTATGTAGGTCCGGGAGGCTCGGGCCACTTTATCAAAATGGTGCACAACTCCATCGAGTATGGTGAGATGCAGGTTTTGGCGGAGTTGGTTCACTTGCTGCGATTTGGGTTTGGTTGCTCTTCTGAGCAGGTATCTGCGATTTTTTCGGATTGGGGAAAAGGTGAATTGAAGTCCTTCTTATTGGAAATCACTGCGGATTTGTTGCTTTTCAAGGAAAACGGAGAATTGCTCTTAGATAAAATCCTCGATCAGGCTGGACAAAAAGGCACCGGAGCCTGGTCTTTGACAACGGCTTTGGAGTATGGAATTCCTTACAGTCCATTGGCCGAGGCCGTGAATGCCCGGGGAGTTTCGGGAGAAAAAGCGATGCGCGTGGCGTTTTCTAAGACCTTCCAACATGAATTCCAACAAGTCGAAGGTTCACTCGAAGCGTGGCTTCCCAAAATCAAAGAAGCCTATGCTTTGGCCCGAATCATCAATCATGAGGTAGGTTTCCGCTTGATGAAAACTGTCTCAGATACCAAAGGATGGAACCTTAATTTCAACGAAATCGCTCGAATCTGGACCAATGGCTGTATCATTCGTTCCGGTTTGATGGAGACGATTTCAGCTAATTATTCCGATCAGGTATCCTTCTTTGAAATGGCTGGTGTGAAAGACCAAGTGATTTCTGGAAGAAAAGCCTTGGCGGAAATGGTTGGTTTGGGTTTGACGCATGGTTTTGCCTTGCCGGTGATGAGTGCGGGGATCAATTATTTGCTGGGAAGAATCACAGCAGAGTCTTCCGCTTCAGTCATTCAGGCTCAAAGAGATTATTTCGGAGCGCATACCTATCAGCGCAAAGACGATCCAAGCGGGAAGTTTTACCACACGCAGTGGAATTCTTAAGTCTGAAATACGAAATTGGAAATACGAGGGGCTGAAGCGATTCAGCCCCACTTTTTTGGCCACAGATGCACAGATAATGTTTTTTCACTCTTTTTACTTTTCTCTATTAAACATCCTTTTGCGCCTTTCTGTCTTTGTGGCAAAAACAAAAAATCCACCACCGGATTGGTTTACAAAAGGGAAAGGCCGAACTTAAGTTTCCCAACTTAACCCATCAGGCTATGAGACCAATTAAAATCCTGTTTTCACTCCTTTTTCTGAGCTGTTCTTTTGTTTCGGTTTTTGCACAGGAACTTGTGATCAATCACTTGAATGTGATCACCATGCTGGATGACAAGGTCTTGGAAGACCATTCGATCTATGTCAAGGACGGAGTGATCATGGAGATTGCACCTGAGAATGAAATTTCAGCAGTGGGCGTACGAACTTTGGATGGTCGGGGAATGTATATTTTCCCTGGTTTGGCCGAATTTCATGGACACCTGCCCAATCCCGAGCAGTACGGCCCAGAGTTTCAGGAAGAAGTGATGATGCTTTACTTGGCCAATGGTGTATTGAGGATTCGAAGCATGCTCGGCCATGAATCCCATTTGGCACTTCGGGATCGGGTGATGAAAGGGGAATTGTTGGGGCCTCGAACTTTTGTCTCTGGACCCTCTTTCAATGGCAACACAGTCGCTGATCCGGAAGCGGGGCGGGCGATGGTAAGAGCACAAAAAGCCGCAGGATACGATCACCTTAAATTGCATCCTGGATTGGATACGCCAAAGTTCTTGGCAATCGCAGATGAAGCCAAAAAGCAAGGAATTTTCTATGGAGGACACGTTTCCCTGGATGTGGGCTTGGTGACTTCAGTGACTCGTGGCTATCGCTCGGTGGAGCATATAGACGGATTTTTGGAAGCTATGCTTCCTGACGGGACGGTGATTGATCCGACAGTTTCGGGTCCTTTTAACATGAACCTGGTCGGGCAAGTAGATAAAAGTAGACTCGCGGGATTGATTCAGCTTTGCTTGGAAAACAAAACCTGGATGGCACCGACCATGACTTTGTTTGAGCGTTATTTCGGCTATCAACCCGCTTACGAATTGCGTCAGCAACCCGAGATGCTCTACTTACCAGGATTATTGGTGACCCAGTGGTTTAATACCAAATCCAAAATGGAAGCTGACGGCGTGTTGGCGGAGGCTAAAGTGAAACCGTATTTGGAATTCCGTCAGTGGCTTTTCCTCGAACTTCACAAAGCCGGAGTGTCGATGATCATGAGTTCGGATTCTCCTCAGGTTTTTAATGTTCCCGGTTTTTCTATCCATCGAGAAATCGAATCCATGTCTAAAGCCGGTATGTCCAATTATGAAATTCTTAAAACCGGTACTGTCAATCCTGCCAAATACATGGGGCAGGAAGGGCAGTGGGGCGTTTTGAAACCTGGAGCTGCGGCTGAATTTGTATTGGTACAAAAAAATCCATTGGAAGACTTGACCACCATGCAAAAGCCTCAAGCGATCATGATTCAGGGGAAATTTATCCAGCGGGATGAGTTGCAGCTGGAGTTGAATCTGATTCGGCAGAAGTATCTGAGGCAATAAATTTAGAAAAAGGAATAAGACCTTCGGTATTCAAAATTCGGTGTTCAGTATTCGATATTAATGATGAATGCCGAACATTGAATGATGAATGTCGAATCCCGGTTCATCAAAAAAACTTCTCACATTCAAATTTTGCAATCCCAAAATACATGAAATACACCTCAATCCTAGGCACAGCAGCTATCCTTTCGATGGCTTTTGCCTGCAACCAAAAACCAACCCAAGAACCTATTAAAGAAGAAATCAACCTTATGATCAAAGCAGAACAAGTGGCCGAACACAAGGGCCGGCCGGTGTTCCATTATGTCCTCGACAACGGCACCATGCAAGTCGAACTCTCCAACTATGGTGGCTTGGTGCATAAAATCATTGCTCCGGACAAAAACGGCAACAAAGAGAATATCACCCTCACCTTTGATACTGTGGAGGAATACCTAACCAAACCTAATCCTTTTTTCGGGGCTACAGCCGGTCGTGTGGCCAACAGAATTGCCAATGCCGAATTCTCGTTGGATGGAACAAAATATACCTTGGCCAAAACCAATGGAGACAACCACCTGCATGGTGGGGTAGAAGGCTTCAACAAAAAAGTCTGGACTCCTGAAACCTATTCCAATGATTCGGTAGTCGGGGTGAAAATGACTTACCTCAGCGTGGATGGGGAAGAAGGCTATCCTGGAAATCTGGAAACAACTCTTTGGATGGAATTGACTGCCGACAATACGCTTCGAATCCGATTTGAATCTACCACAGACAAGAAAACTATCCTCAACCTGACCAATCATACTTACTTCAACCTAGGAGGAATGAAGCGGGATGCCCAGGATCATGAGTTTCAGTTTTGGGCGGATGCCTACACGCCGGTGGATGAGGAATTGATCCCAACAGGTGAGGTAAAAGACGTGACTGGAACTCCATTTGACTTCCGTACACCAAAGATCCTCGGCGATCAGATCACTGCCAATGGCGCTGGGTTTGATCATAACATGGTGATGAAGCGGGAAAAATCAGCGGATATGAAGCACTTCGTCCGCGTTCGCCATGCCGAAAGCGGCCGGGTGATGGACATGTATTCGGACAACATGGGGGTGCAGTTTTACACTGGAAACTTCCTATCCAATTTTGCCGGGGCCGATGGCAAAACCTACGAAAAGCATTGGGGCTTTTGTTTGGAATCCCAAAACTGGCCCGATGCCATCAATCATGACAATTTCCCCAGCCCGATCCTAAATCCGGGAGAAAAGTACACCCACAACATCGAGTATCGATTCTCGGTGGAGAAGTAAAAAAAGAACAGAAACCCTCCAAGGGACTTAAAGCCCTTGGAGGGTTTGGGCTACCACCCTCTGCACCTCCTCAAATTCCTGATACCCACAAATCACCGCTTCAAAATCTTCCAGCTTTCCCAGAAGCTTTAGCGCCAAAGGATTTCCAAAATGGATCAGTATGCACCGCTTATTTTTTGCTAGTTCTTGGAGTTCACTCAGTATGGCTTGATCCATTCCAAACTGATTCAAGGGCTTGTGGCTTGGGACAAACACGGCCAAAATCACTTTTTCTGCCTGTTCGATTGGGGCAACAGGTAAATCTAGCTGCTGGGAAAAAAGACTTGGACTTTGGGTGAAAAATTCCTGGTAACCCAGCTTTCCGGCTTTTGCCATAGCCTGGAGTTCTTCAGGATTGATCTCTCCAGAGATCACCGAAACGTAGTTTTCTGCCAAGTCTTTCTGGAGTTGGGAATGGCTTTCCCAATTGAAGGCAGGAACTTCAATAGACTTGCTTTCCATCACACCCAAGCGCTTTTTCAGGTTCATTACTTTTCCAAAAACCGCATTCACTTCCTCATCTGAAGCGTTTTTGGCGATTTTTTCAATTCCTTCTTTCACATGATCCGAAAAGCACAGGATGTCATTTCCGGCATGGAAAGCCTGCCATTCGAGTTCGCCTGGTTCGGGATAGAGGTTTGCCACTGCTTTCATATTTAGGGCATCGGAGATCACGAGTCCTTTGAAACCCATTTCGCCCTTAAGCAAATCAGTAATCAGTTCCCGGCTGATGCTTGCCGGAATGTCTTTTCCTCCGGTCAGGGCAGGCACAGCCAAGTGCCCGACCATGATGAGTTCCACCCCCCGGTCGATGCCGAATTGAAAGGGGAAGAGTTCCTCGGCTTCAAGTTCTGCCTTGGTTTTATACAGAATCGGCAAGCCTAAATGCGAGTCTGTCGCCGTGTTCCCATGCCCGGGGAAATGCTTCAGGCAGGCGTCGATTCCAGCTTTTTTCATTCCTGAATAGGCAGCAAAAGCCAATTTGGCGACTTTTCCAGCCTGATCTCCGAAGGAGCGATAACCGATTACCGGGTTGTTGGGATTTGTATTGACATCGGCGCAAGGGGCAAGATTAAGGTGGATGCCGGAGCGCTTCATGTCCAAGCCCATGCGATAGCAGACCTCTTCCACCCATTTTTCCGCATCGTTTTTTAGAGCACCAAGGGTAATGGCAAAAGGGTATTGGGGAGTTTTCTCAACACGCATCGCTAAGCCGTATTCTCCGTCGATGCTGATCAGCAAAGGGATTTTGGAAATGGCTTGATAGCGATTGATGAGTCCAATGAGCTTTTCAAAAGTGCCCGAAACGTCCAAGACTTCCGCCCGCTTTTCAAAGTTCGCAGCAGCAGAATGGCGGCTGTGGAAAAAAGTCAGCCCACCGATTTCCTGCTCTCTGATTAGTTTTTCAATGGCTTGGTAATTTTCCTCCGTATCGTGAATAAACGCCGCAGGAGAGAAGCATTGGGCGATTTTTTGGGATTTTAGCATTTGAAGATTGAAAGATTAGAAAATTGGGTTTAGTGTCAGACCGAGCGGAGTCGAGGTCTTGTTTGTGAATGTTGTAATGGGCTGGAGTTAAAGTGGTGAATAGTCCTCATCTTATTTTATCCTTTCATAAATCACAAAATGTAATCGTACTTTGAAAAGGCTTCGACTCCGCTCAGCCTGACAAACATTGTTACCTCGTAAATCTTAATTCGTAGATCGTAAATAACTTTAGCTTTCTGCCTTTTTCCCAAACTCCCTAGGATACTTCACCGAATACGCCATCACAAATCCCGGAATCGTGGCGATCACCACCCACAAAAAGAATCCCGGATAGCCCAGCCACTGCTGCATGTATCCGCTCAGCATCCCGGGAAGCATCATACCCATAGCCATAAATCCTGTTGCCAAGGCATAATGGGCGGTTTTGAAAATTCCTTCGGCCAAGAAAATCAGGAAAACCATAAAGGCAGCAAAGCCAAATCCATAGCCCAACTGCTCGATAAATACGACCGTAGTGGCGAAAACGACGCTTTCTGGCTGGAGCCAAGAAAGGAAAATGTATCCGATATTCGGCGCATTGATGGCAAAAGCCATGGGCATCATCCACTTACCCAAACCGTCACGCGAGATCAAAATCCCTCCCAAAATTCCTCCTGCCAATAAGGCAATGACACCCAAGGTGCCATAAATAAAACCCACCTCTGTAGTACTCAAGCCCAATCCTCCTGCCTCTCTGGAATCCAGGAAAAACGGAGAAGCCATCTTGACCAATTGGGATTCGCCCAATCGATAAAGCAGGACAAAGCCTAAGGAAAGTCCGATATTTTTTTTGGTGAAAAAGGAAGAAAATACCTTTCCAAAGCTCGGTTGGTCTTCTTTGGCCACGCGTGCCTCGATGACTTTTGGTGTGGAAAGGTAATTCACGCCTGTCAAGGTCAGCATCAAGGCTCCCACACCGATCATGGTCCAAGACCAAGCTTGGGCTGGATCGCTGAACTTTTGCTCCAAATTTCCGGCAATGACCACGATCAAACCCTGCCCCGTAATCATCCCTACACGGTAAAATGTGCTTCGCATTCCTACAAAAAAGCTCTGCTGATCGGGCTTCAGAGCGATCAAATACAAACCGTCCGAAGCGATGTCATTGGTGGCTGAGGCAAAGGCCCCCATCCAGAAGAAAGCCAAGGTAATCGTAAAAAACTGATCCGCTCCCGTCGTCAATCCCACGCCCAAAAAGACCAGGGAAAGAATCAGCTGCATGCTGAGAAACCACTGTTTCTTATTTCCAAAAAGCTCCAAAATCGGGCTCCAGATCGGTTTGATGACCCAAGGTAGATACAAGAAGGACGTATACAACCCGATATCTGCATTGGAGATGCCGAGGTTTTTGTACATGATCACCGATACCGTGATGATGACCACATAAGGGAGTGACTCAGTGAGGTAAAGCGTAGGCACCCAAATCCATGGGTTTTTGGAAGGGTTTTGGGTCATGATTTTCGGAGTAAATGCTGGTAAATACTGACTTCGGAGCCTTCTATGATTTTCGCACCCACCGCTTTTTCATAAAATTCTGCCGGGCCTACTCCTCCGATGATGGCGTAAGCGTAGCCCATTTCCCGAAGGGATTCGAGGGATTTGATCAAGAGAACTTTGCCAATTCCTTTTCCCCGTTCGGATTCTTTGGTGCCAGTGGGGCCGAAAAAATTGCGAGCCGTGCATTCGTAGCAGGCAAAGCCCAAGAGCTCATTTCCTCTTTGGGCGATCCAACAGGAAACCGGCTGTCTCGAAAAAGCTACCTCAACTTCTGATTTCCAATAGGCACCAAACTGCTCCATCACCCATTCACTGACGAGGTGTTTTTCAGGAGCGATAGCCCTTCGAAACACGATTTTCTCCTTTTCCAACAGTCTCTTTTCCAATTCGGAGGCGTCGGGGAGTTCCATCAGGCGAACGAGCATGTCTTTCATGGGCGGGTGGATTTTGGGGTTTGGAAGACCTGAGTTTGTACGATTCGACCATAATGATCAATCCAGCGGATCGCCAAATACTCGGTATTCAAACTCGGTACTTCTAAATATCGGACTCTCGATCCACCTACCCAAGCCGTATGAATAATCGCCTCGTGAAGGGTGTTCAGGTCATTTCCTCCCTGTACCATGGCATACCGAATGGCGGGATCTAGCGGCTTTTCGAGGTTGATCTGCGTTTTTTCGGTGGTGGTTTTTACATCAAATACCACCGGAATATCGATAATCGTTGGCGTCTTTGGTTCAAAGGAAGGAGGAAGAGTGGGTCTGTCATACACCTCGTTTTTCAACCGCTGGGCGATGTCCTGATTTTTGATGTAAATGGATTTGGCAGAGAAAAAAGCATTGCCTTGGATTTGTGGCAAAGTCCTGGCATAGTTGACTTGGGTGTTGAGCTCGGCTGGATTTTTCCAAGCCTCATCGGAGTCTTCCCGGATTTTATAAGGCCCGTTTCCGATGTAAATGTTGGTTCCGTAGCTGTTATTCGACCACCAGTCTGCCAGTTTGCGGTGGGAAGCCAGTCGATGCTCCATGCTCCAATACAATTGTGGAATCAGGTAGTCGATCCATTTATTTTTCATCCAAAGCAAGACATCCGCGTAGAGGTCATCGTAATTGGTCTGACCGGCCTGAGTGGGTGATCCCTTGGGGTCTTTGCTTTGATTTCTCCAAACTCCAAACGGTGAGATTCCAAACTGCACCCAAGGCTTTTGCGCCTTGATGGTCTGGCTTAGTGCCAAAATCAAATCGTTCACATTCTGCCTTCTCCAGTCGTCCCGAGACTGTCCTGGTTTTTTGTATTTGTCATAGGAAGCTTTATCGGGAAAATCCAGCTTAGGCTCTTTGTAAGGATAGAAATAGTCGTCAAAGTGAATTGCATCGATGTCATAATTGGTGACTACTTCTTTGATGATGGCCAATAAGTGATTTTTTACCTCAGGCAATCCCGGGTCATAGTACCACTTGGTGCCATATTTTAGCATCCAGTTTCGATGTTTGAAAAAGTCGTGTTCAGGACTTAAATCGCTCGTTTCGAGGTTCATGGTAGCTCGATAGGGATTAAGCCAAGCGTGAAATTCCAGTCCTCGGTCGTGCGCTTCTTTGATCATCCAGGTCAGGGGATTTTCTTGAGTGGCAGGAGCTTTTCCTTGCTTTCCTGTCAGGTATTTGGACCAAGGCGCGTAGTTGCTGGGGTAAAAGGCATCGCCCGCGGTGCGGATTTGCACGATGACGGCGTTGAAGTTGAGGTTTTTGTAGTAATCCAGCAGCTTGATGTATTCTCGCTTCTGAACTTCCCATGGGGAATCTGGGGATACTGGCCAGTCGATATTGGCGACGGTGGCAATCCACACTCCGCGGAATTCCCGAGGTATATCTGGCATTCGATAGGCCAAAGGTTTTAGAGCGACTGCGGGTAGCGGTTTGGCAGGAAGGGTTTCGCTGGTTTTAGGAGGAATTGTTGAGGTGGGAGTGCTGGGTCTTGTAGGAGGGGTTGCAACTGGCTTTTTGGACTTACAAGACGCAACCAAAAGAATGCTGATCAGGAAAAGGTAAAAGAGTCTTTGGGAGGAGTGCATGGGGTAATTTTTATCATGAAATTAGGTGATAAGGCTTTGATTTAGTGGTCTGTGTGGGCACAGCCCACGGCGAGGAAGACCCAGATCACAGCGATGAGTTAGAGTTTGGGCACTGGTTTAAGATTAAGGTCAGTCAATTTTTTTCTGAGTTGGTTCATGAATTTGTCTCCGGGATCGGTTTTGACGGTTCGGTAGTTGGGGTCGGTTTCTTTCCAAAGGTCGGTGGTTTGGAAATTTTGATATTCATGATGTCCGATTACATAGTCTATGGGATACTTTTTTTTAAGATGCCGGATTAATAGTTCATTAGCTTCAAGTTGTGCTTTGGTCAGGGGCATTTCATCGCTACCGATATTTTCAATTCCGATAGCTAGGTAATTCAAGCCAATAACGTGCCGCGCAAATGTGGTATCAGGCAAAAGCCTGAAAATTGTCCCATCCCGATCGATCAAAAATTGGCTGGATACATTCAGATTGCTTGCTCCAGTCAAATCTGCCCGTCCACCAAGGGTCGGAGGATTAAATACATCAAAAGTCACTTCGATGTTATCGATAGCTGTCCAGTGAACGACCACCATTTTGGGTTCGATGGTAGCGATGGCTTTTTCCAGACCGTGTCGGTCTTTCAGGTATTGGATGGAGAGTTTTTCCCGTTCTGCATTCCAGGTAATGGGCTTGTCGATGATGCGAAAGGTAGCTTTTGGGCTGCAGGAAAACAGGCTAGCTCCCAATAAAAGGGCTAGGATACTCAGAGAACTTCTACTCATTTTCTTCCAGTTTGGGCTTTGGGCAAATTCAAGACTAAACTAGGCAGAAAAAGGGAAAATGAGGCTTTAATACGGGTTAGTAATTCTCTAAGTTTTCTAAATCATCAAGATCCTTTGACCTCTTAGAAGCAAGTTTTGCATCAATTAAGTCGTTTTTGTGTAGGGTTCTTACCTTTAGTCCCCCATCATCATAGATTTTGGATTGGTTAAAAGCTTGGTCAAAATCCAACCCTTTCACCTCAGTCATGATGTCAATTGCTACAGGGGATTTTCCATAAGAAAAAACATTCCACTCAGGATGATGTAAAAAATTCCACTCGGTCATATCGAAAACGGGCATTCCAAATTGATAGAAAGCCTTTTCTAGCCTGCTGTAGTTTTCCTTTGTTTTTCTTACCCAGATATCCATGTCTCCTGTAGTCCGGGAGTACCCATGAATTATGACAGAAAATCCGCCAACCAAAATGTAATCTACGCCCTGCTCGTTAAGGGCATTTAGAAAATCCCTGAAATCATCTTGAAAGATATTCCCCACTACTTTCTGGTTTTTATCTGAAAAAATGTCTTGTCCATTCGAGGCGGATTATCCAAATCGTATCCATAGGCAATGCTATTCAAATATTGATGAATCCGAAGTCGCTCTTGCCAAGTTGTGTTTTGATAGACTTTCCCATAATTAACCTGTTCTGAGGCATTTCTGGCTTCGAAAGCAGTTCGGTCAAGTCGGAATTTTTTCGGGGAATCGCTCATGTTTTGAAGTTAGAAAATTCGTGCTAAAGAAATCCAAATTCTGAAATCCGAAATCTGAAATCAAAACTTCACTCCAAACCGTTCACCCAATTGAGTCAAGTCCTTCACCACAGGATCAAGCAAAGGAATTCCATCTATTCTTCTTATAGCTTCCAATTCCCGCTCAGGATCTCCGGGAATTAAAACTTTTTCGTTTCCGGGGGTAGGTTCTGCCGAGCAGAATCGACGAATCCAATTATCCATGTGGGATTTGAATTCATCGGCTGGTCGGAAAGCATCTACACGCATGGCTCCGAAAAAGTGGCCGATTCCTTCTCCCACTAGGTTGGGAAGAGGATCAAGGAATGCCACAAACGGAGGTACCCAAGGTCCGTAATTTGCTCCGGAAAGTACCGCTGAGAAAATGTCCACGATTGCCCCTAATGCATAGCCTTTGTGCGAACCGTGCTCCCTGTCTCCACCAAGAGGTAGCAAAGCACCGCCGTCTTTTACCCCGTTTGCTGAAGTGGTAGGATTTCCATCTCGATCCTGAACCCAGCCTGTTGGGGTATCCAAACCTTTGCGCTGGAGAATTTCCAGTTTCCCGTTTGCCGCAGTCGTCGTAGCCATGTCCGCGACAAAAGCAGGCTCTTCTTTGGCGGGAATCGCAACAGAAATCGGATTCGTACCTAGCAATCGCTCCTTAGAGAAAGTAGGAGAGACCAAAGGACTTGCATTGGTCAAGGAAATTCCGATCATATCATGCTCCAAGGCCATCATGGCATGGTAGCCTGCAATGCCGTAGTGGTTGGAGTTTTTCACCGAAACCCAGCCTGTTCCCACATTTTTTGCTTTTTCAATGGCCACTTTCATCGCAAATGGTGCCACGACCAGACCTAAGCCACTGTCTCCGTCGACCACAGCCGTGGAGGGTGTTTCGTAGGTTACCCGGACGTTAGGTGTTGCGTTGATTCTTCCTTTTTCCCACAATCTCACATAGCCGCTCAGCCTAGCTACCCCGTGACTGTCCACTCCGCGCAGATCTGCTGAGAGCAGGACTTCCGTCGCGATTTTGGCATCGGACTCCGTACAGCCAATTTTGGTCAGCATCTCGAAAGTGAAACGGTACAGGTGATCGTAGGAGAAATTTTGCATTTGAGGGTATTTTTAGTGGCCCAAAGATAAGGTGTGAAGCCACAGATGCACAGATGATTTTTAAATGGAGGGTTAAAAATCTCCTATAGGATTTTCGATTCTTTAAGTATGTTGACTTTTTAAGAATCCAATTCTGTCTAAGTGATTGACGACGCTGATGTTTTAGTAAAAAATTGAATTATCAATTGTTTTATGTGATAAAACTTTGGAGCGACCAGCAGCCTTAGAAGAAAACTACTTTGGATTCTTTTTTTAAAACCACAGTAGAAACATAGAAAACATAGAAGGATATACATAGCCTAAAGCCTAAAAATCAACATCGGTACAATTACAACTTTTTAGTGACTTGCCGCCTTTGTGGCTAAATTAAAAAATCAAACCGCCACTTTGCCGGCGAGCAATCGGGAAACGGCTCCTTCTTTCAGAGAATAGTGCGAGCAAACGATGGCCTCTACGGGTACGTAACGCAGGATGAATTCGATCAGGCAGCTAGCCACGACGATCATGTCCACCCGCATGGCGATCATACCGGGGATTTTCAGGCGTTCTTCCCGGTTTTTGGTTTTGAGCATCTGAAAAATCCGCTCAAATTCAGAAGTCGGCAATTCAAAAACATGCTGACCGGTGAGTTTGCACTGCAGCATGGATTCGTAGTAGATATCGGTCAAGGTATCAAAGGTACCTGATGCCCCAACTAATCCACTTGGCTTGTATTTTTCAATTGCCTCCAATAAAGGCTGAAGCTTGCTGAAGCAATGCGATTCCAGTTTTTCCACCTCTTCCGGTAAAATCGGATCATGGTAATGAAAGGCATCCAACAGCCGCTGCCCACCGATTTCAAAGCTTTGTTTCCAAAAAACTTCCTGTGAGGTTCCGATGATAAATTCTACCGAACCCCCACCGATATCCATCATTAGGTTAATGTGACCGTTGAGTGAGCCCGAGAGATTGATGCCTTCATAGATCAATTGGGCTTCCTCTTCGCCTGAGATCACATGGATTTCAATGCCGATGTCTTCCTTTACCTTTTGAACAAATTCAGCTCCATTGTCCGCATTTCGGACAGCGGAGGTCGCAAAAGCAAAAACCTGATCGATGCCTTCGCCATCTATCAGGTTTTTGAAATGTTTGAGTGTATGAAAAGCCCTTTTCTGGGCATCTTGGGCAAGTTGATTTTGGCTGATACCTCCCTGACCGAGTTTGACCGGGATCTTTTCTTTGTAAAGTGTTCTAAAACCGACACCGTTCAATTCCACCAATAACAAATGGAATGTATTGGTCCCCATGTCGATCACCGCGGCCTTTCTGGTACTCATAATTCTGCCAAAATTTTTGGATGGGCGAATATAGAAAGTTTTTGAAAAGTACAAGGTTGAAAGGAGTAATCGCGTGAAAAAGAATAAGATTACAGGTAAATCGAATTTTTGCGCTTCAATTTCCATTCTTCTAATTTTTCAATCTTCCAATCCACTCAAGGGACTATATTTGGTGGCAGAACGAAAATCCCGAATATGACTGACCCAAAAAATCCACTTTATACCCTTCCCAGCAATGCGGAGAAAATCGAACTTTTGGCCAAGAAAAATGCTGAAGCTGAACTTGGAGGAGGGAAATCCCGAATAGAAGCCCAACATAAAAAAGGAAAACTAACCGCCCGCGAGCGAATCGATTTGCTTCTTGACGAAGGTACATTTGAGGAAATCGACAAGTTTGTGATGCATCGCGCCAAGGATTTTGGTTTGGATAAGGAGCATTACCTCGGCGATGGCGTAATCACAGGTTATGGTGAAATCAACGGTCGATTGACCTATGTTTTTTCGCAGGATTTCACTGTTTTTGGAGGTTCGCTTTCTGAAACTCACGCGGAAAAAATCTGTAAAATCATGGATTTGGCCATGAAAAATGGGGCTCCGGTGATCGGTTTGAATGACTCAGGCGGTGCTCGAATCCAAGAAGGCGTCAATTCACTAGGAGGCTATGCGGATATTTTTTACAGAAATACCTTGGCTTCCGGCGTCATTCCTCAGATATCCGCCATCATGGGACCTTGTGCGGGTGGCGCTGTGTATTCACCTGCGATTACGGATTTTATTCTGATGGTGGAAAATACCTCCTACATGTTTGTGACCGGTCCGAATGTGGTGAAAACAGTGACTCAGGAAACAGTCACCGCCGAAGAACTCGGAGGTGCCTCGACCCACAGCACTAAGTCAGGGGTGACGCATTTTGCCTGCGCCAATGAAGTGGAGGCGATACGCCACATCAAGAGATTGCTGAGTTACATTCCTCAAAACTGCGAGGATCAGGCTCCGGTTTATCCGTATGAGTTAAAAAAAGATGAATCCAGAAAATCCTTGGACTCGATCATTCCAGAAAACCCAAATCACCCTTATGATATGCGGGATGTGGTGCGTGGTATAGTTGATGAGGAGTCTTTTCTGGAAGTTCATGAAAACTATGCGGATAATATTGTGGTGGGTTTTGCCCGTATTGCAGGGCGCAGCATAGGCATTGTAGGCAATCAACCTCAATCTATGGCAGGTGTATTGGATAATCATGCTTCGGTGAAGGCTGCCCGATTTGTCCGTTTTTGCGATAGCTTCAATGTGCCTTTGCTTGTCTTGGTAGATGTGCCGGGCTTTCTGCCCGGAACAGACCAAGAGTGGAATGGCATCATCACCAATGGAGCGAAATTGCTCTATGCATTTTCTGAGGCTACCGTTCCAAGAATTACCGTGATCACCCGAAAAGCGTATGGCGGTGCCTACGATGTAATGAACTCCAAGCACATTGGGGCGGATATGAATTATGCCTGGCCGACTGCTGAGATTGCGGTGATGGGAGCAAAAGGCGCTGCGGAGATCATTTTCAAAAAAGAAATTGCCGAAGCCGAAAATCCGGAAGCCAAACTTCAGGAGAAGGTGGATGAATACACCGCCAAGTTTGCCAACCCCTATCGAGCGGCCCATCGCGGCTTCATTGATGAAGTCATTGTCCCTTCTGACACCCGAATCAAACTGATCAAAGCCTTCAAAATGCTGGAAAACAAGGTGGACAAACTGCCGAGAAAAAAGCACGGGAATATTCCGCTTTGAAAAATTCTCAATTTCCAATCACCAAAATTCAATTTTCAATGGAGTCTAATTCCTTTTTACACAAGTATCTCAACAATGCCTCCCCAACCGGCTTTGAGGCTTCAGGGCAGCAGATATGGCTGGATTACATCAAGCCTTTTGTGGACACCTATTTTACTGACAATTATGGAACAGCCGTTGGGGTGATCAATCCCGGGGCAGAATACAAAGTGGTCATCGAAGCACATGCGGACGAGATCAGTTGGTTTGTCAATTACATCAAAGATGACGGCTATATCTATGTTCGAAGAAATGGTGGTTCGGATCACATGATCGCACCTTCTATGCGGGTGAACATTCACACAGACAAAGGCATTATCCCCGGTGTTTTTGGCTGGCCGGCCATCCATGTGCGGAAGGAAGGAAAAGAAGATGCACCGACTTTGGATAATATCTTCATTGATGTCGGGGCTCGGTCCAAAGCCGAAGTGGAGGAAATGGGAATCCATGTGGGTTGCGTGATCACCTTCCAAGATGAACTGATCGAACTGAACGGTAAATTCTGGTCAGGCAGAGCCCTGGACAACCGTATCGGTGGCTATATGATCGCTCAAGTGGCGAGAAAGATCAAAGAATCAGGTAAACAATTGCCTTTTGGCCTCTATATCGTCAATGCCGTTCAGGAAGAAATCGGCCTTCGCGGTGCGGAGATGATTGCCCATCGCATCAAACCCAATGTGGCCATCATCACTGATGTGTGTCATGACACCACTGCACCTCTATATAATAAGGTGACGAGCGGAGACCAGACGGCCGGAAAAGGGCCGGTGTTAACCTATGGTGCTTCGGTGCATAAGAAGTTGTTGGATTTGATCATAGCCGCTGCGCGGAAAAATGAGATTCCTTTCCAGCGGGCAGCAGCTTCCAGAAGTACCGGTACAGATACCGATGCATTTGCCTATTCTAATGAGGGAGTGCCTTCAGCTTTGATTTCACTTCCGTTGAAATACATGCACACGACCGTGGAGACGGCAAGCAAAGCAGATATCGAGCAGGTGATCGATCTGATGTATGCCTTCTTGGTGGACTTCGATCCAAGCTTTGATTTTAGATATATCAGTTAATCCTGTTTTGGTTATCAGTTATTGGTTAAAGCATAGTTTAGCTTTTCCCAATAACTGATACCAATTAACTTTTTCAATCATGTACTTCACCGATCAACTCCACAGAAACCTATTTCTTTCCAAACCACCCGAGCGGATTATTTCCTTGGTGCCCTCGCAGACTGAGCTTTTGGTGGATTTGGGTTTGGAGGAAAGGATTGTCGGTGTGACCAAATTTTGCATCCATCCAAAACATCTTAGAGAAAGTAAAACGATTGTCGGAGGCACAAAGAATTACCGATTTGAGGTGATTGATTCGCTAAAACCTGACTTGATCATCGGTAATAAAGAGGAAAATGATCGGGAGGGGATCGAACAGTTGGCTGAAAAGTATCCCTTCTGGATGAGTGATATTTTTTCATTGGAGGATAATTATGAGATGATTCGGCAAGTTGGAATGCTTACTCAAAGAGAAAATCAGTCTCAGGAAATCATTCATAAGATTAAATCTTCCTTTGAGCAACCAATTCCCAAAAAGGGAAGCTGTGTCTATCTGATTTGGAATGAACCCATTATGGTTGCGGGTGAGAACACGTTTATTAATGTGATGTTGGAAAAAGCAGGATTTGAAAACATGATCGATAAGCCAAGATATCCGGTATTGGAAAAGGAAGATTTGAAAAGACTCAATCCGGACTTTTTGCTTTTGAGTTCAGAACCATTTCCGTTTAAAGAAAAGCACCTGGATTTTTTTCGCGCCCTTTTGCCCAATTCTCAGATCAAATTGGTGGATGGAGAGCTTTTTTCATGGTATGGAAGTCGTTTGGTCCATTCTGCGGACTATTTCCGAAGATTATAGACAAAGAGGGAAAAGGGAATCGATTTCCATTTGTAAAAATTACAGTTACCTCTCGGGACTTTTTTAAAAAATTCAATTAACTTTTCGCCTCTAACATTAAACCTGTTTGCTAACATGAAGAATAACCGAAGAGGCTTCCTCAAAAAGTTGGGGTTAACTACGGGAGCGGCTGCTTTGGCACCTGCTCTGATGGCCGAGGCAAAAACCGGTCAAGTAGAATACCTCAACCGACTTGTAGAGGACGCTGCCGACAAACCTATAAGGCTTGCACTTATCGGAGCGGGAATCATGGGTACCGAAGATACCAATACTGCTTTGCAGCACGCCAATGTCTCTCTTGTAGCCGTTTGTGATCTCTATGATGGCCGGCTTGAATCAGCCAAAAAGAAGTGGGGTGATCACCTGTTCCTCACCAAAGACCACAAAGAAATTCTCAAAAGAGCCGATGTGGATGCGGTAATTATCGGGACGCCGGATTCTTGGCACAAGCAGATCTCCATCGATGCACTCAATGCCGGAAAGCATGTGTATTGCGAAAAACCGATGGTTCATTCTGTAAAGGAAGGTCAGGAAGTGATCGATGCCTGGAAAAAATCAGGAAAAGTCATGGTGGTCGGCTCGCAGGGTATTTCTTCATTGGGAAATGAGAAGGCCAAAGAATTATTGGCAGCCGGAGTAATCGGCGATATTGTTTACGCCGAAGGTTTTTGGGCTAGAATGTCGCCAGAAGGTGCTTGGCAATACAACGTGCCTGCTGACGGAAATGAAAAAACAGTGGACTGGAAGCGATACATTTCCAATACCACTCAGCGGAATTGGGATCCACTGCGGTTTTTCCGCTGGAGAAATTACCTGGACTATGGTACCGGTATGTCAGGAGATTTGTTCGTTCATCTTTTCACCAGTTTGCATTTTATCACCAATTCCAAAGGCCCAAGCAAAATTGCTTCTTTGGGCGGATTGAGATATTGGAAAGACGGTCGGGAAGTTCCTGATGTGCTTTTGGGAAGTTTTGATTATCCTGATACGCCCGAGCATCCGGGTTTCAATCTTTCTCTCAGATGCAATTTTGTGGATGGAACTTCCGGAACAACTTACCTTAGAATCGTCGGAACCAAAGGCTCCATGGACGTGAAATGGGAAGAAGTGGTGGTCAAATTGAACAGCAACGCAGAAAGTGATGATCCTTTTATGCAAGAACAAGCTAAATTAAGGGCGGCATCCGGAGAAGAAGAGCGGGCTAAAATCCTTCCACCCCGTGAAATGTCTTATAAAGCAGAGCGTTCTTGGAAGGGAGCACATTATGACCATTTTGGAAATTGGTTTAGAGCCATTCGCACCGGTGGTACTGTAGCGGAGGATCCTGTTTTTGGATTCCGTGCAGCCGCACCTGCTTTGCTTTGCAACGACAGCTACTTCCAGGATAAGTTTATCAAGTGGGATCCTGTAAACATGAAATTAATATAAATACTATGAAGGAAAAGTATCTCGTATGGATTGCGCTATTGGGAATAGGTTTTTCCTGTGGGCCCAAAGCGACCGAAGAAACTGCCGAGGCAGTGGTAGAAGAAGTGGTTGTTCCCGATAATTCCTTGACAGAGGAAGAAAAAGCTGAAGGATGGATGCTCTTGTTTGACGGAACATCGATGGATGGCTGGAGAGCTTTCAACGGGGATTCTACTCCTTCCAATTGGATCATTGAAGATGGTGCCATGAAAGGATTAGGAGCTACAGGTGGAGAGGACTTTGGTGGGGATATCGTCTTTGGTCCGATGGAGTTTGAAGAGTTTGAAATGGAATTTACCTGGAAAATCTCTCCTGGCGGGAATTCAGGAGTTTTCTATCATGTAGTGGAAGGTCCAAAATACAAGGCTCCTTACTACACAGGTCCGGAATATCAGGTAATCGATCAATTGGGCTTTGCTCAGCCATTGGAAAAATGGCAATCACTCGCAGGCGATTATGCGATGTATGAACCGGATTATGAAGGAGTGGTCAAGCCAGCAGGAGAATGGAACACCTCCAAAATTATCTTTTCCCTTGAAGGAGCGAGCTATTGGCTCAATGGAAAAAAGACGGTAGAGTTTGTTCCCTATTCAGAAGATTGGACAGCGAGAAGAAACTCAGGAAAGTGGAATGACTTCCCGGATTATAAAATTGCCAAAAAAGGCCTCATTGCATTACAAGACCATGGCGATCCTGTTTGGTTCAAAAACATTAAAATTAGACCCTTATGAAAAAAATCATCCTCCTTGCATTGATGCTTGTCGTAGCACAAGTGTCGTTTGCTCAAAAGAAAGTAAAGTTGTTTAATGGAAAAGACCTTACGGGCTGGAAGATCTACGGCACCGAAAAGTGGTATGTCCAGGATGGTCTTTTAGTATCTGAAAGCGGTCCTGATAAAGGGTATGGCTATTTGGGCACTGAAGAAAACTTTGATGATTTCGAAATCACGCTTGAATTTAAGCAAGAAGCCAATGGAAACAGTGGCGTTTTCATTCGTTCTACTGTAGATGGAACCAAAGTTTCAGGTTGGCAGGTGGAGGTAGCGCCTCCGGGCAGTGATACAGGTGGTATTTATGAGTCTTATGGACGAGGTTGGTTGATCAAGCCGGATCCAGAAAAGGACAAAACATTAAAGTTTGGAGAGTGGAACAAAATGAAAATCGTTGTAAAGGGGGATAATGTCACTTCCTATGTCAACGGAGTAGAGATGGTTAATTTTTCAGATGAAAAAATAGGCCAAGGAAAAGGTGGAGTACTCCTTCAGATTCATGATGGTGGAGGGATCAAGGTTTATTGGCGAAATATTGTTTTGAAAAAGTTGTAAAATCCAAAATTTAGAAGCTTTAGAGCCCTGCTAATTTCTTTGGCAGGGCTTTTTTATTTGGCGAAAAATTTCCTTTTCAATTTCAGCCACTTAGGAAAAAGTTGAGGAAATTCTCGAATAAGGTATTGCCAGCTGATAAAATCCTCAGATATTTGCACTCCCAAACGATGCGAACGGCACGTGGGTAAGATTGAAAATGTGGAGTAGAAGAGAATTAGGAAAGGATTAGAATCTGATTCTGGAATTCTTGGAGGGAAAAAGAAAAAAATATTTTCAGATTTCTCTTGCGGGGTGAAAAGATCTTCTTACTTTTGCAACCCTGTTCGGAAGGAACGGGAAATAAAAACAGGAAAACGGATAGGAAGTTATCCAAATCCACCAGCTCCAAAAATGTTTGGAGACAAGTTCTTTGAAGTGATGTAAGGCGAAAAAGAAATAACCTGAGTAGAGGGGTTTTACCGGTATACTTTACCGGTAGGACGACTTATAAAATAGAAACTTTACAATGGAGAGTTTGATCCTGGCTCAGGATGAACGCTAGCGGCAGGCCTAATACATGCAAGTCGAGCGGCAA
>NZ_QKTX01000007.1 GCF_003253485.1 Algoriphagus aquaeductus | reverse complement strand
GGCAAAACCAAACTGAGGTAATCCTTTTCTTCCAATTCTTTTTTTTAACAAAGAAACCACATTGACCTAAATCCCCCAACTTTTAGGACTGATCCGTTTTTAGCCATCAGGGAAAAAAAGTATTCACTTTCCCTATTATCATTTAACCAAGAGTTGATTCCTAAGCCTTTATTCTCTAATTTTTACCTTCATTCAACCCTTATACTTTATGAAAAAACTATTCTCCATTCTAATTATGCTTGTTTTTTCGGCTGGCCTGTACAGTTTTACCTCACCCGAATACTTTGAGGGCAAATGGGCCGTAACCGTAAAAGATACCCCTCAAGGTACGGCCACTATCCCGATGCGTTTTGAAACCAAGGATGGCAAAACCATGGGCTATTTTGTTGAAGATCCATCTGGGACAGAGAAACCCATGTCCTCGGTATCCATTTCCGGAGATGTACTGACAGGTTACTTTAATATCCAAGGCTATGATGTCTATATCAGCCTGAAAAAAGTGGATGATGAAAGTGCCGCCGGTTCTCTGATGGACATGTTTACGGCTGAGGCGAAGAAGGTGAAATAAGACACAAGAAGCTAGATCTAAGAGGTTAGATTTTTGGCTACTCAAGACAGAGCTTCAAATTTGCTGATAAAAAATAAGGCCTGGTTTTGATTCCAGGCCTTTGTTGCTTTATTTTTTGCTGAGCGTGAACTCAGGGAGGTATTTGATTTTTCCGCCTTCCATGGCTGACTCATGAGCCAAAATCCCCACACAGGTGATATTGGCAGATTGGGCCGCATCAGGGTAGGGTGCTCTTCCTTCAGTCAAAGCAACCAAAAATTCATGAACCAGATGTGGATGTGAACCACCATGGCCGGAACCTTGGATAAAAGAAAGATGCTGATTTTCGTCGGAATCATATACCCCTTGGGTGGTGAATGGGGCGATTTCTTCAGGAAGGAGATGGGCATAGTCCGGAATCTTGACTTTCTCAGGTACTTCTCCGGTATGAATTACCGAATCCTCATGCTCAATGAGAGTCCACTCAAAAGACTTCTTGGAACCGTACACATCAAAACTTTCTCTGTACTGTCTAGCAGTATTGAAAAGCGAACGGGTCACTTCAGCAGCCAAATCGGAATTTTTCAACTTGATATGACAAGTTTCAATGGCAAATGGAGAACCGTATTTTGGAATCAGATTTTCGTCGATTCTTCCGGATCCCAAGCAGGAAACGTATTCTGCCTGTCCCTTTGGCAATGCCAAAACAGGTCCCACACAATGGGTGGCGTAGTGCATGGGAGGAAGGCCTTCCCAGTAGCCTGGCCACCCTGCCATTTCCTGCTGATGAGATGCCCGGAGAAACTGAATTTTGCCCAGTTCACCTTTCTCATACATTTCTTTTACAAAGAGGAATTCACGGCTATAAATCACCGTTTCCATCATCATGTAGGTCAAGCCGGTCTGTTCGCAGAGTTCGACAATCTGACGGCATTCTTCCACCGTGGTGGCCATTGGTACGGTACAAGCTACATGTTTTCCGGCCTTGAGTGCTTTGATGGACTGCTCAGCATGGTTTTGAATCGGCGTGTTGATATGAACTGCGTCAATATTGGGATCTTTCAACAGTTCGTCATAGTCGGTGTAGACCTTTTCGATGCCAAAAGCTTTCCCGATTTCCTCGGCCTTTTCTTTATTTCGCTGGCAGACCGCATACATATTGGCTAGCGGATGCTTTTGGTAGATCGGGATAAATTCGGCACCAAAGCCCAAGCCGATGATGGCGATGTTGATTGGTTTCTTGCTCATGTGTGAGTTATGTTTTGGGTTGAAAAAAGAAGTTTTATTGTAAGGAGGTTAGGAGGTATGGGAGTTGGGATGTCTGAGTGACTGATGTGGGATGACCGATGTCAGGTTGAGCACTATAGCAGCGAAAACTGCGAATATCCAAGCCTCCTATTCCGCAGCCCATTTCTTCAGAAACTCCAGGCCTTCCTTTGCGAAACCATCTTGGCTAGGCACCAAGGGTTTCCAGATACAGACTGCACCTGCCAGTTCTTTGACGTTTGGGGTAAAGCTTTCGATGGAAATAGCACCTTGGTAATTGATCGCTTCCAAGCCTCGTTTCCAGGCCGCCCAATTGGTTTGTCCGGTTCCAGGTGTGCCTCGATAGTTTTCAGAGACCTGGACATGAATGAGTTTGTCACCGACCGTCTGAATCGCTGCCTCGATGTCCGGTTCTTCAATATTCATGTGAAAACCATCCAAGATAGCTTTTGCCTGAGGTTCGTTGATGTCCTGGATCAGTTGCATCAATTCTGCTGCAGTATTGATGAGATCGGTCTCAAAGCGATTAAGGGTTTCGATGGCGATTTGCAAACCAAATTCACCTGCTCGCTTACTTACTTTCTGAAGGTTGGTAACTGCACGATTCCACTCGATTTTTTTCTGCTCGGGAGAGACTAGTCGTGCCTTGCCAACAGCCGAGTACATCGGCCCTGCTACAAATCCAGCTCCCAATTCGGCAGCAATTTGGAAACAGGCATCCAAGTAATCAAAGCAGGTTTGATGGAATTTAGGGTCTTCATGTGTCAAATCTCGAGTGGGGCCGAAAGCTCCGCAGATAATGGGCTTTAGCCCATTATCTGTAAGTGCTTTCTTTACCCAATCAAGGTCAATAAGATCAGGATCTTCCACTGGGATTTCCACTGCATCATATCCATAAGATTTGATTTTGGGAAAAAGCTCGATGGTGTCCCGCTTAAAAGGGGAGGTCCAAAGCCAGGTACTGACTCCAAATGTTACGTTTAGAGCCATCCTATTCTACCTTCATGATTCCGTTCATAATTCTCCAGTGCCCCGGTACCGTACAGATAAATGGATATTCGCCGGGTTCAGTCGGAGCGACGAATACCAAAGACTCTCTTCCTTCGGGATCTACCAAGCGAGTGGCGGCAATCACTTGAGGGATTTTAGGCACGTAATTTTGTTCGGCACCTTTTGGATCGCGTGCCAACTCATCTGCTGCTTTTCCGATAGTTTCCAATGATCCCTTTTGGCCGATCACTAGATTGTGCTGCATGAAATCAGGGTTTTCGAAATCGATAGTCACTTGAGACCCTGCCTTTACTGTGAAGGTCGCCTTGTTGAATTTCATTTCGTGAGGAGTCACGCCCAACTTGATCACCGTAGATCCATTGGCTGCTGATGCAGTTACATCGTCAGAAAGCAGCTGAACATCTGCTCCTGGCTTATTCAGCGCCAGGGTAGATTTATTGCTTATTCTTCCGGAAAACATCCAGCCTCCCACATATTTTCCAACTTGATTTCTAGAATCATTTTGACCGACACGAACTCTTCTTGGAGAAAGCTCTGCCGTGAATAGACCTTTGGTTTTGGCTTTTCCGATCTCTTCCCCGTTGATTTTCAAGGTCATGCTTCCATCTTCCACCAAAGAGGCATCAATGATGAACTGCTCCTCAGGAAGTGGCTTTTTGGTACTGATGAGGGTTAATTTTTCATCCTGTGCTACAGCAAAATGAAGAGCATCCTCAAAGATGTATAAGCTGTAGCCATTCGTGCCATTACCATGCGCTACCAAAATTCCATCCATAGGATTATTGCCTTTGGAAACAATCATCCGGATGGCAATTTCCTTTCCTGCTATCTCCGGTGGGAAAAGGATGGAGTTTCTCGAATCCAAAGGATATTGCTCGGCCACCAAGCTTCGGCTGATTCGGTCAGCCAAGGAGAACTCTGCATCGCCGGGAGATTGAAGTGCCTTAGTGAGATCACGCTTGGCAAATTCGGTTGGGTGTGATAAAACTGCCGCAAAAACCGCCTGAGGCAAGTAAGCATCAGATCCATTTTCAGACACATCAGCAGCCTTAACCAAAGCCTTAGCGGCTTCTTCAGAGAATGGCATATCCGAAACAGCCAAGAAAGCATACTTTCTGGTGTGCAAATCAGGGTCATTCAAAAGGTTAGAACTCAGGATAGAATTCAAAGAAGCTTCATTTCTTGGCAATACTCTCAGTGCATTTTTCCTTACAGCAGCCGATGGGTGGCTTAGTGCTTTGGTGGCGACCTGTACCGCTTCTGCATTTTCTCCATTGAGTTCGCCGAGCCCATGTAAGGTCCAAAGGGCATTGATGGCCGGACCATTCAGGCCAATTTTGTCTACTTTTTGATCAGCAATTAATTGGTAAAGATCCTTGAGAACTGATTTATCCTGCTTTTCTACAATCAATCGCTGGGCAGTAAGTCTCCAGAACATATTGTCACTCTTCAAGGCATCAATCAGGTCGGCACCATCGGCATCTTTCAAATCAAACGTCTCAGCATCATCCGCACCCTTGTACTTGATTCGGTAGATTCTTCCGTGTTTGCTGTCGCGAAGTGGGTTGATGTAGGCATTTCCTGCTCCGTTTTCAAATCCTCTTGGAGTAGGGTTGTGCTGAATGATGAAGTTGTACCAATCGGCTACCCAAAGTGCTCCGTCAGGCCCTACTTCGGCATGAACCGGTGAAAACCACTCGTCTGAACTGGCTAGGATGTTAAAGCCATTTTTTTCCTTATATCCTGAGCCATCCGGATTGATGACAGCATTGTGCAGTACCCGTCCGGTTGGTTCGGCTACGAAAGCGATTCGGTTCCAATATTTTTCAGGAAAGCTTCTTGCCGTGTAAAAATTATGCCCTGCAGCAGCGGTATAGCCTCCAAACCAATCCACCTGTCTTAGGAATGGGGTAAGGTGTGGCATGTCATAGTGGGAATCAATACCATGTACGGTATTGGCTGATCCCTGGAAAATGGGACGCTTCAGGTAATTGTTTGCCATGGAGAAGTATACGCTGTGCTGACCATTGGCAGTGGAAATGAAGGTTTCAAAATCTTCGGTGAAACCCAATCCCCAGGTATTGTTTGAAGTATTTCCAAGGTATTCCATATTGTCACCGCTAGGTGCAAACCGATAAACACCCTGTCCAAATTGATGTCTTACCCCGCTCACTTCGCCATTGAAGCCTGAATAACCCAGAACTCCCCAGATTTTATTGTCAAATCCATATTTCAGATTGGATGGACCCGCGTGCGTATCGCTTTTGCCCCAGCCGGTCATGACCACTTCACGGACATCGGCCACGTCATCGCCATCAGTATCTTTCAAGAATACAAAGTCAGGAGCCATGGAGATCAAAATTCCGCCATTGACAGCCATAATAGAGGTCGGAATATTCAGGTTATCTGCGAAAACAGTGACCTTGTCCGCTTTTCCATCACCATCAGTGTCCTCCAGGATTTTGATTTTATCATTTCCACCTTCAGTCCGTACCTCATTTGGATAATCGACTGTCTCGATGACAAATAGACGGCCTCTTTCATCCCAAGCCATCGCCATCGGATTGATGATCATCGGCTCGCTGGCAAAGAGCTCCATTTCAAATTCAATGGGAAGCTGAACCAGCTTCATGCTTTCTTCTGGCGAAAGTGGTAGCTGGAATCTCGGAGCCGGATCTCTACGCTCGTAATTTGGAATCTCGGCATCTTGAAACTGAGGAGTTGGGATCTGGTAGGCTGCCAAAAGCTCATTCACCTTATCTCCCACAGCCCAAAGGATACCATTTGCGACCAATTCCTGGAATTCAGGCTGCTTCCAGGTTTCTTCATTGTGACCATAAGCGGTGTAGAATACTCGGCCTTTTCCTTCTTCCAAAGTCCAGGCGTAAGGCTCTCGGTGGTCTCCTTCCACTCGTTCCATCAGGACATGCATGGCTGGATTGAGCTGGGAGTGAACGTAAGTTTCATCCCATGTCTCAAATTCTTCAATTCCCTGCATGATCGGATGGGCAGCATCTACAATTTTGGCAGTGAATTTTTCGGCGCCATGAGATTTAAATTGTCCGCCCACGGTTTTTACAAACCATTCGGAATTGCGAAAACACCAAGAAGCACTGTGAAGAGGAATAAATGCTTTTCCACTTTGAATGTACTTTTTGAGTGCGGATTCCTGATTGGAACTGATCGAATCATGATTAGCATAAATCATCAGCCCATCATAATTATTCAGGACTTCTTCCTTGAGATCATTGAGGTCGGTGGTGTAAGTCAGATTGATCCCTTTTTGAAAAAGTGGTGTTCCAAGATGGAGCATCAGTTTTTCAGAATTGTGATGCTCGCTTTCATGACCTAAAACCAAGATTTCTACTCTTCTGGGCTCTGTCATGGAAAGGAACTGATTTTTTCTCCCACAGGAAGAAAAAAGCATAACCGTAGTTAGCATTAAGAGGCTCAAAAGCCTCAAAAGTTTGGTTTGGTTCATGTTTTGGGTTTACAATTTTTTCAGATTATAATATTCCCCAATTACGCACTTAAATTCTTACTGTTTTACCTTGATTTGTGACTGTATTTTATCAAAATTGTAGATGTTTTATTGACAAAATGGAAAGAATACAGTGAAAAATCCAGTTCAAAAATCCAGAATTCCAGAAGGTAAAGCCTTTGTAATCAGAGAATTGATCGCTCCTTTCTTTGATGTCAATTGGCACTTTCATTCTGAATATCAGCTGTTTGTCGTGTTAAAAGGAAAAGGGACTCGGTTTATAGGTGATCACACGACATCATTTAGGGAAGGGGATATGGTCTTAACGGGGCCAAATTTACCCCACCTTTGGAAAAATGATAAGGCATATCACAACCCTGCCAATGGGCTGGAGGCCCATGGCGTGGTGATCTACTTCCCGGACAATTTTTTGAACGAATCTGTATTTAAACTGGAGGAATTTGAAGGGATAGCCAGGATGCTTAAACTTTCCGAAAGGGGAATCGAAGTATTGGGAGAAACCAACCAGGTGATTAAAAAAATGATGATGGAGCTGCTTCATCTCAGAGGGACAGCCAGCATCATTCATCTACTTGGGACCCTGGAAAAGATGGTGGATTCGAAAGATTGCAAACTCATTGCTGACGCCGGATATATCAATACCAACAAAGAGTCTGAGAAAGACCGGATGGGGCAGGTATATGAATATGTCATGCAGAATTTCCACAGTAAAGTGTCTTTGGAAGAAGCTGCTCAAATCTCAAACCTCTCTGTTTCGGCCTTTAGCCGATATTTCAAATCCCGTGTCAATAAATCCTTTTCCGATTTTTTGACTGAAGTTCGAATCGCCCACGCTTGTAAACTCCTGAATGAAAGCGATCTGAATATCAGTGAAATCTCCTATGAGTGCGGTTTTTTTACGCTTTCCAATTTCAATAAACTGTTTCGCGAACGCATGAAAAAGACACCCATGGAGTATCGGAAAGAATACAAATCCACCTTTTATTTGAGTAATTAAGCCTGTAAAAGGTCTTTGATCTGATCCATGTACGAACTGCTCACCGGCACATGGTATCCCTTCATGAGTACCTGGTGGCGTTCCACTTTTTGAATTTGATTCTTGTTGGCAAGAAAAGAGCGATGCGTTCGAATAAAATAGGCCGGCAGGAGTTTCTCGGTTTCCGAAAGCGTCATTCTGCTGATGATTTTCTCATTTGCCAGCTGAAAAGTCACATAATTTCCCTGTGCTTCGCAAAAAAGCAAATCTGAAAAATCAACACGAACCTGCCCGTCTGCTGTTTTGACGAATAAGTAGGCAGGTTCATTTTTTGGCCTTAAGTCAATCCATTCTTGGGCTTTTTGACAGGCCTTGAGAAATCGACTGAGATTAAAGGGCTTGAGTAAATAATCCAAGGCATCCAATTCAAACCCTTTGACGGCATAGTCGGAGTAGGCAGTGGTAAATACTACGAGTGTTTCTTTGGGCAATAAGGTGGCCAAATCTATTCCTGAAATGTCCGGCATATTGATATCCAGAAAAACCAGGTCTACGGGATGGTTTTTCAAATATTCCAAACCGCTGATGGCATTGGTAAAAGAGGCCTGAAGTTCTAAAAACGGGACTCTGGAGGCATGAGACTTGATTACCTCCAGAGCAAAAGATTCGTCATCTATGGCTATAGCCTTGATCATGAAGTGTGGATTTGGACAGAAAGATGGACAAAGTAATCGGAATCATTGGCAATAATATTCAACTGATGCCGATTGGGATAGAGAAGTTCCAGTCGTTTTTTGACATTATCCAAGCCAATGCCGGATTCCTCACGTGCTTGATCTCCCGAAGGCTTTTCAGGATGAACGCTGTTGACTAAATCCAGGTGAACAGAACCTGAAATGCAACGGAGATTTAGTCTAATCCAGGATTTTTCTTTGGCAGAGATGCCGTGTTTGAAAGCATTTTCCACAAATGGAATGATCAGCATCGGAGCCACTTCACCATGACATTGACTGTCCGTGATCTGGATATCCAAATCCAGATTTTCCTGCGATCCAAAACGCAAATACTGCAAGTCCAGGTAGTTTCTCAGGTAATCGATTTCTCTGGAAAGGGGGATAAGCGGAAGCTGATTTTCGTGAAGCATAAACCGCATCATATCTCCAAGCTTCTGAATTCCATCCGATGTTTTTTCGGCATTTTCGATCAAAGCACTGGCATACAGGGTATTCAGCGCATTGAATAAGAAATGGGGGTTGATCTGAGACCTCAGGAAGTCGAAGCTGGCGTGACCTTGATCTACCTGAGAAGAAAGTGAGGTGATCTGACCCATAAAAGAATCATATTTTCTAAAGACCAAGGAGGTGAGCGGAAAGAAGATCAATTGGATGAAAGCATTCACGCCTAATCCACCCAAGAAAAAGATTTCCTCTTGGTTTTCCTCAATCGAAATGATCAGAAAAATAAGGAATATGACCGAGACCAGTCCCCAATTGTACCAGCGGGATTGTTTGAGTTTGCCTTGTTTCTTTTTGCCATAGACCAAAAAGAAATTGTAAAGGCTGGCGATTAAGATAACGGGGATGAAGATCCCAAAAATGATTGCAGGTCCTTCACTTGAAATGGAATCTAGCTGAATCAGTAAAAACAAGGTAAAAAGGTAACTCAAAATGAGTCGGGTGAAATTGTAAAGCTGGAAATCACGGATTCTGGGAGGAGTTAAGGCCTGTTCCAGCAGATTGGATCCGATCAAATAGCAGGCATAGAGGACTACTATTCCTAAAAAATAAGTCGGGAAAGGCGTTTTGACGAGTTCGGCGTTGAATCCAAATAGCGCACAAATACCAAAAGAGGCCAATCCAGTCACCACAATCCAGACAATGGACGGCCACTTTTGAGATTCTCTTTGATACTTTGGGATCAAGACCATATGGATCAAATGAAATGCGGAATACAGAACCCCGAGAATAAGTAGCCTACTGGCAAATTTGAAGATCGCAAAACCGGAATCATTGTAAAACTGAGGCCGGTAATTGAATAGAATGATGAGAAAGGCGATTAGCGTCGCACTGGTGACAATCCACCATTCGATTTGTCGGAAATCAAGACTTTTAGACTTCATAGAAGAAAGATAGCGTGTAATTTTTTGGAAAGAATATTTTGAAAGTTTGGAGATTAGGCAAACGAAAGGAATAGGTTGTAAAGTAAAGCCGCAAGGATAAGCAGATAGAAAACTTTTCGCTGTTTGGACTGTCGCGTGTTGGAATAGTTCATCGCTTTCATCCGGCTTTTTCGATCAATTGCATCAAGGCCTTCATAAACAATCCTTCAGCACCGTTTTCACGGTTGGAAAAGGTATAGATGTAAGTATCCGATTGGGGTAGATAGCGAAATGCTGCCTGGAAGCCGCGAACTCCTCCGTTATGACCGATGAAGTGAAGATCCTGGGGCTTTTCCACCATCCAGCCAAAAGCATAATGAACAAATGGCGGTTCATGAGCAGGTTGAACTTGCGGCGTCCACATCAATTCCTTGGTTCCTTGCTTTAAGTATCCATCCTTTACCAAGAATGAAATCAGTCGGTGCAGTTCTTCTATGCTTAGGAATATTCCACCGGCCGAAGACCAGGACTCCGGATCATTTCCTTCACCCAAGGTCCAAGTTTCATTTTCAAGTTTCCAACCGGAGGCCAATGGGCTTGGTTTTGAATAATTGATATTCAATGGATTAAGCAATTTCTCCTGTACGATCGATTGATAGGGTTTCCCATGAATATGCTCCAAAATTCGTCCCAGCACTATGAAGCCTGAATTGGAATAATCCAGCCCTGTGCCGGGTCTATCTTTGATCAATGGCATTTTTTGAACCAGGGAGAAAAGGCTAGAAACATCATACCGCTTTCCTTCTACATACTCGGGGCTTTCAAAGAAATCACCCAGTCCCGAAGTATTGGTGAGTAAATGCCGGACAGTGATCAGACTGTCATTGGGTACCCGTTCGCTTTCCGGCAAATACTGATCAACGGTTTGATCCAAATCGATATTCCCGGTTTCTACCTGTCGGAAAACCAAAATGGAGGTCAAAGATTTTCCGATGGAACCCACATTGAAGCGTACATCAAGGCCGTTGGCTAGACTTGTTTCAGCATTGGCTTCTCCACTGGAGTAATTGAAAACCAGTTGATTTCCCTGAAAAATTGCCATAGCACCGGTGAATTCCTGATCGTTGGCAGTTTGCTCCAGGACTTTGAAATCATTTTCATCAAATCTCTTTTCCGTGGATTCGGGGAGGATTCCCAGACTCGCAACCGCGGAAATCGTCAGTTTTAAAAAGGTGTGCATGAGGTAGAGTTGGTTTAGTTTTCGTCTGTGTAAAACTTTCACCAAGATTAAATCCCACCGCAGCCTCAATCAAAAAAATGTGACGAAACAGGCAGTTTTGGGGACAGAAATGATTCCGGATATCGGATATTGGATTTCAGATACCGTATTTAAATCTTCTTATATCCTTTTTAAAAAATCTTTCCAGTCAGCCCCTGTCCGCATTGCAATTCAAAAATCAGAGTAATTCCTCAAAATGAATCCCAAGTTTGAAAAACCGAATTCCGAAATCCCCAATTCGAAATCAAAAGGGATAGGCTTTCAACTCAATCCCCCAAAGCCAAGGCAGAATAAAATAAACCATCAAAGTGACCAGCAGAATGGAAAGGATATTTAACCACAATCCGGCCTTGACCATATCCTTCATCTGTAAATATCCCGAACCAAATACCACAGCATTGGGCGGGGTGGCTACCGGAAGCATAAACGCACAGCTTGCAGCTAAAGTAGCGCCTACCATCAGGCCAAAGGGATGAAGGTCCAACTTGATTGCAACAGAAGCTAAAATCGGCAAAAGCATGGAGGCGGTGGCCACATTGGAGGTAACTTCGGTGAGGAAATTGACCGATGCAATAATGATGAGGAGCAATACAAAAAATCCAACCCCTTCAATTAAGGTAAATTTTTGACCGATCCATTCCGCCAAGCCCGTTTCTTTAAAACCCTCAGCCAAAGCCAGTCCACCTCCAAAAAGAATCAAAACGCCCCAAGGGATCTTTTCGGCGGTTTTCCAGTCCAAAATCCGTTCCCCGGATCGAGAGGAGGGGAGGAGAAGGAGAAGAACTACCCCCACCAAAACGATAATCGTATCATCAATCCCAGGAATCATTTTGGCCAAAAAGAAACTTCTGGTAATCCAGGAAAAACAGACCAGACCGAAAACTGCCAATACGATTTTCTCTTCAAAGGTGATTTTTCCGAGCGATTGCAATTGGGCTGAAACAACTGTCTTGGCGTCGCCCAGTCGAAAGCTTTTGGGCAAGGGATTTCCGACAGCTACCAAATAATACCAACAGATCCCCAACAAAATCAGAGAAAACGGAAGACCGAATAACATCCATTCGTCAAATGCAATGCTGTAATCATACATTTCCTTGACGACTGCAGATAGAATCGCATTAGTCGGCGTTCCGATCAAGGTGGCCATCCCTCCAATGGAAGCAGCATACGCAATGCCCAGCATTATATTCTTGCCAAGGCTATCAGCTAACAGCTGGTTGGATGGTCCCAATTGCTCTTTGAATTGGGTGACAACAGCTAGGCCGATAGGCAGCATCATTAAGGCTGTCGCGGAATTTGAAATCCACATGGAAAGAAGTCCAGTGGCGAGGATAAAACCCAAAACAATCCGGCGAAGGTCAGTTCCCAATAAATTTATTATGTTAAGTGCGATTCGTTTGTGCAAGTCCCATTTTTCGATTCCTGTTGCTAAAAGAAATCCACCCATATAGAGCAAGACCGTTGGATGCATGTAATTTGCCGAAACCAAATCGATTTTTAGAATTCCCAACTGGGGCATCAAAATCAAAGGAAGTAAGGCCGTACCGGCAATAGGCATGGCTTCAGTGATCCACCAGATAGCCATCCAAGCGGTCATGGCCAGCATGGCTTGTGCCTGAGGATTGAGGTCCGGGGAAGACATAAAAAACTGAATGACGACAAATGAAACAGGCCCCAGGTAAAGACCCAGGCGGGGAAGCCAATTTGACATTTAAGAACTGAATAGGTGGGCTGGAGGATTGATTGAGGAAGAAAGATAAAAAAGAATCCCGAAAGGACTCCGGGATTTTCTATTTAACATAATATAAATTATATAACATTTAAATAATGCCTTTAGGTAATTAGTTATTCTGTTGCTGTCATAAAATTGGACCAAAAACAGTAATGAAACCTCGCTTGGACAATTCTGAGCACTTGATCATCTCCACCACCTTGAACTCGATAAACCAACCGATGCTCTCCTTTGATCCTTCTTGACCAATAACCTGCCAGATTTCCTTTGAGTGGTTCAGGCTTTCCTTTTCCTTTGAAAGGAGTCCGTTTTATTTCTTTGATCAGCTCATTTATTTTGACAAGGATCTCTTCTCTATTCAATCCTTATAGTTTCCCCTACCAAATCTTAATTCTCTCCTCAGGAGCTTTATAATTTTTATCTCCAGGTTTTACTCCATAAGCAGCATAAAACGGATCAAAATTCATCAACGGCCCATTGACTCGCCACATGGCCGGGGAATGAGAATTGGTCACCACATAGGTGCGCATATACTCGTCCCGAACTTTCACTCTCCAGATTCTGGCTATTGAATAACTGAAGCGCTGATCCGGAGTAAAGCCATCAATCTTTGTAGTGTCTTGTCCTTGCGGAGTCAGTTTGAAAGCATCGTAAGCGATGTAGATTCCACCGTTGTCGGCAGTGTTTTCACCGATGGTCATCGCACCTTTAATGGGTACCGAATCCAAAACGGTAAACGTGTCATAGCGATCAATCAGTAATTGGGTTTTGGCTTTAAACTTTTCATAATCCGCCTTGGACCACCAGTTTTTCAGGTTGCCATCCTTGTCAAATTGAGCGCCTTGATCGTCAAAGGCATGCGTCAATTCATGACCGATCACCATTCCGATTCCTCCATAGTTGATCGCATCGTCTGCGTTTTGGTCGAAATACGGGTATTGGAGAATGCCTGCCGGAAAGACAATTTCATTTAATGAAGGGTTGTAGTAAGCAGTCACGGTACTTGGCGTAGTCCCCCACTCTGTTTTGTCCGGAGCTTTACCTAATTTCTTAAATTGGTAATCTGCCTCGTTTTTGCGAAGCGCCAGGACATTTTCGAAATAGGTTTCCCGGTTGATTTCTACAGGGTATTCTCGCCATTTGTCGGGATACCCGATTTTTTTGGTGATGGCATACAATTTCTCCTTCGCTTGGGTTTTGGTGCTGTCACTCATCCAATCGAGTTGATTAATGCGCTGTTCGAAGGCTTTTTGCAGGTTATTGACCAAGTCCAGCACACGCTGTTTGGCAGCCTCATTGAAATATCTTTTTACATAAAGTTGTCCCAAGTCAAAGCCTAAATTCTGATCCACTTGCTGCACCATTTGTTGGGCCCGAGTCAATTGTTTGGATTGGCCGGAAACCACTTTATTGTATTCAAAAGCAGCTTTTCTAAATGGAGTACTCAAATAATTGGCATTGGCAACCAGTGTTTGAGCTTTAAGGTAGGCCTTCCAATCTTCCAGACCTTGAGTTTGAAGCAAAGTATTGAGCTTGTCATAGTAAGCGGGCTGACGGATATCCACCGAATCTGCTTTCAGGCCTAAGTTGTCAAAAATGGATTTCCAGGAAATATTTGTGTGTTTTTTGTCCAAATCTGCCACGGCCACTTTGTGGTAGTTTTCTTTTACTACTCTGCGCTCGATTCGGGTTTTGTGGGACTCTGCCAGTTGCTTTTCTAAAGCATAGACCGTTTGGGCAGCTGTTTGGGCATTGGATTCATTTTCACCAGCCATAACCAACAAGGTTGCCAAATACTTCTGATAGGCTTTTTGGATTCCCAATGTGGACGAATCAGTCTTGAAATAGTAATCCCGGTCAGGCAATCCTAAGCCGGTTTGGCTTAAATGGATGATGTTGATGGTGCTATTTTGGTCATCCGGAGAAATTCTCAATCCGATCAGGGATTGGTTGTTAACCTTCATCTCCGAAACCAGAAAGTTTTCCAATTCTTTCAGATTGCTGATTTGGTCGATTTGAGCCAAAATGGGTTGAATCGGTGCTATTCCTCTTGAATTGATGGTTGTGGTATCCATGCCTGATGCATAGAAATCGCCAACTTTTTGCTCGATGGATCCTTTGGAATGTTGTCCACCTGAAACTTCTTCCAAAATAGTTTCCAGAAGCTTTCGCTGTGGAATATTCAAGTATGAGTAGGAACCCACCCCGACTTGGTCTTCATCAATTTGAACGGAATTGTACCATTTGCCATTGACATGCATAAAAAAATCGTCGCCGGGACGGATGGTAGAATCCAAGCCCTCCAAGTCTACAAACTGTCGTGGTTCTTCGTTTTGCTGAGGAGATTGGGAGGTACAGGCAGCAATGGCAAGTAAGGCAACGAGTATTTTATGTTTCATAGGTGCTTGGATTGATCAGGAAATTAAAGTAAAAAGACCGGGCATTCCACCCATCCGTGTAATTGTTTAGGAGTCTATCGCATTCGACTTATGCCTATATAGTAATCCGGATCGACTTTTACCTCGGCGTTGGTTGTCACCTTCAGTTCTGACCATGCTGTTTTAGGCTGAATTCGAACTTTTTCCCCACCGATTTCTACATCCACCGGCATGGTAAACGAAGGAATTGAGGAAATCCAACGGTATTGAAGCGTTTGATTATCTGAGTAATAATATTCCAAAACCGGTATCCGCTCGTCTCTTAAATATTGGTCAAAAATCGGTGTGAGATCCATGCCAAAAGCCTGAGAAATATAACTTTCAATCTGCTGGGTGTTCACGGTCTGATGGTAAAATTCCTGATTCAAACCTCTGAGAATTTGTCTCCATTTCTCATCATCATTCAGAATTTCGCGGAGCATGTTGAGTAGGTTTCCGCCTTTGTAATACATATCTCCCGAACCCCGCTGATTGACTCCATAGGTTCCGATGATGGGTCGGTCATTGGCGATATTCATTCGAGTTCCTCTCACGTATTCCTGCCCGGCTTCTTTTCCGTAGTGATAATCCAAAAAGAGGCTTTCCGAATAGTTGGTGAAGCTCTCATGGATCCACATATCGGCGACATCCTTGTAGGTAATGTTATTGGCAAACCACTCGTGTCCGGCCTCGTGGATTATGATAAAGTCAAACTTCAAACCCCAACCTGTGCCACTTAGATCCCGGCCCCGATAGCCCATTTGGTAGCCATTGCCATAAGTGACTGAGCTTTGGTGCTCCATGCCGAGATAGGGTGCATCCACGAGCTTAAAGCCGTCTTCATAAAAAGGGTATGGGCCAAACCAGTGTTCAAAGGCCTTCATCATCCGTGCTGCATCCTGAAAATGGACTTTGGCTTTTTCCAGGTTTTCTCTGAGCACAAAGTAATCCATATCCAAGGTGCCTTTTTCTCCGGCATACTTCTCCCCAAAATGGACATAATCCCCGATGTTGATATTTACCCCATAATCATTGATCGGATTGACCACAGACCAGTGATAGGTGTTTTTGCCATTCCCCATATCGATTCCTACCAAGCGACCATTCGAAACATCCATCAACCCATCCGGAACTGTCACACTGATCATTAGGCTATCCACTTCATCGGCCGGATGATCTTTAAGTGGCCACCAGATGCTGGATCCAATTCCTTGATTGGAGGATGCTATAAAAGATTTTCCGTTGCTGTCTTTGGTCCAGGTAATTCCCCCATCCCAAGGCGGTCGGATGGCTTCTTTGGGTTGGCCTTCGTAGCTCACAACAAGTTCTTCAAAGGTACCCGGAACCTGCTTCTTCTTTAGCGTAACAAAGTGAGCCGCTTCTTCCCTTTTAAAATCCAGCTTCTCTCCTGCTTGAACTATAGAGGTGATTTTCAATGGTTCCTGCAAGTCAAGCTGTAAAACCTGATGTTCCGATACCACTCGATATCTTATTGTATTTGAGCCTTTTATAGATTTGGTTTCAGGGAAAATTTCCACTGCCAAGTGGTAATGATTCAGATCCCACCAAGCTCGTTCGGGTGTGATACTTCCTCGTAAAGTGTCGGCACGGGTGAAGGATTTTTGGGAGTAGCTTGGTTTTATGGCTAGAAAAAAAACAAGGATAGCTAAAGAGGTAAAGCGAATCATGAATAGGATTTTTGCTATGGTTTTATTTTAAAAGAGGTCTAATACGAGGATTAATCCCAACTTAACGGCATCAAATTCCTCGGAGGATAATTCTCCGATTTTTCTGATAAATCGTTCTTCAGAAATTGATTTTATTTGAAAGCAGTCAGCCATACTTTCCTTGGTCAATCCATTTGACCCAGATGGGGAAAGTCCTATTAACCATTGTTTTGGGGTTTTCAATGCATCGGTAATCGGAACAACAACTTTCAATTTCAAACTTCCAATGGAATCATGATTTACCACTACAGCAGGTCTGATTTTGGCAATCTCCTGTCCAACTTGTGGTGCAAAATCAACCAACCAAACTTCTTTGGATAAGATCATAATATTTCTAAATCAACGTCAGAGAGATTGTTTTTTGGGTCTGAATAATAGTTTATCACTTCAGGTTCTCTAGCTTCCAATTCCATTTTGGAGTAAATCTCAGATTTATATTTTCTAAGGTTATTGAGTTTTTTCTGAAAGTTACTTTCTTCATTAGCTGATCTAATCAAGATACCATTCGTCGTTTCTTCAATGATGACTTTTTCAAGCCCATATTTCTTAATGAGTTCCGCTGGAATAATTAATGCTTTGCTATTTCCAACAGACGTGAGAGACTTAACCATAATGATGTAAGTGAGGGTTATAATAAAGTTATAACAAATTGCTTTGTAATTGATTTCATTTTTAAAAAATTTCTCAAAAAAGAATTTTAGAAATTTGAAATCAATTTTTTAGGATGGTATCCAATCTAACACTATCCCCTCCCCGTCTTTTACTTTCATCCGCCGCTTCCATAAAGGCATAGATTTCAAGTGTTTCTCTGGAATCGATGGGTGATTTTTTGGTTCGGAAAAACTCAGCAATCTGTACTACCAAAGGTTCATAGCCTTCAAATGGTCCAAAGAATAGATTTCCTTCTGTCCCAAAAGCGGTTCCGCCATAATCGTGCTTTCCGGATCGCATACCCCGAAAAGTTCCGATCCGACCGTCTTTCCAGGTTCCCACTACGACTTCAGCATCGGGAGTTGAAAAGCGTGTCACTGATTCACATCCCGGTCCCATCGCAGTAAACAGGATTTCTACGCCATGAATCCCGTACCAAAACAGATCCGGATGACTGGGTTCGAGTGTCGCAGGACTGAATGCATCACAGGCCAATACTTTTCCGATTTTGTTTTCATGGCGGACGGCATGGACATTCGTTTGATAGCGCAGCGAGGAACAGGAAAACATTGGAACGCCCGCTGCTTCTGCTTCTTGGTAGATTTTTACGGCATCTGCAAAAGAACCCGCAACCGGCTTGTCGATAAATACCGGCTTTTTAGCCTTAAATACGGCCCTTGCCTGTTCCAAGTGAGGTTTGCCGTCATTGGTCTCCAGAAGCACCACATCTACTTTTTGAAGTAAAGCTTCGATGGAATCCACGATTTCCACTCCTTGTTCTTTCACCTGATCGATATAGCCCGGAATTCGGTCCATACTGGATTTGATGTCTCGGCTGCCGTAAGGATAGGCGGCCACGACGCGAAATCCGGCCAGTTCAGGCTTGGGATTCTCGGCATTAAAAAGCTTGGTAAAGGCAGGTGCATGAGAGGTGTCCAAACCAATAATTCCGATCTTGATCGGGTTTACCTGGGTATTTCCAAGGAGGGAAAAAGGCAAAGAGCTTAAGCTTGCTGCGGCACCGAGAGCGGTGGTTTTCTTTATAAATGATCGACGGGATGATTTCATAACAAATTGAAATAATGAATTTTATATGGTTTTATTAATGTCAATTTTTTGGAAATGTATTTTAAATACAGGTCGTGCCTTTGGCACTCTTGGAAAACCTACTTGCTATTTTATGCCCAGAATTGAATTCTGGGCTAGTATAGTACGCACTTTCAGCGCTTTTCACTGATTTCAATTTATAGCACATGCCCTTAAGGGGCAATTTGTAATAGCATCAAATTCAATTTCGGGCTATGAATTTAATCCAATCTCAAGAGCACCAAAGGTGCGATCTGTGTCAAATTTGGAGATCCCTTACACCTTAAAGAAAATCTTCTTCCGGTAAAGAAAATACAAGAACAGCCAAACCAACAGCAAGGCCCCCAAACTTTCCATTACCGGCATCCAATTTTCTCCTAAAGGTTTGTAAAGTCCCTCAAACAAAAGCCTCGACGTATACCTAAAATTGACAAACCGATAGATCATGTAGATCGTCAAACTGTTCATTCCTACCACGACAAAGAAGAACGCCCATTTTTGAAATTTCAGGAAGTCGATGATCAGGAAAAAGAGACCCATTGAAAGAAATGCCAAACCCGAAGTAAGCATGATAAAGGAACTCGTCCACATGCGTTTGAAAATCGGGAAATGAAGGTTCCAAACGAGCGCTATCCCGATGAAAATCAAACCGGTGATCAGGAGTTCTTTAAGCTTCTGATTTTCTGAACTATTGATTTTCCGTAGAATTTCTCCTGCATGCGCTCCAAAGATTGTCAAACAGATCGCAGGAAAAGTGGTCAGAATTCCCAATTCATCGAATTGTCCCTGAAGCAGCCTTCCTGGTAGAAAAGTTCGGTCAAACCAACCCACCAAATTTCCCTCGAAACTCAAATCTCCTGCTCCAAATCCCGGAACGGGAACCAGAAAAACTGCACCATAATACAAAACCAAAATTCCCGCCGCGATCAGTAAACGCTTAGTCGCATTGAAATTCAGGAAAAGCACCACCGTCACAAAGCCTGCGATTCCAATTCTTCCTAAGACGCTTCCCAAGCGTATTTGCTCCCAATCGAAAAAGGGAAAAGGAGCATTTTTGTCCAAAATACCCAAGCCAATCAGGATCATCATTCTCCAAAATGCCTTTCGATAGATTTGGCTTTTGGGAGCATTGGCTTCTTTCAATTTCCACAAGGAAAAAGGAATGGAAACCCCTGCCACGAACAGGAAAAGCGGAAAAATGAAATCGTAAAAGGTAAATCCGATCCACTCCGGGTGCTCGAATTGATGAGCCAGACTATCCAACCAAGTCATGGAAGTTTTGCCTTCCAAACTTCGGAAAAAAGCATCCGCCCCACAGATCATCAGCATGTCAAAGCCACGGAGTGCGTCGATGCTGATCAAGCGATTGGTTTTTAACTCTCCAAGGGTTTCAGAACCCTTGGAGGGTTGGAAAAAAGACTCCTTATCCATACGATCAGAGTTTAGGTTCCCAGCCTTTTTGGTATTCTCTGCCCCAAAGTTTCATGGCCTCCTTGTCACCAAGGATCTTTCCTGAATTTTGGTCAATTTCCAAAGCCCTGCCTGTTCGGTAAGAAATATTGCCCAAATGGCACAGCAACACGCTTTTTTGAATTTCAGGGTAAGGGGAAATCTGACTTTCTCCCTTATCGATGGCATTAATAAAATTGGTGAAGTGAGCGATGTCCATGTCAAATCCTGCCCCTCGCTGATCGACCACGGTATTGGTCGTTGGCTCGGCAGATTTCACCAGCTTATTGGCGTTATCGTAGATTTTGTAGGAGTTGTTCAGGAGTTCGAGCGTACCGTTTTCCCCATGAAATGAAACCCCTGAACCCATGGCGTTAATGTCGCGTGCATTGCAACTGCGTCCTTCCCAGAGGATGGATTTTCCGTTGGCAAAGTCGAAGGAGGCGATTTGAGTATCCGGAGTTTCCCAGTCATCTTGGTAGTGGTACCTACCACCGCTGGAGTAAGCTTTGACTGGGTAATTTTCCTGCAATCCCCATCTGGCCAAATCCAAAAAGTGCACGCCATTATTGACGATTTCTCCTGTTCCCCAGTGCCAGAACCAGTGCCAATTGTAATGAATCAGGTTGTCCTTGAATTCCTTTCGCGGAACAGGCCCCTGCCAAAGCTCAAAATCCAGCCATTCCGGTACAGCTACGGGCTTCCCGTATCCGATGGATTTTCGGGTATTCGTGTACCAAGCTCGAGCATAATACGCTTTTCCGATTGCTCCGGAATGGAGTTCCTTCATCGCCTCCTGCACTCTCGGCCAAGATCGGCGCTGATTGCCCATCTGAACGATTTTCCCATACTTTTTGGTGGCTTCCACAAGGAGTTCCGATTCTGCTGGATTGTGCGAACCAGGCTTTTCCAGATATACATGTTTTCCTGCCTGAAGCGCCATAATGGAGGCTGGAGTATGCCAAAAATCAGGCATAGCAATCGAAACCGCATCCAAAGTTTTGTCCTCCAAGGCCTTTCTGAAATCCACCAAACCTGTTGGAGCTGTTTTTACTCCTTCTTTCAAGGCCAAGGCAATCCCGTTTTCCCGAGCACGGGAATCCACGTCGCAGATGTAGGCAATTTCCACATTCGGGATTTTAGCGAAAGCCTGTATATGTTGTGAACCCCGACTGTTTACCCCGATCACGGCAACTCGGTATTTTTCTTTGAGTGGGTATTGGGAAAGGAAATTGAATGAAAAAGCGGAAGTAGCCGCACTGAGACCCAAGGCTCCGGTTGCGGCAGTTTTAATGAAATTTCGGCGGTTGAGGTTATTTTTCATGATGCTGTGGTTTTGAGTTTGGGTTAATCGAGCGGTATTTCTACTCCGTTTTTTAGGACTTTGAGAATTTTTAAAGTTTGATCTGGAGCTTGTTCTGCTAAAATCAAGTCTGCATTTTGACCGATTTGGAAAGGCTCAAAAGAAGTATCAAAGAGCCTTTGAGGTCGTATGGAGGCCATTTGCCAAGTTTCTGAAAGATTGGTCAGCTCGTTTTTTAGCAGAAAACTGATTCCCTGAAGTATATTCATAGCCGAACCGGCAAGCGTATTTGGATTTCCGAAAAGATGAAGTTTTCCTTCTGCTGTCAAGGTCACTTTTCCCCCAACTGCAGCATTATAATCTCCCGGCGGCATGCCTGCCAAAGCCACGGAGTCACTGACGATCATCAGTTTTTCAGCTTTCACTTTCTTAAAGACCTGAATCACTTCAGCCGGAAGATGAAATCCGTCCGCGATGATAGTTGCAGAAAGATTTTCGGCACCCAGTTGAGACCATAGGTAGTTGGGATGACGGGCAATGATGCTGTGCATTCCATTTCCCAAGTGGGTGGAAAGCCTCGCTCCTGCTTTCACAGCCTCCAGAATTTGGGAATGTGTCGCATTGGTATGACCAATGGAAACCAAAATCCCGGATTCCACACATTTTTCAATAAAAGAGGCGCTTCCCTCCCTTTCCGGTGATAATGTAATCATCCTGATCAGGCCTTCGCTTTGCTCGATCCATTTTTGAAACAAATTCCAGTTCGGAGCCTGTACAAATTCTCTGAAATGCGCGCCTCTTGGTCCGTCTTCAGGAGAAATAAAAGGTCCTTCGATATGAACCCCTGAGATACAAGAGTGAGCTAAAGAATCCATTTTGCGAAGCTGAACCACCTGCTGAATCAAAGCTGAAATCTTCTCCGGTGAATTGGTGATGATGGTGGGAAAATGGCTGGTAACTCCGCATTGTAGCAGTTTTTTGGAAATTTGACCCAAAGCCAAAAAATCACTTTGAATCGAATTGTAATCCAAGCCACCATACCCATTCACTTGAATATCAGTGAATCCGGGTCCGATCCAGAAATTTTTCGGGCTTGATGCAGATGGTAGGACGGATTTGATTTTTCCTTCGGAAATAAAGATTTCCAGTGGCTTTCCATCCAAAAAAGACTTTCCGATCAGGCGAGTTTCCATCTTCTGATTTTATGACCATGTACTGCATAAAACACCAAATAGAGGTAGCAAGGAAATAGCACCCAATAGGCCTGCTGCACATTGACCGCGTCTGCCACGGCACCATAAGCAAGCGGCATGATCGCATTTCCGCAAAGTCCCATGATCATGATGGAAGCTCCGAGTTTGGTAAATCGACCCAATCCGTCTAAAGCCAAAGGCCAAATTCCCGCCCAAACCAGAGAATTGGCCAAGCCCAGCAGAACTACAAACCAAATCGACACATCCGATGTAATACCCAAAATCGTCACTTGACCCGAGGTGAAAATGATCAGCAGGGTGAATACCGTGCCCAGCAGCGTACAAATCCGAAGCACATTCACCTGAGAAATCACCTTGGGAATCAAAGAAATACCGATCAGATATCCCAAAATCGTAAATGCAAGCGTGTAGGAAGGGAAGACTTTGGCTTCCATCAACCCAATTCCAAATGAATTAGCATAGGGAATAACCGTATCAATCGCAATGACCTGAGTACCCACATGCAGGAAAATTGCCACCGCTCCTAGAATCAGGTGAGGAAACTGGAAAATTGAGTTTTTACCTGAATTAGCCTCTGCTACTGCTGCGGTCTCATGTTCCGTGTCGATCTCAGGAAGTGGGGAAAACCTTACAAAGATTCCCAAGCCAAAAAGCACGGTTCCGACCACAGAATAAGGCAAAATGACTCGCCGGATCAATTCATCCAAGGCATCGTCTTTCGCCTCCGGAGTCATGGTGTCCAACTGCTGGAAGAGTTCGTTGTCCCCCACTCTGAGAATAACCGCTGCAAAGAGAATCGGCGCCAAAATCCCAGCTCCTTTGTTGAAAATCCCCATTACACTGATGCGTTGGGCTGCATTTTCTTTGGGACCTAATACTGTCACGTATGGATTTGCAGCAGTCTGAAGAACCGCCAATCCGGTTCCCAGCGTGAACAAACCCAATAGGAAAATCTCATAGGTTCGGCTCATTGCGGCTGGCACGAAAATGAAAGCTCCAACTGCCATGGCAAAGAATCCGACCATCATTCCTTTCTTAAATCCTACCGCTTTGAGCAGATAGGAAGAAGGTACCGACATGACTAAATAGGAAATGTAAAAAGCAAAAGCAACAAGGTAGGAGTCGAAGTTGCTGAGCGTAAAGGCGATCTTGAAATAGGGAATCAGGATCGCATTGACCCAGGATACAAAACCGAAAATGAAGAAAAGCATCCCGATGATGCCAATGGATATCCAGGTATCCCGTTGGCTAAGCTGATCGGCACGAACCGCAGCGGTGGTTTTTGACATAGGCTGGTTTTGGGTTATAAGAAAAAAAGATAATTTAAAAAGATAATTTAAGAATTATTGATGTGAGTGAAGACCTGCCTGAGGCAGACAGGCGCTCACATCGGCGGTATTTTCGCCACCGTGAGTGTCCTCACTCACGGATTATCCTTTTAAATTCTCTTTTTCATTTGCCTTATATACCAAATTTTATGTCACCCATCCAACAATTTTCCGATCAATGGTTGGAAAGAAAGGATGAAGCGGATTCAATCTTCTTTTTAGGGAGAAATGATATGCTTGTTGAAGATCACTTTTGGATCTATTTTCTTTTTAACCATTAAGAAAGTTTAGAAAATTAAGGAGAGAAAGCGGTAATAGCCTATTCTGAAGATTATCGCATTAAAGTGATGAATCCTCTTAATTCCTTTTAATTATCAATGTTTCAAGTCCACCTTATTTTTTATTTGTAAAAAAAAACCTGGAATTAAGTGAAAGAAATGCACAATCAAGCTAGTAAGGATGAAGCGGATTCGTCCAGAAAAATCCTACAATCCGGATGACTTTGCAGAATAGAAGCGGGATGAAGATTGGTGATTTCTCCTTTCAAACAGTCCTTGACGGCCTGTGCTTTTCTCAAATCAGGAACCGAACAAATGATGGATTTTGATTTCATGATTTGACGGATTGACATGCTGATGGCTTGGGTCGGTACTGCATCCAAGTTTGGAAACCAGCCTTCTCCCAGCTGCTGCATGCGACAGGCATGATCCAAATTGACGACCAAATAAGGCTTTTCCGTTTCAAAATCTGCAGGGGGATCATTGAACGCCAAGTGTCCATTTTCCCCGATTCCCACAAATGCCACATCAATCGGGTGGTTTTGAATCAAAGTCGAAAGTCGTTCGCATTCTTTTTCCGGGTCATTTTCTCCGTCAATCAAGTGATAGGCTTTTAGCTTTGGAACATGATTGAAGAATCTTTCAAGCAGGTATTTCCGAAAACTCGCAGGATGCGTGATGGGCAACCCGATGTATTCATCCAGGTGAAACACTGTTACCTTACTCCAATCGATGTCTTTTTCAGCCAACAGCTGCTTCAGTGTTTCAAACTGACTGGTACCGGTAGCCAGGATGATGTTGGCAAATCCTAAGTTTTGAATGGCTTTTCGAATCAGTTCAGCACCGATTTTTCCGGCCTTTTGGCCCAATTCAACAGGGTTTGGGGAAATGGAAATGGTCATAGCTTGAGGTTTATTCGAGTTCTTCGAGACGGTAGTCAAAATCGCTTTGCAGATCCTCGTGAAGAGTGGAAATCAGCTTTTTTGCCTTTCCGATTTGAACTTCATACAGGTTGTTTATAACAGGGTGACGGAAACTCAGATAACCGTATTTCTTCATCATTTCGCAGAAATACAAAATCAATTCCGCTTGGTCTGCTTTGTTTTTACTGAGTTTAAGCGCCTTGTTGAGTTTGCGGCGAATGGCTTGAGCAGCTTTTTTGGCCACATGATAATTTCGGGTATTGGCGGTTTGAAAGGCTTCGTCCAGCTCCTCTTTGACCGAATCCACAAACAAGTTGGGCTGATCCCGTTCATTCAGTTTGAAGTAAAGGAAAGCCTTATTATCCCTGCTGAATTTGGCCAAATCAGTAATCAGGGCAATTAATTCCTTTTCAGAGAGGTAACTGAGATCTTTTTTAAGATCTGCTAAAGATGGAATTTCCATGGCTAAAAGTAAGAAGTTTCCGATTGAGGCGATTTTCCACTTAAACCACTTCGTTTGATTTTCATCAAAAATCTGGCTGATATCAAAGAAATCTTGAATGAAAGCGAGTTAATCAATAAGTTTAAATCCAGAACGATAAACCCGATGGAAGCTTACGGACAAATCTTATTAATCGCCATGCCAGCCTTTTTCGTGCTGGTTTTATTTGAGAAATTCTGGGGAATCTGGAAAGGCAATGATACCGTCCCGCTCAATGACATGATAGCATCCTTGAGTTCGGGGATCACCAATGTGACCAAAGATGTCTTGGGACTAAGTATTGCTGTGATTTCCTACGGTTGGTTGTTTGAGAAATTCTCCTTTCTCCAGATCGAAGCAACTTGGCTGGTTTACGTGATTGCCTTTTTCGCTTTAGATTTTGCAGGGTATTGGACCCATCGGATTGCGCACGAGTACAATATTTTTTGGAACAATCATATTGTGCATCACAGCTCTGAGGAGTTTAACCTAGCCTGTGCACTTCGGCAAAGCATTTCTTCCATTGTGAAGATATTCGCGATTTTCCTGATTCCTGCGGCCATTTTGGGGGTTCCTCCTCAAGTAATCGCTGTGGTAGCTCCACTCCATTTGTTCGCACAATTCTGGTATCACACCAGACATATCGGCAAGATGGGTTTCTTGGAAAAAATCATCGTCACCCCCTCCCATCACCGAGTGCATCATGCGATCAATCCGGAGTATTTGGACAAAAACTACGGTCAGATTTTCATCTTTTGGGACAAGTGGTTTGGTACCTATCAGGAGGAAAAGGATGAAATACCAGCAGTTTATGGGGTGACAAGACCTGTTCAAACTTGGAATCCGATTAAGATTAATTTCATGCATCTTTGGCTGCTGATAAAGGATGCCTGGAGAGCTGAAAAGTGGTCAGATAAACTTAAAATATGGTTTATGCCCCTTGGCTGGAGACCGGCTGATGTGGCCAAAAAATATCCTGTCTCCAAAATCGAGGATGTATATCACTTCGATAAGTACAATCCATTTCTCACCAAAGGAATGCTGATTTGGAGCTTTGCGCAGCTGATTACCTTGTTGCTTCTATTAAGTTACCTCTTTGGCAACTTGGCGGCTATCGGAGCACCGGGAATTTTCTATTACGGAGGCTTTGTGTTCCTGACCGTTTATGCCTACACCGAGTTGATGGATCGCAATCCAAATGCCTGGGCTTGGGAAGCATTGAAAATGGTTTATGCCATGTATTTCGTGGTAACTTCAGGAGATTGGTTTGGATTGAATAAGTTTTTGCCTGGTTCGGTTTACATTTTCGTAGGGTACCTGGTGGTATCCGCGCTATTTTCGGTTTGGTTTTCCCTCCGAAAGGAAAATCTTCAATTTGGTAATCCATCAATCCCTCTTAAATGAAAGAACTTCAGCAGATTATCCAAGCTTACGAAGTTTGTAAATCCGAAAGTCAATCCGTCGCTTTGGCCACAGTTGTTCAGGTGGATGGTTCGGCTTACCGTCGTCCGGGAGCCAGAATGTTGGTCACTCAGGAAGGAAATCTGACCGGAGCAATCAGTGGAGGTTGCCTGGAAGGTGATGCGCTTCGCAAAGCTCAGGCAGTTATTTTCCAGCAAAAATCCATGTTGGTCACCTATGACACCACGGATGAGGATGATCAGAAATTCGGTGTAGGTTTGGGCTGCAACGGAATAATCCATGTCCTGATCGAACCAATTGACTTCGAGAATCTGGAAAATCCTATTGAATTGATCAAAAAGGCACTTTCCAATCGGGAGACTTCACTCCTGCTGACGCTTTTCTCCATTCCAAATTCAAAATCAGAACAGATCGGCACGATCTATTTGAAAAAAGGAAGTCAGGATTTCGGAAGCCTTTCCAAAGTTCATGCGGATTTCAGACAGGTTTTGGAGAAGGAAATAGCAGATTTTGATGCTCCCCAAAATCTGATTCAATCATTTTCCGAATATCAACAGCTCTCCGTTTTCTTCGAGGTGATCAAACCTGTGACTCGGATTCTCCTTTTTGGAGCTGGAAATGATACCATTCCCGTAGCTAAAATGTCTGAAATATTGGGTTTTGAGCTGATTTTGATTGATGGAAGAAAAAACCTTGCGACAGCAGCCCGATTTCCACAGGCAAAACAGATTATTCAGGGACCCGCTGAAGAAGTCATTGATCAATTCGAAACGGATCTGAATACTGTGGCTTTGCTGATGACCCATAATTTCGAATATGAGGTCGTGGTCCTGGAAAAACTGCTGCATTGCATGATTCCCTACATCGGTATTTTGGGACCCAAGCGGAAAACCGAAAAGCTGATCCAAAGACTGGAATCCAACCGAATTCAGGTTTCGACCGAAAATCTATATGCGCCAATTGGATTGGAGATCGGAGCGGAAACTTCCGAAGAAATCGCCCTTTCAATTTTGGCTGAAATCAAGGCTGTGTTGAACAGAAAGCAGCCGATTTTCCTTCGGGACAAGCAAGGTCCTATTCATGAAAAGGTGGGATGAAAACCGCGATAATCCTTTTAGCAGCAGGCTTATCTTCCCGTTTAGGAAGACCCAAGCAACTGGTTGAATTTCAGGGGAAAAAATTGATTCAAAAAGCCATTGAGGAAGCTCAAAAAAGCAAGTCTGATTCTTTGGTGGTGGTGCTGGGATGGAATCCGGAATTGATCAAATCTGGTTTTGATTCTGAAAAAATTCCTTTTGTGACCAATGAAAATTGGGAAGAAGGAATGGCTTCCAGCATGCAGGCTGGACTTCGTTTTTTGATGGAAAAAGGACATCCCGACCAGGTCATTTTGATGCTGGTGGATCAGCCTTTTGTTGATGCAGATCTTTTGAACCGATTGATTTTGGAGAAAGATAAATCGGGTAAAGGAATTGTAGCCAGTAGCTATTCAGAGACATTTGGAGTTCCGGCGATTTTTGATCGAGCCTATTTTGAGGAGATGCTAAGCCTCAAGGGTTCTGAAGGAGCGAAAAAGGTAATTATGAAAAATAGAGCCGAAGTATTTGCCGTAGATTTTCCTCTTGGAGCAGTGGATTTGGATACTGAGGGGGATTTGGAACGATTGAAAAATTGGGAGATTTGAAGACTTGACCCTGTGGTAGGTTGAAAAACTTCTACTCAATATCCTTAAAAAACTCCTCCAGATCCAGCCTAAACCCTTCCACTGCAGTCGATTCCACCACATCGCCTGAGGTCAGCAAACCTGTGGTTACATACTTTCCATCCACGAGGGTATAAATCAACAAATCCTGATTTTCGGGATGGATAATCCAATATTCTCTGACTCCCTGGGATTTATAGAGGCTGTATTTGTGTTTGAGTTCCGTCTTACTGTTTCCAGGAGAAAGGATCTCCACAATTAGATCTGGAGCGCCAAGGCAACCCCGATCATCCAACTTCTCTGGATTACAAATCACACAGATATCCGGCTGGACCACATCGTGGATTTTGTGGTCTTCTTTGGATCCCTTCGGGAATCGCACATCAAATGGGGCATCGTAAACTTGACATTTTTGGCCTTCCAAAAAATGATAAAATTTGCTCACTAGCTTGACAGAAACCCGTTGATGGATTCGTTTTGGTGCAGCAGCTGCTTTTTTAAAAATCTTCCCACGGATCAGTTCGACGACTTCCTCAAACTGCCAAGTCAAGTAATCGGCATAGGAATACATGCCGTATTCAGCTTGGGGTTCGTTGACCGTATCTAATTTGTTTTCTTCCATTTTTATTATTCGATATCCTTAAAAAACTCCTCCAGATCCAATGTAAACCCTTCAAGAACGGTAGATTCCACCACATCTCCAGAAGTCAGTAATCTCGAGGGAACGTATTTTCCATCCACCAAAGTATAGATCAACAAATCCTGATGTTCGGGATGGATTATCCAATATTCCCTGACTCCATGAGATTCGTAGAGCTTAAACTTATATTGAAGTTCGGTTTTACTATTACCCTGAGAAAGAATTTCCACAATTAGATCGGGGGCACCGATACAACCCCTATCGTCGAGTTTTTCTGGATCGCAAATCACACAGATATCCGGTTGGACCACATCGTGAATTTTGTGATCCTCTTTGGAGCCTTTTGGAAATCTTACATCAAATGGGGCAGCGTAAACCTGACATTTTTGTCCTTTTAAAAATCCTGTCAATCTATAATTCAACTCGCCTGAAACCTTTTGATGTAGCCTTTTTGGCGCAGCAGCTGCTTTTTTAAAAATCTTTCCCCTTATCAGTTCGACCACTTCCTCAAACTGCCAAGTCAAATAATCAGCATAGGAATACATGCCATAATCAGCTTGGGGTTCGTTGACAGTATCCGGCTTATTCGTTTCCATAGCTTAAATATACTGATCCTAAACTGCTTAAGTTTTGATTTCCTTAATATCAATCCTGCATTGACTTTACTTTCTCAATTCTAGGACTACTTTTTTCACCCAATCGATGGTCAGATCAATATCGGTTTCAGATGTGTTTTTTCCCAAACTAAACCGGATCGAAGCCCTTCCCAAATCCGAACTTAAGCCCATTGCCTGAAGCACATGGCTGGGTTTTGGGGAAATCGAAGTACATGCTGAACCGGAGCTCACGGCCACCTTTTGATTCACTTTTTTGAGCAACTCCTCCCCTTCAACTTCTCCATAAGAAATGTTGGTTACATGGGGCAAACGGAATTCCTGACTCCCGTTCAGAAATGTGTCAGGAATTTCCAAAACACCCTTTTCAAGTCGATTTCGAAGGAATTCTAACCGCAGGGCCTCCGCATTCATTTCAGCTAATCGAAGCTCCGATGCCTTGCCAAAACCTACAATAGCGGGGACATTGAGCGTACCGCTTCGCATTCCCTTTTCATGACCCCCTCCGTGGATTTGTGCCAAAGGTTTGGGCAGGTCATGATTGTGTCTTACATAAAGCGCTCCAACACCTTTGGGACCGTATAGTTTATGGGCTGAAATGGCCATCAGGTGAATTCCTTTTGTGAAAACAGGAATTTTACCTGCAGCCTGAACCGCATCCGTGAAAAAGATAATATTTTTTGATTCGGCCAAATCGGCAATTTTTTCAACAGGATGAATGACTCCTGTTTCATTATTGGCCCACATCAGGCAGATTAGTTTAGTATGAGGCAGAATGGAATTTTCCAGTTCCTCCATACTGATATTTCCCATGGAATCGACGGGCAGATAAGTGACTTCTGCACCTTTTTTCTGGATTTCGGCAAACGTATCCAAAACGGCTTTGTGCTCAGTCCATGCGGTGATGTAATGCTGTTTTTCTCCCTGATACGCTTCAAAGGTTCCTTTTATTCCCAGATTGATGGACTCGGTTGCTCCAGAAGTAAAAATGATTTCCTTGGCTTTGGCGCCGATCAGATGGGCTATTTTTTCCCGGGCTTCTTCCACGGCGTTTTCAGCCATCCAACCATAGGGATGGCTCTTACTTGCGGCATTTCCGAAATGTGTTCCGAAGTAAGGCAGCATGGCTTCGATCACTTCAGAAGCACAGGGAGTGGTAGCATTATAATCGAGGTAAATCGGGTAGTTCATGGCACTAAAGATCTTTATTTTTTCTCCCCTACTCCAAACTCATCCATCAACTGCAATCCGTAGTTTCGGATAGTTTCAATGATCGGAATCGCCGAAAGACCACGTTCAGTGATCGAATATTCCACTTTAGGAGGGACGACCGGATAAACTTTTCGGATGATAAATCCCTCCTCTTCCAACTCTCGAAGTTGACTGGTCAGCATTTTATGGGTGATGTGCGGGATGTCTTTTTTCAACTCCCCGTAGCGCATCACCCGATTTTTCAATCTCCAAAGAATGGGCATCTTCCAAGTCCCTCCGATTCGGTCCATGGCAAACTCGACCGGATTGTAATAAACTTTATTGTTAAATATGAAATCAGGCATAGTGCTTCAATTTTCCATTTCTTACCAAAAGGTGCATATCATAATCTTTAGTAAGTATATTTTCAAAGATAGCATTCATTTCAATCTTTGATTCAATCAACTGTTCAAAACAATCATGAATCAAATTTTAGAGAAAAACGCCTACGTACATTTTCACGGCGCTCCCAGCAAAGGGAAGATCTTGATGGTAGCTAGTTCACCTACCGTCTCTAAGCAAACAGGTTGGCCTATCGGCTTTTGGATCGCCGAATTGACTCATCCGCTTCGCGTATTTCAGGAGGCAGGCTATGAAGTAGAATTGGTGTCTACGGAGGGAGGAAAACTGGAAATGGATGCCTATTCCAATCCCACCGATCCGAGCGGGTACTCTGCACACGATGTGATTTCCTTGGGCTATTTGCAAAAGCCTGAATTCAACGCCATGCTGGAAAACACCAAAAAACTAACGGAGATCAATCCTGCCGAGTACAATGCTATTTTCTTGGTTGGCGGTCAAGGCCCCATGTATACCTTCCGGGGAAATCAAGATTTGGAGAAGCTTTTTGTGGCTTTTTACGAAGCCGGAAAACCCAGTGCGGCGGTTTGCCATTCGACTACCCTCCTTTTGGAAGCCAAAAAATCAAACGGAGAACTGCTTGTGTCAGGAAAAACCTGGACAGGCTTTGCCGATGCGGAGGAAGAGTTTGCAGATCAGGCTGTTGGAATGAAAATCCAACCCCATCGAATCGAAGAAGAGGCTCGAAAAATTTCCGGAACCATTTTTAAAGTTGCCGCCCCATTCTCTTCTTATGCCATTCAGGATGGAAACTTGATCACAGGTCAACAACAAAATTCTGGTGCCGCAGCGGCAGAGCTGGTGGTAGAAGCATTGAACAAGTAGTCGAATTTCAAAATGAAAAAGTGGAGCAAGAAAAAAGGAAAGGATATCTGCCTAAAAGCATGCATCACCCTTTTTCTGCTCCACATTTTTTCTCTTTCCTCACTGGCTCAACTGAATGAAAGTGACACCGCCAAATTTCAATTTAGAGGTGGACTCACCGGCGCTTTGCAAAGAGGAAATGTGGATTTGCTGGTGATTCGTGGAAGGCTGGAAATTGTCACCAATTCTCAAAAACCCTTTGTTTTTAAATCCCAAAACAACAGTCTCTACCAGGAATTCAGCGGATTTAAAGCGGACAACGACGTCAACAGCAGGAATTACCTCTATTACAAACCTTTCCGAAAATTCTACCCTTTCTCTATGCTGTATGTCCAAACCAACTACCGAAGGGAGATCGATTCCAGATGGTTTGGAGGGCTGGGATACACCTGGCAAGTGGTCCAAAAGCCAAAGACGATTCTCAAGATTTCCGGAAGCTTGGTCTATGAATCTACCCGATTTCGAAGTGATCAATTCAATGAAACCGAATACAACGGAAGTACTGAGATTTCACTTCCCCGGGCGACTTTGTTTTTAGCAGGATGGCACAGGTTGGCCGATTCCAAGCTGAGGTTGTTTTACAGTGGGTATTGGCAGCCTGGACTTGATGGTACACCAAACAACCGATTTCAACTTGATTTGGGTATAGATGTCCCGCTTTGGAAAGGACTGAATGCAACAGTGCAATACAGTTTTAGCCGGGAGCAAGTGGTCACGACCACTGTGCTTCAGAAAGATCGGATTTTGACGTTTGGCCTCAGTTATCAACTCAAAAAATGAACAATCTTCTATGATCATCAAACGGAATTTTAATCCCATCAAGGTTGTCTACTACGTCAAAATGGAATTGCTCTTTTCGACGGTCGTTTCGGTTGGGATTTGGTGGATGTATGAAATTGGAATCGCCCAAGTTTCTTTACCTTTTTCCATCGCGGCCATTTTGGGCAGTGCCTTGGCAATTTTTATTGCATTTCGGAACAACAGTGCCTATGGACGATGGTGGGAAGCGCGAACAGTTTGGGGTGGAATAGTGAATTCCAGTCGGGTTTTGGCCCGGTTGATTATCACTTTTACCGATAGCCATGCCCACCAAGCCAATTATGAAAAGGAACGTAGTGAGGCATTTAAAAAACAATTGATTTATTCCTGTATCGCTTGGGTTCATGCGCTGAGAATACACCTTCGGAATCAGGAAACTTGGTCAGAACTCAAGCCATTTCTTACCTCGGAAGACTACAGCCTATTGATCCAAAGCCAAAATAAACCCAATTTTATCCAGCTACTGATGGGCCAAAAGATCTATCAGGGGATGGCAAACGGTATTTTGGGAGGCTTTGATTCGTTTCAGATGGAAGGGCAACTCCTCGCTTTGGCAAATTACCAAGGAAGTTGCGAACGCATCAAGAACACTCCGCTTTTGCGTCAATATGATTTCTTTACGAGGCTCTTTTTGTATGTTTTTATCTTTTTGCTACCATTTGCTTTGATCGCTGATTTCAACCGAATGGAAATGTCCGGCTTAATGATTCCGGTTTCAATCCTGATTTCCTTTGTTTTTTCCATTCAGGCCAAGGTCGGTGAAGTCAACGAAGACCCTTTTGAAAACCGGATCACCGATGTTCCTCTTTCCGCCCTTTGCAACACGATAGAGCGGGATTTGAGAGAGATGCTTGGAGAAAAAGAATTGCCTCAAAAAACTGAAGTAAAAGAAGGATATTTATTCTAACCAATTTGTAATCATTCAATTATGAAAATAGCAATCATCGGCACCGGTAACGTAGGTGGAGCTTTGGCCACTCAGTGGGCCAAAGCCGGACATGAAATCAACCTCGGAGTTCAGGATCTTTCCAATTTCAAAGGCAAAGAACTTCTGAATAATCCCAACACCCAGGTTTTTTCGGTAACAGAAGCCGTCAAAAAATCCGAAGTCATTCTTATTGCTACTCCAGCCCCTGCTGCGGTGGAAGTTGCCAAAAGTCTGGGTGAAACCACCGGCAAAATCATTATCGACTCCATGAATATTGTTATGGGCCGTGGACCTGCCGGCTTCAAAACCACCGCAGAAGCCATCTTAGCCCATACCCAAACCCGAGACGTAGTCAAATGCTTCAATACGACAGGGTTCAACAATATGCAAAACCCGAAGTATGAGAATCAAGCATTGGATTTGTTTGTTGCCGGAGATAGCAAAAATGGAAAGGAAATAGCCAAGCAATTGGCCAAAGACGCCGGTTTTGCGGAATGTTACGATGTGGGTGGAAATGACAAGTTTGAACTCATGGAGCAATTTGCCTGGTTTTGGATCAATCTGGCTATGGTGCAAGGACAGGGAAGGGAGATTGGGTTTAAGTTGCTAAAGCGGTAGATTTGAAGTCACGAGATTTATTTCATCATGCAAGAAACCTGGACTTTTGATTTTTCCCCAACCTCCAATACCAAAGAGGAATTGGAAGAACTTTTAGCAGAAAAAGAGCAGGAACTGGGGATTTTCCTCTCCTATTATTACAAAAAAGAAGGAGCGGTCACCGAAAAAGTGAAGCTCAAATCCGATCCTGAATTTGAGTCAATTACTACTGGCTCCATGGTTTTAGATTTTGAATTAGTGCACTTTAATGCCTGTCTGGCTATCCATGAACAGGCAAGAGAAGAAATGAAAATCAAGTTTGAGATCGATGGGCACAGTCAAAAATTGATTTTAACCGGGCCCTATTGGCCGGAACGAGGCATGGACGAGATTTAGACTTTAGACATAAGACACAAGATCCAAGACACAAGATTTAAATTGACTAGCCTTCAGTCCCAGGAAGCAATAAGGTAGATCCCTAAATCTTTGCGTACCTATGAGACTTTTCCATAGGACCAAACTTCGTAACGGTTTGAGGTTGGACACTCTAAAATCTTGCGTCTAATGTCTCATGTCTAAATTCTCGCTTCTTGTCTCTTGCTTCTCGTCTCTAAGTTGCTTTTTGGTTGCATTTCCTTTCAATTAAAGTATTTTTGAGCCTCTAATTAGCTTTATGAAAGAATCTGCAGAATCTCTGAATTTTATTGAACATATCATTGAGGAAGACTTGGCCAATGGCTTTCCGCAGGAAAAACTCCGCTTTCGTTTTCCTCCCGAGCCAAACGGTTACCTCCATATCGGCCACGCGGCTTCCATCTGTTTAAATTTTGGTTTGGGTGAAAAATACCAAGCTCCTGTAAATCTGAGATTTGACGATACCAATCCTTCCAAGGAAGAGCAAGAATATGTCGATGCCATCAAGCGGGATATCGCTTGGTTGGGTTTCCGTTGGGCCAATGAATGCTATGCTTCTGACTACTTCCAGCAGCTTCATGACTGGGCGGTGAAACTTATTAAGGAAGACAAAGCCTATGTCGATCAGCAGACTTCCGAGCAGATCGCTTCGCAAAAAGGTACACCTACAACTCCGGGAGTAGACAGCCCTTACAGAAATCGTCCGGTTGAAGAGAGCTTGGATCTTTTTCAACGGATGAAAAATGGCGAGTTTCCAGCTGGTTCCTATGTGCTGAGAGCAAAAATTGACATGGCTTCTCCCAATATGCACATGCGTGATCCAATCATGTACCGAATCATCAATGCGCATCACCATAGAACAGGAAACGACTGGTGCATTTATCCGATGTACGATTGGGCCCATGGGGAATCTGACTATGTGGAGCAGGTTTCGCACTCGCTGTGTACATTGGAATTCAAGGCTCATCGAGAGCTTTATGACTGGTATTTGGATCAGATTTATGACTCCAATCTACTCAGACCCAAGCAGCGGGAATTTGCACGCAGAAATCTGAGCTATACGGTGATGAGCAAGCGAAAGCTGCTTGAATTGGTGCAAAAGAATATTGTTTCCGGATGGGATGATCCACGAATGCCTACTATTTCGGGCTTAAGAAGAAGAGGCTATACGCCCACTTCTATCCGCAAATTCAGTGACTTGGCAGGAATTGCCAAGCGGGATAACGTGACCGACGTCTCTTTGCTCGAATTCTGTATCCGTGAGGATTTGAATAAAACTGCCACTCGAGTAATGGCAGTCCTCAATCCGGTGAAACTGGTGATCAGCAACTATCCGGAAGGTCAATCCGAAATCCTTCAACTGGAAAACAATCCTGAGGAAGCAAACTCGGGTACACATGAAGTGCCTTTCTCCAGAGAGTTATATATCGAGCGGGAAGATTTCAAAGAAGACGGAGGAAAAAACTTCTTCCGACTTTCTCTTGGCAATGAGGTTCGTCTGAAAAGTGCCTACATCATCAAAGGTGAATCAGTAATAAAAGACGATGCCGGAAATATCCTGGAAATCCACTGCACCTACGATCCGGAAACGCGTTCCGGTAGCGGAACCGAAGCCAGTGAGCGAAAAGTAAAGGGTACACTTCACTGGGTTTCGATTGCTCATGCAATCAAAGCAGAGGTAAGAGAATACGATCGTTTGTTTTTGGATGAAGCACCGGATGCTCATGAAGAGAAGGGGTTCTTGGAATTCATCAATCCCAATTCTTTGAATGTCATCAAGGAAGCCTATTGTGAGCCATTTTTGGCCAATGCTACCTTGGATGACAAGTTTCAATTCCAGCGTTTGGGCTATTTTACATTAGATCCGGATTCCAATGACGGTAAGTTGGTATTCAACAAAACCGTTGGCTTAAAAGATACTTGGGCAAAACAAAACACCCAAGCTCCGACACAAAATCAGGCAAAACCACAGGTTCAGGCTCAGCCTCAAACACAGAAAAAGGCCTTGAATGAAATTCAGCAGATTGGAAAAAAGCTGACCAATCTATCTGGTGAAAAGCTGGAAACGGCAATGAATTCCATCCGGGAATTTGCAGAAGAAGTGACTTATGAGGAATTAGAGCCCTTATTTGGAACGGCTGCCAAGAAAACCGGAACTCGAATCGCTACTATGCTGGCTTTAGGAGTCTTGTTGAACAAAGGTCAGGCTAAAAATCAGGCAATCTTGGATTTCATCGAATCTGGAAAAGCCGATGAAAATGAGATTCTGAGAGCTGAATCTGAGAAATTAAGTTGATAGATTAACAGATTTGAAAATCGAAAAATTGATCAAAAATCTTTGTTAAAAGTTACCAAACATAGCATATTAATTTAATAAAAGAGCCTCTAATTGATTTTAGAGGCTCTTTCATTTTCCAGCTGAGAAATGCACTTTACCACTAAGACATCAACTTGGGAAGACTATTTTACTAAAAGTCAAAATTCAAAAAAATTTAACCACATAGACACAATAGAAAATATAGAAGCATTGCTATTGATCTCAAAATCTATGTGACACTATGTGCCTATGTGGTAAAACTGGTTTAATCCTTAATCAACAGAAACAGGACTTAGCTCAGGCCAATGCTGCTTTTGGAAAAGCAGCATAACACCAACTCCTAAATTTAATTAATGGTAAAATCAAAAAAATGCTGCCTCCGAAGGAGCAGCATTTCAAATACTTGTGCTGAGCGATTTGTACTGAGCTTGTCGAATTAAGTCGAAGCATCAAATTTCAAACCTCAAATTTTCCAATTCTAGGCTCTTTTTATTTCCAATTTGATATCCGAAAATTCCTTTTGCTCAATGAAGGGCTGACTTCTTAGCCTTCTACCCGTTGCTGCAAAGATCGCATTGGCAATTGCACCACCTGTCGGAGGCAAAGCTGGCTCTCCCAATCCTGTTGGATCAAATCCGGAATCCACGAAATGAGTGTCGATTTCCGGTACTTCTTTCATTCGGATCAGTCGATAAGAATCAAAGTTTCGCTGCTTCGGAACTCCGTTTTCAAACGTCAAATTGGTGTACATCGCATGGCCCATACCGTCCACGATTCCGCCGCGAACTTGGTGGTTAGCTCCGGTTGGGTTGACCACCATACCGCAGTCTGTTACGGCTGTGACTTTTTTCAGAACCGGAGAACCTCCCTGAACCTCGATATCGGCCACTTGAGCCACATAGGATCGATGTGAGAAATACACGCTGAAGCCCTGCTTTACATTAGGATTTTTACCCCAGTTGGATTTCTCCGCGGCAGTTTTTACCACTCCGATCATTCGGTCCACATCGTAACCCAACTCTCCTACCGGATTGGTTTTGGCACGATTGAGCAACTCCATTCGGAGATCCACCGGATCTTTGCCGGCTGCCAAAGCAACTTCGTCCAGGAAGCTTTGCTCGGCATAGGCCAGGAAGTTGGTAATTGGAGCTCTCCAGGCATTGGTGGTGATGGTAGATTTGTGTTCGATGCTTTCGATTAGCAAGTTGTCCACCGCACCGGACGGGAAGTTATTCTCGCGAGTGGTATTTCCTGCATTCATCCCTACTCCACGGAGTTTGTATCCGATTAGGGTATTATTGGCATCCAAAGCCGCCTCGAAACGATAACGAACAGCCGGACGATAAGCACCACCGGTCAATTCATCTTCTCTACTCCAAGTAACTTTCACGGGAGCATTGATGGCACGGGAAACTTCTACCGCTTCAATGACATAATCTGCTCTCAGTCTTCGACCAAAGCCACCACCCAAACGGGTGATTTCTACGGTAATATTTTCCGGTGGAATCCCCAACAGTTGAGCCGTCTCTTGTCTTGCCCGGTCAGGGGTTTGAGTAGGTCCGACCAATTCTACTTTGTCACCTTGTACATGGGCGAAAAAGTTTTCTGGCTCCATCGGCGAATGCGCCAAGAATGGGCACTGATATTCTGCGGTGACCACTTTTGCAGCTGATTTGAAGGCAGCATCCACATTTCCATCCTTACGCTTGACTTCAGCTTTTCCTTTGGCCATCAATTCTGCAAAAAGGCGATCGTGATCTGCTGTACTTTCCACTGCGCCATCTGCTTCGTATTCTACTTTTAGCAATTTTTTGGCCTTCAAAAGGGGCCAAGTGGTATTTCCAACCACAGCTACGCTTGTTCCAAATTGCACCACATCGGTAACGCCAGAAACAGAACGAGCCGCTGAGTCGTCTACCGATTTGATTTTCATTCCGAAAGGAGCACGCTGAACCATGGCATGCTTCATTCCTTCTCTTTGGAAGTCAATTCCATAAAGCGGCTTTCCGGTATAGATATCCTTGGCATCCACGTTTTTCACCGGAGTACCAATAATTTTGAAATCCTTCTTGTCTTTCAGGGTCACCTCTTCAGGTGCAGTCATTATAGCTGCTTCGGCAACAAACTCTCCGAAATGGCCTTTTTTCCCTGATCCTTTATGAGAGATGATTCCCTTCTCTACAGTAATTTCTTCAGCAGGAACGTTCCAGGTTTTGGCGGCTGCAGCCACCAATACGAATTTTGCAGTAGCACCAGCTTTTCTCAATCTTTCCCAGCTGTGAGGCATAGCACCCGACCCACCGGTCAACTGACGATCATATTTTTCAGCATCCAGATTTGCCTGGACTACCCTGACTTTTTCCCAATCTGCTTCCAATTCCTCGGCAACCACCATTGGGAAGGAAGTCTTGATGTTTTGTCCCAGTTCTGGGTTGGGCGAATAGATTACCACATCCCCGGTAGGAGAAATGGACAGGTAGCTGTTGAAGGATTTCGCTTGAGAAAGGATCTCCTCCGTACTCAATACTTCCACCTTGGGAGAATCACAGCTAAACCAGTTGAACCCGATAAATAAGCCTCCAGCGGTCGTACCGGCTATCTTGAGAAAGTCTCTTCTGCTTGCTTTAGTAACTGTTTTCATGGCTTATTTGGTTTTGGCGGCTAAGGCTACAGCTTCTCTGATTTTATGATAAGTGCCACAACGGCAGATATTTCTGTTCATCGCGTTGTCGATCTCTTCCATGCTTGGATTGGGATTTTGTTTCAAGAATGCTGCGGCATTCATGATTTGGCCAGCCTGGCAATAGCCACATTGGGCGACATCTACTTCTTCCCAAGCTTTTTGTACGGGATGATTACCCTCTTCCGACAAGCCCTCTATGGTGGTCACTTCAGAATTGCCTACACTGGAAATCGGAGTCACGCAAGAGAAAGTGGCTTTCCCGTCCACATGTACGGTGCAGGCGCCACATTGGGCAATACCGCATGAAAATTTGGTACCGACCAATCCCAAGTTGTCGCGAAGCACCCACAAAAGCGGGGTATCATCTTCGACGTCCACCGTTTGGGATTTGCCGTTGATTTTGAGGTTATAGTTTGCCATGGTTTTAGAGTTATTTCTGAATTTCAATTTAGACAAATAATCTGTTGATCACAGGGAAATTCATTGGAATTGACTGATAATATGATGAGTTGCAAATAAGATCCACCAGAGAGGATTAGGATGATTTTGGCTGAAGAAACTCATGAATTTCTTCTCAAATTATTCAAAATGAAATAATCTAAAGAAAGCTTACCGCAGCCTGTCAAATAAAGAATCAGAGAAAACAGAAAATAGTTGAAGGGCAATTCTGCCTCTGAGTAAATGGCTGCTGAATGGGCAAAAAGCACTGCTATTCCCATAGTAAAAGTCATCATCCATGCCCCAAAACGAAAACCCAGCAGGATCAATATCGCAGCAGCAAACTCTGAAATTTGAGAGGCATAGGCTAATACCAAAGGTTGAGGCCAATTCAAACTTTCTAAAAAATTGGCAAGCTCTGGTACTTTTCCATAAAATAGGTAACTGCCACTATGCTTAAGCATGATCATTCCAAGCCAAATCCGAATCAGGAGAATCGCTTCGTCTAAATACTTGATTTGATAGAGTTTACTAAGGCAATTCATAGAGAAAACTTCCAATTGAAACCAATTTCCATGTTTTTTAGCCAAAAACTCATTTTTTCAGCACTGTTTCTTGATAAATATTTATTTATCTTCGATCCTTCTGTTTTTTTAACAAAACCCTAAACCTATGTCTCAGACCATCAAAGCGGCCATCGTAGGTACCGGATTTATAGGTCCGGCGCACCTCGAAGCCCTGAGAAGAATTCCCAATGTCGAAGTAGTTGCCTTGGTTGAAGTCAATCAAGAATTGGCCAATGAAAAAGCCAAAATGCTTGGAATACCAAGAGCGTACACCTTTGATGAAATGCTAAAGCAGGCCGATATCGATGTGGTTCACATCTGTACGCCCAACTTTCTCCACTACTCCCAGGCCAAAGCGGTCATGGAGGCAGAAAAGCATGTCATCTGCGAAAAACCTCTGGCAGTAAAAATTCATGAAGCAGAGGAACTTGTCAAAATAGCCAGTGCCACAGGTCTAGTCAATGCGGTTCACTTTAATCTCCGGTACTACCCCATGGTCCGTCAGATGAAAGTGATGCGTGAAAAAGGTGAGCTAGGAGAAGTTTACTCGATCATGGGTTCTTACCTTCAGGATTGGCTCTTCCTTCAGACGGACTACAACTGGAGATTGGAGCCGGACAAATCCGGGGATTCACGAGCTATCGCTGATATCGGTTCCCATTTGCTAGACATCACCGAGTATGTGACCGGATTGAAAATCACCGAAGTAATGTCTGATTTCTCAACCGTACATAAGACCCGATTGAAGCCACTTAAGCCCATTGAGACCTATTCCGGTAAAATGCTGACCATGGATGATTACCAAGAGGTACCCATCAATACCGAAGACCACGCCACGGTAATGCTCCGCTTCGACAACGGCTCCAAAGGTTCCATCACGGTATCTCAGGTAAATGCGGGACGCAAAAACAGATTGAATATCGAGATCGCAGGCTCCAAGTCCAATTTTGAATTCAATTCAGAGCGACCAAACGAACTCTGGATCGGTAAGCGTGAAAAAGCAAATGAGCAGCTGATGAAAGATCCTTCCCTCTTCCACAGAGAAGCCTCTTCCCTGATCAGCTTCCCAGGCGGACACAATGAAGGCTTCCCGGATACTTCCAAGCAGATGTTTAAGGAAGTTTATGCCGCGATTGCTACAGGCAAACAGCCGGAAAATCCAAGCTTCCCGACCTTTGCAGATGGTCTGAGAGAATTGATCATCGGAGAGCGTATTGTGGAAAGCAACAAAAAACAAGCTTGGGTGAAGATTTAATTAAAAATTGTTAAGCCTTTTCAATGCCACTTGAAAAGGCTTTTTCTTTATCTCAATTTGCATCAAATATCTTCTGACACATAACTAAACCTAATTCTTTATGAACTTCAAAAATTCAATTTTAACTCTTGCCTTGATGGTATTTTCAGCTTTGGCTTTTGCCCAGGAAAAAGCAAGTCCAGCCAGAACTGCAGAAGGTACTGCGGCAGGAAGCAAGATCACCATCAAATACTCCTCCCCTGCTGTCAAGGGCAGAACCATTTGGGGAGATTTGGTTCCACTCGGACAAGTGTGGAGAGCAGGTGCTGATGAAGCTACCACATTCACCACTTCTAAGGACATCACTGTGGAAGGCCAAAAACTTCCTGCAGGCACCTACAGCTTCTTTATTATTCCTGGTGAAAGCCAGTCGACCCTGATTTTCAATAAAGTAGCCAAGCAATGGGGAGCCTATAACTACGATGCCAAAGAAGATCAACTTCGCGTAAACGTACCTTCACAGCAAACTTCCACCATGGAAGAAAGACTGGTGTATGAAGTGAAGCCTGATTCATTTGAGATCCGCTGGGAATACGGAAAAGCTGCTGCAAAAATCGGCTCTTGATTTTCTTTCCAGGAATTGAAAATGCCACCGGATGAAAATTCGGTGGTTTTTTTGTGCCTTTTTGATCTTGAATCTGGGTTGGCAATTTCCAAGACGTAAATTTGCGCCACATGTCTAAATTCAATCCTTTTTTATTTGACCTGCCCGTTTCGGAGATCATTCCTGAGGTCAAAAACCATCTCTCCTCTTCCAATTCCCTGATTATTCAAGCTCCTCCAGGGGCAGGGAAAAGTACACTTCTTCCTTTGGCACTTTTGGATGAATCATGGCTAAAAGGAAAGAAAATCATCATGTTGGAGCCTCGCCGATTGGCTACCAAAAGCATTGCCCAGCGAATGGCCGACATGCTTGGGGAAGAAGTCGGAAAAACAGTGGGCTATAGAATTCGATTTGAGTCGGCCATTTCCAATCAAACCAGACTGGAAGTGATTACCGAGGGGATTCTCACCCGAATGATGCATCAAGACAATGCCTTGGAAGAGGTAGGATTGGTGATTTTTGACGAATTCCATGAGCGGAATCTTTTTTCTGAGGTTGCCTTGGCTTTGGCTAGAGAGGTTCAACAAGTGCTCAGGCCGGATTTGAGAATTCTGCTGATGTCTGCCACCATTGACGCAGAGCAGCTTTCCCAGCTCTTGGGTTCCAAAGTCATTCAAAGCCAAGGCAGACAATACCCTGTTGAAGTCAATTACCTCAGTGAAGTCGACGAATATGCCATCGGTGAGGACACAGCCCGACAGATCATTCCCTTGACCAAAAAGCATGAAGGCGATTTTCTGGTCTTTTTGCCGGGACAGGGTGAAATCAAAAAAACCGAAGAAATTCTCAAAAGAGCGCTTCCTGAAGATATCATCGTTCCACTCTATGGGCAGCTTTCTCCATCGGAGCAAAACCGGGCCATTCTTCCCCATCCTTCCTGTAAGAGGAAAATCGTCCTGTCCACCGACATTGCCGAGACCTCACTCACCATAGAAGGCGTTCGAGTGGTGGTAGATTCCGGTTTTGCCAAATCCAACCGATTTGATCCTCGATCCGGACTTTCGCGCTTGGTTCTGCATCGTATCAGCAAGGATTCCGCTGACCAACGAAGTGGACGGGCAGGTAGATTGACTGCCGGTCATTCCTACCGTCTGTGGACCAAAGCCATTCAAGCTCAGTTGGCAGAATACCGTACTCCGGAGCTTTTGGAAGCTGATTTAACTTCGTTGGTACTGGACATGAAGGCCTGGGGTAAAGACGATATTCGATCCATGACTTGGCTGACTCCCCCTCCTGCCGGTACCTTGGCACTTTCCGAAAAAGTATTGGAGGCCATCGATGCCGTGGAAGATGGAAAGCTCACAGTGCATGGTAAGGAAATCCATCAATTGCCTGTTCACCCCCGAATCGCTCACATGTTGATCTTTGCCAAGCGGATGAATCAATTAGCTTTGGCTACGGATATCGCTGCTGTGTTGGAGGAAAGAGATCCGCTTCCGGCTGAAGCTGGCGTGGATTTGAATTTGAGGATCGATGCCTTGAGAAAATTCCGAGATCGGGGTGTAAGCATTTCCCGAATCAAAAAAATCGAAAAAGTAGCCGCTCAGTATCGCCGTCTATTCAACATTCAGCCCGAGAATAAACCGGCTGATCCTTGGGCCACAGGGCTACTTTTGGCCTATGCCTATCCGGAACGGATCGCAGCGGCTCGGCCTGGAAATAATGCTCAGTTTCAGCTTTCCAATGGGAAAATCGCCCAAATCGGTCACCGGGATGATTTGGCGCACGAATCCTGGCTGGCTGTGGCCCATGTGGATGCGAGAGAAGGAATGGGGAAAATCTGGATGGCGGCTCCGCTCAACCCAAAAGACTTAGCACCTATGCTAAAAACCAAGGAAGTCTTGGAATGGGATCGAAAAAAAGGGGGATTGATTGCTCACTCCGAAATCCGGATTGGTGCTATCATTTTGGGCACTAGACCTCTGCAGAAATTCGACAAGTCACTGGCAAAACAGGCCATTCTGGAAGCAACCCAAGAAGAAGGCCAATTCCTGCTTGAATGGAATGAAGAGGTCATGCAATTGATTTTTCGAGTGCAATGCCTCAAAAAATGGAATCCAGATCAAGATTGGCCAGAATGGTCGGTTGAAATCCTTTGCCAAACATCCCCTGAATGGTTGGAACCTTATTTGGAGAATATTTCCAAAAACGAGGATTTCAAAAAATTGGACCTGAGTCAAATTCTCCTTCATCACCTTTCATTTGAGCAGCAACAACTTTTGGAATCTTTGGCTCCAGCTAAAATCTCCGTGCCCTCAGGCAGTCAGATCAAACTGGAGTACAAAGAGGACGGTGCTACTCCCCTTCTTTCTGTTCGACTTCAGGAGTTGTTCGGACTTTTGGATACGCCCAAAGTCAATCAGGGTAAAGTGTCTGTTTTGATCGAAATGCTTTCACCCGGATACAAGCCTGTCCAGCTCACTCAGGATTTGAAAAGCTTTTGGGCCAATGGGTATTTCGAAGTGAAAAAAGAGCTGAAAAGACTTTATCCCAAGCATGAGTGGCCCGAAGATCCCATCAGCGCTGAGGCGGTGAGAGGAGTTAAGAAGCGATTTTGATCTCCAAATGGTCCAAATAATCCAAAAGCTGAAGAAACGAAGCAATAGTAAAAGGAGTCATTTCTTTTCTCTTGATTTGCTCGAGATAGAGCTGTCGCAGATTTAAGTAATCCGGGGAATTATACAACCGAGCGAGGGTTACTCCTCTGAAGGCATGGTATACAAAATTTTGGGTTTGGAATGGGAATTCTCCATGCGAAGCGAAGGCTAATTCGAGATTTTTAGGTTCAATCATTTCATCCATCCAAGGGAAGCCATGCTTGATGAAAAAGTTTTCAGCTGACAAAATACAATCTGATATTGGCTCAGAATCTTTGAGTACATATCGTCTGGGATATTCGGAACTGATTAAATCCGGAGATTGAATTAAGGTTATCGATCGACTGGCATAATCGCTTAGCGTAGGAAGAAACTTGTGGATGATAGATTCTACGGCATGAATCCTTACTCCCAGCTTATATTCCAGATAAGTTGCATCTGGATATTCGGTGTAATGGACAAAAATTACCTGATTTCCCTGAGGAAAGGATTTTTCAAACAGGAAATTTTGGGGATGAAACTCAAACCCAAAATCCTTAAAAAAACCATAATGTAAATCGATGACCTCCTCTTTCCTCATACTTTTTAAACTGAGTAAAAGAGCAAATGTTGTGTTGGACTAGGAGAATAATTCTTTCAATTCCTGAAACATAGGTTCTACTTCAGATTTTTTCAGTGCCAAACTTCCCTCGTCTTCCGGATTGTGCAGGTAGTGATTCCAGTGCTTTTCCGCTTTCCGGATCGTTCTGGGAGTAATTTCAAATTCGACGCTGTCCAGGTAATCCTTGGCCAAGGTGGAAGCCTTAAAACTGCCAAACAGGTACACCCTAAAAATATCCACAAAGCGTTCGGCCAAATCAAATTCCTCTAAAATCTGTGTGAATGCCCCCTGTATTGACTTATTTTTTTTATCAAATATCGCCTCAAAAACCGCATCCAATGACTCCTCATTCCACTGGGTTTTGGAAAGCGCCCGACAGGCTAAGTAGGCAATTTCCCAATTGTCTCCCTTTACCAAGGAGATGAGGTGGTCTTTGGTCTCTTCATCAGCCATCATTCCCAATTTATCGGCAAAGTGATAAGCTTCGTCTTCCTTGGGGTCGCACATCCGATTAAGAACTTTTTGGATTTCTTCCTGCATGATTTTTCGGTTTCTTTGCACAAAGATAGCCTAAATGGCTTCCCCATCATGACGATTCCTCAATCCATTTTATTAAGTCCAAGCCAAGCAGAGCAAGTTCTTTTGACTGCGAGGGAAGCCAAATGGATAGTTGGCTACTCAGGAGAAAAACATCAATTGGTAATCGAAAATGGTCCGGATTGGATAGCCAAGATTTACCTTCCCTGGACTTGGAATTGGAACAGTCAAAAAGGGCTTTTTCCCTTGGAAGATCCACACTTTTCCTTGACTTTGATTCGGGCAGGACAAGCTGCAGTGGGCTATTTTCATCAAGGAAAACTGTTGGATCATAAAGTATTCCGAGCCTACATGGTGAGACAAAAGCAGGGGAAATCCCAAATCAAGCATCTGAAAACCAAAGGAAAATCCCGTGCAGGTTCACGAATCAGATTAGCTGAGACAGCACGTTTTTTTGAAGAAATCAACGAACGGCTTCAATCCTACTCTGCGCAGTTTCCCATGGATTTTTGGGGGATCAGTTGTGCCAAAACGATGTGGCCCTATCTCTTTTCTTCTGAGGTGACACCGCCCTTTTCTTCCAAAGATTCCAATCTCATCGAATTGCCTTTCCATATCGCACAGGCCTCTTTTGAAGAACTGGAAAAAGCAGGAGAACTTCTAGGCAGTTTTCATCTTATTCTTTCCGAAAAAGGGAAAGAATGCATTAATCTTTACCCGGAAAAAGAAGAAGAAATTGACTCTGAAAATTGGTAATAAAAAAAACCTTTGGCCTCGACAAGCGAAACCAAAGGTCAGGTTAGTGGTAAGTGTGTAAGTTTTAATTAAGCAGTGGTACTTCCATTAGTTGGAAAATGATTGGAAATCATTGCCAACGTCTCATGAGCCATTTTGATGTTGTACTCATAAGCTAGGCTCTTGTAATTGACCAAGTCCACGATGGTACCGATGAAACACAACCCGAGCGTCAAGATGTAAAGGATCCCTAAGCCTACCTGTCCCAAGATAAATCGGTGTAATCCGGCAAATCCAAAGAAACCAAGTAAAGTCAGGATCAGGATCATCTGAGAATCCTTTCTCCGTGCGCGGTATACCTGAGCAAACAGAGAAGCCTGATCTTCGTCCATATTTTTCATCAATCCCTGAATGTAGCCCAGTTCCATACCTTCCAGTTCAGGGAGATGCCTCAATACATTAGCCATAATTGTGTGTTGTTTTTAGGTTTTTGATTAAAGTCCAAATTCGGTGAAGGATCACGCCAAAGGCTAGCATTGCCAGAGGATGCATGGACCAGGAAGCCTGAATCTCTCCCCTCGCGAGGAGATTCATCGAGCGGCCTAATCCACATCCCGGACACCAACTAAAGCCCAAGCTATCCAGCGGGCAAAGGCTGAAATGATGTCCTCCATCCGGATTGATTGTGAGGATGGCTAGTAGACTGCCGATCCAAAAAATCAATTCCAGAGGAACATATCTAATCCATTTGGTGATTTCCTTCATGAGCGACAAAGTACGAAAAAGGTGCCATCTGGCAAATGTGGCTCAAATGCCCTGATTTCCGCGTTGGTGTAAAAATCCTGGATGATTAACGTACAAAAAAGTGTCCGATTATGTACGCTTTAATTCAGGGAGTCGAATTTCAAGAACTTTCCCAAACTGGTCCCGCTGTTGGGATTGAAGGGATTTCTTCAGTGCCTTATAATTTTTCCTTCCTCCGAAATTTTTCCTTCCCGAATAATCGAAGACCAATCCCAAAATCTCGCCGGGGACCTTGATTCCGGGTTTCAGGTTTAGGGCTTGGGAGGCCTCTTGACCCAAGAAAAAGGAAAGAATTCCCTCTGCTTGCGAATTGAGTACCGGATCTGGAATTGTTTTTTGGTAAAAATGTAGCAAGCCATTCACTAATCGCTGCCCCGCTTCTGAGGATTTCAAATGTCTTTTTCGGATCAGCTTATCCAGTTCGAAGGCCTCTTTGGTCGTGGTGGGCCAAAATTGAGTCTCGATTCCCATCAGTTCTCCTATCCATTTCCAATAGATCAAGACCGATTCGTACTGTTTTTCCGAAGGAGTTGCACCCATTTTCGCCAATCCCCTCAGGACGATATGGCTAAAGGCCAGATTGGTTCCTAGCATATCTTCCTGATTCACAGGTTGACCGAAAGCCAAATTCCAGTCTTTGGCATAATGGAGAATGAAATACCTGCTAAACGCATGGATCAATCGGACCTTGGCACAAACCAAATAGGCTTTGTCCTGTGTGGAAAAGGCTCCGGGACGAAATATCTCCAAAACAAAAGAAGCCGTCTCCCCCAGCCTTTCTCCGATCTGCTCCAAAATCCGGTTGGATCTGACCAAAACCTGTGCACCGTCTGCAAAAGCATAGCAATAGGGCAAGGAATAAAAACCCAACATGGCCAGGTAGAGATCACCTTTTTCCTCAAAAAAATCCTGAGCGGGTCGAAGGTGAGTTTCCGAATAATCCCTCTGTTTTTCTAAATAAAACTCAAAAAATGACTTTAATTCAATAGGGTAATTAAAAGGCATCACCTCAGGAATCACTTTCCAATTGTTGATCTCTGTAATCAAACTCGGATCTTGGACTAGTGCCGTAACTGCCTGATCGGCCAAAGGATCCTGCCTTTGCCTCAGTAGGTCAAAAACCGAATTGGTGTAAAACTGTAATTTCTCCACGCCATTCTAACCTGCATTTTGTAATTTGGTTGGCTCAGAAACTGATTTCATGCTTAAAAATATTTCACTTCTCGCATTTCTTTCTTTAGGTTTTATTCAAAGCCTTCATGCTCAGGGAGCTTCAGATCTGTGGGTGGTCGATACCGAAGGCAAAGGCGGAAAATTCAAACTCCTGACCCAAACCGCAAATCCTCTGACCAACCGCCCCGAATACGACAATCAGCCCAATTTCATCAATGACTCGGAGATGGTTTTTTCCGCCGCAGATCAAAAGGGAAATCACGACATTATTCTATATAGCTTTCGGACTGGAAATTTCACCAATCTTTCCAAATCTCCCGATCGAAGTGAATATTCTCCCAATCTCACTGACTGCAAGCAGTACATTTCGGCGGTAGTCGTAGAACCCGACGGTAAACAGCGCCTGTGGCTTTATCCGATCATAGGCGAAGCGCCTGAGCTGTTGTATGATGACATTGCCCCGGTAGGTTACTACGATTGGTATGATAATAAAGCCGCCATGTTCGTTTTGGGTGAACCTAATAGGTTGGTCTATGCCAGAGGAAAAGGTGATCTTCAGGAGATTTCAAAAAACATTGGACGGTCGGTGAAAAACCGCCCCAATACCCCTGAAATTAGCTTTCTCGATCGAAATGACCTCGAATCCACTGAGGGCAGAGAAAAGGTCGCTATCAAGTCCTTTAATCTAAAAACCAATACTTTCCGATCCTTGGGACACTCGCTGCCCGGATCCCAGGATTTGATATGGATAGATAAGAATCACCTGCTGATGGCCAAGGGAAATGAGATTTTCATCAAAAATGTTAAAGATTCAGATTGGCTTTCTCTAGGAAAAATCGAATCTTCAACCCATCAGAATATCAGCCGTATGGCTTACAGTCCCGAGTTGAACAAGCTCGTCTTTGTCATGAACCGAAACTAATACCCAAGAAACCTATGATCAAATCCATGAAATCTGCCTTTTTCTTATCAACCCTCCTTTTACTGGGAAATTCACTTTTGGCACAAATCGAAGACAAGCGGGGAATCGTAGCCAAAGGTGCTCAATTGGAAAAAGTAAAAGACGGATTCAGCTTTACCGAAGGCCCGGCGGTCAATCGTCAAGGAGACATTTTCTTTACCGATCAGCCCAATGATAAAATATACCGCTGGAACCCCAATAGCAATCAGATTACCCTTTTCAGGGAAGGTGCCGGCAGATCCAATGGCTTATATTTCCAATTGGATGGAAAACTGATTGCAGCGGCAGATCTCAACAATGAGCTATGGGAAATTGATCCCCAGACTGGAAAGGAAACAGTTCTGGTTCCTTCTTTTCGGGGAAAAAAGCTAAATGGCCCAAATGACATCTGGGTAAGACCTAAAGGAGGTTTGTATTTTACAGACCCGCTTTATCCAAGACCTTATTGGGAAGGAATCCGCGGAAAAGAAATGGAGCAAGACGGGCAACATGTCTATTTTCTTTCGGCCGACCGAACCGAACTTTTCCGAGTAGCAGAAGACCTGAAGCAGCCTAATGGAATCGTCGGCACTCCTGACGGAAAGTACTTGTACGTGGCCGATATCGGAGATAAAAAAACCTGGAAATACGAGATCCAAGAAGACGGGTATTTGACCAACAAAACGCTTTTCTGTGAAATGGGATCCGATGGAATGACCATTGATGAGCGTGGCAATGTGTATCTGACCGGAAAAGGCGTTACCGTATTTGACCGAAACGGGGAGCAAATCGCCCATATCCCGGTTCCTGAAAATTGGACTGCCAACGTCGCCTTCGGTTCTTTGACCCGAAATACGCTGTTTATTACGGCTATGGGATCAGTGTATACCCTAAAAATGAAATTCAGAGGAGTTTGGTGAAAAAGTTGGAAGACAGGAGGCGGAAGACCGAAGACCGAAGTTTTCTTCCGTCTTCGGTCTTCCCGCTTCTACCAACAATTCCCGTCCACATCACAGCTTTCTCCATCTGTGCCTGAAGCGATGTCCAATACAGGATTGTTTTTAGTGTATTCGGTCCAAGCCTTTTCCAAGGTCTGATCAAAAACATCATCCGGTTGGGCTCCCGAAATGCCGAATTTTCGATCCAATACGAAAAAGGGCACTCCCCTCACTCCGATTTGTCTGGATTCATAAATATCTTGATCTACAGCTTCTTCAAACTGGTTGGATTCAAGCATAGCTTTAATTTCCCCCTCAGGGACACCCACTTCTTTTCCAAGCTTCAGCAGAGTTTCTCCATCATCCACGTTGAGCCCGTCGGTGAAGTAAGCCTTCAGCAATCGTTCCTTCATTGCATCCTGAACCCCAAACTCATTGGCAAGGTGAATCAGACGGTGGGCGTTTTTGGTGTTGGCTACGACCGCTTTGTCGAAGTCAAAAGTCAAGCCCTCTGATTTAGCCATCTCGACGACATTGGCAGTGATTTGACGGGTTTGCTCCATGGACCAACCTTTTGATTTGGAGAGATCTTCCAAGGTGCTGACACCGGGTTTTGTTTTTTGGTCCGGATTCAACTGAAAGCTTTTCCATTCGATTTCCACTTTATCTTTGAATGGGAACTTCTGAAGGGCTTTTTCCATCTTTCTTTTCCCGATGTAACAAAAAGGACACACGACGTCTGACCAAATCTCGATTTTCATAGGATATTTTTTTTAGCTAACATATTTTTCTCATCCTGCTCATGTAGAACTGTTGACTGAGCGTCTTTTCATGGCATTTGAGAGGATTTTTACTTTACTTAAAGGACAAATCGGAAATCACCTTAAAGAGTTCAACCAAATCTGTGAAAACCAAAGAATGCCCTTCCTGCGCCATGGAAGTTGATGCTAACGCAAAAGTCTGCCCCATTTGTCAATTTGAATTCCCCAAGCGCTCCTCTTGGATTACATGGATGGCTATCTTCTTGGTGATCATTTGGCTACTTTCCTACATCATTTAAAACCACCCTCAGCTATGAATAAACGCTCTTTCCTGAAGTATTTGGCAGCTTTCGGCGTTGGAGGAAGTGTCCTTCCAGCTGCAGCAAAACCTTTTTCATTTGATCAACTTGATTGGAACGCCGAGGATATCTGGGATCAAATCCGTGCCGGCTATCGAATCAAAAGAGATTACATCAACTTCGAAAACGGGTATTACTGCTTTCTTCCTGAGGAACTATTAGAAAAGCAAATTGCTCACATTCGAGAGGTGAATTTTCAGGCTTCCCATTACATGCGTGGAGTCCAGTTTGAAAATAAAGCCAAATCGGCAGCTGCGTTAGCTGAATTGGTAGGCGCAGATCCTGAAGAAGTGGTATTGACTAGAAATACCACTGAATCCCTGGACTTGATTATATCCGGCTATCCTTGGAAGCCCGGAGACGAAGCAGTTTTCTCCAATCAGGATTATGGAAGCATGCAGACCATGTTTGAAATGGCCTCGAAGCGATGGGGAATCAAGACCGTGAAAATCGACATTCCCATGGACCCGAAAAATGACGAAGAAGTTGTCGAAGTCTACCGTAAAGCCATCACTCCAAAAACCAAATTGATGATGGTGCCCCATATCGTCAATATCACCGGGCATATTTTACCCGTCAGGAAAATTGCCGATATGGCCCATTCCTATGGAGTAGAGGTCATGCTCGATGGGGCTCATGCAGTCGGTCATTTCACCTTTAATATGCATGAGCTGGACTGTGATTACTATGGCTCCAGCCTACACAAATGGCTGAGTGTGCCATTAGGGGCAGGCATGCTGTATGTCAAAAAAGATAAAATCAGCAAAATACAGCCTCTTTTGGCTCCTTTTGATCTCAATTTAAAGACGATCGCTTACCTCAATCATATCGGAACTCATCCTGTCGCCACGGATTTGACCGTGATAGATTCGATCGAATTCCAAAATCGAATCGGCTCCAAAAGAAAAGAAGAGCGATTGAGGTTTATCCAAAAATACTGGTCGGATCAAGTCCGAAATTATCCCGGAATCAAAGTAAATACACCGGAGGATCCTACCCGTTGCTGTGGAATCGGAAACGTATGGGTCGAAAAATATACTCCGGCAGATATGGGGAAAATCCTCCTGGAGAAATATAAAATTTTCACTGCTCCCATTGATGGTTCTGGAGTCAAAGGCGTGCGCGTCAGTCCAAATATTTATACCACAACCGCTGAATGCGATCAATTGGTAAAAGCATTGAAGGAGATGGCTTCCTGAGAATTATAAAAATCAAAATCAAATCATGGCCTTTGTATCAAAATTAAAGGCCATTTTTTGTTTTATTTCCATTATTTCAACGAATCAAACAAATTTTTACAAATAAATACTTGCAATTCATTGATTGAGGTACAACATTTGCACCCTCAAACGCATGATCAAGTCTAACCCCATAGCGAATCCTTCTGCCCAGTCATCCAACATCTCGTTGGGAATGGGTGCTATGGTTAATTTTTCCCCTGTTTTGAGATTTAGGCAGACTTTTAGGGTTTGACCCTATATGCTAGTTTGTTTTCCTACGTGGAAAACACCCTCCGACTCATAGTTTCCTTAAATCTTACTTCACAAGCCCTGTTTTCTTCAGAAACAGTACAATTCATGCAATTTCCATGGAAGAAATCTCTTTCAAAATCATAGTAGCCGATTCCTCTCACAAGAAGTACTCTGAGCAGATTACTGATGAGATGGAAAATTCCGCTAAAGCCCGAGGTACCGGAATTGCCAAGCGAAGCCCAGCCTACATCGAGACCAAAATGGACGAAGGAAAAGCGGTAATTGCTTTGACTTCAGATGGAGTTTGGGCAGGTTTCTGCTATATTGAAGCTTGGGGCCACGGAAAGTTTGTGGCCAATTCCGGCCTGATCGTCGCTCCTCAATTCCGTAAGTATGGACTGGCACGAAAAATCAAACAGGAAATCTTTAAGCTCAGCCGTAAAAAATACCCTGATTCCAAAATTTTCGGTTTGACAACCGGTGCTGCTGTAATGAAGATCAACTCCGAGCTCGGATACATTCCTGTCTCCTATTCAGATCTGACTGATGATCAGGAATTCTGGAAAGGATGCCAAAGTTGCGTGAATTATGAGATTTTGATGTCGAAAAACCGTCAGAACTGTCTCTGTACCGCTATGCTTTATGATCCTCACGCCAAGAAAAATCATACTGAAGAACTAGCCTTGAGAGATGATTTCAAAAAAGAACTCAAATTATTTGACCGATGGGTCAGATTGAAAAAGTTTGTCATGCTCAAACTCACCAAATCCAAGGACACGGTAAAAAGTATTTTCCTATAAATCGTTCATCCCGTGATGGGACAAAACTTCTAGACATTATGAAAAAAGTCGTATTAGCGTACAGTGGAGGACTTGACACTACCTTTTGTGCTTTGCATCTGACCAAAGACTTGGGCTATGAAGTCCATGCAGCTATTGTAAATACAGGAGGATTTTCTTCTGAGGAATTAAAAGCAATTGAAGCCAGAGCAAAAACCCTCGGAGTAGCTTCCTTCACCATATTGGACGTGGTAGATTATTACTACGAGTCCGTGATCAAATATTTGGTTTTCGGCAATGTGCTGAAAAACGCTACTTATCCCCTTTCGGTATCTGCAGAGCGAATCGTTCAGGCAAAATCTTTGGCTGAATATGCCAAATCCATTGGCGCCAAAGCCGTAGCTCATGGTTCTACCGGTGCCGGAAATGACCAGGTTCGATTCGATATGATTTTTCAAACCATCGTGCCGGATATCGAAATCATCACGCCGATCCGAGACTTGAAGCTTTCCCGTCAGGAAGAAATCGAATACCTCAAAAAGCATGGGGTTTCCATGAATTTTGAGAAAGCAGCCTACTCCATCAATAAAGGAATCTGGGGAACTTCGGTAGGAGGAAAAGAAACTTTGACCTCTTCCGAATATCTTCCTGAGGAAGCATGGCCTACGCAAGTATCTGAACACGAGCCAAAAGAAATCAAATTGACTTTTGATCAAGGGGAATTGAAAGGTGTTAACGGAGTTACTTATGGAAATCCTGTGGATGCCATTCTGAAAGTTCAGGAATTGGCCGCACCTTATGGAATCGGTCGCGACATACACGTGGGTGATACCATTATCGGCATCAAAGGTCGAGTGGGTTTTGAGGCTGCTGCACCTATTATTATCATCAAAGCGCATCAGCTTTTGGAAAAGCATACCTTGACCAAGTGGCAGATGTTCTGGAAAAATCAGCAGGCTGAGTTTTACGGAAATCACTTGCATGAAGGACATTACCTCGATCCGGTGATGAGAAATCTTGAATCTTTCTTGGCAAGTACGCAAGAGTTTGTTTCTGGCGATGTCAGAGTATTGCTACAACCATACCGATTCACTTTGTTGGGAATCCACTCTGAACATGATTTGATGTCTTCCAAGTTTGGAAGCTACGGGGAGATGAACAAAGGCTACACCGGTGAAGATGTGAAAGGATTCACCCGAATCTTGGGTAACCAAACTGCCATTTTCCACAAAGTCAACAGCGGAAATGACTAAGATCAAAACAGCGGTCATTGGAGCGGCAGGCTACACCGGAGGTGAACTCCTTCGGATTTTGGTTCACCACCCTGCGGTCGAACTGGTATGTGTCCACTCCAATAGCCAAAACGGAAAAAAAGTCATTGAATCACATCCGGATTTGATTGGAGATTGTGAATTGGTGTTTACCGACGAAGTGCCTTCGGAAGTGGATGCCGTGTTTTTGGGCCTTCCCCATGGAGAGACCAAAGGCTTTTTGGAAGCTCACTCCTTTTCTCCGGAGACGGTCATCATTGATCTCTCCACGGATTTCAGAGACGAGTCCAATGGGTTCATTTATGGCCTTCCTGAAGTAAACTCGGCAAAAATCAAAACCGCCAAGCGCATTGCCAACCCGGGTTGCTTTGCGACGGGAATTCAATTGGCTTTGGCACCGGCGATAGCCAAGGGTTGGATCAAAGATCAAGTTCATATCAGCGGCATTACGGGTTCGACCGGAGCAGGAAAAAAGCTTGCCGAGACTTCTCATTTCAGCTACCGAACCGGCAATATGTCGGTTTACAAGCTTTTCACCCATCAGCACCTCAAAGAAATCAAGCAGACATTCAGGCAACTAAATCCTGACTTTGGGTCAGAAATCTTGTTTGTGCCTTACCGAGGCAATTTCTCCCGTGGAATTTGGGTGACAGTTTATTTTCCTTTTGAAGGATCCGAAGTCGAGGCAGTGGCAACTTACCAGGAATTCTACAAGGATGCAGCTTTTACCTTCGTGTCCACTCAGGATATCGACCTCAAGCAAGCAGTCAATACGAACAAGTGCATCCTTTATGTCCAAAAAGAAGCCGGACAATTGGTCATTTATTCAGCGATTGACAACCTACTGAAAGGTGCTTCCGGTCAGGCCGTGCAAAACTTCAATTTGGCATTTGGACTGGAAGAGAAGTTGGGACTCAATCTTAAATCAATTGCATTCTGAGACATTAGACCTAAGACATTAGATTCAAGAGGCTAGAAAAAAGAAATTAGACTCAAAACGTTCGCACTCTACAACTTTTCCAAAGTTCTAAACTTTGGAAAAGTTCTAAATTCAGGGTCAGAAGGCACTTGTTGAGAGTAAGAATTAAGAGTGAATGGATATTAAGGTGTCAACTAATATCAGGTAGCAGAGTAAATTTTAAGATCTTATAAAACGGTTATAGTTCCTAAAGATCTCATAATTCAAAAATCGTAAATCGTAATTCCCAATGAATCTTTTCGACGTATATCCCCTCATTCCAGTCACCATTGACCGCGCCGAAGGCTGTCGGCTTTGGGACGATCAGGGGCAAGAATATTTAGACCTTTACGGAGGTCATGCAGTGATCTCCATCGGTCATACGCATCCGCATTATGTGAAGCGTATCAAAGACCAATTGGACAAAATCGCCTTCTATTCCAATTCAGTGGAGATTCCAATCCAGCAGGAATTGGCCAAAAAACTTGGCCACCTCTCCTGTCTGCATGACTATCAGCTTTTCTTGGTCAACTCAGGAGCAGAAGCCAATGAAAATGCCATCAAAATGGCCTCTTTTGCCACAGGGAAATCCGGTTTCATTGCTTTTTCAGGTGCTTTCCATGGCCGAACTTCCGGTGCTGTGGCTTTGACAGACAACCCGAAAATCATAGCTCCTTGCAATGCCCGAGAGGATTTTCATATCCTTCCTTGGGGTGATTTGGACTCCGTAGAGGAAGCCCTGAAATCCAATACCATTGCCGGCATTATCATTGAAGGAATCCAAGGAGTGGGCGGAATTCAGGTTCCCGAACCTGATTTTCTTCGTGGTATTTCTTCTTTGGCTAAGAAATACGAAGCTAAATTAATCCTCGATGAGGTGCAGTCGGGCTATGGCCGAACCGGTCGATTCTTCGCGCATCAGTGGGTCGATGGCATAATGCCTGACCTGATCACGATGGCCAAAGGCATGGGCAATGGATTTCCAATCGGTGGCTTATTGATTTCTCCGGAATTCAAAGCGAGCTATGGCTTGTTGGGAACCACCTTTGGAGGCAATCACTTAGCATGCGCTGCGGGATTGGCGGTGTTGGAGGTTTTGGAACAGGAAAATCTGCAGGCAAAAGCATTGGAGCTCGGAGATCGGTTGATTGAGGAGTTGAAGATCATTCCGGGAATCATCGATGTTCGAGGAAAGGGTCTGATGATCGGGATTGACTTAGATCGAGATGCTGGCCCAGTCCGAAATGAACTGGTGAAAAAATACCACATGTTCACCGGTTCGGCTGCCGGAAAACAGACGATCCGACTTCTACCTCCTTTGTCTGTCGAATGGAATCAGTTAAATTCGTTCTTGACCGCTTTGAAAGAAATCCTAAGCAATTGAGTTTTTTAAGGTTCTTTTAACCATAAACCATGAAGTATTTTACCCAATTTGAATCCAAAGAGCTAGGTCAGGAATTGATCGATTTAGCGATTGCCTACAAAGCCAATCCACTTCTCGACCAAGCCAAAGGTCAGGGCAAGCGAGTGGGTTGCATTTTCCTCAATCCATCGCTTAGAACACGAGTTTCTACCCAAATTGCTGCTCAAAATCTGGGCATGGAAGCCATGGTGCTCAACATGGACAAGGAAGGTTGGGCCCTAGAGATGCATGAAGGTGCCATCATGAACAAAGGAACAGTGGAGCACATCAAAGATGCAGCCGGAGTCTTGGGTTCCTATTTCGACATTTTGGCGATTCGCGCTTTTCCCTCCCTGACCAACAAGGAGGAAGATATGACAGACTTTATCTTTGGTCAGTTTATCAAATACAGCGGCATCCCGGTAGTAAGTTTGGAATCAGCTACCCGTCATCCTTTGCAGAGTTTAGCCGATCAGATCACCATTCAGGAGCATTTGGTAGGAAAAAAGAAGCCAAAAGTGGTACTGACTTGGGGACCTCATATCAAGGCGATCCCGCACGCGGTAGCTAACAGCTTTGCCGAATGGTCACTCGGAATGGGACATGACCTCACAATTACTCATCCCGAAGGCTACGAACTACATCAGTCATTTACCAAAGGTGCTACCATCGAATATGATCAAAGTAAAGCCCTTGAAGATGCTGATTTTGTGTATGTTAAAAATTGGTCAGCCTTTAATGATTATGGAAAAATACTATGCACCGACTCCCGTTGGATGCTCACCGAGGATCATTTCAACAATGCACCTCAGGGAAAAGTAATGCATTGCTTGCCGGTAAGAAGAAACCTTGAGCTCTCCGATGAAATCTTGGACGGTTCACGCTCTTTGGTACAAAAGCAAGCTGAAAACAGAATTTACGCTGCCCAGGCAGTACTCAGCAAAATACTCGGTTAACTCTTTTTTTAGCTCTCAAACCTATGAAGATTTCAATTATCAAAATCGGCGGAAACGTCATCGACTTCCCGGAGAAGTTGGATGAGTTTTTGACCCTTTTCGCCAAGTTTCCCGGACATAAAATACTCGTTCACGGAGGTGGAGTCCTGGCTTCCCGATTTGGAGAAAGCATGGGCGTGATGCCGGAAATGGTCGATGGCCGTCGAATCACAGACAAAGATACCCTCGACATCGTGACCATGGTCTATGCCGGACTGATCAACAAAAACATCGTCGCCAAACTTCAGGCTTTAAAAGTAAATGCCATCGGGATGACGGGTGCAGACGGCAATCTGATCCGATCGATCAAGCGTCCGGTGAAAGGGATTGATTATGGGTTTGTGGGAGATATTCAAGAGATCAACACCGAATTATTGGACACTTTACTTAGTGCTGGACTGCAACCAGTGATCAACGCCATCACCCACGACAAAAAAGGCCAATTGCTCAATACCAATGCGGATTCTATTTCATCTGCTTTGGCTACCGGCCTGGCAAAGGACCATCATGTGAATCTTTACTTTTGCTTCAATAAGGCGGGTGTTTTGATTGATGAGAAAAATGAAAATTCCATCATCCCTCTGATCAATGAGGATATTTACGCGGAATTGCGTAAAGAAAATGTGATCCACTCCGGCATGATTCCAAAACTGGACAACGCCTTTGATGCTTTGAAAAAAGGTGTACAGCATGTCTGGATCGGGAAAGCGGAAAACCTCCTTTTGGCTGCCAAAGGAAAAACCTCCGGCACCACCATTGAGCGTCAACGATACGATCTGTACTGATGGAGGATTTCAAAAAATTGTTTGACGATGCGGTTGATTTGCTGGAAAAGCTGATTTCCACTCCTTCCTTTTCCAAAGAAGAAAAAAACACCGGAGACCTGATCGAGCAATTTTTAAAGGAAAAGGGAGTAGAGACCCATCGCGCCGGAAACAATATTTGGGCTTTTGCCACAGAGTACAATCCCGTTTTACCCACCGTTTGGCTTAACTCCCACCACGACACGGTCAAACCCAACTCAGGCTATACCAGAGATCCATTTACCCCGATTGTAGCTGATGGAAAGCTTTTTGGCCTCGGGTCAAATGATGCAGGAGGACCTTTGGTCGCACTTTTGGCCACCTTTTGCCATTTTATCGGCAAAGAGTTGCCCTTCAACTTGTTGATGATTGCTTCGGCTGAGGAAGAAATCTCAGGTCAGAACGGCATTTCTTCTCTTCTATCTCAACTTCCAGAGGCAGAATTGGCTATTGTTGGCGAACCCACTCAAATGCGAATGGCAGTGGCAGAAAAAGGCCTCTTGGTGATTGATGCCAAAATCCACGGAAAAGCAGGGCATGCCGCTCGGGAAGAAGGAATCAACGCCATCTATCTGGCCATGGAGGATTTGGAAGAAATCCGAAACTTCCAATTCAGCAAAACCTCACCTTTTCTAGGTCGTACCAAAGTCACTTGTACTGTCATCAAAGCCGGGCAGCAGCACAATGTAGTTCCTGACCTTTGCGAATATGTGTTGGACGTGAGAGTGACAGACGCATACACGCTGGAAGGAGCATTGGAAGAGCTTCAGGATATCCTTAAAGCAGAACTGACACCTCGATCGCTTCGTCTTCAGTCTTCTCATTTGCCCAACGATCACCTGATGTATCGAGTGGCAGATGAATTGGATTTGGAGACTTTTGGGAGTCCCACCCTTTCCGATCAGGCACTGATTCCCTACCCTTCGGTTAAAATCGGCCCCGGAGACTCCGCCCGTTCGCATACCGCAGACGAATACATTTACCTGGAAGAGATCAAAGCCGGTATCCAAGGCTACATCTCCATTATCAATCACTACGCAGCACTCAGCTAACTCTTGAATCATGAAAATCTGGCAAAAAGCTACCGATAGCAAAAAGGAAGTCGAACAGTTTACCATCGGTCGTGATCCGGAATTTGATATTCTTCTCGCACCTTTTGATGTGCTGGGCTCGATGGCACATGCCCACATGCTGGCCAAAATCGGTCTGTTGACTCAAGAGGACAATCAGATTCTCCAGAAAGGATTGAAAGAAATCTATTTTGAAATCGAAAAAGGCCAGTTTCAGATTGCACCGGGCGTGGAAGATGTGCACTCTCAGGTGGAGTTTTTGCTTACGGAGCGCTATGGTGAAGTAGGGAAAAAGCTGCACAGCGGCAGAAGTCGAAATGACCAGGTTTTAGTGGATCTGAAGCTGTATTACCGGGCAGCCATTCGGGAGATCATTGAAGAAACTCAGACCCTTTTTGATTTACTGATTTCCCTGGCAGAAAAGCACAAAAACGACTTGATGCCGGGTTACACCCATACCCAATTGGCCATGCCTTCCTCCTTTGGACTTTGGTTTGGATCATTTGCGGAAGGTTTGACCGAAGATTTGGGAATGCTGAAGTCTGCCTTTGACCTGAGCAATAAAAATCCATTGGGTTCTGCTGCTGGCTATGGATCAAGTTTTCCATTGGATCGGACCATGACTACCGAGCTTTTAGGCTTTGCCGATCTGCATCACAACGTGATCAATGCCCAAAACAGCCGTGGAAAAACCGAACGAACCTTGGCTTTTGCTTTGGCAGGGATAGCGGGAACGCTCAACAAACTGGCTACGGATGTCTGCCTGTTTATGAATCAGCATTTTGCATTCCTCACCTTCCCGGACAATTTGACTACGGGAAGCAGCATCATGCCGCATAAGAAAAATCCAGACGTATTTGAATTGATCCGAGCCAAAACGAATCAGATCCAAGCGGTCCCGACTTCAGTAAGCTTTCTTCTGACGAATATGAGTACAGGCTACCATCGGGATATGCAGTTACTGAAAGAAGAGATTTTCCCGGCTTTCGAGAGCCTTAAGTCCTGTCTCAGCATGAGTACGTTTATGTTCAAGGAGATCAAGGTGAAGCAAAACATCCTTCAAGATTCGTTTTACAAGCATCTTTTTTCAGTTGAAGTAGTCAATGATCTGGTATTACAGGGAATGCCTTTCCGCGATGCTTACAAAAAGGTAGGCTTGGACATCGAGGCAAATCAATTTGCTCCGGATCAAAGCAAAGTCAACCACACGCATGAAGGAAGCATTGGGAATCTTTGTTTGGATGAAATTAAATCCAAAATGACCCTTCAAATTGGTGATTTCCGATTTGAAAAGATGGATCAGGCCATTCAGCATTTATTAGGGTAAAACTACCTTTCATCAAATCCTAAGCAGGCAAGATTTTCATTTGAAAATTTTACTTTTATCTTAAGTCAGTTTTATTACCCAACTGCACTTTTGAAGTAAATCAACTATGAAAAGCCTATTTGGTGAAAACCTCCGATACGATCTTAAGGCCAGTTTAGTGGTTTTTTTGGTCGCACTCCCGCTGTGTTTGGGGATTGCAATTGCAAGTGGTGCCCCACCAATTTCCGGATTGATTGCAGGAATTGTTGGAGGGATTGTAATCGGTTCATTTTCAAAATCCCATGTATCGGTAAGCGGTCCAGCGGCTGGCTTGACAGTGATTGTTCTAGATTCGATCTCAAGTCTTGGAACTTTTGAATTGTTTTTAGGTGCACTGGTAGTGGCAGGATTGATTCAGTTCTCCTTAGGATTAGCCAAAGCAGGAATTTTAGGCTATTATTTTCCCCATTCTGTGATTAAAGGGATGCTTACTGCTATCGGGTTGATTTTGATTCTAAAGCAAATACCCCATGCTCTAGGCTATGATAAAGACTATTTGGGTGATTTGGCCTTCAAGCAAATGGATGATCAAAACACGTTTACAGAAATTTACAACGCCTTTCTTTATAATAATCCAGGTGCAATTCCTGTGGTATTGGTGGCCTTGGGAATCCTGATTTTTTTTGAGCGCCCACGGATCAAAAGCCATAGGATTTTGGGTGTCGTACCCGGTGCATTGTGGGCGGTAGTTTCCGGGATAGTAATTAATGCCTTGTATAGTAAGATCAAACCAGAGTGGGAGCTTGTAGATGAGCATTTGGTAACCATACCGGATCTCGACAGCTTTAGTGAACTGCCTTCTTTATTGACGTTTCCGGATTTTGGATTGATAGCTGATCCTGCTTTTTGGATCGTAGCCGTGACCTTGGCTGTAATTGGGAGTATTGAGACCCTTCTGTCTATAGAAGCCGGAGACAAAATGGATCCCTATAAACGAATTACTCCCGCAAGTAAGGAGCTCGTTGCCCAAGGGGTGGGAAATACCTTATCGGGATTGATCGGAGGATTACCCATCACAGCAGTCATCGTCAGAACCTCCGCCAACATTGCCTCGGGTGCCCGAACCAAACTTTCAGCTATTTTTCATGGAATTTTATTAATGGTTTTGGTGCTGAGCATTCCGGAGCTCCTGAATCAAATTCCATTGAGCTGCCTGGCAGCAGTTCTTTTTCTGGTAGGATACAAGTTGGCCAAGCCATCCATATTTGTTCATGAATATGAAAAAGGGATAAACCAGTTTTTACCATTCATATTCACCGTGATTGCCATTTTGTTTACCGATTTACTGGTCGGTATTGGGATCGGTATGATAGTAGGTTTATTTTTCGTGATCAAGACTAATTTCCAAAAAGCTATTTTGGTCACTGAGTTGAATGGTAACTACCTAGTCAAGCTTCAAAAAGATGTTTCTTTCTTGAACAAAGCCCCTTTGATGAGAGAACTCGCCCAAATTCCTCCTGGCAGTAATGTGATTCTGAATGGTTCCAAGGCAAGATTTATAGACCATGATATTCAGGAGGTACTCAATGATTTTATTTCTTCAGCCCATACCAAAGATATTTCAATCACTATTGAAGGTTATTCCTATCATTTAAGAGAAGCACTATGAACCCTTACGAAAAACTACTATTACAAAACAAGGCCTGGTCTGAAGAAAAACTTCAGGGAGACAAGGACTTTTTTCAACGCTTGGCAAAGCAACAAAAACCTAAATTTCTATGGATCGGGTGCTCAGACAGTCGTGTGCCTGCCAATGAAATCACAGGCACAGATCCGGGAGAAGTATTTGTTCATCGAAACATTGCGAATATGGTGGTGCACACAGATCTCAATATGCTCTCGGTACTCCAATATGCCGTAGAAGTCCTGAAAGTAGAACATGTCATAGTTTGTGGACACTATGGGTGTGGAGGTGTAGAAGCAGCACTTGGGCATCAAAGCTTCGGATTGATCAATAAGTGGCTGAGAAATATCAAGGAGGTGTATAAAAACTACGAATCGGAGATTGATTCGATCTCCGAACATAAAGACCGGGTAAACCGCCTAGTTGAGCTCAATGTATTGGAACAGTGCCAGGATTTGCTCAAAACTTCCATCATTCAAAAAGCTTGGAAGGAGCGTAAATCCCCAGAGATCCATGGATGGGTTTATGGGCTGGATAATGGATTGGTCAAGGAATTGACCACTATTCTCCCTGATTTTGACAATATTCATCCTGTCTTCAGGTACTCTGACGATCAGATTTTGTAAAATCTTAAAGGAATTTAAGCCCCTAGTGTTTGATTTTCAAAAATAGGGGCTTTTCTTTGCACTGTCCTTTCACTTTTTCCGTGTGAGGATTTATAAAGAAGAGGCGAGAGACAGGCTCGATGACCCTCTGGCAACCTTCCGCCGCGGCGGAAAGGTGCCAATTCCTGCCAAATGAGAAGGTCTCATTTGGAACTATAAATTCCTCGTATGATGAACAGGCAATTTACCTTCTCCCTTTCCCTCGGCTTCGAGCAAATTTTCTCCAACATCTTCAATTTTGGCTGTGCAATTTCTTGCATGTGCCATTTATTTTGATCCGAATATTCTCTAGAATTTCTCTGGGAGCAATCCCTTTTTATTATTCTCTTAACCCTTTAACCTCAATTTTATGTCAGCAAACTATCGTTTCGAAACCCTCCAGCTCCATGCTGGACAAACACCAGATTCTGCTACTAACTCCCGTGCTGTGCCGATCTACCAGACCACATCTTACACTTTCAACAGTGCAGAGCATGGAGCCAATCTCTTTGGCCTGAAGGAATTCGGTAATATTTACACCCGGATCATGAATCCGACCACGGATGTATTTGAAAAGCGTCTGGCCGCTCTTGAAGGCGGTGTGGCAGCAGTAGCTACTGCATCCGGTCAGGCGGCTCAGCTTTTGGCTTTGCACAATATTCTACAAGCAGGTGAAAACTTCGTTTCCTCTCCTTTCCTCTATGGGGGTACTTACAACCAGTTTAAAGTTGCATTCAAGCGGCTTGGAATAGATGCGCGATTTGCAAAAAGCGACAAAGCCGAGGATCTGGAAAAGCTGATTGATGACAAAACCAAAGCGATTTATTTGGAAACGATCGGGAATCCGGAGTTTAATATCCCAGATTTTGAATCAGTAGCTGCATTGGCCAAGAAGCATGGAATTCCGCTGGTTGTGGATAATACTTTCGGAGCAGGAGGGTTCCTCTGCCAGCCTATCGCCCATGGAGCAAATATCGTGACAGCATCAGCCACCAAGTGGATTGGCGGACATGGTACTTCCATCGGTGGGATCATCGTGGATGGCGGAAATTTCAACTGGGGCAATGGAAAATTCCCGCAGTTTTCTGAGCCTTCAGAAGGATACCACGGATTGAATTTCTGGGAAGTATTCGGTGATAATAATCCGCTGGGGCTTCCTAACATCGCTTTTGCCATCCGAACCCGTGTGGAAGGTCTACGCGATCTGGGACCAGCTATCAGCCCTTTCAATTCGTTCTTGTTGCTTCAGGGAATCGAGACACTCTCGCTTCGCGTGCAACGAACTGTTGACAATGCACTGGAGATAGCAAAATGGTTGGAAGCTCATCCTAAAGTCTCTAAGGTAAATTACCCCGGTCTGGCCTCCTCTCCTTATCATGCTGTGGCCAAAAAATATCTTAAACATGGATTTGGTGGAGTTCTGAGCTTTGAACTAAAAGGTGACAAGTCATCCACTTCGCAGTTTATCAATAATCTGGAATTGGTGTCTCACTTAGCCAATGTGGGTGATGCCAAAACTCTGATTATCCAACCTTCGGCCACCACCCATCAGCAACTTTCTGATGAAGAACAAAAAGCCGCAGGTGTGACTCCTACCCTTCTGCGACTATCCCTTGGTATCGAGCACATCGATGATATTAAGGCTGATCTTCAGCAGGCATTCGATAAACTTTAATTACCTCAATGAATTTGATTAGCGCATTTGCAGATTTGACTATGACTACGGAGATTTTCGAATCAGTTGACCCTTTACACTTGGAATCAGGCGAAGTTATTAAACAGTTTCAAATCGCCTACACCACCTATGGTCAACTCAATTCGGATCGCTCCAATGTCATCTGGGTAGTTCATGCCCTCACGGGAGATTCTAAGGCTGCTGAATGGTGGAATGGCCTGATTGGAGAAGACAAATTTTTCGATCCGGCCAATCACTTCATCATCTGCGCCAACTTGCTGGGAAGCAATTATGGATCTACCAACCCTCTTAGTATTAATCCTGAAAGCGGTAAACCTTACTACTATGATTTTCCACAACTGACCCCAAGAGACTTGGCGCTTAGCTTGGAGAGGTTGCGGAATTACCTGCAATTGGATCAAATTCACACCTTGATCGGAGGTTCTTTGGGAGGTCAAGTAGCCTTGGAGTGGTCTGTGACCCTGGGTCAACGATTGAAAAATGCGGTAATTCTGGCCTCTACTGCCAAATCTTCCCCTTGGGTCATCGGCTTCAACGAAACCCAGCGAATGGCGATCGAGTCAGATTGTACTTGGGGAGAAAAACGGGAGGATGCCGGACTCAAGGGACTTGAAACTGCCCGAGCGATTGCCATGCTGAGCTATCGACATCCAGCTGATCTTCGCATCAAGCAAAGCGAAAACGATGAAAAATTAGATGGATTTAAGGCCTCTTCGTATTTACGCTACCAAGGTCAAAAACTGGCCAAGCGGTTCAATGCGCTCTCCTATTGGGCACTCAGCAAGGCTATGGACAGTCATGATTTGGGTAGAAATCGAGGTGGAGTCGAGGCAAGTCTGGCACAGATCGAAGCCAGAGTGTTGACGGTTGGGGTCAATTCGGATTTGTTGTTTTTACCCGAAGAATCCCAATTCATCAGTCAAAAAGTGCGAAGAGGTACCTACAAAGAAATCCAGTCCACCGCAGGTCACGATGCCTTTTTGATCGAGTTTGAGCAATTGACTTATATACTCAAATCATTTTATCTGGAGAATTAATCAAATTTCCATGTAAAAAGAGGCCTGCAGGGATATCCATGCAGGCCTTCTTTATTTCTTCGCTTTAGTCCATTCCACTGTTCGACCCACAAATGAAAAACCAATGTACCCCTTGACTTCCAAGACTTCGGGCGATTTTAATTTGATTTCACAGGAATAGGTTTTGCCTGATTTAGGGTCGTAGATTTGGCCTCCTTTCCATACGCCACTGGAGTATTTTAATCCCTCTAAAATAGGGAGCCCCATCAAGGGCCTGGTTTTGAGTTTGGGATCGGAATTTTCTTTATCAGTAGCAGGCTTCCCATCCGGGTTTGGATCCTTTAGCCAGATAATTTTCCCCAGAAACTCATTTCCTTTCTTCAAAATTTCTACCTGGGCAGTTTTCTCGGTGTTATACCAGACTCCTAGAATAGAGCTTTCAGTTTGCGCAATCGTTTTTCCAAAGGAGAAAAGTGAGAGCAAAACAAAGGCTGAAATAAATTGTCGGATTTTCATAAATACGATGTTTTGATATCTCTAAATACGGATACTTTTGGAATTGTTATGAGTGAGTTGCAAAAAAATAAAACCAAGGCGAAGGGATGCTGGATTGATTTTAAAGGGTTTTCTCTTCTTCTTTTACCGGAAAAAGCCCTTTGGATCAAAGAGTTGAATATCCTGTTGATTGCAGATTTGCACTTCGGAAAAGCCGCACATTTTAGAAAGTCCGGAATTCCGATCCCCGAACCTATTCATCGAGCTGATTTTCAAAAACTCGAAAAACTGCACAACGAGCTCAAGCCTTCCGATACCTATTTTCTTGGTGATCTTTTTCACAGTGACTGGAATGAACAATGGGAACAGTTGAATACTTTTCTGAAGGTTTTTGATCAAACCCGATTTCATTTGGTCAAAGGAAATCATGACATCCTCCCCACCTTTTTATATGGCCAATCTGTGATGAAAGTCCATCAGGAGCCTTTGATTATCGAGTCCTTTGCGCTGTCTCATGAGCCTATTGAAAATAGTGAAGGCGGACATCTAAATGTGTGTGGACATATCCATCCGGGCATTTTTTTAAGGGGCAAAGCCAGGCAATCGGTTCGTATTCCTTGTTTTTATTGGTCGAGTCATACGTTGATATTACCAAGTTTTGGGAATTTCACGGGCTTGGCTTTGATCAGTCCAAAAGAGAAAGACAAAGTTTGGGGAATTTCAGGAGAAAAAGTCATTCCGATCCTTTCTGGCACATCGATTGGTTAAATCCCAAAGGCTTTTCTATTTTTGAACTGAATTTTCTAATCCATGGCAGGTCCTTCCCGAACAAAAAAAACACTAGGCTATTTCAAATTCGGAAGTGTGCTCTTTAGCACTACTCTTTCTCTTTTCATCGTGGGATTATTTGGGATCATATTGATACAGGCCAAATCGCTCACGAAAATGATTCGCGAAAATGTGGAAATCCAGGTGTTTTTGGACAAAAATCTTTCCGAGGATCAATTGAAAGATCTTCAGAAAAATATCTCTACCCGACCGTTTATCCTGATCAAAGCCGATACCTCCAGCCTTAGATTTATCTCCGATGAGGAGGCAGCAGCTACATTTATCCAAAGTACAGGCGAAGATTTCACCAAGTTTTTGGAAGACAATCCGCTCAGAGACAGCTTTGTGTTTTCAGTGGCGGAGGAATTTCAAAGTTCCGAACAAATCAACGAGATCGCGACAGAACTGGAGGCACTTCCCGGAGTTTTTGAGGTTTCCTACATGACTGACTTAGTTGACTCAATCAATAAAAATTTACTGAAAGTGAGTTTGGTTATGGGTGGCTTTATATTGATTTTGATTATTACAGTCGTAATGCTGATCAATAATACGATTCGCCTGGCCTTATTTTCCCAGCGATTCTTGATCCGTTCGATGCAATTAGTCGGTGCAACCCGTGGATTTATCCGAAAGCCGTTTTTGTTCAGAGCCTTCTTTTTTGGCATGCTAGCGGGATTGGTTGCTTCAGGGATTTTATTTGGATTGATCCAATATACCCAAGCCAATATTGAAGGTTTTGCCATGCTACAAAACTTTGAATTAATGTTAATTCTGTTTGGAGGACTGGTTTTAATCGGAGGAATTCTTTCCGTATTGAGTACTTTGCGTGCGGTAAACAAATATTTGAACATGTCCTTGGACGAACTTTACTAAACCATGAGCAACACCTCTTTTCCTTTTACCAAGAAAAACTATCGACTCATGCTTATCGGCCTGGGGCTTATCGTTTTGGGTTTTATTTTGATTGGGCTTGATGGACAACCACACGGTAATGGAATCCTCGGACTTACGATTGGTCCTATCGTTACGCTGGCAGGTTTTATATTTGAGTTTTATGCCATTTTTTCCAAAGGAGAAAAAAGCTAATCCATACGCTTTGTCAACCAAAGCAAAGTAAAAACGCATGCAGCAAGAAGCTTACGGAGAAGTTTTTCTAATAGACAAACCTCTGGAATGGACCTCTTTTGATGTGGTCAAAAAAGTCAGAAATGCCCTCCGAATCAAAAAGGTGGGTCATGCAGGGACCCTGGACCCATTGGCTACTGGCCTGTTGATCGTCTGTGCCGGGAAGATGACCAAGCAGATCGAGACCTTCATGGGCCAGGAAAAAGAGTACACAGGAACTTTTGTGATCGGAGCCACTACCGAATCTTTTGATCTTGAAAAACCGGTAATCCAGGTGTCGGACCCTACTCATATTACCTTGGAAATGGTGGAAAAAGCAGCGCATCAGCTCACCGGAAACATCTTTCAAATTCCTCCCATGCACTCAGCAATCAAAGTGGACGGGCGGAGAGTGTATGAGTCAGCCAGAGCAGGCAAAGAAGTCAAAATGGACCCCCGTCCGGTGGAAGTTAGGGAGTTTGAAATTACACGATTTGAAGGCAATGAGGTAGATTTTAGGATTTCCTGTTCCAAAGGAACCTATATCCGAAGTCTTGCAAGGGATTTGGGTGAGATTCTTGGTGTGGGTGCCTATTTAAAAACACTTTGCCGTACCAGAATCGGTGGTCATCATCTTCGGGATGCAAAAAAAGTGTTGGATTTAGTGGAAGAAATAAAGGCGCGTCCCCATGAAAATCTATGAAGGATTGGAGGGATTTCTTCCGGTACCCAATGCGGTAGTCACTTCGGGTACTTTTGATGGAGTCCATTTAGGTCACCAAAAAATCATCCGTCGAATCCGTGAAATCGCAAGAAAGATCCAGGGTGAAACTGTCTTGATCACTTTTTGGCCTCATCCTCGGTTGGTCCTATATCCCAATGAGCACGATCTGAGATTGCTCTCCACTTTTGAGGAGAAGGCAAATTTGCTCAGGCAGTTTGGTATAGATCATTTGGTCACCATACCTTTCACTCAGGAATTTTCACAGTTGAGTTCGGAGGAGTTTATCCGTAGCGTATTGATTGATAAAATTCAGACCAAAAAACTGGTCATCGGCTATGATCACCGCTTTGGTAAAAACAGAGAAGGAAGCTTCGAATACCTTAAAGAACACAGCAGTGATTTTGGTTTTGAATTGGAGGAAATATCCCGGCAGGATGTCGAAGATATTGGAGTATCCAGCACCAAAATCCGGAAGGCGCTCGAATTAGGTGACGTCAAAACCGCATCCAATTACTTGGGAAGGCCATATGAGTTGAATGGATTGGTCGTTAAAGGGCAGCAAATCGGCAGATCGATTGGATTTCCGACAGCCAATATCCATATTCCCAATGATTACAAACTTATCCCTCATGACGGCGTTTATGCCGTAGAGGCCAAAGTAGAAGGAATTCTCTACAAAGCAATGCTCAATATAGGCAATCGTCCCACAGTGGACGGTTCCAAGAAAACGGTAGAAGCTCACCTGTTTGATTTTCAGGGCGACCTTTACAACAAATTGATTACAGTTTATTTCCGGGAATTTATTCGGGAAGAAAAAAAATTTGAAAGTTTGGAAGCGTTGAAAAATCAGCTTTTCCAGGATCAAAAAACAGCCAAGGCCATACTATAAACCCAAAGATATGATCAACAAAACTGTCAAAGACGCTCGCGAAGCGGTTGCAGACATTCCCAGTGGCGCCTTTTTGATGATGGGCGGATTTGGATTGAGCGGTATACCTGAAAATTGTATCGCAGCCTTACTGGAAAAAGACATCAAGAATCTTACTATCGTTTCCAACAACGCAGGGGTTGAGGATTTTGGAATAGGTCTGCTGCTCAAAAAGCGGATGGTAAAGAAAATGATTTCCAGCTATGTGGGCGAAAATGCAGAATTTGAGCGTCAACTTTTGAGCGGTGAACTGGAAGTAGACCTTATTCCCCAAGGAACCCTAGCGGAACGGGTTCGTGCTGGAGGCGCTGGAATTCCGGCTTTCTTCACTCCGGCAGGTGTCGGCACAGAGGTGGCGGAAGGGAAAGAAATCAGAGAATTTGATGGGAAGGAATATCTCATGGAGCGTTGGCTTCGTGCGGATTTTTCGTTAGTCAAAGCCTGGAAAGGCGATACTGCCGGCAACCTGATTTTCAGAGGAACGGCAAGGAATTTTAATCCGATGATGGCTGCGGCTGGGAAAATCACCATTGCTGAAGTCGAGGAATTGGTACCGGCAGGCGAATTGGATCCAAATCAAATCCATACGCCCGGCATCTATGTACAGCGTATTTTCCAAGGAAAGGACTACGAAAAGCGAATCGAACAAAGAACTGTCTCAAAAAAATAAGCAAAAAGAAGTCGGATAGTCTTGTTTCTTACATCTTGTCTTCTGAATCCTAGAACAAACCCAAATGCTAACCAAAGAACAAATCGCCCAACGGATCGCTCAAGAGGTGGAAAACGGGCAATACATCAATCTCGGAATCGGTATTCCTACGTTGGTTGCCAATTACATTCCATCCCATTTGGATGTGGTCTTGCAATCTGAAAATGGCTTGTTGGGCATTGGCCCCTTCCCCACCGAAGATCAAATCGACCCTGACTTGATCAACGCCGGAAAACAAACCATCACCATGGTCCCCGGCTCTGCCCTTTTCAACTCCTCTGAATCATTTGCCATGATACGGGGTGGCCATGTTCACCTGACCATTTTAGGTGCTATGGAGGTTTCCGAAAACGGAGACATCGCCAATTGGAAAATTCCCGGTAAAATGGTCAAGGGTATGGGAGGTGCCATGGATTTGGTGGCTTCTGCCAAAAATATCATAGTGGCCATGCAGCATTGTTCCAAAGACGGGCAATCCAAGCTTCTTCCCTCCTGTAGCTTACCGATTACAGGCATACGCTGTGTAAAAAAAATTGTCTCTGATCTTGCTGTATTAGAGGTAGACCCTAAGGGTGGATTTATTCTTAAGGAAAGAGCTCCAGGAGTGAGTGTAGAAGAAATAAAAGCAAAAACAGCCGGAAAACTTATAATCGAAGGGGAAATCCCGGAAATGAGATTCGATTAATTTCACTTGGTGGAACCAGCCGGGTATAAAGTCGGTTTCCCGATAAAATCAAAAATAATGAAGAAATCAGAAATCAAATTCCAGGTAGAACTGGACAGCAATAACCTTCCCAAAGCTATCCTGTGGGACGCTTCAGACAAAGAAGCTGAGGGCATGGAATCTACTAAAAGTATCAGTCTAAACGTTTGGGATAATCTTAATCACTCCACGCTTCGAATTGACCTTTGGACTGAAGATATGTCTGTGGTAGAGATGAAAAGGTTTTATATTGATATCCTAGGCGGAATGGCCCAAACCATCCTAAACAGTACAGGGGATGAATATATGTCAGAAGAAATGAAAGAGCTGTGTGACCGATTGGTGAAGCATGTCAATGAGGAAAACAGGAAAAATTCTTAATTAACTAAAAATCAATAGTGTACAGTAGCCCACCACAGAGTGGGCTTTTTTATTATTACAGATCAATTGTAAAAAGACAGATTTACTGATTTAATAATAAAAACGAAATCCATAGAATTATTCTTCAACAGAATTCGCCTTTTATTAGCTTTTTTTAGAAAAAACTGCCTCAGTTTCCATTTTTAAGCATTTTTAGCCTTATATAATACCTATTTTTTTTTCTTATAGATCCATAGAAAATTGCCTTTTTACTATAAATTTCGAGTAATTGAATTGTAAAAAAACCCAATTGAAAATCATCCTAACAATTTCACAAAATAGCCTATGAAAAATTTTACCAGAAAAATCTGGGGCACAGTGTTTTCATTGGTATTGCTAGTTTCCTTGGGAACTACCATTGCCCTGGCCCAGACAACCATCTCCGGAACGGTCACCGATGCTCAAACCAAGGAGACCTTAGTGGGCGTGAACATCATCGTGAAAGGCAAAGTGATCGGCACGATTACCGACCTATCAGGTAAATTCACGCTTAATGTCAATCAGGACCCACCTTTTACTTTAGTATTTTCCATGGTGGGATTCAATTCCAAAGAAGTTGAGGTTAGCGGAGGAATGACCAATCTGTCTGTAGAACTGGCAGAATCTTCCATTTTGGGACAGGAAGTGGTGATCTCTGCCTCCAGAGTGGAAGAGAGCATTATGAAATCTCCGGTTTCCGTGGAAAAAATGGATATCATCGCTATTCGTGAAGTTCCTCAGGCGAGTTTCTATGATGCCTTGAACAATATGAAAGGCGTTGAAATGAGTACCCAATCCCTGACTTTTAAATCCTTTAACACTCGAGGTTTCAATGCCAATGGCAATGTCAGAACTGTTCAAATGATTGATGGGATGGACAATCAGGCTCCGGGCCTGAACTTCTCAGTAGGTAATATTGTAGGTATTTCCGAGCTGGATTTGGAAAGTGTAGAATTACTTCCCGGAGCTTCTTCCGCTCTTTATGGTCCCAATGCCATCAATGGTATTTTGTTGATGACTTCCAAAAATCCATTTCAGTACCAAGGCCTCTCGGCGAATGTCCGCACCGGCTTGATGCATGAAAGTGGCAGATCTCAGCCTGGGACAGGTTTCTATGACTTCAGTGCCAGATATGCCAAGGCCTTCAGTGATAAAGTGGCTTTCAAGATGAACGTGGGCTACCTTCGTGCGGATGATTGGCAGGCCAATGATTTCAGAGATCAGTCTTTGGCAAATGGCTTTGGATTTGACGGTAACCGTGGGACAAACCCCGGATACAATGGTGTGAATATCTATGGTGATGAAAGCACTCAAAATATGTTTACTGTCGGTCAATCTTTGGTACAGGCAGGGCTTTTACCTCAGGCTGCATTGGGAATCATTCCACAAACCCAAGTATCAAGAACTGGATATGCCGAAAGAGATTTAGCTGATTACAATACCAAGTCACTTAAGCTTAACGCTGCTTTGCATTGGAGATTGAATGACCGGGTTGAAGCTATCTTTCAAGGAAATTATGGTTTTGGAACCACTGTCTACACAGGTGCTGACCGTTACTCCATCGCCAATTTCAATATGGGGCAATACAAAGCTGAGTTGAGAGGGGCAAACTGGTTTTTGAGGGCTTATACCACTCAAGAAAGATCGGGTGATGCATTTGCTGTGGCTATTGCCGCCAATGCAATCAATGAAGCATGGAAACCATCCGAGACTTGGTTCGGTCAATATGTCGGAGCTTTCGCGCAGGCAAAGCTAACCGGTGCAACCGATCAAGCTGCGCATACAGCAGCTCGAGGGGTAGCTGATCAAGGTAGATTCCAACCCGGAAGTCCTGAATTTCAGCAGGCTTTGGCTGCGACCACTTCCACTCCTATCCCTGGACAATTCCAAACTCCCCCACGTAGAATTGGATCTCAGTTCGTAGACAAAACAAACCTTTATCATTTGGAAGGATCTTATCAGCTGACTGATATCACTTGGGCTGATTTTGTAGTAGGTGCTAATTATAGAATTTATGCACTGAACTCAGAAAAAACCCTTTTTGCAGTGGATGAAAATGGTGACGAATTCAGAATCAATGAATACGGTGGATATATCCAAGGAGCTAAGCGCCTTTTTGATGACAAATTCAAATTGACTGCCTCTGTACGTTACGATAAAAATGAGAATTTTGACGGTCAGTGGTCTCCTCGAGTTTCCGGTGTATATTCTATCAACAACCACAACTTTAGAGGTTCTTATCAAACCGGTTTCAGAATTCCTTCTACCCAAGATCAATATATCGACTTGGTCACTCCACAGGCAAGATTATTGGGTGGTCTTCAGTTTTTCAGAGATCGATATAATTTCAATGCAAACCCAGTTTACAGCTTAGCTACAGTGACCGCATTTGGTAATGCTTTTCTAGATTCAACAAGGGATCCGGCCATTCAGCAATTAGCCCTTGCGGAAGCACAAAGAAGAGCTGATGAAGCAATTAGAAATGGACAATTACCAAATAACCCGCAAGCTATTCAGGCATTTATAGCCGCTGCAGTGCCGCAGTTAGTTCCTGTTTTTGCAGCTCAGGCCAATCAAGACAAATTGACTACTTTCCAATTGACTCAGTTTAGACCTGAAAAAGTAAAATCGTTTGAAATCGGTTACAAAGGCCTTTATTCAAATCGTCTATTGATCGATGCGTATGCATATTTTAACCGTTTTGAGAACTTCATTGGTGGTCAGGTATTGATTCAGGATAGAAATCCTAATCCACAAAATCCAGCTTCAGCTCTTGGAATCAACTTGTTGTCTGCCAACACCAGAAACGTTTATTCTATACCGGTTAATCGTACCGAGATCATCAAATCTTGGGGATGGGCATTGGGTGCAGATTATAAACTTCCAAAGAATTACTCAATCGGAGGTAACGTATCGTTCAATACGCTTTCAAACCTAGACGAACTTGCAGAAACAGGCTTCCAGCCTGCTTTCAACACACCGGAATATCGTTACGTGATCAACTTTGCTAACCGAGAGTTTGTGAAGAATCTTGGGTTTGCATTCTCTTACAGATGGCAGGGAGAATTTGTATGGCAGTCATCTTTTGTAGCTCCAGCAGTTTCTTCACAGCAGCTTTCGGTGATGCCTGCATTCGGAACATTTGATGCTCAGTTTAGCTATAAGCTTAAAAGCTTGAAGTCTATCATCAAGGTTGGTGGTACCAACTTGTTTAATGATGGCTATCGTCAGGCTTGGGGTAATCCAACAGTCGGAAGCATGTACTTTGTCAGCCTGACTTTTGATGAGTTCTTGAATTAATCAAATTTTATCGTTTGTTATTCGAGAGGCTGTTCATTTTGGACAGCCTCTTTTTTTCCTCTCCTGATGAAATCCTGGATTCTAGTAAAGATTGGGACTTGGTACTACTCAGATCATTTCAAATTAATTTTTCGAGCTACCCATAATTCTATTTCTAAAGCCAAAGGATCGAAGGGTTGGAAGTCGATCTTTTGGAATTGATTCAATTGAAAAAACCTGAGACCCCTACTTCAGAATACTTTTCATTTGCCAAGACTGGGATGAGGTAGTTTTAGCAGAAGTTGTAGCCGAAATGTGTAAAACCCTTATCAGGCTTTTAAATCCTGGCAGATCTCATCCAACAAGATTGTTTTCTTTGACCATCATAAAAAAACACCTGCCCGAATCAACAGGCAGGTGCTATTAAATTCCGAGGAAAGAAAGGTTAATGCACCTCCCCCATCATTTTCTTTAATACCGGCTTTAATAAGAACAGTAACACAGCAGAACCGATTACGGTATATACGATCATCATAAACTGATCGGGCATCGCTGCCAAGCCTTCTTCTGAGCCTCCGCTGGCTTCTCCGGCGATCAATCCCGCAAACAGATTGCCCAAGGCTACAGAAAGGAACCAGATACCCATCATTTGTCCACCATAGCCATTCGGTGCCAACTTGGTCACCAATGAAAGTCCCACCGGTGATAAACTCAATTCGCCAAACGTATGAAGCAAATAAGTGATGATCAGCCAGCTTGGGGCAGCCAACTCTCCGGAAGCAGCGATTTTGGTAGCGAAATACATGACAAAGAAGCCGATTCCCAAAAGCAATAGACCAAAGGTGAATTTCAATGGAGAGCTAGGTTCAAGGTTCATCCTGCCCAACCAGACCCAAAGGGCAGCAAAGAATGGTGCAAATATGATGATAAACAGGGAGTTGATGGACTGAAAATAACCCGTGGGGATATTCCATCCCAAAATGGTCCGATCTGTAAAGCGCTCAGCAAACAGATTCAGGGTGGATCCTGCTTGTTCAAACCCTGACCAGAACATGGCAGAGAAAACAAATAAAATAGCAATCACACCTACTTTGTTTTTATCAGGTTTGGAGAGGCCACCAAATGCAATCACATACCCCAGGTATCCAAAACCGACTATCGCGATAACCGTACCCGAGGCGCCGGCAATGGCAGAAGCATTAATTGGGATGATTCCGGTGAATAATACTCCAACGAGGATTACCCCAATAAGCCCAATCAGGGTGGTCAGGGATTTTAATTTCTTTTGAGCGGTTACCTCTACCGGGGTTATAGCCTTGGGTGCCTCCCCGTAGCCATCTAGGGCTTTGCCGGTAAGTTTATATTGAATAAGGCCAAACACCATTCCAAGCCCCGCAAGTCCAAATCCCAAATGCATGTCATATTCTGCCATGGTTGAGCAAGCAATCGGAGCTATGAACCCCCCAATATTGATTCCCATGTAAAAAATAGAAAATCCGGCATCTCTTTTTGAACTACCCGCCGGATACAATTGACCTACTATAGAACTGATATTTGGCTTCAATAATCCTGTCCCTAAGACAATCAGAATCAACCCGAGAAAAAAAGAAGTCGTATCCAGGGTGCTGAGCGAATCCTTTACTTCTGAAGCACCGTTGATCCAGGTCTGAATCCCCGGAAGAGCCATCGTAAAGTGTCCCAACGCAATGATAATACCTCCATACCAAACCGATTTTTTTAATCCAAACAATCGGTCAGCCAGCCAACCTCCGGGAAGTGCCAATAGATATACTCCCATAGTGTATAATCCATAGACTGCTCCTGCAGTTTTGTCATCGAAACCCAATCCCCCATCCACAATGGATTTGGTCATGAATAGGATCAAGAGGGCGCGCATCCCATAGTAGCTGAATCTTTCCCACATCTCGGTGAAGAATAAAGTCATCAATCCTTTAGGATGACCAAAGGCCGTGGCGCCACTAAACTCTGGGGTTGGTTGATTTTTCAAGGGAATGAAAATTTGGGTTTAATATATTCTGCAATGATAAACTTTTTTGTCACTTCAATGCAAAGAATCAATTTGGGCATAAATGCTTTATCAAAAAAAATTCCTCAAGGTGATCAGGGTTTTTATTGAATTTCCTTGGAATTTCACTAACCAAATTATTTTTGGATTTTTCTCCGAAATCGATTGAAAAGCAAAAAAACAACGATTTTTTAATTTGAGATTGCAAGTAATTATCTAATTTTGACCAGACAATTTTCAGACAATAAACCCAAATAAGTATGCAGGACTTGGTTCTGGAACCTCAATCTTCTTCATTTTCTCTTTCCCAAATGGATTCAAAGGGAAAGGTGCACTTCAATCTTTCTCCGGCCGAATTGGTGGAGTATGCTTTGGCTCGCAAGGAAGGCCAATTGACTTCTACCGGGGCATTTATGGCGGACACGGGTAAATTTACCGGCCGGTCTCCCAAAGACAGGTATGTAGTCATGGATGACCTCACCCGAGATGCAGTTTGGTGGGGCGAAGTCAATATTCCGGTCACAGAAGATCATTTTGACCGGCTTTTTTCAAAAATGACGACATTTTTGGATGGAAAAGAACTCTTTGTCAGGGATGCTTTTGCAGGTGCTGATCAAGACCACCGTCTCAACCTGAGGGTAATCAATACCTGGGCATGGCATAATCTATTCTGCGCAAATATGTTCTTAAGGCCTTCTTCCAAGGAACTCGAGAATTTTGTCCATGATTTTACGATCATCTGTGCCCCTGAATTTGAAGCAGATCCCCAAACCGACGGGGTCAAAAATCCCAATTTTGCGATTTTAAATTTAAGCAAGCGAATCATCCTAATCGGAGGTACAGGATATGCGGGTGAGATGAAAAAGGGGATTTTTTCAGTACTCAACTTTATTTTGCCCTACCAAAAAAATGTCCTCTCCATGCACTGTTCCGCTAATGTGGGATCCGATGGAGATACGGCCATCTTTTTTGGTCTGTCTGGCACGGGAAAAACAACACTTTCCGCCGATCCTAACCGTCACTTGATCGGAGATGATGAACATGGCTGGACAGAGGATTCTGTTTTCAACTTTGAGGGAGGTTGTTACGCTAAGGTTATTGATTTGACTAGAGAGAAAGAACCCGAGATTTTCGATGCCATCAAATTTGGAGCGGTGGTAGAAAACACGCGATTTAAGCCCGGAACAAGAGAGGTAGATTATAGCAACCATGAAGTGACCGAAAATACTCGAACGGCCTACCCTATTCATCACATTGCCAATGCCATCGAACCGTCAATTGCCGGAGTTCCCAAAAACATTTTCTTCTTGACCGCTGATGCATTTGGGGTAATCCCTCCCATTTCCCGACTGAACAAAAGTCAGGCGATGTATCATTTTATCTCAGGATACACCGCTAAAGTAGCAGGAACAGAAATGGGCGTCACTGAGCCCAAACTTACGTTTTCGGCTTGTTTTGGAGCGGCATTCCTTCCACTTCATCCTACGAAGTATGCCGAACTGTTTGGTGAAAAAATGGAAAAAAATGAAGTGAATGTCTGGCTGATCAATACAGGCTGGACCGGAGGTCCTTACGGAGTGGGTAGCAGGATGAAGCTTTCTTATACGCGAGCTATGATTTCCGCAGCATTGGAGGGAAAACTGGATTTTGCACCGATGCATTCTGACCCTACTTTTGGATTTGAAGTTCCCAAAATCTGCCCAAATGTACCCGCTGAAGTATTGAACCCAAGAAATACCTGGAGTAACCCGCAGGCTTATGATAAGCAAGCGAAAGAGCTTGCCCAAGCATTCATCAAAAATTTTGAAAAATATAAGGACTTTGCCTCTTCCGATATTCTTTTGGGGGCTCCTAAAGCAGATTAAGGAGAAAAAGGAGTGATTTTCACTCCTTTTCTATTTTAAGGCATAGAATACTAAGATCTAGTCCTATTTTTGCGTTTTGCAAAAATTTTCCAATCAATCAGAGCGAAATACCGAAAATGAAAACAGCTGAGATAGTAACAGAAAAAGGTACCATGAAAGTCGAATTTTACGAGAATGATGCCCCGGGCACCGTTCAGAATTTTGTGGACCTTGCCAATAAAGGCTTTTATGATGGATTGACTTTTCACCGGGTAATCCCAAATTTTGTCATTCAAGGAGGTTGTCCTGTCGGAAATGGCACAGGTGGGCCTGGTTACAAAATCAAATGCGAACTGGATGGGGGGAATCAGTACCACGATCGTGGTGTCCTTTCCATGGCCCATGCGGGAAGAAACACCGGTGGTTCTCAGTTTTTTATCTGCCACAGCCGTACTAATACGGCTCACCTAGACCGAAATCATACCTGCTTCGGTAAAGTGGTAGAGGGTCTTGAAGTAATCGATGCGATCCGAGCGGGAGACAAAATCGAAAAAATCGTGATCCAGGAAGCTTAAAAAAATCCCCTCAGATGAGGGGATTTTTCTTTGGAATCAATCATTCTTGATCTTTAGTTCTTTTTTGAAGGATTCAATTCCTCAAGTATTTTCAAGAGCTCTGAATGGATTTTTGGAGCCGTTTCCGGCCCAAGTGAATTGATTTCACCATAAGGTCTGTCTTTGTAGTCGTAGGTAAAGGGAGGTTTTACATCCCACTGGCTTTTGGGTACGATATATCCGATCATGTCATTGGACATCCCTGCAAAAAACTTGAAGTTCCCCGGGATTTTACTCAGGATAGCGGGCACTTCTACAGGCTCAATTCCGAAATCAGCACCATCCGGGGATTCGATCCCTCCATGAAGAATTTCTGGATAAAGCTCACCCGGTGTATGCACAAAGGTAGCAGGACCCAAGGTCCAGGCAGAAACCTCCGAACGAATCTGCTTCCAACCGGTAAATCCCCGATCGAAAATCCCCAGAAATGCTGCCAGCTGAAATAAGCTATTATCCATTGGAAGATGGATGGTTTTTGCACGAAAGTTCATATTCAGATCGGTGTATGCTACCGCATTAGTATCTTGTAGGGTTTCCAAAGTTGCTTTGGCGAGGGCCTTGCCTTGTGCCTGAACCTTTTCCGGAGATGGTTTCTGAATTTTTTCAAAAGAAAAAGGATCTTCCACGCTCATATCTGGATGGGTGGTCATCAGGCCGCCCACAGCCCCATTCAGAAAAAGGGCCACTCCTCCCACTCCTTCGATTTGCACGGAATCATTTACCTGAATTCCATTCTCCACCATTTTTCTCCATGGATCGGCAAAATCGGAACTGATCTGAATATTTTCTGACCATAGGGTCTCAGGATGATTTCCCCAATTCATCAGGGTGCCCAAGGTTTGTCCGGATTCGGCGTCCAGTACTTGCATTAGTTTTAAACTGGCATCATAGACCAAAGGAGGACGCGTATCCCCGACTAGTGCCTTGAGTTTTTCCTGCTCTTCTGCAAATCTGAATTTGGCTGGCCGTTTTGAATCATAGGCTTGATTTACTGCCTGTCTGATCCCTTCCTGTACTTGTCGGAGGTATTCTGGATTGACTCCTCTGGTATAATCGGAAGGCCCCCACATCCCCATCAAATCCGGAGAGGAATGGACATGTGTGCTGGCAATAATCACATAATCCAGTTCGGGATTACTTTCTTGAATGATTTTGCGGGTAGCAATCACTTCATCATTACCAAAGCCGATCATGTCGATCACACAAAGTGCAATCTTGACCTCACCTGAAATAATGACCATGGCTCTAGCCCAAAGGGGGTCTAACACCGACTTGGCAGGCCTGGAATTATGAAAACCTGCCAGCCAAATGGCATCAAACTTACCGTTACCATTGCTATCCTCGAAGGTGTCTCCTTTTTCGGGATTGTATCTGGAATCTCCATCTGCATCTTTCCAGGTTTCGAAGTAAGCCGGTGTGATGTCCACTTTCGAAAAGCCAGCCATGATGGGTCCTGAATCCGAAGAAAGGCGGAGATCAATCTCATAACCTGAATGCCGATCTTGAAATTGAACCCAACCAAATCCGATGAAAAGTATAAAAAGCAGAAAAAGAACACCTGAAATTAGCTTAAGTCCTTTTTTCATAATTCTGGGGTTTTAAAATACAAAGTAAACTAGTGAAAGATTGGATTCTTTGGAATCAATTATGGAATGATAATTGGACAAGGGCAAAATCCAATCCCTAAACGATATGCAAAAACCTCTATACCTCCTGCTTTCACTCTTGGTTTTGACTGGAAGTCAGGCCGCTGCCCAGCGCTATGGAACTGCTTTTGGACTGCGTTTGGGTAATTCGGACATCAATCGCACGGTAGGGTTGAGTGTGCAGCAGCGGGTTTTGGATCGTGTCACGATTGAAGGAATTCTTCAGTCTGACTTTAGCCGGAACACGACCTTTTCGGTCTTGGCAGAACGACACCGGCCTATTATTTCCAAGCGATTTAATTACTACTACGGCGGCGGAGTGTCCTTTGGTAAGGAAGAGAGCTTTGTCAAGAATCCGACGACCAAGGAGATTATTCATACTTATGGAAATGCAACTACCGGTGTGGATCTTATCGCTGGCATCGAAATGACTCTGGCTAATGCGGTAATTTCGTTGGATTACAAGCCCAACATCAATTTGGCAGGAAGGGAGGAGTTTTATCGAGGCCAAGTTGGGATATCTGCCCGAACCGTATTGGTAAAAAGTAAAGAACAAAAGAAGAGACAACGTCAGCGTCAAAAGGCTAGAAATGCCAAAAATCAGCCTCAGAAAAAGTCATTCTCCGAAATTTTCAAAAGGTAATTCGAATCAAACTATTCCTTCAACTTCCAATACATTTTTTCATGAAGATAGGAATGCTTGACGATCTCCCGATACCATTTCATTCGGAGAAGGTTCTTTTCCTCCTCTGAAAGATAAAAATCCGGGTGTTGGTATGCACGGGCCTTTTTGATCAAATCATACAGGAAAACGGAAGCAGAAACAGAAATATTGAAGCTGTCCGTAAATCCAAGCATGGGGATATGAACAAGTCCATCGGACTTTTGCTTGACTTCTTCACTGATTCCCTCGTGCTCATTTCCAAAGACCAAAGCAAGCTTTTCAGAGGGTTCCAGGTCATAGATGGAGATCGACGTAGGTGCCGGACTGGTTCCATAGATCTTATATCCCTTTGACTTTAAAGCCTCGAAACAGGCATCCACCGAGGAGCCGTCTTGGCGGAAATATTTGTGCAAATCCACCCATTGAGAAGCACCTCGAGTCACATAGGGATTGATTTTGTATTGATTGGTTTTTTCGATCACATGAATATCCTGAAGTCCAAAGCAATCACAGGTTCGGATCACGGCACTGGCATTGTGTGGCTTGAAAATATCTTCCAAAACCACCGTGATAAATCGTGTCCTTTGGCTAAGAACCTTTTCCATCACCGATTTTTTATGTTCAGTAATGTATTGACCCAGGTATTCCAAAAGCCCTTGGTCAAATTCGAGTAATGGTTCTCTTTCTTTCATTCTAAAAAAAGGGCTATTTAAAATAGCCCCAATTGTTCGTCGTCTTCTTTCTTTGGTGTGAGATCGATCGTGCTTCCGATTTCCAGTTGATCCTCGGTGTCAAGGTCCATTTCCTCGGACTCCTCTTGCTCCTCAGTTTTGGATTTCTCAGATTCGATCAGCTGAATATCCTTGACAGGATGCGCACTAAGCTTGTTTCCAATCGCTTTCCAACCTTTCACATCGATCAGCATTTCGAGATCATATTCCATCTGCTCCTCCTCTTTGCCCTTGATTACCGTGACCATGATTTGAGCCTGGGAATCGGTCGTGACAAGCTTCAGATGCGACTGCTTATGGTCTGAAATAAAGCCGAATCGCTTATTGACCGTGGTCGTCTCAATTAGGAACCGCTTCACAAAATAAGTCTTGGTTGCGCCGTCAAAATAAATGGCGGAAATGATCTTTTGAGGATCAAATTTCTGAATCAACAAGACATCATTTGATTCATATCGATTGGTCAACTCGAAACTGGTCAATTCATAATCCCCGTTTTTGTAACAAACCAAAATCTTGTCATCTCCAAGGAAGTTTCCGATCAAGCGGCCACGCTGATCTGTATTCAAACGGCCAACTGACGAATCGTAGTACACATTCAGACCTCCCAGCGTAGATTTTCCTTCCATCTTGAATTGGATCTTTCTAACCGGATATTTGGTCAGAATATTTCCACCTGCGCCTCTTCCTTTGATCTCGATTCCTGCAAAATCAAAGTCAAAAACTTTGACTCTTGCCTTAGCGCCCTGGGTCAGATAAACTGTAACCGTTTCTGCTTCACCATTTGGATTGGCGGTCAGGTATAGGATTTTTGAGCCTTTGGTACCCTTGGTCAGATCGTATTCTTTGTCTCGGGTGATGCCTCCTACCTGAAAGCGCTTGACCATACATCTTCCGGAAGTGCCATCCAGATAGATGAGATTATAGGTCATTCGTTCATCATTTTTTCGGAATACGCCCACGAATAGGATGTCTTTCCCCATGAAGAGCTTTTCCTGAATTTTAGACACCACCATTTTTCCATCTTTTCGGATCGCAATGATGTCATCCAAATCCGAGCAATCACAGATGAATTCGTCTTTTTTCAACCCGTAACCCACGAAGCCATCGACCCGGTTGACATAAAGTTTGGCGTTGTTGGCTGCTACTACTGCTGCCTGAATGGTATCGAATGCTCTGATTTCAGTCTTTCGCTCCCGCCCTTTGCCATACTTATCCAAAAGATTTTGATAATAAGCAATCGCATACTCAGTCAGGTGCTTCAGGTTGTAATTGACTTCTTTCAATTCTTCCTGAAGACGTTTCATCAATTCATCCGCTTTGAAGGCGTCAAACTTGGATATTCGCTTGATCTTGATTTCTGTAAGACGTATCAAGTCGTCTTGGGTGATTTCTCTGTAAAAATCAGGTTTGTATGGATCAAGCCCTCTGTCAATTGCCTCCAAGACAGCTTCCCAAGTGGTACATTCTTCGATATCGCGGTAAATGCGGTTTTCGATAAAAATTTTCTCCAAGGATGAGAAAAGCAATTTTTCCAAAAGTTCACCTTTTCGAATCTCCAGTTCTCTTCTTAAAAGCTCCTTGGTTTTTTTGGTGTTGTATTCAAGTATCTGGTTTACGGTTAGAAAAACCGGTTTGTCCTCAATGATTACGCAGGCATTGGGAGAGATAGATACTTCACAATCGGTAAAGGCATAAAGGGCATCAATGGTTACATCCGGAGACACTCCCGGTGCCAATTGGATTTGGATTTCCACATCCTTGGCGGTGTTGTCCACCACCTTTTTGATTTTGATTTTCCCTTTATCGTTGGCTTTGAGGATGGAATCGATCAAGGAGTCCGTGGTCGTTCCAAATGGTATCTCTTTGATCAATAAGGTCTTGCTATCTTCCTCTTCAATCCTGGCTCTAACCTTTATTTTTCCTCCTCTGAGTCCTTCTTGGTAGTCGGAAAAATCGGCCAGCCCTCCTGTCAGAAAATCAGGAAGCACATTTGTTTTATTCCCTTTGAGAATTTCAATCGAGCCTTCGATCAGTTCACGGAAGTTGTGCGGAAGAATTTTAGTAGAAAGACCCACCGCAATTCCTTCCACTCCCTGAGCTAAAAGAAGTGGAAATTTGACCGGAAGGGTGATCGGTTCACGTTTTCTGCCATCATAGGAAAGTTGCCAATCCGTAGTTTGGGGATTGAATACTACCTCTAGGGCAAACTTGGAAAGTCGGGCTTCTATGTATCGGGCCGCGGCAGCACCGTCCCCGGTACGCACATCGCCCCAGTTGCCTTGAGTTTCGATCAGAAGGTCTTTTTGACCGAGGTTCACTATTGCATCGCCAATGGAAGCATCCCCGTGGGGGTGATACTGCATGGACTGCCCGATGATGTTGGCCACTTTGTTGAATCGCCCATCATCCATTTCTTTCATGGCATGCAGAATCCTGCGCTGTACAGGCTTCAAACCATCCTCAATGGCAGGAACGGCCCGCTCCAGGATTACATAAGAGGCATAATCCAGAAACCAATCTTTATACATCCCTGTCACCGGGGTAGAGTCATGCAAACTTTCGTCTGCTCCTTCTGCAAGGTTATTTTCTTCGCTCATTTACTTAGTCAAACCAATATTTGTAATCAATCAATAAAAAATCAGGCTGCCTCTATCTCCTCCTCTTCCTCTGTTTTCTTGGGATCATCCAATGCCAAATCCTTTTCAATCCTCAGATTGTCTATGATAAAGTTTTGACGATCAGGAGTGTTTTTTCCCATATAGAAAGTCAGCAGGTCAGAGATTTTGGTATCCTTGTTTAAGATAATGGGATCCAAGCGAATATCCTCCCCGATAAAATTGCCAAACTCCTCTGGAGAAATCTCTCCCAATCCTTTGAATCGGGTGATTTCAGGCTTATTGCCCAGCTTATGAATGGCCCGCTGACGCTCTTCGTCTGAATAGCAATAGATCGTTTCTTTCTTATTTCTGACTCGGAACAGAGGCGTATCCAAGATGAATAAATGCCCATTTTTGACCAAATCAGGGAAAAACTGTAAGAAATACGTCATGATCAGCAAGCGGATGTGCATTCCATCCACATCGGCATCCGTGGCGATGACGATCTTTCGGTATCGGAGATTTTCGATTCCGTCTTCAATATTCAGAGCGTGCTGAAGCAGGTTAAATTCCTCGTTTTCATAGACCACCTTTTTGGTCATACCGAAGCAGTTCAGCGGTTTGCCTCTCAGTGAAAATACCGCCTGAGTCTGTACATCCCGGCTTTTGGTGATCGAGCCTGAGGCCGAATCCCCTTCTGTAATAAAGAGCATCGTTTTGTTTTTGATGTCTTCATCTCCTTTGGGATCGTCGTAGTGCACCCTGCAATCTCTCAGTTTCTTGTTGTGAAGATTGGCCTTTTTGGCTCGCTCGTTTGCCAGCTTTTTGATGCCTGAGATTTCTTTTCTTTCCCGCTCGGATTGCAAGATTCTTTTCAGCAAAGCATCGGCTGCACCGGGGTTTTTATGGAGGTAGTTGTCAAGCTCCGTTTTGATGAAGTCATTGACAAAGGTCCTCAAGGTAGGGCCGTCAGGACCGATATTTTGAGAGCCCAGCTTGGTCTTGGTTTGGGATTCAAAGACCGGTTCTTGTACTCTTACGGCAATGGCCGCCACGACCGACTGTCTGATATCCGAGGCGTCGTAATCCTTTTTGTAAAATTCCCGGATGGTTTTCACAATGGCTTCCCTGAAGGCAGCCAGGTGAGTTCCACCTTGGGTGGTGTATTGCCCGTTGACAAAGGAATAGTATTCTTCACCATAACTTCCCGAGTGGGTGATAGCCACTTCGATATCATTTCCTTTGAGGTGAATGATCGGGTAGCGAATGCTCTCCTCGTCCACCTTATTGGAAAGCAAGTCATACAGTCCCTTGTCTGAGAAATACTTTTTCCCGTTGTAGTTGATCGTGAGCCCTGCGTTGAGATAGGCATAATTCCAAATCTGATTTTCGAGGTACTCCGGAATGAAGTGGTAATTTTTGAAAATCGAGGCATCCGGAGAAAAAGTAATCCGTGTACCATTACGCTCGGAAGTTTTATCAATCGCAGGATCATTGACCAAAATGCCTTTTTCAAATTCAGCCATTTTGGTTTCTCCCTCACGGAAAGACTGCACTTTGAAAAAATCCGAAAGCGCGTTGACGGCTTTGGTACCGACACCGTTTAGCCCAACCGACTTTTGAAAGGCCCCGGAGTCGTATTTACCTCCAGTATTGATTTTAGACACACAGTCGATGACTTTGCCCAAAGGAATGCCCCGACCATAATCCCTAACCTCTACCCGATGCTCGGAGATCTTCACATCAATCGTTCTTCCATGACCCATCATGTGCTCGTCGATGGAATTATCCAATATTTCTTTGACTAATACATAAATACCGTCATCCTGAGCACTTCCGTCTCCCAATTTCCCGATATACATGCCGGGCCTGAGTCGGATATGCTCCCTCCAATCAAGGGATTTGATACTGTCTTCGGTATATTTTACAGGTTCTGCCATAATTCTATTTTAAGAGCGCTGTACGGATTTGAATTTTCCAACAAGCAAAACAAACAAGCCAACTACCCATACAAACAGCAAAGTGGGCATCAGGAAAAACCAAAAGCTGAAAGATCCAGCCGCTATTTCTTCCTGATTGTTGATGGCGTGTACATAAAATACCAAAAGTCCTAAGCTCAGGTTGATTAATCCTGCAAAGGAATAAAACCACGCCAGAATATAATCTCGAAACGGATCTCCAATGGGGAAAACCCGGTGCATCTTTTGGTTGGTTTTGGTTTCAAGCGACTTGGGGGTAAAAAGGGAAATCGCATTGAGCAAAAGGAAGGCCCCAATCATGGAGTAAAAAAAGGTTCCTTTTTCCCAATCTCTATTGATATTTCCACTTTCATCGACCCGTATGCCCACTTGTTCGGGCAGGGCAGAATAGAAATACAATAAGAAAAAAAGAAAAGTCAGAATGCTGAGGTAGTAGAAGGCTTTTCCGAATCTGTAATACATGAAATGAGTGATTGAACGTGCTAATATAACCGATTTGAATAAACCTTCGGGGCTTTCTTAGTGTTCGGAAAATGTCAATTCTTGTCAGACTAAATCAAGCTTTGTTTCAAATCGGTGAAGATCAAGTTCCTACTCCTGCCTCCCATAATTCTTTCTCGATTCAAAAATCTAAAATTTAGATTTCCGCCTATTTTCAGCCCATCTTTGTACGACAATTTGAATCCTATGAAAATACATCAGTCAGTCCTATTATTCCTGTTGATTTTTGGCATCCACTCTTGCAGTCCTAAACTTGATGCAGGAGCGGTGAACCTTGAAAATTGGAAAGCCGATCGGGATGGCTGTAAGGGGCTTAGGATGCAGGATCTCGAAGAGCTACAGCGAATCAAGAACAATTTCCTTGGAGCTGACAACCAATCTTTGATCAAGACATTTGGCAGGCCAGACCGCGTAGAACTGGTAGATAAAAGCCAAAGTTTCTTTTTTTATTTCCTCGAACCAAGTTCTGATTGCGATGGGCAAAAAAGCGAAAAAGAACCGCTTAGGGTTCTTTTTCGGATGAATGCATTGAGCAAAGTATCTGAAGTCAATATCACAACCCTGAACCCATAAAGCAGAGGGCTGCAGCACCAAGTGTACCCGCATTGTTTTCCAAAGTCGCTTTTTTCAATTTAAGGTCCTTGACATAATAAGGAGTCAGATATTTTCGGGTATTGTATTCGATGGTTGGCATCATAAATTCCAAACCTGCTGAAATCCCTCCTCCAAAGTAAACATCGGTCACATCCAGTACCCGGATGGTTGAAACAATAGCCTCACTCAGGATTTCGGCCACCTCTTTGAAAACCATCAAAGACACCTCGTTTCCAGCCTTGGCGGTATCGACCAGAAGATGGGTGCCCAGTTCTTTTCCTACCAGTTCTCCTGCTTTTTCCGGATAAGCACCGATCAGATTATCCATGATTTTCAAAATGCCATTTCTTCCGATCAGCGTTTCCAAGCCTGCATTGCCACGGGAAAGCATATGGCCCATTTCCAAGGCATTGCCTCGAGAACCTTTGAACACCTGACCGTCGAGAACCAAGGCACTGCCTATGCCTGTGCCCATGGTGATGAAAAGGAAATTCTCGGCAACATCTCCTTTGCCATAATGAAACTCCCCGATCGCTGCTGCGGCGGCGTCATTTTCCAAAAAGAAACCATGCTTTGGAAATCTGGCTTGGAGGCTTGCCTTGAGCGGAAAGTTATTGAGATCCGGGATAGCCGGGATCTCCAATGGAGTCATTCTGTCCTTGGTGATCATTCCCGGTAGCCCGATACCTACTTTTTCGACTTGGGGATATTTGGCGAGATATTTTCCTATGATGGAAACGAAGTTGGGACCAAATCCATCGGGATGCTCTCTGTATTGGGTGGTGTCTTCTTTTTGAAAGTCAAGCATGTTGCCTTCCTTGTCCACTAATCCGATTTTCAAGTGGGTTCCCCCCACATCTACTCCGAGAAACTGAGTATCCGATGAATTCATAGTTATTTTGATAGGTTTGATTGCCAAAAAAGCAAAAGTATTGCTTCACTTCCTATAATCTTTGCCGATCTCATAAAAAATTTTGAGAACAGCAGGACAGACCAGTGTGTTTTTCAAACTCAGGTCTAAAATCCCCAGCATATTTTTCCGGTCAGTGTGGGGGTATTCCCGACATGCTTTGGGCCGATCTTCATAGACCAGACATTTATTATCCGCTCCCAAAAACGGACAAGGAGCAGAATTTAAAACATAATCTCCGTCCTCGTCTCGGTGCAGGTACTCCTCAATAAATTGGCTGCTCTTCATCCGGAAGGTTTTAGCCAGGCGGTCAATGTCCGTTTGGATGAAAATCGGGCTGGTAGTATTACAGCAATTGGCACAATCCAGACAATCCAATTCAGTAAATACCTCTTCATGTAACCGATGAAAAGTCAAATCCAAGTCCTTGGGTTTGGTTTTTTTGAGCTTTTCCTTCAGCTTTTTATTGCCGGGAAAATCCGACTTGCTTTCCTTTCTAAATTTTTCGAGATCAATTTTCACTTATACAAGCATTTGAATTTCAATTATTTGTAAAAATCGCTAACTTATGATATCACAAAACCCAGAAGCGCCATGAAAACACATCCTTCTGAGCTTTATTTCTATCACAGCTCAATTCAGCCGATTGATAAGCAGACCAAGGCTTACGCCAAATCTATCGCCAAATTTGTGAATGAAATTGATCTGATCCGTGAAAAACTCACAGCCACTCAATGGGATCAGATCTTGCTCAAATTAAACCTCAGGGCAAAGGACCTGCTCAACAGAGCACATCCGGATTACCAAAGGCTGATCGCGGGTAAGGATTGGGATGACGAAGGATGGCTTAATATTCTGGTCAATTATCCTTACCTGATCAAAGCACCCATTGCTATTTTCCGAAACAGGGCAATTCTCTGTAAAACTCCAACCGATATCTTTAAGTTGGACTAATCACGGCTCAGGGAGATCCCATCCTCCTGGATTACGATCTCCCTGGCCTTATACAATTGACCTATGCACTGCTTGAAATGCTTCTTGCTCATGCCCAAAAGCTGCTTGACCTCTTCCGGATCGGATTTGTCATGAAGGGGTAAGAATCCCTTTTCTTCCAATATTTCAAGGATTTTTTCAGCTCCCTCCTCGTATTTAACTCGGCCCACCGGCAGCAACTGTAAGTCAATTTTTCCATCATCCCTTCTCTTTTTGACCCAAAGTTTCCGTCGGGCACCTATCTCCAAAGGCTGAAAAACCTCATTTGCATAGATCAAGCCCTCGTAGCGGTCTTCCAAAAGTACCTTATAACCCAATTCGGTTTTTTCAAAAATCAATCCTTCACATTCATTGCCCGGCTCATAATCTTTGGGCGCAGGGTACATAAACTCCCTGTATTTACTCACACCGATCAGGCGATCACTCTTGTAATCCACACAAACCCGTATCAGATATTTTTGACCCGGAGTCATTGGCTTGGCCATTTCGGCATTGGGAACGAATAAATCTTTCAACAATCCCCAATTCATAAATGCTCCGAATTTGGTGACCTCCTTACATTCCAAGACGGCAAATTCATCCAACAGGACAATAGGACGATCAGTTACAGCCACAGGACGGTCTTCACTGTCAGTGTAGACAAACACCTCCACCTCATCTCCTTCCTTTTCATCCCCTTTCAGATATCCCTTGGGAAGTAGGACTTCTCCCCCGTCACTTAAGGCCAAATAAGCTCCAAAATCTGTAAACCGGTTGATGGTTAATTTGCTGATCAGTCCTAATTCTTTCATGTGTTTATAATTTGATTTTCATTTGCCACATGGAATCTCGCAAATCTTACAATCATTCCATTGTGTGACTTTATTAGTCATGCCTGTCTGCCTCAAGCAGGCTCGATTTCATGTCTTCAAAGGTATAGATTAATCCCGTCTCATGATTTGAATTTTCCGACAAACAAAGTCAGGAATGACCTGTTGAAATTGGAATTACCTTGGCTTAGGATTAGCTTTGAAGCAACCAAAACAGGCTACACTAGCCATCATAAACCCAAATATTCACGTTTTTCACTCGTAATAAGACAGTTATGAAATTCATCTCAGTAATCGGATCAGGCACTATGGGAAATGGCATCGCCCATGTTTTTGCACAGCACGGGTATCAAGTTTCGCTCATTGATATTTCCACCATACAGTTGGAAAAAGCCCTCGCCACCATATCTAAGAACATGGATCGGCAAGTAAGCAAAGGGTCACTCACTGAGGCCGATAAAGATGCCGCTTTGGCAAGAATCACTCCATTTACCGAACTTTCTGACGGTGTCAAACAAGCTGATCTGATCGTGGAAGCGGCGACCGAAAACATGTCCCTTAAGCTGGATATCTTCAGACAATTGGATCAATTGGCTCCATCCTCGGCCATCTTGGCCTCCAATACCTCTTCTATCTCGATTACCAAAATAGCTGCTGTCACCAAAAGACCCACTCAGGTAATTGGAATGCACTTTATGAATCCGGTGCCTGTGATGAAGTTGGTGGAAGTCATCCGAGGCTATGCCACTTCTGATGAGGTGACTGAGATCATCATGGATCTTTCCCGAAACCTCTCCAAAGAACCAGTCGAAGTCAATGATTATCCAGGATTTGTGGCCAATAGAATCCTGATGCCCATGATCAATGAAGCGATATACACCCTTTTTGAGGGAGTAGCCGGAGTCTCCGAGATCGATACCGTAATGAAATTAGGCATGGCTCATCCGATGGGCCCGCTTCAATTGGCGGATTTTATCGGGCTTGATGTATGCCTTTCTATCCTGAAAGTACTCCATGACGGATTTGGCAATCCAAAGTATGCCCCTTGTCCACTTTTGGTGAATATGGTTGAGGCGGGTTTTAAAGGAGTGAAGTCGGGAGAAGGATTCTATCAATACTCTCCGGGAAGCAAAGAACTGGTGGTTTCTCCAAGATTTTCCAAGTAATTAATATTCAACAAATGCATTTAGCGGTATCCGGAAATATTGGAAGTGGGAAAACCACGCTCACTGAAAAATTGGCCAAACACTACGGCTGGAAAGCAGAGTTTGAAGCAGTAGATGACAACCCTTATCTCCCAGATTTCTATGAGGACATGAAGCGGTGGGCTTTCCACCTGCAGGTGTACTTCCTCAATTCCAGATTCAATCAGATCAAAAAAATTCAGGAAAGTACCATTCCAACCATTCAGGATCGGACCATCTATGAAGATGCCTATATTTTTGCCGCCAATCTTTACAAAAGCAAACTCCTGACCGAAAGGGACTACTGGAATTATCGAAGTTTGTTTGATTCCATGATTTCTCATGTCAAAGCTCCCGATCTCTTGATCTACCTCAAAGCGGACATCCCAAAGCTGGTCGGTCAGATCGAAAAGCGTGGCAGAAGCTATGAAACGGCCATGCGGATCGATTACCTCAAAAATCTGAATTCTCACTATGAGGATTGGATAGGCAACTACAGGGAAGGCAAATTACTGATCGTAGACGTAAATGATTTGGACTTCGTGGAGCGGCCTGAGGATTTTTCCTTTATCGTCGAAAAAATAGAACGGGAAATGTTTGGGCTTTTTGCCTGATATTCAATAATATGATTAACCGCTATTTGCACCACCAGCCAAATACTCATCGATTAATGGGTCGGAAGACCGATACTTCGACAAGCTCAGTACAAGTGACCGAAGAATTCTTGATTTCTGCCTTTTTGAGAAAATTCTTAAGCTAGCCAAGCCTACTGGTATGAGGGCGGATATACAGATTCATTAATTAAGGGGTTTCAAAAGAAATCCCTTTTTTTATGTTCAAAAATCTTAGTTCGACGTTCGACAATCGAAATTCAATGGTTCTCGACCTTCACTTTTCAACATTTTCACCAATTCATTTTTCCAAAATCCACCTACCCCAACTTCCTCATCAGCCAATTGTAGATCACCATTCGCTGTTCTTCTTTGGGATTGACCAGCAGCTGATCCAATCGCTTAAGCGAGCCTCCTGTCATCAAAGTTTCATACGGATTGAGCCGGAGGAGTTTGAATCCGTGAATCCGGGTTTGTAGATCGATTTGGGCACTGTTGTAAGCCAAAAGCTTCCATCCCGAAGCTCCGTTGCCTGAGAAATCCCCCGGATCACCTGCTTTTCCAAACAGATTTCCTGCCACCGGAGGGCCTGACCATATCCGTTGCGGCATTCCTGCTTTCAGCGCTTCTTTTTCATAGGTTCGGCACAGTCTCTTGTAACTTTCGACAAAGGGAAAGCTGAGTTCCTGATACATTTCCGACCGGAAAGTCGCCAGCCGATAGCGGTTGAAGTGAAGCTCTTCATCCCAAAGAATCAATTGCCTGCCGATTTTGAAATCAAACTTCAATTTTTCCAACAAAGGCAGTGTACCATTGCCTCCTAACTCGGCAAGTATTCCTTTCAGCCAATTTTTCCCCCTTTCGTCCAGATATTTGGGTACCACCTCCAATTCCGTTTGCCAATCGTAATCAGCCCCTCCTTCTTTCAGGATGAAATCCAGTTGCCTGGTCATCAGATGCTCCATGCTTTTAGGAATTTTCGCGGAGAATTTCCCAGGTGTGGTCTGCCAGTAATTTCACCTCAGCCACAAAATTGGCCCACTCTTTTTTTCTCCCCCACTCCTCTGGGGCGATCATACTCATAAAGTCCGTACCATCCGACTTTTGATACAGGAAGTAGCGATGGTTGATCAGTGGTTCAAAAGCGATAGAAGCCTGATAAATCCGCTCAGACACTTCTACCCGAGCTTGGATTTTTTTGGCTTGGTCAGCCAAAAGCTTCATTTGTTCATAGATTTGAGCCATTTGCATGTCAGTTTGACTATGCATGGCAGCCACTGCACGTCCGGTAATCTTACCTTTATCCTCCGGCTTGATCAGGGCACTTCCCGCATGATGTGCGTAGGGCAAAGTCCCGGGATTTTCAGTTGTCTTTTCCTTCATCAGGTCCAGATCAAGCTTTTCAACGTCTATTTTTTTACCGGTCATTTGGAGGGGGATTCTACTTCGTTGGAAATTCTTTCCTTGAGATTTCCTTTTGAACCCGGGAAGGTGGTTCTTTTGGAAATATCATAGCTGACATAAAGAATAATCAGCATGAAAAGGACAAAGAGGGCCAAGAAGATTTTTTTATTTTTTTGCATGGACTTCTTACTTGTGAAAGGCAAAATTAAACATTACGCTGTTTTATCAGGAATGCGGGTAAAACTCATTTGTAGAAATGATGCTTTTTGAAAATTGTTTTTAAATTTATCAAGTTCCTTTAAAATCGGATTTTTATCACTCTTTAAGTATTTCACCCGTATATGTATCAACTCATCAGCGAACAGTCCATTTATCAGTATTTTGGCGATGATGATCCGGCAATGATCCGGGAAATGATTCAAATCATTTTGGACACCAATATCAAAGATCTTAAAGAGTTGGATTTGTTTTATGACGCCGGAGATTATGTTTCCATCAAAAAAAGATGTCATAAAGCCAAACCGAGCATGAGCTATATCGGGGCAATCAAAACCCGAAAAACGCTGGAGGAAATCGAGATTAATCTGGAAAGCTCCAAAGCTCTGAATGATCAACTTCAAGATCAACTCCAAACCATCGAATCAGAATTGAAGACTTTTCTGAGCGGACTCCATTAAAGATCATCACCCAAATAAACTTATTACTATGCAGCGGAAAATTTTCTTTCTGCCTGTGTTGCTGTGCATATTTGCCTCAGCTCAGGCGCAGTCTTCTCTTTCGGTAGACTACATCATGAGAGATCCCAAATGGATGGGGATCTTCCCAAGTGCTCCCTATTGGAGTGAGGACAGCAAACAGATTTTTTTCAGGTACAACCTTGAAAACGATCCGGCCGATTCACTTTACAAAATAGACTTGGCCAAGCCAAATCAAATCTCCAAGGTTCACTGGTCTGAAGAAAAAATCCTGAGAAAAGATTTGGCTACTTTTAACCAGGATGAATCCCTCAGGATTTACAAAGAGAAAACTTCGATTCAATTGGAAGATCGGAGAAAGAGAACCAAAACCACCCTTTTTGAATGGTTTGATCCGATCAGCAATCTTCAATTTATGGCCAATGAAAACCTGATTTCCTTTAACTCAGGGTCTAACTTCTATATTTTTGACCGCAGCTCAAAAAACATCCGAAAGGTCACCTCCATTGTCAATGGAAGCAAACCTTCATCTCCTGCCGGAAATGCTGGAGCTAAGATTTCCTTTTTGGAATCAGAAAATCTCGCCCTGTTGCAAGTGGTAAGGGACCGGAAAAATGCCCAAAATCAGAGTCAGAAATACCGTGAATCAGTCAGAGAGAAAACTTCTGACTTTGTATTTTATACCGAGGGAAAGAATCTTTCCAACCTTCAGTTGAGTCCGGATGGAAGTTTTGCCACTTTTTCGGTTTTCACCCCTGCTTCAAATAAAAATACCAAAGTGCCGGATTATACCGCTGCTTCCGGATATACAGAAGATCTCAATACCAGGCCCAAAGTAGGTACCCAGCCCAATAAAGTGATCATAGGCATCTATGATTTGAAGAAAGATACGGTCTATTATGTCACTACCTCCAATCTGCCCGGGATCAAAGATTTGCCCGATTATGTGAAAGATTATCCTGAAAAGACCTGGGAAGAAAAAGAAAGGGATTTGACCCTCTCCGGACCCTATTTTTCACCTGATGGAAAGAGGGCGATTGTTCAGGTACGTTCTTTTGACAACAAAGACCGCTGGATCACCGAACTCAACCTGACGAGCGGTGAATTGAAGACTTTAGATCGGCAGCGGGATGAAGCTTGGGTGGCAGGTCCGGGAATAGGCGGATCTTTTGGAGGAGGTACATTGGGATGGCTTCCTGACTCCAGACATATTTATTTTCAATCGGAATCCACGGGTTACTCCCATCTCTATCTACTGGATGTGCTGACCGGAGAAAAAAAGGCTTTGACTTCCGGCAAGTATGAGGTTTTTGATCCTAAAATCTCCAAGGATAAAAAATCCTGGTACCTGACCACTTCAGAAGTGGATCCCGGAGAGCGGCACTTTTACCGTATGCCACTGATGGGCGGTAAAATGGAAAAAATCACTTCGATGACCGGTAACAATGAAGTGGTTCTTTCTCCCGACGAGAAGCAATTGGCCATTCTTTACTCCTACTCCAATATCCCTACGGAATTGTATGTACAGGAAAACCGGGCTGGTGCTGCCCCAAAACAATTGACCTCAGGTCAGTCTGCTGAGTTCAAGGCCTACTCTTGGAGAGATCCACAGTTGGTCAGATTCCCCGCGCAGGATGGGGCTCAAGTTCCGGCCAGGTTGTATTTACCTGATCCTGCCAAGAAGAATGGCGCTGCGGTCATTTTTGTCCATGGTGCGGGATATTTGCAAAATGTACACAAATGGTGGAGCACCTACTTCCGGGAGTATATGTTCCACAACCTATTGGCCGATTTAGGCTATACGGTTTTGGATATTGACTATCGGGCTTCGGCGGGGTATGGGAGAGATTGGAGAACAGGAATCTATCGGCACATGGGAGGAAAAGACCTTTCTGACCAAGTTGATGGTGCGAAATACCTTGTCTCAGCTCAGGGTGTTGATACCGGGAAAATCGGAATTTATGGAGGAAGTTATGGAGGATTTATCACGTTGATGGCCTTGTTCAACCATGGTGATGTCTTCAAATCGGGTGCAGCCCTCAGATCTGTGACCGATTGGGCACATTACAACCATGGCTACACTGCCAATATTCTGAACACTCCGGAAGAGGATCCGATTGCTTACCGTCGCTCCTCTCCGATCTATTTTGCTGAAGGATTGCAGGGAAATCTGTTGATCGCCCACGGGATGCTGGATGTTAATGTCCACTTTCAAGATGTAGTCAGGTTGGCACAGCGCCTTATTGAACTGGGTAAAGACCATTGGGAAATGGCCGTATATCCGGTAGAAGATCATGGTTTTGTGGAGCCAAGTTCTTGGGCAGATGAGTACAAGCGTATTTTGAAATTATTCAACACCACCCTTTTGGAAGAGTCTAAATGAAATCATCCGGAATAGTATCACTCGCCCTCTCGCTCAGTGTGCTTATCTTTTCTTGTGGAAAAAAGGAGGAAGTTCCCAGTCCAAAAATCGGACTGATTGCTGAGAAAGCCATGGTGGTCTCTGCACGGGAAGAAGCTTCTCAAATCGGCTTGAAAATCCTGCAAAAAGGAGGCAATGCCTTTGATGCCATGATGGCTACCGAAATGGCATTGGCAGTAACCTTTCCGTTTGCAGGGAATTTAGGAGGAGGAGGCTTTATGGTTTATCGGATGGCTGACGGGAGTACAGGAAGTATCGACTACCGGGAAAAGGCCCCCATGGCTGCTTCCAAAGACATGTTTTTGGATGAAAACGGGGATTTTTTGTCACAACTCAGTACCAAGGGAGCCTTAGCATCCGGAGTACCCGGAACCATTGCAGGGATTTTTGAAGCTCAGTCCAAATTTGGCAAACTCAAGCCCTCCGAGATTCTTCAACCGGTGATTGATTTGGCCAAAAATGGATTTGTGGTGACTGCAGCCCAGGCTGATCGGTTAAAGCGCAACAGGGAAACGTTTATTGATGTCAATGGTCCCCATACTTTTTTTGCCCGGGAAATCCGAGCCGGAGACACATTGAAAATACCCGTGCTCGCAGCTACCTTAGAACGAATTGCTAAAAATGGGCGAGATGAATTTTATACCGGAGAGACTGCCAAGATCCTTGCCCGTTATATTCAGGAAAAAGGAGGAATCATTACAGAAGCGGACTTGGCCTCCTATCAGGCGGTTTGGAGGGATCCGATTATCTATCCTTATCGGGATTTGAAAATCATTTCCATGGCGCCTCCGAGCTCAGGCGGAGTTACGCTTGTTCAGATTTTGAAAATGCTTGAACCCTATGATCTCCAAGCTTTGGGTCATCATTCACCGGAGTACATACAACTCCTGGTCGAAGCAGAACGAAGAGCCTATGCTGACCGCAATTATTACCTCGGTGATCCTGACTTTGTAAAAATACCTGTTAATGAATTGCTTGATACGGAGTACCTCAAGTCAAGAATGAGTAATTTTTCATTTGAAAAAGCCACAAGGTCCTCGGAAATTTCTCAAGGAAACATCTCCTTTGCGGAAAGTATGGAGACCACCCACTACTCTATTGTGGATGCGGAAGGAAATGCGGTTTCTGTCACTACGACCCTGAATGGAGCCTACGGGTCCAAGGTTTACATCGATGAGCTGGGCTTTTTTATGAACAATGAAATGGATGATTTCAGCGCGAAGCCTGGCGTGCCCAACATGTTTGGACTCATCGGTGCAGCGGCCAATAGCATCGCCCCCGGAAAGCGAATGCTTAGCTCCATGACTCCAACGATTGTAGAAAAGGACGGAAAGCTTTGGATCGTCGTGGGGACTCCGGGCGGATCCACTATAATTACCTCTGTGCTTCAGACAATCCTGAATGTGGCGGAATTTGGTATGGGAATGCAACAAGCGGTAGAATCTCCCCGGTTTCATCATCAATGGCTCCCGGATCTGGTCAATTTTGAACCCAATTCCTTCGATTCTACTCTAATATCCACACTCAAAGCACGGGGATATTTGATCAATGAAGCCAATAGTCCGATTATCGGAAAAGTGGATGCGATTCTGGTTTTGCCAGATGGTAGACTGGAAGGAGGCGCAGATCCGCGCGGGGATGATAAAGCAGCAGGTTTTTGATGGATAGTGATGGATGGTAAGCAGCATGTGAAGATTATACCCCCACTTACTGCTTACCTTTCACTATTCACCCCATTCACACCCCCGTAATCTCTCGAAACTTAGCACTTTGGCGTTGACTGAGATCAATTTTATGTCCTGATTTCAAGATGATTAGCAGCGTACTGTTGAAATAGGGTTCAATCTGATCGATAAAGTCCAGATTGAACATATACTGCCGATTGGCCCGAAAGAAAAGGTCATCCGGTAATTTTTGCTCGAGATAGGTTAAGGATTTGTGCAAGAGGGGTTTGTGCTTGTCGTAGTAAACCCGTACATAATTCCCTTCACTTTCAAGCAGAAAAATCTTAGCGATTGGTACGAAATGGCATTTCTCCCCGTCTTTAATAAAAATCTTTTTATCGGCACTCAGTCGATCGTCTTCCTGAGGGGTGGCTGGATTTGAAAATACTTTGGATCGAAATCGTTGGATGGCTTCCGCCAGCCGTTTGGGGTTAAGCGGTTTTAGCAAATAGTCCAGCGCATTGATTTCAAACGCCTTGATGGCAAACTGATCATAGGCTGTCACAAAAATTACATCTTTGACTTCTTCCAAGCTTTCCAGAAAAGCAAATCCGTCCTTTCCCGGCATGTTGATATCCAGAAAAATAAGATCGGGCATTAACTCATTGCATTCCAAAATCGCCTCCTCTACCCGATCATTGGCACCAATGATTTCCAGGTCCTCGTAGGGGTTTAGCAATACTTTAAGCTCTTCCAGAGCCAACAATTCATCATCGACTAAATACACTCGTTTTTTACTCATGACATCGGGTAAGTTAGGGTTGCTTTCACATGGCTATCTCCGAAATTATCCAGATGAAAGGAAGATTTATCCGGAAACAAATTCTGGAGTCTTTTTTCAAGATTGCTGAGGCCGATTCCCATGGAAAAATTTTCCTCCAACTGTCCTGAATTGATCAATTCCACCCACATCTTTTGTCCCTTGATTTTACTTTCAATTTTTATTTTCCCTCCATCAGGCAGCTTGGTAATCCCATGTTTAATGGCATTTTCGGCAAGGGTAAGGATCATAGCGGGAGGAATCCGCTGCTCCAATGTTTCCTCCTGAATCAGAATTTCGACTTCCAATCTTTTGCCAAAGCGGATCTGTTCCAGTTCCAGATATTTGATCACCTCATTGATTTCATCATTCAACGAAATGAGCGGGGCCTTTTCATAATTCAGCGAAAACCTTAAAAGCTCAGAAAGCTTGATGATGGCATCCCGGGATTTTTCCTGATCGATCAGAACGAGGGCCTTGATGCTATTGAGGGCATTGAACAGAAAGTGCGGATTAAGCTGGATTTTCAGCAATTCCAATTCTGCTGATTTGGCCACATTCTCCAACATGAGTTTCTGCTCGCTGATTTCCGAGTTTCGCTTCAGGATGTGATAGAGGTAATAGATGATGATCCATACCAACACATACCTCCCCAAGTTCATCACTTGGCCAAAAAAAGAGATAATCGTTTGCTGTTTTAACAAGGCCTGAAAATCGATAAAAACATACGGCAGATATAGAAGAATTGCCATCATCAAGGCGATGACCAAGGTATCCAAAAAAGCTTTGAACCATATTCTGGATAAGCTTCGAGAAAACACTCTTTCCCGGATAAATACCGATTTATATCCATGGGAAACAAACAAACCAACCAGAGAATACAGGATGAACTGCTGAAAAAAAGTCCATTCAAATGATCCGTGGATGAAAAAGGTATAATTGATTGTTTCGATAAATACAATCGAACTCCAGCCGACTACCTGTAGGAGCCAATATAATTTGGTTTTGCTGAAGTTGTTTTTTGTCCCCATTTTTTGTTCAAATCAGGAATTATGGGAGAATGGGTGTTACGGTAAAGCCAGCTTTTCGAAGAAGTTCAACTACTCCCATTTCCCCTCCAAGGTGTCCTCCTCCCACAGCAATAAATTGGCTTTTTTGCTTCAGTTTTTCCTGAAGAATCGGAATCCAGTTCTTATTTCTGTTGTCCAATAGGATATTTCGGTAGTTATTCATCATTCCGTCTGCTTTCATCACGTCAAACAGGCCGTGGATATCTTCTGTCAGGTAGGTACTGACCAGCTTGCGGAATTCATCCGCACCGGATTCCTCTTTGATCATTTTTACCAATTCTTCCATTTGAACAGCCGCCGGGATCTGATCAAAAATCCCCATTTGAAGCTCGACGGTTTCCAAACCCTCTATGCTTTTGGTCTGCGCTTTTGCCTTTTCCATGAAAAAGGTCTCGTAGCTTTTCACATCTTCACAGGGGATGGATTTAAGTAAGGCCATAGAACTCAATACAAAGGGCTTTAGAATTCCCAATTGGGCTATTCCAGCCCCATAATTTTCGGTAAAAAAGCGATCCAATAATTCGGTGTCTTCCTTTGTCAGTTCCGATTGAATATTTTTCATCCCTTCATTCAGGGATTGCTGTTGCATTTTCATGGCCATTTGCGGATCTGACAAGTCCAATTCCAACAAAAGGCCCTCGCTGTGGGCTAGTGCGGCTTCAATCCGACTGTCCATCAAAAAATCTTCTGCACAGATGATATGGATAGTTCCAAAAAGGTAGGATTCTTTAGAAAGACCGTTACCGGAAATTTTCCAAAGCAATGAGGTCTCCTGAGCAAAGGAGGTGAACCCCATGAAAAAGAAAATCAGGAGGAAAAAATAAGTTTTATGAGTTAGACTTTTCATATCCATGACATTTTATGATGGCTGAAAGATCGGGTAAAAAGTATAACAAAAGGTATCAACCTCCATTAATGCAGAATTTGAGAGATGAATGAGGAGGAACACCAATTTCAGATCCTACATTTAAAAGGAAATATCACCAAAAAAACCTATTCCAAACTTCTTGCAGTAATTGTTGGAGGTGGTGCAGCAAAAAATGATAAATTCCATCTCCAAACAATTCAAACCCATTAGCCATGAACAAGCGTCGAGAATTTATCCAAAAATCAGCCTTGGGACTTGCAGGATTGGTCACTGCACCAGCCTGGCTTGAAGGTGCCCCTGTACTGATTAAGTCATTAAATAAGCCAAACTCCGTCATCAATGGTGTCCAGATCGGATGCATCACTTATTCATTTCGATCCATGCCTGACCAAAGCGCCGAAGCAACCCTGAAATATGTGGTGGATTCGGGCATATCGGCTATTGAACTCATGGGGGATCCTGCGGAAAGCTTTGCAGGAATGCCCGCTCCTTCTTTCAACCGCATGAGAGTTTTCCAACTTGGTGGAAAACAAAGGCGGGGTGAAGAACTCACTGAAGATGAGAAAAAAGAACTGACTGATCTGCAAGCACAAAGCAGCGCCTATACCAAAGAGGTGGCCGCCTGGAGAGCCAATGCGGACATGAAGAAATTTGAGCAACTCCGCAAAATGTACAAAGATGCAGGTGTGAGTATATATGCCTTCAAGCCGAGTGCTTTTGGGATCAACAATTCAGATGTGGAAGTGGCCTACGGAATGAAGGCGGCCAAAGCCCTGGGTGCTAGCCATGTCACGCTTGAACATCCGTCTAATGACGAACAAACACTACGCTTGGGCAAACTCGGGGAACAACATGGGATGTCAGTTGGATATCACGGACATGAACAGGAAACATTTACCTTCTGGGACACGGCAATCGCCCAAAGCCCTAAAAACGGATTGAATCTCGATGCGGGACATTATATCGCGGCGGGTCATTCGGATTTGATTCCGCTGATCGAAAAGCACCAAGCGCGAATACTTAGCATGCACACCAAAGACCGGCAAACGCCTGCCAACGGAAAAGGAAACGTGGCTTGGGGAAGCGGCGATACCCCAATCGGAGAAATGCTGAAACTCATGCAGAAAAACAAGTACAAATTTCCGGCAACTATCGAACTCGAGTACCAGGTTCCCCAAGGTTCGGACGCGGTGAAAGAAGTTCAAAAGTGTTTGGAATTCTGCCGAAAAGCATTGGTTTAAAATCTTTTCAAACGGGTCAAAATGACCCGTTTTTTTTTCGATGTCCAACTGGTGCCTTCTCTCCTGCCTCTAAAGCGAAGGGAAGTCGGTTTACTTTAGGCGGAATCGGGCAAGTGGCAAACGGAGTAAAGGCACAGGGAGGATTATAAGAAAAATTAAAATCAACTTCCGTGATTCCCGTCCTATCCGGATAGTTGACATAGAGGTAGCGACCAGTGGGATACGTTTCTTTTCCGCTTGTCTCATCTGAAAAAATAACAAACAGCTTGCCTGCTTCATCCAGAGCAGTGAGCTCGTATTTTTTTCCTTCCAATTCAAATCTTAAAATCCCCATGACCTTCCATTCGATCAGCTGCCCAAGGACATTGGGTATCTCCATGGTCTCGTTGAACCGAGGTTCAAAAAAAGCCACTACTCTAAAATTTGGATTATAGTCAAAAACAGGAATTCCTGTGAAATTTTTCAATTCAGGATGAGTCAAATCCCTGAGTCTAATTGCATACAGTCCACCCCTTTGGATCACCGTCCATTTCCAATGGTCGTAATAAAGGGCTCCTAGCGCATAGTTTTCTGTAGGATATTGAAGTGATTTTGTAGGAAGTAATCGCTTGGAATTTTTGACAAGTTTGGAATTGAAATTGAACCAAACGGTATCATTCCCCAATTGAAAGGAACCAATATTCTTTTTCCCAGCCCGGTCTGAAAGAACCAAACTGTCATCTGAAATTTGATTCAAAAAAATATTTTCCTCATCCAGCCAAAGTAATCCAGCCAGATTGATCCAACCGTCTTCGCTCCTCAGTTCGCTTACTCTTGCCAGCTTCCAATTTTCAAATTCTGTCACTTGGGCATTAGCTTGTTGGATGTAAAATAGAAGTATCAATAATAAAGCAGTGAACCTGTTCATGGGAGGCTTAGAGCGCAAGGTAAAAGGTACGTATGCTCAGAAAAATAATCAAAATCCCAACTGCGATCATCAGGTATTTGGGCTTTACCAGCTTGCATATAATTGCGGCAAACGGTGCGGCAATGATTCCTCCCAAAATCAAGCCCAGTACAGGGGCCAAACTCAACTCTTTGACAAAAAACAAAAAGGTGGATGCACTGGCCAGTGAAACAAAAAATTCCACAAAATTTCCTGTTCCAATCGCATAGCGAGCTATTTTCCCCTTACTCAACAGGGTACTGTTGACAATGGGTCCCCAGCCTCCCCCACCAATTGCATCAGCAAATCCGCCTGAAGTCGCCAAAATTGGAATACTTCTGCTTTCTCTGTTGAATTTTGCCGGATGTTTCTTCTTTACTTTTCTGAGGATGACGATTCCCATTACAAACAGGTAAAGTGCAATGATGGGTTTGACCATATTTGGATCCAGGCTCGAAAGCAGAAATGCTCCCAAAATGGACCCCATTACACCGGGGATCAGCAGCTTTTTAGCCAATTTCCAATCCACATTTCCCATTTTCCAATGGGAAATCCCGGACGCCAGACTGGTGAAAACCTGTGCAAAATGTACCCACGCAGAGGCTGTAGCCGGAGGTATTCCAATTCCCAATAAGATTGAATTGGAACTCACTCCATATGCCATTCCCAACGCTCCATCGATGCTTTGTGCCACAAACCCAACCAACAAAAACCATAAAAACATTTCGGTATCAATCTCCCAGCTCTTGATAGACTCGGTGAGCGTTTGCGTTACCAATAGGGTAAACATCACCGCAGCAAAGGCAAAAAACATCGACCAAAACGGTTCTGTTCGGAATCGAATCAGAAGTTTTTCCATAAATCGGTTGGGATATTTAGGTTTGATAGACCCAAAGGTAATTGGAAAATTTATTTTCCCTATCAAAAAGGTAGGATATATAGAATTAATATTTTATTTATCTCCGCAAGTGCACTACCAGCCAAATCTTCTTTAATAGTCAGGTCGGATCCTTTGACTGCATTCAGCACAGGTGACCTAAGCTTCGACATCCTCAGTACAAGCAACCGAAGGAATCCAGATTTCAACCTCCCGAAGAAATTTCATAAGACTGCTGATTCTTCCGACAAGAAAGTGGGTGTAATTTTTTGACCCCAATTGTTCCTAATCAGGCTTATGGGATTATTCCTTTGATTTTGGGATGCCCCCAGCTATTTGTAGGAAATATGGATTATCAGGATTCGGCCTTATTCTAAAATTCTATGCAATTCAGAAAGTCTATTTAATGCCTCATTTAATTCACTTTCCTCCTTAGCAAAGCAAAAGCGAATGATCTTATCATCTCTTTTATCCGAATAGAAAACGGATATCGGAATGCAGGCGACTTTCAGTTCCTTGGTCATCCGTTCTGCCAGGGTTCTGTCTGCCATAGTGGATAGGTGGCGATAAGACACCAACTGAAAAAAACTTCCCGTAGAAGGCGTGAATTCAAATTCTGTTTTGGACAATCCTAGGGAAAACAAGTCTCTCTTTTTCTGATAAAAATCCGGAATACTCAGGTATCGCTCAGGTACTTCCAGGTACTCTGCCAAAGCAAATTGAATGGGAGTCACCGTGCTGAACGTGACGTATTGATGTATTTTTCTAAATTCCAGCGACCACGTTTTGGGAGCTATACAATATCCAATTTTCCATCCGGTCACATGAAATGTTTTGCCAAAAGAACCGCAGACAAACGTTTTTTCTCTCAAAACCGGATGTGATCCCAAAGAAATGTGTGGCTTACCATCAAAAGTAATGTGCTCATACACTTCATCACTGATGACCAAAATCCCGGTTCTTTCAACCAATTCTGCCAGTTGATTTACGTCGTTTTCGGTCCAGACATAGCCACTTGGATTGTGCGGGGAGTTGACCATGATGGCCCTAGTTTTGTAGGTGATCGCGGAACTGACTTTTCCCCAATCCACCGAAAAATCTCCAGAATTTAATGGAATATATACCGGTATTCCCCCATTGAGCGTGATGGCAGGTTCATAACTGTCGTAGGCAGGTTCTAATACAATGACTTCATCTCCGAGCCGGGTCACTGCAGACACGGCACAAAAAAGTGCTTCTGTCGCTCCTGAAACTATCGTAACTTCTGTTTCAGGATCCGGAAAATACCCCTGTGTTAACTTGGTTTTCTCTGCCAGAATTTTTCTCAAACCAGGTATCCCCTGCATGGGAGAATATTGGTTCATCCCTTCTTTGGTAAACTTGGCTACCAAATCCAGTAAAATAGGATCAGACTTGAAACCCGGAAAACCCTGGGATAAGTTGATGGCTTCAGCATCTGTCGCCATTTTTGACATCACGGTAAAAATTGTTGTTCCTATATGCGGAAGTTTGGACACCATGGCTTCTTTGAAATTGAATATTCAGCGTTTAAGAAAAGAATTTTTTCTTTACCAAAAACAAAAAAAAAACCGCAGAAACACGTTCTGCGGCCCAAATGAATAAAAACTAAAGAAGTTTAGTTTAATTTTTCGGCAGTAGACTGAGTCAAGGCCTTGCCTCTTTCTATACTTTCCAGTCCCGCTGCTTTAATTTTTTTACCCAGTTCTTCTCCTGTTTTTTGAAGTTCCCCCAGAAGTTTGGAAAGCTTTTCTTTCTGGGGTCCTAGTTTTTCACGGTTTTGATAGATCAAGGCACCTGCTGCAACTCCGGCTGCCAATCCTCCAATCCAAAGAGCGAGTTTTGTTTTAGTAGTTTTCATAGGATTATAATTGGTTTTAAGTGGTTGCGTTTCCTCTATTCCATGGGAAACCTTATCCAGGATAGCGGCTTCACCATTTTCAATTTCACGCATTTATTTGAATGATTAAAAGAAAATCCACCAAAGTCCCCGGTCACCTGATGATTGAGAAGACAGGGAAGACAAGGTGTTCTGCATGTTTATACGGTCTTTCCGCTGATTAGTCTGATCAAAACCGAAATAATTGCCAAAACCAATAGCACATGGATCAGTCCAGTGAGGCTGTAGGCAAAAACTCCGATGAACCAACCCATCACTAATACGACAGCGAACAAATACAATAGCGAGTTCATGATTTTAGGGTTTTGGTGAAACTTCAATTTCGAAAACTAGAAATCCAAGTCTAATGCCGAATTGAACCTCATTTATTTCAAAACCCCTCTGAGAACGTTTATAGGGCATTTCTTTGAAAAAATAATTTTTAACGGATGGTTTAATCCCGAATTGGCTGTGGGGATTATCCTCAAAATGTGGATTTTTTAAGTCAGATCGAATTTTTTATTAGCTATCCACCAATCGGTCTTGGTGCTGCCAAATTAATGGATTTTACCCAACCGATTGGATTTCCGAAAAAGAATGAAGCCGGATTGAAAATTGTCAGATTTTTTTTCCATTCTTTTTTGTAAAGGCTGATTATTGCTGAAAATTGTCCCAGCAAAAGATGGAATTTTGACTGCTTTATAAACTGCCTATCATGTCATTTTCACTTGAATTTGTCGGAACCTTAGAAAAGTTTGATTTTAATCACTGGCATTATCATGTGCCTGTACCAGAATCCATTGCTATGCAAATGATGGATGAAAATCACCGCAGGGTATTGGTATGGCTAAATGATCAGGGACCTTATCGCATGGCGCTCTTAAAGTCAAAGGAGACTTGGTATATATTGATTAACCTGGAATTAAGGAAAAAACACCTGCTCGAATATGAAAGTCCGGTCACCGTCAGATTGGAAAGAGATCACAGTGAATTTGGTCATGAGGTACCCGAGGAATTCCAAGTCATGCTAGACCAAGATGAGGAGGGAAATGCTTTTTTTAGAAAGCTGACTCCCGGCAAGCAGCGGAGCCTGATTTACTTGGTCACCAAAGTAAAAAATCCGGATTCCAGGATTAGGAAATCTCTGGCCATTTTGCACCATTTAAAGGTGGCCAATGGGATACTGGATTTCAAGCAGCTGAATGGATGGATCAAACATTACAATAATTTGTAGCGTTTTTTACACAAGTTAAGTCTACGAGTTGAACGAATATCAAAAAAACAATACCCATGAAGACCAATTTATTCATCCTTTTCATATTCAGCATACTTTTGTTTTCCTGTTCCATGGACAATGCTGAAGATCCTCTCACTGTATTCCGAGAAATCGCCTATAATTCATTGACGAGTGCCGAAAAATCCACTATTGTAGGAGATTGGAAACAAGCTGAGGTATCGGCTTGGGTAGATGGAAATTACATCGTGGTGTTCCAGACGACGGATTCGGATACCTTGGGACCCATTCGGGTAGTCGTGGATCCGGACACCGGAAGGGTGGTTGAAAAATTGCCTAGATAAATAAAATGTGATTGTCCGCAATTGCACTACCAGCCAAATTCTCATTGTTTAATGGGTCGGAAGACAGATGACCGAAGAGCGAAGGATTCTTGATTTCCACCTTTTTTTAGAAATTTCTTAAGCTAGCTAAGTTTACTGGTAGGAAAGCGGATATACAGAAAATAAAAAATGAGGGCCTGATCAAGTCCCTCATTTTTTTGCATAAATAAATAATCGCCCTTGTACTTAGTCCCAAGCGGCATCGTAAGCATCCCTAAAAAGATTATTCAGCGGGGTGGTATTATCCAATATCCCTCCTCGGGAATTGGCCAAAAAGACCACTTCCACCTTATTCTTGGGGAAAGTCATGATCAAGGTCCTGACCCCCTGCCCTTCTGTATTGATGAAACTTCCCTGCTTACTGTAATAGGTCCCCTCTGTGCCTACAATTGGATTGGTTAATGGATTTGAGTCATTCCAGCCCAAGTAATTGTTATACATGAAAGTTCTTTCATGCACCTTTAATAAAGCATCTGAATTGTTCAGATAGGCTTGAAATTTTGCTAAATCCAGCGTATTAAGGTAGAATCCACCGGAACCCAGACGGACCTTGGTGTCGCCTATACTCCAGCCTGTTACCGATTCTGAATCTCCAAATTGGTAATACCTTACCGAGTTGGAGTTGGTCGAGAAGCTGTTAATTCCAGCAGGATTGAAAATTCTGGTTCGGACATAAAACGAGTAAAAATCATCGATTTTGTCCTGTTGTTCCTGGTCTGTAGTCAGCCCGGCAAGGTTTTGTCCCGCCAATCGGAATAAGACGTATTTGACCAAAATAAAATTCACATTGGAATAGACATAGGGGCTATTTGGTGCCACGGTGTTGGACTGAAGCAGCACTTTCATATTCGACAAGCCAAGGTTCATATTCTGCGCAAAACCCGTCCGGTGGGTTAAAATATCCCTAAATCTCAGGGAGCCTACCGCAGGGCTCGCCCCTAGTTGCGGTAACAAAAATGGCTGGATCTGAGTATTGACCATGGGGATCACTCCACTGCCAAACTCCCGCATGGCGATAATCAAAGCCACAGATGCAATAGTTTTGTTGACACTGGCCAAATACAGCGGTGAATTGAGATCGGCAGGCTTTCCTGCCCTTCCCCTGATCCATTCCCCAAATGTCCCGGATTTCGCCTCTTGCCCATTTCGGTTAATGACATAAGAATAGCCTGTCCATTGTTGACCAAGGGCTGTCACTACATTGTTTTCAAACTTATTGACATCGAATACTTTTTGGTTGGAATTGACATAGCCCGGATTCTCAGGAATGGGTACGATAGGCGCAATATCACAGCCGGAGAACAACATCAATCCGGCTAGACAACAGAAATAAAGTGAATGTAAAATCTTGGTTTTCATGGTTTTTTGGATTTTGAATAACCAAATCTAGAAGGCCTCCCCAAGAAAATATTTCCAAATTGATCAATGAGCATTTCCAATTGACGGATCAGCCTGTTGACTTTTTATGCAATGTCAGTCAATCGCTCTATCCTCTTTTGCCCGAAGTAATTCAGGTGGTTCATTGATCTGATTAGGATTGTCCGCAATTGCTCCTACTGTCCCATCGGCTTTGAATATTGGGTAGGATGATTCGGCTGCGCTTAGCATAGGAGACCGAAGGATTTCTGATTTCATCCTTTTGGAGAAGTTTCATATGCTCGCTTAGCGTACTGGTAAGAAGGCAGGTATTCAGATAACAGATTAAAAAATATAATTATATCCATAGCGTACCTGTAAATGCGGAGCGAGAGAATAAGAATGGGACTGTGGATACCCTTGAAATTTCAACTTGACTTATTTAACAGCTCCAATGGAACCGAACTATACATGACCCTACACGAAGTGCAGGGTAAAATTGGGATTAATTCTAAGGAGTCTGTATCCTTTTACCTCCGATTCACCGGGAGATGTCATTTGATTTGATCACTTGGATCCGTGATTTTCAACTTTTTAACCTTTCAATTTGGTTAGTGATATGAATGCAGATTTTCAAATAAAAAAAGAGGGGGGCTCCCTCTTTTTTGATCATCAGCTTTTTTGTTGGTTAAGTTTGATTTTTCTGGCCAGTTTATTAGCCTTTTTTCTGGGTCTACTGGCACCAAATGTTCCTCGGCTGATTTTTCCTTTTTTGGATTTCAAATCTCCTTTTCCCATAAGTTGTAGTATTGGTTATGTTCACCGTGAAATTAATAAATGAACAAAATCATGTCAATTCTCAATTTTTTCTTTCCCAAATTATTCAATTGATACTCAACTGAACCGGGTAGAAGTAACTACATCGGAAGCTAGATTTACCCAAAAAACAAGTGGCTTGCGCTTATTTTCGAACAGTCAAAATTCCGAAATAGGTCCCGTCTGTCTGAAGTTCACTCATAGCCTCGAATATCAAAGGGAAACCAGCAAATGATCCGGTAACGGAAAGCCGATTTTACCTAGACCTTTCTTAAATTATCCTGATTTTAGCATTTCGATAGTGGTGGTTTTTGATTTAATCTGTCCTGCCTTCCCCAAGCATGTTATGTTGTTACAACGTCCCCAAATAAATTGTGATCTCGGCGAAGGAATTCCATTCGAATCCTTGATTTATCCTTGGATTGACCGGGCCAATCTGGCCTGCGGAGGACATTATGGTGATGAGGCCACGCTTAGTGCATCACTTTCATTGGCCAAAGAAGCCGGCGTTTTGGTAGGGGCGCATCCCTCCTATCCCGATCGGGAAAATTTTGGAAGAAAGTCTCTGAAAATCACTTTCCCGGATCTTTCCGACTCGATTAACTCCCAAATATCCCTGTTCCAGAGGATGACAAAAGAGGCAGATCTGGAAATGGCTCATATCAAGTTTCATGGAGCGCTGTATAATGATGCCGCATCAAATGCTGAGTTCGCCGATTTTTTGACTGATTTGGTTGGAGAAAGATATCCGAATGTTCCTTTGTTTGTTCCACCTTATTCTGAAATTGAAAAGTTGGCTAGGCATAAGAAGTTGGCCTTTATTCGGGAGATTTTTGGAGATCGATCTTACGAAAACAATTATGGTCTCAGTCCGAGATCGTATCCGGATTCTTTATTGACCAGATTAGACCAAGTGGAGCGACACCTTCAGGCTATTCTTGAGAAAGACCAAATCACAAGCAGAACAGGAATACCCCTCCCGGTAACAGCCGAAACCATTTGCTTTCATGGAGATAATCCGGGATTGATGAATTTTCTTCCCCAAATCCGAAAAAAGTATTGGCCATGAAATCGAGCCTGCCTGAGGCAGACAGGAATGACTAAAAAGTTACACAATGGAATGATTGTAAGATTTGCGAGATTCCATGTGGCCTTCAAAAATCAAATTATAAAAACTGATTATACGCTATTCTACCAGTTGACGAATATTCCACTGATTTTGGGCTGGAAGACCGATGACCGAAGACCGAAGATTGCCAAAAATATGGCGTTAACTTGGTCTTCTGACCTTTAGAAATGCTACTGGCAAGATTCCGTATATTCATTTTATAAAAACATGAATTTGGTCTATCAAAAACTTTCCCCACAAATCGGAGAAATAGCCTGGAATGAACCCATTTCGGATGGACTCCTGCAACAGCAGCTTCTTGTCCAGAAAGAACTCCTTTCAGAATTGAAGACCGATATTATGGAGACTCGAATTGGATTTACGAGACTTAGCATAATTTGGAAAAAACAACCAACGGTCGCTTTTATGGAAAATTGGCTCCGGGCTGTTGATTTGTCAAAATCAAAAATCACACGCTCTGATATCGTCTGGCAGGTTCCGGTTTGTTATGACCAAGTGTTGGCCAAAGACCTCATTGAGTTGGCTTCTGCAAAAAATATTTCGATCGATCAATTGATTGAACTTCATTCAAGTATTACGTACCGCATTCATTTCTTTGGTTTTCTGCCCGGATTCATGTATTTAAACGGACTTCCTGAAAAGCTCCATACTCCCAGAAAAGTGATTCCGGTTCGCAGTATACCGGCAGGTTCAGTTGCGATTGGTAATTTTCAGACCGGAATTTATCCAGCCGAAAGTCCCGGTGGCTGGCATGTCATCGGACGGTCTCCGATTTCTTTTTTTGATGGAAGTGCGTTTCCCCCTGTCTGGGCCAAACCTGGCGAAAGCCTTGAATTTCTACCGATCAGTGTCAGGGAATATGAAAGTCTCTGTCGTTTTCCCAGAAAACCAAGCCGGAAATGAATCTAAAGTCAGGATTGATGAAAATTTTGAAGACCGGTCCATGTACTTCCGTTCAGGACTTGGGGAGGTCTAATCTCTCCCATTGGGGCATTCCCATTTCCGGAGTTGCTGACCAAAAATCAGCCGGTTGGGTCAATCATCTTTTGCAAAACAGAAAGGAGTCCGCAGTTTTAGAAATCTCACAACCCGGCTTGTCGCTTTCTTTTTCTGATCCGACAATCATCTGTATAGCAGGGGCATCTGCCCTGGTAAAACTCAACGGGAAAGAAACACACCCTTCTGGGCTGATATATCCGGAATCCGGAGATGTGCTGGACATTGGTCCTTTTTACACAGGTGCTCGAGTCTATTTAGGAATAAAAGGGGGATTCCAAAGCGAGGAAAGATTATCTTCAAAAAGTTGGTATCAGGGAATCACTTCTCTTGAATATGCAAAAAAAGGTACGGAACTGCCCTACTTCGCTGTTCCTTCCCCCTTTTTTCCTTTCTATGCCAAAGCCAAATGGAACACTTCATGGTTTGAAAAAACTGAATTGGAAGTGTTTCCTGGGCCAGATTGGGATTTGCTGTCCAAACAGGAAAAAAATCTTATTCTGACTCACCGATTTACCGTTTCGTCATTGGCCAACAGGATGGCCGTACAGCTCCAGGATTTGGTTCCCAATTCTCTGCCGGAACTCCCCACCAATCCAGTCTATCCCGGAACTATCCAATTGACCTCGGGAGGAAAATTATTGCTATTGATGAAAGATGCTCAAGTGACTGGCGGATATCCTCGGATTTTACAGATCGAGGAGGAAAGTCAATGGATTTTGGCTCAAAAAAAACCTGGGGATCAGCTGGAATTCAGCTTGAAAAGGCCCTGATACCAAGGTCTTTTTGCTTTTACTTTTATCTTTCATTTCCGGCTTCGTTATTCCAGAATTCAGACCATAGGAGAAACATTTCCAATTCAAATTTTTTCCTGTGAAGCTGGATTAAAGCCCAGTCCAAATCACCGGTATCATCATAATCCGTCCGGATAAACTTCCCCAAAGATCCATAGGCTCCCAATACAAGAAAGGCCCCATGAAGATTTCCGGATTCAGGATTGTAAAACCCGTTTATATCTCCTGCAGCCACGCTGATTCCTCCTTTGGTAGAAGATCTCCGGGCGCTTTCCCGCACTTTTTGCACCGCAGGAAGGAGTAATGCTATGGCGACAGGATCCAGGCCCGCGTCAATTTCGAGTTGCTCCAAAGCTTGATTCATTCGGGATGGGTCTTGGGCATATCGAGGCAATTCTTCCAAAAACCTGATCACTTTGAGCATTTGAACGCCTCTGATCGGTGCAGGAATATTGCACCAGGGGGATTTGCAATCCGGATCTGAGGAAGTCGCCCCATGATGTGTGATTTTGGTAAAATTGAAGGAGATTTCTTCTGTGGGTTCTGAAGTCAATTCGCCGGGAATCCCTTCATATTCTATATAAATTGGCGTAAGGGCCTGAGGATCATAATAGCCGTCCAAGTCATAGTCAAACTGAGGGATTTCCTGCATCATAGCCTGATGGTTTCTTTTGGCGAGGGGGCTCAAGAAATTACCTCGTTTCAAAACCACATTATCATATTTGCGAAGAGATAACCGAAGCATTTCTGTTAGGTACTGGGGCCTGTCTCCAGCCTTCCTTAGGGTCAATTTTGCCTCCCGAAATCCCTCTTCTTGAAGAAGTTCCTGATAAGTAGCTTCAGTCAAGCCATAGATTTGATTCACTTTTTGGTTGATTTTCAGGTCAAATCCGACCCTTGCATGAGCCAAGTCTCCGGACTCTGCCTGATTCCATTCTTCCCGCTCAGGACTTACATTTTCGGTGTTCAAAGGGTCGCAGGCGGCACACCACAGGATTGCCCCGGTCGATAAGAATAACTGATACTTTTTCATGGTTTTTAGATTTTAATTAATGATGCTCCGGTTATTCGGAATAAAATATTGAATGGGTGACCGCTTGGGATTATCCCTTTGGTCAATCCAAACTTAGAGCGGGTCTGGAGAAAATTATCGGACTAATCGATCGAGGCGGGTTTTCAATTGATGGATCTCAGGCTTGAATTGATCTTTGATCAAATCACTGAAATTTTATCCCTAAGCGGATTTAGGACCTGTTTTTTTAATCCGTCAATCCAAAACTCCCTTTTGTCAAATCAAATGCCGAATAGATCAAAACCGACAAAAAACGGAATGACATTCAGTTACCTTGGTTGGGTATGAGGATTTTGGAGGCACAAGAAAGTGCCGGACAATTTCTATCTTAAATGAAGCAAAAGGTGAAATCCGTGAAGTCAATTAGTCCCAAAGAAATTGAAGAAATCCTCTACCATTTCTCCAAATCCATGCATGGTATGGATTCAGAAGATCAATTGCTCTGGGACATGGCCAAAAACTGTATCTCCATCCTGGGATTTGAGGACGCGGTCATTTACTTGGTAGATGAAAACAATCAGGTACTTGTCCAAAAAGCTGCTCTCGGACCAAAGAATCCAACTGGAACCGAAATCCTGAATGCACTTCAAATCCCTATTGGAGAGGGCATTACCGGAAAAGTGGCTCAGACCGGACTTCCCATTCTCATTTCCGATACCCGAAATTATCCGGAATATATTCAAGATGATGAGTTTAGGCTCTCCGAATTGGCTGTTCCTATTTTATTGGATGGAAAAGTCATCGGAGTCATAGACAGTGAAAATTCAGAGGCAGACTACTTTTCCAAACAACACCTCAGGATTCTCATGGCTGTATCGTCCATCTATTCCAGTCACATGGCACGGATCCGGGCTGAGAAAAAAGCGAAAGAGGAGCAAAAAGAGCGTTGGAAAATCCAACAAAAAGCGACTCGATTGCAAATTGAGGCTATTTCCGCACAGCTAAGTCCGCATTTTGTTTTCAACTCACTCAATGCCATTCAGCATTACATTTTATTGGAAGACAAGCGGAGCTCGCTCCGGTTCCTGTCCATTTTCGGAAAGTTGCTCAGGTATTTTCTAGCCCAATTGCATGAAGAGTCAGTCACGGTATCGGATGAGGTTCAAATGCTGGACTGGTACCTGCAGCTTCAGGAGCTTAGGTATGGAGATAAACTAAAGTACAGCATTCAGGTAGTTCGATTAGAAGAGTTTCCTCAGGCCAAAATTCCATCCATCATCGTGCAAAGTCTGATCGAAAATCTCCTGGAAGAACAAATCCACCTGAGCGATGGAAATATTGGTATCCAAATAAGCTTTGAGCTAAGTTTTGAACTCGTTGAACTTAACGTCCTGATCAACAAGCGGATCGAAAACGAAGAGTTTGTCCAAAATTCAGCGTATTTGAAATCCCTCACTCCTTGGCAAGACTACATTCGCCTGATCAATGACATCCGACCCTATCGGATAGAAAGCAAAATCGGTCCTGCCAAATGCCCGGATGGAAATGAAAACTGCAAGTCAGTTTCAATCATTTTTCCAAATCTGTTTTCATCATGAAGAGGTTCGCACTATTGGTACTTTCCTTTTCAATGGCCTGGACTCCGGTGCCGGCGCAAGACCAATCCTTGCCCTATCAAATGACTGTTTCATCCCAAGGCTTAAGGATTGAGGGGAATGCCAGTATCCAAACGGTGCTGAAATGGTCCGAAGATGGGAAATTTGACAAAGCTTCACCTCCGGGCATCGCCAACCGTAATTTCGAATATTGGTTTGAAGTCGACTTTTCGGATCATTTTCAACTGATCCATCAATACGACAGTTTGATCTTTTATCCGGGATTGGTCGAAATAAGTGAGCTATTCGTGGAAAGATCCGGCGTTCCTATTGCCCTCGTTTTGACTTCAATGGTCCCCAATGATTTAAAAAGGTCAGCTTTTCAAAATCAAAATTACATTCCCATTTCCACCGCTGAATTGTTTGACGGACGAAAATTATACATCAAATCCCGATACCTGAGAGCAACCCCGGACCTGAATAAAAAGACTTTCGCTTTTTCCACTCCGGAGGCTCATCGGCAGATGGAGGAGTTTATCAGTCAGGATTCATTCAAAAGTCAGGTTTTGGCTTTTTTCTTTTTGGGAGTTGCGGCAGTCCTGATGGTGTTCAATTTGATTTTATTTTTCAATGTCAAACAGGTTCAGTTTATCTATTATGGTGCTTTTCTGCTTTTTCAGCTGATCTATTATTCCCGTATCAGCCCCTATTTGGCCGATTATTTTGGGTATGCAGACTTTAGATTTTATTTCCTCCTGACTACTGCTTCCCAGATTTTGATCAATCTGTCCTACCTTCTCTTTATCAGGCATTTTTTGGATATAGACAAAGTTCTTCCCGGGTTTGACAAGATAATTCGTTGGGTCGGGTTGGTCTTGGTCGCCTTTATATTGATCAATTTGGGCTTGATTATCCATAATCCCTACAGCTATCTGCAATCCGTGATCATGGATATACAGCGTTATTTCATGGCAGGCTTTGCATTTTTCGGAATCGGATATCTCTGGATTCATTATCCGGGCCGACTTAAATATTTTGTGATAGCAGGCACGTTGATTTTTACCTCCGGGGCATTGTTGACTATGTTTTTTTTGAAGCTGACCTATATGGTGACAGGTGCTGCGATCGAGAGTACCATTTTCGCCTTGGGATTGTCCTACAAAATCAAACTCATCAATGAAGAGAAGCAGCTTGCGGAAAAAGAAACGTTTTCGACAAGATTGACCGCATTGAGGGCTCAAATCAACCCTCATTTTATTTTCAACAGCCTCAGTTCGATTCAGCACCTGATCAGTAGCGGTCAAAAAGATGCCGCTCTATCGTACCTGGCCAAGTTTAGCAAGTTTGTCAGGCAGGTTTTGGAAAACTCCATTGACATCCATGTCACGTTGGAAAAAGAAATAGAACTGTTGAGAGTGTATCTGGATTTGGAGTCGCTTCGATTTGATCATGCATTTTCCTACGAAATATGCCTTCCGCAACATGGAGATTTGATTTATCAGGAAGTGCCGATGCTTATAGTACAGCCTTTTGTGGAGAACGCCCTCAAACATGGTCTCATGCCCAAAACCGATGGGGACCGCAAGGTTTGGATCCGGTTTATAGATCAAGAAGACCATATCCTGTGTGAAGTGGAAGATAACGGTATCGGCAGAATAGCAGCAGAGGCCAGAAAATCAGCCTCCTACAGACCCTCAAGGGGATTGGCGCTGACGGAAGAGCGTCTAAAGATGTTTAAGGAAACCCAAAAACCCCACATCAGAATCGAAGACTTACCCACAGGCACGAAGGTGTCTATTTTACTTCCCAAGCTATGAATACGAGCAAACTCAGAGTGATTATCGTAGAAGATGAGTACCACAGCCGTGAGACTTTGAAAGGTTTTTTGGAGACCTATTGCCCGGAAACTGAGATTTTGGATACCGCATCTCAAGTGGCCGAAGCCGTTCAGAAAATCACCCATCATCGTCCTGATTTGGTGTTTATGGATATCGAATTGCAGACAGGGACAGGTTTTGAAGTACTCCAACAGGTCACTGATTTGGATTTTCACCTGATATTCACGACTGCATTTGAACATTATGCCATCCAGGCCATAAAATTCAGCTCGATCGACTATTTGCTGAAACCGATTGATTTGGATGAATTGATTGCGGCGGTCGCAAAAGCAAAAAAAAGGGTCCAATCTCAAAGCAGACAGAGTCTTTTGGAAAATCTTCTCCAAAACATGCTTGGTGGTAGTTCGGAGTTCAAAAAAATATGCCTTTCTACGGCGGAGGGAATTGAGTTTATTCCCACACGGGAAATTCTCTATTGTGAAGCCAACGGTTCCTACACCGATTTTCATTTGGTAGATAAGCGGAAATTAGTGGTCAGTAAAAACCTCAAAGAATACGAAAATCTATTGGGTGATTTCAACTTCATGAGGGTTCACAACAGTTTCCTGATCAATTTGGGAGAAGTCAAAAAGTATGTTCGGTCAGAAGGTGGATATATCGTCATGAACAACGAAAAGCAAGTGGCTATATCCGGAACAAAGAAAGAGGAGTTTCTTCGGAGAATGGGGATCTGATGCGCTAGGGATTTTTAGTTTTCGCAAAAAAAACACTCCCTTTAATTTGAGCTTAGGCAGTCCGGCTATTATCTTGATGGATAACTTCCCAAAACCCATTTTCCAACATGAATCCGGAACTCTATACTAAAATTTTGGACCAGGGTATGGACCCTGCCACTGTCACCCAGCAGATAGATAACTTTAAAAACGGCTTTCCTTTTCTCAAAATCATTGCACCTGCCACGCCGGGTCATGGAATCAAAGTTTTAAATGCGGAGGAACTCAAACATTTTCTGGAGATATATCCCAAAAAAGCTTCCCAGAAAGAAATTGTAAAATTTGTACCTGCTTCAGGCGCTGCCTCAAGGATGTTTAAGGATCTTTTTTCATTCTTGGAAGGAGATGGAGATTTGGAGAAAAGCAGCTTCACCAAAAAGTTTATCCAAAACATTGAAAAATTTGCTTTCTACGAGGACTTGGACCTTTATCTCAGATCGCAGGGAAGTAGCATCGCTGCAAGTTTGGCAAGCAGAGATTACAAGAAAATCGTAGCTGCATTGCTTTCCGAAGAAGGTTTGGGCTATGGTTCGCTTCCCAAGGGACTTCTACGCTTTCACAAGTATCTAAATGAAAACCGTACTCCCGCTCATGAACACCTGATCGAAGGAGTACACTACGCTGTGGGCAAAGGAAATACAGTAAAAATCCATTTTACGGTTTCTCCGGAGCATGAAGAGAAGTTCAAAACAGAGATTGAATCAGTCCTACCCGGTATCCAGGAGGCCACAGGCTTGGCATTTGAGATTTCTTACTCTCAACAGAAAAAGTCCACGGATACTATTGCGGTGACGATGGACAACGAACCATTTGAAGAAGAAGATGGCAGTTTGCTTTTTAGACCCGCGGGTCATGGCGCTCTTTTGGAAAATCTGAATGATATCAAGGCAGACCTGATTTTTATCAAAAACATCGACAACGTCGTGCCTGACCGATTGAAATCGACCACTAAGGAGTATAAAATGGCGATCGGAGGATTGCTTTTGGAAGCACAGGAAAAAATCTTTGACGCCATCCGGGCCATGGACCAGGAAATCACCCATCAGTCTGTAGCTCAAGCTGCCCAAGTCTATCATGAAGTGCTGGGAGGGAAAATCCCGACCACAGAGTCTGGGCAATCCTTGGAAGAATTGGCGAGGTACATCAAGGACAAACTAAATCGGCCCATCCGAGTCTGTGGCATGGTGAAGAATACCGGCGAACCCGGAGGTGGACCTTTTTGGATTGAAGAAAAAGACGGTTCACATTCCCTCCAAATCCTTGAAACTGCCCAGATTGACCTAAATGACCCGAGTTCAAAAACCCAGATGATGGCATCTACCCACTTCAACCCGGTTGATTTGGTATGTGGTACAAAAGATTATCATGGGCGATCGTTTGATCTTCTGGAGTTTAGAGACATGCAGACGGGATTCATCACCGAAAAGTCAAAAAGCGGCAGAGATCTTAAAGCCTTGGAACTCCCCGGTCTTTGGAATGGGGCGATGGCAGGCTGGAACACCCTGTTTGTGGAAGTGCCGCTCATCACTTTCAACCCGGTAAAAACCGTCAATGATTTGCTGAGAGACGAGCATCAGGGCTGAAAAATTCAATAATCAAACTCAATGATCAATTTTCAGGGAATGCGGGGCAGTCTTGAAAATTGATCATTTTTATTTCAGCATTCCTATTTGAATTTTGATCATTGACAACTGATCATTGGAAATTGAAAATTTATAAAATATACGGAATCTTGCCAGTAGCATTTCTAAAGGTCAAAAGACCAAATTAACACCATATTATTGGGCATCTTCGGTCATCGGTCTTCCAGCCTAAAATCAGTGGAATATTCGTCAACTGGCAGAATAGCGTAGAATCAGTATTAATAATTGACTATTCAATAGCTGCCTTTCTCCAATTGCTCTTTAAGATAAGCCTTCATTTCCTCTCCTTCTTCTACCTTGACTTCGCCGGGTAGGCCAAGGATAAACCTCGCCAATCCAGGCAGGTGTGGGATTTCGCCCTGAAAATAATAGTGGTTTCGATTTTTGATTTGCATGAATGGGCGAGCATTGGGATGTTCTTCCTGCATCAATTGAAAGGCTTTTTTGCTCAACTTTAATTTTACCGGGTATTTGCCTTTTCCCGTAAATCCAAAAAGAGCCTGAGCCGGCAATTCATGTTTGGATTCAAATTGCCAGGGTTCAGAGCTGATTACCACCTCTCCTATCCGCTCAATTTTAAACATTTTCATGCTCTTGCTCTCGACCTCAAAGGCATGAATGTGCTCATAGTCTGAACCAAAACCCACCGGTTCGACTAAGCGATCCGAAACGGTATCACTGCTGAGTGAATAGTATTCTTTAAGCCAAACCCTTCTTTTAAGGGTCATGGCCTGACCTATCAAATCCACCTGACGGCCAAGGTGTGCTTTAAAAAGATGTTCGCTTCCTTGCTTGACCTCAGATTTGAGTTGAAGCTTTTGCAGAATGGAATCTTTAAGAAGATTGCCCTTACCCTGACTTTCGATCAGACCTTTAAGCCATTGATTTTCCTCTGAAGAAAAAGTGCTGTAAGTCGAAGTACCCGGAAGGTATTCGGGACGCTCCTGGATTTTGTATTTGCTAAACTCCTTGACCACCACAAAACCAAGTGCCTCCAAAAGCTTGAAATAGCGGTAAATCGTGCGTTCGTCTGTTTCCAGAAGTTCGGCAAGTCGGTGCACCGGTTTTCCGATAGTGCCTTGAAGAAGGTTGATCAACTTGAATACGCGAAGAATCTTTTGCTGCTCGATTTGTCCGGATTGTGCCATAGGTGGTGACGATTAGTGTCTAAAAGTAGAAAGAACCATTCAACCAACCGAATGGATTGACGCATATTGTCAGGGAATAAAGAAGAAGGGCTGATATGGAAAGGTTCAAGTCTATAATTGGACCTTCATGTATGCAGTCGCTAGCATGGTTCAAGTCTTCAAATCCTTTCTTGATCTCGAATTTTATACTTTCTACTCTGGACTGGTTCAAGTCTTCAGACTTGGACCTTAATGTATGCAGTCTTCAGACTGCACTTTTACAATTGAACCGGTTAAATTCTTCAGACTCCTTTTCTATATTCATAAATCCCCAAATACACTTTTCTATTCAATCAAAATCACATCAATCAGCTTTTCAGGATGGCCAGCGTAATTTTTAGCACTACTGTAAAGGTATTCTTCAGGTGATAAAACAATACCTGCCTCAACTGGATTTCTGTGGATGTAATTTAAACATCGATTGATTTTATCCTCTGTATTCAATTCAAAGGGATGGTTATGTTGCTGCCACACTTGATACATCGAATTATTAGGATTTGAATTTCCCGCTTTGGAAAAATGATGAATCAAAAAATTTCTTCGGCTTTCTTCCTGTAGTTCTTTGATCGTCTGAATGATTTTTAGAGAGGTAAACTTTTTAATATCTCGGATGATATCTTCGAGTTTTTGGTCACCACTCCTACCTAAAATGAGATGGGCATGACTTGACATGATACAATAGGCACATAAGTCCAGTCCTTTATTGGTTTGACAAAACCTTAAAGAGTCCAAAAAAATATCTCTGTAGACCTGCCTTGAAAATAAATCAATCCACTCAACGACTGTAAAAGTGACAAAATAAAGCCTTTCTTGATCTCGGATTTTATACTTCCTACTCATAAAAAATTACGTTAAAAATGAATATGAATTTATTAAAAAATACAGGATTTCAGAGGGTTAGGATTCAATTATTAGAATTTGCTAATCAAATCGGCAGCCTGAAGACTGCATACAGGTGGGTCCAAGACTGAAGTCTTGAACCAATCTAGATGGAGCCTTAAAACATACATTGACTTGAACCAACCACTCTTTCCCCTATTTTTACTTCATGGCCGCATTTTTAAGCAATAGAAATCCCAAATCCTTGGCGTTCGTGGCGGGATCAACTTTTCTTTTTCTGTACTGGCTCGTTGGTTTTGACGGGATTACCTTTTCGGATGATGTCTATTACTTACTAGCGGGGAAGAAGTTTTGGGAAGGCACCATGGAGGCCAATGCATATCACTTTTCCACCCGCTGGGGGGCTTATGTGCCATCAGGTCTGATTGGATATATTTTTGGGTTTGAGCCTCATCGGATTTCACTCATTTCCTTACTCAGTTACCTCGGGTCTCTTGCGCTATTGCTCAAGGCGCTTCCAACTAAATCCAATCCTTGGATCTTGGTTCTGTGGTTTTCCACCCAAGTTTATTTTCTTCATTTTCTCACCAAAGTCTATCCGGATTCCTTACTTGTTTTCTGGGTAGTTTTAATTCCTTTTTCTGCTGTATATAGAGATAAAAAGCCCTTTTTGGCTGCATTGGGGCTTGTTTCAGCGTTGTTTTTCGGATTTATGACCAAAGAGACTATCGTGCTTTTGGGCCCGTTACCGCTGGTTCTATACTTTTTCGATCGAAGGAAAAAAACCGCTAATTCGTCCTTTTACCTTTGGATTCTGGGAATCGGGTTCTTATTTGCTGCGGTTTATATCAGCTACTTTTGGCTTAAGTTTGGAGATCCATTTTATCGGATAGCCTCGATCAATGCCGGTCATTACATCTCCGAATTTACCTATGCCGACAAGGGGATCCGATCCATTCTCCGGAGAATAAGCTACCTGCCGATTATCACCCTTGTAGAACGTGGTTATTGGCTTTGGATAATCATGGCCTTGCCTTCACTTTGGCAAACCATGAAAAGAAAGAACAGACCAAGCCTCGAGTTTTCTATCGCAGCGTTACTCCTTATCGTGGGTTTTTGGCTGATGAGTTCAACCTTGGAGTTTTACAACCCCATCTATCTCAATCCCCGGCACCTGATTATTTTGGTCCCTATCTTAGCATTTTTGATTGCCTTAGGTTGGGAGGATTGGCAGGCGAAACCGAAAATGCGACGGGTGCTTTTAGCCATGTTATTGCTTGGTGTGGGGATCAGTCTTTTCCAAGGAGACTTTAAAATGGCTGGATTTCAAGGGGTGTTTTTTCTGTTGACAGGATCACCTTACCTGCCGTTTCGTTCAATTTTGTTAGTGGTGATTTTAGCTATTCCTGCCCTATTTTCAATTTTTTACCAGCAAAATCTCAAAAGCTATCCTTGTTTACTAATCACCTTAAATGAGGAGCTGAAAAAAGTTGGAAATCAGGAATTTATACTAGTCAATAACTTTATCGATTTCAGCAAGGAAGTTCTTCTGGACGGTAACTTTCAAGCTCAATCCAAACTGGTTGGGATTGAGAAAATCGATTCGGTCAAAAGCCTAAATCCTTCCCAAATCAAAGTATTGATTTACCGCTATTACCAACATGCCTATCCCAAAGAACAGGTGGATGTCGATGCCTTGGAAAAATGGCTCACTTCGGAGTATGTGCTTCAAGACGAAAAAGAAAAGGACCGGATTTGGGTCCGATCCTTTAAAAGAAAATCAAATCAATAACTTCGTTTTTTCTGGCCCAGGGCAAAAATCCGGTTGACATTAAATCCCAATCGGAATTCCTCCCCCGGCACGCCATTTCCTCCTGCCAATAGGTACTGTTCGTTAAGCGCCTGTGAGGTGACAAAGTACATCTGAAAGACGTGCCCCCCGGCTTCCACATCCCATCCGATCCCAAAATTGCTTCGGAGATCAGAGTTAAGGTTGGGGATGTATTGAAGGGTAAGAGAAGACCGGTCCGTCACCTTGATCTTACCGCTCATGCCTAGCGCTACATACAGATTTTGATCACCTTGTATTTGATAGATCTCCAGGGGATTGACAAAGTAACTGATCATGGGACTGAGCTGAAAGCTGATTTTGGGCGAAAATCTCCTCGCCAACATGACCTGAGCCGAGTAGGCCAATCGGTCATTGAAATCTGGTCGCTCCAAAGGACCCAGAAACTGATAGGGATTGCTTACCACCCCTGCGCCTCCAGCCAAACTTATCGACAAAGGAATCCGGTCATTCTGGGTTTGCTGAATCAGATGGTATCTGCCATACAGATTGTAAAACTTGTCCCGACTGCTTCTTGCAAAACCCAAAGACAACTTTTCACTCAACCCAAATTCAAAACTGAATTGAATATTGGCACCATTGTCCAATCCAAACAGGTTTTCTATTCCCCCATTTAATGTTCCAAATGTATGCATGATGGCAAAATGCATGGATTTCTTTTCCAGGGGTTCTACCGTCAGTAAATTGATGTGTCTTGGGGCGTGGAAAATCAAATCCACGGGAAGATCTTCGTTTTCCAGCTTTCGCTCCAACTGAGCAAATAGAGGAAGACTCCAACCTAAGACCAGCAGAAATAGAATAGTTTTTTTCATTTTTTAGGGTTCAAGGTTGCCTCGATACTCACCTGCTGCTCAGGTGCCAATTCGTAAAAGACCAATTTGGGGATTTCAATATTGTAATCACCCAAAGCGATGATCCACTCTGCCTTCAGTTCCAAACTCCCGTTGGCCAGCTTTTTTAGTATTCCTGACACAGTGACGTCACGCTCTACTCCGTGAATTTTAAACTTGCCCTTCACTTTAACCGCTTCCGGCGAAGCAGTGAGCTTGGGAACTGATTCAAATTTTCCGGTAAACTCCGCAAAAGGATATTTTTCTGTTTCGAGGTAATTTTCCCGCATATGTTTATCTCTGAGGCTAATCCCGGTTTTTAGCGTATTCAGATCCAGGTAAAAGTCCACCAGATTTTTCTCTACATCGATCAGTCCTTTTAGATTTTTTGATTCCCCGGTAAACTCACTCAAAGGAGCCTTGGATAGAAATATGGCCTTTCCTCCTTGAGTTTGAAATTCCTGTGCACGGACTGAAAATGCAAAGGAGAAGAGCACCAAAAAAAGTAGAAGCCTCATCGGGTGATGGTTAAGGTTGTACCGCTAAGTTGCGTGGTGTACTGTTGCAAGGGCGATGCTGCCGGTCCCTGCAATACTCTGCCTGATGGGTCAAAAACCGAACCGTGGCAGGTACAGGTAAAACGGTTGTTTGCAAAAGTCCAACTGTCAAAACAACCCGAATGGGTACATACCGAGGTCATTGCCACATAAGAACCGTTGACATTGGCTACCAAGGTTCGGGCATTTTGGATTAATAACCAACCTCCCGAGGCGGCCAGCCGGGTCTGAACAGAAAGATCGATCCTCACGGTGGTGCCGGAAATTGTAATTCCGTTGGGCTGATCTCCGCTTGGAGGATTATTGGGATTGTTGGGGTCTGCGTCTTCAGTACTTGAGCAGGATGTAAAAAAGGCCACCCCAAAAGTGCTCATTATGGTAGCCAAGCCCGCTTTTTCAATGAATTTTCTCCTGGAATCTGTTAAACTTCCCCCTATGGATTCGATGTGCTTTCCCATGATAGATTGATTGTTTCGTTTGTTTGATTACATACGAATTATCAATCGATTCAGATCGAAAAGGTTTAGGCTTAGCTTTAAAAATGTTTGGGTCTTAGGATCTCGCTTACAATGATGGCTTCCCGTACTGTTTTGGGATTTTTGAGCAGCTCAGCATAAGGATTTACTTTTTTGGGCGAGGATTCCCACTGGGGAGTCTTTTTGATTTGTGGTTCAGCAAACTTTTTGTTTGCCATAGATTGGTAAGGATTATTCTTTGCCGGAAAACCGAATGCCCCTTCGTAATAGGTGGCTTCATCATCTACTTCCTCGACAGGTTCAAATCTCTTCTTCTGTTGGACCTTTGCCTCGGGGAAATTTGGTGGAATTGGCCTAGCCCGAGCAGGTTCAGGCATTGGAGGTCTTGGTGTTTCAGCAGCAGGTGGATTCTGGGCATTTCGGATCTCTTTGAGTATTTCTTCAAAGGTCAGCCCTTTTTGAGGCGCTTGAGGTTGATTTTCACCGGAATCCGGAACATCCATAGATTTTTTCTTCTTGGAGGCCTGATAGATAAAATAAGCAATGATGGCGATGATGTAAATGATCTGTCCTAAATCCATGAGGACAATTTAAATTAAAATCGGATTGAAAATGAAATACAGTTGAAATACAGTTGAAATACAGTTGAAATACAGTTGAAATATGTTCCCTTCGGTCGCGAAATAAATTGATATAGAATTACGATTGACGACTGACGATTTACGACCAGCAGAGGAATTCCAAACCTTGAACTATCCTCAAACCCCTATCTCACCGACCGCAGGGAGGTATATCTCACGTAGCATATTTCACTGAGGGCAGCGAAGTATATCTCGCGCAGCTTATCTCCGGATTTACGATTGACGACTGACGATTTACGACCAGCAGAGGAATTCCAAACCTTGAACTATCCTCAAACCCCTATCTCACCGACCGCAGGGAGGTATATCTCACGTAGCATATTTCACTGTGCGCAGCGAAGTTTATTTCACGCAGTGTATCTCCGGATTTACGATTGACGATTTACGACCTGCCAATAAACTTCCATCCTCGAACCACCACCAAACCCTTATCTCACCGACCGCAGGGAGGTATATTTCACTGAGCGCAGCGAAGTGTATTTCGCATCGCTTATCTCATGAAGTATATCTCACCGACCGCAGGGAGGTATATCTCACGTAGCATATTTCACTGAGCGCAGCGAAGTATATCTCGCGCAGCTTATCTCCGGATTTACGATTGACGACTGACGATTTACGACCTGCCAATGAACTTCCATCCTCGAACCACCACCAAACCCTTATCTCACCGACCGCAGGGAGGTATATTTCACTGAGCCCAGCGAAGTGTATTTCGCGCAGCATATCTCTGGATTTACGATTTACGACCAGCCAATGAACTCCCAACCTCGAACCACCACCAAACCCCTATCTCACCGACCGCAGGGAGGTATACCTCGCGTAGCATATTTCACTAAACGCAGCGAAGTATATTTCGCAAAGCATATTTCGCTGAGCGAAGCAAAGCATATCTCATCAAAATATTGCCAATTCCATCCTTTCCCCCTATTTTGAAAGCTTAATCGCGAGGAAAAAAGAGCATGCTGCTTAGCAAACTGGAAATCAAAGGATTCAAAAGTTTTGGGGATAAAATGGTCATCCACTTCGACAAAGGTATCACCGGTGTCGTGGGTCCAAATGGCTGTGGCAAATCCAACGTAGTTGATGCCATCCGTTGGGTGCTCGGGGAGCAAAAATCCCGAATGCTACGCTCCGACAAGATGGAAAACGTCATCTTCAATGGCACCAAAAACCGTAAGCCCACTAACATGGCGGAGGTGTCTTTGACTTTTGAAAACACCAAAAACCTCCTCCCTACCGAATACACGCACGTCACCATCACCCGTCGCTACTACCGCACCGGGGAAAGCGAATACCAAATCAACGGAGTCACCTGCCGCCTGAAGGACATCACCAACCTCTTCATGGACACGGGAATCACCTCCAACTCCTATGCGATCATCGAACTCAAGATGATTGAGGAGTTGCTCAATGACAAAAACAACTCCCGACGCGAGCTTTTCGAAGAAGCGGCCGGGATCTCCAAGTTTAAAAACCGTAAAAGAGAAACACTCCGCAAACTTGAGGATACCGATGCTGATTTGGCAAGGGTTGAGGACTTGCTGTTTGAGATTGATAAGAATCTCAAATCGCTGGAAAAACAGGCCAAGCAGGCTGCCAAGTACTTTGAAATCAAAGCCGACTATCGCTTGGCGAGTATCAACTTGGCCAAAAAATCCATCGAGCAATACGCTCAGGCTCTGATTGAAGCCAATTCAAAAATCACACAGGAATCCGACCGTAAGCTCCAAGTTCAAACCCAAATCGCGGACCTGGAGGCCCAACTCAGCGAACTTAAAGCCGATCTGATCCACAAGGAAAAGCTCCTTTCCTCCCGCCAAAAGACACTCAACGAGCATGTCAATAAAATCCGAGCCTTTGAGTCGGAGAAGAAAATCAAAAACGAACGACTCCGGTTTCTCGAGGATCGCTCTCAAGCTTTGCGCGAACAGATCGATAATGACCGCAAGTCAAACGACCGGGCGGGCTTTTCCATCCGCTCTCTTCAGCAGGAAAAAGAGTCGGCAGAAAAGATCCTGGGTGAAAAAGAATTTGTGGTTTCCCAACTCCGGGAGGAATACGATGCCCAAAAGCTCGTGACTTCTGAAAAGCAGCAAACCCAAAAAGAAGTTGCGCTGCGCTTCGAAAGTCTCAAAGAACGTGTCTACCAACTCGACAAGGAAGTCGAAATCAAGCAAATCCAGCTCAGCACCCTCAAGCAGGAACTCGAACGTACCTCTTCGGATGACAGCTCGCAGGAAGCCAATTTGGTGGAGTTTGAGGATAAAATGGCGGAGCTGAAAGAACAACTCGATGCCGCTCAATCTTCCTATGCGACCCTGAAATCCAAGCAGGAAGATCAGGATCAGAAGATCGAGGAAACCAACCGCGTGATCGAAATGATCCGTGAAGAGCTCACCACTTCTTCCCGCAAGCTCGACTCCAAAACCAACGAATTCAATCTGACCAAATCCCTGGTTGAAAATCTCGAAGGTTTCCCTGAAGCCATCAAATTTCTCAAGAAAAACGACTCTTGGGGCAAGGATATTCCCCTCCTCTCCGACTTGCTCACTACCGATGAAAAGTATCGGGTGACCATCGAAAACTACCTCGAAAGCTACATGAACTACTATGTGGTGGACACCGAGGTGCAGGCGATCGCAGCGATTCAGTTGCTCAGCGATGCGGCGAGAGGCAAGGCCAATTTCTTTGTATTGGAGCATTTTGAGCGATTTAAGCCCAGCCAAAGCAAGCTTTTCGCCAATGCCATCGCGGCCACGGAGATCATCGAGTTTGATGTCAAGTACAGCCGATTGATCAATTTTATCCTGGACAATGTCTACCTCGTACAGGGGGATTACAAGGATTTTCCAACCGACCCGGATTGCGTATTTCTCTCCGAAACGGGTAAATACACCAAGCGCAAGTTTTCCATCTCGGGTGGTTCGGTGGGCCTTTTCGAAGGAAAGCGAATCGGCCGTGCCAAAAACCTGGAGAAGCTTGACAAGGAAATCAAAGACCTGAGCAAAAAGGTAAGCACTACACGATCCAACCTCGATCAGAAGCTCAGCGACTTGCTCAAGCTCAAGGAAGTCAGCTACAAAAAAGCCCTTGAAGAAAGCCAATTGGCCATCAACGAGCTCAATTCGGCCTATGTCTCCATCCGTACCAAAAAGGAACAGCTTGCCGAGCTACTCAGCTCGAATGCCAATAAGCGGGAAGATATCCTGGATCGCATTGCGAACTTGGAAGAAAGCTTGACCGAGATTCAGCCCCGATTGGCGGAGGAAAAGGAGCAGTTTGACAGTTTGGCGGAGCAGGTGGCGCTACTGACGGAGGAAGTGGAAGCCGAAAACAAACGCTTGGCAGAGAAGTCCCAAACCTTCAATCAGGAAAACATTACCTATATCCAACAGGTCAACCGCGTCAACAGTCTGGAGCAGGAGATCGAATTCAAGCAAAATGCTTTCGAAAGCTCCAAAGAGCGGATCGAAAAGTCCCAAGCCGAACTCGCCAACCTGGATGCTGAAATCAAGACCCTTTTGGACAACAACGAGGTCAAGGACGACGAACTGATCGAACTCTACTCCGAAAAGGAAAGTATCGAGCGGGGCGTGACCGAGGCAGAAAAAGACTATTACGGCGCACGTGGCCTGATCGATGAGACCGATACCCGCATCCGCAGCCTGCAAAAGTCCAAGGAAAGCTTTGACCACCTGCTCAGCGAACTCCAAAACGCCATCAACGAGATCAAGCTCAAGATGAGCGGAATGAAGGAACGACTGAGCGTGGAATTCGAACTGGATCTGGATCAGTTGATGGAAGAAAATCCAGTTCTGGATCCTGAATTCGCGGATTTTGCCGAAGAAGAGCTGCGTGATTTGGTGCGAAAGCAAAAGGAAAGACTGGAAAAAATCGGTCCGATCAACCCGATGGCCATGGAAGCCTACGATGAGATCAAGATCCGATACGACTTTATCACTACTCAGAAAGCAGACTTGGTCAAAGCTAAAGAATCTTTGTTGTCAACCATTTCCGAGATCGATCAGGTGGCTAAGGATACCTTCTTGGATGCCTTTGGCAAGATCAAGGAAAACTTTGTGAAGGTCTTCCGCTCCCTCTTTACCGAGCAGGACGACTGCGACCTGACTTTGGTCGATCCGGAGAATCCTTTGGAATCCCCGATCGAGATCATGGCCAAGCCCAAGGGCAAGCGTCCCCTGACCATCAACCAGCTGAGCGGTGGAGAAAAGACCCTGACGGCCACTTCCCTACTCTTCTCCATCTACCTGCTGAAGCCTGCGCCTTTCTGTATCTTCGACGAGGTGGATGCTCCGCTGGACGATGCCAACATCGACAAGTTCAATCAGATCATCCAAAAGTTCAGCTCCGAGAGCCAGTTTATCATCGTGACGCACAATAAACGCACCATGGCAAGCACGGATATCATGTATGGCGTAACGATGATCGAAGCGGGCGTGTCGAGGGTGGTACCGGTGGATTTGAGGGAGTTGGCCTAACGTCATTGCGAGGAGGAGGCACGACGACGAAGCAATCTCCTACCTGTAGTAGGTTCAGAGTTCGTTGTTCGTGGTTTAGCCTTTAGCATTCTACGAGTTGGCATCTTTGTTTCTTTTAGGCTTGAGGCTCAATCCTTATATTTAATTCGTAATCAACTTTTTAAACCAAATACACTTTTATGGCAAAAGGAAAGAAAATATCGGTTCAGGGTACGGAGATCACAATCCTGAATACCAATCAGGATGATTTTATCTCTCTAACGGATTTAGCGAGGCATAAAGATCCACTTCATACTGATACCATAATTCAAAATTGGTTGAGGAACAGAAACACGATTGAATTATTGGGGCTATGGGAGCAGATGTACAATCCGGATTTTAAACCCCTCGAATTCGAGGGGTTTAGAAAACAATCTGGATTAAACAGTTTTGTTCTTACTCCGAAAAGATGAATTGAATCCACAAATGCAATTGGAATCACCTCAAAACAAGGCAGATACGGCGGCACATTTGCTCATAAGGATATCGCACTTGAATTCGCCTCGTGGATTTCAATAGAGTTCAAACTTTATTTGATCAAAGAATTTCAGCGTCTAAAAGAGGATGAAAACAACCGACTAAAGCTGGAATGGAACTTCCAACGAACCCTAGCCAAAGTCAACTATCATATCCATACCGATGCGATCAAAGAAAATCTAATCCCTTCTGCAATCTCCAAAACTCAAGCAGCTATCATCTATGCGAATGAAGCCGATGTACTGAATATGGCCTTGTTTGGAAAAACAGCCAAACAGTGGAGAGATCAGAATCCCGAAAAATCCGGAAACGTCCGAGACTATGCGACCCTAGAACAACTCGTGGTCCTATCCAACATGGAAAGTACATATGCCCTGCTGATTCATCAAGGCCTCTCCCAACCCAATCGCTTAATCCACCTCAACCAACTCGCGATCACTCAAATGACTTCTTTGGTGAGACGCCGAAATAATTTGACTGAATTAAGAAGTTGAAAATCGGAAATGAGCCTTATTTTAGCAATGCAACAAGCGCAATCGAACCAGTTCCGAGAGCCAGTTTATCATCGTGGCGCACAACAAGCGCACTAGGACCAGCACGGATATCATGTATGGCGTAACGATGATTGAGGCAGGCGTTTCGAGGGTGGTACCGGTGGATTTGAGGGAGTTGGCGTAACCTGATTGCGCCTGTCCGCCGTGGTGGAAACGAGCCACGAGGGCCAAGCAATCTCCTACAATTTGCAAATTTGAAGTTCGAGATTTGAAATTTGGGTTCGAGGTTCAGAGTTCAATTTGACCCAGAATGGGTCTCATGTTTATAGCACATATCATCTTTAGTTGAACCACGACCCAAAAGGGGTCGAATGATTTTTTAGTAAGAGATGACATTAAAAAGTAAATTAGGTTCTTAAATAAGCTCATAACAAAGTCTTATCGAGCTGAAAAACAAGCTCTAACAAGAATCTTTAACCTAACCAAGAAAAGCTATGACAGGTACTTTTTCACAAATCTATATCCAAGTGGTTTTTGCTGTGCATGGCAGAAACTCATTGATTTCCCTGACTTGGGAAGAGGAATTATACAAATACATAACAGGAATCATCACCCATAAAGGGCAAAAGTTAATTGCCATCAATGGAATGCCCGATCATATTCATTTTTTGATTGGTATCAAACCGAGTTGTTGTCTATCGGATTTGGTCAGGGAAATCAAAAAATCATCGAACGAATGGATAAATGCAAAGGGCTTTTCTAAAACCAAGTTTAAATGGCAGGACGGCTACGGCGCTTTCTCTTATTCGCATTCAAGTTTGAATACCGTCATAAACTACATTCAAAAGCAAAAGGACCACCATCAAAAAAAAACGTTCAAAGAGGAATACTTCGATTTTTTAAAAAAATTTGAGATTGAATTCAAAGATGACTATCTGTTTGAATGGATAGAATAGAATTCAGTATAGGTACGACCCCTTCTGGGTCGAGGTGAATTAGGGGGGATTTTTTCTAGAAACATAAGATCCTTTCAGGATCATTTTCTTTCCGAAAATTTATCAGGAATTTGAGCAACATTTAGCAGCATTTCCAATTAAATCAGAAGATCCAAAATGAGTCTTATGTTTATCGCACCATTGATTTAATAAGTCCCTACAACCCCAAGGGGGGCGAATGCAATGGAAGATCAAATTTAGCCACACCACCTTCCCCACCTCAACCCATTAGCGATCACTCAAATGGCTTCTTTGGTGAGGCATAGGAGGAGTTTGGGGGAATTGAAAAATTGAAAAATCAAAAAAGTCTTTACTGAATTTTAATTGATAAACTCTAAGCTATTTATTTCATTAATTATTAGCCGTTTAACTTCTGAAATACAATCTTTTTTAAGCGGTACTCCTAAAATGAAAATGGTATTATTAACACTATTAATCCCATTTTTATATGAAATACTTTTTATTTCTAAGCATTCAGAAGGGTAACATAGAATTCCAATTTTATTTTCGGATTTACTAAAAGAAGAATAAGCCATAATTTGATGTAGATCATGTCTGTGATCTTCTTTTAACAAATCACTTTTGTCGAATTTATTATAAAGATTTGATTTATACTTAGCATCAATAAAAACCAATAGATTTTCCTTTTGAAAAATAGCGTCAGGCTCAATATGCTTTAATTCCCATGAATAGTGTTTTGAAGTCCTTGAATGAAACTTGAAATTAGGATACAGTCTCCCACCAATTTCTTTGGCAGCTTGTTTAAATATGTATTGTATAAACTTCTCGAATACATCTGAAAAGTCAACACGCCATGCAGTGCTGTCTACAAGGTTAAAGTTTAAAACCCTATTAGCTTGCTCTTTGCAGGCTTTCACAATTGGACTGTCGGAAAATCGGATCGTGATTTTATTGGTTGATTTTGGTTTATGATGATATAATAGTTCTTCAAGAAAACTCAATTTGGTTCGCAAAATATTCTTAATTCTCTGCGGTGTATTGGCTGAAAGCAATTCACTTTTACAAATGTCAAAAACAAATCTAATTTCCGAATATTCAGAATGAAATTCACTCAATACATTTGTTCTTGCTGGAAATTTCAACTTGTTTTCAACTTTGAATTCGTTGTTTATATATTTTGTCCAATTGATTTGACCAGTAGGCTGACTTGATACCTTTTCAATATTGTCAAACTTTCTCCACGGTCTCATTGTAAGTTTTTCAAGAGCGGCTAAGAATTTCACAGCCTCTAAATACAATGGAGGTCTGAAATTTTTTCCAGAAGCTAAGGGTAAACTATCAATAACCTGAGGACTAATTTCAGTTCCAAGCAAGTTCAGAATTTCAATATAGTCCTCAAATCTGTCAAACCCTGTAAACCTGGGTATAACTACAAAGTCACCGATTTGCTTTCCTGTGTCTGGTGCTCTTAAAGGAATTGAGCCTATGAACTCAGAAGAACGAAATGTTAATGCAGTGCTTTGGTCTGAACCAACAATATAAGGTTGTACGCCAAGAAACTTAAATTGCTCAGAATTATAATCAATAAACTTTTGGAGGTATTGCCCGATATATCTTTTATCAGCTTTTGGAAACCATTTTTTATGTAAAAAAGAACCACTTAATAATCTTGACTTTTCAGTTAGACAAGGTATTTCCTCAAACACATCTATTGTTTTTATTTCAATCATTCAAAAATTGATATTTTTAATCGATCATAAAAGTATTTATTGAATTCTTCTTTGGCGTTTCTCAAAAGCCCTTCTTGCAGATATTCTTTTATCAAAGGTAATATTTCATAACGAATACGATTTTTCATTTCGTTATCGGTGTTTGCAATGAAATAGCCTTGTCCTGGTTGTAAATTTAATTCAGTACTTGTGGCATACCAATCAAATATTTCTTGAATTCGATTAAAGTCTTCTTTAAAAAACTGATTCGAATTAATTGCTTTAGGTTTTAATGTATACCATGCAAAACGTCTTCTAAGTGCAAAGTCAACAACGGCCAAACTCCTGTCGGCTGTGTTCATTGTGGCAATTACAGAAAAGTTGTCAGGCAGTTTATTTATTTTAAAATTGGGAGCAATTTCAATTTCTACATTAGAAATATCCATTTTATGTTCAAATAGATAAAAAATAGGTCCCAATACATTGGAGAGATTAGCCCTGTTTATTTCGTCAATGATTAAAATGACATTTTCATATTTATGGTCAACGGCATATTTTAAAGCCTCTGAGAAGTTACCTAAATTTTCTTTATATCTCAGTTCTTCGTTTTCTGTGTCAGGTCGAATACCAAAAATAAAATCGGAAAAACTAGTTTCTGCGTGAAATTGAGTGAAGAATGTTTTTGCTCCTATTTTGTCCGCAACACTTTTTGCAGTTCTTGTTTTTCCAGTTCCTGGAGGCCCTTGAAGAACTATATACTTTCTTTCTTTTAAAAGATTTTTCAATTCCTCAGATTCATCAGTTGTTTCTGTTTTTAAAAATGACTCTAAAGCCTCTGAAACGGCTTTCCTATGGTCATTATTAGTAGGCCAATCTCTAAGCTTTGAATAACCTGCTACAAAGGCAGCAATTATTTGCTTTCCTTTTGCGCTTTCTGGGTCATCAACTATCTGGCAAGCTGGTAATACTTTTGTGTAAGTTTTAATAGTATTTTTTATATGCTGCAAATCCTGGATACCAGTTATTGATTTTGGCAAGCTTGTCTCGATGTCAGCGAAATCCGATTTACAAAATCCTCTTTCGTCGATCAGCTTTGAAAATAATCTTCTGAGTCCAGGATAGGTTGCGAGTTCATAGTCATTTTTGAAACCACTTGAACCAATTCCTAGACATACTAACCAAGGTTTGTTTTGGTCGTTTGGAAAAATGGTCAATGAAAAGTCATGAAATGGTCCGGAACCTTCCTCTTCTGGATGAATAAAACCAAAAAAAGCACCATTATCCTTAAGTGCATCTGTTCCTACATTTTTTCTAAAAACGTAAGGCTTATTAAATTCTAAGTCTGGTTTTGCACCAAATTTTACCGCACAATCAACAATAAAATCAATTACTCCATCAATCATTTTCTATTGGTTAAAATTCAAAAAACTCAACAACAGGGGTCTTTAATGCTTCAGCAATCTTGAAAATGGTTTCAATGGATACATTTCTTTTTCCATTTTCAATATCAGAGATATAGGTCCTATCTAAAGCGGATAAATCCGCAAGACTTTCTTGGGAAACACCTTTTAACTTCCTGATTTCTCTAACTTTTTTGCCGTATTCAGCCTTGACGTCCATATTGCAATCTGAAAAAATGTGGCCTATCGTACCACCGACTATAGTCTACAAAATGGATTTAGTTTGTTAAATTTCAACTGTAATCCCAATTAATCATGAACAAAATCTTCCCTCTTTCCACCGAATACCTCACCCCTTCCAGATCGATTGAGATTCTTACTCTAATCAATCAAAAGGAATCTAGGCTGGTCTATGTCTACAATTTCGAAGGAATTCATTTTCGTTTTTTTGATTCGATCTTGAGTCTAATTACCTTTTTTGAACAAGGAATTGAACCAGAGATTTCTTTTTTGACAGAACAGGAATTGGACAAGTTTTTAGAAGGGTTTGGTTTGGGTGATTTGTCAACTGAGCTAAATCTCAAACTGAATTATCGCTACCGAGATGCAGGGAATTATAAGCAGTTTGGATCAGTGATTTTTTCAAATGAAAATCGGCTATCTATAGAAGAGGCGACTCAACTCATTAGGGAAAAGCTGATTTCAGAGGAGTTTTTTGTACCTAAAAACTGGAACCTTCCTCCCCTACATTTCCATCCCCACGATCCCGAACTCGACCACGACTACCACGAATTTGAGAGTTGGGAGGAGACTTGTGAAAAAGCCAATGATCCGAGAGAGGCAGGTGTTTTTCTTCAAGAAATTCAGCGGAGGAATTAGCTCCAGCTTATTCACCATCTAGGGTATCTTCCTTCTTTTACTTTGACGGAAATACCAACGACTTTAATGATTCTTCGATGGCTTCTCCGATATTAGGTTTTCTTGCAGGATAGTTACTGTTGATCAAAAAACAGCCTTTTTCATTCCCGATTACGATCACGTGTTTTCCAAATTTTTTCCCTCTGCTCCATTCGGATCCTTTGATCCATAGGGCCTTGTACTCCCCGATTCTCATGGGCTTCCTGGAGTAAACTTCTATTCCTTGTTTGGAGAGTTCTGAAGGGGTCATGACTTCAAAGATATCCTCGACCGGCCCCCCTAGGGCAATCAACTCAATAATGGAGTCGGAACTCTTGTGCTCGTAACCATAGTAAGATTTGGCCAAGGTAAAGCCGTTGGGTGGAATCAGGCTGACTTTGGTTTGTGGGATTCTCTGATGGTCGGCGGTAAGTTCATTTTTGAAGCTAGATTGGGCAAAAGAAAAAGTGGTAATCCAAGTCAATAAAACGGTGAACAGGAAACTCTTCATGAGATGTCTTTTGGGTTGAGGAGCCAAAAATAAAGTCACCAGTGGGCGAAAAAAGGAAAATCATATGAATGGTCGGGACAGCGATTGCCATTTTTACTTTTTCCCTGTTCCGTTTAAAAGAAAAATCCTGCCGGGCATTGGAAATCCGGCAGGAACAGTTAAGAAGAATTTATGAAATTTCGATAAAAGGAAATTCTCCAATAACTCATCTTAAACATTTGAAAATCAAGCTCAAGAAAAGTTTTTGTGTCTTCGGCCTTCGGGCTTCCGACCAAAAATCAAAAGAAATTTGCCGACAGCCAGAATAGTATACCAGGTTAAAAAATGAAACCTTTTTCAGACTTCATCAGGAACCCACAAGTGCCTTGGCCAAATCTTGGGCATATTGCCTAAACAAATCCCTGGCTGCTTGTTTATAGGTGTCTTTTGACATTTCTACAATAAATGGATCAAAATCGATCTTGGCACCGCTACCCATCATTTTATCAATCAGACTCTTACTTTTGGCAGTATCCTTATAGATCTTAGCCTCATATTCTTTGTTGGCCACATATTCTGAAACCATGGTGGCCGGTGCCGTACTTGGCGATCCACCCTTTCCGATAAAGTCCATGGTATTTCTGGAAATTCTCATTTTGGGAAAAACCTTGGTGTCTGCCGTGGTCGTTTTTCCCTTGGTGCCTGCATCAAGACTTACATTCAGCTCCACGGTTGAGAAGTCCACATCCACATTGTTTAGCATCACCACCGCGCCTGTTTCTTTATTAAAATTCCGCATCATGGTCACAAAGGGAACTCCTCCTCCCCTGGTCAGGGATTTTTCATCGAACATGAAAAGGCTGTTTTCAGGAAACATGTTGATCTGACCTACCCCCACGCTTTCCTCAGAATTTTTCTTGCCTTTACTTTCTGTTTTGGTGGAATACTTTTCGACCAATTTTCCATAACCGGTAGTTTGCGTCAAATCTTTTAGAGAAAGAACCGTTTTTCCTGCTTTACTGATTTCTTCTTCCAAGATCAGCTGAAAGTCATTGGCTAATTCCTGAAAATCTGCCAGTTCCAGTGGGGAATTGAGGATAGTGGTGGTTTTGGCCGATCCCGATTGGCTGCCTCCATACTGCCCTCCTTTGCTAGCAGCTTCAAATGTATTTTGAAGCTTGCTCAACTTTCCTTCCTGAACGACCACTTTGGTCTCGGTGTAGGTTTCAAAATTGATACTGAATTGGGGAATAGTGATTTTATCGCTTTCATCCACAGTTTTTCGGTAAGGTCCTTTGCTTAGGCCGTTGAAAAGCTCTTGGGCCTGAACTTGGGTCATGCTAAGCAGGACCATCAGCATTGCGAACATAGATTTTTTCATTGGAAATTGGTTTTGGTTATGACTTAAACTTTAAGATGAAAAATGCATCCTTTGACTTTCCAAGTATAAGACCGGAGGCAGAAGGTGTAAATACGGCATTTGCCCTATATGACAGTGACATGGGTTACATCTATTCAGGTAGGTATTCCAATTCCCAGCGGAGGTAGGTTCAATTTCGGTAGATCACGGTTTCCATTTTCCTGACCAAGAAAAAATGCCTGCCTCTCGGTGTCGGGAGGCAGGCATATGAAAAAACGAGATCCATCGGCTAAGAACTGATCCTATGTCATTCAATCAATAATAAAAATAGCGTGTGTTTTCTGACCCGCTGGGTCCTGATGCCGTGCGGAGCTTTACTTTCCCGGAGGAGTCAAATTGGTAGGTCAACCCATAGGTAAAGGTTGTATTATGCTCTTCGATCACCACCTTTCCGGGCAGTTGGGGTTGAATCATCAAGGTTGGGATATCCTGATAAAAGGGCACAGGATTGGTTTTTTCCAGGTAGTCTGTGTAGGTGATCTTTCGGATTACCTGATATTCCAAGTTGGAAATGGGCTCCATGGTGGTAATGGTGTGCACGTTTCCATTGGCGTGATAGGTGAATTCAGTGTAGGTTTTAACGGGATTCTGTGCGACTGCATTTCGATCCCGAACGGTAATCCCCAGAATTCGGTTTTCGGAATCGAAAGTATATTCCTCACTTTCTACCTGATTGGAAGAAAACTGCTTGATGGTTCTGGCCAATACATTTCCATCATAGAAAAATGTCTGATTGATATACGCTGGATTGGAGTTGATTCTGACCAGTTGGCTTTTGTCATCATAGAGGTAGGTGTAGGAAATTTCAGCGTTGCTGGCCTGAGAATTTTTGTGCACCACCCTGTTTATTTTTCCATAAAGCGAGTAGTCAAAACTTCTGTATTGCGTAAGCATGCCCTGGGTTTCAAAGGATTTCAATTTTCCACTGAGTTCGTCATCGATCAGCATTAGGTCGATTTGATCATTGGTTCCGATCTTGAGATCAGGTCCTACCTGTATGATTTTGAAAGTCAGGTTAAGGTTACCATTGTATAGGAGATCATTTACAGGTTTGATTTGGAAGGAAACCTGCCGTGCCCCTCTCGTAACTGGGATTTTGAGTTCATTCTGATCCGAAATTGCCGGGGTTGTTTCCCATCTGCCGTCTAGTGCTCCGTGTTGTAATCTCAGCGTGATTTCAGAGTTGGCCCTGGCCAGCTTGTCCAGGTGAAGGATGACTTCCAATCCGGAAGTTTGGGATTCCGTAAAACTCAGGGAGCTTTCTTTGAAGTTGAGGCTGATGGGATTTCCCTGGGGAATTATTTCTTCCTGATCCTTACATGCCGTCCCGAAAAAGAGTAAAGGCATGGCTAAAAAGGAAGTCAAAAAACGGGAGACCTCCTTCGGAAGATTGCCCAAGTTGAATAGGTTAAACATTGTGTTGGTTCTTTTTATGGAAGTTTTCATACACGAATTGGAATTTTGTTTCAGGATGGAAAAGTGAGCGTGCGGGTTGCATCCAAGGCAAAAAAATCTGATGAAATGCCCATGAGAATGGATTCTCATACGGGGGAAAGATTATCCAGGGCAGTCTCCCGATGAAAGATCGGGACAGGCTATCTGGCAAATGAAAATCAAATTATAATCACATGAATTTTCGGATCAATGCCTAAAATCCGGGGATTAGTATTCCCGAAAAAGATCATTGAATCCGGGAGAAAACCTTCAGCGCCGGGTTTAGCCTTACCTTATCCAAACTCTGTTTTAGGCTTACCTGTACTTTTTAGTAATAGATGCTATCCTCATCAGTCTCATGGACACGCACTCAAATCACGGGATTGGGGCTGAGGAATTTTATTAAACTTAAAGGAGTCAATAAATAAAAAAAAGCCTCCCCAAAGCACATCCATTTGTAAAATCAAGTACATTTACTAGGCGTTGATTTTTAGCGCATTAGATTCTTTTGAGTAAATTTTTCCTGTACTCCTATGCAACTTTCCAAAAACTTTCCACTTCGGGAGCTTCTCCGAAGTCAGACTGCCACCCGAATGGGTTTTGAGGAGCAGTTTACACCCAGTCCGGTCATTATTGATCATTTAAGGCTGCTCTGTCAGCATGTTCTGCAACCCTTGCGGGACAGTTTGGGCAGGGCGGTATTTGTCAACAGCGGATACCGCTGTCCCAGGGTCAATCAGGCAATCGGCGGATCCCCTAACAGTCAGCATCTGACCGGGCAAGCGGCCGATATCGAAGTAGCTCACCTCAGCATAGAACAACTCTACCAACGGATCAAAAACTCAGCTTTACCCTATGACCAACTGATTCAGGAATTCGATCAATGGGTTCATGTCTCTTTCAATCCTGCCGGGGGAAGGAGGCAGTGCCTTCGGGCAGTGAGGCAAAACGGTAAAGTCACCTATTTGGTCGATACTATTTAAGTCAATTCTAACCTTAATCTTTTTTCTATGAATTATTTCTTTGATTCCCACCTTCACCTGACGCTGAAAAATCAGTTCTCAAAAAACGGAAATTCTACATCCCCTTGGAAGGCCATTACCAAGGAGGACCTCAAGGAGGGGCTTCCCAAGTTGTTGGAGATTTTTGCCCTGGGTTTGATTGACAAAATGTTTGGTTCCCAATCTTCTCCAGACCTTTTGATTCAGGGAGGCTACAAGATGGTGGTCATGCCGCTATTTGCACCCGATGTGGATCTGGTCAAGGCCCTGAGCAGCAAAAAGATTTTTATGGATTTGTTGAAAAAATACAAGAACTCCCGATTTGGGGAGGTGCTCAGTTACGAGCGATACCAACAATTGCTCGGAGAGGTCAACGCCTTCTCCATTGTGGAAAATGACCTGAAGATTCTGCCTGCCAAAGATCCTTTTCATCCCGATCGGAAAATTGTATTTCTCAATTCCAAAAGTCAATGGAAGGAAAATGAACCGGATACCTTGTTTGTGGTGTGTTCGGTGGAGGGTATCCATTCATTAAGAAGTAACCTTCAAGAAAGCCATGCTGATGTGATTTTGCAGGATATCCGGCAAAATATTCAGAAGATTAAAAGTCAGGGGATCAATATTGTAATGGCCAATCTGACTCATATCGACCGCAACAACCGGGATTTTTGCAATCAGGCTTATGCCATGGACGGGATGCGCGTGAGTAATTTTGATGAGAAAGACCTACGGCCTGTGGATTCAGGACTGACGGATGCCGGGAAAAACTTAGTCGATCTATTGGAAGAGAATCAAATCTGTACCGACATCAAGCACATGAGTCCTCAGGCCAGATTTCAATTGTATTCCTATCGTCAATCCAAAGGAATCAAAAGTCCGTTGGTTTCTTCCCATTCTGGCCTATGCGGCATTCCCTTTGAATCTGCCCAGGAAGGTTTTAAAGATTATGTCTATTCCTCGGTCAAAGAGGACAAATGCTATCGGGTAAGGGTGGGAAAACCGGTGAAGTATAAGTTTGACAATTTCCCCTCCCCCGGTTTCAATGCCAGTACGATCAATCTGTTTGATGAAGATGTCAAAGCCATCTATGAATCCAACGGTCTTTTGGGAATTTCTCTTGACGAGCGGGTCATCGGCTATACCAAAGCGAGGCGATTGGGACCTGACCATTTTTCAGCAAATGTGGGTGGGATTACCGTCAAAAACCAGGGAAGAAAATATATTCTCACCGATACGGATTTCCTTTCCGATCACGAATACCATGACTTGAATCTGTTCAATACCCACAGGGGTCAACTTCTGCACCAATGCGCCGACGCAGAAGAATTGACCGAAATGATCCGAAGGAATTCGACGGATATTCCGCCTCATCAATTTCATCATTTTTTGAACCAGATATTGCACGGAGTCAAGCTGGGTAAAGATCTGGAAGGAGCAAAAGGAATCGAAAAAATGCTGACGCAGATCCTTTGTGTGGGGTCTGATTTTGACGGATTGATAGAGGCCATCGATTGGTGTACCAGCTGCATGCATACCAAGAAACTCAAAGATCGATTTATCAAACAATTCCCCAAGGCCCTTATGGACAATCACCTGTTCCTCCCTCAAAATTGGACGATTGAGCGGATCGCTGATCGACTGTTTTATGAAAATGGTAGGGATTTTGTTCTTTCCAGGTTGAAATGAAAAAAAGTGACTCCCGTTCAAAAAAAAACCCGGAGGAATAACCTCGCAAGTTGGGTCATTGATTTTTGATAATCTTTCCTCAAAACGAAAATCCACTTTGAAATTCACAAAATAGCTGTCCCAGAATTACTGAGACAGCTTTTTACTTTATGAATTATTGATTTACGGAATTTTCAAGTAGGTCAACTTAAAAATTTGAGGATAAAGAATACCTCAAGCTTTTATGAAACTTCGGACATCAGTCAGCTGTGCAAGTGGCAGTCGAAACTTTCGATCGTAAATCAGAGGAAATTCATGGACTATCTGAATACCATAAAATCATATTAGTTTTATTGTATATCTACTTTTTTACCAAAAGTCTTAGGTAGCTAAAGTGGTATCTCTAAGAGGTTGAAATCTGGAATCCTTCGGTCATTGGTCTTCCGACCTATGAATCAAAGAGTATTTGGCTGTTGGTGCAATTGCGGACAATCAGATTATTTTTTTCAATCAAAGATTCAAAATCACAGTATCGATCACATGAACCACTCCATTGGTTGCCTGAATATCCGTGGCGACAATGGAGGATTCTCTCCCACCCAAATCGATCAGGCTTGGCCCTGAAGTGTCAATGATTACCTCATCACCGGAAAACATGATAATTCCCGTATCGGTTAGATCAGAAGAATAGACTCTTCCTCCGGCGAAAACATGGTACTTCAACACGCTGATTAAGCCATTCAGTCCAATATCACCCACCAATTGGTCCAGACTTTCATATCCAAGCTCTTCCAGTAAATTCAAAAAAGCCTGATTGGTTGGTGCAAAGACGGTTAAATTATTGGTGGTGGCTAAGGCGGTCCGCAGTTCTGCTGCATCAATGGCCGTTTTCAATACACTGAAATCAGCATTGGAATCCACCAAATCCATGATGTTTTGTGTTGGAGGCAACAAGACCTGATCAATTCCATGGATCACCCCATTTCTTGCCTGCTGATCGACCAATACGATGTTGGCCTCATTTACTTTTGGTCCACCTGCAAGGCTGATTTTGACAGCGGCACCATTAAGTGTAGGTACAAAACCTTCAGTTAGGTCGGCAGAAAATACGGATCCGGCCACCACATGATACAAAAGAATGGTGCTCAAGCCTTCTACACTACCAATGTTGCCGGGATTAAGGCCCAATGAAGCAAATGCAGCATCAGTAGGTGCGAAAACGGTAAGATCATTTCTGGAGAAAACAGAAGCCAAACCTGATTTGCCCAAAGCGGCATTGAAAGTGGCAAAGGTATTTCCCGGATTTCTGCGGGCATTGCTACCCTGATTTAAATCTCCCTCATCCATGGATTTCAGGACTTCGGGGATGGTTTTCAGGCTGGTGTTTGCTGTCGGGTTGCTTTGTTCCCCGATTTCAGAACAGGAGGCGAAAAACAAAACAAGGAATAAATACATCCCTGTTTTGATCCATTGGTTGATTGAAGTAGTCATTGGTTTTACTGTTTAAGGGTTAAACGATTAATAACCAATGAACTACAGCGCTTTTTATATGTTTTTACCAGCAGAAAAAAGGAGGTTCAGATGAATAAAAACGGATTTCAACCCGACAAAATTAAGGTTGAACTGTAGGTATGGATAAGCTTTTCCTTAATTATGGAGGAGATCTCACCCAAACCAAAATTTCTCTGACATCCTCACTGATAAGCAAAGAATTTCTTAAGATTTGAGACTACTCAGGTTTGAATCTTTTATGCAACAACAGAATTTTAATTTTTCAAATGGTCAAGGGATATACCATGCAGGAACGACTTTTGACCCTAAGCAAACCAATTCGGCTTAAATGCAGGACTAATCAATGCAAAAAGTGCCACTGACATTGACAAACTGATTGTTTGACGAAGGATATCCGTCACCGGAGGCTTGAAAGGAATAGGTTCCCGTAATTTTCGGAATTACAGTCAATATTCTGAGTGTGCCCATGTTTTTGTTTTTACCAAAATCCCGATTCGTCCTCCAATCATCATTCACGGTACCGTTGAAGGCAATCAATCTTCCAACGGCACCGATATTGGTAAGTCCGGTTCCAGTCCCTGCATTTCTAAATTCAAGCGTTTTATTTGCGGTCAAATTGGAAGCCGTAAACATGAGTTGAACAACATATCGTGTCCCCCCTGCACTTCCTTCGAGTACCAAGGCTACATCTGAAGTTTTATAGTCTGCAAAAATAGAGTTACCGGCTACTCGTTTTCCTGTTCCTGTAGCATTACCGGAGGTGATTTGAGGCCAATAGCTAACCAAGTTTTTGGCTTCAATCAAATTTACACAGGATGTAGATCCTGAGTTTCCCGAAGACCCCGAACCGTTGCCGCTTCCTCCACCACCGGCCAGTCCACCCGTTCGTTTGGTATCAAAATCAATTCCGAATTCAAAAACGATGGCTTTGGGCTGAGTTGAATTATTGGCCATGAAGTCTCCCACTGCTGTCAAGTCAAAACTTCCAGAACCTTCATAAGTATCTACGGCTTTGACCGAGTAATTGGATAAACTCCCTATGCCCCCGGTAGGTGTATAAAGATTACTCAGAAAGGTCATTGCATCTGGCAAATAGTCTTCAACAAGGTCAAAGCTTTTACTTTGGGAAGGGACTCTTAGGTAATAGGTGTCTCCGCCGATGACTGCTGTCAGGAAAATAAACTCTTCAGAAACCGAGAGTTCTTGGATATTACTGGTACTGATATCGGTCTTCACTCCATCAATCAGTAAATAACCATTGGCTATCACCTTATCCAATGATCCATCTGCTGAGTTAAACTGAAATAGATATTCTTTGACTTCAGCATTAAAAAATTCACATCCGGTTAATGGAAAGAGGCAAATCAGAAAAAAAATCGTTCTTACCAACAAATTTTTAATCTTTCCGGAAATCGAAGAGAACCTACTTTTTTTTGAGACATCGGGCTATAAAGTCGAGTTTTGGTTTTTTCAGGTAGTAATAATTTACCGGAAGGATCGACATCCCAATATTGATTTATTTCACGGAAGCGTTCAATACCAAGAAATAGGTATTTTTTTAAGGAATGACTGAAAACATGTTTCAGTATTTATATTAGAGATCAATTCACCCAATCCTATCCCGTTTGCGATCTTCTTACTCAAGATTTTATCCTGAATTCCGTTTTCATGAATTTTTGCAAAAGCTTGACCCTATTCCAAGGGTTTATTTAGTAGTTACTTCGTTTTTTTTGCTGATTTCCTGTACCCCAGAAATCAGACAGAGCCCTCGATTTGGCATTTTTGCCGATGAAGATTTCTCACCTGAAAAAGCATGGGAAATCTCGGATACTCTTACTTATGAAAAAACCCGGTTTAACTCGGGAATAACCCGCAATAAGTGGTGGCTTGGATTTTCAGTCACCAATACCACGGATTCTATTCTTCCACTTCTACTCATTCCAAATAATCCACATATCAACCGCATCTTGGTTTATAAAAATAAATCAAGCGAGGTATTCCAAAAAGCAGGTGATCTATTTCCCTTCCATCAACGGCCATTTTCAGATAGAGACTTAGTTATGCCTCTAAATGTTCCTGCTCGCAGTACGGAGGAGTATTTATTCCTTTTGGATAAAGTTGGCGAGACCTTTCATATCGAACCTGAACTATTGGATTTTCAGGCCTTCTATCATCGGAAATCCATAGATACATTAGTTATGGGATTGTTTTTGGGCTGGATGAGCATCGTGTTCATCTTTGCCCTCTTTTTTGCCAAAGAGCTCAAGTCTTGGAGTGGAGCGGTCTATGCCGCTTACGTACTTTCTATCTCTTTTTGGCTGGCGACGCACTGGGGGCTCACTTTTCAGTATCTCTGGCCTGAGGGGGTGGTCTGGGTTGGAAAAGCAAGACCTTTTTTTAATTTATTGACCAATGTGCTGATTCTCCTCTTAGTGGTGATATTTTTTCCTCCAAAAAAAGCAGGGAAGATTACGGCCAAATTGATCTGGATAACTATGCTGGTTCAAATTCTTATGATTTTTTCCATACTCCTATTTCCGGATGTGTTGGATGACACCGAACTAAAGATTCAACTTCTCAATATAACACTGGTGGTTTCTCTCTTCTCCAGTATTTGGGTATTGTACTATCCTTTTCAGCAATGGAAAGCCAAGGCTCCGTTGGCAGGCTATTATTTCGTAGGAATTGCCTTTCTGGTATTATTCGGAATTATCTTACAGTTAAACCAAAAAATCCTTCCTTTGGGTCTTTCGCATTATCTGGTGGATTTTGGAAGTGCGTTTGGGTTAATGATTGAAACGGGCATAATTACCGCCGCTTTTGCCCGCAGGGCTTCTTTGTTCAAGAAGGAAAAGGAAGAATTGTCCATTGAGATGCTTGAGAAGGAGAAAAAGATGGCAGATCGGCTGATCCAAGTCCAAGAAGATGAAAGACAGCGTCTTGGAAGAGATTTACATGACAGTATCGGTGGTATCCTTGCGAGTCTTTACATTAAAACAGAAAGCCTATCAGACCAGTATTCTTCGGATGTTATGGAGGAGTTTAAGCAGCTGATCCGCCAGAGCATCCAGGAGGCAAGGTCTCTCAGTCACAACCTAACCCCTCACCATTTAGAAGAAAATGGACTTGAAAACGTCCTAAAAATGCAACTGGCGCTGCTAAATCAGAAATTTGGAGTTGACTTCAATTTTTATTTTCAGGTAAACAGTCCTCTTCCCAAATCGCTTCAGTTAATTTTGTATCGAATTTCCAATGAACTTCTGCAAAATATAGTCAAGCATGCCCAAGCCAGCGAGGTTTTGCTGAGTATAGCTGAGCAGGATGGAATAATTGAACTTATTGCTGAAGATAATGGTAAAGGGATGGATCAATTATCAAGTTCTAATGGTATTGGATTAAAAAATATCCAAGAGCGAGTCAAATACCTCAAAGGCACCTTTGAGATGGAAACCAATTCATCAGGTACCACATTAACTATTATCATTCCCTTGAATGCTTAATTTCACCGAGTTAAAAATAGTCCATATTGACGATCACCTACTCTTTGCGCAAGGGATCTATTCTCTTCTTGGAAATGAAACCTTCATTGAAAAATTAGTTCATGCTGAAAATTTCCAACAGGGCCTTAGCATTAGCTCAAAACTTCAGCCCGATCTTATTCTGTTGGATTATTTTCTTCCGGATTCAAATGGATTGGATTCCCTTCGACATCTAAAGGCAGTTTGCCAGGAAAGTAAAGTGATCATATTGACCATGGAAACAAATCCGGAAGTCATGAAAAAATGTCAAGGTGCCGGTGCTATAGGTTTTTTGCCCAAGTCGATCAGCAAAAAGGAACTGCTTGATGCCATAAAAAATGCAATGTCCAACATCCCCACTTTTTATTTCCTATTGCCAATTAGCCATAGCACCCAAAGACCACAGTCAAGATTAAATATTCTCAGTAAGCGCGAAAAACAAATTGCCAATCTGGTCGCTGAAGGATTGACCTCCTCGGAAATTGCAAAACAACTTTTTCTCAGTGATTTGACAGTAAACACACACCGAAGAAATCTTATTCAAAAACTGGGATTAAAAAACTCAGCTCAGCTGGTAGCATTTATCCAAAACCTAAAGTACTCAGAATCCTAAGCAGTGGAATTTTTTCTCCAGAAAAGGAGACCGCTCGATCTCCTTTTCAAACCTTGACTTACTTTCGTACGATGAAATAACAATTCATGGGATCGTGTGGCAGTCTATTCTCCCGGATTTGGGTAAATCCAGCTTCCCGCAGCATCCGATTGGCCATTTCTACCCCCCAGAGGGTACCAAGTCCCAAGCCTCCCTGTGCCAGGGAGACTGACATGCAATGCATGGTAGAAATCGTGTAAAGCAGTGGAGAAAAAGGATGCTCCAGGTTTTTTTCCAAGTGTTCGGAGCCATCGATATCCTGCATCAAAAAATGCCCTTCATCATTCAAACTTTCATAGACGGTTCGCAGAACCAAATCCGGCCGGGCTTGGTCATGAACGGCATCAAATGCGGTGATCAGCTCAAATTTTCCTGCCGGACGGAAAGCAGTCAGATCAGCCTGTTTGAACTGAATATTGGTCAAATTTTTTCTCCTCACTTCTTCCCTCGCAGATTCCAGGGGCTCGGCACATAGATCGATGCCCATAAATCGGGAATTAGGAAAGTTTTCGGCCAGTTTGATCATCGATTTACCCCGACCGCAGCCAATGTCCATGACCTCAATTCCAGTGGCCAGTTTTTGAGTCAGATCCGGAATCAAAGGAAGGATTTGGTCCAAAAGAGGCGCAAGAATAGTTTGTCTGCTGTCTTCGGCCATGACCTCATGAAATCTTTCATAGGCAGAATATGGGACTCCTCCACCCTGATAAAAGCAGGATAAAATGGACTGCTCTACGGAAGCAAGGACCTGGATATATTGGGTATAGAGTGCCATATTGTCGCTTCCATGCTTTCGGGTCAAGAAAGCTGCATGCTCCGACGGGAAGTAAAACTCCGCTGGTTCTGAACTCCATTCAATAATTTTACCTGCGGCCATAGCTTTGAGCCATTCCCTCACATAGCGTTCATTCAGCCCGGAATAGTCTGCCAATGATTGACTTGTGAATTTCTTCAATTCGGCCATTCGATCAAAAAGCCCGGTTTGATGGCCAATGGAAATCATCACAGCCAAAGCTCCCTTATTGATCAAATCAACGAGAGATTCGGCAAAGCCTTCTGCTTTGGCCGAATCCATTGCACATACAGAACACATAATTCACCTGTTTAGATGGATTTTGAGTTCTATCCATGCCTTTTCGGTCTCTGGTCCGATCACAGACAATTCGACCTTCTTGGAAAGAATCAATTGAGAATTCGTGAATTGATCCACTTGGAAATCGTAATACAGGTCTGGAAATTGATCTGAAGTCAGCTGAAAAACACTGTTATTGTTCAGCATTTTCCACCCGCCTGTTTCCTCTCCCGCTACAGACAGAACCATAAAAGAACCATCTGCGAACAAGGTCACCTGTTCTTTTTCCCAGGAAATGGGACCAAGAAGGGTTTGGGAAAGAAATTTTTTGGCTTCATCGGCAGCAGTGGACGGATCTACTCCCAAGACCTCGATTCCGAATTGCTCCGGTTGGGTTTGAGTACCGTTGACCAGAAGTTGAATAAAGCCTTCTGTCTGAGGCTTCCAAGGTCCGACCAAAGAGTTGGCATTACGCTCCGGGGTCTCCTCTGTGGTACAGGAAAAAAGGGACAAAAGCAGGATCAGAATAAAGACAAGATCCCAAGAAATTTTACTTTTCATCTGTTTATAATTTGATTTTTAATGGCCAGATGGAATGCCCCGGATAATCATTCCCCTGTGTGAGAAGCATTTACTCATGGGCATTTCATATGATTGTGTTTTGTTTTTACCGGACAAACCTGCCTACCGAAGGCAGATTGCCCGTCCCGATCCGCCAGGACGGATCGGGAGTTTCTGTTAAATAATAGATTGGTTCGTATTCATTTTCTGATTTACCAGAAAGGTGCCAATTGAAAAATGTTTGAATTTGAAACCCAGAGCGCAATTTCAATTCTGACAGTGCACAAATTCGGACACTTTTGTCTCAGATCTATACGATATTCTGAAAGTGTAGAGATTATCTTTTCAAAGCCCTTGTACTTTGAAAAGAAGCACGGATATTTCTGTCCAATAGCCTGACCTTTTACTTTACCCACTATGAAAACTCACGTATTTCTCCTATTCCTTTTGGGCATTTGCCTATTTTCCTGTCGTCAATCAAGCGGAGATTCCGACAATCGCTTCAGCGAGGACCGTGAATTAAGCGGGATCTCCAGACTGAAAATCAGCGGAATATTCAACCTTGAGCTTACTCAGTCCGACGCAGAATCTATTTCCATCGATGGAAACCCGGATATGGCTGAAAACCTTAGAGTGACTCAGGAAGGAGATCTCTTGATTTTAGAATTGAAGGAATTCAATTCAGGAATTTTTGACAAAAAAGATCTCAAAGTCAATCTCTCTATTTCTGACCTTCGTGAATTTGAATTTAAAGGCGTGGGTAATATCAAAACCAACAACTCTTTTCGGACGGATCAAATTCGAATTTTGGGAGAAGGAGTCGGGAATCTCCGATTGCATTTGGAAGCAAGAGAAATTGATGCCGAGTTGAATATGATGGGCAATATGGAACTGAAAGGTAAAGCTGACCGAGTTTCCCTCAAGAATGAGGGGATTGGTAATGTGGAAGCTTCTCAACTTATCGCTCAGGAAATGGACTTGGTGAGTTCGGGAATAGGAAAAGTGTCGGTTCACTGTGAGGGAAATCTCGCCTTGGAAGTAAATGGAATTGGAAAAGTGACCTATTCCGGAAATCCCACCTTGACCAAAAAAGAAATCAACGGAATCGGAAAAGTGGAAGCGAATTGATCCAAACCGGATAATTGAAAAGAGAAGGATAGCTACCGAAAGGTATCTATCCTTTTTCTTTAAGCCAAAATCAGCTCTTGAGCACTTTGGACGAATCGATTCGGTATTGCCTGAACTGATTTTTGTCGCTGGTTCTCAAATTAACCCCCATTCAATCAGCAGATCCGCAAAGAGGAATTTTGTTTTCTCCCCTTTTCGGTAGATTTTAGTCTCAATGACCTCACCCAATCCCTTAGACACCATCCGGCTCAATTTTTCCCAGGGAGATCTGTTGACACTGAACTTAGCCTTGGCTCTGATCATGTTTGGGGTAGCCTTGGATCTGAAATGGGAGGATTTTCGCTACCTGATCAAAAATCCCAAGGGTTTTTTTCTGGGAGTTTTTTCTCAGTTTATTCTTCTCCCTTTCTTGACATTTCTGTTGGTGCAGGTGCTTCAGCCTCCTCCTAGTGTGGCTTTGGGGATGTTTTTGGTGGCTGCCTGTCCGGGAGGAAATGTATCGAACTTCCTGACCAATCTGGCCAAAGGCAACACCGCACTATCGGTAAGTTTGACCGCCTTTTCGAGTGTGGCAGCAATTCTGATTACGCCTTTAAACTTCACCTTTTGGGCCGGGCTTTTTCCTCCATCAGCACATTTGCTCAGAGAAATCAGTCTGGATATCGGTGAGGTATTCTTCACAGTAGGCTTGATTTTGGGCATTCCCCTGATCCTGGGAATTCTGACTCGTCAAAAATTCCCCTTGGTTGCCGATCGCGTATCCAAAATTTTAAAACCGCTCAGCATCCTGATATTTGCTGCCTTTATCGTATTGGCATTTGCCGGTAATTTCAAGACTTTCCTGCAATATATCGGGGTGATTTTCCTGTGGGTATTGGCTCATAATCTCACCGCCCTGTTTGGAGGATGGATCTCTGCCAAACTGGGTCAATTGCCAAAACCTGATACCAAAACCTTAACCATCGAAACAGGAATCCAAAATTCCGGATTGGGTCTGGTTCTGATTTTCACCTATTTTGAAGGATTGGGTGGCATGGCGATCATCGCTGCCTGGTGGGGCATTTGGCACTTGATTTCGGGCTTGACAATCGCCGGCTTATGGAGAAAAATGGAATGAAAAATCTTATAAATGCCATTTTACGGCTATTGGTAAAAGTCGCTTTGCATGGATATTTTAGAAAAATCATCGTCAAAGGCAAAGAGAATATTCCCAAAAACAGGCCGGTCATCTTGGTAGCCAACCACCAAAATGCCCTGATTGACCCGCTGCTTCTGGCCACCCATACCCGGCTGAATCCCTATTTTTTAACCCGAGCTTCTGCTTTTAAGCATCCTTTTGCTGCCAAATTGCTTCATATTATCCGCATGCTGCCCGTGTATCGGGTTCGTGACGGGTTTTCAACACTTCAGCAGAATCAGCAGACCTTTGACCAAACCTATGATGTCCTGAGCAAAAACGGCTGTGTGATTATTTTCGCTGAAGGAAGCCATAGCCTGGTTAGAAATGTCAGGCCATTGAGCAAAGGGTTTACCAGAATGGCTTTTGGCCTGTTGGAAAAATTCCCGGAGTCAAAACCTGTGATTTTACCCGTAGGCCTGGACTTCAGTGCCCATAAAAGATCAGGAAGCCTAGTCCGAATCACGTTTGGTCAGGCCATTCCGGTGGATATGCCGCCATCCAAGTCAGGTTTGCTAACCAAAAAAACGGAGCAGGCATTAAGGAATTTGACCGTACAGATTCCGGACGAAAATTATGCTCAGTCCTTGGAAAAGCTCTTGGCCAAACGCGTGGACGTCAGCAGCAAATCTGAGGTAGAACAGTTTCTTTTATCCGAAAAAGTTACTGCTCCTGTAGAACCCATCGGAGGATTCAACAACAAAGTGATGAAAATTTTTCACCTGCCTTTGTATTGGATTTGGCTATGGAAGGCGCCTAGTGTAAAAGATGAGGTATTCACATCCACTTGGAAATTTTTGATCGGGTTTGTGCTTGCCGTTCCCTACTATTTGGCCATTTTCAGTTTGGCTTTTCTTCCTCAAATAGGACCTTGGGCATTGGCATTCCTGATGATGGCTTGGATATCCCTTTGGAGGAACAGAAATCCGCAAGAGTAACTTTCTCTTTTCATCACTGCCTAATGGCAAATGATGAGAGAAATGATTCTGAATGGATCCGAAAAGTCATTCAGGAGCTCATTGTTTTTCAGATAAAAAAGATAGGCCAGAACCAAATAATATTTGGCTTTGTTTTTACCTTTGATTTCGATTTCTACCCAAACATAACTTACCATGACTGAAGACTTTCTACCCATCAACGGGACGGATTATGTAGAGCTATATGTAGGCAATGCCAAGCAGAGTGCTCTTTTTTATCAATATGCCTTTGGATTTGAGCTGATTGCATATGCTGGCCCGGAAACCGGCATCAAAGACCGAGCGTCCTATGTCTTGAAGCAGGACAAAATCCGATTGGTTCTTACTTCTCCCCTTTCTTCGGAACATCCAATCAATGAGCATATCCTCAAGCACGGAGATGGAGTCAAAGTTTTGGCACTCTGGGTTGACGATGCGGAAAAATCCTGGAAAGAAACCACCTCACGTGGTGCTGAATCAGCCGGTGAACCGACAGTTCTAAAAGACGAAAACGGGGAGGTCAAAGTGGCAAGTATCAAAACCTACGGAGATACGATTCACACGTTTGTGGAGCGGAAAAATTACAAAGGCATCTTCCTACCCGGATTCAAAGCCAGAAAAAGTACCTACCAAGCTACTTCAATCGGCCTGAAATACATCGACCATTGTGTAGGGAATGTCTCCTTGGGTGAAATGAACAAATGGGTGAAGTTCTATGAAGATGTGATGGGCTTCAAGCTTCTGATCACCTTTGATGACAAAGACATCTCCACCGAATACTCTGCCCTCATGTCCAAGGTAGTTTCCAATGGGAATGGGTATATCAAATTCCCGATCAATGAACCTGCAGAAGGAAAGAAAAAATCCCAAATCGAAGAATACCTGGACTTTTATGGAGGAGCTGGTGTTCAGCACATGGCTATTGCCACGGACGACATCATACACACAGTAAGTGAGTTGAGACGTAGGGGCGTAGAATTTCTTGAAGTGCCTGCGACGTATTATGATGACTTGTTGGATCGTGTCGGAACAATCGATGAAGATCTTCAACCCCTGAAAGATCTCAATATTCTGGTGGACCGCGATGAGGAAGGGTATTTGCTCCAGATTTTTACCAAGCCTGTTCAGGACCGTCCTACCCTTTTCTTCGAAATCATACAAAGAAAAGGGGCCACATCATTCGGGAAAGGCAATTTCAAAGCGCTTTTTGAAGCAATTGAAAGAGAACAGGAATTGAGAGGAAACTTGTAAGGCTAGATGGTAGACTTTAAATGCGAAAATTTAGACCATTGACAATGGTGCTTAGTCTTTTAACCTTAGAATTTAGAGTTTGATCCAGAAATATTAATGGACAATAAAAGCCGGGCAAAATGCCCGGCTTTTTGTTTTCTTTTCCAAAGTTCGAAACTTGAAAAAATTGAAGGACACCAGAGGCAATCCTATGTCAAGTATCTCGTCTCTAGTCTCTAATCTCTCGCCTCTACTTATACAGCTTCTCATGCATTTTTCTCAGCTCTTCCACAGCGATTTTAATAATCTGACGATCATAAGTCATTAGCCCATTGGTTTCTATTTCCACGTCAGTGGTCTGGGTATAGACGGCGGCGGCCAAACCTCTCGGGATATACTTCGCCAGATCATCAATCAATATCGAATATCTAGCCTTCAGTTCTTCTGCGGTGGTGAAACTTTGATAGCCCCAATTGTCTTTCTGCTGCCAGGTATGACCTTCAAGCGGCAATCCCAGTCCACCAAACTCTCCCAATACCATGATAGAATTTTCGCCAAAAATCTTAGGATCAGGCATCACCGGATCGGGATAATTGTGCAAATCCAGTATATCGCCTACCACTGTTGAGCCTTCCATTTCAAAGTTGCCTCCAGATGCAGAATTGATCAACCGGCTTGGATCCAAATCTCTGGTCATTTTGGTGATCTCTCCGGTTTTAAACTGTCCCCAAGCTTCATTGAAGGGAACCCAGACGACGATCGAAGGGAAAAACTTAAACTCATTGATAATTTCTTTCCATTCTGTTTTGAAGATAGCTTCGGATTCGGCTGTCCTCACCTTCTCTACCCCTTCTCGAATGACGCCGGGCCGAACCTCCCAGCGGTTGCCCATATCTCCGCTTGGCATGTCTTGCCACACCAGCATGCCCAATCGATCAGCATGGTAGTACCATCGGGCAGGTTCTACTTTCACATGCTTTCGGATCATGTTAAAGCCCATTTCTTGAGTTTTCACAATATCGAAAAGCAGAGCCTCATCAGTAGGTGCGGTATACAATCCATCAGGCCACCAGCCTTGATCCAAAGGACCATATTGGAAAAGGGGCTTGCCATTCAAAAACATCCGTTGAAACCCGTCTGGGGTTTTGGCCATCCTGATATCCCGGTAGGCGGCATAGGACTTGACCTCCTCGATCACCTTTTTGCCCTCAAGAAGTCTAAAAACCACCTCATATAGATGCGGACTATCCGGTGACCATGCTTTGGGGTTAGCGAGTTTGACTGGAAGAGGAGCATTGATTTTGCCTTTGAAAGTTCCAACAATAGCCGCTCCATCCTTGACCAACACTTCAACTTCTTGAACAGCCTTTGCTCCGGTAACAGCCGGATAAAATACCTGAATTCCGTTTTCCCAATCTGTATTGGAATAGCTGGATGAAATATGGCTTTCCGGAACATTCTCCAGCCACACCGTTTGCCAAATGCCCGTCACAGGAGTGTACCAAATTCCCTTGGGATCCTTGACCTGTTTGCCTCTGGGTTGTGGTCCCGAATCACTGGGATCCCAGACCCTAACTCTGATTTTTTGAGTTTTACCTTTAGCCAGCTGGTTGGTAATATCAAATGAAAACGCATCAAATCCCCCCTGATGCTTTCCGATGGAAACTCCGTTGACCCAAACTTCTGTTTCCCAATCCGAGGCACCAAAATGGAGAAGAATTCGCTTTTCTCTTCGGTCTAAGATGAGTTCAAAAGTCTTTTCGTACCAAAGTTCATTCTCAGGACCAACGGTTTTTTGTACGCCGGACAAGAAGGATTCAACCGGAAAAGGAACGGTAATTTTTCCTGCAAATCCGGTTTCAGGAAGGCTTCCTTTGGGAAGGATGGCGTAATCCCATTGGCCATTGAGATTTTGCCAATTAGATCTGACCAACTGAGGCCTTGGGTACTCCGGAAGAGGCGCTTGAGCGTTGACTTGGTCGGTCCAAGGCGTGGTCAATCGCGCTGTTTGTGAAAATGACCATTGGCTGAAGAGCGCAAAAAAGAAGAGTAAAACTTGTCGCATAGTATGGGTTTTTGGGTTTTTTCAAGTTTAGTGGAAATCAAACCAAAGGATCATGGCTCTGGCAGAAAGTGCTCGTCCTTGGGCTTGTGGAATTAAATCCGAAGGTGATTCGGGTAAAGCGGTATCGGGAATGGCATGCTCCAGACCGGCAAAAAGGAAGCTTAAGTCGGATAGATTGGTCGTAGATCCCGGTGATAAGGGTAAAGGGAATTTGAGCACCAGATCCGGAGTATCAGATTTTATCGCCAATGAAACTGACTCAAAATTTAGATTAACCTCTTCAATTCCGTGAAAGTAAATGGGATCAGAATTTCCGCTTTGCTGAAGATTTCCCGGTTGCCACATTCCTGCTGTTTGACCTTTGACACGCCATTGAAGTTTGGTAAGTTCATTTTGTGGAAGATCAAAACCCAAACCTATGGAATTGGCCGATGGGAAGTCCAAGTTGCCATGAGCCTCCATTTTAAGCTGTCCTGAAGCCAAGACTGTCCAGGTCAAGACCGTAGGCCAAGGAGAATAGGAAGACTGAATCTGGATGGAACCATCCCTGAGCTTTTTCCATGAAACTGCCTTGAAACCACTTTCCAATCCCTCTGTACCTGCCAACTGGGCAAAGGTCAAGACATGCATTCCGATCTTTACTTTATCGAGTGTTCCCCTTGATTTCCCAAAGACAAAAAGTTTCTCGCCTACCTGGACGTGGAGCTCTGTGGTAGATTCTCGCACCTTGATTGGGTCCGCTAAAAATTCACCCCCACTTTCCCAAAGGTGAATATGGGCAGCAAAATCATTCGCATGTAAAGGCGGTAGCCCCATTTTGCCGGGGATGGCATTAACGGGAGAAAAACAGGCCAGTATGAAGGCTGTTAAAAAGGTTAAGCTCACAGAGGAGAAGAATTTCATGGATGAATGATCGGGCATTGATGATTCTAAAAATACTTTTTATCCCAACCAATCAAAATCAAATTGCTTTTTTATCATTTAAAATAAGCCAAATCGATAGGTTTTGTGATCATTTTTCAGGGAAGAATGGCATATTTTGACAATTTCTATAACTTAGACCACACAGAAATTTTTAACCAAAATGAGTTTAATCGACCCTGCAATCTTAAGCAAAGCCCAAAGTTGGCTAGATGGAAATGTGGATGCTGAAACCAAAGCCTCCATCCAAAAATTAATCGCGGAAAATCCCACTGAATTGGTTGATTCCTTTTATCAGGATTTAGAATTCGGTACCGGAGGCCTTCGTGGATTGATGGGCGTAGGTACCAACCGAATGAATGTATACACGGTAGGAATGGCCACCCAAGGGTTGGCCAATTACCTATTACAATGCTTTCCCGGTGAAAAAATCAAGGTAGCCATCACCCATGACAGTAGAATCAACAATACCCTTTTTGCAAAAACCACGGCAGATGTCCTTACGGCCAATGGCATCACGGTGATGTATTTCAGGGAGATGAGACCTACCCCCATGCTTTCTTTTGCGGTCCGACACTATGGATGCAAATCTGGCGTGATGATCACCGCTTCCCACAATCCCAAGGAATACAACGGATACAAGGCCTATTGGGAAGATGGTGCGCAGGTTGTGTCTCCCCATGACAACAACATCATCAAGGAGGTTCAAAAAATAACCTCTTTTGACCAGGTCAATTGGAACAAAAACGATGAGTTGATTCACTACATTGAAGAAGACTTTGACGCGATTTATCTGGAAAAAGTGAAGGGACTCAGCCTCGCCAAAGCAGAGATCCAAGCGCAAAAGTCCATTCCGATCGTCTTTTCCCCGATTCATGGTGCCTCTGGAAAAATGGTTCCTGCAGCTCTGAAGGCATTTGGATTCGACAATATTCATGTCGTCAAAGAGCAAATCGAGCCGGATGGCACCTTTCCAACGGTCATTTATCCCAATCCTGAAGAAGCGGAGGCATTGACACTTTCCATCGAATTAGGGAAAAAGGTAGGAGCCGAATTGGTCCTAGCCTGTGACCCAGACGGGGACCGTTATGCAGCTGTGGTACCAAACGAAAAAGGTGAATTTGAATTACTAAACGGAAATCAGACAGGTACCCTTCTCTCCTACTATTTGCTTTCCCGTTGGAAAGAATCCGGAAAACTGGATGGCAAACAATTCATGGTCAATACCATCGTGACCACCGAACTGATCAATGAAATTGCCGGCGGATTTGGAGTGAAATGCTTCAATGTCCTGACGGGCTTCAAGAATATAGCTGCTATCATCCGAGACTTGGAAGGAAAAGAAACCTACATCGGAGGCGGAGAAGAGTCGTATGGATACTTGGTAGGCGATTTTGTGAGAGATAAGGACGGCGTGAGTGCCTGCGCGATGGTAGCCGAAGTTATTGCCTACTACAAAAGCCAAGGGAAAAATGTCTTCCAGGTCTTGGCGGAGATTTACAACCAGTTCGAATTTTACAAAGAATCACTCATCTCGGTGACCAAAAAAGGAAAAGACGGTGCCGAACAGATTCAAAAACTGATGGCAGATTTCCGAACAAATCCTCCCAAGGAAATGAACGGGTCTGAAGTAGTGAAAATCGTGGATGTTAAAAACTCCACAATAACCCATGTTCAGTCCGGAAAGGTAGAAAATCTGGACATGGATAAGTCCAACGTAATGCAATTCTATCTGGAAGACGGAAGCAAAATCTCCGCAAGACCTTCAGGTACCGAACCTAAGATCAAATATTACTTTTCAGTACATGCGCCTCTTGCTGATCCAATGGATTACCGAAAAGTGGAGGCCCAACTCGTGGACAAACTCGAAGGTCTGAGGGCCTACTTCAGTTAAGTTGAACAAGAGTCAGTATTTAAAAAGCACCGAAATGAAGCGGTGCTTTTTTTGTATTGAGTTCCTCTGTTTATAATTTGATTTTAATTTGCCACATAGCCTGTCCCGATCTATCATCGGGAGAATGCCTTGGATAATCATTTCCCTCCCGATCTGCCGCGGCGAATCGGGACAAGTTGTGTGAGAAGCCATTCTCATGGGCATTTCATCAGGCCTCTACTCCATGCCCAAATGTATCACGGCATCTCCTACGTTGATCACTGGATTATTATTTAAACCGATGACATGCCCGTTGGTACCGGCTTTTACAGGAACGATCACCTGACCATAGGGATCGGAAATATGGGCCAGCACTTCCCCTTTTCTTACAAAATCTCCTAATCTCACCGAACTGTAAAAAATGCCTGAGGCTTTGGCCCGGATCCATTCGCTGTCTTTCAATACAATTGTATTTTGAGGCAATTGAGGAGCATTGATCATTTCAAGGTGATGAAGGAGGCGTTTGGTGCCGACAATACCCTCCTCAATGGCGTAAGGATCGAGGCGCATGGATTCACCACCTTCGTACACTAAGAGGTGCTTTCTGCTTTTGTAGGCAGTCTTTCGGAATGATTTTTCAATGTGCTTAGAATGAACGACATAGTGAGTTCCAAAAGCCTTGGCCAATTCCAACCCCACTTTGTCTTTGTAATCGACCCGGATTTGGGGATGGTTGGAAAGCATACGGCCACCGGTATGAAAGTCTATTCCGAAATCAATCAAGGGAATGATTTCCTCACTGAGGATAAATGCTATCCGGGAGGCTAAAGAACCTTTTTTACTGCCAGGAAAACTCCGGTTTAGATCCCTTCCATCTGGAAATGTCCTGCTGTTGGAAAGAAATCCATAAATATTCACCAAGGGCACGATGATAAGCGTTCCCCGCTCCAAGGTCAAATTATTATCTACCTCTTCGAGAATTTTTTTGGCTGTCACTACCCCGTTGATTTCGTCCCCATGGACTCCCCCACTGATCAGAACCACTGGGCCTTCCTGCTTGGATGATCGGATAAAAATGGGAAGATCAATCACCGTATGGGTTGGAAGTTTTGCGATCGGTAATTCAATATTGACTGACTGTCCGGGTCGAACCCGGGTTCCGTTGATTTGGATTTCTTTCATGGACAGAGTTAATAGATCGGTTTTTCCATTTCGGAATGGCGCAAAATCTTGCTTATTTCGCAGGACAAGCCTTGGCCCATGAAGATACAAGAAAACCTTTCGTTGAAACCTTACAACACTTTTGGAATTGATAAAAAAGCCGAATTCTTTACCATCGCCAAGTCTGTAGGAGACCTCGAAAAGGCACTAATTTGGGCAAAACATAAAAAATTGCCGGTTTTGATCTTGGGTGGTGGAAGCAATGTACTTCTGACGCAAGATGTGCAGGGATTAGTGATTAAGGTGGAAATCAAAGGAATCCACTTGCTTTCCGAAGATGACAATTCGGTCTGGATTGAGGTGGGTTCGGGAGAAGTTTGGCATGATTGGGTGAGATATTGCATAGAAAAAGACTGGGCAGGAATTGAAAATTTATCCCTCATTCCGGGAACGGTCGGAGCCTCTCCTATGCAAAATATCGGAGCCTATGGAGTAGAAATCAAGGAGGTTTTTCATAGTCTGAAGGCATTAAACAGGAGCACGATGGAATTAAGTGCTTTTGATGCAGAGGCCTGCAGGTTCGGCTATCGAGAAAGTGTCTTTAAGCATGAATTAAAAGATCAGTATGTCATCACTTCGGTCACTTTCAGATTGTCCAAAAAACCTCAGTTCAAAGTTGACTATGGGGCAATCCAAGATGTCCTTCGTGAAAGAGGAATTGAAAAATTGAGCATCCAAGCAGTGAGTGAGGCAGTCATTGAGATCCGTCAATCCAAGTTGCCTGACCCAAAAGAAATCGGGAATGCAGGTTCATTTTTTAAAAATCCAACCATTGAGAAGGTCCAATATGAGACGCTACAAGGTGAATATCCGACTATTCCCGGATATCCTACCCCAGAGGGCATCAAAGTACCGGCAGGCTGGCTAATCGAACAGGCAGGCTGGAAAGGCAAGCGTATTGGCAATGTGGGGGTTCATGCAAGACAAGCCTTGGTCTTGGTCAATTATGGAGGGGGAACCGGAGAGGAGATTCAAGACCTTTCCCGACAAATTCAGGATTCGGTCCACAAGAAATTTGGGATCGTTTTGACCCCTGAAGTAAATTTTATCTAAATCAAAGGATCATGTACTTCCAATTCTTTGGCATAGCGGTCCACGGTTACCCCGAATTTTTTCAAAAAATCCACCCCTTCGTCTGATCCTATTCCTTTGTATTCGGCATAGGAGAAAAGGTAAACCACCTTTGATATTCCCATAGAGAAAATTATCCTTGCGCAGGCCAGACAGGGGGCCAAAGTGACATAAAGAGTAGAACCCTCAACAGAAGTATTGTTTTTGACGGCATACAGAATGGCATTTTGCTCTGCGTGTAATGCCAACGAACAACTCCCCTTGGAGTCTCTGGCACATCCATGTTCCGGAAATTCCACATCACAGTTGTGAGTGCCGGCTGGAGGACCATTGTATCCGATGGAGATTATTCGTGTGTCTTTGGTCAGTACTGCCCCGACGTGCTTTTTGATGCAATGTGATCTTTTGGCCAAATTGACGGCCAACTCCATAAAAATATCGTCAAAATCAGGTCTACTCATGATGTTCTTTTGCCAAAAGTAGCAATACAATGCCTAGCCAAAAAATGATAATGACTATCGATGGCAGTTTTTTCGTTAAGAAAGAAAAATTAACTTTCCCTAGTTACCAACAATTATGCTGAGAAATCACCCCATGAATCTGAACAGTCGCCTGTTTCTAATTTTGACCTTGGCCTTCCTTGCGGTTTCATGCAGTTCTGTAGAGGTCTTTAAGGAAAACACTGAAATACCAATAAGAAAGCCTTATCGAAGTTTTGTCATTGTCAACAAAGAATTGGAAATGCAGAGTTTTTCGGATCAGCTGATCGATGAGATGGTCAAATACGAACTGCAAAAGCAGCTGGAAGCCGCAGGAATGGTCTATGACGCCAAGCAACCCGACTTAGTCATTCGCTACCATTCCAATGAAGATCTCAGGCAGCGAGAAATCGTGAACCAAATGAATCCTTATCCTTTTTGGGGTTACCGGATTTATGATCCTTGGTTTTTCAATCCGTATAGCATGAATAACCGACCCAGAGTAAGCACATCCAATTATGAATTGCTTCAGGTCATTCTAGATTTCATAGATCCGGTTCAGGACAAGTTTCTGATGACCTTGACTGCGGTGACAGAAGTGACCAATCCCAAGAACAAACCTAAAAGGACTTTAAAGTCTTTAAAAAGTGCCACCGATACCTTCATCCAACAGAACCAAATGACCCAATAATGACCATGGAAGAAAAATTCACCTCGATCAAGGAGTTTTATCCTTATTACCTCTCGGAGCATCAACACCCCATTTCAAGAGTCCTTCACTTTGTCGGCACCGGTCTGGTCCTACTGATTTTGGTGGTTTGCCTTTATCTCCAAAGCTATTTTTGGTTGATTATTATTCCCATTGTAGGCTATGGTTTTGCATGGGTAGGCCATTTCTTTTTTGAGAAAAATAAGCCTGCAACCTTCAAATACCCACTTTATAGTTTAGGTTCTGACTTTTTGCTTTTTTTCGATCTGCTCAGAGGCAAGGAAAAATTCTCGCCTTCGTCCAAATCATCTTGAAAAATTACAACCTTTTCTGGCAAAGTATTTGCGTTTGTAAAAATAGCATGTACTTTTGTATAAGTAATTATGCATTTCAGGCGCATATAATTGCATTTCGATGTTAACAATAGTTCTCATAGACGACGATCCCATCAGCACATTTGTGACTGAAAAACTGATATCCAAAAATGTCAAGGAGCCATGTCAGTTTTACAAGTACCAGAGTGCAAAAAGGGCATTGGAGGAAATCACAGATCTAAAGCCCAACTATCTCTTTTTGGATTTGAACATGCCTGAAATGAATGGATGGGACTTTCTGGACAAATTTCAACCTCAGGATGAAGATGCTCAGATTTACATTTTGAGTAGTTCGGTAGATGAGCGGGATATTTCAAAAGCAAGCCAGTACCGAATCGTAAAGGACTATCTTTCTAAGCCGCTGATAAAAAAATACATCAAGCATATCTTTAACTGATCCAAAAGATCAGTTTTTTTTTTTTTAAACCTGAAGTTCTGGTTTATAGTTAACTCTGAAAAAAGTAAGGCTATGGCAAAAGCAAATCCAGAATTAATTGCTGCTATTGAACGGACAATTGCTAAACTTCAACATGGGGCAGCGTATCAGTGGGGGCATATGGGCGCATGTAATTGTGGAAACCTTGCCCAGGAATTAACCAAATTGTCCAAAGATGACATACATCGATTTGCGATGCAGCGGCATGGAGATTGGAATGAGCAATTAATTGATTACTGTCCTAGCAGTGGCTATCCGATGGACCTGATGGTCTCCAAAATGTTGGATTTTGGATTGAGTATTGAAGATTTGGGACATTTGGAAAGGCTCTCTGATCCTGAAATTCTGTCCCAAATGACCAAAGAAAAGCGCGATCAATTGAATAAAAATTGCCGGGAAGATGTGATTTTTTACATGCAGACTTGGGCTAAACAACTAAGGGAGAAGTGGATTTCAGAAAATTCAATTCCAACAAAAATTGAGCGTGAAAAAAAATTAAAGATTCCAGTATTGGTCTAATTGAATTTTTCTCTTATTTCGTGGTGTTCAATCATTAAAACCCCTTTAAACATAGCTATGGAGGATTTTGAAGAAGATTTCGAAGAAATTGATGACTTTGAAGAAGAGGATGAATTCGAAGACGATTTCGAGGACGAATATGATCTCGATGAAGAAAACGAATTTGTAGACGACAACATTGTCGATTTCGACGAGGAAGACGAAGACTTTGAAGACGACGAAGATTTCGAGGACGACTTGGATTAAACCCAAACCCGGGAGTTAGCACAGAGAATCTTGGTATTGTCAGTATCCGGATTTATCTTCGGGCTGTCAATCGTAATACAAAAACAACAACATGATACTACTTGATATTTTCAGTTCGCCACTCATGTCAGGAGCACAATTATTTCTTCTGATCGTGTGTATTCTTGTCGGTTTGGGTGCAGGTTTATCCGCAGTGGATGTACGCAGTACCTTATCCAAGAAAAAGAAAACTGAACATTAATCATCATACATTTCAATTAAGGAGGCTTAGCCTCCTTTTTTTTTGATTTCCTATGAAAACTCAACATTATAAAAACCACACCCGATATTATCCCTTCCACCATTTTGTCCTCACCCCCCTTACGCTTTTGTTTTTGGGTTGGACCGTATATCGCATGGATTTTAGCACGCCGGAATCTACTTCAGACAGCCTCTACGCACTCTTAGGTGCGGTCATTTTGGTTTTGTTACCTCTTTTGGCAAGAATCTATGCACTTAAGTTACAGAATCGACAAATCCTAAATGAAATGCGATGGAGGTATTTTCAGCTTTTGGGAAAGTCATTTGAAGAAAAGGAAAATCAATTGAAGTTGTCTCAAATAATTGCCCTGCGATTTGCAAGTGATCGGGAGCTCCCCGATTTGATTGAACTGTCTATTCAGAAAAAATTATCCCCTAAAGAAATCAAACTTCAAATCAAAGATTGGAAGGGGGATTACAGAAGAGTTTGATTAATCAAACCTTCCGGATCGTATCGTAGCACAAACAAGCTCATGGAGATTTTCATGAGCTTTTTCTTTCAAATTTGGGGCTGTAAAGTCTAATGAGGGAAGTTTCATAACCAAATCAAAATCAAATGCATTGGCCTCATCTCCCGAAGTAATGATTGCAATTTTCTTTCCTTTGGATCTGGTGAGTTGAAGTAATTCAAAACATGCCTTGCCTTGATTGCTTTGGGCGTCAAATCTCCCTTCTCCTGTGATGACCCAGTCCACTTTTTCGATCTGTGAAGCCATTTTTACCTGATCAAAAAAATAGTCCGCTCCAAATTTGATTTCTGTCTGAAAAAAAAGATCCAATCCCATTGCAATTCCCCCTGCAGCCCCAAATCCCGCTTGATCCCTCCAGCTTTTTTGTGATTTTTTTAGCATCAATTGGAAAATTGAATTCACTGCCAGTTCAAAATCAGGTTGATGGTTTTTCTCCAAACCTTTCTGAAGGCCATACACCCTAACTGCACCGGATTCTCCAAAAAATGGATTTCTTACATCACAGAGGCAGGTAAATTTCACTTTAGATCGTCCAATCGGCGCTTGGATGTGTTTGCAATCGTCCAGCAAGCCCGGGGAGAAAGCCGGAATTTCACGTCCGCTTTTATCCAGAAACCGGAAGCCAAATGACATCAATATCCCGGTAGCCAGGTCAATACTCGCACTTCCTCCCAATCCTAACACCAGCTCTTTAGCTCCGAGTTGGATGGCCTTTTGAATTAGAATTCCTGTTCCGAAACTCGAAGCCAGCCAGGGATTTTTTTGCTCATCTTTTAAGATTCCTAGGCCTGTACAGGTAGATACATCCAGAAAAGCTCTTTGGTGTACTTTATCCCAACCAAAAAAACCAAGAATCGGCTGCCCGATTGCATTGAGTGACCCACACCGGATTTTTTCCAGTCCAAGGGATTCAATCAACATCTCGCAAGTCCCATCTCCTCCGTCGGCAACAGGCTGCACAAATAGATCAGCAGTGGGCCTTTCCCTTTTCAAAGTAGCAGAAATCAGTTCGGCCGCTTCCTTGCCGGAAAGGGTTCCTTTAAAGGCGTTTGGTGCAACAAGAAATTTCATCATTCAAAACTTAATTCACATTCCTACTTTCAAAAGAATAGTGGGCAAGGAATGAATTACTTCTTATCCAAGTAACCAATTTCTTTACTTCGATTTGGCTCTCATTCTAGAGAAATAATCTTTGGATGCAGCCTTTACTTTTGGAGCCAGGTACAAAGCTGCAATCATATTGGGGAATGCCATCACGGCATACATCCCGTCCACCAAGCTTACCACCACCTCCAAAGATGCCACTGCTCCTACCACGATCGTGACCAAATAGAAGTAATTGTAATATTTAGCTTTGTCCGCTCCAAATAGATAGTTGGAGCATTTGTGGCCATAGTAGGAATAAGTAAACATGGTGGAAAGCGCAAAAACCAATACTGAGATCATCAGCAGATATTTTCCAATGACAGGGATTCCGATTTCAAAAGCCGCTAAAGTCAGCTTCACTCCGTCATTTTCGGTAGTCTCCCATACCCGGGTCAATAAAATGGCTAAGGCGGTCAAAGTACAGACGACAATCGTATCGATGAAAGGTCCCAACATCGCAATCAAGCCCTCCCGGATGGGTTCATTATTTTTGGACTGCCCGTGAACCATGGGAGCTGTTCCTATTCCTGCCTCATTTGAAAACGCCGCTCTTCTCGCTCCTACAATAATTACCGAACCCACTGCGCCTCCCATCACTGCCGTTCCGGTAAATGCATCCACAAAAATCAGCTGCAACATTTCAGGAATATCGCCGACATATTTGAAAACAATAATCAAGACGGTAAAGAAATAGATCCCTACCATGAACGGAACCATTTTGGAAGCTACCGAGGCGATTCGCTGAATTCCTCCCAAAATCACCGTTGCGGTCAAACTCATCATAATGATTCCGATAATCCAGCGATTTCTGACGGTTTCCTCCATGGAATCCGGTTCGATCAGCACTGCTTGAATGACAGCGGTCAATTGGTTGGCCTGAAAAATGGCCAGTAACCCAATCACTCCGGCTATGCAAAATATATAAGACAGAAATTTCCATTTCTTACCCATTCCATGGTCAATGACATACATCGGACCACCCTGTATTACCCCGGCTGAATCTTTCCCACGGTACATGATCGCTAAGCTACAAGTGTAAAACTTGGTCGCCATCCCCACAAAGGCTGCCACCCACATCCAAAAAATAGCTCCGGGTCCGCCCATATTCAGGGCAATAGCCACACCGGAAATATTGCCAAGGCCGACAGTAGACGCAATTGCAGCTGATAAAGCTTGTCGGGAGGAGATTTGGCCAGGGGCTAAATCGTCATCGTATTTACCTCGAAGAAGGCTGATCGCATGTCCCATTTTTCTAAACGGAATAAAACCCGAGTGAATAAAAAAGTAGGTCCCCCCTCCCAACAACAATACTAAAATAGGTGGGCCCCAAATCCAGTTACTAAATGAAATGATGATTTCTCCCATGAATGATAGAATAGACAGTGCTTTTAAATTGTAACTCGAGTATAGACTCATTTTGGTCAAAAACAAAAAATGACAGGAGGATAAGCTGATTTTATTCTCTTTGCCTGCTTTTTCAATTTTTATAAAAAAGCCCGGTGATGGAAATTTTCACCGGGCTAATTATTTACCAAGTCACTTTGGGAGACCTGTAGAATCCAACTCCCTGAACATCCCACCGCTTGCCTTGGGCAGGCAATCTTTTGGAAAACCCTTCCCAATTTCTTCTGTCTTTTGAAGTCCAAGCGATTTCTGCTGCCGCAGCCAGTCTTGGAAATGCCAGGTAATTGATATCCTCCCGATTGACAACAGTCTCTGTCCATAAGGGAGCCTCAATTCCCAGAATATGTTCTTTGGATATTCCCGGTGCATATTCAGTCGGTTCCCAAAGGTAAGCCGAATCCAATTCCACATAGGCAGCCCAATGAAGGCCTATTCGGGTGGTACTGTCATACTGCATATCCAGGTAGATCTTTTTAGCAGGAGACATCAGTACTTTATTTCCCTGATCTTTGGCCAACTTGGCATTTTCTTCTTTCGCCCAGAATTGTGCCACATTCCCGGGGAGCAATTTGGCGGTGGCTACTTCATCCCAACCGATGCTGGTCTTCCCGTATTTTGAAACTATATCCTGAACCCGCTCCACAAAGTAGATGTAATCTTCCTTCTCGGTAACATGTGATTCATCCCCGCCAATATGGAAATAAGGTCCGGGTGTAATTTCTGTGATTTCCCGAACCACACTATCCACAAAGGCATAGGTTAACTCCAATTTTGGAGCAAATGTGCTCCATCCCACTTCGATGCCTGTATACAGCTCGGAGGCCTGAGGATTTCGAGTGGGCATACTGTAATCAAGTGGTGCTTTGTTGACCGAGTCGAGCTTACCGTTGGGAAGATTCACGCCCGGATTCAATTCTGCATAGGAAGCTAATGCTGAATTGGTATGTCCCGGCATATCCACTTCGGGAACAATGGTGATGAATCTTTCGGCAGCATAAGCCACAATTTCCTTATAATCTTCCTGTGTGTAAAAACCTCCTTTACCCCCACCCACTTGAGTACTTCCACCGATTTCAGTCAATTTTGGCCAAGACTTGATTTCGATCCTCCAACCCTGATCATCGGTAAGGTGAAGGTGAAGGTAGTTGAGTTTCAATTGAGCCATTTGATCCAAATAAAATTTCACATCGGCAACCGAAATAAAATGCCGTGCTACATCCAGCATAGATCCACGGTACTCAAACTCAGGCGAATCCTTGATCATTCCTTGAGGAATCATCCAAGATTGGTTTTGCAGGTTAGCCTGATAAATTTCCGCAGGAAGGATCTGCAAAAGTGTTTGGACCCCATAGAATAAACCCGCTTCTCCAGTTGACGAGATCTTAACTCCATCAGCAGTCACAGTAAGTTCATATGACTCCGAATCGTCGTTTCCTGTAAGCTCAAGTTCGATATCCCCGGCATCAAATGATACAGGAAAATCAAACCCTGTAGCGGGACGCAGTTTCTCCGCTAAAAACTCGCCGATTCCAGTCAGTCTCTCACTACTCCCAGTTAATTTGATACCCGAGGATGCACCTAATTCATAAGTGCCCGAACCATCAGATATCTCCTGAGGCAATGGAAGCAAGCCGGACTGGGACAATTTTGGTGATTCTTTACAGGAGGCCATGGCCAAAAGGCTTCCCAATGCAAGGCTCCAGAGTACTTTTTTCATATTAGTTAGTTGTTGATTAGAAAAGGTCCAATAATCCGTAAAGGATGAAATTCAAGGTGAATGCAGGTTGCCAATTTGCGATAACCTGATTTTGTCGAAACTTAGTTTAAAAAATTATAAATCCTTTTTTTGTAGGTGAAAATTATAGAAAAAGGCTTTTCGGCTTCCTGTTTTAATTGTTACAATTAGTTATCCCGATTTTTAAAGACCCGGATTTACAATTCGTCTATTTTCCATTCCTTTTTTGAAAAAATAGACATTAATTACTTCTCGAAACTGTCTAACATTCTTTATTAACCTTTACTATGGATCAGAACAAAACAGCAGAGGATAAAAACTCAAGGAGAAGTTTTTTGAAAGGATCTGCCTTGGCATTGGCCGGATTTTACATTGTACCCAGACATGTCTTGGGAGGGCAGGGATATATTGCACCAAGTGATCGACTACGGGTAGCTTGCATTGGTGTGGGTGGAATGGGCTACAGTGATGTAAGCGGTGTTTTTAGAAGTGGAAAAGCGGATATTGTTGCCCTATGTGATGTAGATGATACACGGGCTGCCCGCGCGAGACAAGATCATGGCAAAGCCTCCTACTATAAGGACTATCGAATCATGCTCGAAAAAGAAGAAAAAAATATCGATGCAGTGACGGTATCCACTCCAGACCATATGCATGCCGTTCAGGCGATGATGGCGATGAAAATGGGAAAACACGTCTATGTCCAAAAACCCATGTCGCACGATATCTATGAAGCCCGGGTTTTGACAGAAGCTGCAGAGAAATATAAAGTAGTCACCCAAATGGGAAATCAAGGCTCGTCCGGTGATGGGGTCCGACAGATGGTGGAATGGTACAATGCAGGTTTGATCGGGGAAGCTACGCGAGTTTGGTCCTGGACCAACCGTCCGGTATGGCCTCAAGGCATTCAATGGCCCAGCACTCCTGTTACACCTCCATCTGACTTGGATTGGGACCTTTGGTTGGGTACGGCACCTTACAAGGACTATGTAGGTAATTTGGTGCCCTTCAACTGGAGAGGATGGTGGGATTATGGAACAGGTGCTCTTGGAGACATGGCCTGCCATATTATGGAGCCACCGTTTAGAGTTTTGGGACTCGGATATCCCAAATCTGCTGAATGCTCCGTAGGGTCAGTCTATGTGGGAGAATTTCAGCGAGGTTATTTTCCGGAAAGTTGCCCTCCCTCCTCTCATATCACCCTGCGATTTGACAGACCGGGAAAGGAAGATCTGGTTTTTCACTGGATGGATGGCGGAATTCAGCCCACAAGGCCCGAAGAGTTGGAACCCAATGAAATCATGGGTGACGGAGGAAACGGAGTGATTATCGAAGGCACCAAAGGAAAAATGATGTGTTCAACCTATGGCGCTAATCCTCAGCTATTGCCTACTTCCAGAACCAAGGAGGTTTCTGTTCCGAAGACAGAGTACCGAGTACCGGAAGGAGACCGAGGCCACTACAACAATTGGGTGGAAGCTTGCATCGGTGGATATGGATCAAAAGAATTCAATCAGTTGAGCTCTCCGTTTTCGGTGGCGGGACCATTGACTGAGTCTGTTTTGATGGGTAATCTTGCGATTCGAAGTTATGATTATCGAATACCAAGAGAAGGATCACAAAATCAATTTGATTATCCCGGAAGAGGCATCAAACTGGTTTGGGACGGACCAAATATGAAAATCACCAATTTTGAACCAGCCAATCAGTTTGTGAAAAGAGAGTACCGGCCAGGTTATATACTTTAAAAGCGAAACGGGCTTTTCTATACCAGAAAAGCCCGTTTCACCTTTAATCTTTATTTACCGGTTAATTTTCAACCGTTAATTCTACTCTTCTATTTTTTGCCCGGCCTGCTTCAGTGGAATTGGACGCGATGGGCTTAGTCCCTCCCCAACCTGATATCCTCAGTCTTTCAAAGCTCACCCCATTCGAAACTAAGTATTTTCTTACGGAGGCTGCTCTTTCCATAGACAGTTCCTTATTGAGATTAGGGTCTCCCGCATTGTCCGTATGCCCACTGATTCTCAAAATAATTGATGTATTTTCTAGCAAAAACTCAGATAACTCCCTGAGCGTGGTCAAGGTAATTTCCCCTTCCAATTCAGCTGTTCCCACCTTAAAGTTGACATCTCTAAGCAAGACCGAACTTCCGGTTTCTGCTTTGGTCATCAAGACCACCGTCTTGCCTTTTTTCATCAGCTCTCCCACCGAAAGAAAAGCGGGAAAATAGTTTTTTGAAGAAATTTTAACCGTCGTGACTTTGGCATTTTCAAGCGCGGAGATCAGGCTTTCGTTGGGAAAAATGACCGGCTGATTGCCTCTAAGCCAAGTGATGGAATAGGGAATTTCAATTTTCAACTTGGCATCCATCACTAACCAGGAAATTGGAATTTCCGGCATTGTAGGCTCCGCTTCGTTTTTGATGGGGACCGCTGCATCTGTGGCAGAAGACGTACTTGTGGAAGGGATACGATCGGATGAAACCGACCTGACAGGAGATGGCTCAGCAATAATACTTGAGGGTTGAAAATCTGATGGAATTTCCAGGGGAACCGGTTGAGTAAAGGTCATTAAATCTGCAAATCCATCATTATTTTGGGTAGAAGTCCAGACAACTTCCTCTTTAGAAATAAAGGTAATCGAAGACTCCGAACCTCTGGAACTGATCTGCTCCCATTTTTCGGGCCTACTCCATGATTGCCAGGAATCACCCAGTTTTTTCGCCACAAGGATATCTTTGCCTGTGGCTCCTGCATGCGAGCTGGAAGAATAAAAAAGCGTGTTTGACTCCGGATCAAAATGCGGGCCTACCTCCTGAGAAGTACCATTGATGGTTTTTCCCAAATTCAAAGGCTCGGTCCAGTCAATCACTCCTGTCTTCTCACTCACATAGATATCCTCATTGCCCACCCCGCCCGGTTTCTTACCGGAAAGGAAAATAAGCTTTCCTCCCTGTACTACCCGACCGGTCAATCCCAGTTCAAAACCCGAAAGTCCGGGGAAGTTTACCTTCCTCAAATAATTCCAATCCTGACCAAACTTGGAATACTGATGAATGGAAGAGGACCCATTTTCTGTTCTTAAAACCAACAAAGTCAAAACATCCTCAAGACCGAGCGGAACATCGTATCCAGTCGAACTCAAATCAGGCCGATGCATGGCTTCCCCCCATTCTCCGTTTTGGTTTTTCTGAGTCATCCAGATATCTCCGGGGTCAGATTTTCCGCCGAGGTTTAGAGGATGAAACGCTCTGGTGAATAGCAGCGTATTGTTTCCAATCCAGACCGGATTGGTATCATCATTTGGGCTATTGGCACCGGATAGGGATTTGAGCTGTTGAGTAAATCCGGTAGAAATACAAAAAGCAAGCAACATCGTGTTGCCTGCTTTCATAACTATTCGAAGTGATTTTTTCATTCTTATTGATCCAACACGATTGCGAACACCAGTGGTGCCACGATGGTCGCATCGGACTCGATGATATACTTAGGCGTCTCTTTTCCAAGTTTGCCCCAGGTGATTTTTTCATTGGGAACTGCTCCGGAATAAGAGCCATACGAAGTAGTCGAGTCTGAGATTTGGCAGAAATACCCCCAAAGAGGCACATTATTACGCTGCAAATCCTGGTGCAACATCGGAACCACACAGATTGGGAAATCTCCTGCAATTCCCCCGCCAATTTGAAAAAATCCTACTTTACTTTCCTCCGTTGCATTCACCGTATACCATTCTGCCAAAAACATCATGTATTCAATGCCACTTCGGACAGTATGTACATTCTTCACATCTCCTGAGATCACGTGACCTGCATACATGTTTCCAAGCGTAGAGTCTTCCCATCCCGGCACGATGATAGGAAGGTTCCTCTTCGCTGCTTCAAGCAGCCAACTGTTTTTTGGATCGATCTGAAAAGAAGCATCCAGCTTTCCTGAAAGTAGGATTTTGTAAAAAAATTCATGCGGGAAATAACTTTCACCTGCTTGATCGGCCTTCACCCATTCTTCCAGAATGACATTTTCAATTCGGCGCATGGCTTCCATTTCAGGAATACAAGTGTCAGTCACCCGGTTCATGTGTCGCTCAAGCAGCTCCTGCTCTTGGTCCGGTGTAAGCTCTCGGTAATTTGGCACTCGCTCATAATAGTCATGAGCCACAAGATTAAACACATCTTCTTCCAAGTTGGCACCGGTACAGGAAATAATCTGCACTTTATCCTGACGGATCATTTCAGCGAGGGAAATCCCCAATTCGGCGGTAGACATGGCTCCGGCAAGTGTCACCATCATTTTTCCGCCCTCATTGAGGTGAGTTTTATACCCTTCTGCTGCATCGATCAAAGCCGCTGCATTGAAATGTCTATAATTGTGTTTTAAAAATTCAGTGATTTTCATAAGTCATATTTGTTTTTAAAGTTCACAGAAAATCGAAAATGGGTACTCCTCTTCAATAGTTTTGAGACGGCCCATTTGCGCTATTTCATTTCGTTCGGATTTTCAAAGAGAGGGGCAAAATTACCCATTTTTTACCCACAAAAAAACCCAGATTCAATCTGGGTTTTGGTCAGTATACAGTTTGGTTACTGATTATTTCTTAGCGGTCGTATCAGCTGCTGCAGGTTGGGTAGTAGCACCAGCTGGATTTGCATTGTACTTTTTATTCAAACCATCGATGACGGATTGCGTCACATCGATTGCGTCTGTGGCATACCACATTGCACCGCCACGTGTGTGGCTAAGGATGATGTCAATCCCATTCTCCTTGGCATAATCTTTCATAAAGAGTTGCACTTGCTCATAGACATCATTCAAGAGCTTGGATTCATCCGTAGAAAGCTCCTGCATCAAATTGTTTCTGTAGCTGAGGAGATTCTGTTCTTTTTGCATCAACTCATCCTGCTTGGCACGAATTTGATTTTGGGTCATATTACCGCCGGTTTGCTGGAATAGCGCTACTTCCTGCTCAAAACCTCTTGCTCTAGACTGAAGGTCAGCATCGAATTTTTTGCCTTTTTCGGTAATTTCTTCTGATTTCTTTTTGAATAGATCGTATTTGTTGATCACTGAGTCAGTGTACACAAAAGCCACCTTCATATCTCCGGCAGCTACTCGTTCTTCGGAAGAGGATGCCGTGGAGCCTGATTCTGTTTTTTGACCGCAGGAATAGAAAAGTACTGTAGCCAAACCCAGTACACCGATAAATTTTAATCCTTTTTTCACTTTTAATTGATTATGGTTGACAGGTCGCAAATATAGATAAAGTATTGATTTTGCAAGAATCGCCTTTTTTTTCCTTGGTTAATTCAAGTTAAGGCCTTAAAAATAAAGATCTTGAGCCAATCGGTAAAGTTGGGCATGGCCATCAATAATATCTCTGAGGTGTTTCGAATATCCTCCTCCCATACAGCACATAATCGGTGATTTGATCTGTTTGGCGAAATTTAAGATCATCCTGTCTCTGGTCCTTACCCCTTCGATACTCATGCCAAGCCTGCCTAACTGGTCAGTGGCTAACACATCCACTCCACTCTGGTAAATCACAAAGTCGGGATAAAAACTGTCCAAGATCTTACTGAGTTCTTTTTCCAAAATCTGCAAATAACTGGGATCTGAAGTCCCGTCAGGAAGTCCAATATCCAAATGGGAGGTTTCTTTACGGTGTGGGTAATTTTTCTCGCCGTGCATGCTAAAGGTGAACACATCCTTCCTTCCCCGAAACAGTTCGGCTGTGCCATTGCCTTGATGAACATCGAGATCTACCACCAAAACACGCGTCGCAAGTTGGTTTTCGATCAGGAAATTGGCGGTAATCGCGATATCATTCAGCAAACAAAAACCTTCTCCACGATCGGAAAATGCATGGTGTGTACCTCCGGCGATATTCATACCTATGCCATATTCCAAAGCAAACAGGGCTGCCTGTACCGAGCCTCCCGCGATCAGAATCTCTCTTTCCACCAATTCTTTGCTAAGGGGAAAACCAGTAGCTCTAATCTCGGATTTTGACAACTCCAGATGCTGTAATTTATCAAAATATGATTCCGAATGGGTATTCAAAATCCACTTTGGGTCGATAGGTGAAGGCTCAAAAAAATTTTGAGGGCTTACCGTACCCTCATACAAAAGCTGCTCGGGTAGCAACGTGTATTTTTCCATGGGAAAGCGATGGCCTTCCGGCAAAGAATGAGCATACTTAGGAGACCAGGATATTTTAAGCATAAAAAAGCGCTAGTAAAACTAACGCTGCAAAGGTATGGTTTGAATTTTTTCCAAAAACTCAAATTTCATCTTCTTCAGTCTGAAATGAATACAAGGTATCGTCCAACACCAAGGTATCATCATTGAACTCCTGGATAAACTTAGCGACCACCTTTTCATTGATTTCTTCCACGTTGATGGCAGCATCCAGCCCGATGCCGTAATCATGATTGGTATCGATATCCACAAATTCTTGGACTTTGACGACCTCCTCTTCTTCCAAATCCATGATGATTTCGGTTATGAACCAGCCTATTTCCTCCTCTTCGCTGGAAAGTGGTTTCATATTGCCATTTTCATCTTCTTCGTAATTGATTCCTTTGAAATTGGGGAATTTTTTGGCAGCCTCATGCTCAGCCAATTCATAGACTTCGCTGGCATGGTGTAACCTGAGTGTATAAAGCGCCGCATCATAGATGACTTCGCGCCCTTCATGTTTTCCGATGAAATAGAAATTGACAAACTCATCGGAGTTTTCTTCGTCAGGAATCACTTTAAAGGTCTTTCCTGATTTAGCCAGTTCATCCTTGAGGTTGGCGATAGTTTGTGGATCAAATCCCGGATTGGTAAAAGCCATGTCTTAAAAATTTTTAATTCAACAAGAATTCTCTTAAGTAAATTGGATGGAGTACTAAGCAATATTAATATAGCTGGAGAAAGTAAAGTAATAAAATGTTTTCAAAAAAATTTGATCAAGATTTTGTTAACAAACTGCTCAAGCAGAAAGAAGGTAAGACCTTGGATTTCAAGCAAAAGATCACTTCAAAAGAAAAAATCGCTAAAACCATTTCCGGAATGGCAAATACGGATGGAGGGATAATTCTGATCGGGACTTCAGACAAGAAAGTAATCACCGGGATAGATCCTGAAGAGGAACGCTACATGATAGAATCTGCAAATGAAGAATTTTGCCTTCCGCGCGCGTCCCTGTCCATTCAAGAAGTGAAACTCAATGAAAACGATCTTTTGAAGGAGGAAAAATCAGTTCTAATCGTAGAGGTCAGACCCACTCTTGGACCATTAGTCTATGTGCAAGTCAAAAACGGTGAACCCAAAGCCTACCAACGAGTAGATGATCAGACCCTAGCGATCTGAATCTAGGCTGTTTCCAAAAATACCATTGATAATACTCAAGACTACAGCAAATCCCAAAGCCCACCAAAATCCATCCACTGCAAAACCGGGAATCAACTCAGCGGCCATCAAAATCACGAGGGCATTGATTACCAATAAAAACAGTCCGAGTGTCACAAGAGTAATAGGAAGAGTCAATAAGATCATCAGAGGCTTCAGGGTGAAATTGATCAAAATGATCACAGCCGCCAATAAAAATCCGGTAAGCCAGCTATCCAGAGAAACTCCCCTCAGCAGAAAATCCGCTATCAATACCGAGATCCCTCCTACTATTATTTTGACCAAAATCGCGCTTGCTTTGCTCTGACTGCTCATGATTGGAAATGGTTAAGGTTGGACATAAAATACAAAAACTGACTAAAATCATTCTCAATATTCAGGACTGTTGCAGGAAATTAGGGATTATTTCTCCATCAAAACTTATCTTTGTCCAATTAATAAACCAATTGCCCGAGTGATTATCATTATCTTCTTCCTATTGCACTGGTATTTCTCCCTGTTTTGCCAGAGCTTCTTCCTTCACCGCTACGCCGCTCATCAGATGTTTGTGATGAGTAAATTCTGGGAAAAATTCTTCTACTTTTTCACCTGGATTTGGCAAGGCAGTTCCTATCTCTCACCCAGAGCCTATGCTATTCTTCACCGGATGCATCATGCCTATTCGGACACTCCCAAAGATCCGCACAGTCCACACCACACCGAGAATCTTTTTACGATGATGTGGAAGACCAAAAACATTTACAATGACTATTTCAGCTTCAAGTTGAAACCTGAAGAGCGGTTTTCAAAAGATATTCCGGATTGGGGAAATTTTGACAAGTTCGCTGACAACATGGCCGTACGACTTGGCTGGGGTGTATTTTACGTGTTGCTTTATGTGTTGTGCATTTCAGTTTTCGAACTTCCGGGTACTCATTGGTGGATGTATTTCCTTTTGCCCATTCATTTCTTAATGGGCCCGGTCCATGGTGCGATTGTAAACTGGAGCGGACATAAATACGGCTATGCCAATTTTGATAATAATGATCAATCAAAAAATTCATTGCTACTGGATGTTTTGATGCTCGGAGAGTTATTTCAAAACAATCATCACAAACTTCCCAACAGACCCAATTTCGCTGTAAAATGGTACGAGTTTGACCCTACTTATCCGATCGTTAAGCTTTTGCATGCCACAAAAATAATCAAATTAAGAGCGGCATAAAGGCTGAAAAAAAAACAAAATAAAGGTCTTCCACCGGAAGACCTTTATTTTTTAATACCTAATTATCAATGGATTATTGAAAACTTTCAACTAAAATGTAAAAATATTTTCCGATTTGCTTTGCAAATAAGAAACTAAACGTATAATTTTCTATGGAATTAAAACTTAACACCTTATGAAACCATTAACCAGAGCAGAAGAGGAAATCATGCAAATCCTCTGGGATATTGAGCGAGGCTTCGTGAAAGATATCCTAACCCCCATGACAGAACCAAAACCCGCTTACAATACGGTATCCACTATCGTAAGAATTCTTGAAAGAAAAGGGTTTGTAAGTCACAAATCTTACGGCAAGAGCCACGAATACTTTCCAATCGTTTCTAAAGATGAATACAGAACATTCATCATCAAGAGAATGCTGGAAGGATACTTCGACACCTCTTTTGCTAAATTGACTCAGTTTTTCAAAAACGACGAATCACTGAACACAAAGCAATACCAGTAAAATACTTTAAATGGATAAGCAATTAAGAAACCCCGGCCTTTTGGACCGGGGTTTCTTGTTTTATTTGATGTCCTTAAGCAATTCTTCCACTGCCTTTTCGAGTTGTTGGTCTATGCCTTGATCAATTTTACCAGGCATATTTTTCACTTCAAACTGAGGCTTAGTTTCATTATTTTCCAACCACTCTCCTGCTTTGTTTTTGGCAGAAATCGGAACAGCGCCCCAGCGGGTTCCATCAGGAAGGCTTTCCCATCCGGCAAAAGAACAGGTTCCCGGAGTAGGCATGCCGACGGTTTTTCCAATTTTCAAATCAGTATAGCCGCAGGCAAAGCAATGTCCATCCGAATAGTTAGCTTCATTAAACATGGCCAAAGTAGGTTTTGTCCAGCGCGCGGTAGGCTCACCACCCACCACTTTGTCAGCGGTGGCATAGGTCAAGAAAGACTCTCCCGTAAAGAACATCGCCAAATCAGCCACCAAATCACCGCCTCCGTTGAATCGGGTATCGACCACCATCCCTTCTTTTTCAAAATACTTGCCCAACATGTCCTCATAGACATTTCGATAAGGCCCGTCGCTCATTCCAGGAATATGGACGTAACCCAATTTTCCACCACTTAACCTCTCCACTTCTTCCTGGTTCTTTTTTACCCAACGCTTATAAAGCAATTGATTCTCTGCACCCAGAGTGATCGGTTTCACGGTATACTGATTCCTTGAATTGGTTTTAGGGTCATACACTTCGATCAAGGTAAACTTATCCGCTTTTCTGTTGAGAAGCTTTGCAAAATCAAAATCCGGTGCGATCAATTCTCCGTCAATTCGTTCGATGATCATTCCAGCCCCTACTTTTATATCTGCTTTGTCTAAGGGACCTCCGGGAATTACCTCTGTTATTTTGATCCCGTTGCCAGTATGGCTGTAGTCAAAAAATACACCAAGGGCACCTGTGGCATCGGCCATTGGCACTGACCTGCTAAATCTTGCTCCGGCGTGTGACACGTTGAGCTCACCGATCATTTCGGAAAGAAGTTCTGCAAACTCATAGCTATTACCGATATGTGGCAAATACTTTTGGTAGGCTGGCTTGATGGCATTCCAATCAATTCCATGCATGTCCGGCGTATAGAAAATCCCCTTTGTTCTCAACCACACATGCTCAAAAAGATGTGCAGTTTCCGCATTTTTATCAAAGGTCATCTCCCCTGCAATCTTGATGGATTCCCTCTTCATGCCTTCCGGATTGATTTTGGAGATACTTCCATCAGCAAGGAGAAAGAGATTTTTCTGGTCTTTATCCCATATCAACCGGCCTGAATTGGCGTCTAAGGCAATTTCCTGCTTGGTTTCTTTGGTTCTCAAATTGGTTGACCAAAGGTTCATGCCTTTCTCAAACCGGGCGAGGTAAAACAGCTTTTCTCCGTCTTTGGATAGCACTGCGTCACCCATTATGGATGAATGAATGGTCAATCGGGCCTTTCGATCCTCAAACCCATCCCAGTTGAATACCAAAGTTTCGGTCTTTTTCTCGTCAGCTTTTGAATCGGTTTTAGATTTATCTTCTGTGGCATCCGGTTTTTTGGATTTTTCGATTTCCTTCAAAAGATCAAACTCTTCCTTGCTCAAGCGAAACTTATCCCAAGCAGCCTGATCAAAGAATAAGGCATAGACGTCTTCTTCCATTCTTCCGCTGGTAGCATAGCTTCTCAGACCGTCCCGGTTGGAAAACCAGATCATCTGCTTTCCTCCGTTGACCCATTTCGCATTGTCATCAGAATACCCGCTTTGGGTGAGCTTTCGCATTTTTTCCTTTCCCGAAGCATCCAAAAGAACTACCTCAGAATTGGTCATCGTAGGTCGGTAGCTGGCAAGGAGCCACTTGCTGTCAGGACTCCAGGTGAAATATTGATCCCCATCGCTCATGTGGAAAAGCAAGTCTGGTCCCATCAAAGTTACCGTCGCTTTTGTGGCCAAATCCATCACCTTCAGGCTTCTTCTTCCTTCTACATAAGCCAGTTTCTTTCCATCCGGAGAAAACTTAGGTAAGTAGGCCTCTGTAGCCATGCTTACCAAAGGCTCTTCTTTGAGCAAGGTTGCCGCAAAGAAAAACGGTTCTTCTGCTCTCAATTTGGAGCTTTTGAAAATCTGCCATTTGCCTTCACGCTCAGAGGCATAAACCAGTGATTTTCCATCCGGAGCAAATTCCACAAATCGCTCTTGCTCAGGCGTATTGGTGATTCTTTTGGTCAGTGAACCATCCACGGAAGTGACAAAAACCTCTCCGCGTGCAATGAAAGCAATTTCCTTACCATCAGGGGAAATTGACATTTCGCGTACACCACCATTGATAGAGATGTAATTATCCGGATTGGAAATAGCTTGGGTAGCAATGGAAACTTGTACCTTTTTAGGCTCGCTGCCTTTTCTCATGGTGTACAATTCCCCGTCATAGCTAAAGCTCATGGTTCCATCCTTGGCGATGGACAAAAACCGAACGGGGAAATTCTTAAATGAAGTCAGCGCCTGAGTTTGATTTGGGTTAGCTACCGGCATACTGTACACATTGAAGCTGCCATTGGCTTCACTGAGGTAGTAGATTTCTGATTCGTCAGGAGAGAAAACCGGATTGCGGTCTTCCCCATAGAATTTGGTCAGCATCACATGCTCATTTTTGGAGGCATCATACATCCAAATGTCTCGGGCAATGCCTGACTGATGATGCTTTCTCCATTCGTTTTCCCCTCCTTTTTTATCATGATAGATCATCTTGGAGCCATCCTTGGAGCTTTGCACATACTCCGCAGGAATGGTCCAAACTTGATCCACTCTACCGCCTTTTTTGTTGACCTGATACAATTCAGGCTGAGATCCGGTAGGATATTGCCGATGCTCAGCCAAGTCCATTCTAGCTGCACCAAAAATGATTTTTTGATCATCTGAACTGAAGTCAAATGGCATCTCATCGGTCGAATGATAAGTCAGTCGGGTAGCTTCTCCCCCGCCGGCGTTCATGACAAACACATCAAAATTGCCATACCGATCCGAAGCAAAAGCAATGTGCTGCCCGTCCCGAGACCATACAGGCTTAAAATCATGTGCTTCGTGAAAGGTCAGTTGGGTGGCTTTGCCTCCTGCGCTGGGGACAAGATAAAGGTCACCTTTGTAAGTAAAGGCAATCTGACTTCCATCCGGAGAAATGGCCGGATAGCGAAACCAATTGGGTGAAGTTTGGGCTTGGACAGCACTTCCCATAAAAAGGGAGGCTCCAAAAGCCAGAGTTAGAAATCGTTTTATCATAGACATCAAAAGGATTTGTGCGAAAGTAAGTAAATAAATCAGGCACTCACCTGTGCCTTTTTGAAGAGTGGTCATGCAATTATGTTGCGCAACTTAACCAAAAATTCAATCCAAAGGGAAATTTCCATACTTCCCCGATAACCCTATATTTGCGGGCAATTAAAAACGACCTTTTTCCGATGAATTCATTTATACAAGAACTGAGATGGAGAGGAATGCTCCAGGACATGACACCTGAAATCGAAGAACACCTTGCCAAAGGCATGGCTTCGGCCTATTTGGGGTTCGATCCTACTGCAGATTCCCTTCATATCGGACATTTGGTGGGTGTGATGACTTTGCTTCACCTCCAAAGAGCAGGTCACAAACCTTTCGCTTTGGTCGGCGGGGCCACCGGGATGATTGGAGATCCATCTTTCAAATCAGCCGAGCGAAATCTATTGGACAAAGCCACACTAGATCACAATGTAGCTTGCATCCAAGGACAACTATCCAAATTTTTGGACTTTTCAGGTGCCACTTCCAACAAAGCTGAATTGGTCAATAACTACGACTGGATGTCTCAGTTTTCCTTTCTGGATTTTATCCGCGAAGTAGGAAAGCACATCACGGTCAATTATATGATGTCCAAAGACAGCGTAAAAAGAAGACTGGAAGATGGAAATGGACTCTCCTTTACCGAATTCAGCTACCAGCTGATTCAGGGCTATGACTTCTACCATCTCTGGAAAAATAACAACTGTACCATCCAATTGGGCGGCTCAGATCAATGGGGAAATATCGTCACCGGGACTGAACTCATCCGAAGAATGGGCGGTGGAAGTGCCTATGCTTTGACTGTTCCCTTGATCACCAAGGCAGACGGCACCAAATTCGGAAAAACCGAAAGCGGTTCCGTATGGCTAGATCCGGAAAAGACTTCTCCGTATGCGTTCTATCAGTTTTGGCTGAATGTGTCAGATGAGGATGCATCTAAATATATCCGCATTTTTACCATACTGGATCAATCTACCATCGAACGCTTGGAAGCCGAGCATGCCCAAGCTCCTCACCTGAGAACGCTCCAAAAGGAAATCGCCAAGCAAGTGACCATCATGGTCCACAGTCAGGAAGATTACGAAATGGCTGTAAAAGCTTCCGAGATTCTTTTTGGGAAATCCTCTACAGAGGACTTAGCTTCTTTGGACGAGCGAACTTTCCTGGCGGTATTTGAAGGTGTGCCCCAGGTTCAATTGACCAAAGAAGAATTTAATTCGATTGAAAATATATTGGATCTTTTCGGAGAAAAAACCCATGCTCAAATCTTCCCTTCCAAAGGAGAAGCACGCAAAATGATCCAAGGAGGCGGGGTAAGTATCAACAAAGAAAAAGTAGCGGATCCCAATGCCCCATTGAGCTTCAATCTGTTGCAAGGAAAGTATCTTTTGATCCAAAAGGGAAAGAAAAACTACTACATTCTGGAAGTAAAATAAAACTCCTGATTCTCAGCAGAAAGGCCTCAAGAATAAAATTTGAGGCCTTTTTTAGTTGAATCCGGTTCGAAAAATGGTTCTTTTTTGACCCGGATTTAATATCTTTGAAGTCACTTTTCAATCAAGCATATCAAACCCATGGCAGGAGAAAAAAACAAGGAAAAACTCATTCTGGATTCAGCGGTAGCCCTTTTTACGACCAAAGGTTACAATGCCACACGTATGGAAGATGTGGCTAAGCGGGCAGGAATCAGTAAGGGCCTCACCTATTTTTATTACAAAAACAAAGAAGACCTGTTCATGGCGTTGACCAAAAAGGCCTTTGATCAGTTTAAGGAGGAGTTTCGGGAATCCTTCCGTTCCAAAGGAAAAAACGGATTGGAAATGATCACCGATCTGGTCCAGCGGATTTGGGTATTTGCCAAGGAGCAACCGGTTTATTACCAAGCCATTCTTCACTTTTTGGATGTGATGAAAAAATACACCAATCCAAAGCTGAGACATGAGATAGATCCCTTGATTCTTGATTCTACTCATTTTCATAAGCTACTCGAGCTTCATCACGAGCCGGCCCGAATCGGGATTCAGATGGTTTCTCAGGGAATCAAAGACGGAAGTATTCGTCCGGAATTACAGCCTGAGATCACTTTCTATACCATTTGGAGTATGATCATCGGGTTTGAAAAAATGAGTGGCCCGATCGAATTTGAAGGAAAAGAAACCAAAATCAGCCCGGAATCCTGGCAACCAGGCTTTATCAAACTGATGCAGGATATGCTTAAAGGAACCGTGCAGGCAAGTAAACCTCAAATCGTTCAGGCAAGTTTGTTCTAAAACAAGAAAGGCTGTCGATCGACAGCCTTTCTTGTTTTTATCTGCTTTTCCAAAGCTCTTTGAGCTGCATTCCATTGACGAGTAATACAAATCGGGTAGGATTGGGCACTAAGACAATTCTCATATCCACCTTTCCCAATTGATCCGATTCGATCGGAACGCCTTGGTTACCGCTCACTTCGTAAGTGATGATACCTTTGGCATCAGGCAGCATTTCCTTATACTGATTGGCCAAATAAGCGGTGGGCAAAAGAATATCCGTATCGGACTTCAATTTAGCATAGATCTTTTCCAATTGGGGTTCAAGCACTTCCTCATATTCCTCATTGAAATCATCCTCCAGATCATGCAGTTCTTCTTCCAGATCGTCATAGCTGTCGTCGCTATAATCCATCTGACTCAGTTGATTTCGTTTTTTGACAATTTCGGTAAGCTGCTGATCTAACTTTTCCCAGTTCATGGAGTAAAATTTGGTTTGTTGAAAGTGCAAAGATGGCTAATCCTGAAGTTTTACCCGAACAAAAGACCGATTATTCGCTGACCAAAAGGATTTTTCCGTTTCTGCCGGGCTTTTCGTAGGCTTCCAAGGCAGCTTTAAACTCCGAGAGTGGATATTTTCCTTCGATATCGATCTTCGAATCCTCCTTCATCAGAAATCCAAAAACCGTCTGAAAAGCCTTCATCCGAGCCTCAGGTGCCATTTCCTCTACCCAAGTACTCAACCAAAAGCCTTCAATTCTGAGATTTTTAAAAATGAGTAATCCGCTGTTTACCGGCATATTTTCCAAGGCTAAAGCACCGAAAACCATCATTTTTCCTTTGGGTCTGAGACATGCCAAAGCTTTTGCTCCAAGCATTCCTCCGACTGCATCAAAAACTACCTGAACTCCCCCTTCAGTTTTTTCAGGCACTACTTTCTGAAGCTTCTCTGTTTCGGTATTGACTACCAAATCTGCTCCTAGATTCTCCAACACCGCCTTCTGGGCATCATGACGGACTGTGGCGGCCACTTTGATTCCTTTTGACTTGGCCATCTGAATGGCAAATTTCCCAAAAGCTGAGGCTCCCGCAGTGATCAATAGCCATTCTCCAGCCCGCAGGCCTGACTCCTCGATCATGCCGTAAGCGGTCATCGGATTGACAAAAGCCTGACAGGCCACCTCATCCGACATCTGAGGCGGTACAGGAATTACCAAAGCAGCAGGCACACAGACATAGTCTCTCCAAGTACCGATGGCGGTAAACATCACTCGGGTGCCTGCTTTTACCTTCCCGGCCTCATCCCCCTTTTCTACCACACCACTCGCTTCAAAACCTGCACTGCTGGGCAGCTTGGGAGTGATGCCATACATCCCACGGACAAACATGATGTCGGAAGGATTGATATTTCTCGCCTTGACTTTGACCAAGACTTCATGCGGCTTCGGAGTGGGGATTGGGCTTTCTCTTAACTGGAGTACTTCCTGAGGAGGACCGGTCTGTTCAAAAATAAGTTCTTGCATGGGCTTGATAGTGAGATGATTTTTATCAATTCAATGAAATAACTGGAGGATTCCACTTTTCCACTGAGTTAACTTTTATAACTTAAGGAAGTAATATAACCCAAAACTCATGGATTTATCTTCGGTTTTTTCTTTGGAGGGGAAAGTGGCCCTCATTACGGGCGCCAGTAAAGGCATTGGATTCAGCATTGCAGAAATTTTTGCAGCAGCAGGAGCCAAAGTGGTCATCAGTAGCAGAAAACAAGACGCATTGGACGGAATGGCCGAAAAACTCAGGTCCAAAGGATATGTAGGCAGCGGCATTGCTTGCAACGTCGGAAACATGGATGAACTTCCTGCATTGGTAGAAAAAACGGTGGCCTTATATGGTACCATCGACATTTTGGTCAACAATGCTGCAACCAATCCCGTGTTTGGTCCAGTCCATGAAACCAGCCTGGAAGCATTTGACAAAATCATGAATGTCAATGTCAAAGCAGCCTTTGAATTATGCCGTCTTTGCTATCCTCATCTGAGAAAATCCTCCGGAGCCTCGGTAATCAATATTTCCAGTATCGGGGGTATCTCCCCTGAACATGGATTGGGAATCTACTCAGTGTCCAAGGCAGCCTTGATTTCCCTCACCAAAGTTTTCGCCAAAGAATGGGGGGATTCTAAAATCCGGGTCAACGCAATCTGTCCGGGACTGATTCAAACCAAATTCTCCGAGGCCCTTTGGACCAATGAAAAAATCATGTCCATGATCATGAAGCAGCTCGCCATCAAGCGTGCCGGCACTTCTGAAGAAATCGGAGCCATGGCGCTTTTCCTGGCTTCCTCTGCCTCGTCCTACACTACAGGTGGTGTATTTACAGCGGATGGGGGCTTTACCATTTAACTTACCCCAATGCATCCTACCCCAAATTTTCCTCCAGAAGCTTTAGCCCCACTTCTTGAGAAATACAGGCAATTTATCCGGGAAGAAATCTTCCCCATCGATCTGAACGTGGTCCAAGGACCATTTAAAAGTTACCTTCCGCGATTGCATGACCTTCGGACCAAATCCAAGCAACTTGGACTTTTCGCCCCTCACCTATCCAAAGCGGACGGTGGTGTTGGATTGAATTTGGTTCAGTTTGCGCAGGTCTCTGAGATTTTGGGCCAAAGTCCGATCGGCCATTATGTGTTCAACTGTGCCGCTCCGGATATCGGAAATATGGAGTTGCTCCATCTTTTTGGCACAGAGGATCAAAAGTCAACTTGGCTCAAACCACTTCAGCAGGGAGAAATCCGGTCCTGCTTTGCGATGACCGAACCGGCCTTGGCAGGTAGCAATCCGGTGCATTTGGCAACTACAGCGGTCCGAGAAGGAGATGAATTTGTGATCAGTGGTCACAAATGGTTTACCACCGCTGCAGATGGCGCCAAATTCACCATCGTGATGGCAGTGACCAATCCCGAAGCGGAAAGCCCCTATCAGCGGGCAAGTATGATTTTGGTCCCTTTGGATAATCCAGGCTATCGACTGATGAGAAACATTCCGATCATGGGTGAGGCTGGAGAAGACTACCTTTCTCATGGAGAGGTTAAATTTGAAAATTGCAGGGTACCCGTTTCCAATCTGATTGGAAAGGAAGGACAGGGATTTGCGTTGGCTCAAGAAAGACTAGGTCCGGGCCGGATCCACCATTGCATGCGTTGGATCGGCATCTGCGAGCGGGTTTTTGACCTCATGTGCCGTCGAGCCATTTCGCGGCAACTGGATCCCGGAAAACCACTAGCTGAAAAGCAGACGATTCAAAACTGGATTGCCGAAAGCCGTGCCGAGATCAAAGCAAGCCGGCTCATGGTCATGGATACGGCCCAGAAGATGCAGGAATTGGGAGCAAAAGCGGTAAGAGAGGATATTTCGACCATCAAATTCTTTGTGGCCGATGTCCTGATGAAAGTGATCGATCGGGCGATTCAGGTTCACGGGGCATTGGGAATCACGGATGACACGCTCCTGTCTTTTTGGTACAGACATGAACGCGGTGCCCGAATCTATGACGGACCCGACGAAGTACATAAATCCGCTTTAGCTCGAAGTATTTTGAAAAGCTTTACGGAGAAATGAAAACCGAATTACCCTTTGAATCACTCAAATCCTATTTGGAAAGTCCGCTTTCTTGCAAAGCGGATCAAATCACCGTATCGCAAATTTCCGGAGGCTATTCCAATCTTACTTTTTTGGTTCAGGCGCCTGATCGGAGATTGATCCTGAGACGACCGCCTTTTGGAGAAAAAATAGCCAAAGCACACGATATGGGTCGGGAGTTTCGGATTTTGGAAAGTCTTCAAAAATCCGGTTATTCCAAAAGCCCAAAGCCATTCTTGTATTGCGAAACGGAGTCCGTATTCGGAGCCCCATTTTTCCTGATGGAATGTGTTGACGGATTTATTCTTCGAAACAAAGTGTCAGAAAGGATGGAAATCAGCTCAAACGACTTCCTTCAACTTTCCAGAAACACGTTGGACTGCCTGATCGAACTTCATGGTTTGGAGCTTCAGGATTCTGGCTTGATTCAACTCGGAAAACCGGAGGGATATACTCAGCGACAGGTAGAAGGCTGGTCTGAGCGCTATTTCAAAGCCAAAACCCATGAGCTTCCGGAGTTAGAACAGACCGCAGGATGGCTCAAGGACCATATTCCTTCTTCTGAATCCATAGCATTCATCCACAACGATTTCAAATACGACAATCTGGTGCTGGATCCTGAAAGTAAAACAGCGATCAAGGCAGTTTTGGATTGGGAAATGGCTACCGTGGGAAATCCATTGATGGATTTGGGAACGACCTTGGCCTATTGGGCACAAGCTGATGATCCCCAAACCCTGAAAATGTTTAACCTGAGTCATCTTCCCGGAAATTTCACCAGAAAACAGGTAATTGACTACTATTCAGAAAAAACAGGGAAGCCAATGGACCACATGATATTCTATTATGCCTTTGGACTATTCAAAGTAGCCGTGATTGCCCAACAGATTTTCAAGCGGTTTTCCCTAGGGTTTGCCAATGATCCCCGTTTTGCTGCATTAATTCAGGTAGTCGAAGCAGCGGGAAAAATGGCACAGCATTCCATCTCCATCCAAAAAATCTAACCCACATGCGCATCCATAAAATTTGTATTCTGGGAGCCGGAACCCTTGGTTCACGCGTCGCACTCCAATTTGCTATTTCCGGTTTTCAGGTTTCCGTTTACGACATCTCTCAAAAAGCACTGGACTTGGGTCATAAAACCATGGAGAAAATCCTTCGTCAATTGGTTAAAGCCGGACAGTTGCATGAAAGCCAAATCACTGAGATTTTTTCCAGAATCCAATTTACTCTTGATCCATTTGAGGCAGTTGAAGATGCCGATTTCATCAATGAAAGCGTTACCGAAGAAGTAGATATCAAGAAAAAAGTCTGGAAGCAGTTTGGCGAAATTGCTCCGGAGAAAACCTGGTTTACCACCAATACTTCCTATCTTCTCCCCTCCATGTTTGCTGAGGAAAGCGGACGTCCGTCCAAATTCTGCGCCTTCCATTTTCATGATGTGTTTTATTCCCGAGTGGTGGATATCATGCCTCATCCGGGAACTGACCCTGCCATGATTCTGATGTTGGAAGATTTGGGAAAAAAACTCAATCAAGTGCCCGTTTTGGTCAAAAAAGAAAATCCGGGATACATTTTTAATACCATGTTGATGGCTTTGATCGGAGCCGCTGGAAAATTATTAACTCGGGAAGTAGGAAGCATCGAGGATATCGACCGATCCTGGATGGTCAATTTCCACATGCCTATGGGACCATTTGGAATTTTGGATTCGATAGGTTTGGATACCGCCTGGCATGTGACCCATAAGATGCCCGATGCTGCTTCTCAGGCTTTCGCGGCACTTTTGAAAACATACCTAGACCAGGGAAAACTGGGCGAAAAATCCGGAGAAGGGTTTTACACGTATCCCAATCCAGAATATCGAAAAGAAAATTTCTGTCAATAAGATCCAATCCCCCCAGTTACGACGTAAATGGGGCCAAACTACCCCCTTTATGAATCGTCGACTGATCACCCATCTCCTGGTCGGATTCTTTCTAGTCTTCGCGTCGGTATCCCATGCCCAAGACGCCAAAGAAACCTATCCAGTTTCCATCCATGACCAAGCGCAGATTTGGGATATGGGAAAAGAATTTATTCCATTGAGCAAATTCCTTTCTGAGCCATCAGAAAACAGATTTAAACCCTTGCCCAATCCCAATTCCAACCTGGGATTTACGGATCATCACTATTGGGTAAGGTTTGAGCTCACTAATCCCGGTTCCGTTTCCAAGTCTTTATTTCTCGAGACCGCCAGGCCAATTACCGATGTGGCGGATTTGTATTTTTTGGAAAATGGTGAAATTCAAAAAATCATAAAAAACGGTGATTTGATGCCCTTTGCTGATCGTGAAATCAGCCATCGAAAGCTTCTTTTCCCAATTACCCTTTCTCCTGCTACCAGCACAGCATTTTTTCTTCACTTGAAAAGCGACGGTGAAGTTATCAACTTGCCGCTCGTACTTCATGATGGGACTTCTTTGATCGAATCAACTTTCACGGATCAATTGGTCTTTGGTGTGTTTTATGGAATTCTGCTTTTGGCCGGATTGACGTATTTGTTTTTCTATTTTGGGATCAAGGAGAAAAGTTTTATCCTTTACGTTTCCTATGTCCTTTCTATAGGATTGCTTCATTCCAGCCTGGACGGTTATTTTTTCCAATATCTACTAAGAGAGCCGGGATGGTTTTCAAATCGAAGTCTCCTGATTTTCGCGGCCGTTTCGGCTATTCTTCTCAACCGATACAATCAGGTTTATATCCGAGTCCGAACCTTTGCCAAAGGCCTGCATTACACCATTCATGTAGTCAATGGACTCCTGGTGGGACTGCTATTCTGTATAATTTTCATCAGCTCTGGCAAGCCTCTCTATTACCCTTTAGTCAATGCCTTGGGATTTTTAGGCGTATTGTTGGTGATTGCTTCCATAGTAATGAGTTATGTGAAAAAAAAGCCGGTCGATCTTTTTTTCGCTTTGGGTATTACCGCGTTGACTATAGGATTTATCACCTTTATTCTGAACAATTTCTCTCTGATTGAGAACTCATTCATCACAGAAAATTCCGCCAAACTGGGAACTGGATTGGAAATTCTTTTCCTTTCGCTTTCCATGGCAAACCGAATTCGAATTCTGAGAACGGAAAAGGAAAAAGCGCAGGAACTCGCCCTGCAGCGATCCGAAGAAAGCAACGAAATCAAGTCCTTTTTCCTTTCCAATGTATCACATGAACTCAGAACTCCCCTCAATGCGATTTTAGGTCTTTCTCAATCCATTATGAAGGAAATTCAGGATGAAAAGATCAAAGAGAACCTCGAGGTCATCAAGTATTCATCCTTTTCTCTCCTTTCTTCCATTGACGATATCCTGGATTACTCCAAAATCGAAAAAGGCGAACTTAATCTGGAACAGAAAACTTTCGATTTTTTGAAGGTTTTGAACGAAATCAAGCTGCTTGCTCACCAACAAACCCGGGATAAAGGACTCAAATTCATCGTAGAGGAAAAAGTCCAACTTCCTAAAAAACTCATTGGGGATGCCACCCGCTTCAGACAGATTCTGATGAATGTAATCCATAACTCGATCAAATTCACCAATCAAGGAGAAGTCAAACTTGCCATCACAGATTTGATAGAAAGTGGATCAAATAGCATTTTAAGTTTCGAAATCAGTGATACCGGAGTAGGTATCAAGCCGGAAAAACTGGACCGTATTTTTGAATCCTTCATTCAGGAACAAATTGACGATAAGCGAAAATTTGGGGGATTTGGACTCGGTCTTTGTATTGTCAAAGCCCTGACCCAACTCTACAATGGAACTGTGGCGATCCAAAGTGAAGTCGGCAAAGGCACCAAAGTCAGCATTTCCCTGACTTTTGGAAAAGCCGAGGAATCAGTTCAAGATCCGGTCAAAGCACAATCAGAGACCTTGCTGCTAGGCAAGCGGATTTTGGTAGTGGAAGACAATCCCGTCAATCAATTGGTCATCAAATCAATCCTAAGAAAGTGGAAGGGCATCACCTTTGACTTTGCCAATCATGGTCTGGAAGGATTGGAAAAATTGCAGCAAAGTCATTTTGACCTCATCTTGATGGATCTGCAGATGCCGGAAATGGACGGCTATGAAGCAACAGAAGCCATTCGTGCCGGCTCAGCCGGTGAAAAATACCTCACTATTCCCATTATTGCTGTGACGGCAGACACCACCGAGAAAAGCAAGCTCAGAGCCAAAGCAGTGGGTATGGATGACTACATGACCAAGCCCGTTGATGCCGAAATTCTTTTGGAAAAGGTGCTGCAAGCCTTGTTTTTGGAAAAAGTGCAGTTGGAAAAACTCTGAAATTATCCTTTGAGGTCTTTCAGACCTCGAAGGTTTCACTAGTTGATTCAGACCTTCGGGGTTTTGAAAACCCCAAAGGTCTACCTGGTTATCCTGCTTCTCCAGAAGCAGGATTTTTCATAATAAGTCCAGCTTTAGGAAAATCAGAACAAGGGATTACTTAAATCTGAACTTCAAATACTTGATCTTCTCTCCCTTGTCGGAAAACATCTTCTCATAGCGGGTTTTGATCCCATGGTGTTCGTCCCGCATCTCGCTTTGGTAAAAGTCATGCGTGAAGGCTAAGATCTCGATGTCTTCGCGACTTTTGACGAGTTCCAAGGTATAGTCAAAAAGCCCTGTATTGTCTGTTTTGAAGTGAACCAATCCATTTTCCTTAATCATCGGCTTGTACATATCCAGAAACTTCGGAGAAGTCAGCCGGCGCTTTTCATCTCCATCTCGTGGAAAAGGATCAGGAAAGGTGATCCAAAGCTCGGAGATCTCGCCTTCGGCAAAAAACTGATCCAGATTTTGAATTTGCGTTCTCAGAAAAGCCACATTGTTTAATCCTTCCGTTGTTGCGGTAGAGCTCCCCTTCCAGATTCGGCTGCCTTTGATATCCACTCCGATGAAGTTTTGATCACGGTATTCACGGCCCAGACCCACGGTAAATTCTCCCCGCCCACAAGCCAATTCAACTACGATGGGATTTTGATTTTGGAACTGTACTTCGTGCCAGTTGCCTTTGATGGATTCGAAAAGTGGCTTTCCAGCCTGAATGACATTGGGATTGGCTTCATTTTGGGCGAAGCGAACCAGCTTTTTTCTGCTCATTTAGAGGTCGTCGATTTCTGCGACCACAAAAGTACTCCCTCCCACAAATATCAGGTCATTTGGACCTGCATTTTTTCGGGCAAATTGAAGCGCTTGGTTCACCTCGGATATCACTTCTCCTTTCAGACTATACTCAGCTGCCTTTTCAGCAAGCAATTCAGCTGGCATGGCACGAGGTAAATCCGCCTGACAGAATACATACCGGGCATCCTTGGGAAGCAATTCCAAAATCTTGGAGATATCCTTGTCCTGCACCATCCCCAAGACCATCCAGAGTCGATCAAAAGAATAACTTTTCAACTGACTCAAAATGGCCCGAATTCCGGGTTCGTTATGGCCTGTGTCTGCAATGACGGTTGGTTTTTCTCCTAAAATCTGCCATCTGCCTTTTAAGCCGGTAAGCTGGGTAACTTCTTTTAATCCTTTTTCCAGCGCTTCATTGGATATCTTCCAGCCCTTACTTCGAAGCTGATTTACCGATTCCAGTATACCGGGCAAATTAAAAATCTGGTAATCACCCATTAGACCATAGTCCAAGGAATAAGTTTCTCCGTCTTTTGATACGGTGTATTTGGCTAGTCCAGGCTCAGTAGCTGCGACTTTTTCCAACCTGAATTTTTGATCTGCAAAAATGATCGGAGCCTCATTTTCTTGGGCTTTTTGGATGAAAACCGATGTGGTTTCTTCTTGAGTTTGGCTGACGACTACCGGAATATTTGGCTTGATGATTCCTGCCTTTTCTCCGGCAATCAGAGGAAGCGTATCTCCCAAAAACTGCATGTGATCCCAACCGATATTAGTGATGACCGAAAGTTCAGGAGTAATCACATTGGTACTATCCAGTCTTCCTCCCATTCCCACTTCGATGATGGCAATATCGACCTCCTCTTTGGCAAAATACCAAAAAGCCAAGGCAACCGTCATCTCGAAGAAGCTGGGCTTTAATTCATCCAAAAAGGCCTTGTTGGCTTCTACAAAATCCACTACCGCCAGTTCGGTGATTTCTTGACCATTGACCCGAACACGCTCGGTAAAGGATTTGAGGTGCGGAGAAGTATACAGCCCTGTTTTAAATCCAGCAGACTGAAGTATGGCCGCCAAAGTATGGGAAGTACTTCCTTTTCCGTTGGTTCCGGCTACATGAATGGACTTGAATTTTCGCTCCGGATTTCCCAAATGTGCACAGAGCGCTAGGGTATTGCTCAGGTCTTTTTTGAATGCAGAAGCACCTACCCGCTGAAACATGGGAAGTGCATTGAAAAGGTAATCCAGGGTTTCTTGGTAATTCATTCTTAAATCCAATTATGTGTATCCGGAACAATTTACGGAGGTCTTGAATAGCAAATTTTCCTTTATGAAAAATCCACCCTTCATTCGTCGGGACAGGCTCCTAGCCCCCTTGGTAAGAGGGAATCCGCCTATTTGGAACCTCAAAATCTAAGTTAAATCGGTAACGTGCAAACATGCGGATACACATAAATCCAATTGAATTCGTCAGCTTTTCCAAAAATCATTAGGCAATTCCGATAAAAAAATGTTTAGCATCAGATTTCTTCGGTCTACGGTCTTCGGTCTTCCCGCCCACTGCATTGAAATTTAAATCACCAAATGGATCATTTTCCAGAAATCAGATTAATCCACCTTAATCACAAAGGTGATCTTTCCGGTAGAAAAATCGGCAGCTGCCCCACCGGATTTTTTGAAATTGATCTGATTGACTACCTGACGGTAATAGGCCAACACATCGTTGGAAACATTGTATTCTAACGGAACAGCCTGAACTACCCGACCGGAGTCGTCTACGGTGATTTTGAATACGATTCGACCATTTCTGGTAGAAACCCGGTCATTGATATTCGGCCTGGAGGCAAAATCCCATCCTGCCATATCCAAGCTATATCCCGCACCGGAATTGGTTCCTTTTCCACTTCCTTCACCCATGATCGCTCTCCCGTCCACTGTACCGGTTGGACGACCTTCATCGCCTTTGGCATTGGAGGAACCCTGGGCACCTCCTGAAGCTGGAGTCGAGCTTTTTCCCGAGGTACCGCCCGCCCCCATCACAGCACGAGGGTCAATTTTGGGTTGTTCGGGAGCTTTTTGAGTAGTTTGTTCTGCTTCTGATTTAGCCGGAGTGGTGACTGTCTTGATAGGCTCTGCTTTGACAGGTTCAGGCTTTTTGGTTTCAACAGCCGCTTTCTCCTCTCCTTTGATTGGGGAGGGTTTAGTCGTTACAGCCTGGTTGGCAGCTGGTTTGGAAGCGGTTTTCGGCTTTGCTGTTTCTGTTTTAGGCGCAGGTGCAGGAGTGGCAGGTTGGGTCACGGCTTTCGCAACCTCTCCCGGTGCTGCTTGTTCCACGCTTTGGGAGGGAGTTTCGGAAGGTGCATTGGGGCTGTTTCGATTACCCGATCCCACATCCGTAAAACCAAGATTCAGCTCCAAACCATAGGTGGGCAAAGGAGGGATCTGAGGACGCCACACCACGATAAAATAAAAGGCAAGAAGCAACAGCACATTCACCACCGCAGTAATGATCGCTGATTTTTTCTTGCTGTCTTTTTCTATTTGGTCGGCATTCCAGGTTTGCATGATTAGTATGGTTTGGTGGCGATAGACACGTTGGCCTCCAAGCCAGCCGCGATTCCGCCGATTTCCACTAAGTATTCAACGGGAACTTCTTTGTCAATGTGCAAAACCACTTGACCTTTTTTCCCTTCCAATAGGGTGGCAAGTTCAGATTTGATCTGATCACGCCCCACTACTTTATCATTGACCGAAAATCGCAGATCTTTCGTTACAGACACGGTTACTTCCTGCATCACAATATCTGATGACTCGCTGGATGGTAAATTTACCGGCAACCCAGAAGGCGTAATGAAGGATGAGGTCAGCATGAAGAAAATCAAGAGCAGAAAAATAATGTCCGTCATAGAGGACATACTGAATGCTGCTTCTACTTTATTTTTTGACTGCAGTCCCATGATTATTTATCCTGAAGAAGATCAATAAACTCAATGGAGGTATACTCCATGTTGTGCACCAGCTTGGAAACCTGAGTAACCAAATAATTATAGCCCAAATACGCTATAATTCCCACCACAAGCCCCGCTGCTGTGGTAATCATCGCTTCATAGATCCCCATGGAAAGCAGCTTTGGCGACACATTTCCTTCTTCCTGTGCAATCGAGATAAAGGCTTGAATCATCCCGGTTACTGTACCCAAGAAACCGATCATGGGGGCAGCACCTGATACTGTCGCCAAAAGCCCCAAATTCTTTTCTAGTTTGTAGATCTCGATCTTACCCACGTTTTCGATAGAGACTTCGATATTTTTCAAAGGTGATCCGATTCGGTCGATTCCTTTGGCGATCATATTGGCCACCGGTGTATTTTCTCCGGCACATAGGATTTTCGCTTTTTCGATTTGCCCGCTTTGTACCAAAACTTTTACTTGGTCCATTAAGTGGCTGGGGGTTTTTGCAGCCTTATTGAGGGTGATAAGCTTTTGGACAAAGATGAAAATCGCCAGTACAAACAAAAGGTAAAGCGGAATCATCATGTAGCCTCCTTTGAGCAGGAGATCCAAAAGGCCGATGTTTTCTTTGGTGGCTTGGGCAGCCATAGCGTCCGCAGTGGACAGGGAATCAACAGTTAGGGTTTGGAGAAGGATCATATTAATAGTTCAAAATCCATAAATCTTCAGTGTATTGAGATTTGATCTTGGCGACCTCATCTGAAGCGGCTTTCCAAGTGTCAAATTTCCCAATGGCTACCCGATAATTTGGACTGGACTCGTAAGGAGTAATCAGATAAAGTTCAGGTGATTTGCCTGCAAACTTCGCGGTGATCTCCAAAGCCAACTGCTCATTGGGCAAACTTGAAACGACGATGAAATACCTCACTTTTTCAGCTTTGGATTCGATGCGGATCAAACTTCCACTTACCGTATTGGCAATTGTTGTACCAGTTTCTGCGGGATTAGAAATATTAGGATTTGAATTATTTATGGTGGTGATAGAATCCTGATTTACAGGAGGTATGGTTTCTTCACTTGGTGTGATTTCTGGCTTAAGCGAAACGCCGGAAAGGCCAGAATTCACCTCCTTGGTTTGAGATTCGACCACAGCAGCATTGGAATTGGTCTGAGCCAATTGAAGTTGCCAAACAATCACCGCCAAAACTGCCACTGCCAACAAGATGACAACCCAAACCCAAGTGTTGGATTTTGTCTTTTTCTCTGAATTGATTTTTGGAACTTCTTTGGCCTTTACGAAATCAGCTTTAGGCTTCTCTTCCGAACCACCAACTTGCTCTTGTGGCAAAGGAATTTCACTCTTTATTTCTGGAATAATAGAAACAACCTCTTTCACTTCCTGCGTTTCTTTTGGAAGAGAAATTTGAGTTTTGATTGGAGTAATTTCTACAAAAGGCAACCCATAATCTTTGGGATCTGACCAGGTACGGTTGCCGTTATCTTTTGCTGACATCTTCATTTGGGAAAGGCTACGAAACTAACCTAAATGAACGGAAAGCCCAACCTCAAATCCTGAAATATCAGAATTTGAAGCTGGCTCCTCCGATCAGCTGAACACCACGAACAGGGTAATTCAGCCAACGCATGTTTTTTCCATTGGTCAGGTTATTCCCCTCTGCGAAAATGGAGATTCGGTCTGTGATCTTGAAATCAGCCTTTAACTGCAGGTCTGCGATGGTTTTAAGATTGACTACTTCGATATCCGGAGGAAAAATAGCAGCCGCGCTCACATCCCCTCTTGCCTTGATTCCCCCCATAAAATTCAGATTGGCCTGAAGCAAAAGCTTCTCAACCGGCTTCACCTGATTATTGATCGAAAGTGCCCAAACGGGTCTATGCCAAGCTTCTGCCTGAGTACTCAAGTCATACTGGTACAAATCCAATCTGGAACCCAAGGTGTACACGTCAGAAAACTTCATCCCCAATTCTGCATTTAAGTTGACTACGGTAGTCTTATCATCATAAACCAATTCAAATCGTGCAGAGTCGGCAATCGAATTCACGAAAAAATGCAGATTATTGAATCGGCTCACATCGATACCTGCTCGGTAATGAAATGCTTCCTGAAACTGCCCCTCTATCCCACCGGCAATTTTGTAATTATTCACCGTGTTGAGCAATTGAAAACTTGGTCCTAAGAAAGGATTTTCGCGAACAAAACTGAAATAGGTATTTCGCTGTACATCTCCGGAAAATTCTCCATAAAACCCAAACTCCTCGGCAAACTGATAGCTCACTTTCAGCACGGGGAAGATTCTAAAATCACTCTTTTTCTCGGGTAATGAATCATTCTCAGAGACAATATTCAATCCTGCCGTAAATCGGAAAGCCTCATAGTTATAAGACACTTCTGGTCGGATGGCGAGGTAAGTTCTCGTCAAGTCATACAGCAAATCTTCCGTACCTGTAGAGAAATAGCTCAAACCAACTTTACCTGACCAATCATCGGATGGTCTAAACTTCCCCAAGGCCTGCACTCCCACTTCATTTTCTCTCGCCAAATAGCTGTCTTTGAAGCTTCTAAAACCCAATTTGGCTTCGTAACCAAATGGACCGACTTTCTCAATGTCGCGGATTCCTGCGGAGAACTGAACATTATTCTGAACATTGTTTTCAATGACAGGACCGATAAAGTCCGCATTGTCAGGAACTCTAAAATTGGGATCCTCACCGTAAAAAGAATACTTGTCCTGTCCCCAACTCAATCCCCCAAATACTTCTGCTCTCTCCAGAAAGTAACTCACATCACCGCCAAAGGTGGTATGTGCCTCGGGACTTGCATCGGCATAAGGTCCCGCAGGTCCTTTTCCAAAACTCTGATGTTTAAATCTCAGCGCATAGTTTAGCGGATCGGCAGTGGTCGACATGTAGCGGGCTTCCAATAAAGGTGAAGCAAAATTGCCATACCCTGCTCTCACCAGGCCGGGGTATAAATCCTGCTTAGGCTGCCGATAATCCTTTTGAACCGGGGTGGGCTGTAGCGTTAGCGCAGGAATGGAAAGGAAATAGGGCGTGATAGCATAAGTAAAATCTTCCATCCCCTTAGGCTGAGGCAACACAGGCAGACGCTCAAAAGAACGTGGCTGAGTCGGCACGGTCAACACACGATCCTTTCGGATCACAAATTCTTGGTCCTGCACTGCTCCTCGTTGCGGAGTCTGTGCCAGAGTAGAAGTCAGGCCTCCTAAAAAAGTACCTGAAAACAATAAGGTGATCACTAATCTTTTCATTGGTTTAGTTCAGGTTTTTGAGTTTGGACTGCGCTTCTGCCTTGATCTCAGCATTGGTGGATCGCTCTACGATGGATTCGAGTGTGGCTTTTGCCTGGAACTCCTCCCCGGTCTTCAGGAAGTTGTCGGCCAAAAGCAAAAACATTTTACCATACCAGAAGTCATAATCTGCGAAGGGTCCGGAGAAATCAAAAATGGCTTCATTGGACTTGGCCACATCACCCCGCTCCTGGTAGGAGAAAGCCAATAAATACAAGCCTTCAGCTCCTTGGACGGTCTTGTGATCCTGGACGAGATTTTGAAGCGTGATTTCAGCCTGGGCTTTTTGGTTTAATTCTCGCTGCGCCTTTGCCTTGGTCAACATCGCCGTCGGGGTGGATTGTGGAATGATTCCATCCAAGGTCATCAACCGATCTGCGAAGGTGATGGCTTGCTGAAATTTTCGTGTAGCAAAATTGGCCACCATCAATCCCTGCACTGCTTCCGCTTCTTCGACTTTGTTTCGGGCATTTTGAGAAGCGGTTTCCAAATACGGAATGGCTGCTGCATAATTTCCCCGATCCAATTCGATCATTCCAAGCTTTTGCATTGCTCTCACCCGCTGAGGGGAGGCCGGTTCACGCTCAAGCTGTTTGAAGTAGCCTATTGCTTTTTCGGTATCACCTGCCTGAAAGAAAGCATCTCCGGCAAAATAAAGAGCCTCGGCTTTTTGGGCAGACTGAGGATAGCTTCTCAGGTAGTTTTCAAATGCTCTTGCCGCCTGGGCATAGTTTTTATCCAAATAGAGGCTTTTTGCAGACTCAAATTCCAGTGTCTGAACATTGCCAGAACCCGGATTGGAACTTTTATACCTTGCCAAATAATCTCCAAATTCGGCTGAACGCCCCTGAAGAGCCAGGGTTTCCTGAAGGCCTTTGAGGGCAGTCTCAGAATTTTGTGCGTTGGGATGATTGTCTATGATGGCTTTGTAATCTGCAATGGTCTGGTCATAGCGCTGCATGGAGAAGTTGGCCACAGCCCTTCCCTCCAAGGCATAAGGAACAAAAGGTGAATTAGGCCTTCCTGTGATCAAATCCGAAAATGCGCGGGACGCTTCCGCATAACGAACCTCTTCCAAGTAGATCTGTCCACGTTGAAACATTGCATCTTCCAGATACAAGCTGGAAGGAAAGCCACTGATCAAACGATCCAACTGGGAAAGCGCTTCATCATTTCGATTTTGAAAGTTTTGAACTACCGCCAATCGGTAATAGGCATAGTCGATACCGGAATTGCTTTCATTTATTGCCCGCTGAAAGGTGCTCGCTGCCTCTCCAAACTTCTTTTGCACATAGTGACAGTCTCCTAACCTAAGCAAGGCATCGTCATAGTTTTGCTTTTCATCCCGACCTCTGAGCTTTTCGGTATAGAGCCGGAATTGCTCCTCTGCTTTGGGATATTGTTGGGTATTGAAATAGGCATATCCCAAACCGTAATGGGTCTTGATCAAGAAAGGATGACTGCTCGCTGGATTCATAGCTCTTGCTGCTTCGTAGGAGCGAATGGCCTGAGGTAAATTCCCATCAGCAGTATGCACTTCCCCTTTCCAAAAATGAGTTTCCAGCAACAAATCCTTGTCCGTAGGAAAGGCTTGAGACTTGTCCAGGAAAGAAACAGACTGCTTGTATTTTTGGTCTCGGTAGTAAACCATCGCCTGGTAGAAAGCCACTTTTTGATAAGCTGCCTGGATTCGCGGCGATTTGGTGCGGATTTTATCCATCTGTTCAATTGCCCTGAGGTAATCACTGGTGTTGATTAAGGCCTCCGAAAGAAGGGTTTCTGCTTCGGACCGATGTCTGCCTGAAGGATAAGTATCCAAATACTCATCGAGGGTGCTGATGGCCACCTGAAAACTTCCCCGTTGGAGGTTCGTCTTGGCAAAATTGAACAAAGCCTCTTCCTGAATCTGCTTATTGAAAGACACTTTGGACGCTGCCTGAAAACTGGTGGAAGCAAAAGCAAAATTATCCAGCTTGATATAGGCATGGCCCAGGTAATAGCTGGAAGACTGGGCAATTTCATCATTCCCGGAAGCCGATACTTTTAAGTAATCCGTAGCTCTTTGGTAATTTTTAATTTCGAAAAATGCGATTCCCGCTTTATAGACCTCTTCCCGGGAAAGTGTCCCCTTTTTGGCATTGATAAAAGCATCATAGTTTTTGGCTGCGTTGGCAAAGTCTTTTTTGGCATAATAGGCCTCGGCCAAGTACAAATGGATGGTTTCTCTACGATCCAGATTTTGATTTGAAGCCAAAAGCGGTTCCGCATAAGAAATAGCCTGATCGTAATTTCCCTGCTGATAATACAAGGCAGTCAGTAAATAAGGAACCTTGGTCGCATAAAAGGAGGTTTTCCCTGCCGCTTGCAAGTCAGCCACTGCTTTGGCTGTGTTTCCCTGTTCCATGGCAATAAAACCGCTGTAATAATAGGCATCAGGGCTAACGGCTTGATTCAAGGTTTTCGCCTGATCAAAATATCCGGCTGCCTGTCCGTAATTTTTCAACTGAAAATAGGCATAGCCTTGCTTGAACAGTACATCAGCTTTGGATTCCTCACTGAGTCCTTTTGTGTTGACCAAACCAAAGGCTTCGATGGATTCCTTGTAGTTTTTTTTGTAGAAAAAATGATTCCCGAGGTAAAGACCCGCTGTAGCTACTGAGGGATGATTGCCATGGTCAAAAATATAGGCTTTCATCAATCCCGGTCCATCGGGACTTTCCAGCTGAAGGGCGGACATGGCCCGATTGAGTTGAGCATTTTTCCGCTGCTCTTCCGTCAGAGACTCAGCCAATAGCCGAGTGTTGTCATAGAGACTGGCTGAGAAAAGCTGCTTATCGAAAAGCTCCAAATGATAATCCAACGCTTGCTGTTGGCCGGTTTGGTATAGTGTGGATTGGGAATAGACTTCCACACTCAAACCCAGGCCTGCAAGCAGCACCAGGTAGTATTTCATAATAATTGGTTTGGGTAATCAGTGCAAAATCTTGTACACCAGCTCGCGGAGGATTTCTCCTTCGTCCATACTTCCGGAGTCCACTCCTTTGAAACGAAGATCTGCCTCTTTGATGTACCCGAATACATCAATTACCTTGCCCAATTTGTAGTTTTTGGAGGCTGTAATATATTCTTTTAGTCCATAGGGATTGACACCGATGGCACTGGCTAGCTGATTTTCAGGCAGGGGACCTAATCGATGCAGCAAGGCCACTTTTGTAAAGTAATTGTACAAAAGGGTAAAAATAGGAATAACCGGATGAGCCTTAGGGTTTTGAATAAAGTAATGGATGATCTGATTGGCTTTGATCACGTCTTTGAATCCAATTGCCTTTGAAAGCTCAAAATTGTTGTAATCTTTATTGATCCCGATAAATTTCGAAATGTGCTCAGTACTGAACTTGGTAGGTTCGGGAAAATTGATCAGCATTTTTCCCACCTCATTGGTCAGGACTTCCAGGTTGTTTCCGATGGAATCGGCTAACAATTGGCAAGCCTTGGGCTCGATCTGATGGCCTAATCCTTTGAAATACCCATCTACCCATTGGGTCAGGTTCCAGTCTTTGATTTTTTCTGATTCTACAAAAACGGACTTCTTCTCCAGTTCTTTTTTCAAAGAACTTCTTCCGTCCAGTTTTTTGTGTTTGTAGGCAAAAACTAAAATGGTGCTCGGCAAGGGGTTGGTCAGGTAGCTGACCAACAGTTTCTGACCTTCCTCTTTTCCCAAATCCGGAATGCTTTGGGCCTCCTTTACAATTACGAGTTGTCGCTCAGCCATCATCGGAAATTTCCGGGCATTGTTCAAGATCGTGCTGATCGGAGAATCTTTCCCATAAAGCACCAACTGATTGAATCCGCGCTCAAATTCAGGAATGGCATTCTTCTCGATAAAATCCGTTATCAAATCGATAAAGTAGGGTTCATCCCCCTGCAAAAAGTAAATTGGAGCAAACTTCTTCGCTTTGAGGTCTTTGAGAACAACGTCGGGACTGAGGGCCATAATCTGAAATACTCTTGGCGTTAAAGATAACAGCAGATGGGATTTTGAAGCAAAAAGAAGGAAAATAAACTTTGGTTTGGGAAACGGGGTTTACTTTTGCAGAAGCAAGAAACAAGAGCTAAGAGACTAGAGATTTGGGACCTAATCCTAATGGAACCATTTTCACACATATTCCATCTACTTTCTTGGGTCTTAATTCTTGGATCAAGGAGCTATTTCATGCGACTGAATTCCTGAATCTAGCCTCTTGTTTCTAAAGTCTAGCATCTTGAATCTAGCCTCTAAAGTCTTAAAAAATGAATTTCAATACCGGTTACCAACTCTATCAGGAAGGAAAATTTGAAGAAGCATTGGCTGTATTTGATGAGTTGATCATTCAGGAAAAAGGGAAAACCGAGCTTCACCTTTACAGGGGTAGAATTTTGACCAGGTTAGGCAAAGGAGAATTGGCTTTGGAAGATTTTGATCTTTTGACGGCCTTAGAACCCTACAATACTGACTTCATCAGTGACCGAGGTGTCGTTTTGCATTTGTTGGGAAGGAATGATGAAGCGCTTTCCGAACTTGACCGGGCAGCCAATTTTGATCCCCGAAACCCCTATCGCTATTCGAGCAGGGCCTTTCTCAAAGACCGGATAGGTGATTTGTTGGGCGCCATTGAAGATTATGAAAAAGCTATTGAACTAGATCCGGAAGATGCCGTGGCATTTAACAATAAAGGGCTGGTCGAAGAGAAGCTTGGACAAAAAGAGCGGGCAAAGAAAAGCTTTGAAAAGGCTGATGAACTCGTAGGATACAAACCGACTCAAAAATCAGATGATCTGCCTTCCGTCGGAAATAAAAAATCAGCCGAAATCCCAAAACCAAACCCGGAACCGAGCAAAGAAAACAATAAAATGACCGCGGGTCATTTTTGGAGTACACTCAAATCTATTTTGGGCAACGAAGCCTCCCGAAGAGAATTTTCAGATTTCGTAAAGGGACTTTTTGGAGGAAAAAGATCTAAAAGCTCTTGATCACCCAAAGTGGCTTATTGAGGAAATAGGACATTTTCTTGGATAGGTTTTTGGAAAAAATCTGATCGAAAAAACTTTTCTTTTTGCTCAAAGTCACCAAAATATCGCCTTTGGCAACCTGAAGGTAATTTTCCAATCCCAATGCGAGATCATCCCGGTAGGATTTCAACACATAATTGATTTTATCATACCGGACAAAAGGCTTGATTTCATCAACCATTGTCATGTGCAGGATTTTGTCAATGGCCTTGTGGGATGAGGATACGTGCACGAGGTCAATTTCTGCGTTGAAAAAAGCGGCCCATTCCACCACTTTTTGAATAGCCAATTTATCTTCCTCCAGGTAATCGGAGGCAAAGACAAATTTTCTGGGACGCTTGAAAAAAACTTTTCTGGGAACCACCAAAATATCCCTGTCAGATTGTTCAACCAAGCGACTCGATCTGCTTCCGATGATATTTTCGCGCAATTCATTCATCCCTTCCGTACCGACCACGATCAGATCCACCTTTTTTTCCTGCGCAAAAGACAAAGTATCCTGAACGATTTTGCCTTCTTTTAGCGCAATTCCACAACTTTTCAATCCATTTTTAATTCCTTCCTCCTCAACGGCAACCTGGAGGTTTCTCAATTTTTGATTTACAAAATCAAGCTGATGCTTTCCCTCAGGATCCCTGGGCGCCAGCTTGAGATAATCTTCTCGGTTGAGCACATGAAAAAGAATCAAATGAGCCTGATGTTTTTCACCCAGTTTGCAGGCATATTCAATGGCATTCAGAGAGCATTCTGAAAAATCAGTGGGACATAAAATTGTGAACGTTTTTTCCATTTCTAAAAATTAGTAACCTCTTGCGCGGTTAACGAGATTTTGAAGCGGTCGGTTAGATTTCAGACGATTAAAATTATCAATTATCTGCGGAGAAGCAGCCAATGGATTGGTCACGCTGGCAATGTGCGGAGTCAGCTGAATTCTTGATTCTTGCCAAAAGGGATGATCCTGCGGCAAAGGCTCTACCCGATATACATCCAACAGGGCTCCTGACAAAAAGCCTTGATCCAAAGCCGGGATCAAATCCTCCTCTGCCAAATGCTTGCCACGGGCCACGTTGATCAGAAAAGTTCCCGGAGTACATTGTCTAAACAGGTCCAGATTTAAAATTCCCTCGGTATCTTGGGTAAGCGGAAGAAGGCATACCAATACGTTGATCCGGGAAAGAAAATCCTTCAACTCGTTTTTGGAATAATATGGGTGAGGAAAACCCGATTTCTCAGAAAAGCCAAATCCGGCTACCTTAAATCCCATGTAATTCAATTTATCCAACACATCCCCTCCCAAGGCCCCCACTCCCATCACTCCTACTTTGACGGGAATCTCCGGATTGGACATATCCCAAACCTTTCGCTTTTGGTCTGCCTGATATCGGGTAATCTGACGGTGAAAATTCAACACCCCCATCACCACATAATTAGTCATGGACCAAGTCAGCTTTTCATCCACAATCCTGACGATCGGCATGTGGGCGGGAACTGCCGGGTCTGAGAGAATATGATCCACACCGGCTCCGAGTGAACTGATTAGTCTGAGATTAGGGAAATTGCTTAAATACCCGGGGGGATGTTGCCAAAGCAAGGCCATTTCGACCTCCTCTGGTCTATCGATATCCGGAAATACCTGAATATCAATATCCGGTTGATGGTGGCGAAGTGCATCAATCCACACCTGAGGATTTCGTCCGGGACTGATAATAGCTAAACTCATGGGTAGTATTCGTTTGGTTAGTAAAATTAACTCATTCCCATCCTTCAAAAAATCCACTGGTAAAATAAGGACCGGAACCTGACAAAATGAGCAAATTAACTGTCAAATTGCAGTGAAATTCAAATTTGGAGTAGGATTTGTAAAGTCCCAATTGAATTAATAAAAACTATCGATACTATATGCAGAATAAATTCAAACTTATCCTTCTGGCGTTCCTATTTGCCGGATTTACTGGCTTTGCACAGCAAATTCAAATGCCTCAGGCAAGTCCCAGCGCTAAAATAGCCCAGCAAGTAGGCCTCACTCAAGTTACCGTGGACTACAGTCGTCCCAGTACTAAAGGAAGAAAAATTTTCGGGGAGCTCGTACCTTACGGCGAAGTATGGAGAACCGGCGCCAACAGTGCTACCATCTTCAACTTCTCAACGGAAGTCATGATCGATGGAAAAAAAGTGCCTGCCGGATCATATGCCCTCTATTCTATCCCAGGCAAGTCTGTTTGGACCATGGTCTTAAGCAAAAACACCCAGCTTTGGGGCTCTATCGGATACAGTGCCTCTGATGATCTTCTCAGATGGACTGTACCTGCCAGCAAAACCAGCAAAAAGTACGAAACCTTCGAGATCAGCTTCAACAAACTGACCGACAACAGTGCCGATGTTTCGCTCAAGTGGGAACAAACCCGTGTGGACTTTACCCTCACCACTGAGGTTGACCCTATCGTCATGGCTGACATCCAAAAGCAGGTCATCGATACTAAAACTACTAACCCTGCCCTGCTCTATCAGGCTGCCAGCTACTACTTTACCAACAACAAAGATCTTCCTCAGGCTTATGAGTGGATCAAAGCATCAACGGACAGCGACCCAAAATACTGGACTATGCACCTGCGAGCAAAAATCGAGTTGGCCATGGGCTTGAAAACAGACGCCTTAGAATCAGCCAATAAATCCAAAGCAATGGCAATGGAGGCCAAAAACCCAGATTATGTGGGTTTAAATGAGCGATTGGTGAAGACGATCAAATAATTGAAAATAAAGCCGGGTCGAGAGATCCGGTTTTTTTTTGCTTTTAGCCACAAAGGCAGGAAGGCACTATAAAAACATTATGATTGCCGCTATTGCACCACCAGCCCAATTCTCTTTGTTTAATGGGTCGGATGCTTCGCCTGTGCTCAGCACAGGCGACCGAAGGATTCTTGATTTCTGCCTTTTTGAGAAATTTTTTAAGCTAGCTAAGTCTACTGGTATGAAAGCGGATATACAGAAAAAACATTCATGAAATTAAGTTTTCACCCACAGCAATGAAAGCGTAAAACACCTGTCAGGTCTAATCTATTCGTGTAGATTTATTTTGGAGACTTTCAGAAAAAAAATACCTCCTGCTAAATCAGGAGGCAATTCAAACCATGTTGCTTTTCAGGAATTCCCCTTTTATTTTTTGGGTATCCCCAACTGAATGATCGCTCCAAAAGCCATCACGGAAATACAGCCCAGGGCATTGTACCAAAGGAAGCCGATATCCCAATGGAAGCCAAGAACCCCGACTCCATTTTTGAAATGAACCACCAAGATCAACGCTTGCGACAGTAAGGCAGCGATAAATACGGCTTGGCCTTTAATCCATTTCATAAAGAAGCCTACCATAAAAATCCCAAGAATAGTCCCGTAAAATAAGGATCCCAAAAGATTGACTGCCTGAATCAGATTTTCAAATAAGGAAGCATAAGTGGCGAAAAGTATCGCTCCTAAGCCCCAAAACGCGGTAAATGCCTTGGAAGAAAGCACGTAATGGCGATCATCGGCCTGTTTATTTATTGACCTTTTGTATAGATCTATGGTGCTGGTAGAACCCAAGGCATTGAGTTCAGAAGAAGAGGAGGACATTGCAGCCGAGAAAATCATCGCAAACAGCAATCCGACAATTCCAGGCGGAAGGTAATCCATCACAAAACGCATAAAAACATAATCCGTGTCCCGGGTTTCCGCCGCAGGGTCATTTTGAACGATCAGGGATTTTACTTCCTCACGAATCTGATTTTGTTCGGATTTGATTGTCCGTATTTCCGTTTTTAGTTGATCCGCTCTTTCCTCCTGACCTTGTTCAATGGCAGCCAGCATCTCCTGGTAAGAAGCCCGGCTAGACTCAAAACTGACGCGATATTGATCCTCCAAAGCTTCCAATTCGGAGGCATACTTACTTTGTCGAAGTTTTTCAGTTTGAACTTGGTTGAAAATAACCGGAGGCTGGATGTATTGATAGAATACAAAAACCATTACCCCAATGAATAGGATGATAAACTGCATCGGGATTTTCAGAAACCCGTTCATGATTAGCCCCATCCGGCTTTGCGAAAGGGTCTGTCCGGAAAGATAGCGCTGCACCTGACTTTGATCAGTTCCAAAATAACTCAGAAACAAAAACACAGCAGCAGTCATGCCTGACCAGACATTGTATCGATCGGCAAGATCAAACTCAAAACTGACCACGTTGAGTTTGTCCATTTTTCCGGCTACATGAAGCGCTTCCCCAAATGAGATTGGCAACAATTGAATGACAATAATTCCTGCCAGAATCATTCCACCCATCATCACCGCCATCTGTTGTTTTTGTGTAATAGAGACTGCCTCTGTTCCTCCGGAAACAGTATAGATGATGACCAAGACACCGATGAAAATATTGGTAAAAGTCAAATTCCAACCCAATAAAGTAGACAGAATAATAGCCGGTGCATAAATGGTAATACCGGCAGCAAGACCTCTTTGAATGATGAAAAGTAGGGACGTTAAGGTCCTGGTTTTTAGATCAAAGCGATTTTCCAAGTACTCATAGGCCGTATATACTTTCAATTTGTAATAGATCGGAATAAAGCTGACCGAAATAATGATCATCGCCAGCGGAAGGCCAAAATAGAACTGGATAAACCGCATCCCGTCCTCGTAGGCTTGTCCCGGGGTACTCAGAAATGTAATGGCAGAAGCCTGGGTGGCCATGATCGACAATCCGATCGTCCACCAATTGTTTTGATTGCCTTTGAGGTAAGTTTCTAAATTTTTCTTCCCACGGGTTTTATATATCCCAAATGCTGCAATGGAAATCAGGGTGAAGAAAAGTACAATCCAGTCCAGCGTGCTCATGAGAAAGCCAACGTTAACCAGTAAAACAAGGCAATCATGACTACCAAACTAGCGATCAAAGCTAAATAGATCCTCTTCCATTGAATTGGCCGTTCGCTCATTTTAGTGTTCAATCAGGTTGATGAATAGTTTGATAGCTCCTGGGACTCCGGAAGGCAATTGTCTGAAAAAGGAAATGCCGGTGTATAGGTAACTACCCTCTCCAAATTTGGCATAAATCAAAGAACCGGTAGTGGCCTCTTCTCCAGGATCCTGCATGGTAAGCGGTGCCTGATATTTTGAATCAGGATTGGAAGCAAAATAAAGTCCTCTCTCCTGAACCCAGCCTCCAAAATCTTCTTGGCTTATCGGATTGGGCCCTTTGAGAATCGGGCTGTCGAAATCAGCCACCACGGGAGATTCCTGCACAGTCACCCGATCTCTTCCGATCGAAAATGGATAGGGTCCAAGTTGAGTAGTCAAAAGCGGTGAACTGGTGTTGTATTGGACGATCAATTTTCCACCTGCTCTTACATATCCCATCAAAGCAGCTTGATTGGCCGCCAATTCCGAATTGGTATTGTATGCCCGGATCCCAACAACAATGGCCTTAAACTGACTTAGGTAATCCACCGAATAATCACCGGGACCAATCATGGTCAACTTGTATCCCAGAGCGGACAAGACTCCGGGCACATCATCACCCGCACCGGCAATATACCCTATCTTCTCTCCCGAAACCTTCCAATCAGCTTGGATCAAATTGATACTGGCAGGACTAAAATAGGTCAGATTTGGAATGTGCTTGTAAGCTATCTGCTTGGTGATTTGATCATATTGTTTTCCTGCGGTGGTAGTAAATCTCGCCGTGATGACCTTTTTACCAGATCCATTTGGGAGAAAAGCCACTTTAAATACCCGCCTTTTTTGAAAAACCACATCTTCGACGCTCAAAATACGGAATTGGGAAGGGTCCAACCCTTCAAAATCCAAATCCCCATCCAAAAATTGATTCCTGAAATTGACGGTGACCGTGACAGTTGGATCCGCTCCGGATACTAAAAAAACATTGTCTTTGGAAACCGACAAGTCTACCTCAGGTACGATCGTAAAGGATTGTTTGATTTCTCCGTCGACTTGATCATTGTATTTATAAAACAACTGGACTGGAAATTTAAACTGCTGATCCCCTATCATGAATGACAGGTCTCCGCCTACGATTTGGGTAGAAAAAGGTATACCGATTTGAGGTTGATCTGGAACTGAAAAAAGCGCCCCGTCTAGTGGATTCTCAAGCCAATAAGGTTGAGAATAGGAAGTGTTTTCAGGAATTTTAAATTCGATCGGAAGAGAAATCGTGGCATTTTCCTTGGCTGATTTTCCTATAAAATAGGTATCTAACACCTGAAAAGAAACCTCAGTAATTGCTGTTGTGGAGGGATTGGTCAACACTAGCTCGGTTTTGATTGATTCACCGGGGAAGCCAATCTCTTTTCTGGCGATGTACTCATATTCCAAACCCAAAGCATTGAAGATGGTCTGATCCAATTTTTCAAGTTTTTCAATGACCCATGACTCTTTAGAGTTCAAATTCAAAATCAATTTCCGAAGCAAAAGTAAAGCAGGAATATTTTGGTCCGGTTGGACAAAATTGAATGTTTTGAGCATCTGATCGAGTTGACCTAGGACTGCTTTGCCTCCAGGCAATTGCTCCCATCGATTCAAAACCCCGTCAAAAGGAGTCTGGGAATATTCCTCTCCCCCGACTTGCTCAATATAGTCTTTGGCATTGCCTGCACCTGCCGTCGCACCGAAGCCCTGGGATTTGTGCATGGTTCGGCTGTCTGCCGCAATTTGATGGTAGGTCTTTCCCAACAGAGGATCATATCCTCCCACTTCAAAGGCATAATACTTTTTTCCCACTTCGGGCTCGAACTCACCCCGAAAATTATAGGCATTAAAAAAAATTCGTTTGGGCTGCCAAGGCTTTACCCATTTCAATTGCTCGGGAAACGCCTGCGCATTGCCTGCCAAAGCAAAAGCTTCCTCAGCTAAAATTGCTGAAGTAGTATGGTGCCCATGGGTCACCCCTGGAATGGTATTGAATCGAGTAATGATGATATCCGGTTGAAACTTACGGATAGCCCAGACAACGTCTGCTAACACCTTTTCCTTTTCCCAGTTCTGAAGTGTTTCTGTGGGATCCTTGCTGTATCCAAAATCCAAGGCACGGGTAAAAAACTGCCTGCCACCATCGGTCTGACGGGCTTTGATCAATTCTTGGGTACGGATCTGCCCGAGTTCGATGCCCAATTCTTTGCCAATCAGGTTTTGTCCCCCGTCTCCTCGGGTAAGGCTCAGATAGGCCACTTCTGCATGCTCTCCATTGGCCAAATAGGCTATCAATCGCGTATTCTCATCATCAGGATGCGCGGCTACATATAGCACACGCTTGGTTTCCTTGAGCTTTAAGAGGCTATGATAAACTTGGGATGAGGGAATTGACTGTCCAAATGATGGGTGACCGAAGGCAGAAATGTAAAGAATAGTCAGAATTAAGAAATTCCTGAAATAGATCATATTGGGTGAAAATTGACAGGGAAAGCTATTCTAAACTTGAGCCAAATAAAAACATTTTTTGACCAGTGGATGCTAATTATCGGATTTTGGAGGATTAATTTCCCTGAAGTGTGTAACCGACCGTAAACTCAAAAAAATCCGCTTTTGCTTTATGAGCTTTGATTTGCATTCCGGTAAAGAGGTGATTGGAAAATCGGTATCGAACACCTATTCGCTCATAAAACCAGGTGATTTCCTGATTCAATTCATTTCGGTATAGGTAAGCACCAAGCCCGATGGGTACATAGATTCTTTCGGTCAATTGCCATTCCCAAGAACCGACCAAAGCCAAAGAGGTCTGATCCATGAAGTTGAATGATTCTCCTGGATTCCTTAGGTTTATTCCCTGTGCCCAAAAAAAGTCCAGCCCCAATCCCAGCCGATACTTGTAGCTAGGTTCCAACAAATAATTGACTCCTAAACCTCCTCTAAAGTAAGCTGGATCCCCTACTTCATAATTTTTCAGACCTGTGTACAATGCAAAATTCCAATAGGTATCGAGACCCTTTTTGGGAATGTCAATAGGTTCGGAAGGAATGAGTGCATGATCTCCAAACTTGTAATTCAAGGCTATATTCAAGGGAAAAAGATTGATTCCTGAATTGGGTCTTTTGGTGGCACCATTTGAAAAATGTTTCAACCCAAAACTGGTTTGAAGATCCATTTTATCTGTAATCTTTAATGTTGAATTCAATCCCAAAAACACATAGCAGTTGACGTTTGATCCTATGTACTGATTCATCGGATTGGATAGTTCATCAAAGGGTTTAAAATTAAATCCAACCCCCATTTGAGTAAAATATCCAAAGTATAAACGTTTGTTCAATCCTCCGTGAGAAAAAGGGATTTCCATAAAACCATAGACTGCCTGAGGTCTTCCGATTTCCGGACTATAAGTCAAAGTAGATGTAAGCCCGATTCCATAGGTAGGATATCTGTAGATGTAATTATAAGTGGAATTGGAGATTTTCTTCCAGCCCAACTGCAGGTCAATGGCTTTGTAATCCAATGCATCTCTAATCTCATTTCCCCAATCCGTGCCATTACTCATCAAGGGGCCTGATTCGTATCCGATGCTAAGTTTTCTTTGGTATTTTATTTGACTTTTGGCGGGAAGAGAAAATAAGAATATCCCCAGTAAGAAAAGGCAAATGTTTATTTTATTCATTTAAATGAGGGATAAATCAGATTATTCTTAAAACTCAACCTCTTCTCCTGCCTACCAAAAGAAAGAAAGATGTTGAAATTAAAGCAGAAAACGGTGTTAAGTACGGATTCGTTACTTCGACTTGCAAAATTCAAAGCAATTCAACTACCAGAAATCAATTTTCAGGTGTATTTCCTGCTTTTCCGGCTATAATAATGGGTTTAATCACCTCAACTTTTCTAGAAAAGCAAGTGACAGCAATGAAGTATAATAGGACTGCGACAGGTTGACCTTTCCCCAAAAACAGAGGATGGCATGAAAAGCGGATTTTCAGCAAAAAATAAAATTCTTTCTTTAAGCGGATTTTCATAGTATACCCGGAAAAGACAGATCGTCTCTTAGGTCGTTAAAAACGGGTGAAACAAAAAAGGCCAGAACTTAATCCGGCCTTTCATTTTGGAATATCAAAGATTAATTATCCTGCCAGTTTGGACCAAGGATAGCGGCAATTTTCTTATTCATCGCTTCCATCTCAGCTGTTTTCTTAAGTCTGCTATACACTTGGTATAGGATAATCATAATGTCTGTATTATCAGGCTTGATTTCAAGAGCTTTGGAGAAATAGGTAATGGACTCATTGTAATTGGCATCTGCCTTTTTACCTACTATGGGAGACTGTTTTTCCCATTCCGCATCAGAAAGGTCATTAAGGGTATTCAGTTCTTTGGTGGCCTGTTCCAAAAGCAATGCACCTGTGTAATAATTTCCTTCAAAGAAATTAGGATCTACAGCTACTGACTTTTTATAATCTTCCAATGCACCATTCAAATCACCCGCCTGCTCTTTCAAATAGCCAGATCTAAGCAAGAGACCGGAGTTATTTGGATCATTTGCCAGTGCGTCTTTGATTTGAGCCATTGCTTCGTCCATTTTGTTCAACTGAAGCAACAATTGGATTTCATATTCAGCCAATACTTTATCGTTAGGGTATTCCTCACGAGCTTTGGTTACCAATTCAAATGCAGCTTCAGGATTTTTCTCCTCCGTGCTTAGGATTTGTACCATGAAGTAATAGGCATTGGTCTTATTGTAAGTTGGCAACTCAAAAAGGTATCCAAAATGTCTTTTTGCATCTTCAAATCTTCCCAAATCATTGGCAAGGAAACCGGCATTGTAATGAATCGTAGAGTCTGTCTTGTCGATTTCGCCCGCAAGGTTGAAAAACTCATAAGACATCTCAAGATCTTCTTCATTATACTTTTCCAAGGCCTTATCAAAAGCAAGGTTTTTCAGAGTAAACAGAGAGTATGGTCTCAGGTTATCCGGAATTCCAGGAAGCTCTTCAGCATATACCGCCTTTCCAACAGAAGAAGTTTTGTTACTTCCGGCCATTTCAAATGCCTTGTTGAAGGTACTTACGGCTTGAGCCCCCACTTCCACGGTTTCCATGGTATTTTCAGTATCAGCACCAAAGATTTTGGTTTGGATCTGAGCTTTCAAAAGGAAAGTAGCCGGGTCACCACTTGTCTCAGGGTTGGTAGTTGCTCCTTCTATAGCAGTAAGTGCAGTTTGAAGATCACCGGATTTGAATCCTTTTTCAGCCTCTCTTACTACTTTCTTTTGTCCAAAAGCCAAGGAAGCTGCTGCAACCATAGCTATTGAGAGAACTAGCTTTTTCATTAGCGTTTTTTCTTTATTGTTTGGTTAATCGATTGATTGAGTGTTTGATTCCGAAGAATCGTCCGCAAGATCGGAAGAATCTGAATTTTCTTCTTCTTCTCTGGAAATTTTTTCTACGGATGATATCTCGTCCCCTTCCCCTACCTTGATCAGGCGTACGCCCTGTGTAGCGCGGCCCATTACTCTGAGTTCATCCATCGAAATCCGAATGGTAATTCCGGATTTGTTGATAATCATTAAGTCATCGGTATCTACCACCTCTTTGATAGCAACGAGTGCACCGGTTTTGTCTGTGACATTCATGGCTTTGACCCCTTTTCCTCCCCGGTTGGTGATTCGGTATTCTTCCAGGTCAGATCTTTTTCCATAGCCTTTTTCTGATACTACCAATAAGGTGGCGTTTTCCTTGGAGGCACAAACCATGCCAATGACATAATCATTAACATCCGTTAACGTGATCGCTTTTACCCCTGTAGCAGTTCGACCCATAGGCCTTACAGCAGACTCATGAAAATGGATAGCTCTGCCTGATTTGGCCGCAATCACGATGTGCTGATCCCCATTGGTCATCGCCACATGTACCAGCTGATCGTCCTCTCTGAAGTTCAGCGCAATGATACCATTGGACCTCGGTCTGGAGTATTGTTCCAATGTGGTCTTTTTGATCACCCCTTGCTTGGTCACCATGACCAAGAAGTGATTATTGATATAATCCTGATCTTCGAGATTTTCCACCTGAATGATCGATCGGATTTTGTCATTCGATTCGATGTTGATCAGGTTTTGGATGGGACGGCCTTTGGAAGTCTTTGATCCTTCCGGAATGGCATAAGTTTTCAGCCAGAACAATTTACCCTTGTCGGTAAAGATCAACAGGTAATTATGTGTGGAAGCTGTAAAGAGGTATTCTGTCCAGTCGTCTTCTTTGGTACTTACTCCTTTTGAACCTACTCCTCCGCGTCCTTGGGTACGGTATTCGGTCAAGGCGGTACGCTTGACATAGCCCTGGTGAGAAACCGTGATCACGACTTCCTCATTGGGAATCATGTCTTCGTAACTAAAATCCTCTGCATTGTGCTCGATCTCGGTGCGTCGGTCATCTGCATACCTTTCCTTCATTTCCTGAAGTTCGGTCTTGATAATTTCCATTCGCTTATCTTCATTGGCAAGGATTTCTTTCAATTCCTCGATCAAAGCCATGATTTCCTTGTACTCCTGTACAATTTTGTCACGCTCCATGCCGGTAAGCCGCTGTAATCGCATATCCAAAATGGCTCTCGCCTGAATCTCACTCAAGCCAAATCGCTCCATCAAACCATTTCGGGCAGTTTCAGGATCGGCAGAACTTCTGATCAAGGAAATCACCTCATCCAAATGATCCAAAGCAATCAGGTAACCTTCCAAAATATGGGCCCTTTTCTCTGCTTCTTTCAATTCAAATTCCGTACGTCTGACCACCACCTCATGACGGTGACTGACGTAATGAACAATAAGATCTTTGAGGTTAAGCGTGTATGGTCTACCCTTAACAAGGGCAACGTTATTCACTGAAAATGAGGTCTGAAGCGCTGTCTGCTTGTAAAGGTTATTTAAAACTACGCTGGCAACCGCATCTCTTTTGAGTTCATAGACCACGCGCATACCAGATCGGTCGGATTCATCACGGATGGCAGAAATACCTTCAATTTTTTTCTCGTTGATCAGCTGGGCGGTCTTTTCCACCATGTTGGCTTTGTTGACCATATATGGGATTTCGGTGATGACGATCATCTCCCTATTTCCCCCATCTTTTATTTCCACATTTGCCTTTCCGCGAAGAACGATTCTTCCACGACCGGTTTCAAAAGCTGCTTTTACGCCATTGTACCCATATATAATTCCTCCTGTAGGGAAGTCAGGTGCAATGATGTATTTCATCAGTTCGGCTACCGTGATGTCCTTATTTTCTATATAAGCGGTAATTCCGTCGATCACTTCACCCAAATTGTGCGGAGCCATGTTGGTAGCCATACCTACTGCGATTCCGGATGCACCATTCAGTAATAAAGCAGGTACTTTGGCAGGCAGTACGGTGGGTTCCTTTAGGGAGTCGTCAAAATTGAATTGAAAATCGACCGTATCCTTGTTGATATCAACCAACAATTCTTCGGCAATTCGCTTCAATCTCGCCTCGGTATATCGCATTGCTGCGGCATTATCCCCATCAATCGATCCAAAGTTACCCTGACCATCGACCAAAGTATAGCGAAGAGACCAGTCCTGGGCCATCCGCACCATGGTCTCGTACACGGCAGAGTCACCATGCGGGTGGTATTTACCCAAAACCTCTCCTACGATTCTGGCTGATTTCTTATGGGGTTTGTTGTGTAATACGCCAAGTTCCTGCATCCCATACAGGATACGTCTATGAACTGGCTTGAGTCCGTCACGTACATCCGGAAGTGCTCTTGAAACAATCACCGACATCGAATAATCGATGTAGGCACCACGCATTTCCTCTTCAATATTGATCGGAATGATGTGCTCGTTTTCTCCTTGGGCCATAAATTGCTTTTTCGCGCGTCAAAATTAAGCCTGCAAGATAGTAAAAAGGACAAGCTTAAAAAACCTTGATCAGAAAGCTAAAAAGCCATTTTGCCTATTAATACCACTGCCCTACTTTCCTGTTTTGAAGATTAAAAATAGAACTGCCTCGGTACTCAATACCATCATGAAGGTGCTTCATGACTACCCCGCATCCCTGGATTTTGCATCTTTTGGTACCGGGGATTTTGAGGGCTAATCCAGCCTGTAGTCCATATACATTCTGGTCAATGTTTTGGAATTCAGAGAAATCGGAGGAAGCATAGGTGAACTTCCTAAACTCCGCGCCTCCTTTCAGGAAGACTTTTGCGTATTCTGAAAAATCATATTCCATCCTCAAAGCCAGTCCAAAATAAGGGTCCTGAGAGACTGCCAATCGTGGCGTGTAGGGAAATCCGGGCTCATCCAAAGCAGGATCATAGGCCTTGGTCAATTTCATATTTCCAAATTCTCCTTCCAAAATAAATCTCCAGGGATAATTGGCACGGGCCCTTTGCCGAAGTTCGGACTGCATGTAAAGGTTGTTGGTGCTGTATTTTCGATATTTCCACCTTAAGATGGATTGTCGGCGTTTGGCATCAAACAGGACCAAACCCACCGTTCCGTAGGTTTTGCTGATCTGATAGGTAGCCCCTTCGAATGGAAATTCAAAGTCATTGCCTCTCATTGGGGCAAGGTTTCCCCATTCTTTGCCCATTCCGCCGCCTATGGTGAGCAAATTGAACAGATTGATCCTTACCCCTCCATTGATCGTGGGAAAAACCCAATCTCCTCCCCTCAGTGATAAGGTATCGAAAGAGGTAAAGGGGGAGTTTTCAAAATTTTGATATTGAGAAATGGGATAAAATCCTGGATTCTCCGAAAAAAAAGTGGTCTTCATTTGCTGATAAGCTCCGCCGGAAGAAATTTCCAGAGAAAACATTTCCAAAATATTCCGTGCTGCATTTCCCACACCGGATTCGCTTTTTGGATTTTTGGCTTTCTCCGAAATTCCGAAAATATCCCCATCCTGGGCCCAAACCGTGCTATGAACAATACCTAAAAAAAATATCGGGGTGAGAATTATTTTTCTGATCATAACTTTGAAACGAACTCCGTCTGTTTTTGGTGTGAAAATAAAAAAGAAGCCTCTTTTTAAGAGACTTCTTCAAATCTTTTGCCAGTATTTGAGCGGATTGAATATTAGTCTTCTCCCGACTTTTTTTCTTTCATTTCCAGAATGAGTTGGTCAAGTTTTTCTTTAAGAGAGGGATCTTCTTTGATCGCTGAGTTTACTTTGTTGTATATACTCACTCCCAATACCTCGTCATCCTTGATCAGTTCGGTTTTGTATTCTACCACGGATTGTTGAAGCGAATCCTGAAAATCTTTAATCGCCTTATAAGCCGCCCGCTCTTCGTCAGTCAGTTTGATTGCCTCTTCCTTGGCTGCATCTCCCCAAGCTGCCTTAATCTCATTGTAACGGGCCCCTCCATCGATCACCTCGTTGTTGAGAATCATATTTTTCAGCTCTTCTGTCTTTTTTTCCACAAACTCAGCTGTCATAACCTCTACTGAGGCAAACTTCTTGAGATCTTCACCGCTCACCTCATTTTGATCACCCGCCTCCTGTGCAAATGCCGCCAAACTCATACCGCCAAACAGCGCTAAAAACATCCAAATCTTTTTCATAACTAACAGGTTTTTAATTGATATAATTTTCAATAAAAACGGATAAGATTTGAAAACCAAGTAAAAAAGTCCTTTTTAAGGTATTTTAGGATAAGCGGTCAGACTTGACAATCTTTGGTTTACATTTTTTTGAGAGCAGACACCGTAGCCAAAGGATCTGGAGAATTAAACACAAAACTGCCTGCCACCAGGATACCCGCTCCAGCCTCCACCAACAAAGGCGCATTTTGGAGATTCACTCCACCGTCTATTTCGATCATCGCCTTGGAGTTTTTTGCCTCTATCAATTTTTTGAGTTTTGTGACTTTGGCGTAGGTGTTTTCTATAAATTTTTGACCTCCAAAACCAGGATTTACTGACATAAGGCAGACCAGATCGAGATCAGTAAGGACATCTCCCAGCAAGTCGACTGAAGTATGCGGGTTGAGTGCTACACCGGCTTTGGCTCCCAGTTTTTTGATCGCGTCAATGGTGCGGTGAAGATGGGTGCAAGCTTCATAGTGCACGGTAATTATTTCTGCTCCTACCGCTCGAAATGCCTCTAAATACAGATCAGGATTGACAATCATCAAATGGACATCCAAAGGCTTCCTCGCATGACGGTGAATCGCCTCGGTGACCGGCAACCCAAAAGAAATATTGGGGACAAATACGCCGTCCATGATATCCACATGGATATAATCTGCCTCTGACCGGTTGAGCATTTCCACCTCGGATTGGAGGTTGGCAAAATCTGAAGCAAGGATGGAAGGAGCAATCTGAACAGGCATAGACATGGGGTTGATCTGCAAATCAAGGTAAAAACTCGTTCCCTGCCAATTTCTTATCTTTTTATAAGCTTTGATCGATAGAGATTTTTACCGTCGAATACTTGGATAAAATACATCCCCGGTCTTAAAAAGGCCAAATTAATAGAAAAGGGGAATGCGGTTGAATTCCTCTCGAGTTGCTGATCACTCACCAATTTTCCCGTATAATCAAACAATTTGACTTGCAATTGAAGTTGGCTATCATGGACCAACGTCAAATCTCCATTTATCAGTGGGTTGGGGTAGATTTTCCAAGGAATCCTATCCTCTTCATACACTCCCAATATTTCCCCAAAATAGGCATTGGTGAAATTAGGGATTCCATAACCCAAATTGTTGTCCGGCTTGTCATATTGAGTTGCGCTGCGTAATAAGTTAAGGATTAGCTGCTCCTTAGTCCATTCGGGTCTTGCCTGCCATAGACCCGCGGCTAAAGCGGCGATTTGGGGTGCTGAGAATGAAGTCCCCTGCCCTGCACCCACCGTACCATTGGAACGAACCAAAACAGGAGATTGTCCAAAAGCTACAAGTTCAGGTTTGATCCGGCCATCACCGGTAGGACCCCGTGAACTAAAAGCTGAAACCACAGAGGTATTGGTAACTGAACCTACAGATAAGATACCTTCTGCATCTGAAGGTGCGGTCAGACTACTTGCTCCACGGGTGCCATAATTGCCCACACTGTTGACCACGAGAATCCCCTTCTTTGCCGCTATTGAGGCACCTCTGGTGATGTAGGAAGTTTTTCCGTCCAATTTCTCAAGGGTGTAATCCATACTTGGATCATCAAAATCCAGATAACCCAATGAGCTATTGATGATATCCACCCCTAAACTATCCGCAAACTCTGCTGCTCTAATCCAGTTCAATTCCTCGATTCGGTATTCGGTGGCCACTTCCTCAGTAATCGCCAAAATGTAACTGGCATCAAACGCTCCTGCTACTAATTTTCCGGGTTCTTTGGATGCGATCAGGGAAGTGACATTGGTGCCATGTTGGTTGTCCAGAAAAACCTCTTTATTCCATGGCCGCACCACATCGAGCTGTCCGATGATTTGATTATTGGTGAAAAGATGAGCAAAAGGACTGGCATTTTTCATTCCTGGAAATCCCGCATCAAATACTGCCACAATTATTCCTTTTCCGGTAAAACCGGCCTCATGCATTTTGTCGATTCCAATGAGCTGGTTTTGAAAATCATAGGCATTGTTTTGCACTTCCATTTCCCTGTAATTCCATTTGGGATGTGTGGTTTTTCCTATTTCTAACAGTAGTCGACTCTCTTCCAACTTTGATCCGGGACGGGGCAGAAAACCTTTGGCTGCCAGCTCTACACGATCAACAAAAGGGAGATTTTTGAGGGAATAGACTTGACTTTCAGTGGCAACAAGGACCAAAGCATTGAGCCACTTGCTGGAATAAAGTACATCAATTGCGTGAGTTTTAACTTCCATCAGATATTTTCCTGCAATCGGGAGATCCAAACTGTCAGCAGGGATCTTCTCTCTAAGTCTTCTGTTGATGGACTTTGCCGTTAAAAAATCCTGAGGTCTTGCAAGGGTTAATTCGGACTGAGGTTTATACTTTAAGAAAACCACATAGCGGTCCTGAGCTTTTGCCTGATTAAAAAATCCCAAAGCAAGAAATAAACCCAAGAATTTAACGAATCTCATATTCAATCAATTTCATCCACACTTTTGATCCTCCATCTATAAGTTGTTGTCCCAGGCAATTGTTTCTTGAACAATAGGAGATTACCTCATCATACTTTTCAATCAGCCCAACCTCTTTTTGAAAAACCTCAAACCGAACATCACGAATGGTCACCTTATCATCCAAATCCTGTTGGTTGACTCTTACGATGTCTATCAAACCAGAAGAAGAACTATTCACTGATTCGATCTCAAATTCATCTTTCCCCAGTGCTTGAAAAGCCAGACCGTTCCACTTTAAACCCAATGAGGGGGGAAAAACCAAGGCAACAATAGTCCGGTTGTCAGCCGTTCTCAACAAGGAATTATTCTTGATCTGAAGGGTAAAATCGAGTTGTTTCACCCAGGTTTGTCGATTGGTGGATTTGGATCTCTCTACGATATATACCAGTTCACGGGCATCATTGAGATAGGTGCCTCTGATCCTGTCCCGATAAAAAAAGTCAGTTGTCTCAAAATCATTTTCACCAAAATGAATGGTTTCCTCTACTTCATAAATCCAATAGTTACCCAACTTAAGCGGCTGAAAACCGAAGTCTAAATCCTGACTGACAGGTTCAAATTCCTCATCGCATGCCAAGATGAATGGAAATGAAAAAAATAGAAACAGATAAACGACTCTCCTCATGTCTGCAAATTATGGATAAAAATAATTGGAATTTCCCGATTGATATCAGCAAAAATCCTGATTGTACAAGCAGTTAATTTACTTTTCTCTAAAAAAATGCCTGCTTACCTTAGCGTGCTCAAACCGATTTCCATTCGCATGTCCTTAAAAACTTTTGTAAAAATCAACCGGATCACCAACCTTACAGATGCAAGATATTGTGCTGGTATGCATGCCGATCTCCTGGGATTCTGCCTGGAGGAAGGAACCACACATTTTTTAACCCCCAAACAGTTTGAAGAAATTACAGGCTGGGTTTCGGGAATAGCTTTTGCCGCTGAATTCAACAATTCTTCTGCAGATCAAATCCGGAATACCCTAAACCATTACGAGGGAATCACCTGGATTGAAAGTGAACACCTTGAGCCTTTGTTGGAATTGGTCGGTTCTGACTTAAAGTTGCTTTATAAGCAAGACATCAAGCAGGTCAAAAAGTTGGAAAACAGTCTTGGACCAATCTTACAGAAACATCTAATAAAGTTACATTTAACTTCAACCAATAACTCATTAACTCCTGATGATCAGGAAATCATACAAACCTATTCCAGATTCACGGATGTGATTTTAGGATTTGGAATCTCACCGACCAATGCTTCCGATCTCAGTGAAAAGGATTGGATTTCCGGTCTGGCCTTAAATGGTGGAGATGAAATCAAACCGGGGCTCAGAGACTTTGATCAATTGGCTGAAATCCTTGAAAATTTGGAGATTGAAGATTAAACCAAACGACCCCGACTGAATTCAAGTCGGGGTCGTTTGGTAATTCGCAATTACTTTTTTTAGCTATCCCAAAGATCGGTAAGCCTGTACGGGCTCTGAGGTCCTGTGAAGAAGCTTCCGTCCACAAATCGATGGGAGATGCCAATATTTGCAAGTTGGGTCATATCCTCCTGATCCAAAGAAAGATCTGCTGCTTTAAGATTTTCGATGATCCTGGCTTGATTGACAGATTTGGGAATGACTGCGATCGATCTTGCGATAGACCAGGCAATCAACACCTGACCTACGCTGGCCTGATGCTTGGCAGCAATCTGAATCACAGTTGGGTTTTCGATAAGTTTTGGGTCATTTTTATGTCGCTCGGCACGGGAATCCGGAGACCCCAAAGGAGAATAAGCAGTAACCAAAATCCCGTTGGCTTTACAGAAATCCACCAGTGCTTCTTGAGGTAAAAAAGGCTGAAGCTCAATCTGATTCATTTCCGGCTTTTCCCCATCCAAAGCAAGGATCTCTTTGAGTTTAGCCTGATTGAAATTCGAAACGCCAATATGCTTGGCAAGCCCGGCAGCTTTGATGTCCTGCATGGCTTCCCAAGTTTGGGCCAAGGGAACATCTTGATACGTGTAAAATTCCTCCCGATGGGTTGCAAATCCGATTCCGGGTTTGAAAGCAATCGGCCAATGAATCAGATACAGATCCAAATAATCCAATCGAAGGTCGTTTAGGGTTTTTTCCAAGGCAGGACGTACATCCTCATGGCGGTGAGAATCATTCCAAAGCTTGGAGGTCACAAATAGCTCTTTTCTTTTGACCAGACCTTCAGCAATGGCATCCGCTATTCCTTGGCCCACCTCCTTTTCATTCTGATAAATGGCCGCGCAATCGATATGTCTATATCCCGCCTCAATAGCCCAAAAAACAGCTTGCCGAACTTCTCCCGGCTTACTTTTCCAGGTACCAAGACCTAATATGGGAAGTTTGTCTCCGTTTTTGAAAGAAAGAGTTTGCATGTGGTGAATTGGTTTTAATCTTCTAAAGTTACAGGGATCTATATTCAAAGGGGACAGTTATTATTTAAACTGCTGCTTTTTTTTCTAAGTACCTTTTAAATCTGTTCATTACCCAAAGATGCATTTTAGCCTGAGTATTGATATACAAAAACCAAGGCAAGCGGGGCACAAATTCATGGATGGCAGAAATGATATACCGACTATCCAATACCTCCCTGAATTCCAGCCACCCATAGTCAAACCGCTTGACCAACCAACCTCCGGTAATGTAAAAAAGCTGCCTTTGCTGATCACTTCTATCGGGTATTTGAGTGAGTTGGAGCATGGGTTTCTTGTCCCAAAGCAAATGAAAGCCCAAGTCACCCCGATCATTGACTTTTCCACGAATGATAAATCTAAAGAACGAAGGAAGCCAAATGGCATAGCGATTAGCTACCCAAAGGGCCGAGTTTCTTCCCATATTGGGCATCCGCTGAATAGAACGAACGGTATTTTTGACTCCCTTCTTCTTATAAAAAGAGGGCAAATTGGGCTTCTCATATTGGATTAAGGCTTCCCTTACCGAATCCTCAAACCGGAGATAGTCGATCTGTTTCTCCACAAAACTTTTTTCAGGATTGACAACCAGGGTATGCCTTAGACTTTCAACCAATGGTGAAACCAATTGGGGAGGACTGTCTCCGAATAATCCCACCCAAAACTTGGACAATCCCAAGGAAAAAACAGGAACAGAAAATACCAACCTCTTTTTTCCCATCACCTGAGCAGTTCTTTCCAGCATGTCTCGGTAGCTCATTATTTCCGGACTTCCGATCTCGATGACCTTGTGAAAGACATTGGGGTTAGCAATACAGGAGTCCAAAATCTCCAGGGTTTCCCTCAAGGAAATGGGTTGAGTCAAAGATTCGGTCCACTTGGGACACATCAGTACAGGAAGTTTAGTGACCAAATTTTTGATCATATCAAAACTCGAACCTCCCGGGCCTACTATGATGGAGGCTCTGATCGCTGTGAGTTTGGATTTCCGGGAGCCCAGCGTTTGCTCGACCTCCAAGCGACTTTTGAGATGTCGGGATAGTTTTTCCTCAGGCTCATCAGGAAGTAAGCCTCCGATATAAATGATTTGCTTGACCTCATTGAGCGCTGCTGCTCTGCTGAAATTATCCGCCAACAGTAAATCCGTATCCTCAAAACTTCCCTGATTGAGTCGGGTGGAGGCATTCATCGAATGAACCAGGTAAATGGCCACATCCACCCCTTTCAAAGCTTCCACGGTAGAGGTAATGGAGTAAAGTTCGACCTGACGCCATTCCACTTCTGGATAAGGATTGGATTTGACTAGCCGACGGCTCAGTCCGATGAGGTGGTATTTTTCCCTGAACCTTTCAATAAACCAACTCCCAATGTATCCTCCTGCGCCTGCGATGGCGACAGTCAGTTTTTTGGAAGCAGGGATTGAATCAGTTTGCATAAAAAAGGCTGGATAGTTAATTAACCTATCCAGCCTACTTAAGGTTTCTGATCTTTCCCTATTTCACTGCCAATTCATAGGCCTTGATAGTGGTGTAGTATTTGGTAATCATATTAGGAACTTCCCAAGCTGGCATGGTTCCCATTTTGAAATACTCCAAAAACTTCTCCGTGACTTGGGCGAAATGTGCCTCATGCCCATTGTGGTAGCTATCGGGAATCATTACTTGATATTCACCTGAAGGCATAGGCTTCAGGTCGATTCCGGGATACTTGGCTTGGAGCTTTTGCTTTACCGCATTTTCCAAATCCCCAATTCCCGAACTGATCAGCTTGACATACAAAGCCGGACGGTAATTTTCCTCCTTGCCTTGACGGATGATCAAATTGGCTTTGGTACCTCTCATCATGCTGTAATGGGTATCCCCTGCTCCCTCAGGAGCCTGATAATTCCAAATCACGCTAACCTGAGCATGCTTACCCTTCAGCGTATAATTCATCTCTCCATTACTCAAGACTTCCAGTTTGCCGTTTTTGACATTTTTCTGCAAGAAATCTGAGAAAGCGGGTTTTCCGGTCACTTGCGTAAATTCATCCGCCGTCAATGCTGTAGTCCAAAGTCTTGCCGTGTTCATTTTTACATCAGTGGTATCCAAAATCTGGTCCGGAAAGGCCTCCCATTGAATCAAATCCACCAGGTGTGTGGTTACGTCCACGATCCCTGTCCCCTCTTTTTCCACATCAAAAAACCAATCCGGACGAACCAAAGGCAAGCCTGAAACATATTTGAAAAAATGGTGAACCGAGACCTTGGAAATCGCCGGATCCTCAGGGGTGCCGTCTTCCAGGGTTCCAAAAACTTCCGGAATCATCGATAGCTCCCGCTGAAGCAAGGTGGTGATTTCAAACCGCTCCGTCATAATATCGTAAAGAAGCAGGTTCTTGTCCTTGGCGGTTTGGAAGGCAGTCAGGAGTTTTTTAAAGCCTTCAGGATTGATCACCAAAGGTTTGTCAGCATAGACATGGACACCATTTTCCACTGCAGACAGGATATAATCGATCTTCACATCGTTTTTGCCAGCTACCATCATCACATTTCCGGGCTTTTGGGAAATCATCTTTTGGAGGTAATCCGCCCCGGTGTACACTTCCAAATTCCAGGCTGTTGGATTCTCTGTTCGGCTGTTGTAATAGGCTAGTCGATTGAGGTGATCTTTGAGCTCGGCTCCTTCCGGAGCAAAAATGTAAACCGTCGAATCCACATCAGGATACATGGACTTATGGATCAATCCGGCATGAAAGTGCCCGGGATCCAAGGTCATAACCGTTACTTTTGAACTTGATTCAATATCTCCGGTATTCATTTCTTTTGGGTTGCAACTGGCGATAAAAAGGGCCAAAATGGCCCCTGAAATATAGTTTTTGGATATCATGTTATTGTAAAATGGTACTGAGTTTAATCTGATTTTAAAGAATTAGCTGTTTTCCTAGCCAAAGGCTAGAAAATTAAAGACTACTTTTTTCAGCTACCTGACTTCTTTTTTATGACTTAAGCTTTCAGACCTTCACATAATCCGTTCCCCAAGGTCTGCGCTGTGGCCTGCTTAGATGTGAATTGGCTTCCGCATCATTGACAAATTGCTCTTTCGCTGGATCCCATTCGAGTTTTCTTCCCACTTTCATTGCTACATGACTGATCAGACATACGGAACAGGCCCGATGTCCAATCTCCACAGGAGAAAGAAGTTCTGTTTTTCCCTGGATCGCATCCAGCCAGTTGCCATGGTGTTCGTTGCTTCGGGTCAGTCTAATCTCATTTTCACCGATGACAGATTGAAGGATTTTGGGATCAGAAGCGTCCAAGGCTTTCGCATTATTTCCTTGCGCCACAGGATCTGAAGCGGAAGCCACATAATTCCCTCTTGATACCCAAATCCATCCTTCGGTCCCTTCATAGCGAATGCCATTTGGGTATCCACCCGAGGTAAGCATGACTATCCCATTGTCATATTCTGCTTTGACCATAAAGTCTCCATGGACATTCCAGAAACCAGCTCTTGGAAACTCCGCCACCGCCTCGATGTATCGAGGTCCGGTCAGTTCGGTATCCATCCCCCAAGCGGCGGAATCAAAATGGTGCTGCCCCCAGCCGGTAATCATTCCGGCCCCGTAGTTTTCATGTCTCAACCATCCCGGACGGCTATAGTCATTTTGAGGGTGAACTCCGATTTCGGTGTATGGTATTTCCGGAGTAGAACCCAACCACATGTCAAAGTTCAGATTTGCTGGAACCGGCATGGCTGGAGCATCCGGTCCGGCGGGATCTCCCGGGAGACCGATCTTGACCGTATGAAGTTTTCCGATTCTTCCGTTTCTAACCAATTCAGCGGCCACTCTAAACTGCTCACTCGAGCGCTGCTGTGTCCCCAGCTGAAGAACCACTCCTGTTTGATTGACCACATTCACGAGCTGACGTCCTTCCTTGATGGTCAGAGAAGTGGGTTTTTGCACATAAATATGCTTACCGGCCAAGGCTGCTTCCATCGCAGGCTGGGAATGCCAATGGTCAGGCGTAGAAATGATTACCGCATCGATGTCTTTGTTAAGCAGCATTTCGCGATAGTCTCCGTATTGTTTTACGTCGAGGTAGGGACTCCCCATTTTTTTGGTATAGTAGTCCTCGATGAGCTTTTTTCCGTCGGCCATCCGTTTGCTGTCTACATCGGATACGGCTACGATTCGAGCCACCTCATGCCTCCAGGTCCCCGGTAAATCATGTTCTCTTGCAATCCGTCCACATCCGATTTGTCCGATGTTGATTTTATTACTTGGCGCATTTTTGCCAAAGACTGAAGCGGGAACAATGGTTGGAATACCAAAAGCAGCCGTTGCGAGTGCGGTTTTTTTCATAAAGTCTCTTCTTTCCATAGCTAGATAGACGGGTTATTAGGGGTTATTTGACAAATGCTCTCCAGTAAGCCTCTGCTTCTTGTGCACTGAGGTCACCGTCAAACACAATCATTCTATATTTCAGGGTGTAACGGTTATTGGGCTGAATCTCCCAGGATTCATGACGGATCGGACAGAATTCGATAAATACATTGCCTTTTCCATTGTATTGACCCACAGGCCAAACCCGAAGGGGTTCAGGATGGGCTTTATTCGTGTTATGACTTAAAAATAAGATTCCGCTCTGACCGGATTTATCGCCTGACTTTCCCTTCACAATGATCCACTTGGCATTGGAACCATCTGCTGTCTTCCGATCATGACCTTCCGAAGTTAAAATGGTGCTGTTGTCATCTCCCCAGAGTTCGGTGGCACGGAAACCGATTCCCCCACCGTATCGGTAGTCATCAAGCAAGATTCCTCCGGGGATTTTGGTATAAATGGTGGTGGTGTAGTCCACTAGGTAGCGACCTTTGTCAGCAGGCTTCACTTTGATGCGAAGGTCTTCTTCAATAGCAAGGCGTTCCGATTCGGGGGCTTTCAGGTCGATGTGATGTTGGCGTACATTGAGTTCTGCTGCACCTCCTGCAATCTTTTTGGAAAGCACGTGGGAGAAATCCACCCTTCCTTTTTCATCTCCCAAGTTCCAAAAATCCACCTCTCTCCCACTGATGGTAGCTCGGGTCCAAGGACCCCAAATCCCGTAGTGATGGTAATGGTCTGAAGGCTGTATCCTACTGAGAACCTGACCGCTCGGTGAAGTAATCGGGTGAATAAAACCGGACTTGCTAAATGCTTCCTTGACTCCTGCCGGCACCGGTTCTTTCTTGGTCTGATAAGTCAGGACCCTCTGATTATCAATGAGAAAATCTACTCCACTTGAAGTCTCGTTCAAATCAATTTTTTGCGAAAACGATCGCGTAAAAAAACCGGCTAAAACGAGCAGTAAAAGGAAATTTCTTTTGAAACGCATGGAAAATTCTGGTTATTGGGCTTAGAGTTTGAAGATATCAAAATCTCGATGAAAGAATCCAAATTAACCCACCTTAGTCCCATGAAGAGGAATATTTTCTACGGAATCGTTTTCTTGTTTTTCGTACAGTTTGCCCATTCACAAAGCCTTCCAGAAGTCACGTTAGACCATGAATGGAAAGGTAAAATCCATTCCTTGGCACCGGAGAAACCTACTTTTCCAACCAAGAAAAAGAAACAAATTCTGGTGTTTTCTCTCCATACCGGATTCAATCATTGGGTCATCCCACATACGGAAGAAATGATCAAAATCATCGGAGAAAAAAGCGGGGCATTCACGGTGACAGGAAGCAAGGACATCTCGGAGTTTGAATCCAAAAACCTGAAAAAATACGATGCCATCATCCTCAACAACACCTGTTCCAGGCCAGATCACCGAAACCTGTTTTGGGATAAGCTAAGAGCTGATTCCAATGCCGATTCTGTCACCCTGATGAAAAAAGCCCAGGAACTCGAGTCCAATCTTCTGAACTACGTCAAGAAAGGCGGAGGGCTGATGTTGCTCCATGGGGCTGTGACTACCCAGAATAATTCTTGGGCATTTAGCCGGCTGGTCGGAGCGAGTTTTGATTATCACCCCCCTCAGCAGTCATTCCAAGTATATTTGGAAGACGCTGATCATCCTTTGGTTTCCGCTTTCCCTGCCGGAGGCTTCAGCCATATTGATGAGCCTTATTTCTACAAAAACGCCTATGCAGAACAAAACTTTAAACCGCTCCTTTATTTCAACAATGCCGAGATCAAAAACCAAAGAAAAGGCCAAGAATTGACCGAAGGCAAAACCTACGTAGCCTGGATCCGCGCTGAAGGCAAAGGAAAAGTGATGTATGCCTCCCCATCTCATAATGCTCAAAGCTTCGAAAATCCGCAACTACTGAAATTCTTTCTGGATGGTATGCAGTATGTAGCCGGAGATGTAATCTGTGATGAGACCCCGCTGAAAAACTGAGCGATAATCATCCAAAGACTTGGATGATAAAAGCATGGCTGAATTTCTTTGGCCATGCTTTTGAATTTTGAATGGCAAAAACAAATTGGGTAATCCGCCTTTTCCAAAGTTCTCTTTTGCCATCAGGCATTTTTTAGCCAATTTCCCGACATGGAACATGACAGTCTGGAAAATCTAAAAGCATTTTTGGAAGAAGAGCTTTATCTGATTCCTGAGGATCTACGAAAATTGGAAGAAGAACTTCAAGGAGCAGAATCTCCCAATCAAATCCCGATGCTTTCTCCTGAAAATACTTCCCTCTCCGGTGACCCAGAAGCCAAAGAAGACACGGTAGACCTGGAGGAACTGAAAGAAGAAATTAAACCGGATCCAATCCCTGTGAGTGGAAATTTTTCGAAAGGAATATTGATCCTTCACGAAGAATCTGAACTGGGTCCAGAGGTTTTGGACATGTTGGTCAAGATGATCAATGCCTGTGGACATTCGATGAATGAAGTAGGCATGATTTCTTCTGAGAATTTGGAAAACCGCTCCCTGGAAGAATTTCAAGCGCTGAATGCTCATGTAGTTTTGAAATTCGGACGGATCAAACACCCCATCAATGCCATTCCTGCAAACCCCTATGAAATTTATTCCGAGGAGGAAACCGAGTATTTGTTTGCAGATGCGCTTTCGGTCATAGCAGAGGACAAACCCCTGAAAATAAAACTCTGGAAGTCGCTCCAGATTCTCTTTAACCTTAGCTCCGGCACCAAATGAATACCGAACAAATCAAATGGGCAAGAAGATTCAAGTGGATCAGCTTGATCGAAGGCCTATCCTTCTTACTACTTCTGGGAATAGCTATGCCGCTCAAATACATGTTTGACATGCCAATGGCAGTCACTTATGTGGGTTGGGTGCATGGACTGTTGTTCATCGTCTATATCTACATTGTTTTCCCCACCGCCAAAAGCCTAAAATGGGAATTTGGACGGACCTTTTTTGCCCTTTTAGCTTCTGTTCTTCCTTTTGGGCCCTTTATTTTCGACCGAAACTTGAAAAAAAGCCAACAAATCCCGTTGTAAGCTCATGGCTCTGATCAGTAAGAAAAAGCTCATCTACCCTATCGGAACGGGCTTGCGTCGCTACCTGATCAAGTATGGCCGTGAGGTTGATATTCCCATTCATTACCACGAGCTCCTACGGTATTCCAATTCTATCGCGCTCTATGATTCCAAGGAGCAGGATACCCTATGGGAGACTGTATTCTATGACCAAAGTGATTGGGAGGAGATCCATCTCAACGTCAAAAAAATCTATGCCTTGCTGAAGGCCGGCGGAGATATGAGCGTGATGGACCACCTCTATATCGACCGGATTGATTTGTGCATCTATGGAAATACCCAACCTTTTCGGGTCCGGATTGTCAATCGGATCAATGACAATTTTGACTACTTCTACATCAAGCGTGCCGATGCTTCCAGGGTCTATGGGCTGGAATTGGAGGATTTGCTTTCCCCCAACCGAATCAGCTACCTCGTCCATAAAGACACCCTGATCGAAGAGCATATTGCCGGTATTCCAGGGGATAAATTTATGCGGCAACACATGGACGATCCCAATCTTAATCCGATCCGATTGGCTAAAGAATTTGTCAAATTCAACGAGCGTTGTTTTGTCCGATTGCTTGGGGATATGCACTCCTCCAATTTTGTGGTGGACGTGACACCTGATTTTGAAGAAACCCACTACCGAATTCGGGCTATTGACTTTGATCAGCAATCCTACGAAGGCAAAAAGTCTATCTATTTGCCCCAATACTTCAAAGAAAATAATGCGCTGATCAAACTGGGGATGGAAATCATCACTCCCGAATCCATGCGACAGTACCAGCGGGAAGAGCGCGCTCTGATTGCCACCCGGTTGAAATCTTCCCACAAGGAAATTGAAGATATCCTCTCTACAATGGAACGAGACAAAATTGCACCAACGGAGAATGTCGAGTCTTTGAAAAATGAATTGGCCAAACATTACAAATCCGAGAAGTTTCTAAGTTGTCAAAACATGGGAGGGATCTTGCGTACGAGTTTGGAGCTTTTGCTCAAATCTTAGAATAAAAATCTATTTTAATTCCATCAACCAGGCCGAGTCCAGTATGGGAGAAGTAAAAAAAGAGTTTCAGAATTTTCATTGGATTGATTTGGAAAATCCCAAAATGTCTGAATTGTCCGAGTTGGTTAGGCCTTTTGGTATCAGTCTTCACCTTTTAGAAGACACGCTGCAAATCGGCCACCTTCCCAAAATCGAAAAAGTCGGAGAATTCAATTTTTTAATTTTGAGAGCCTATTCTGCCAAAAACGAGGAAAACTCCTCTGAAATCTCAGAACTCACCAACAAAATCGGCTTTTTTTTCAAGGAAAATCTATTGATCACTATTCATCAGAGGTCATTTGATTTTTTACATTCCATTCAGGGCAATTTCGCTGATGCAGAATCCCTGATTCTCAAAATAGCCGAAAAGATGCTGGAGACTTTTGAGGGGCCTGCGGATTGGTTGTCGGAGCAAATGGATCGGTTTGAACACGATATTTTCCTGAATCACAGTCGAAAGTTTTCAGTAGAAGACCTCTATTACGACAAAGCAAAGGCCAGGGCTTGTAAAAAACTTATGCTTCTGACTCAAATGGTGCTGAATCAAATTTCGGTCAAGCCTGCCAATCAAACCCAAGTACAAGACTTAAAAGAAACGGTCGCTAGCTTAATTCTCCAGTTTGATGATTTTCTGGACGAAGCCAATTCCATCCTTAATATCCACCTTTCGACCACATCACAAAAGACCAACGAGGTGATGAAGTTATTGACCATTTTTTCGGCCTTTTTTCTTCCACTCACATTCATTGTTGGGGTATACGGGATGAATTTTCAGTTTATTCCTGAACTGACTTGGGAATTCGGCTATTTCCTCACTTGGGGCATCATGGCCGGTATTTCATTGGTGATTTACCTTTGGTTTAAAAGAAAAAACATCCTTTGATTTTTTTATCCCTGAGGAGTAGGTTTTCTTGTTCCCAATGCTGAAATTTTGAAAAAAAATTCGGCAAAATACACTTCATTGCACCGAAACCAATTTTTAATTGGATAAAACCATTAATTTTGTAGGAAAATTTTGAAATCAAATGAGTAAATTCAAAATAAGCGAGATTTTTTTCATAGATGACGATGCGATTGTCCGGATGGTCGGTAAAAAAATTTTGAATTCGATTGATTTTGATAAAACCTTGACTCAGTTTGAAAATGGGAAAAAGGCTATTGAAGCAATCATGGAGCGCGTAGCGACTAATCAAATTCTGGAAAGTCAAGGTCCTGTTTTGATTCTTTTGGACATCAATATGCCCGTCATGGATGGTTGGGGATTTTTGGATGCTTTTAGTAAACTGGATTCCAAAATCAAATCCCAGTTTAAAATTTCCATCATCACCAGTTCCATAGATGCATCGGATCGGGACAAGGCTTTCTCCTATCCAGAGGTTTTGGACTACATCTCCAAACCACTTTCCGGAAAGCATGTAACGGACTTTTTGGCAAGGCACCAACTCTACGAGGCAGAGATGCCAAACTGAAAATAAACCTTAAAAAAACGAAGGTTGTCTACATCTGCAGACAACCTTCGTTTTTTTTATTGGAATTTATTTTACCAGCCTTTTGAGATACGTTCCATAGCCACTTTTACCCAGTTTTTCAGCAGCTTTGAGCAATTCTTCTTTTCCAATGAAGCCATTGCGGAAAGCGATTTCCTCGATACATCCGATTTTTAATCCCTGACGCTCTTCAATTACTTCTACAAACTGGGCCGCCTGAAGCAAGGACTGGTGAGTACCGGTATCCAACCAGGCGGTGCCACGGTTCAAAATCGCCACTTGAAGCTTTCCCATTTTGAGATACTCATTGTTTACGTCGGTAATCTCCAGCTCTCCTCTTGGGCTTGGTTTGATGTTTTTGGCGATTTCTACCACTTGGTTGTCATAGAAATAAAGTCCCGGAACCGCAAAATTTGACTTAGGATTCAGCGGCTTTTCCTCAATTGAAATGGCTTTTTGCTGCTCATCAAATTCCACAACGCCATAGCGCTCCGGATCATTCACATGATAGGCAAATACCACCCCTCCATCCGGATTGGTGTTTTCCTGCAGGGTCTTATGGAGACCGGAACCATAGAAAATATTATCGCCAAGAACCAGGGCAACTTTGTCATTACCAATAAATTCCTCCCCGATAATAAAAGCCTGAGCCAATCCATCAGGACTGGGCTGTACAGCATATTCAAACCGACAACCCACCTGTGATCCATCGCCAAGAAGTTTTTGAAATGCAGCCGAATCCTCGGGAGTAGTGATGATTAAAATCTCACGGATACCCGCCATCATCAAGACCGAAAGCGGATAATAAATCATCGGCTTGTCATAGACCGGCATCAGCTGCTTGCTGACTGCGATGGTAAGTGGATAAAGCCTGGTACCGGATCCCCCGGCTAAAATAATTCCCTTCATTATAGAGACGACTTGATTAAAATTTTGACAAAACTATCAGTTCAATTGGAACTTTTGCCTTATCAGAACGCAAAATCTATTTTTATAAAAAATTGATTCTCATCTTCCCCTCTCCCCTGATTCTTAGATTTCCATGTCGACACAAGCCCTGATCCAGAAAATATTGCACAAAATCGGAGACCCAAAAATCGTCTCCAAGCTAGCTCAGAACCTTAGCGGATCCGAATTCAATAGCCTCATGCTGGAAGTGTTCAAACAAAGAGCCGCATCGGTAAGTCCAAGCGAATTATTGAGGAATTACGAGAAAAACCGCTTTACCCTTCCGGCAAGCAGTGATCCAATCCGCATCCTTGAGCGGAAGCTTAACTGGCTCCAAGCAGCCAAAATCAAGGGATTTGAACCAGTGACCTGTTCCCCTGCTGCCCCTTTTGGCTCCTGTTCCAGCTTCGGCACAGTCCATCAAGACAAAGTGATCAGTGCAGTAAGAGGCACTGAAATCATGGCTGATGCCACCAATATTTTGGCTTTACAGCTTGCACTTTCCCATAAAAAGGGCTCAAAAGACCTTAAAAGATTTGCCACGACCCATAGGCACATCCGTGCGCAGCATTTTGACCAGCCCAATTTTACCGCCCATTTTGAAGTTTTTGGGATGGCCTCGGGGGGAGTGGATTCAGGCTCATTTCGATTTGAAAAAGAGGAATTGATAGCTCATTTAAGCCTGATACTCCATCTTCTTCGCCACTCTTTTCCCGATAGAGAATTCCGTTTGGCTTTTTATCTGAAAGAAAACCCGGAATCATGGAAAGCACGGCTGGAAAACTGGCTTCAGAACTCGATTTCCATCCCCATGACATTTCAGGAGGATCCTGAACATCACTATTATGAATCTTTTCAGTTTAAGGTGTTTTTGACCCATGAGGGACATTTGATCGATCTGGCAGATGGTGGGCTGGTGGATTGGACCAAAATGCTCACAGGAAATCAGAAGCATCGATGTCTGATCAGCGGAATAGGTCTGGAATTGGTCGAAAAACTTGCCTCAAACCCGCTTCCTTGAACTAATTCCTTGTAGCTTTGGATGAAAACGATCCTTCAACTCTTTTCAACGATTATGAAAATCATAAAGCAGATTTTGACTATTTGTTTTTTACTTTCCTTGTATTCGTGCAACAAATCTTCTGAAGTCACCTTTGAAACCAAAGTTTCCGAAACCTATCGTCCGATCTATCATTTCACTCCTTCCAAAGGCTGGATGAATGACCCAAACGGACTGATTTTTATAGACGGAGAATACCACCTGTTTTATCAATACTACCCCGATAGCACAGTTTGGGGTCCAATGCATTGGGGACATGCGGTTTCCAAGGATTTGGTCAATTGGGAAGACCTTTCAATCGCACTTTACCCGGATAGCCTAGGGTATATTTTTTCAGGCAGTGCAGTATTTGATGCGGAAAATTCATCTGGATTGGGAACAGCCGAAAATCCGCCGGTAGTGGCCATCTATACCTATCATGATATGGCTGGGGAAAAATCAGGGGCAAAAGATTACCAAAAGCAAGCAATTGCCTACTCGCTTGACAAGGGTCGCACTTGGACCAAATATGAAGGAAATCCTGTCCTGCCAAATCAGGGAATTAAAGATTTCCGAGACCCTAAGGTATCTCAAATCACCGAAGCTGACGGAAACAAACGCTGGATAATGACGCTGGCTGTTTTGGACAGAATCCAGTTTTTCGGTTCGTCTGATTTAAAAGATTGGACCTTGCTCAGTGAATTCGGTCAGGGTATCGGTGCTCATGGAGGAGTCTGGGAATGCCCTGATCTCTTGCCTTTCACTACGCCTGATGGAAAACAGAAATGGGTCTTACTGGTCAGTTTAAATCCCGGTGGACCTCAAAATGGCTCAGCTACCCAATATTTTATCGGTGATTTCCAAAACGGGACTTTTACGCCCGATGACACTATGATTCGTTGGCTGGATTATGGACCGGATAATTACGCCGGCGTGACTTGGGCAAACCTTCCCAAAGAACAAAATCGGACTCTTTTCATCGGCTGGATGAGTAATTGGCTGTATGCACAGCGGCTTCCTACAAAAACTTGGAGATCAGCCATGACCATTCCGAGAGAGCTCAGCCTTTTTGATGTGGATGGCACCCTATTGGTCAAATCTTCCCCAGCTGAAGAACTCCTCGCTCTAAGACTCCAGGCTATTTCCCTTTCGGGAAAAGAGTCCGTGCTTCCTTCCGAAGCTGTTGAGATCCTCGCGGAAGTGGACAATGAGGATCATTTTCAACTTAAATTTTCAAATGAACTTGGTGAAGAACTTCTGATTTCCAAGGAAATGAATTTGGTTACTATAGACAGAAGACAGGCCGGGAAAGCAGATTTCCATCCCGATTTTTCGGCAGCCCATGCAGCCCCCATGAGTTGGAAAGCTAAAAATCTCCGGATTTTTCTGGATGCCTCTTCCATCGAATTGTTTGTCAATGAAGGAGAATTGGTCCTTACCTCATTGTTATTTCCTAGCACGCCATGGAAAAAAGTTGAAATCGGATACGGCCTTGACGAGGTCCAACTTTATCCCCTAAAAAAACCTTGAAGACTAATAGGATTTATTGGAATCAATTCCACTACATTTGAGGTTGATTTGGAGTGATAAAAATGAAAAAACGGCAATCTGCTTTCTTTCTCAGTCTATGCTGGATGATCAGCATGGTGGCTGTATTTTCATTTCCGCCTAAAATCCCAACAGAAGGTAATAACAAATCAAGGCAAACCTTTCTGAGTGAGGTTTCAGGTCCGGATCTTCATTTTCGATCCACCTTCGAAAATCCAAAGACTCCCCCATTTGAAATAGACTGGAGACTGAATGGCAAATTAAATTCCGAGTGGATTCCTGCCATCTTTTCCCCATCAAGTACCTATTTGGCCCCTGCGTTTTTCACTAAATCCCGGGCATTACTCGACATCCGACTATTTTTCATCAGGTATTTTTATTCCTGGTAGGTGAAATCCTTTTTTCTGGAGGCATGCTACCCGTCCTCTTTGAATAGACTCACCGTAGATTTCCCCTGAGACTCTTCTTTTGATGGTCTTATGGGCGCTTATCGCAAATCGCGGTGAATGCTATCCTTGGAAAAGCGGGTCACACAGCCTCAAACCTCTTTTCAAAACAGCCTTCTCGGCTATTTCACCTTAATCCAAAAATTTCAATACAAATGATCACAATCGATCCTGTGACAGCTGTGCTGTCTGTGGTGTTATTTGGTGCGTTCACTGTGCCGTTTATTTACCATTTTCAAAAAAACAAAAAGAAAGATAACCTCCTCGTTCAAAATCTTAAAGATGCCATAAATGCCATCGGAGGAAATCTGGATCAATTCGAATCCTGGAGACACAAGTACGCCATCGGTTTGGATACTCAAAAGAAGGTCCTTGTCTATCATCAGGAAGGAGAAATTGGAGCCACTTTCTGTATCCCTCTGTCGGAAATCAAGAAAGTGACTGTGATAAAAAAGACAAGGGAACTGGGAGAATCCAAAAAAAGTGTCCTCGAACAGCTGGGGCTGGAGATCCACTATGTATCCCCGACGAAAAAAAGCAGTTTGGTCGAATTTTATAACGAAGAATTCTTTTCGGATTTGATGGGAGAAACACTGCTTGTTGAAAAATGGGCTGAACTCATCCGGACCAACCTCTAATCATCTCAGTTGGGAGGCCTACATCAAGGCCTCCCTCCTTACAATCAAACGAATAAATCTATGAAAAAAGAGTCTTGGGGCTCGAGGACCGGGCTGATTTTAGCCATGGCCGGGAATGCGGTCGGTTTGGGTAATTTTTTAAGGTTTCCCGTTCAGGCAGTTCAAAATGGCGGTGGGGCATTTATTTTACCCTACCTGATCTGCTTTTTATTGATGGGAATCCCCTTGCTCTTCATCGAGTGGAGTATTGGGAGATTTGGTGGTAAACTGGGCAATCACAGTACCCCTTATATTTTGGACTCCATGAGCCAAAAATGGTATTGGAAGTACATCGGTGTTTTTGGAATTTTTACCAATATCGCTGTTGTAGCCTATTACACCTATATCGAATCCTGGACATTCATGTATGTGATACATAGCGTGATCGGGACATTCAGCGGCTTGGACAAGGAATCGATCAGTCAATTTTTTGACCAATATGTACTCTTGCAGGGGTCAGATTTTGGGATTCCTCTATTCCCCCTCCTGATTTACATTCTGGTTTTGGGAGTGAATGTATATATCCTTTCTACAGGTTTGGGAGGAATCGAAAAAGTCGCGAAGATCGGTATGCCTTTGCTGATTTTATTTGGTGTCCTATTGGCCATTCGGGCCTGGACCATGGGAGACCGTTTTGCGTCGGAAGCTTTTCCCGACGCCAATGCCTGGGATGGGATCAATTTTCTATGGACACCGCAGTACAGTTCTCTGGCCGATCCCAAAGTTTGGTTGGCAGCTGCAGGTCAGATTTTCTTTACCCTTTCAGTGGGTATGGGGTCGATCCAGTGCTATGCTTCCTATTTGAAGGAAAATGAAGATATCGCCCTTAATTCAGTGACTGCTGGATTTACCAATGAGCTCGTGGAAGTCGTATTGGGAAGTGCCATTGTGATTCCGATTGCCGCAGGTTTTTTGGGATTGGATTGGGTCTTGGAAAACGCCGGATTTGGAATGGCTTTTCAGACCATGCCGTATTTATTCCAGCAATGGGGACCTGCTATTGGCGCTTTTGCGGGAATTTGCTGGTTTGGCTTGCTTTTCTTTGCCGGAATCACCTCATCGCTTGCCATGGGAACGCCTTGGATGGGCTTTATGAAGGATGAGTTTGGCTGGGGGAAAGTAAAAGGTGCGATCTCTTTTGGATTGATTGCCTTGGCGATGGGAATTCCTACTGTCCTATTTTACCAATATGGATATTTTGACGAATACGATTATTGGGCAGGAACCGTCAGTTTGGTCGTGTTTGCGCTTTTGGAAACCATACTGTTTACTTGGATTTTTGGAATGGATAAGGGGTGGCAAGAGCTAAACCGAGGGGCAGAAATCCGAATTCCATCTGCTTATCAATGGATTATGAAATACATCACCCCGGTCTTGCTCCTAATGGTTCTCTTGGGAGCCCTGATCACACCGGCAGGAAATGATTGGAATGCCGGGTTTTCAAATCTCCTATCCGGCCAAGGATGGAGTTTGGATCCAAGTTCCCTTCTCGCCAAACTTACCTTTGCCGACCTGGAGGCCCAACTGGCAGCTGATCCCAGTCGATCCGAATTTTTGGAGCGAAAAATGTGGTTTTCCGGTTTGGCAAGAACCCAACTTGCCATATTGTTCCTCGTGATCACCGCCATAGTTTGGTACTCTTCCCTACATCGAAAAAAGACTCAGCCATGAATACCTCAGCTATTATACTATCCTTAGTTACTCAAGGCCTGATTATCGGAATCACCTTGTATTGCTTCTATTTGGTCTTGAAGAGTCCTTCCTCAAAAGAGGAATAGAATTCCAATAACCCTGCATCATTCGCTTTTGGTGCTGGGTATGAAGACCTTTTTGATTTTTTATTGGCTGGGTTGGTTCCAATCAGGCCAAGGATTTTTATATTCAAGACTTCCAACTCCTACCACTGTTGGATGTATTGAGTCTATTTATGAGAAAAATCCTGGTACTTTTTGCCCATCCGAAGTACGAACAATCGGATGTCAATCACGCACTCCTTGAACCTATCAGTCATTTGGAAAACATTGAAATACGGGATTTGTATGAGCTATATCCCGATTTCAACATAGACATCCAAAAGGAACAGGAGCTGCTTTTTCAGCATGAAATCATTATCTGGCATCACCCGATTTATTGGTATTCCTGTCCTCCGCTGTTGAAGCAATGGATTGACTTGGTGTTGGAGTACGGTTGGGCATATGGCCCCGGAGGTGTTTTTTTAAAAAATAAGTGTATCCCTCCGACCAACCCCATATTGCAGAAAAAGTGATTTTTATTTAGGGCGGTATTTGGGCCAGTTGGATGGCAGGAGTTGGTAGAGGTTTTTGTGGTTGATGCTTTGGATTCGTTCAAAGACGTCTTTGAGCCATTCAAACTCATTGATGTGGTTTCTTTTGCAACTGGCCATGAAGGAGTACATGGCGGCGGTCATTTCGGCGGCGTGATGTGATCC